>CAVQIK010000004.1:0-569573 GCA_963712535.1 uncultured delta proteobacterium | reverse complement strand
GCCAAAGATGATCAAATAAGGCCTCCAAGGGCTTAAGATTTCCCTTGGGGGTGCCTTCCTGTTTCATCCTTTTTGAATCAGGCGTTTAAAATTTATAGCCTTCCTTACCCTAATCCAAACCCTGGGGAATTTATGAAGGTGATTTTCCAGAACGACCTAATATGAGGCTCCAAGGGGATTCAGATTTTCCCTTTGGAGCTTTTCTTTTAATGTCACAAAGAGCCGCTTAGACCGACGCAGAAAGCAATAATTCTTATTTAACTGGAGGGGATAATATGGAAACGTTAAGGCGATTGACGTTGGCTGCCTATTTTCCATTTTGGTAGCCTCAATAGTCAGTGCCCAAGGTATTCCTCAAGCGACAACCCCTGAAGAGGTAGGATTATCAAAAGAGCGGCTGGAAAGAATTTCGGTATGGCTTAAAGCTGATGTCGACAAAAAAGTTATTCCTGGAGCGGTCGCTATGGTTTTACGCAAAGGCAAGATTGCCTACTACGAAGCGTTTGGTTATCAGGATCGAGAAAAAAATATCCCGATGGCCCGCAATTCGATCTTCCGTCTCTATTCTATGACAAAGCCATTTACTTCCCTTGCGGTCATGATGTTGGCAGAAGAAGGAAAAATACAACTACCCCTTCCTGTTTCCCGGTATCTTCCAGAGTTCAAAGAGATGAACGTCGGAGTCGAGAAGAAAGATCCAGCGACTGGAAAGGCCGAGCTTGTTCTCGAAAAGGCGAATCGTCAAATGACGATACAGGACCTGCTCCGCCATACTTCCGGAATCACCTACGGGGTCTTTGGCAAATCCATGGTGAAGGACCTCTATAATAAGGCCAATCTTTTCGATCTGAACCAGACGAACGCCGAACTGGTGACGAAACTCTCTCAATTGCCCCTCCAATACCATCCAGGCACGACATGGGATTATTCGATGTCCACAGACATACTGGCACGTATCGTTGAAGTCACTTCCGGGGTGGAGTTCGATACCTTTATCGCGGAACGTATAGCAAAGCCCCTTAGGCTAACAGACACGGCCTATTGGGCAGAAGGAGCAGAACGACAATCACGTATGGCCCAACCCTACGGCAAAAGCCCACCTGGCTTCAGAATGTAACCAATAAGCGAAAATTGGTGATGGGTGCCCTGGGATTGGTCTCCACCGCCGACGATTACGCTCGTTTCTGCCTGATGCTTCTATATGGAGGTACTCGGGATGGAGTACGGCTTGTTTCGCCCAAAACTATAAAGCACATGACGTCTAATCACATTCCTCCTGGATATAAATATGGCGCTCCTGTTCAAAATCAAATTCTTTGGCCGAGTCCCAGCATGGAGACTGGTCAGGGTTTTGGGTTAGGTTTTGCTACTAATTGCGAACCAGAGAGAAGTCCCTTACCAGGATCCAAGGGTGATTATTACTGGACTGGTGTTTTAGGCACATATTTCTGGATAGATCCCAAAAGAGGAATTGATCGCTATTTTGATGACTCAAGAACCTGCTCAGAATATGCCTTACCAACATCGTATGCGGTATTTTGTATATCAGGCCATTTCGAACTAAGCGGCTCGCCGTTCGTAAAAGTGAATGCCTTGACTGCACGGCTTTGTCGATTTTCTAATTACACAACGCAAAGTCAGAAATGGCCCTGTTTTTTCATTTCCAACTTTCGATTCGTAAATGATACCCCCGCTCCCATGTCAAAGCGAACAGTAGTAGGTGAAAGAAACTTTATTTTTGAACTTTTCTTTTTTAAGTTTTCATAACCTTCTATAGCCCGGCCAGCAGCAGATTTCTGGCGAAACTATCATGGTGCATCTCTTGCCCGCACCACGGGTCTGCCAGAAATCCCCCCTGCCCCCTTTGTTAAAGGGGGGGGGGATTTCAGAGAGGGGTTGGCCAATGGGATTTCTCCCCCGATTTCAAGATTTTTCGTGTTAATCATACCCACCACGAGTCCCATGCTTTGGAAACGAAGCTTTTAAATGAATATTGTCAAAAGTTTTATGAAAACCGTTTTGGAAGATATCGCAAAGGAAGGAAAACCCCTCCTCCTTGAGGTGGGAGGAAAAGGGTGGGGGGAAGGGGCTGCGGGAAGCTGGCGTGCAGCATGCACTTGATCCAGGTGATAAGATAGGTGATGAATAGCTCCAGGCTGAAGGGTATAAGATGCACCCCTCACCGTGACCCTCTCCCGCAAGGGGAGAAGGGAGATAACTTTTGGCAATACCTTTAAGAGAAAGGAGGTAATTTATGCAGAAAGAAAGCATTCCTTTTAGTAGAGCGATGGGAATGAAAGTTGCTTTTTGCAATGCCATGGCAGTTGACCTCTCCAAGGCCAAAAGAATGATTTGGGTATCCGGGCAAATTGCATTTGATGAAAAGGAAAACTTTGTTGGAAAAGGAGACATCCGCGTTCAGACAGAGCAATGCCTGAAAAATATCCAGGGGGCATTAAAAAAACTCGGGGGATCCATGGAAGATGTTGTACAAGTAATCGTTTTTGTCAAAGACATGACCGGTTTGAGGGATATCCACGACATCCGGCTGAAATATTTTAAGGAACCCTTCCCCACGAGCACTTTGGTGCAAGTAACGGGTTTCGTTCATCCGGATGCGCTGATCGAAATCAATGCGGTAGCCGTGTTGTAGATTTTAAAAAAAGATTAACCGCAGAGAGCGCAGAGGACGCAGAGAAGAATTAGAATGTGGAGACTCAAAAAGGAACTGGTTTTCTTGAATCTTGTTTTCTTGAATGATTTCACTCTCTGATCTCTGCGTGCTCTGCGGTGAAAAATGTAAAAAAAGAGAGAGTTTTAAACAACAAGAAAACGCTACCCGATCAATGAGGCGGAACGGCTTATCAGCCATGCCGAAAGTATTATCCGGTTCACTAAAAGTCTTCTATCCCAACTATGAGTGCCCAGAACTGATTCGGGTCCTGCGTGACAGGCTTCTTGAGACGAGGCACTGGATTCCGGGTCAAGCCCGGAATAACGAACTGTGGGACGCGGAAAGCGGGACATCTTTCTGAATTGGCTTGGCAAGTGAATCGTCTAAAGGTGGATTATGCCCGGGCAACCAAGACTCGATGCCCATGGAAACATTACGCCATGTGATGGGGAGATGAATTCAGGGACAAATATTCAGGAAGGATACGGATCGGGAGAATTTCCTTTCTCGACGGGAGGGTTCACTTTTCTTTCTTTATAGCCTTGACCGGACAAAATTCGATACAAAGAGGGATCCTTTCCTTTGTGCATAGATCGCAGGTAGGAAGAACATCGGCATTTATGACTCCGTTATTATCCAGGAGAATGCGAATACTCGCTTCCTGGGGGGAAAATGCCCGGGTATGGTGGAACGAACAGGCGAGCGTGCAGCTAAAGCAGGCTACGCATTTTTGGTTATCAATGGAGATTCTCATAAGTGAAAAAACCGCCTAAGGCGTTTAAGGCAACTGTATTCCGGCCCTGGAAAGTTTATGAATCAGGGATTCAAGGCCCAGGGCCGAAAGAGTTTGTCCCGTCGGCCAGCCGGTTTCCCGGTCCCAGCCATGCAGATCATAGTACTCGTCCAGCATCCGGTTCCATTTGCCTTCCTCCAGCCTTTCCCCTTTGTAAATCTCCTCCTGAACCGGGGTTTCCATGAATTTTTGGGGCGGCAGATCATCGCCCCGGCCGTGGGCTTGTGGGCCGCCATATCAATGGAAAAAGATTCATGGCTGCAAATTCCAAACACAGGCGGGAGCACAAAATTTCCGGAAATGTCAACTTTATGAGTCCCGCGGAAGAGAGCCGGGAGTTTACTCAGAGAAAATTATTTCTTCTCCAGGGGGAAGGTCAGGGTGGCCCCGTACCAGCCGATGACGGTCACCAGCGGAATCAGGGAAAGGATCAACAGGAAGATACAGGAGACTCCATTCGGTGTTGCGGACTAAAATTTCCGGGTCCGTCATTCGCCAGGCAAACGCGAGGAACGGAGACCCCCAGAGGATAAGAGAACAGATAGATCTTGATGGTGACCGGCCTCATGGGCCTGGCCAGGTAGTTCAGCCACCAGGTGAAGAAGCCGCTGCCGATCGCCGGGAGGGAAAAAAGGATTCCGGCGCCCAGGTTATACCACGAGGTGGTTTCGAAAGAGGGGTTTCCCGTGATGAAATACAGGGCGATAAAGAGCGTGGGGGATATCATGAAAACGATGGGGAAATGAACCATCATGGGATGAATATGCCGGCGGAGAAAGGGATAGCGCGCCAGGAGGCCCGGTAGAAACCGGGGCATGGCCCGCTGCGCTTCTTCCTTTTCTTTATGACCCCCACCTGGGGATAGCGTTCCAGGACCTCGGTCCCATGGGGCGCGGCCTCAATTTCCGCCGTAAGGTCCCGCCCCGCGGGGTGCCGCTTCATGTGCTCGCCGGTTTTCCAGAGTTTGCTGTTCGTTACGTCGAAGACTTTTCCCTGGTGGGCGATGTAAACCGGCCTGCCCTCTTTCCCGTCAAACCGGGAAAAGGACTCCGGATCGAATTCCTGCATTTATTTTATCCTTGGGACGCAGATTTACGCAGATGAACGCAGATAAAAATTCCAGAATGCAAGATTCGCTAACGCTTCACGACTTGTCATTCCGGCAAAGTTTCGACGGCTCCGCCGGCCGCTCTTCCACATTTTCGGAGGCGGTCGGCTGAGTCAGCGTTCATCCGCGTTTATCTGCGTCCAAACAATAATAGAATCAAAAAACCCAGCTGATCATCGTCACCATCAGCATAGCCAAGGGATAATAACTGGCCCTGTTGAAGAGATGAAAAGCATCCTCCGGCGCCTGATGCGTCTTGAGCCGGTAAGCCGGCGCGAGAAGCAGGAACACCCCCGCCGAAAGGGCTCCAACCCAATAAAAATATCCCGTTTCCTTGGGCAAAGCCCACGGTATTGCCAGGCTGATGGCTACGGTAATCAATAGGCTGGCGAGGACCACCCGGCTGGAAATCTTCAGCCCAAATTGAACCGGGATCGTTTTGGCCTTGAGCTTGCGGTCCTCCTCGAGGTCCGCCCAGTCGTTCGGCACGTTTTGGCCGCCGATCTCCCAGAAAAATAGCCAGAGGAACAGAAGGATCAGGAATACGGGGGCAGGCTCCGGGTCCACGGCGAAGACCGCCGCCATCGGTCCCGACGTTTTCACCACCCCGCTGATCAGGCCTCTCAGGTGAGTGATCTTCAGCAAGGAGCAGTAAACAACCTCCATCAGGCAGGCCAGCAGGAAGATGAACATGCAGGCGGGATTCAAAAGATAAGCACCCGCCATGGCCAGAACCGCCCAGGCTACCATCCAGGAAACCCCGCGCCAGTACCGGAGAAAACCCTGGGCAAGGGGATGACGGACAAAGACGCTGTCCAGGTCGCCGCGGGAGGCGGAAAGGTCGAGGATTCGGATTTTTTCCCGGTCCACCCGAAAGTCTTTCACGTCGTTCAGGGCATACACGGCGGTATAGCCGGAGAAGGCGGTGAGCAGGCCCAGGCCCAGGGTTTCAGGGGCGGGGAAAGCCCCCAGCCACAGGAGCGCGGCAGCCCCCGGAGTGGCCATGTCCAGCAATGCGTGAGGAGTGCGGGAAAGGGCCAGGAAAAGCTTCACCCGGGAAATACGCGCGGGATTTGGAAGCGTCACGTCCTTCACTGCAGTCGTTCCCTCTTGGAAGATCTATTTTATCTTCTCACTTTTCCTCGGGCGGTGGCAAATAAAATTTGGATCGCGAATCTTTCCGGGAGGACGAGTGGGGGAGGAGTTTCTTTTCCCGAGGGAAATTGTCGGGAGCGATCACGGGCTACAATTATCTGCCGGAAAATACGTATTCCCCACCGCTAAAATACTCAAATCACCCCATTAAATATCCACTCTGTTTCCGTGATTATAAACAAAAGGGAATTCTATTTCGCTGCCCGATAATTCCATCAAAGAATACTTTCAAGCGGCTGAAGGGTTGCTCGATTTTTAATCTTCGGGCCCCTTTCCGCCGAGATCTTGAAAGATTAAGAGGGGTTTCTTGGCCCGGTTCTCGCGAAGGGATTTCTTAAAAGCAGCCTGCCTCGGCGGCGCGACGGCCGTCTCCGGATGCTCCGACAAGCCTTTCAAAAACCTGATCCCCTACGTCATCCCCCCTGAAGATATCGTCCCCGGGGAAGCCACCTGGTACGCCACCACCTGCCGGGAGTGTCCGGCCGGCTGCGGCATCCTGGCCAAGAACAGGGACGGCCACGTGGTGAAGGTGGAAGGCAACCCGCTCCATCCGGTAAACGGGGGAAAACCCTGGGGAAAACTGTGCCCCCGGGGACAAGCCTCCCTCCAGAACCTCTATAACCCGGACCGGTACCCCGGCCCCCTGAAGAGAAACCCCGACGGCCGGGTCGAATCTTTGACCTGGGAACAAGCAGAGCAGATCTTCCTGAACCAGGTCTCGCCCGTCATCCAGAAAGGAAGGGGGGAGAGGGTCGTATTCCTGACCGAACTCGTTACCGGCGCCCGCAAAAATTTGATCGAGCGATGGCTCGCACAGATGGGGTCAAAGGGGCATGTCATCTATGAGCCCCTAGCTTACGAGGCCCTCAGGAAGGCCAATCAGCAGGTCTTCGGAGCCGACGCGATCCCGACATACCGGATCGACCAGGCGGATTTCCTGGTCTCCTTCGGCGCCAATTTTCTGGAGACATGGCTTTCCAACGTTCAATACGCCCGGCACTTCTCCGTTTTTCATGAGTTAAAGGAAGAGCGGGAAAAACTACTTTGCTTACTTCGGGCCCAGGCTCTCATTGACCGGGGCCAACGCAGATCTCTGGGTACCCGTATCCCCTCCGGGCCAATCACTGATTGCGCAGGCGCTATTGCGAGCGGTGATGGAAGGACGGGGCGGGAGTGAGGGAAAGGGCACGGTGGAGCCGCCGGCCGGCAGCCTCCCCCTGGATCAGCTTGAAGGCCAGACGGGAGTAGCCGCCCACACCATCCGAATGCTCGCTCGAAAGGTGAACGAATCCAAGAAACCCTTGTTTCTGGCCGAAGGGCTGGGTTTCTCAGACCCCCGGGCGACGGAGACGGCGGTTGCCGCCAACCGGTTATGCGCCCTCTCCCCGGAAAGCCGTTCCCTCCTGGACTTCGGGGACCCGTCTTCGCTCGGGATGGCGGCACCGCTTCAGCAGATGAAGGATTTGTGCGACCGGATGGGGCGCGGAGAGATCGATGTTCTGCTGATCGACACCGCCAACCCACTTTTTCATCTCCCTCCGGCCTGGGGTTTCCAGAAGGCCCTCAAAGCGGTCCCGTTCATCGTGACCTTTTCAAGCGCCCCCGATGAGACGAGCGAGCAGGCTCACCTGGTCCTTCCACGCCACACGTTTTACGAGTCGTGGGGGGATTACAGTCCCCGGAAGAGCGTGCGGGGCTTGCTGCAACCCACGATGGGGGCCCTCTTCAACTCCCGGCAGATCGAGGATCTCCTGATATCCACCGGGAAGAAGCTCTTCGGCGAAAAGCCTTTTCCCTGGAGTGATTTTTACGAGCTCCTGAAGGAGTCCTGGTCGTCACAGAACGGAGGGGCCGCCGGCGAAGGTACTTGGGAGAAAAGCTTACAGCGCGGCGGGGCCTGGGAGGAGAAGCCCGGGGAAGTATTTCAGGCAGCACCCGCTGCCGCCGGCTCTTCGTCCGCTCCATCCGGCACACCGCCGGCCCCCGCGAAAGGGTTCCATTTCTTCGCCTATCCCACGATCCAGTTCTATGACGGGCGGAGCGCGAACCGACCTTTCTTGCAGGAGCTCCCCGATCCTCTGACTCAGGTCACCTGGGGAGCCTGGATCGAAATCAATCCGGAAACTGCGAGACAAAACAAAATTGAAAAAGGGGACGTCCTCCGGCTGACCTCCCCGCACGGCGTGGTGCAAGCCGCGGCTTTTCCCTATCCCGGCATCCCCGCGAATGTCGTGGCCATTCCCCTGGGACAAGGCCATACCAGTAACGGCCGGTATGCGCGGGACGAATCGGGAAACCCCGTGCAGGTCATCTCCCCGGACCTCGATCCCGCATCGGGCGGTTTGGTCTGGGCGGTTTCCGGGGTGACGGTGGAAAAGGCCGGGAAGTTCATCCATGTGGCCAACGTGGACGGCAGCCTCTACCAGCACGGGCGGGGACTCGCTCAGGCCGTCACCCTCCAGGGATACCGGTCCGGCGCGGGGCAAAAACCCGATATCGATGTCCCGCTTCCCGGGGGGTGGAATAAGGAAAAGGATTTCTACCCGGCCCACAAGCACGACCAGTACCGCTGGGTGATGATCGTGGACCTGGACCGGTGCATCGGCTGCGGTGCCTGCGTTGTGGCCTGCTACGCCGAGAACAACGTCCCCTGGGTGGGAAAGGAAGAGGTCCTCAAGGGCCGGAAGGCATCGTGGCTCCAGGTCGAGCGCTACTGGGAGCCGGAGCAGCCTCGCGTTCGCTTTCTCCCCATGCTGTGCCAGCACTGCGACGCCGCCCCCTGCGAGTCTGTCTGCCCGGTGTTCGCCCCCCACCACAGCCCGGAGGGAATCAACAACCAGGTTTACAACCGCTGCATCGGGACCCGCTTCTGCTCTCAGAACTGCCCCTGGAAAGTCCGGCGGTTCAACTGGTTCACCTATTCCCGTCCCGAGCCCATGCACTGGATGCTGAACCCGGACGTGACGGTCCGAACGAAAGGAGTCATGGAGAAGTGCTCCTTCTGCATCCAGAGGATCGTTCAGGCCAAGGTCGAAGCCCGGAATCAGCGGAGACCCAAGGTAATGGACCAGGAGTTCACGACCGCGTGTGCCCAGACCTGCCCGGCGGACGTTTTCACTTTTGGCAACATCCTGGACCCGGAAAGCCGGGTCTCAAAGCTGATCCAGGATTCCCGGGCTTACCAGGTCCTGAAGATGCTGAACACGAAGCCCGCGGTGATTTACTTGAAGAAGATCACCAACGATATGAAGATTTAGGGAAATTGTTTAGCTATTCCAGAAATCCCTCCCAGCCTCCCTTTCATAAAGGGAGGAGAAGGGTCTCCCCCGTTGAAAAAGGGGGACTAAGGGGGATTTCTGAGTGTTCCTGGCATTTTGGAACTTCATTTTTCATAAGGTTAAACGGTTACGATTTAGGCTGTAGGGGCGATTCTCGAGAATCGCCTCCGACATGAATCGCCCTTACAAGAAACAACTATGGAAAAGATAAGCTACAGGGATGTGAACCGGGAAATCCTGAGGACCCTGTTTCATGCCCCCCTCGTCTACTACCTCGTCATCGGCCTTCTCCTGATCGGAGTCGTTTGGGCCCTGGCCTGCTGGGCCTACCAGATCTCGACCGGGATGGGATCGGCCGGATACCATCCGTCGGTCATGTGGGTCACGTACATCGTCAATTTCGTGTTTTGGATCGGGATCGCCCATTCCGGGACTCTCATCTCTGCCATCCTGTACCTCTTCCGGGCCAAGTGGCGGACCGCGATTTCCCGCGCCGCCGAGGCGATGACCATATTCGCCGTCATGATCGCTTCTACGTTCGTCCTGGTCCACCTGGGCCGCACCTGGATCTTCTACTGGACGATTCCCTACCCCAATCAGCGAACGCTGTGGCCCGATTTTCAGTCGCCCCTCATCTTCGATTTTTTGGCGGTTTCAACCTACTTCACCGTAAGCCTGATCTTTTGGTACACCGGGCTGGTTCCGGACTTCGCCGTGGTGCGGGACCGCACCCGGGGAATCCGCCGCAAAATCTATGGATTCTTCTCCCTGGGCTGGACTGGGACCAACCGCCAGTGGCACCATTACGGTTCCTCTTACCTCCTCCTCGCAGCCCTGGCTACTCCCCTGGTGGTCTCCGTGCATAGCGTGGTCTCCTGGGATTTCGCCCTGGCCATCATTCCGGGGTACCACAGCACCATTTTTCCGCCCTATTTCGTGGCCGGCGCAATCCTCTCCGGGCTGGCGATGGTGTTGACCTTGCTGATTCCGCTCCGGAAAATCTTCCGGTTCGAGAACATCATCACCATCCGAACGCTGGAGCGGATCGCCCAGACCATCATCGTTACGGGCTCCATCGTGGGGTATGCCTACATCGTGGAATACTTCATCGCCTGGTACAGCGGGGATGTTTTTGAAAAGCAGACGTTCCTGTTCAGGGCCATCGGGTATTATTCCACCGCGTTTTGGATCATGTGCTTCTGCAACGCTATCGCGCCGCTCTTTTTCTTCGTAAGAAAGGTCCGCACCACCCCTCTTTATCTTTTCATCATCGCCATCCTGATCAACATCGGGATGTGGCTCGAGCGGTATGTAATCATCTGCGGATCGATGGCCCAGGACTATATCCCCTATCAATGGGGTTTCTACTTCCCCAACTGGCTTGAAATCAGCATCCTGATCGGCTCTTTCTGCTTTTTCCTCTTCCTGTTTTTCCTTTTCGTGAAGTTCGTCCCTTCCGTTTCCATCGCCGAGGCCAAAGAGGAAGCAGGCCACCCCATGCGGGCGGGGGGGGTTCGCCATGCCGAATGATCAGGGAGTGGTCGGCGTCTTCGGATACGTGGACGACCTCCTCAATGGGTTGCGAAGGTTGAAGGAGGGGAATTTCGAAATCCGCTCCGTCTATTCACCCCTGCGCCTTCGGGCCATTCAGGAAGTGCTGGGAACCAAGCCGAGCATCGTGCGCTGGATTACTTTAATCGGAGGAATCCTGGGGGGGACCAGTCTCGTCGGGTTGGCGATCTTTGCCCATTCCCGATTCGAATTGATCACCAGCGGGAAACCGGTTTACCCTGCCGTTCCATGGGTCATCGTGCTCTTCGAGGGAACGGTCCTCCTGGCTGCCATTTTCAGCGTGATCGCCTGGATTGTGGTTGGGGGGCTGCCCAGGGTCCGCTACCGGCGCGGGCAGTCGGCAGGGTACGACCCTCGTTTTTCGGAGGACCGCTTTGGGATCCTGGTAGGATGCACGGACCTGGATCGCGCCGAGATCATGAGGATCCTACGGGATTCAGGAGCCGAGGAGGTCCGGGATGTTGCCGGCTGAAAAGACCTTCTCCTTTCTCGCGCCGGAGATCCGAGGGTTATGGATCTTCGTCTTCGCTTTTCTCGCGGTGATCGGGGCGGCCGCCTTTCTGTACGGGATTTCCGGCGAACTCGCGGTTCGAGCGTGGCAGGCATACCTGGCCAACTATGTCTTCTGGGCCGGGCTTTCCTTCGGAGCCGTCCTCTTCTCCGCCATCTTGAACATGGCCTACGCGGAATGGGGCCGCCCGGTGAAGCGGCTGGCCGAGGCTTTCGGGGCCTATCTTCCGGTTTCCTATCTCCTCTTCTGGGTCCTCTACTTCGGCCGGGAGACGCTCTTCCACTGGATCCGAGAACCGGTGCCGGAAAAGCAGGCCTGGCTGAATGTTCCGTTTCTGTTCGCCCGGAACGGGGTGGCGCTGCTGTTGCTGACCGGTCTTTCCCTGGCCCTCGTTTACTATTCCCTTCGCGGCGACCGGCAGTGGCTGGCCGAAAAGGACCCTTCGCGGGGCCTTTCGGAATTGGGAAGCTGGGAACAAAGTTGGAGAAGTCAGAAGATCCTTTCGCCCATTATCGGGTTTGCGTACGCTTTCATTCTCACCCTCATGGCCTTTGATCTCATCATGTCCCTCGACCCGCACTGGCGCAGCACGCTCTTCGGAGCCTACTACTTCATGGGAAGCTTCTACACCGCCCTCGCGGCCATCTACCTCGTTTCCATGCTCTTCCTGAACTCCCTGGGATTGCGGGACTACATCCAGGCCCGGCAGAAGCACGATTTGGGCAAATTGACCCTGGCCTTTTCCGTGTTCACGGGCTACCTCTTTTATGCCCAGTTCAACACGATCTGGTACGGGAACCTTCCCGAGGAGACGCGTTATGTCATCCTGCGGGTGAAGCTCAGCCCCTGGGAGCCCCTGGCCTGGGTGGCCCTTTTCATGATTCTGATCGTCCCCTTCTTCGTGCTGTTGAACCGTAAGATAAAATTAAAGCGAGGCCCGATGATCGCGCTTACGGTTCTCATTTTAATCGGAATGTGGCTGGAGCGGTTCATCCTGGTCGCACCTTCCATCTGGCATGAGGGTTGGATACCTATCGGGCCGCTGGAGATCCTGATCACCGCCGGATTCTTCGGGCTGACGGCACTCTGTTTCGTTCTGTTCCTGCGGAGAGTCCCGCCTATCCCGATCTCCGACCCGATATTCCGAAAGACCCTGGAGTCTGGCGAAGATCAGGGAAAATTAAAGCCGTGAACTTAATACCAACGTATTTTGTTTGGTGACAATTTTGTAGGGCCTGATCCCCGATCAGGCCTTCAAACGGTGCGTTCGGGGAACGCACCCTGCATTTTATGTAAATTTATTTATTTCGTTTGTATTATAGTGAACGGCCTAAGTAAGTCGGCATCCAGTTGCCTCTTATTGACTTATGTCTCGCCGTAAAATCCCCCCTGCCCCCCTTTGATAAAGGGGGGTTTGGGGGGATTTACCAGGGATTGCCCATGCAATGTCCACTTTCTTTGGTCGGGCACTATAGTAAGGACGGGGCAGTAAGTTCTTCCGAAAATTCCCCCACCCCAGCCTTCTCCCCCGCTTCCGGGGCAGAGGGGAGGGTGAGGGGGGCGATGGATGCCATTGGAGTGTCTGAACAATTGTGACTTGATTAATACAATAATGGCCAAGAAAGATCCAAAACCGAAAGGAAAGCGCGGGTGGGCCTGGCTGGGCGCCAGCGCAGTGCTTTTTGCCGCCCTGCTCTACTATTACTGGCACTATCCTCACACCCAGATCGGCCCGAAACAGCCCGTCTACTTCAGCCATCGGGTGCACGCGGGAGTGAAGGAGATCAGCTGCCGTTTCTGCCACCCATACGTGGAGCGGTCGCAGCACGCGGGACTCCCGCCCATGGAAAAGTGCTTCTTCTGCCACGAGTACATCATCCCGAACCACCCGGAAATACAGAAGGAGAAACAATTCTACCTGACCAAAACCCCGGTGCCCTGGGTGCGCTTATTTATCTTGCCGGATTTCGTCTTCTTCCGCCACGAGCCGCATGTGGCCTGGGCGAAGCTGGACTGCAGCAACTGCCACGGGGCGGTGGAAACGATGGATCGGCTGGAAACAAAAGTTTTCCAGATGGGCTTTTGCATAACCTGCCACCGCAAGCTGAACGCCCAGCTGGACTGCTGGCTGGCCTGTCACAGATAGAATGCCTTAAATGCCTTAAATGTCTTAAATGCGCTTAAATGAATGAATGGAAATGAACCGCAAATTGGAATTCGCTAAGGTTGGAGAAAAGAACTCGCGAATTTGCCGTCCGAATTATCCGTTTGTCGCTAAGCTGCCCAACACCCCGGAAGGGAGAGTGATCAGAAATCAGATGACGAAGTCGGGAACTCCATGGGCGCAAATTACGCGAGGCGAATCGTTCCCGCAGCAAATCCGATTTCAAAAATAGAATTTCCATATGCGAAAGCGAAGCCAGTGAAACTCAGTACTGGATGGAAATCATCGCGATTTGAATTGGCTGGCCAAGGAGATTGAATGGGAATATCACGAATGCGGAGAGCTCCTGGCGATATTTTCAGCAATCGCAAAAAAAGTCTTAGGGCGTTTACTCAAAGATCTACACCCGCAGTTTGGAGCATTTCATTTAAGGCATTTAAGCACATTCAAGGCATTTAAGGCATTTGTTATGCAATACAAACCCGATGAAGCCTGGAAAACGGTTCGCGGCTGGTTTATGGCTTCGGCGATCTGGTTCGTCGTTGCCGCCCTGGGTGGGTTCATCCTCGCTTCGTGGATGGTCGCCCCTGAACTCGGGCTGTACAATAACATCTCCTGGCTCGTCTTCAGCCGGTTGCGGCCGGTCCACACCAACACCATGATCTTCGGGTTCGCCGGCTCCGCCCTGATGGGGGCCATGTTCTACTACGTGCCGCACCTGGCCCGCACTCCCCTGTACAGCCGGCGGCTCGGCCAGATCACCAACTGGATCTGGAACCTGGGGGTTCTCGTTGGGGACGTCGCTCTTCTGATGGGGTACAACCAGAGCCGGGAATACGCCGAGTATATCTGGCCGGTGGACATCGGCGTGCTGGTGGCCTTCATCCTTTCCTTCTACAACCTCCTGAAAACGACCCAGGCCCGGAAGGAAAAGCTCCTTTACGTTTCGATCTGGTACGCCTTCGCCGCGATGGTTTTCATGTTTTGGATCTATTTCTTCGGCAACGCGGTCTGGAACCCCCGGACAGGCGCGATCACGGGGATGCCGGACGGCATTCTCGCCTGGTTCTACGGCCACGGAATCGTCGGCCTGTTCCTGACCCCTCTCGCTGTAGGTCTCTCCTATTACATCGTCCCCCTCGTTGCCCGAAACCCCCTCTTCAGCCACACCCTGTCTCTCGATTGGATTCTGGTCTATCCTGATGTTCTACCCCAACATCGGCACCCATCATCTGCTGCAGACGCCGGCCCCGACCTGGCTCAAAATCGTAGCCATCACCGGGAGCATCGGCATGCTGATCCCCGTGAGTGTAGCGTTGACGAACCTCTTCCTCAGCATGCGGGGGAGGCTGGGGAATTTTCACCTGGACATAGGCGGAAAATTCATCTTTGCCGGACTTGTGTGGTACCTGATCGTCTGCCTTCAGGGCCCTTTCCAATCCTTGCCGATCGTCCAGCGGGTCACCCATCTCACCAACTGGGTCATCGCGCACTCCCACATCGCGGTCTTCGGGTTTTCGGGAATCATCGGCCTGGGCGGAATGTATTACATCATCCCTCGAATCACCAACCGTCCGCTCTACAGCACCAAACTGGCGGATGTCCAGTTCTGGCTCGTCACGATCGGCCTGAGCGGATTCTTTGTGGTTCTCACGATGGCCGGGCTCATCCAGGGAAGCAGCTGGTTGAACGGCGAAACGGTGTACCGGGTCCTTCCGGCGCTCCATGTCTATTTCGTCTTCCGGCTCGGTTTCGGCGTCCTCATCGTGGTGGGGGCGTTCATCGGACTCTATAACATCACGAGAAGCCTCTTCGGGTCGGGCCCGGCCAAGGATGACCTATGAGAATGACCCTGAAGCTGCTGATCTTCGGGGGCATGCTGATCTTCGCCTCCGTTCTCTTCATCTCGGTGATCCTCCCCTGGGCCACCATGCCGGAGAAACCCTCCGAGCCTTTCCGGCCCTGGACGGCGCTGGAAGCGGAGGGGAGGAAGATCTACGTCGTCAAACGGATGCACCTACTGCCATACCCAGTTCATCCGGTCGATTGACTGGGACATCGGAGCCGAGCGCATCGCCCAGGCGGGGGATTACATTCACGATACCCCCCACCAGTTGGGTTCGGAAAGGACCGGCCCGGACCTCTCCCAGGAGGGCGGCGAGCACCCGGACGACTGGCATATGGCCCACTACGTCAATCCCCGGTTCACCCGGCCGGAGTCGATCATGCCCGCCTTCCTGTTCCTGGGCATGGACAAGATCCGGGCCCTGATCGCTTACAAGCAGTCCCTGGGTTACAAGAACGCGGATTTCCGCGTGGCCCGCCAGAAGTACTGGAAGGAGAAGGCCGTCGCGGCCTACGAGGCCGGGCCGGAGCAGAACGTGAACTGGCTCCACTCCATGGTTCCGGAGCCCTGGAGGAACCTCCCCAATCCTTATCCCTCCAGCAAGGGCAGCCTGACACCGGGGACACAGGATTTATCAAAGCTTCTGCATCAGCTGTCATGGGCCCGATCGGCGACGGGATGGGACCGGCCCAGCCGTTCCTGTATCCCCCGCCCCTCAATTTCACCCTGCTGAAGGGACGGGGGATCTCGGGAGGAATCCTTTACTACCAGATCATGAACGGGATCACCGGAACGGCCATGCCCTATTTCAAGAAAGACCTGGAATCGGAGAAGATCTGGGAGGTGGGTGATTACGTGGCCGTAAATTTCATAGGGGAATCCGACGCCGGAGCTTCACCCAAGGGGATCCCCGCCTCGTACGAGATCCTTTCCCCCATTCGTTCCAATCTGCAACCTGAAAAGGTCCAGACCCCGACTCCCCAGCAGGAGTCGGCGAAAGAGCGCGAGAAATCCGTGCTGGACAGACGGGCCGGCCCGCAGCCCCCGGGGGGGACAAGATAGATGTTTTATTATCTTCCATGGCTGATCCTGATCGTCATCAGCGTCGTCGACGGCGCTTGGCGCCTTTATTTGGGCCCTCGGCAGCGGGCAGTTTTCGGACCAGGAGCGCGCCCGGTTTCTCCCCCTGCGCGATTTGGGAGAGGTGCAGGAAAAGGGACCCGGAAAGCCGGGACGGCTCATCCTGACCTTCGCAACCGTGTTCGGCCTGGTGCTCATCATGATGGCTGCGGCCGTTTATATTGCTCTTACCCACTCTTGAGGAGGTGAGCAAGGGTGCGTTTCTTCTGGGTCCTCGATTACCAACATGAGCTGCTGGGCGCGATCCTCGGGCTTGTCTCGGCGCTCCTCGTTTACCTGATCTTCCGGAGCTATTACTTTACCAAGGAGCGAGGCGGACGAATTGATGGAGCAGAAGTTCGATTACCCAGACGAGATTCACGGGTTAAACCATCCCGCCCCGCCTCACCTGATTTTTGTAATTCTGGGATTCATCATCTGGTTTGTCTTCTACGTGATTGTTTTCGGGATTTACGGCAATCCATTGTAAGCTCGCCTATTCGAGGAAGTTATGGCTGTGTTAACGGGCCCTAAGGACCGGCAGATCGAAAGGGAAGACCGGCGTCTCGTGTTTCAGGGATGGCTCATCGTCATCGGTCTGGCGCTCGCCGTCTCGATTTACGGAGTATTCATGTACTTCGCGGTAGGCGACAAGGGCCCGCCCGACTGGGATTTCGGAATCGTGGAGGACATCCCCGGGCAATCCATCTACTCAACCAACCCCGCGATTCCGGGGCCTGCCGGTATTCCCCAGCCGCAGCACGTGAGAGAAAAGCCCCCGCTGGCGGAAATTGATGTGAGCAAACGAAAATGACAAGCCGATTTCGGATAGCCATTTGGATTTCCTTGGGTGTTCTCATTTTTCCGCTGATTGGGGGCTGCGATTACGCCCGGATGCGGAACCAGGAAGACGTGCGCACGTACGAGAAAGAGATGCCGGCCATGGATTCCCGGGCGATACCCGGACACGGCGGGTACAACGTCCTCATCAATGCGGACCCCGCGGACTTGAAAAACCCTCTGCCGCTGAATCCGGAAACGGTCCATCGGGGCTGGCTGACCTACGCCTACTTCTGCATGCAATGCCATGGCCCTTACTCCGACGGAAATGGAACGGTGGGGCAGAGCTTCGCCCCCCTTCCCGCCAACCTCAAAGACCCGGCCGTCCAGGAGCAGACGGATGGGGAGCTTTACGCTAAGATTCTGCTCGGCTTCGCCCGGCACCCGGCCTTGTACACGACCGTTTCCGAGCAGGACGCCTGGGCGGCGGTGAATTATATCCGATCCCTTAAGACGCAAGACGGGAGGGCGCGAGAGCGCAAGGGGTAAAGAAACCTCACAACTTGCGCCTTACGACTTGCGGGATTTAAGGCGCTTCGAACTTTAGGCACTTTAGACACTTAAAGCTTATCCTTAAATAAGTTCCTGGGTTTAAATCCCCCTTTGAAAAAGGGGGATATAGGGGGATTTGCTTTACATCACTTTGGGAAAATCCCCCCAACCCCCCTTTACAAAGGGGGGAATATTATTTGCGGACAAGTTCTTATTTATGTTCGATCTCTTTGCCCCTTTTCTGATCGGCCTCTTCGGCAGCCTTCACTGCCTGGGGATGTGCGGGCCCCTGGTCATGGCTTATTCCCTCCACCTTCAACCCCAGGGAACAGGGTCCGCCGCGCCTTCGCACCCGTGGTCCAGAGGGATCGGTCATCATGCTGCTTTCCACCTCGGCCGCGTTTTTACCTACGGATTTTTGGGGGCAGTGGCGGCCGGCATCGCTCATCTCGCCGGCTTCAATCAGATCTTTTCCGGGCTCCGCGGTGGATTCACGCTCGGAGGCGGAATCCTGATGGTCCTCCTCGGACTAATCCTCTTGAAGGTCCTCCCCGTGCGGCTTCCCTCCTTCGGCAACGGAACGGTGATTGGCCGGCTGTGTTCCCGCCTCTTTCAATCCCGGGGCCTGGGCTCAAAATGGCTTCTGGGACTCGCTGCCGGGTTCTTACCCTGCATGCTCTCCTGGGCGATGATCGTCAAAGCGGCCACGGCGCCGGACCCGCTCAGAGGATTCCTGACCATGGTGTTCTTTGGCCTGGGCACAGCCCCCGTCCTTTTCTCCACCGGCTTTTCCGCCTCTCTCCTGAGCTTCAGGATGCGGCTCTTCGGCGAGAGAGCGGCCGCTCTTTCCGTGATTGCCATGGGTTGTATCCTGCTCTTTAAAGGAACCCGATATCTTGCCTGAGCTCTTGACGCCGGACCTCCCGGGCCTTGCCCCCACCTTACCCCCTCGAGCGCAAACGCCTTCCGGAATTTGCCATCTCTGCGGGCTCCCCTTGGGGCGCCTTCAAATCCTTCAGTCCATGAGCGGGGAAACGTTGAGGTTTTGCTGCCCAGGCTGCCAGCAGGTCTTTCTCCTCCTCTTCAACAGTCCCAACGGGATGCCCGCAAATTTCCGGGAGACGGACCTGTACCGCGCCTGCGTCGAAGCGGGCATCGTTCCCAATTCCCCAAGAAATGAGAACCCGCCGGCGGTTTCGCCGGATCCCGAGCCTTCCCTTCTTCCCTCTCTCGAACTCACGCTGAAAGTCGAAGGGATGTGGTGCCCCTCCTGTTCCTGGCTTGTCGAGGAAGTCCTCCGCAGGACCCGGGGCACCCTCGACCCGCGGGCGTCCTTTCTCGCCGACATGGTCCAGCTCAGGTACTACCCCCATCTCCTCTCCCCAAAGGAGATTCTGGACGGGATCTCCCGGATTGGCTTCCGCCCGGCTCTTTTCGATGAAACCGGGACCATTTCCGCCGCAAATAAGAGCGCGATTCTACGGCTGGCGATCTCGGGAATTTTAACCGCGAATATCATGATGATCTCCATGGCTCTTTACTTCGGCTTTTTCCAGGATCTCTCCTCCAGGACGATCGGGTATTTCTCGTATCCGATCTGGCTCATGGCAACCCCGGTAATTTTTTATGGAGGGGCGGAGATTCTCCGCCGGGGATATGCCGGCCTTCGGTACGGGACGCCATCCATGGACACGCTGATTTCCGTGGGAGCGCTGGCGGCCTATTTTTACAGCGTCTTCCAGCTGGCCCGGGGAAGCATCCACCTTTATTTCGACACCGCGGCCATGCTCGTCACTTTTGTCCTGCTGGGAAAATACATCGAGGGACACGCCAGGGATCGGGTATCCGCGGGCCTCACCGAGCTTTACAAGCTGGCCCGCCAGAAAGTTCGTCTCTGGAACCCCGTGCTTGCAGGGGAAGGAAAAGAGAAATGGGCCCTCTCGGACGAGCTCCGGATCGGGGATGAGTTCCTGGTCCTTGACGGAGAGCGGGTTCCGCTGGACGGCCGGGTCGTCTCGGGCAAAGGGGAGGTGGACGAATCGATTCTGACCGGCGAGCCAAGGCCGGTGAGAAAGAACCCCGGGGACGAGGTGATGGGGGGAGTCCTCCTGCTGGACGGCCAAGTGCAGGTGAAGACGACCCGGGTGGGCCGGCAGAGTTCCCTTGGGCAGATGATCACCCTCATGCAGGAATCCATGGCCGGGAAAAACCCTGCCGAGCTCCTGGCGGACCGGGTCACCCGCTGGTTCGTACCGGCGATTCTGGCGCTTGCGGGGGGAACAGCACTCTACCTGTGGTTCGGCTCCCGATCCGCTGAGGAAGCCTTGCTCAGGTCCCTCACCGTCCTCCTCATCTCCTGCCCCTGCGCCCTTGGGATCGCCACGCCCATCGTGAAGGTCGCGGTGATGGGCCTGGCGCGTTCACGGGGGATCTTGATCCGGGACCCGGGCGCACTCGAGCGCGCGAGGGAATTGGATACCCTGGTCTTCGATAAAACCGGCACCCTGACGGAGGGAAATTTTTCCCTCCAGGAAGTCTTCGCCCCTGGTATTCCCGAGACCGAAATCCTTGCGCAGATCGGTCCGCTGGAGGTTCGCTCGGATCACTTCCTGGCCCGGGAGGTCGTCCGACTTGCCCGGGAAAGATCCGTCGAGATGGACGCGGTGGAAGATTTTCAGGCCCTGGAGGGAATGGGGGTGAGAGGCCGGGTCCGAGGGAAACGGACGTATATCGGCAACCGCCGCCTGCTCGAGAATGAAGAATCCGCGATTTCTCCGGAGATGGACGAAAAGGCCGGGTTGTTTGAGAAAAAAGGGATGACCGTCGTCTTTTTCGGCTGGGAGGGAGAGAGCCGCGGCTTCCTTGCTTTCGGAGATTCGCTGAAGTCGGCAGTTCCAGAGATGATCCGACGACTCGAAGGGAAAGGAATCGCCTCCTGGATTGTTTCCGGAGATGCCCGGGAGACTACCCGGGCCGTGGCGCAGGAAACAGGGGTGGCCAATTATATCGGGCAAGCTTTCCCCGGGGACAAGGTGGAGTTGGTTAGATCGCTTCAAAGAAAAGGCCGCCGCGTGGGAATGGTGGGCGACGGCATCAACGACTCCGCGGCGCTGGCCCAGGCAGACGTGGGTTTTGCCCTGGGGACGGGCGCGAATATTCTCCGCGAGGCATCCGACGTTACTCTATTGGGCTCCGATCCCTCGAAGATCCTGGATGCCCTGGATTTATCGGCTTCAGCGGTTAAAGCGATACGCCAGAATCTCTTCTTCGCCTTCGTCTACAACGGGATCGGCATTTCTCTCGCCTTGGCCGGCCTTTTAAACCCGCTCATCGCGGTGCTGGCCATGTTCGGAAGCAGTCTCACGGTAACCGGAAATGCCTTGAGGCTTTCGAGACGAGATCAAAGAAAAAAGAAAAGCAAGGTTCCGGGGTAGCGGGCAAGGGACAAATCCGAGCAGGGACGGCATGCCCCCATTCCCCCTCCCTCCAAACAAGGGATCCTAATGGTATTTGCAGGAAAAAAGAATGGTTGAATTTGGTCCCAGAAGAAACATACCTGCTACATTGAGTCTACATTTCTTCAAATAATCACTCCATCTACTTCCCCGCATCGATGAAACGCACTGATTGCACTTAATTGGCTCCCCGACATCATTATTTTCCGTCGTTGAACTTGAATCGTTTTTTCGCGAACGATGGGAGGCGGTAATGAAAGTTCGAATAAATGGCAGACCTTTGGGGTTGATTTGTTTCGTTTCCCTTTTGCTCTTTTTCATCTCCCCATTATCGATTTGGGGAGCCCCATCCCTGAAAATTTCGCCTTGAATTCTTCGCTTTCCACTCCTCGAAAATACACCTTACCGGCCTTCAAAATACATGGAACACCCCATCTTCATACCCGCACCCAGAGGATAAAATGAGTTGTATTCAACCTGAGGCCACGGTTTGCCTGCTCTAGGGAGGGCGCCAGCGAGTGCAGCCTTTTGTGGTCAGCGTGGGGACCTGGTCCCCGTGGGAGCCGGGGATCATTTCTCTCCTCCTTTACGCGTTGTTCGTCCTTCTCCTGGTAGGCGTCCTTCTCTTTATCCCCCGCCGGCTGGGGAAAAAGGTGCCCACCCCTGAAAAGGCGAGGGCGTACGAAAGCGGGATCATTCCCACGGGTTCAGCCCGGTTCCCTTACCCGATTCCCTTTTACCTCATCGCCGCTTTCTTCCTCATCTTCGATGTGGAAGCGCTCTACATCTTCTCCTGGGCCGTCGCCGCGGGCCCTCTGGGATGGGCAGGGTGGCTGCAGATATCCTTCTTCATCCTGGTGTTGCTCATCAGCCTGTTCTATCTCTGGGGAAAAGGAGGCCTGGAGTGGGGGCCGAAACACCCGAAAAATCCAAGCCGCTCCAAAATGCGATCCTGAACAGAATGGATTTCCTGGTGAACTGGGCGAGGCAATACAGCCTCTGGCCCATGTTCTTCGGGCTCTCCTGCTGTTTCGTGGAGGAAGCGACGGCTTTCACCTCCCGGTACGACATCGCAAGGTTTGGAGCCGAGGTTCTGCGCGGGTCCCCCCGCCAGGCGGACCTCCTGGTCATCTCCGGAACGGTCTTCAAGAAAATCGCCCCCGTCATTCTCCGGCTCTATGAACAGATGGCCGAGCCTAAGTGGGTCATCTCCATGGGTTCCTGCGCCAATTCCGGCGGGATGTACGACGTCTACAGTGTGGTTCAGGGGATTGAACAGATCCTGCCGGTGGACGTGTATGTTCCCGGATGCCCGCCCCGCCCCGAAGCCTTGCTGCAGGGGCTGGTGATGCTGCAGAAGAAGATCGTGACCGGGGAAAGACCGGTCCGCTCCCTCTTCAATCTTCCCCGCGGGACCCAGGGGACCCAGAAGCCCATTCTGGTGGACGGGGTCTCGAAATCCCGCGACCCGCGCGGGCCGGGATACAATGGAATCCCGATTCGGGGGAATTCCGTCCGCCCGCCGAGGTTTTGGGACAGCCGGAGCGACGTGATGTGGACCCCCCCGGCCCGCAGAATTGAATTCAGCGCGGGGGAGCAGCCCCTGGCATCGGCCCTGAAGAAAAAGTTCGGCGAGGTCCTGGCCCCTTCCCCCTGGACCACGGACATGCCCGCTTTCCAGGTTGCCGAAGGCCGGATCCATGACGTCCTCCGATTTTTGAAGAATGAAGCGACCCCCCGGTTTCTTCGCCTGGACGATCTAACGGCCATCGATGAATCCGCCCGCCGGGGCCCCCTTCTCCACACCGTCCGCGATGGCACCGACGGGAAAGAGATGGTCCTCGATCACCCCCCCCCAATGGAGGGGAAGCCCCGCCCGGATTACACCCTTGTGTACCACCTGCTTTCGTTCGAGCCGGCCCAGCGTATCCGCCTGAAGGTCGCCCTGAACGGAAAAAGCCCCTCCACGAGGACGATCACCGACCTGTGGCCCTCGGCGACCTGGTATGAGCGGGAAGTCTTCGACATGTTCGGAATCCGTTTCGAAGGCCACTCCGACCTGCGCCGCCTGCTCATGCCCCATGATTGGGAGGGCCACCCGCTGCGGAAGGACTACCCTGGACGGGCGACGGAGCTGGCCCCCTACACCGACCTGGAGGCGCGGCGGCAGCAGCCGCTCGATGCCGGAGTCATCGCCGGAGCCGTAGATGAGGAAAGGGGCGAGTTCGTATTGAACCTGGGCCCCCACCACCCGGCGGTCCACGGCCTCATGCGCTTCATCCTCAAGCTGGAGGGAGAAGAGATCACCCGGCTCGACATGGATATCGGGTTCCACCACCGGGCGGCGGAAAAGATGGGTGAGCGCCAATCCTGGCATCAATTTATTCCGTATACCGACAGGGTGGACTACCTGAGCGGAGTGGCCAACAACCTATCCTATCTTCACGCGGTGGAAACCCTTGCCGGGATCAAGGTTCCGGAGCGAGCTCAGTGTATCCGGGTTCTTCTCTGTGAACTGTTCCGCCTGAGCAGCCACCTCGTCTGGTTTGGCACCTTTGTGCAGGACCTGGGGGCCATGACCCCGGTCTTCTATAATTTCCGGGACCGGGAAAAGATCATGGACATCATCGAGCGGACCACCGGCGGGCGCCTCCACCCTTCCTGGTTCCGCATCGGCGGCGTCGCGGCCGATCTGCCGGAGGGTTGGAAAGAGGCGGTGGACGAATTTGTGAGGATCTTTCCCGGGCGTCTGAAGGAATACGAGGCCCTGATCACCCACAACCCCATCTTCACGGCCCGGACCCGGGGGGTGGGCCGCCTGTCGCTGCAAGAAGCCATGGAATGGGGGGTCACGGGGCCCAACCTACGGGCCTGCGGCCTGGCCTGGGACACCCGGAAGAAATTCCCCTATTCCGGTTATGAGAATTATCAGTTCGAGGTGCCCACGGCCACGGAAGGGGACTGTTATGCCCGTTACCGGGTCCGGGTGGAAGAGATGCGCCAGAGCCTGCGGATCGTCGAGCAGGCCGCCGCGCGCATGCCTGCCGGGCGCTGGATGACCGATGATTACCGGTACGCGGTGCCGGAGAAGAAGGACACGCTGCAGGATATCGAGAGCCTGATCCACCATTTCATCCATGTCACCCGGGGGCCCAAAATGCCCGAGGGGGAGGCCTATGCCGCGACGGAAGCCCCGCGGGGGGAGCAGGCGTACTACGTGGTCAGCGATGGATTGAACCGGGCATACCGGATGCGGATACGCGGGCCGGATTTCGCCAATGTCCAGGCGCTGCCCCTGATGGCTGCGGGGGGAACGATTTCCGATCTTGTGGCGATCGCGGGCTCGCTCGACTATATTATGCCGGATATAGACCGGTAAGTACGTAATGCGGAATGCGGAATGAGTTATTCCTGAATGTAGGGGCATCCCGCGTTTCGCGGGACATCGTGCCCCTACGTAATTCGCCCTCGCGCTCTCGCGCCTTGCGGAACGAAAATGTTGCCCGAACACCTGGAAGCCGATCTGAAACAGAAAATCGCCGAGGCCGAGCATCCGCGCGAGATGGCGGTGGACGTCATGGTGGCGCTGCAGAACGAGTACGGCTACCTCTCGGATGAAGGGATCGAGGAAGCGGGGAGGCTCCTGGGCATGACTTCCCTGGAGCTTGAAGAGCTGGCCACCTTCTATGATTTCATCTACCGCGAGCCGGTGGGTAAGTACGTCATCCATATCTGCGACGGCATTGTCTGCTGGATTAACGGGTACCAACCCATTCTCGACCATCTCTGCCGAAAATTGGGGATCAAAGTCGGGGAAACGACGCCGGACGGGATGTTTACCATTCTGCCTACGGCATGCATCGGCTATTGCGATCTTTCCCCCGCGGTGCTGATCAACCGGAGGCCTTACGGGCCGCTGACCCCGGAGAAGATAGACGCAATCCTGGAGCAATTGAGGCGAGAGCCCCCTCCAAGGGCAGCCAGGATCAAGTAACAAAGTCCCCCTCACCCTCGCCCTCTCCCCCGAGACGGGGGAGAGGGATGGGGTGAGGGGGGCGATCGATGGCAATAAAGCAGGCTTAATGAACGAAAAATATCCCCAAGTGCTCTTCAAGAACCGTAAGCCTGACCGCATCGCCACTATTGACGAATACCGGCAAAGCGGCGGATACGAAGCCCTGGCGACGGTATTGAAGAAGCACTCTCCCAAAGAAGTCACGAAACTGGTTCTCGACTCCAAGCTCCTGGGGCGCGGGGGTGCGGGATTCCCGGCCGGGCAGAAGTGGATGGCGGTAGCCGACAACGCACCCTTCCCGAGATACATGGTCACCAACATCGACGAGATGGAGCCGGGCACCTTCAAAGACCGGCTGCTGGCCCATGCCGACCCTCACCTGGTCATTGAAGGAACCATCCTCGCCTCCTACGCCATGTTAGCCACAAAAGCCTTCCTTTTCATCCGTCCTTCATACGAGACCAGCGCGCTGATCTTCGACCGGGAAGTGCGGATCGCCAGGGAAGCCGGGTTCTGGGGGAAAAATATCCTGGGGAGCGACTACTCCCTGGAGCTGGTCGTTCACCGCAGCGGGGGGAGGTACATCTGCGGCGAAGGCACCGCCCAACTCAACGCCATCGAGGGGAAAAGGCCAAACCCCAGGTTTGTTCCTCCCTATGCCACGGACAAAGGACTTTGGGAGCTGCCCACGGTATTGAATAACATGGAGACCCTGGCCTGCGTCCCCCCCATCATCCGCAACGGCGGGGAATGGTTTCGCAGCCTGGGACGGGGCAAGGACTCCGCGGGAACGAAGCTCTACTGCGTGAGCGGAAAAGTCAAACGCCCGGGATGCTTCGAGCTCCCCATGGGAACCCCGCTGCGCGAGATCATCGAGGAGCATGGAGGGGGATTGCCCCCCGGCTCGGAGTACAAGACGTGCCTGCCCGGCGGCGCTTCGACTCGCTTCTTACCCAAAGAGCATTACGATATCCAAATGGATTTCGGCCCGCTCAAAGCCGTGGGAAACCGGCTGGGAACAGGGGCGGTCATCGTTTTCGACCAGAAAACGTGCCTCGTCGGGGCGACCCTGAACCTCATGGAATTTTTCGTCCGCGAGTCCTGCGGCTGGTGCACGCCCTGCCGGGAGGGCCTCCCCTTCATCCGCGATCTTCTGTGGCGAATTGAAAATGGGGAGGGAGAGGAAGGGTTTATCCCCCTTCTGCAGCAGATGTGCAAGGACACATGGAAATCCTTCTGCGTCTTTGCCCCGGGCGCGACGATGCCGGTGGAGAGCCTCCTCACATTTTACGGAGACGAAGTGCGAGAACACATCAGCCAGAAGAAATGCCCTTTTCGATAAAATTTCACCGCAGAGAACGCGAGAGCGCAGAGAAAAATTAAGAATCCTAAGATCAAAAAACCCGTTTTTTTCTTTTTGAATGATTCGGCTCCGCGACCTCTGCGCCCTCTGCGGTGAAAAATAAAAGAAATATGCCCAAGCTGAAGATTGACAACCTGGAAATAGAAGTCCCCAAGGGGACCAAGGTCATTGAAGCCGCCGACCGGCTGGGGATCTTCATCCCCCGGTTCTGCTACCACCCGGCCCTTGGATCGGTGGGGGCCTGCCGGATGTGCGCGGTGATGTTCGGAGAGGGTCCGGTGAAAGGCATTCAGATGAGCTGCATGGTGGACGCCCAGGAAGGGATGGTCGTTTCAACCCAGCACCCGGACGCCGTCGCCTTTCGCAAGCAGATTGTCGAGTGGCTCATGGTCAATCACCCGCACGACTGCCCGGTTTGCGACGAAGGGGGGCAGTGTCTCCTCCAGGACATGACCGTCTCGAGCGGGCACGGAATCCGGAGATACCGAGGGAAGAAACGCACCTACCGCGACCAGTACCTGGGCCCGCTCATCCAGCACGAGATGAACCGCTGCATCCAGTGCTACCGGTGCTCGCGTTTTTACCAGGAGTTTGCCGGGTACCGCGACCTCGGGCCGATGCAGATCGCCCACCGGGTGTATTTCGGCCGGTTCACGGACGGGGTCCTGGAGAGCCCTTTCTCCGGCAACCTGGCGGACGTTTGCCCCACCGGGGTTTACACGGATAAATCGGCCCGCTTCCGGGGGCGCCGGTGGGATTTCGAACGGGGCCCCTCGATATGCATTCATTGTTCGCTGGGCTGCCACACCGTAGGGAGTTCCCTGTACCGTTCCGTGGCCATGATCGAGGCCAGGTTCAGCGAAGCGGTGAACGGCTATTTCATCTGCGACCGGGGCCGGTACGGGTACCCTTATACGAACGACCCCCGCAGGCCAAGGGCAGCGAAGGTCGGCGGAAACGAAGTTCCCTGGGGCGAAGCCCTGGACTCCGCGGCCGAAATGCTGAGCCGGATTAGCCGGAGTCACGGGCCATCATCGGTCGCTTGCCTGGGGTCCTCTCGCAGCAGCCTTGAGAATACGGCCATGCTGAACCGCTTCTGCCGGTTGCGGGGGTGGAGAGAGCCGGAATTTTTCGAGACCGCTTCCTTGAGCAGCAAAGTCAAGAACGCCGTATCCAGGCTCGACCCCAGCATCGCGGTCTCCCTGAGAGAGATCGAAAAAGCCGATTTCATCCTCGTCGCCGGCGCCGACCCGGTCAACGAAGCCCCGATGCTGGCTCTCGCCATGCGGCAAGCCTTCCGCAACGGGGCCCCCGTCGTGGTGCTTGACCCCCGCCCGGTTTCTCTTCCTTTCGAATTTGTCCACCTGCCTATCCCTTCAGGTGAGATCAACCAGTATGCGAGCACCCTCATTAAGAAGGGGCTTGAACGATCGGGGATTACCTCGCTGGGCGAGGAGGCTCTCCGGTTTTTTGACGGGCTCCCGGAAAGATATCCCGAAACCGGATTCCAGTATCGCCTTCCCGAGATCGAAGCAAAGTTTCGGAACAGCCGAACGCCTGTCCTGGTGTGCGGGACCGATATCGTTCCCGATTCCGCTCCCTCGCTCGCGGCCGATTACGCTCTCCTCCTGAAGGAGGCGAAAGGGTGGGCCGGCCTCTTTTACGTGCTGCCGGGTCCCAATGCTTTCGGGGCCGCTCTCATCTCCCCGGAGGGGGGCTCCCTTGCGCGCATCGTGGAGGAAATCGAGAATGGGACCGTCCGCGCCCTGCTGGTAGTTGAAAATGATCCTTTCTGGCGCTTTCCGGACCGGCAGAGGTTGCGGCGGGCACTGGCCAGGCTGGAATTCCTGGCGGTTATGGACTATCTCCCATCCGCGGCCGCTGAGATGGCCGGCGTTTTTCTTCCCACGGCAACCCTCTTCGAGACGGAATCGAGCTGGATCAATCAGGAAGGCCGGCTGCAGTTCGCTCAAGGTTTTTCCATTACCGGTTCCCCGGTCGAACAGGTCAGTGGAGGGGGACATCCTCCCCGGGCTTTCCGAACGGAACTCCCCGGCGGCGAGCCGAGGCCCGCCTGGCGCGCCTTGGCGGATTTAGGGGGTGCGATGGACGGGGGGAAACAGGAGCCGCTTGAGGTCTCGGCGAAAGGCGTGTGGGCCTGGATGAAGGAGGATCATCCCTGGCTTGGGGCGGTGGATCCCTTCCGCCATCCTGAAGGGTTCCGCCTCGCGGCCGGAAAAAAGGGCGCTCGGTTTTCGCCTGATGGGCCGAAGGCCATCGCCAAGATCGCGCAGGAATCCCTGGAGCTATTGGAGGTGGAATGGACCTTTGGGACGGAAGAGCTCTCGAGTTATTCCCCCAACCTCCGGGAATTGGAAAAGCCGCCCTGCATTTTCATGCAGTCGCAGGACGCCGCCAGGCTCGGTCTCCGCGACAAAGACCGCGTACGAATCCTGCTGGACGGGCAGGCGCTGGAGTTTGACCTCTGCGCGGTTCCTAACATGGCCGAGGGGACCCTGGTCTTCCCCCGGCACCGGCAGATGGAATGGCAGAAGTTAGGGATTGGGCCTGAGAAGGTGCTAGCGGAAAATATAAAGAAAGTCTAGAAAGAATCGAAAGGGCCGACCTTCAGAAGGATATTGAAGAACTTGTGACTCGAAGATCAGGGTCCCCATTCGCTCTAGCGCCGAGAACCCGAAATCGTGTAATTAGCGGTTTAAAGATAGGTCTCAGAAATCCCTCCCAACCTCCCTTTTACAAAGGGAGGAGATAGGGCTTCCCCCTTTGAAAAAGGGGGATCAAGGGGGATTTCTGAGGTCTCCTGGAAATCTTGGAACATTTTTCAAAGGGCGATGTTACTGTGAAATAAATGTTATGACGGACTCCTGGCTAATCGGAATCATTTTTCTCATCGTGAAGCTCGCCGTGGTGCTGACCGTCCTGCTCCTGGTCGCCGGCTATCTCGTGCTCTTCGAGCGCAAGCTCCTGGCAAGGCTTCAGGTGCGCCTCGGGCCCAACCGTGCGGGGATCTTTGGAATGTTGCAGCCCCTGGCGGACATCGTCAAGCTGGTGACCAAAGAAGATACGGTTCCGGGAAACGCCGACCGCATCATTTTCCTCCTGGCACCCGCGGTGGTCGCCATGACTACTTTGCTCATCTTCGCGGTGGTCCCCTTCGGGGACACTCTGTCCATCTTCGGAAAATCCGTCCCTCTAGTGCTTTCCGACTTCAACGCGGGGCTTCTCTACGTGTTCGCCCTCTTCTCCATCGGGGTGTATGGCGTGGCTCTCGGCGGCTGGGCTTCGAATTCCAAATACAGCCTTCTGGGCGCGCTCCGGGGCGCCGCCCAGATGGTCAGCTATGAGCTCCCCCTGGTCTTGTCCCTCGTCCCCGTGGTGATGCTCGCCGGCTCATTCAGCCTCGTCGACATCGTAAACGCTCAGGCGCGATACCCTTTCATCATCGTGCAGCCGGTATCTTTCATCCTGTTTTTCATAAGCGCCGCAGCCGAAATCCGGCGAATCCCTTTCGATCTTCCTGAAGCGGAAAACGAGCTGGTCGCCGGCTACCACACCGAGTACAGCGGGATGCGTTTTGCCCTGTATTTTCTGGGCGAATACATCAGCATGATCATTCTGGGATCCCTGGTTTCGGTTTTCTTTCTTGGCGGGTGGCGCGGCCCCTTTTTGCCCCCGCTGGCCTGGTTCGCGCTGAAAGTGCTGGCTGTCGCCTTCGTGATGATCTGGATGCGGGGAACCTTGCCCCGGGTGCGCTACGACCAGCTCATGCATCTCGGGTGGAAGATCTTGATCCCCCTCGCCCTGGTGAACATCGTGGTCACCGGAGGGATCATGCTGGCATGGAGGTCGTGAGCTTGCTCGATTGTAGGGAGGGCCCGCCGGGTCGTCCCCACGCCTCCCGATGAAAAGAAGAATGGTGCCCGATGGGAAAGAAAAATGTCTGAATTTTTTAGAGGGATACAAGGATTGGTTACCGGTTTTCTGGTCGTCCTCCTCCATCTCTTCCGGAGGCCGGTCACCGAGCAGTACCCCGAATACAAACGCCCGCTCCCGGCGCGAACCCGGGGCCGAATCATCCTGACGCGCGACCCCGAGGGGGAAGAGCGTTGCGTAGCCTGTTACCTCTGCTCCGCAGTATGCCCGGTGAGCTGCATCTCCATGGAATCTGCGGAGGGGGAAAACGGGCGGCGTTACGCCCGCTGGTTCCGGATCAACTTTACCCGGTGCATATTCTGCGGTTTTTGCGAGGAGGCTTGTCCCACCCTGGCAATTCAACTGACGCCCGATTATGAGTTCTGCCGGGATGATCCGCTGAAACTGGTCTATGAGAAAAAAGACCTCCTGGTGGACCACGGCGGCAAGGACCGGGAATACAACTACTACCGCCATGCGGGAGTGGCCGTGCTGGGGGCCAAAGGGACCCATATTCGGGAAGAGTCCCCTGTGGACGTGAGAAGTAATTTGCCTTAGAAGTCCATTGCTGGGTGCTCGTTGCTGGTTGCTCGTTGCCGGTTGCGGCGCTAGCTAGCGATGATCGGCCAATAAAACCAATAACCCGAGGAACGAGAAACCAGCAACGAGAAACGAGAAACAATCAAACCAGCACCCCGGGAACGATTCATGACATTATACGGTTTCATTTTCTACATCCTTTCCATCATCATCCTGATCGCCACGGTCATGGCCATTACCCGGCGCCATCCGGTGCATGCGATCGTTTACTTAACCCTTTCCTTCGTTGCCACAGGTCTTCTCTTTTACCTCCTGGGGGCTCCCTTCCTGGCTCTCCTGGAGATCATCATCTACGCGGGGGCCATCATGATCCTGTTCCTTTTCATGGTTATGATGCTCAACCTCAATCCCGCGGAGATCCCCTGGGGCCCGGCCCTCAACCAGTGGGTTCCGGCCATCGTCCTGGGAGGAATCACTTTTGTCCTGGCAGCGGTAATGCTTTGGTCCGAACCGGTCAGCCGCGCCCCCCTGAACACCCTCGCCGCAAGCCCGTTGGCCCTCGGGCGTTTTCTCTTCGAGAAGTACTGGTTTCAGGTGGAGATCGCTTCCTTCCTCCTCCTGGCGGCGCTGGTGGGGACCCTTTACCTGGGCCGGCTTGAAAAAAAGGCGGATAAAGACCGAATGAAGGAGGGCACGTGATCGTCCCTTTCAGTCACGTTCTGCTCCTCGCCGTGCTCCTCTTCGTCCTGGGGGCTGGCTGCGCCGTTGCCCGGCGGAACCTCATCATGATCCTCATCGGGGTGGAGATCATGCTGAACGCGGCGGGGCTCGCTTTTATCGGGGCGTCGCTGAAATGGCAGCAGCTCGACGGGCAGGTATTCATGATTTTCATCCTTACGGTCGCGGCCGCCGAGGTAGCCGTCGGCCTGGCCCTGATCGTCCACTCCCACAGGCGCACCGGTTCCGTGGACGCGAACCGATACAACGTCCTGAAAGGATGAGATGAGGTTAAACCTTCTCCTGCTGATCTTTCTCCCCTTCCTGAGCGCTTTCCTCCTGGCCGTTGCGGGAAGGCATGTGCCGAGGAGATGGGCGGAGGCGATCGCCTGTTCCAGCGTGGTCGGTTCTTTCCTCGCTGCGGCCGTTGGTTTTTTCTCCCGGTCGGGCGCCCACACGTTCACTCTTTTCAACTGGATCGAGGCGGGGAATTTCTCCGCCCCCATGACCGTCGCCTACGACCCCCTCTCGGCCGTCATGGCCCTCATGGTGACTTTCGTTTCAAGTTTGATCCACATCTACTCGGTCGCCTTCATGCGCGAAGATGAAGATTACGTGAGGTACTTCTGCTATTTGAACCTCTTTGTCTTCGCCATGCTGGTGGTCACGCTCGCCGACAATCTCCTCTTCCTTTACCTGGGATGGGAAGGGGTTGGTTTCTGTTCGTATGCGCTCATCGGGTTCTGGTATGCCGACGCGGTGAATGCCGCGGCCGGGCGGAAAGCCTTTATCGTGACCCGGATCGGAGACGTCGCCTTCGGCGTCGCGATCGCCCTGTTTTTTGTGGCGGGTCAGGATCTTTCCATTTCCTCCATCAATGCCCGGACGGGATCCTTGAGCCCGGCCCTGGCGATGGGCGTTGGGGTCCTGCTCCTCTGGGCCGCGGTGGGAAAGTCCGCCCAGCTGCCCCTGGCGGTGTGGCTCCCGGACGCAATGGCCGGCCCCACGCCTGTTTCCGCGCTGATCCACGCGGCGACGATGGTCACGGCCGGCGTGTACCTCCTGATGAGATTTTTCCCGGTCCTGGCCCTCACCCCGGAGGTTTTGGCGGTGATCGCCCTGGTGGGCGCGGTCACCGCCTTGTTCGGCGCCTGCGCGGCTTTGGCCCAGAGGGACATCAAACGCGTGCTCGCCTATTCCACGATCAGCCAGGTGAGCCTGATGTTTCTGGGCGTTGGCGCCGGGGATGTGACCGGGTCCTTGTTCCAGCTCCTCTCCCACGCGTTCTACAAGGCCCTCCTCTTCCTCGCCGCCGGATGCATTATCCAGGCCCTCCACGAAGAGCATGATATCTTCCGGATGGGGAACCTGCGCCAGTCACTTCCGGCGGTCTTCCCCCTCTTTCTCGCGGGGGCGCTGTCACTCGGGGCGATTCCTCCTTTCGGCGGTTTCTTCAGCAAAGACCATATTCTCGCGGCGACCTACAGCCATCCGGATTCGATTTACCGGGTTTTCTGGGCCCTCGGGATGATTACCTCTTTTTTAACCCCGCTGTACACCTTCAGGCTCTTTTTTCTCCTTTTCCTGCAAAAGCCGGTCCAGACGAACGGGCGTGAAAACCTCCCGATCCCACGATTAATGGTATGGGTCCTCTGGCCGCTGGCCATTCTCTCCATTGCGGCAGGAGCGCTGAATTTCCCCGCCCTGTTCTTTGGGAGCGAATGGCTGGCCGGCTATCTCGCTCCAATTAAGGGCGGCGATTTTTTTATTCCGCCTCCTCCGGCGGTCGAGGCCATGACCCTGGCTGTGAGCGCGGTCACCTCTATCCTGGCCCTGGTCGTGGCCTATTTTCTTTACCGCCCCCGGGCGATCACGCCGGCCACTCCCTGGCGAGAGCGCCTTGGCCAGGTTTTCTTCTCCGCCTTTTACCTGGACCGCCTCTACGCTCTTGCAATCGCAGGCCCTTACCGTTCGATTTCGAGGTTCCTGTGGGAACAGGTGGACGAGGGCGTTTGGGACTCCGGCCTGGTGGAGACCAGCCGCGCGCTCCCTGCCCTTTCAACTTATTTTCAAATGTGGACCACGGGGAGGCTTTCCTATTATTTGAAAATGCTCTTCCTGGGCTTCACCGCCATCCTGGGGGCGATCACGCTGGGATGGTACAGATGGTAAAGACGCGAGATCGCGAGAGCGCAAAGGTTTTAACGCTCTCGCGCCTTGCGACTTGCGACTTGCGACTTAAAGGGTAGTTATGTTCCCCTGGCTTTCCCTCATCCTCTTTCTCCCTCTCATGGGAAGCTTTCTGGCCCTGGCGTTCCGGGGGCGGCCGGCTGCCTGCCGATGGGCTAGCCTGGTCGTGGCCCTGGCCGACCTGGCCGTCGCTGCCGGAATCTCAGCCCTGAATTTCGGGGGGCCAGCCGGACCTGGCGGCAAGTGGATCCTCGCCGAGGATTTCCCCTGGATCGATCGCTTCGGAATCCGCTACAGCCTTGGGGCGGACGGAATCAGCCTCGTCCTGGTTCTGCTGACTGCCTTTCTGACAGTGCTCTGCGTCCTGGTCTCCTGGCGCCAGGTCACCCAGAGAGTCAGCGCTTTTCACTTTTTCCTCATGCTCATGGAAACCGGCGTTCTGGGAGTTTTCCTGGCCACGGATCTTTTCCTGTTTTACCTCTTCTGGGAGATCCAGGTCCTTCCCATGTTCTTCCTGATCGGCATGTGGGGACACGAAGGAAGGGTCGAGGCTACCCTCAAGTTCATCCTTTACACCATTTCCGGCAGCCTGCTCATGCTGGTGGGTTTGATCGCGCTGTACGTGATCCACGGGTCCCAAACGGGGACCTACACGTTTGCGCTCCAGGAACTGGTTCGCACCAAGCTCTCCTGGGGTACGGAGGTCCTTCTGTTCACCTCTTTTCTCCTGGCCTTTGCCATCAAGGTCCCCCTGATCCCCGTGCACTCCTGGCTCCCGGACGCGCACACCGAAGCTCCCACGGCCGGGAGCGTGATCCTGGCCGGACTGCTTCTGAAGACCGGGGCCTACGCCCTCCTCCGCTTCGCTTTTCCGCTGTTCCCGACGGCATCCGCTTACTCCGTCCCGCTGCTCCTCGGGCTGGGGCTGGGCGGACTCTTTTACGCTGCGTGGATCGCCCTTTCCCAGAGGGACATCAAGAGGCTCGTGGCCTATTCCAGCATCGCCCACATGGGTTTGGTGGTCATCGGCATCGCCGTCTGGAACGCGATCACCCTCTCGGGGGCCGTGTTGCAGATGGTTAATCACGGCCTCACGACCTCGGCCCTTTTCATCCTGGTGGGCATGCTGGACGAGAGGGCCCACAGCCGGAAGATGGCCGACTTCGGCGGACTGTGGTCCCGGATGCCCGTATTCAGCGCTTTCTTCCTCCTCTTCGCCATGTCCTCCCTCGGCTTGCCGGGACTCAATAATTTTGTGGGCGAGATCCTGATTCTCGTCGGAACGTACCAGAAATGGCCGTGGGCGGCCGGGATGGGTTTTGCCGGCCTCGTGTTGACCGTCATTTTTATCCTCTGGCTCGTCCAGCAAACGCTTTTCGGGAAAGCGAGGAATGCACAGGTCGAAGGCCGGTTAGTCCAGGATGTCACCGCCCGGGAAGCGGCGATCCTGGTTCCTCTCGCCGCGGCCGTGCTCCTCATCGGCCTCTACCCCGCCCCATTGCTGAACTTTTTCCAGGCGCCCGTGCAGGCGCTGGCGGCAATGATAAGACCGTGAGGGGTGAGGAGTGATATGATTGATTGGTTTTCCATTCTTCCCCACATCCTCCTCGCAGGAGGGGGTTTTCTCCTCTTCTGCATCGGCGCGTTCTTGCGGCCCCGCTCACCCGGGGTGCTCCTGGGCGTTGCCCTTCTCGCGGTGCTGTCGGCCGCGGCGGGAGTCCTTCTCATAACCCCGGAGACAAACCTGTTTCTCGGAATGCTTGAAGTGCGGGGGTATGGGCGGTTTTTCGCTTTCGTGATCTGCGCCATCACCGTCCTCACCCTTCTATTCTGCCATGAGTACGCGCGGGTCCGGGGCGTCGCCGGAGATGAGCTGTACGGGCTCATCCTCCTCGCCGCCCTGGGCATGATCCTCGTCTCCGGGGCGGTGCATTGGCTGACATTCTTTCTCGGTCTTGAACTCCTCTCCCTTTCTCTTTATATCCTGATTTCCATCCGCAAAGCCGATCCCGCATCGAACGAGGCCGCTTTGAAGTACTTCATCATGGGATCCGTGGCCAGCGCTTTCCTTACTTTCGGCATCGCGGTCCTTTACGCGCTCACGGGGACGCTCAGCATCGGCAAAAGCCTGGCGGGCGGCCTGCCGGCGGGAAGCGCGTCCCTGGTCTTCCTGGGGTTAAGCCTCATCCTCGCGGGGATCGGGTTCAAGATTTCCATGGTGCCGTTCCACCTGTGGACTCCCGATGTTTACCAGGGAGCGCCGGCCCCGATCACCGCCTTCCTTTCCACCGGCTCGAAAGTGGCTCTCTTTGCGGCGCTTCTTCGAATGGCGTCGAATGCGGGCGGGGAAATATGGTCTTACTTCACTCCCGTGCTGTGGGTGCTCGCCGTCCTCACCATGGGGGTCGGGAACATCAGCGCCCTGGCCCAGCTCCGGGTGAAACGTTTGCTGGCGTACTCCTCCATAGGCCAGATGGGGTACCTGCTCATGGCCCTTCTCGCCGTCAAGCAGAACGGCGCTTCGGCCATCATGTTCTACCTCGCCGCTTACGCCCTGATGGACCTTGGCGCGTTCGGGATGCTGGCCCTCCTTTCACCCCCGGGGTCGGACTTGGACGACCTGCAGGACTGCCAGGGTCTGGCCTACTCCCACCCCTGGCGCTCGGGGATCCTCGCGGTCAGCCTCATCTCGCTGGCCGGACTTCCTCCGACCGCGGGGTTCATCGGGAAATTCGCGCTCTTCTGGGCGGTGCTGGAAGCCCGGTATGTAGTTATCGCCGTCATCGGGATTCTTACGGTTGTCCTTTCCATCTATTTCTACTTCAAAATCGTGGTCGCTCTTTTCATGCGCCCGGGCGGGAAGACCTTCTCCATCTCCCCTTTATCCCTGTCAGATCGCACCGCCGGCGTTTTGATCCTGGTCCTTATTCTCTTTCTGGGCCTTATACCCGGGCCCCTCCTTTCGATCATCGGCAGCGCTCTCCCTTATCCGGGAGGGCCCTGAAAACATCCGGGGGAAAAGATGGTCAAAGTGAAAAGAATTTACGACCCTTCGTCGCGGGCGGACGGCAAAAGAATCCTCGTTGACCGACTCTGGCCGAGGGGGCTGAAGAAGGAGGAAGCGGGGATCGATGAATGGCTGAAGGAGATCTCCCCGAGCAACGAGCTGCGCCAATGGTACTCCCATGACCCGGCCAAATGGACGGAGTTCAAGGACCGCTACCGGAAGGAACTTGCGCCGCACGCAGACCTAATCCAAAGGCTTAAGGCCGAAGGGAAAAGGCGGACCCTCACCCTGCTCTTTTCCAGCAAGGAGCTGGAGCGGAACAACGCCGTCGCCCTGAAAGAAATCCTGGCGGGATGAGGAACCGGACAAGCGCAGCCCGAAGGGTCGGCCTCTGATCCCGCCTCCACCCCCAATCCGGATATTGAATGGAGGTAGCCGTCGCGATGCGAAAAATATTGCTGGTCCTTTCTGTTCTCATTCTGTCGGGGCTTGCCCCCGGTTTACTCCTAGCGGACTGCGTGGATCTCGGCTACTTTACCGATTGGGCTCTCCAAGATTCCCGCACCATCATATTATACCGGGGCCGCAGGCCGCTGGCCACAATCAGACTCGCGGATTGCACGGTTCAACCCTCCTCGCGGATCCGCCTCGTTCAAAGCTATGTGTGTGAGGCGGATAAGATTCAAATCGACGACGAAACCTGTTCCATTATGAACGTTCGAGGTTCCCACTCAACTTACCCTTAAAGGCTTGACTGGTGATACCTCCTCCTCCGGGCATCGCGGGCCCATTCTCGCCTTGAAAACTGTGCGTAATTCGTCATGCCCGCGGAGGCGGGCATCGGTCCGCCGGAGGGACGGCGATCCGCTGGGGACTCTTCTATGACGCCGGCGATCCCGGCCTCTACGTGGAAACTTTTCTCGTGGATTCGTGGGCCGAACACCTTCGCCAGCACGGCAGGGTCACCGTCGGCGACCTCGAACTCGAGAGGCGGGTTCGGGCGTTCCATATCGGCGAGAAACCCCCTGCTGTCTCTCACCTGATCCGGGCCGCGGCAGAAAGCGGGGGCAATCGGGAGGGCATTGGGCGGGATTCGACCCCGCCCTGAGCGGGTGGGCCGTAATAAAAGAAGATAGCGACCTATTCTTAGGGCGATTCATGAATCGCCCCTACTTTTCTTATCGAAAACTTGATCTGCGGCCGGCTGCTGCTATAAAAGAATGCCCAAGGCTTTAACTAAACGGCAGACGATCACTCTTTTTTTAATCTCCTCGTCCACACCACCAGGGCCTCCAGGAGTTCCCTGATCTTCTCCCGGGTCTTGGCGTCCTTTAGCCTGCCGTTCTCGTCCACCTTGTCCTGGGCAAAGGGGACCATCACTTCCGGCTGGTTCAGGGGATACATGTCGAGGAAAACGCAGCTCTGCCGGAGATGGTATTGGGCCCTCGCGGTCCCCAGCATGCCGACGGAAGCCCCCATTATAGCCACGGGTTTCCCTGCGAAAGCGTTGTCCCCATACGGCCGGGATGCCTGGTCGATGGCGTTTTTCAGGAAACCGGGGATCGAATAGTTGTATTCCGGAGTGGCGATCAGGATCGCGTCGGCCGCCCGGATCCGGGCTTTGAAATCGCTTACCACCGGAGGAGGATCGCGCTCCAGGTCCTCGCTGAAGAGCGGCATTCCCTGGATGTCAAAGAGCTCCAGCTCCGCATCCGCGGGAACCATTTCCAGAGCGGCCCGCAGAAGAGCCTTGTTGAAGGAGCCTTTCCGGAGGCTTCCGCCGAACCCGAGAATGGAAATCTTCGCTTCCATTCTTATCTCCTTTTTCCTGGGGATCCGGGCGCCGTTACTCTTCTTCCTTCCCGATTCCCCTCTCAAAATCCAGCCCCGGGGGTTCCGGCTCGATTTCCTCCTCGGATTGGGACTTCAACTCCTCTTCCCATTGAGACTGGCAGGTCACGCAGAGTTTGGCCAGGGGCATGGCTTTGAGCCGTCCCGGCCCGATAGGGTCCCCGCAGTCCTCACAGATGCCGTAGGTCCCTTCATCGACCTTGTCCAGGGCCTCCTGAACGGCCCGAAGTTTGCTTTTTTCCCGGCCGGTGAGGAGGAGCGACAGTCCCCTGTCCTGTTCATCCACCGCCTGGTCCACGGCGTCGCCGATGTCGGCCGAGGGGGAGGCGTGGGAAAGACCCCGCGCGGAAATTCCACCCAGGACCCTCCTCCGCATCTCCAACAGCGCTTTCCGGGTGCTGCCGTTTCTGCTCATCCTGGGGATTCTTCCGGTCCGATTTTTGATAGTTGCCATAAAATCGATATTCCTTTCCTCGGCCCGGGGAGATGCCCCTTCCTGACCGAAACGCGATGATTGTAAGCGGGGAATTTACCGTGAAGCCGAAACCCGATGCATCCTATATAGACTATAGAAGTTCGCGTTGAATGGAATGGGGTTAACTCCGTATTTCCCGGCCGCCGGGGCCCTATTTTACGCCGCGGCTTCAGACCCGCGAGCGCGAACAGCCCACCCTCACTCCGCCGGATAGGTGACCCGATTTCCGCGGATCCTGGCCATAGGGGAGATGCGGTGGGTTTCGGCCTTGCTTGGGCTGAAAATGTCTTTGACTTGCACTCCCCGTGCGGTGAGCGCGTCGCCGACCAAGGATCGATGACACCGCCAGGGGACCGCTTCGGCGCACAGGACCGCCGTCCTCTTTTGGCGGGAGAGATCGATCAATTCTTCGAGCGCGTCTTCGAATTCCGGGGTTTGCATGTAATCGGCGAAGCCTCGAAAGGAAGCGTTCCGCCAGCCCTTGTTCGGGGAGTCGGGGCGGGCGTGGCGAAGGCCGCCCAGGGATTTCATATGACGATACCCGATGCGCCGGCTGCGCAGGAACCTGCTGAGGGTTTCACGGTTGAATTGGGGGTTGTGCCGGGAGCGCGGAATGGACCGGATGTCCACCAGCCGCTCTACGCCATGAGCCCTGAGCAGCCGCAGGAAATCCTCGAGAGAGCGGGTGGAATGGCCCACGGTGAAAATGGTGCTGGGCGCAGAGGCTTCAGTGCTGGGAGGAAGTTTCTTCTCGGGCCTCTTCTTTCTTATTGCTGGCGTTGATGTTGCCCTTCTTGCCTGGTTCTACGGGCGGAGTAACCCCGCCCTACGATTAAACAACCCCGGCAAAACGAGAATTGGCATGGGAATCGGTGTTGCTTGTAGGGGCGGGGTCACCCCGCCCCTACGGAATTCTGCGACAAAAATGTTGGCGAGAAATGGACGCTGTTATCCTTTGTAGGTCATCACTCTTCCCCACAGGCTCTTCGTGCCCCAGATGCCCGACCGGAGACATTCCAGCTGGACGATCTGGCTGTGGTCCACGAAGAGGTTCACCTCCGGGCCGTAGTTCTTGATGTACCAGGCAAAGACCTCCGGGTCCGCCGCCTCGAACATCACTTTTTCCAGACCCAGGGCGTCCACGATCTTGCCGGGAACGTCGGTCCGCCAGACTTTCACGCTTTCCGTGATCCCCTCCGACTCGATCATGATCATGTAAGCCCCGGCATCCAGAAAACGCCTGGCCTGCGCGATCGCCCATTCGGGGTCCCGGGTTCCCTCGGACTCCAGCTCGGCCGCGGCCGTGGCCCCCCCCGCCCCGAACTGAATCCCCACCTCGGGCTTGGGTTTCATCCCGGCCTTCTGCACCTTCTCGACCAGGCGCAGCCAGTCGTCGGTGGGGATGGTGATAAAGCCGCTGGAGATCTCGATGATGTCGAACCCCAGGCTCTTGCACTCCTCGATGTAGCGGCCGACGGCCTCCGGGCCCTGGGTCAGGACGTACTCGATAAACCCGCCCGTGGAAACCAGCACCTTGTACCGATGGCAGAGATCGATAAGCTCCCTCACTGCTCCCCGGGGCATCAAGCTGAAAGAGCCGCCGGCGAACTTCAGAGAATCGACATAGGCAGCCATCGTCTCCAGGATGTCCTCGAGATACCGCTTTCCCATGGGGGTGTAGTAAGGGCCTCGAATCTCGGTCACCCCGCGCGTACGAGGCTTGGAGGGGCGTTCGTTCATTCTTAGAAAGCTGAAAGCCCTCTCCGCGTCATCTGGCTTTTCCATCTCCTCCTCCTTACAAGTGCGGAGTCCCAATAAAAAGCAAAAGAAAAAAAACCCTTATTTTTCTGTTGGGACGCAGATTTCCGCAGGCTTCGTCGTGAGCTCAGCCGAACGATATGCGCAGATAACCTCAAGCCGTGCCAACAAGGATTTTGAAATCCTGCGAATCTGCGTTCATCTGCGTCCGAAAAGAAAAAAGTTTTTTCAGACTCCCGGAATCCGGACTTTGGCCAGCATTTTCATGAGATCGCTCACGCGAATCTCCTCCAGCCGGCGCACCGCGTCGGCAATTTCCCGCCGCAGGCCTCGTCGGCAAAGCGGGCGGCCAGCCGGTTGAATTTTTGGAGGACCGTTTCCCAGCGCATGGGACGGGTCAGGAACCCTTCGTAGTCCCTCTTCTCCTTCTGAAAAGTCCTTCCGTCGTGCAGGGTGACCGTCAGGCGGCAGGGCATCTCCGCCGGGAAGGACGCGCTGTACTCCTCGGAGGGCAGGACCGTGACTTTCATGAGCAGGGACTGCACGTCCGCGCGGTTGATCCGTTCCGCTTCGTACTGTTCGGGCATGACCGTCCCGTCCAGCAGGGCCACCGCGCAAAGATACGGCAGGCTGTGGTCCGCTTCCTCCTTGGTCTGAACGGATTTCTTGTAGCCCTCCTCGCCTCCGCCGATGATGTGGTAGGCCACGTCGAAAATCTCGAGCCTGATCTTCTCGACCTCCTCGGCCTTAAGGCCGAAATCGTCCCTGAGCTCGAGGAGGCCCTCCAGCGCGGATTGAGAGTGGATCTCGGCGTTGAACCTCTTGATGATCGTCCGGGTGACTCGCTCGAGGTCTTCCCGGGCCAGTCGATCTCAAAAGGGCCGGTGATGGAATCCATAAGCCCCTTATTCCCCTCGAAGACCTCCAGGGGCCCGGTGACGCCGCGCATGGCCAGGAACGCGGAATGAGTGCAGCCGAAAGCCAGGTTGGGATACGCCAGCCCCTTCCAGTTCGAGAGCCCGCCCGTGCGGGAAACCCGGAGAGCGTTGAAGGCCGTCCCGCTGATGGCGATCGCATGGGCGGTCCGCTCCCGGTCAAGGCCCAGCGCCCTCGAGACCCCTGCGGCGACGGCATAGGCGCCCTGGATCGTATGATCGAAACCCTTGCTCCGCACCGGGGCCACGTCGCTCAGCCGGCATTGCACCTGGTAGGCCAGGGCCAGCGCGGCCATGAAGTCCCGGCCCGTCAGCCCCGCATATTCGGCGGCGGAAAGGACCGCTCCCGAGATTATCGCTGGGGTGGCAGGTTTCGCCTTTGGCGAGATAACTGTCGTTGAAGTCCAGGTAGCGGACGAGGGCGGAGTTGTACAGCGCCGCCCGGTCCGGCGCCGACCGCCCCCCCCCGATGAGGGTGCAGTGCCCGGAACCGTTAAAGTCCTCGATCTGCTCGCGGATGGCTCTGACCGGCCCGCCCAGGACGGCCCCGATGGCGCAGCCCAGCCCGTCGAGGACGCGGATCTTGACCTGTTCCCGGGCCGTTTCGGAGAGGGCGTCGAACGAGGCCCGGACGGCGAATTCCGCCAGCCTCTCAGCTTCGGTCATATCAACCCCTGAAATCTTCTTCGCGGCTGAGCGCATTCTTCCCCCGGATCGTGGGCAAGTTCATGAGCCATGGCTTCAATCCCGCCCCCTTTCGGTAGGTCTCGTTCGGCTCCGCCCCGTCGCCCTTCCCTCGGGAGGATCCAGGGTGATGCCCAGGTCTTGCAAAGCTTCCCTCGTAGATTCGAAACTCGTGTGATGGATTCCCCGGATCCCGAGGCTTTCCGCCACCTCCACGAACATGAGGCGATCTTCCACGTAGGCGACTTTTTCGGCCGGAACCTGGGCCACGTCCAGGGCCATGCGGTACAGATCCTTGTCCGGCTTGCGCATGTGGACAAAACAAGAAACGATAAAAAAGTCGACGAATTCATCCAGTCCGAAGGAGCGGACGCGGTGCATCGCGAGTTCCCGCCCTTCGTTGCTCACCACCGCGATCTTAAGGGGGTAGCGTGATTTGAGCGGCCGAATCCCGCCAAGCATCTCCGGATAGGGCTTGGACTGGGAAAACATGAACTCCTTAAACGCGTTGCGGGAGAAAGGCCGGTTCCGGTGGAAGACGGTGCGGTCCAGGTACTCATCGAGGGTGAGCTTGCCGGACTCGAAAGTGTCGAAGGTCAAATGATGACGTTCGTCCATATCGGCGTAATCCAGTTTAAAAGTCTCCGCCGCGCGTTTTCGCATGGACCGGTCCCAGCCGTTGGTGAGCAGAACGCCCCCCACATCGAGAAATAGAGCTTTAATGGTGGGTTTCGCTTTCAACCTCCTTTGAGAAAAATACGTCTTATTAGACTTATAGGACTTAATTTTCTTCTTGCCGTTACATCCATTTCTCCAGATTCAGCGAATCCCGCAGGACGTGGTGGTAGTCGGCGGGAGCCATGGGGGACTGGAACGCCCTCTCCACCACCTCGCTCAGGGCCGGGTGGATGTGCATTCCCTCGGTGATCGGCTTTGAATTCTGCTCCGGGGTGTACATGAGAGTGATGATCTCCTGGATCAGGATCGTCGCTTCCGGGCCGATGATGTGGGCTCCCAGGATTTTTTCGGTCCCGTTCTCCAGGATGATCTTCACAAAAAAGTCCTTCAGCGCCATGGCCTGGCCCTTGGCGGTATCTTCGTACCGTTGCAGCCCGATCGCCACCCCGTCGGGGCCGTACCGGGCCAGGGCCTCCGCTTCCTTCAAACCTACCCCGGCGACCTCGGGGTGGGAGAAAATACCGTGGGGGATGGCGTGGTAATCGGTCTTTATTCTTTTCTTCAGGAAAGCGTTGTAAAAGACGAGGATCGACTCATAGTTGGCCTTGTGCTTGAATAGATACTTCCCGTTCGCGTCGCCGAAAGCCCAGATATTCGGCTGGGAAGTTTCAAGATACTCGTTGACTTCGATCCATCCCGCCGCGTCGGTCTTCACCCCCGATCTTTCCGGGTGGAGAATGTCCGTGTTGGCCGCCCTTCCCGCCGCTACGAGGATCTCATGAACCGAAAGCGTGGTCTCCTTCCCCCCGGGCCTGTCTGCAAAAACGACCTCCTTCTTTCCCCTCTGGGCCTTTCGGATTTCCCTGATCTCCTGGTTCACCCGGAGATTAAGGTATTTCGACATTTCCCTCCGGGCCAGGGCGGATATCTCCGGCTCTTCCTGGGGGAGGAACCGGGCGTTCCGGCCGATGATGGTTACCTCGGAACCCATTGCGGAAAAGAAATGGCCGTACTCGGCGGCGATGTATCCCCCGCCGAGGATGGCAATGCTGGGCGGGCAATTTGGTGAGTTTCAGCAGCGTGTCGCTGGTGAGGTACCCCGTCTCCTCGAGGCCTTTTATGGACGGGATCAGGGGTTTTGATCCCGTGCAGAGCAGAATGGTGCCGGCCTTGATCTCCTTCCCCCCCACTTTCATGGTATAAGGGCCGATGAATTCAGCAGGCTCCGGGAAGTAGTCGATGTTGGAATGATTCGACAGGGACTGCCGGATCCCTTCGATGTCCGCGGAGAGGCTAGCCCTCATCCGTTCCATGATCTGAAGGAAATCCACCTTCTTCAATTCCGCTTCAATGCCGAATTGAGAGGCCCTGTCCACCATCCACACGAGTTCGGCCGGGTAGACCAGCATCTTGGACGGGATGCACCCGCGGGTCAGGCAGATCCCCCCCGGTTCATCCTTATCGATGAGAGCGATTTTTATACCCGGTTCCCTGCGTACCAGAGAATCCAGTATGTTCGTGGCCGAGCCGGATCCAAGGGCGATAACATCGTAGGTTTTCATTCGCCTGGGGGGAGAAGAGAAGAGCCCCATCGCTCCCATCAGGCCCTTCGAGAGGGAAGGAGATCTGACCGGGCAGGTGGCTCACAAAGATCTGCTTTGAATCAAAATCGCAGAAGACACGAACAGAAGCAATCGGGGAAATTACTCATTTTTGGGGGAAAGTTGCTGTATTCTTTCTCGGTCGAGCGCTCCCGGCTTCGGGGTCCGACTGCGACTACAGCTTCAGGTTGAGAGAGTGGACCCTCCCGGTTTCGGGTTCCGCCAGTTGCAGCCTCAGCCGCTTGGCCGACGGCGCCTCCCCGGGGAAGAAAAGGAATCCATAGGCCAATCCCGTGGGAATGGGCTTATTTTCCAGAGATTTCCTTTTTAGATCGGCCATGATCGTCCGCGGCGCCTCGTCGGAAGTGTAGCCCTTCACACCCCCGAGCGTCGCCCCGGCGGCGGCGCCCACGGCCGCCCCTTTACCGACCGCCTCGCCCACGCCCGTCCCGCCCACGATCCCGATGGCCGCGCCGACAATCGCTCCGGCAGCCGCGCCGAGGAACCCGCTGTAGGCGCCCTCTTTAAAAATCTGCTTGGTCTGGGAGTAACGGGTGGCCCGGTCGTAAGCCGTCTTCTCATCCAGGATCGGCCAGAGGTTCCCGGCCTCGTCTTCCAGGAAGGTCTGCTCGGGAACGATCTTCAGGGAATTCGGCCCCTGGTTTTCAAACACGACTTCCACCGGGAGGAACCCCGCTCCCCTTACATTGAACCCGAACACCTCTTCCGCCCTCTTGGGCTCGGAAAACCCTTCCGCCGCGACTACCGCCCCGCCGGCCTGAACGGCGTTGGCGTAAGAGGAAGGAACCCGGAAAGGCAAAGGTTTGGCTTTATAGCTCGTTGCGCAGCCTGCCAGGATGAAGAGACTCAACGCTACAAAGACCACGAATTTCAGGGGTCGATTCTGCATGCGATTCAGCACGGGACTCCTCCACATTTTAGATGCCGCTTGCCATCCTGCGGTTCTTGCCTGAAAGAGTGCCAGATGTGTGTTCCATCTTAACACAAAAAATAATCATAAATTTGACGTTTGATACTGGGTCGAAGCTTGGATTTTTTGATTCAATTTTTTCTTCCGGGACTCCCGAAATCCCGTTTCATCCAGGTCGTCTCCTTATGCTAGAATAACGGCCGCCGAAGGGAGAAGGAAATGACCGAAGACCAGAAGCGCTGGGACGAGAAGTATCGGGAGAGGGCTTTCGATCCGGGTCAGGGCGCTGCTCCCTTTCTAAAGCAGCACCTGAGCTTTCTCCCCCGGGGGAAGGCCCTCGACCTTGCCGCAGGCGAAGGGAGAAACGCGGTCTTCCTTGCGGAGCATGGGTTCGAAGTGGAAGCAGTGGACATTTCCCCGGTCGCTCTCAGCAGGGCGAGGAGGCTGGCGGAAGTGCGAGGGGTGAAGATCAAGACGGTTCGAACCGACCTCAAGGAGTATCCCATCGCGCCGGAGCATTTCGATCTCATCATCGATTTTGATTATCTTGACCGCTGCCTTGATCCCTTCAATAAAAAGAGGCCTGAAGAGAGGCGGCCTCGTGGTTTTTGAGACCTACACCACCTCACAAAAATCGCGGGGCACGGGCGGGCCGGAGAACCCTGAATACCTCCTGAAGCCTAACGAGCTGCTTCGGCTCTTCAAGGGGTTGCGCGTCCTTTTTTACCGGGAGGGGATCTTCCCGCAAGGACGCGCCGGAAAAGCGATTGCCAGCCTCATAGCGGAAAAGACCCGAAGCGCGGTCTTTCGTCAGTAGGCCTTCCCCTCTCCCCCGGAAGGTGCAAATAAATCCTTCCTTCACCCCCACCCTCGCCCCCCCGTCAGCGACAGTGTCGTAATTCGCCGCTGGCCCTTCGACAGGCTCAGGGCGAACGGCTAAGTTATTGATTCTTAGTGGGTCGTTTCCGTTCGTGGTGAGCTTGTCGAACCATGAACGGACTTACGACACAGTCTCTCAAGGGGAGGGATTTTCTTTTTATTTAGAATAATTACCCTCTCCCCTCGCGGGAGAGGGAAGCTGCGAAAAAATTAAAACGGGAGACAAATAGCCTTTCTTGTTGTCCAGGGGACGGCAAAAATTTGCCGGCCAAAATCGGCGGGACATTTCTTATGTCCAATGGGTTCACCTGAGTTCCGCGAAGGAACGCCGGCAAAACCAAGCTAACCGCGCTAAATACGATGTGATTTCCATGTATCGTTTCATAAGTTCAGTACACCACGGGCAAAGGAGGAATCAGTGCCTCTTTTGGCCGGCAAATTTTTGCCGTCCCCTGGACATGGTAAAGCCTGCCAATTTTCCAGTCCCCTGAATTTTTTCACAGCTTCAGGGTAGGGTGAGGGGGACTCCGGGCTAGAAGGCTTTTTGATAAATCTCGACGATCTCTTCCTGGGTCGCCTTGCGGGGATTATTCCCCGGGCTCCCGCTCGCGATCGCGTCTATGGCCATCTGCTTCACCACCGAATGGAACTTCTTTTCCTCCACCCCAAGGCCCCTCAGGGCCGGGATCTTCAGGTCCGCGTTCAGCCTCTTCACTGCCGCGGCGGCTAGGTAAGCCGCGTCCAGCGGGGAGACCCCATGGATAATCTCTCCCAGGGCTTCGGCGACATCCGCATACCGCCGGGGATTTCCAAGAATGCTGAACTCGATCACCGCCGGGAGCAGGGCCGCGTTGGAGATTCCGTGGGGAACGTGGAAATAGGCCCCGATCGGGCGGGCCATGCCGTGGACCAGGGCCACCGAGGAGTTGGCGAAGGCCAACCCGGCCTGCAGCGCGCCGATCATCATGTGAGTGCGGGCCTGCACGTTGTCTCCGTTGGACCAGGCTTGCCGCAGGTTGGCCCCGATGAGGCGGATCGCCTGCAGCGCGAGTGCGTCGGTAATCGGCTGGGCTTTCACCGAAACGTACGCTTCGATGGCATGGGTGAGGGCGTCCAAGCCGGTTGCCGCGGTGAAATCCTGGGGGAGGGTCAGAGTCAGAAGGGGATCTACGAGCGCCACCCGCGGAATGATGTGGGGGCTGGCGATGAGCATCTTCACGTCGCGTTCCGTGTCGGTGATGATGGTGAACGGGGTGATCTCGCTCCCGGTCCCGGCGGTCGTCGGAATTGCAATCAGGGGAGCTCCCGGCCTGGGGATCTTGTTCGCCCCCATAAAGTCGCTGATCTTCCCGGGATTGGTGGAAAGAGCGGAGATGGATTTGGCGGCGTCGATCGGGCTGCCTCCCCCCACCGCGATGAGGAAATCGGCCTGCGTTTCCCGGAAGACTTTCAGGCCCTCTACGGTGTAGTCCATACTGGGTTCGGTCGTCACCCGGTCATACACCGAAAAGGGGACACCCGCGGCCTCGAGACGGTTTCTGATCTCTTTCGGGATGCCGAATTTTTCGAGGTTGCTGTCGGTCACGATCAGGGCTTTCTTTCCCATCCCTTTGGCGAATGCGCCGACCTCCCCGGCCGCCCCCGGCCCGCTTACGATCACCGACGGGGTCTTGAACTGGAAAGTCTGGGTCACCATTTTGTCCTCCTTCCGATCTTCTTGTTACTCACGGGGGACTGGAATACCCGCCGTGATCCCGATCAGCCTGAATATATCTCCTCACGGGAAACGATTCAACGGTAATTTCTCCCGCGGCCCACGGGAATAGATTTTGTGCCTTCCCGCTGCTCGAAGAAAGGCTTTTCTCAAAATACACTATTTTTCTCAATAAAATACAGCCTTCGCTCTATTTATTTCTTCCCCCCTTTATTTCATTTTTAAACAAAGCTCATTTCCATCCGTCGCTACTTGGCCCATCTTTCACCGAGCGCGCAAGGCCACGGGATGAATTCTGAAAAATCCGGGATTCGAGTGCCCAGGGGGAATGTCCCCTCCCTCCTCGTTGGTGCTTTGAGAAATTCCGCTGAGGAATGGACGTGAAAAGAGGAATGGTTACACGATTCCGGACAGAAAAAGACTCCATGGGGGAAATGCAGGTCCCCGAGAATGCCTATTGGGGAGCCGAAACCCAGAGGGCCGTGGAAAATTTCCCCATCAGCGGGATTCGTTTTCCTCGGCAGTTCATCCGCGCGCTGGCTTTGATCAAGATGGCTGCAGCCGGGGCGAACATGGAGCTCGGGGTCCTGGATCAAAGATTGGGCAAGGCGATCCTGGAGGCAGCCGGGGAAGTATTGGAAGGAAAGCTGGACGAGCACTTCGTCCTGGACATCTTCCAGACCGGCTCGGGCACTTCCACCAACATGAACGCCAATGAGGTGATCGCCCACCGGGCCAACGAACTCCTGGGAGGAAAGGTAGGAGAGAAGAAGCCGGTCCACCCGAACGACCATGTGAATCAGAGCCAGTCCAGCAACGACGTGATCCCGAGCGCCATTCACATTTCCGCACTCGAGGGCCTGGAGAGGGAGTTGATTCCGGCCCTGAAAGGGCTTGAGGAGGCCCTCGGCAAGAAAGCCGCGGAATTCGACCGGGTCATCAAAATCGGGCGGACTCACCTGCAGGACGCGACCCCCATGCGGCTGGGCCAGGAATTCAGCGGCTATGCAAGCATGGTGAAACACGGGATCCGGAGGGTCGAAATGGCCCGCGAGGACCTGGCGGAACTGGCCCTGGGCGGGACGGCCGTGGGCACGGGGATCAATACTCACCCCCGCTTTGCCGCCCTGGCGATCCGAAAGATCAACGAACTGACCGGCCTTACGTTCCGGGAAGCGGAAAATCATTTCGAGGCCCAGGGAGCGAAAGACGCCGTGGTGGAGGCCAGCGCGGCGTTGAAGACCCTGTCCGCTAGCCTGATGAAGATCGCCAACGACATCCGCTGGCTGGGCTCCGGGCCGCGCTGCGGGATCGGGGAGATCCGGGTCCCCCCCGTTCAGCCGGGGTCTTCCATCATGCCGGGCAAAGTAAACCCGGTGATCCCCGAGGCTCTCTGCCAGGTCGCCGCCCAGGTCATCGGGAACGACCTGACCGTCACCATTGCCGGAATGCTCGGAAATTTCGAGCTGAACGTGATGATGCCGGTGATGGCCTACAACCTCCTTCAGTCCATTCATCTCTTAGCGACTTCCACGTCCGTCTTTACGGAGAAATGCATCAGGGGGCTGAAAGCCGACGAGGAACGGTGCCGGGAAATGATCGAAAAGAGCCTGGCCATGGTGACCGCGCTCAGCCCCAGGATCGGCCACGATGCAGCCGCCCGGATCGCCCGGGAAGCCTACGATTCGGGGAAAACGGTAAGAGAGGTAGCGGCGGCCCGGAAGGTCCTACCGGCAGAGGAGCTAGAAAAAGTTCTCGACCCCTGGCGGATGACGGAACCGGGGGTGGAATAATTGGTCGGACCGATCGGTCGGATCCGACGAATCGGTCCGATCACAGCCAAATAGGGGGATTGTCATGGACATTAACGACATTAAAAAAATCGGGGTCGTCGGCGCCGGGCAGATGGGCAGCGGGATCGCGGAGATCCTTGTCGCGACGGGTTACCCGGTGATCATGAGAGACGTGAATGAGGCCGCCGTTGAAAAAGGGAAAAAGAGGATTTCCTCCGACTTTGACCGGCGGGTGCAGAAAGGGAGAATGACCGCGGACGAGCAGAAGACCGCTTTTGGAAGGCTCTCCGCTACGACCCGACTGGAAGATTTTAAGGATTGCGACCTCGTCATCGAAGCGGCGTCCGAGAATATCAACATAAAGAAGGAGGTCTTCCAGACCCTGGATGAAGTGACCCCGAAGTCGGCCGTGCTCGCCAGCAACACTTCCTCCATATCGATCACCCGGATCGGCTCGTTTACCAAGCGGCCCGACAAGGTAGTGGGGATGCATTTTTTCCTCCCGGCGCCGGTCATGAAACTCATCGAACTCGTGCGGGGGCTGGTGACCTCCGATGAGACTTTCCAGATCGCCAAGGAGCTGAGTGTAAAACTGGGGAAGACACCCCTTGCGGCCAACGACCAGCCCGGTTTCATCTCCAGCCGTCTGATCTTTAACTACATGAACGAGGGGATCTATGCCCTGTACGAAGGGTTGGGCAGCAAGGAAGAGATCGACTCGATGATGAAAATGGGGGCCAATCACCCCATGGGGCCCATAGAGCTGGCTGATTTGGTGGGCCTGGACACGGTGCTTTCGGTGATGAAGGTCCTCCAGGAAGCATTCGGGGCGAGATACCACCCCTGCCCTCTCCTCACCCAGTACGTGGAGGCGGGATTTCTCGGCGTGAAGACCGGGAGAGGGTTTTACGCGTACGGAGAAAAGAAATGATCGGATTCGATCTTACGCCGGAACAAAAAGACCTTCAGCAAAGGGCCGGCCGGTTCGCCCGGGAGGTGATTCTTCCGGTTGCCCCCAAGCTGGACCGCGACGGGGAATTCCCGCTGGACATCATGGAGAAGGCCTACGGCGAGGGTTTTCTCGTCCCGCTCGTTCCCAAGGAATACGGGGGGGGCGGTTTGGGCGTCCTCGACACCTGCATCATGTCCGAAGAGCTGGCCTGGGCGGACATGGGGATCTTCGTCTCCATATTTGTCAGCACCCTTGCCCTGTACCCGATCGTGAAGTTCGGGACGGAGGACCAGAAGGAAAGCTATCTCAGGCCTTTCTGCCGGAAGTTCAACCTGGCATCCTACTGTCTCAGCGAGCCCCACGTGGGGTCCGACCCGGCTTCCCTGGAAACCGCCGCCGCCCTGGACGGAGACGAATACGTCCTCAACGGGACGAAGATGTGGATCACCAACGCGGGGTACGCAAACCTCTACCTCGTGTTTGCGACCGTGGACCGGCAGAAGAAGCACAAGGGCATATTGAGCTTCATCGTCCCGGCAGACACTCCCGGAATCCGCCGCGGCGGGCCGATCGACAAGATGGGCCAGCGCGCCTCGAACACCACCACGATAACCTTCAAAGACGTTCGGGTCCCGAAAGAAAACCTGCTCGGGGGAACGGCGGAGGGTTTCAAAAAGGCCATGGCCGCCCTGGACATCACCCGTCCCATGATCGCCATAGGGGCCGTCGGCCTCGCCCGGTCCGCCATGGAGCTCGCGACCCGGTATGCTCAGAAGAGAGTCCAGTTCGGGGTTCCGATCGCCAATCATCAGGCGGTGCAGTTCATGCTGGCCGACATGGCCATCGGAATCGAAGCGGCCCGGCTCCTGGTCTGGCGGGCGGCCTCGATGGCCGACCAGGGGCTGAGGACATCGAAGGAATCGGCCATCTCGAAAGCGTTTGCCGCGGACGTGGCCATGAAAGTAACGACGGACGCCGTTCAGATCTACGGCGCTCAGGGGTACACCAAGTGGCACCCCGTGGAAAAACTGATGCGGGACGCTAAGGTAATCCAGATTTACGAGGGCTCGGCCCAGATCATGAGAAGAATCATCGCCAAGAGTATGCTGGAGAAAGAAAAAAAGAAGTAATGTAATTCGAAGAAATTTGGTCCGGAGCAATACAAGGATTCTAAAAAGTAAAAATTTTGGTCTTCCGTCATTCCGGCGAAAGCCGGAATCCGGTTAAATCAAAAGCGTTCTGGACCCCGGCTTTCGCGGGGGTGACGATCCAAGAGACTTTTTACGAGACCACCAAATTTTGGTGCGAACCCCCATCTCCGAACTCCGTAGGGGCACGCTGCTGCGTGTCCCTACATTTGCGAACTTTTTTGCTTCCCCGGAGTTCCGATGATCGAAAAATTCGATCCCTTGAAAGGCGAGATGCTGCAGATCCTCCATCCCGATGGGCGCCTGGAGGAAAATCTTAAACCGGATTTGAGCAATGAGGAAGTCCTGAATTTTTATCGGGACATGATCCTGATTCGGGCGGCCGACCAGAGAGCCCTGGCTCTCCAGCGGCAGGGCAGAATGGGGACCTACCCCCCTATCGCCGGCCAGGAGGCATCCCAGGCGGGAAGCGCCCGGGCCCTCGCAAAAGAAGACTGGGTATTCCCCTCTTTCCGGGAGAGCGGAGTTCTTTGTCTCCGCGGCGTTCCCCTGAAAAACATTCTGCTTTACTGGATGGGCGACGAGAGGGGGCAGATCGTCCCGGAAGACGTTTTCGTGTTCCCCGTTTCCGTCCCCGTGGGGAGCCAGCCTCCGCACGCGGTCGGGGCGGCTTGGGCGGCCAAGCTCCAGAAGGAAAAAATCTGCACGATCGTATATTTTGGGGACGGGGCCACTTCGGAGGGGGATTTTCACGAGGCCATGAACTTTGCCGGCGTCTTCCGGACGCCCACCATCTTCTTCTGCCAGAACAATCAATACGCGATCTCCGTCCCTCGCAAACTGCAAACCGCCTCCAGGACGATCGCCCAGAAAGCGGTCGCCTACGGGTTCCCCGGCATCCAGGTGGACGGGAACGACGTCTTCGCCGTGTACGCCGCAACGAAGGAGGCCCGGGAGAGGGCCGTCTCCGGGCAAGGTCCCACCCTGATCGAGGCCTTTACCTACCGTTCCGGGCCTCACACGACCGCGGATGACCCGAACAAGTACCGGGAGAGCGCCGAGGTGGAAGAATGGAAGCTCCGGGATCCCATCCTGAGGCTGGAGAAGTATCTTAAAAACCGCGGCCTCTGGAGCGAAGACCTGGAGAGGACGGCTAAGGCGGACGCGGATGCCCGCGTCAACCAGGCTGTTCAGGAGGCCGAGGAGTTCCCGCCGCCGGAAGTGGAGGACATGTTCCGCTACACCTTTGCGGAAATGACCCCCGACCTGAAGAGGCAGATGGAGGATTACCTCGGGTTCCTAAAGGATAAGGAGAGTTGAAGGATGGCCAAGCGGAACCTCGTTGAAGCCATCAACAGCGGGCTTCGGGTCGCAATGGAGAAAGACCCATCGGTGGTAATCCTGGGCGAGGATGTGGGAAGGGAGGGCGGGGTCTTCCGGGTGACGGATGGGCTTCTCGCCAAGTTCGGACAGGAACGGGTCTTCGACACCCCCCTGGCCGAATCAGGGATTGTCGGAGTGGCAATCGGAATGGCGGTGAAGGGGCTCAAACCTGTCGCCGAGATCCAGTTCGAGGGCTTTCTGCCGCCGGCGATGGATCAGATCGTGAATCACGCCTCCCGCATCAGGAACCGTTCCAGGGGTCGTTTTACGTGCCCCCTCGTCATCCGTTCCCCATGGGGCGGGGGGATCCGCGCGCCGGAACACCACTCGGAAAGCCCGGAGGCCTTTTACGCCCACATGCCGGGAATCAAGGTAGTGATTCCCTCCACGCCCTATGACGCCAAGGGGTTGATCATCTCGGCGATTCGAGATCCGGACCCCGTCCTGTTCTTCGAACCTAAACGAGTCTACCGTGCGATCCGCGAGGAAGTGCCGGACGAGGAGTACACGGTGCCCATCGGGCAGGCGAAGGTGGTGCGGGAGGGGAAAGACCTCACCTTGATCTCCTGGGGGGCCATGATGCGCGAGACTCTCCGGGCGGCGGAAAAAGCGGGCGAGGACGGGATCCAGGCCGAAGTGATCGACCTTCGGACGATCTCCCCCATGGACGAAGAAACTTTCCTGGAATCCGTGCGGAAAACGGGGAGGGCGGTCATCGTCCACGAGGCTCCCCCAACCTGCGGCGTAGGGGCGGAGATCATCGCCCGGATCAACGAAAAGACGCTTCTTTCCCTGCAGGCCCCGGTGCTAAGGGTCACGGGCTTTGACGTGATCTTCCCCTTGATAAAACTGGAGAACCATTACCTGCCCAACCCCGAGCGGATTTTGCGGGGAATCCGGAAAGTAATGGAATTTTAAAATTGTAGGGGCGGTTCGCGAACCGCCCCTACTGACGTTTTGGAGGGAGTCAATGGCCTTCGAATTCAAAATGCCGGATTTGGGAGAAGGACTGACCGAAGGCGAGATCGTGAAATGGCTGGTCAAGGAAGGGGAGTCCGTTGACGAGGGGCAGGTCTTCGTCCAGGTGGAAACCGATAAGGCCGTCGTCGATATTCCCTCCCCCAAAAAAGGCGTCGTCCTTAGCCTGGGCGCCTCCGAGGGAGAGACGGTCGCCGTGGGAAAGGTGATCATCGTCATCGGGGAACCGGGAGAGAAACCGGGGGCCAAAGCCGAACCGGTAAAACAACCCAAGGCCGAACCCCAACCCTCGACGGGAGTCGTTGGAGAGTTGGAAGAGGCCCCGGAGGAAGAGCCGGAGAAAAAGGAAAAACCCTCCGCTCCACCCAGGCCCGCTCCCGCGGCGCCCCCCCGAGAGGCGGAGATCCTTGCGGTCCCGATGGTTCGGAGGCTCGCCAAGGACCTGAAGGTTGATCTCGCCGGCGTAAAAGGGACAGGCCCCCAGGGCCGCATTACCAAAGATGACGTTCTGAAAGCCGCGGAGGAGAAGAGACCGGCGGAGAAAGAGGTTCCCGAGAAAGCAGCGCAGGATATTTTCGGCCCGGTTGAAAGGATCCCTTTGAAGGGAATGAGGAAAACCATCGCCCAGGCCATGGTGAAATCCAAGAGCACGATTCCCCACGTCGCCAACCTGGATGAGGCGGAAGTGACCAAATTGCTGGCCTTGAAAGCGAAGGCCAAAGAAAGGGCGGCCCAGAAGAACATTCATTTGACCCTTCTTCCTTTTGTGATCAAAGCCGTGATCGGCGCGCTCCAGGAACACCCTTACCTGAATTCCTCCCTCGATGACGAGAAGAGCGAGATCGTGGTGAAGAAATACTACAACATGGGAATCGCTGTGGATACGAAGGACGGGCTCATGGTTCCGGTGGTGAAGAACGTCCGGGGAAAGAACCTATTTCAACTGGCTTCCGAGCTGGAATCTCTTTCCGACAGGGCCCGAAACCGCACCATCGACCTCGCGGATTTGAGAGGGGGAACGTTTACCATTACCAACTATGGCGCCATGGGGGGGATCTGGGGTTTTCCGGTTATCCATCATCCTGAAGTCGCCATCCTGGGGATGGGGAAAATTTTTGATAAACCCGTGGTGATTGACGGAAAAATTGAAATCCGGAAAGTCCTCCCGCTCTCTTTGTCCTTTGACCACCGGGTGGTGGACGGGGCCGAGGCGGTCCGGTTTCTGAACACGGTCATCGAGCTTCTGGAGGACCCCGACCTAATTCTGATGGAAGAATGATTCCTGGTGTTCACGCCGTGACGGACGTGTCACCGTCCCTAGTCCCGAGTCACTGGCATGGATGAGGGAAATGTCTCGGCCTGGGCAAGGAGATCGGGTTTCTTTCTTCCTTCGGAGACGTTTTTAATTCCAGCGTTCAATCAGAGCCGGACGAGGTTATATGAATTGAATCAAAATGCGTGCAGGTTTCATTTCCTCCCATTTTTCTTCGTCGCCGTTACCCTGCTCTTTGGCGGCTGCGGAACCTTGGAAAACGGCCGCGGCTGGGGAGAGGACGCTTTCTCCTCTTCATCCTTTGAAAGGATCCGCCTTGCGGCGTACCGCGCCCTGACGGACTGGCAGACTCTCATTCCGGCGGCAGGAGCCCTTCTCTTAAGAATTGATGATTTCGATTCCAAAATATCAGATTGGGCCATAGATCACCGTCCTGTTTTCGGATCGGAAAGAAGGGCCCGGGATAGCAGCGATTACATTTACACCGCCATGTACCTGGAGACCCTTGGAACCTTGCTGGCCACCCCGAGCGGGGAGAACAGGGAAGACTGGGTACGATGGAAAATAAAGGGGGCGGCGGTTGAATCGACGGCCTTGCTGTTAACCGGCGGGGTCACGCTGGGGATCAGGGAAGCTACGGGGCGGGAGAACCCGGTCGGCTCAAACGACGCCGTCTTTCCTTCCGGCCACGCAGGGCTGGGATTCGGCGCGATCGCCCTTTCTCACCGGAATCTGGATTCCATTTCCATGCCCGGCGGAGCGAGAATGTCCATCAAGGCCGGAAATCTCGTTTTGGGCACGGCGATGGCCTGGGGCCGCATCGAGGGGGGCGAGCATTTCCCCACCGATGTGCTGGTCGGCGCTGCCTTGGGAAATTTTCTGTGCTCATGGATCCACGATGCTTTTATCGGTATCGACCCGGAGAGTGGTTTTGGGCTGTCCATCCTTCCCTCCAGAAAGGGCTTGGCAGCGCAGTTGTCATTCAAATACTAAACTTCGAAGTTGCCGTCTCCGCCGAAGGGATTCCCCGTTGGGGGAGGACCCCTTCCAAGCCTGCTTGACACCCACTCTTCCTCCCCGTATATTCGAATCCATCTCAGTTTCCAGAAACTTACAAGGAGGAATCATGCCAATTCTCGACGGGAGGGAGCAAGAACGCCAGGGGGTCCTCGAGACCGCGAACCTGATGGTCGTTTCGGCAAGGACGGCCCCAAAAAGCGGGGGAGTCGATGACATTCTGACGGCGGTCGTGCATGGCCCGGAAGTGGAAGCCCTGGCGGCCGACATGGAAAGAATAGGAGTCGAGCGGAAGGTGGAACGCTGGGGCCTTCAGGCGCAAGAGATCAAGGGATCGGAAGCCATCGTCCTCATCGGGGTGCGGGGGACGAAAAAATACGTCACCAACTGTGGGGCATGCGGTTACCCGTCCTGTGGCGATTTTGAAAAGGCGGAGAAGAAGCTCGGCCAGGATTTTGAGGGACCGACGTGTATCTTCAAGGCGCTGGACCTTGGGGTCGCGGTCTGCTCGGCAGTGAAAACCGCCAGCCTGCTGAACGTCGATAACCGCATCTTTTACCGGATCGGCGCGGCCGCCAAGCGCATGAATTACATGCCGGAAGCAAGCATCATCATGGGGATCCCTCTTTCCGCGAAGGGAAAGAACGTCTTTTTCTCCCGGATGTGAAAATCGCAAATCTTTACTCAAAGAAGAAATAGGATTCAAGAACCTGAATGGTGAGGTCATTCTTGCCACAGAGATATATCACCGCTTCAGGAAAGGGAACCCCCCATCTCATCATCGGAAAAAGCCTGCCCCATTCGAAGGTTTGTAGCCGATTCCGTCTGCCTTAATTCTTTCTCCACCATCTCTAACCACCACGCCTGCCAGGACGGGCTGTAGAATAGAGACGTTTCCTCGTCGAACTTCAAGTGTCGTTTCTTGTTGGCCTCCAGGGCAGAGTTAATCATGCCCTTAATTTGTTGAGCAATTTCAGAATAGACCCGTTCAGGAGTCTCCTTTATCACCGATAAATTTGATGCCCATTTTCGAGAATCCCTTGTCAGCTTCCGAGCGGCAAGCTCCGTGAGTGCAAAGTGGATTTGTTCGTGCTGAAGCACATAGCCTGCCATGGCTGCATTGATTTTCGGGTTCCACCATGAGTTGCCGGGGATCATGACCGCTTCAAAGGCAAGATGGTCAAGGGTGCCAACATAATTAACCTGATCCAAAAGCGGCTGCCGACGGATGATGCGGACGTTCGAATCGGCTGTTGCGCGTATTGTGATCACGGATTGGGCGTTGATGCCTTTCCCATGCGGGGACATATTTTCCGGCAATGAAGCCGCGCGGAAGTCTTCTCGCGTTAATTGCCTGTAGGTGAAGGCATTCAGCAATCCCTCGCGTATTTCGTCATTCTGAATGGTGCGCGGTTTGGCATATTCCGGCAAATGGGCGCAAGCGCTAGCCCATATTAGCAACAGCAGCAACACTGCGAATTTGAGAGAGCGAATCCTCATAGGAAAGACCCGTTCCGGATGAGATAAGAGTATTCTCTCAACCCAAAAACCCCCACGAAAACATTATTGGCGGCATAAATGTACTTGTGCTTTTCTAATATGCCGGGTTAGGGCTTTTTTTTCATTTAGACATTCCGCGAAGTCGCGGGTATAGTTTATACTAACTTTTCCGCGGAAGCTCGTCAAAAGGCAAATCAGATGGACTGGTTCACTTACAATTCATTGATCCTCGCCAAGCCTTCCCTTTTTCTGCCCGAAGCAATCGTCAAATGACATTTTGCCGAAATATCGGCAATTATCAGCCTCTTTTTTTGCCCTCTCCGCCCCTTCATTTCAATAAACCTGATATTTCCCAACTCTTTACCTAACCGCTTAGACTGATTATTCGCTTGGCATGTATTTCGCTGTATGTCCAGTTGAGATACGCACGCGGGACAGCTTGCCTGGGGTATCGATACATCGCTCCTGGAAGTCGCTTGGCTCAAATTTTATCGAGGGGGAAAATTTTATGAAATGGATCAAAACGATAGCCTTTTCCGCCGTTCTAATGAGTTTATTTATCGGCGATGCGATTGCAAGTGAAATTGTCGCTACTGGCGATGTGGCAAATACTCCGACTGTTGTTGGTCTTGGTATCGCCATGATACCAGATTATCTTGGGTCCGATGATTACAAGGCAGTGCCACTTCCGTTTGTGAAGTATACCTTCAGTGGCTCGGAACGGTATATTAAACTTGCCGGACCGGAGCTGAGCTTTAACTTTTTGAACCACCCGAACTTTTATGTGGGCCCTTTGGTTAGATATTACGGATCGAGAGATAATGACATCGAGGATGATGTGGTAAAGAAAATGAAGAAGGTTGATTCAGGTCTTTCTGCTGGTGCTTTTTTGGTTTATGAAATCAAAGGTGTCGATCCGCGCAATAAGGTAAATTTCACTCTCAAATTTCTTGCGGATGTTTCCGACTCATACAATGGATATTTAATGGATTTCGATACGACTTTCTGGAGAAAGGTGACGGATAGGTGGGATGTGTTTATTGGAGCCGGAACCACATATGCCGACAATGATTATATGGATACTTATTTCGGTGTAAGCAACAACAACAGAGGTTCTGCGACCCTTTCCGAACTTCCTAATTTCAATGCCGAAAGTGGAATGAGAGATGTACGGGCCCAAGCCGGTGCCATCTGGTACTACGACCAAGACTGGCTCTTTGGAGGTCTGGTTAGGTATCAGCTACTGCTCGGCGATGCAGAGGATAGCCCGGTAGTCGATCGCCGGGGAGATCCGAATCAGATGTCTGTCGCCCTTTTTGCAGGATACAGGTGGTAAGAATCTGGAACGGGAGCTCCGCAGCCACCCCCGGTGGGCCATGGATAATGCTCAAGGAGGGCCGGGCCCATCTTGCTCTCATTCTATCTATTTGATACTATAGTGAACGGCTTAAGTAAGTCGACATCCAGTTGCCTCTTATTGACTTATGTCTCGCCGTAAAATCTCCCCTGCCCCCTTTTGATAAAGGGGGGTTTGGGGGGATTTACCAGGGATTGCCCATGCAATGTCCACTTTCTTTGGTCGGGCACTATAAAATAAGCTTATTTTGGAATTCGGCGCGATTTACAAACCCCAAGGAGAAACCACCTGCCCCCAAAAATTCCGAACGTCCTTCCGGGAGGAACACCTCATGAAACGATGCCGGAGAGTAACGATTTGCCTGCTCGGTGTATTCGGCCTGCTGCTCTGGCTGCCCGAGGCCTCCATCGCGGCCCAGCCTGCACCGCCGACAGAGCAGACCAAACCTGAGGCGGGCACAGGGGCGGCCGATGCCGACCGGCTCCGGGACCCTGCGGCGCTGGCCGAGCTTAAGCGGGCCTCCGACTTTCTCGTTGCGCTCCCGCGGTTCCATATTCGTGCTTCAGCGGCGTACGACGTGATCCAGGAAGACGGGCGCCGGCTGCAGTTTGAAAAGCACGGCGACATCTTCCTGCAGCGCCCCAACCGGCTGTTCGCCGAAGTTCACCTCGACGACGGCCGCCGGCGCCAGTTTTGGTACGACGGAGCGACCCTCACCATCGCCGAACGGTCCAAGAATGTGCACACCCGGGTCAAGGCCCCGTCGACCCTCGACGGGATGCTCGATATGCTGGAAGGGCTGTTCAATGAGGCGTTTCCCCTCTCCGACATCCTCTACAGCGACCTTCGCCCCCTCGAACAACGCGCCCTCGAAGCCGACATCGTCGGCGAGAGCCTGGTAGGCGGCCGGCGGTGCCGGCACCTCTCGTTCCGGGGTGAGACGGTCGATTGGCAGATCTGGGTGGAACTGGGAGCCACCCCGTTCATCCGGAAGCTGGCCATCACTTACCGGGAGGAACCCGGCACACCTCAATTTGTCGCCTCCCTTGGCGTCTGGGAAATACCGAAGCGTTTCAGGGGGGATCTGTTCAAGTTCGTCGTGCCGGCCGGTTCGCAGGCTATCGGCGTGCTGGTGCCGCCGCGCAGGACGGAATAAGGAAGGCTGACCATGAAAGCGAAGATGTTTACGATTCTGCTCATCGCCGTTTGCCTGGCCTTTTGGGGTTTACCCGATCTCCTCGAAGCGGCTCGAGGTGGCGGCGGGGGCGGCCGCGGCGGGGGGGCCGGAGGAGGAGGGAGCCGCGGCGGGGGAGGCGGTTTCTCCCGGGGCGGGGGTGGCGGCTCCCCGGGCGGCGGGGGCAGCAACTTCGGTTCGATCCGCAACAGCGCCCCGTCGGGGTCACGGGATGCGGCCCGGCCCGCTGCCGGCGACCTGTCCCGCCCTTCCCAAGGGAACCTTTCACAGCGTTCGCCCGGTGATTCCGCTGGGGGCGATCGTCGTTCCGGCGACAGAGGGCTGAATGCGGAGCAGCGTCCAACGTCCCAGGAACGCGCCTCGGGGCTCACCGCTCAGGCGAGAGACCAGAGGGACGCCAACCTGAGGCCGGAAAATCGGCAGCAGATTGAGGAGCGTGCCTCAGGCCTTACCCCCGACGAGAGACAGTCGCTGCAGAAGAAGGCGGCCGACCTGAGGCCGGAACAGAAGCAGCAGCTTGACGCCCGCGCCTCAGGCCTCACCGCGCAGGAAAAGCAGTCGCTTCAGAACAGGGCGGGTAACCGGACACCCGAACAGAGACAGGAATTCAGGGAACGCGCTAAAAACCTTACCCCCGAGCAAAAGCAGGAGCTTCGGACAAAGTACGAGAACTCGGGTCTCAAGCCGGAGCAGTTGCCTACCCGCGATCGCGACCAGAGACAAGAGGATCGGCAGGAGTGGCGGAATCAGAATCGCGAAGACTGGCAAAACTGGTACAACGACAGGTATGACGAGTATTGGGACGATCACTGGCATTCCAACTGGTGGTATGGGGCTCCGGTGACCACGGTTTCCTATTCTTTTTACATCGACGACAAGCCCCCCTGTCAGAAGACCGTCGTGATCAATCAGACCACCGGCAGCACGACTCACTATTACTGCGATGCAGTTTGGTACGAGCCGGTTTACGCCGGCGGGGATGTGAAGTACGTGGTCACGTCACCGCCGGCGGGCGCCGAACTGACGGCCCTCTCCGACCCGCGTAAGTTGACGGTCGGCGGGCAGGAATATTACCTGAACAATCACGTCTTCTACCAGAAGATCACGCGCGACGGCAAGACCCGGTACGTGACGGTAGACGCCCCGGCAGGGGCGCAGGTGCCCACCATTCCCCCGTACGCGGTGGAGATCCAGCACAAGGGACAGTCCTACTACCGCTTCGACAAGATCTTCTACCAACGGGAAGGGGATCACTTCGTAGTGGTCGGCAACCCCGGGGTATGATGTCAGCCTGCTCTAGCGAGGGGAACCGAGGACAAAGAAGACCAGGAAACCATATTATAGTGCCCGACCAAAGAAAGTGGACATTGCATGGGCAATCCCTGGTAAATCCCCCCAAACCCCCCTTTATCAAAGGGGGGCAGGGGGGATTTTACGGCGAGACATAAGTCAATAAGAGGCAACTGGATGTCGACTTACTTAAGCCGTTCACTATAATTGCGGATCATCTCCCATTTATTGAAGCTGGCATAAATAATGGAACACTGGACCGCAGCCAAATTGCCCCCCTCCCCTTTCTCCTCTACCCCCAAGAGGCTGTGTCGTAATTCGCCGCTGGCCCTTCGACAGGCTCAGGGCGAACGGCTAAGTTATTGATTCATTAATGGGTCGTTTCCGTTCGTGGGGAGTCCCGCGCGGAGCGCGGGATCGAACCATGAACGGGATTACGACACAGTCTCACAGGGGGGAGAGGGCGGGGCGAGGGGGGAATAGCAGAGAGAATGAAGTTCCAACCTGCAATGAAAGGAACGAATGGTCTTCCTCTTGAAAGGGGGCGGCAGGTTAAAGCTGCTGCGCCCCTGAAGTTGGCAAATAGGTTTAAGCAAAAGCCGAAATTCCCGTGAGGTCCTGCCCGATGATCAGCGTGTGCATGCTCTCCGTGCCCTCGAGGGTGCTCACCGCTTCCAGGTCGCAGAGGTGGCGGATTACTTGATGATCGGCGAGGATTCCCCTTCCCCCCAGGATGTCCCGGGCCATCCGGGCGATCTTCATCGCCTCCCGGACATTGTTCAGCTTGGCCATGCTGATATGCGGGGGACGCGCCTCTCCCCGGTCGAGCAGCCTGGCCAGATGATACGTGAGCAGCTGGGCCTTGGTGATTTCAGCTGCCATGTGGGCCAGTTTTTCCTGGACGAGCTGGTACGAGGCGATCGGCTTTTCGAAGACCTTCCTGCTCCGCGCAAAATTCAGCGCAGCTTGGAAACAGGCGACCGCCGAGCCGAGGGCGCTGCAGGCCACGCCGAAGCGGGCGAAATTCAGGCACTGGAAAACGGACTTGAGCCCCAGGGCTCCCGGGAGACGGTTTTCTTCCGGAACCGTGCAGTCCTTGAAAGTGAGGAGACCCGTCGGGGAAGTCCGGTAGGAAAACTTCCGCTGAATCGGCGTGACCTGGAAACCGGGAGTTCCCATTTCCACCAGAAATCCCCGGATCCCCTCCCCTGTTTTGGCCCAAATGACGGCCACCCGTGCAATCGGCCCGTTGGTGATCCACATTTTCGTCCCGTTGATTTCCCATTGATCTCCCCGTCTCTCGGCTGTCGTCGACATTCCCCCCGGGTCGGAGCCGGCGTCAGGCTCCGAGAGGCCGAAGCACCCGACGGCCTCCCCCCTGGCCATCCGTGGAAGCCACTTCTCTTTCTGCTCTTCAGCCCCAAAGGCGTAGAGAGGGTACATCACGAGTGAATTCTGGACCGAAAACATCGCCCGCAGACCGCTGTCGCACCGCCCCAATTCCTGGCACACCAGCCCGTAAACCATGTCGCTGGCCTTCTTGCACCCGTAACCTTCGACGTGAACCCCGAAGAGGCCCATTTCGGCCATGCGCGGGATGAGGTGCACGGGGAAGGTCCCTTTATCGAAATGATCGGCGATGATCGGGAGGCACTCGTCGTCCACGAATTTCGCCACGCGGTTTCGGTACGCCTTTTCCTCTTCGGTCAGCAAATCATCTATATGGTAGAAGTCCACGACTCACCTCTGAGGGACAACGGAGAAATAGAAGGTGTGAAAGAATTCCATTTCGCCCCCACCCTTCCCCTCCCCCGTCGAGGGCATAAGCGCTAACTTAGGATTTTTTTCTTCAATTCCCCCCTTTGCAAGGGGGGGCCAGGGGGGATTTCTGCTGATAGGTTCTCTTTAATAGTACGGTAGATAACCTCCGCCACATCCTCCCTTTCCTTCAGAACTTCTCTGCTGGTAAATCGCAAGACTTTGAACCCAAGAGAGGCCAAATAGTCATCGCGATCTTTATCTTTCTTGGCTTGTTTTTCTTCCACGTGCTGTGATCCATCAACTTCTATGACCCACTTTGCCCGTGGCGCGAAGAAATCCACGATATATTCGCCAATGGGTTTCTGACGATAAAATTGGACACCAAGGACCTGTTTACTCCGCAATCCTGACCAAAGAGCTCTTTCGCTCTCTGTCAAATTACTTCGCAATTGGCGGGATTTGGCTTTGAGATTTGCACAGTACTTCAACACGGCTCGGCTCCCACTGAAAATCCCCCCTCCCCCCTTTTTCAAAGGGGGGTTAAGTTAGCGCCTATGCCCGTCGAGGGGGAGGGGAAAGCAACAAGCGACGAGCTACAACGCCTCTTTTTCTCGTAGGATCGATTCAGCGGCCATTCGCCCGGAGAACATTGCCCACTGGATCGAAGCCGCGCTCCGGTATTCCCCGCAAGTGAAGACTCCGGGCCGGACCGGAACCGTGGGCGCAGTGGGGTTGAAAACGGGCGGATCCTGCGGTGTCAAGGCATGAGAGATCCGGTACGTTCGAAGGTGGCGCCACCCCTCCACTTCCCGGCCAAACCATTCCCTCATCTGGAGGCGCACGGCTGATTCCAGCTCGGCGTCGCTCTCCCCGGGGTTCCCGATCGTCGAAGCCGAGATCAGCGTTCTCCCTTCAGGCGCGTAGGATGGGGCAATCACACTCGGGACGCAGAGGCTGTTCACCGGGCCTTTCCCTTCCCCGTTCAATACCAGCAGCGGTTCGGAAAGGGGAGTTTTTTCGGCGGCAAAATACATGGTGGTCACAGATCGGGAGGAAGGCCGCTTTTCATCTTCGAGGAGGCGGGCGGCTTCGGGCCCCTCCGTGGCTACGGCTACAATCCCGGCAGGGATGATTTCTCCCGAAACCAGGATTACGCCATCCTCTGAAATGGAGCTCACTCGGGCGCCTAGCCTCAGGGTCCCCGGGGAAAGGCGCGAAGCCAGCTGAGCGGGGACGGATCCCATGCCCGCGGCGGGGATCACCGTGTCTCCCTGGGAGAACATCCGGAAAACGAACTCGAACATCCGGCTCGAAAATCCAAGGTCGCAGTCAAAGAAAATCCCCCCCAGGAAAGGGCGGAAGAAGCGGTCGATCATCTTGTCGGAAAAATGAAATTCCTTCAGCGCCTCGAGCGTCGTCGTCTCGGGACGCAGAAAGAGGTCCTCGACCGTGCCGGCGAGGATCCGGGCCCGGAGGCGGCCCACGTGCATTTTGTCGGTCAGCGTCCCGATGGAGGAGAAGAGGCTTTTGCCGGCATCCAGCGGGTGGCGCCACGGGTCTGCCAGACGGTGAAACCTCCCGCCGTAACGGACCAGAGCGCCGGAATAGAAGGAACACAATCCGAGCGCGCCGTAATCGAGGGTCCTTTGAGCCTCCGGGTAGCCGGTGAGCAAGACCTGGAAGCCGCGGTCCAGCAAAAAACCCTCCACCCGGTCCGTGCGAACCCTGCCCCCGGGGCCGTCAGAAGCCTCCAGGAGGAGGACCGCGCGCCCGCCCTGCTGGAGCCGAAGCGCACAGCACAAGCCTGCCAGGCCCGCCCCGATCACGATCACGTCCGGTTTACCGGTCATTCCCCCCGCCTGATTGCCGTAAGTTGATAGTTGCGAGTTGTTCGGACCGATCGGTCGGATCCGACGGATCGGCCAGATCAACTCGCATTTCATTCCTGGGTTATCTGCGCCTTCTGCAGCCGGCCGCTGTAATCCACAAACACTGACTTCACCTCCGTGAACTCATGGATCGCTTCGCTGCCCGCCTCGCGGGTGCCATTCCCCGTGTTCTTGACTCCCCCGAAAGGAAGATGGACCTCGGCCCCGATCGTGGGAGCGTTGATGTAAGTGACCCCCGCTTCCAGGTCCTGCATAGCCCGAAAAGCGAGGTTGACATTCGCCGTGTAAATCGAAGAGGAGAGGCCGTATTCCACGTCGTTCGCCACGGCCACGGCCTCGTCATAATCCTTGACCCGCATCATGGCGAGGACGGGGCCGAAAATTTCTTCCTTCGTAATCCGCATGCCGTGTGTTGCTTCAAAAATAGTGGGCTCGATGAAAAAGCCGGCATCATATCGGCTGCCGGTGAGCTTCTTCCCGCCGCAGACCATCTTCGCCCCCTCATCGATCCCAATCTGAATATAACTCAGGATTTTTTCTTGCTGCTCGGTGCTGGCTACCGGCCCCACGTCGACCTTCGGGTCCACTGGGTCTCCGATCTTAAGTCCCCGGGTACGGGTCAGCAGCCGCTCCTTCACCTCGTCGTAAACTTTATCCTGAACGATCAGCCTGCTCGTAGCCGTGCACCGCTGGCCGGCGGTCCCGAAAGCGCCGAAAAGCACGCCGTCGACCGCCAGCTCCAGGTTGGCGTCTTCCAGGACGATCTGGGGGTTCTTGCCCCCGAGCTCCAGCCCGATTCGCTTGAGCAGCCGGGAACCCCTGGAGTAGATTTCTTTCCCGGCCGCCACGCTGCCCGTAAAGGAAACCGCCCGGATGAGAGGGTTTTCCAGGATCTCTTCTCCCACCGTCTTCGGAGGGCCGGTGACCATGTTCAGCACTCCGGCCGGCAGTCCCGCCTCCGCCAGAATTTCCACCAGAGTCGCCGCGCAGAGCGGGGTCAGGGTGGCCGGCTTGTAAACAACCGTGTTCCCGGAGATCAGCGCCGCCCCGAGCTTCCAGGAAGGGATGGCCACGGGGAAATTCCAGGGGGTGATGCACCCCACGACCCCGATGGGCTGCCTCAAAGTAAGGCAAATCTTGTCGGGGAGCTCCGAAGGGGTGGTCTCGCCCCAAAGCCTTCGGCCCTCGCCGGCGATGTACTCGAAAAAGTCGATCGCTTCCTGCACGTCCCCCTTGCCTTCGGGGAGAACCTTGCCCATCTCCCGGCTGACCATGGCCCCCAGCTCGTCCTTTCGCCGCCGCAGAATCGCCGCGGTCTTGAGCAGGATTTCTCCGCGTTTGGGCGCGGGGAATCTCTTCCATCCGGGAAAAGCTTTTTGCGCCGCCTCGACGGCCTTGACCACGTCCCCGCGCGAACCTTCCTGGAAAACCGCCAGGGTTTCCCCCGTAGCGGGATTCCTGGTCTCGAAAGTGCTTCCGCTGGAAGTCTTCACCCATTCTCCATCGATGTAGAGCCCGTATTCTTTCATCGAGAGCCCCCTCTTGCGCAATTCACATTCCTATTTTTATTATAAGCCAATTCACGCCCTTCCAGCCTCTTTCCTCGGCAATAAGCGGCAACCATTGTTCCAACCATAAACTTCAAATCATCATAACTCTTGGGGCCCTGTTTCGCGTGACGCGCCCTGGCCCTCCAGACGGGAGAAGTTCGGGCGTCGGTAGAATCGTGATAATATGAAAAAGGGAGTTCTGATTCTCTCAGCTTTAGATCAAGGGATAAAAGGCAGTTAAGGAGGCAGTCCATGGCGGATGTTCTTTTGCAGAAAATAGAACGATCGGACAGTATTCAGGCCGCTGAATCCTTCCGGCAGGAACTTGCCGGAGGGGGCCTGCCATGGCCGATTCACCTCTCCCTCTTTTCCGTGGCGCAGCGGGTCTTGAACCCGCCCTTCATTAATCCGCACCTCCCGAAGATGCACGGGATCTGCCGCGAGCTTGCGCCTTATCTTTCGGAGGAGGAGATCCCGGCCTTGGTCCGGCTGGAAATCAACGAATTCGCTAGGAGGCCCAAGAGGGAAGAGATCCGCCGCCCGGCCATTTCGAGTTCGGCAATTGTTTTTCCGGAGATTGAAAATGCGGTTCGGGCCGGAGACCGGGAAAGGGCGGCGGGTCTCATGGATGCCTTCCGAGAGCAGCAGGGGGCGGCGGAGTTGGCCCGGAAGCTGCTCTTTTGGGGCAGCGAGTATCTGGACGGCACCTTAGGACACTCCGTTTCCTGCACTGCCTTCATCCTTCTCGAGATGATGGAACGCTCCGACCAAGACCCCTGGCCGGCCCTGGCGACTCTGTCGGATTATTTCTGCAATGGCCGGTTCCACGCCACCCCACGCCTCCGGACGAGTGCGGCTCCTCCCTCGCGGGAACTCATCCGGGAGAATTTGATGCGTGCTGCCACCGGAGACGGGATTGTCAACCTGCACCACACGATCACCCTGTATTCAGTGAAAAGGGTCCGCCATTTCTTTTCCGGACCGGAATATTCGCACCTAGTTGCCTGCTGGGTCGAGTTCCTGGGAGAGAAAAAGCCGGAAGCCCCCGAAATGCTCAATCCGCGTACCGCTTCCGGTTATCAGGATTTTTACAGTCACTTTTCCAAGCGCGAAGAAAAAAGCGTCCTTGCTTCCCTGCAGGGAATGATCTCCTCGGAGGAAGGCCGGCGGCTGTTGGGGAAATACCTGGTCAAGGGAGTCATCGATCTCTACCAGGGAAACTATGACCCGCATTTCCTTACCGGGCTTGGCTCGGCGCTCTGGGTAGTAAACGAATATTGGAACGAACCCTTGATTGCGGTAAACGCCCTCCGGCAGTATGTAAATTATTTCTTTGCCGGTCTTGCTTCGTAAACCAGGGTCCCAAACCTGCGAACGGTTTGATTCAAATCGAGTGAGGCCCCTGCTCAATTGCAGAGGCGACCCGGCGGGTCCCCCCCTGCACCATGGGAGGGGCAAAGACTTGCCCACCTTCACTTTCATGATTTCTCCCTAATCCATACGACAGGTGAGCTTGAGGACCGGGTACAAGGGCAACGGGCGCAAAAAGCATCCGCGGGAGATGCTGTTCCATCTTTGGGGCGGGGTCACCCCGCCCCTACATTCCGCAGGATGGGCGGCCCGGGTGGGAACGGGCCGGTCGCCCCTACAGGGAAGGAGATCGGAGGCACGTATGCGAAAGGATTGGCCGCAGAACCGATGAAAGCATTCCTGCCTTATGGTTTTTGCGCCCGTTGCCCTTGTGCCCGGGCCGGGGTAAGGATTGACTTTTCACGAATATTTCACTTAGTTGGCGCAAAGTGAAGTGCGGGCAAGGGGGGCGAAAGAGGGTTGAATTCACAGGGATGAATGGTAGAATAAACCTGATAAATTTTCCGCCGTTTGATCATTTCCCGTATAAAAGGAGTAGGTGAATGGATTCGAGACCCGAAGTACAGCGCTTCACGGGCGCTTCCAAGTATGTCCTCGACCCGGAACTGGCCAAGATCGTAAACATTTCCATGGCCCTGGAGATGCCCCTCCTCCTGAAAGGGGAGCCCGGCACGGGGAAAACCATGCTGGCTTACGCCATCGCCGAGGCTTTGAGCATGCCCCTCATCGTTCTTAACGTGAAATCCAGCATGAAGCTGGTGGAGGCCCTCTACCAGTACGACACCCTCACCCGTCTCAACGACAGCCGGTTCGGCGATTCCAAGCGCGACGTGTCCAATATCGAAGAGTACATCAAGATGGGGAAGATCGGCCAGGCTTTCGTCTCCGAGATCCGGGTCGTTCTGCTCATCGACGAGATCGACAAAGCGGACACCGATTTCCAGGACGACATGCTCGACGTCCTCGACCAGATGAGCTTCGACATCGTGGAGATCGACAAAACGATTAAAGCCAAAAATCGTCCGGTCATTGTCATTACCAGCAATGCCAAAAAAGACCTTTCCGACCCTTTCCTGGGACGGTGCAACTTTCACCACATCGCCTTCCCCACCCCGGAGATCATGCGGGAGATCATTGGGGTCCATTTTCCCCAGCTCGAAAGAGACCTGGTGAAGGCCTCGCTCGAGACTTTCTACCGCCTCCGGGAAATCCCCGGGATAGAGAAAAAGCCCGCCACCCGGGAGCTGATCAACTGGATCCGAGCCCTCCGCTCCGACCCGGATTTCAAGCCCTCCCGCCTGGGCAAGGGGGAGATTCCCTACCTGGGGGTGCTATTCAAGAAGAGCACCGACTATGTGGCGGCCTCCCAGCACCTGGGAAGGATGAGGGGCTGAACAGAATGTCATTTAAAAGCCCTAGATTCAAATCAATGCCCAAAATGAATTTTCGTTCGACGGGATGTCCTAAATTTCAAGGTGGGCTTATGTATTTGATCCCCTGGAAATTTCACGGGGCAAACAGTTCCCCGCAGATCTGTTTTGGGCTTGTTCATTTGGATTGATTTGTCCTTTGGATTTTGAAATTTGTATTCTTAGGGGTGTTCTTGTTTGTAAGCTTCTTCTATAAGCTCCGCGAAGTAGGGATCCCCGTCACTCCCACTTCCTTTCTTCGCCTGCAAAAGGCCATGGGCCTGGGGCTGATCACATCGCTGGAGGACTTTTATACTTCGGCCCGCGCCATCCTGGTTAAAAGCGAGAGGTACTTCGACCTGTATGACCAGGTATTCGCCCATGAATTCAAGGGGGCGGACCTGCCCGACTCCGAAGGAATCGACCTGGACGACGCCGCGAGGATGCTCCTGGAAGAATGGCTGCGGGATCCCGATGGCGTGGCCAGGGCGCTGGGGGCCGATCCCGAGGAGTTGATGCGTCTCACTCCCCAGGAGTTGATCGAATATTTTTTGAATAAGCTCAAGGAACAGACCGAAGCTCACCACGGCGGAAGCAAGTGGATCGGCACCCGGGGAACCTCGCCGGTCGGCCACTCCGGCTACCATCCGGGGGGAATGCGGGTGGGCGGGAGGTCGCAGGGCCAGAGCGCGGTGAAAGTCGCCATGGACCGGCGGTACCGGGATTATTCCCAGCAGGGGCTGCTCACGACGTCCCAGATCGGCGAAGCCCTGAAACGTCTCCGGCATATGGTCCCGACGGGGCCGAGGGACATGGTGAATGTTGACAAGACAATCTATGAAACCATGCGCAACGCCGGAGAAATCGAGATCATTTTCGATCGCCACTTGAAAGACCGGCTGAAAATCATCCTGATGATCGACAACGGCGGCTGGTCCATGGACCCCTACGTCGACGTGGTCCAGGTCCTCTTCGATTACGCCCGCACGCAGTTCAAGGAAGTGAAGACTTTCTATTTCCATAACACCATTTACGATTACGTGTGGGCCGACCCGGCCAGGCGGCGCAAGCCGCAGAAGGTCGAAGAGTTCACCCGCTTCGACCCGGAAACCCGTTTGATCATCGTGGGAGACGCCAGCATGGCCCCCTACGAACTCATGGCCACCGACGGCTCGATTCACATCGAAGAGCGCAGCTTGTACTCTTCCATCGACCGGCTGCGCCTGCTCGCCAAAATTTTTCGCCATGTGGCCTGGCTGAATCCCCGCTCGGAATTGGAATGGCACTACGTCCGGACCCTCCAGACGATACGAATGGTCTTCCCCATGTTCGAACTCACCCTGGACGGCCTGGAAAAAGCCGTTCAGCACCTGATGAAGAAATAACGAACCCCAAGGCGTCTTGGCCGGTCCAGCGATTATAAAATTGCCTTTTAGGTGGGCCTATGGGAAAAGGTGGCAGATTCGGAAAATACGGAGAGATTAAGAGATTTGAACGCCTGCGCGGGAAGAAAAAACCGCTGCTGGAAATCCCCAAGACCCGGAAAAAAAGAAAAGAAATTCCAAAGCCCCGCTGACTCCAATCCTGCTGCCCTGAATACCCTTTCTGAATATCCATTCATTTCCAAAAAATAAATAAACGGAAGGTACAATCCTATTTTGGCTTCCTCCCTTGAAAAGAAAACTATCGATGCTTAATTTTTTTTTCTGGGCTGATTTGCGCTGAATGAAGGGAATTAAGGAGGAAACGAAGATGGAGAGAATGATCGTTTCTATAATGGCGGCTATGGCCATCATGGCATCGGGGAGCATGGTTCCCGTGTCGAAAGGTGGTTTTCGGAAGATAACGGGCGCGGGAAATACGGAAGGCTGCGGGACGTGGTGAGAGGCCCTGACGGGGCGCTTTATTTCCTGACCAGCAATCGGGACGGGAGAGGCCGGCCCTTACCGGCGGATGACAAGATTTATCGCTTTCTGCCCAGGTGATATTTTGAACCACAGAGAAGCCATGGTTGCGGAGCCGGAACCGGACGATTGACAATTCAGAACTGATGACGGTCTTTGAGATTTGTAGGGGCAACCCGGGGTGGTTGCCCATTTTGCGGGCGGCCACGTGGGGCCAGCCCTAAATTTTGAAGATTTCACACAACTTACACTTTAAAGCTGGATCTGGGTTCCTAATTCCACCACCCGGTCGGCCGGCAGACCGAAATAAGGAGCCGGTGTCCCGGCATTTCTGGCCATGAAGGCGAAAAGCCCCTTCCGCCAGCGGGACAACTTCGAATCACCGCTGGTAAAGACCGTCACCCTCCCTAAATAGTAGGTCGTTTCCCCTTCGTCGAAAGGCAGTCCTTGTTCCGAAGCGAGCTTCAGAATGCCCGGCACGCGGGGCCTTTGCATGTACCCGTTGTAGGCCACCACCCGGTAAAACCCCTGGCCTAGATCCTCGACCCGCACCCGGTCTTCATTCGCCACGAAAGGGACGTTGGCCGAAAGAACCGAAAGGAGCACCACCCGTTCGTGGAGGATCTTGTTATGTTTGAGGTGGTGCAGAAGAACGGGCGAGGTCCCCTGCGGCGTCAGAGACATGAAGACCGCCATTCCCCGAACTCTGGGGATCTTCTTCGTGGCCAAGTCCTTTAGAAACAGCTCGACAGGCATCCGGGTGCCGATTTTGCCAATGAGTTCGGCTCTTCCTGTTTTCCAGGTGGTCATGGCCGCCATCAGCATCACGGCTACCACGACGGTGAACCATCCTCCATCAACCAGCTTCAGAAGATTCGCGCCGAAATAGGAAAGGTCGAAGATGAGGAAAACGGCCAAGAGGGGCACCGATTTCCACCTCGGCCAGCCCCAGGAGTGGGTGATCACCAGATAAAAAAGAATTGAAGTGATCGTCATCGTGGCCGTTACGGCGATACCATATGCCCCGGCCAGCCGGTCCGATTCGCGAAATCCGATGACCACCCCCAGGCATGCGACCATGAGGGCATAGTTTACCCCCGGGATATAGACTTGGCCCCGTATCTCGTGAGACTAGGCCGTTTTTTGCGGCTTCTCCACGGCGAAATCCGGGATCCGAACGATAAGGACGGGAATGGAAATGGCGTGCCGCAGGCTGTTAACCGTTTGGCCGAAGACGAGGTCTTGGACTCCCTTGTGGCCATGAGAGCCAAGGACCAGCATGTCCAGGCCCAGCTCTTGGATAGCCCTGGTGATCTGATCCGCGGGTTTCCCGGCGTGCAGCCACGTCTCTACGGGGAGGTCTTCGCGCTCGATCTCTCTCGCCAGTTCCTCCACGTAAGCATAATCTTCCCGGGTGTGAAGGTCGCCCGTTTCCTGGAGAACGATCGCTCCCGGCGTTTCGACCACGTGAAGAAGGGTCAGCTTGGCCTTGTACAAATTGGCGAGCGATACCGCGGCGGACACGATCTCTCCGTCTCCGTCGGAGTGTTCCAGGGCAACGCCGATGTTCTTGATCTTCACCGGCTTGATCCGCTGGGCAATTCTTCGGCCCGTGGTGAGGATCCCGGCTGCCCAGACTTGCGGAGAAGTAAGCAGCGGCCGCAGGGTGACATACAGGAGAAGGGCGATCAGCACGAGCACCCCGGCAACACCCAACCCCCAGAGCCAGAGCGGTGAATCCCCCAGCGACGTGGTCAGGGTTTCGAGGACCAGCTTCAGGTTGAGGGCGACGATAGTCGCAGCCGCCGCCCAGGCCAGGGCTTTCACCGGAGTTTTGTTGGCGAAAGGCCCCATTTTTTTGGCGTCCGAGGTGAAGTGGATCAAAGGAATGACGGCAAAGGGGAGCTGAAGGCTGAGGATCACCTGGGAGAGGATGAGAAGCTGGTAAGTTCCTTCCCGTCCTCTGGCCGCGATAACCAAAACCGCCGGGATCAGGGCGATGCCGCGGGTCAGCAGCCTCCGGATCCATGGTCGCATCTTGAGGTTCAGGTACCCTTCCATGACCACCTGGCCGGAGATCGTGCCGGTTAGAGTCGAGCTTTGCCCGGAAGCCAGCAGGGCCAGGGCGAAAGCCACCGGGGCGACGTGAGTTCCGAGGAGGGGCTTCAGGAGCTCATGAGCCTGCTGAATCTCAGTCACCAGGATGCCGCGGCTGTGAAAAGTCGCCGCGCTCACGATCAGGATGGCCGCGTTCACGAAGAAAGCAGCGTTGAGGGCGACGAAGGAATCGATGAGGTTGAAACGCGCCGCTTCCCTTTTTCCGGTGTAGGTGTTGGAAACGGCCCGGGACTGCACAAGGGAGGAATGAAGGTAGAGGTTGTGGGGCATGACCGTGGCGCCGATGATCCCGATTGCGACGTAGAGGGCCCCGGGCTCGAGCCTGGGGATGAAGCCGGCCGCGATCCCCCCCCAATCGGGTTTGGCCAGGCTGACCTCCACGACGAAGCAGGCCCCGATGGTGGCGACCAGCATGACGATGAACGCTTCCATCTTCCGAACCCCGAGACGCTGAATGCCGAGAAGAAGGAAAGTGTCGAAGGCGGTGATAAAGCAGCCCCACAGCAAAGGCAGCCCGAAGAGCAGATTCAAGCCGATGATCGTCCCCAGGGCCTCCGCCAGGTCGGTCGCGGCGATGGCGATTTCGGCGAGGATCCAGAGAAGGTATCTTATGAACTTCGGGTATTCCCGCCGGCAGCCCTGGGCCAGATCGAAGCCGGTCACAATCCCCAGCCTCGCGGAAAGCGTTTGCAGCAGGACCGCCATGAGGTTGGACATGAGCAGCACCCAGAGCAGCGTGTACCCGAACCGCGCCCCGCCCTCGATGTCCGTGGCCCAGTTCCCCGGGTCCATGTAACCCACGCTCACCAGGTACGCAGGCCCGACGAAAGCAAAAAGCCTTCGCCACCACCCGCGTTTATTTACCGCTACCGTTTGATCCATTGGTTGAATAGGGGAATTGGGAAATCGTGCGGTGTTCCTAATAAAATGGTAGGACGTTTTGGTGGAATTATCAATCGAGGATTACATGATCAGACCGTAAACCGACGCCTCAGATTCAAGCCGGGCTGAGATGAACCCGCTGGATCGTTAAGAAAAGTCTGATTTCGGATTGCAGTAGGGGGTGACCGGCGGTTCAGGTCATCCCCCATTTTCGGAACAGCAGGAGGTTTTCGTCTCAGGCCTGCGGTGCGGAGGCGATCTCCAGGAGAAGCTTTTCCAGCTCTTCCCGGTTGAAGTGGTAACGGCGACGGCAGAACTCGCAGGTCACGTGGGTTTTGCCCTGTTCGGTAAGGATCCCCTGCAGTTCGTTGCTTCCCAGGGAAAGGAGGACCCTCTCGATGCGCTCACGGCTGCAAGTGCACCGGAAATACAGGTTCCTCTTTTCCAGAAGGCGGTGGGGAATTCCCGAAAAGATCAGGCCGAGAATATCCTCGGGCGATTTTCCTTCCCGGAGGAGGTCCGTCACCGAGGGGATCTTGCGGATATTTTCGACAACTTGATCCACCGCCCGGTCTTCAGCGGGGGGAAGAGACTGGATGAGAAAACCCCCGGCCGCCGAGACCTCCCCGTCCGTTCTGACGAAAACTCCAAGGCCGACGGCGGAGGGGATTTGTTCGGATTCGACGAAATAATAGGCGATATCTTCGGCAATCTCGCCGGTCAGGAGATTGACGATCCCCTGGTAGGGTTCCTTCAGGCCCAAATCCTTGATCACCGTAAGATTGCCCTCTCTTCCCAGGGCCCCTGATACATTGAGCTTCTCATCAAGGAGCGGGACCTCCGCCCCGGGTACGGCAACAAAACCCCGAGCTGCCCCCTCGGGGTCCGCCTCCACGATGATCTTTTTGAGGGGACCGTTCCCTTCAAACTTGAGAGCCACCCGCTGCCCGCGTTTCATGCGGGCTCCCATGAGGAGTCCCCCCGTGAGAGCCCTGCCCAGCGCCGCCGAAGCCGTGCGGGAAGTCTCGTGCAGACGGGCCGCCTCATTCACCAGCTCCGTGGTAACGCACGCCAGCCCGACCATATCACCCTTTTCGCTGATCCCCCTGACCAGATAATCTCCCATGATCCTCCCCTGACAAGTAAACTATGGCAGTTTCCTGCCCCTCGTGTCATCTAAAGTATCGCCGCAACGCTGACCACTTATCTGCCTGTATTCATTCAAATACCTTCGGCAGAATAGAGCGGCCGAATGGGAACGGCGTCCATCAATAAATTATAGCACAGCAAGTGTATGGGGAAAACGCCGTTCGGGCAGAATCCTTAAACCAAAATCACAAGGCTTGGCGGGCAACTCAGGCAAGGGTGAACATACTCGGCAGCTCAATTTTCCCGGTTTGATTCCCTGACTCCACGGAAGAATATAGGATAGGCGAGCGGAAAAATGATCACTTATCTGTAGGGTACGTGAGAGTCGGCTTCAGCTTTAACTCCAGAAATTCCGCTCCCGCTATGGGGTTGTAGCGGTAAGCGGCGGTCATCTTGAATCCGAGTAAACGGTAAAGCTGCCGGGCCGTTTTCATCGAGGGAACCGTGTCCAGGCGCATGGACCTGTAGCCGATCTTTCCAGCCTGCTCAATGATGGCCCGCCCGAGCGCTTTTCCGACCCCCAACCCGCGAAACCGAGGGCGGACATAGAGCCGCTTCATTTCACATCCGGCCCGGCTGATTTTTCTCAAGGCCACGCAGCCGGCGATCTGGTTCTCCTTCCGGGCCAGCAGCAAGCATCCCTCGGGCGGGGCGTAGTCGCCCGGGAGGCCGGCCAATTCCTCTTCAAAATTTTGAAACCCGAGGTCAAACTCCAGCGAAGCGGCATATTCCTGAAAAAGCAGCTTTGCCTCCCGGAGATCTTCCCCGGAGGTTGCGGGAATAATCTTTATCACCATCGAAGATCCAGCCGCTGGGGAATTTCTCTTACGTTATCAGATCTTGATCAACCTGACCTTCGTATCATAGAAAGATACGCTCCCGCCGACCGGGTCGAGCATGCAGGTGTTCTTCAAATAGGGGTCGACCCACATGGCTGCATTGGCATGGATCCCTGTAGCCCTGCGGGGATCTCCCTTGATCACCTTTCCGTCGATCGTGACATCCGCCGCACCCGTCGCCCAGTGGCCGTGGCCAAGGGTGAAGGTCGTCACCCCGGGCATGATGGTTTCCGTAACTTTCACTTTGCCGATCATGGCCTTTTTGGTCCCGTTCCGTAAATCCCAGACACCCTCCTTATTGGTGGCGGAGACCACTTTCACCTGGTCGCCGTCTTTGATCCCGTTTTTCCTGGCGTCGATGGGGTTGAGAATCACGTAGTTCTCGGGGAGGAGGGTTAGAAGCCAGTAGTTGGGAATTGTCCTTGATTTGGTCATCAGGATGTCCCTCTGGGTGATCAGGGAGAGGGGATACCCCTCTTCCAATCCCGCTTCCTTCGGTGATTGGCCCAGAGCCGTGGATATGGGAATGTAGGTGGCATACCCCGGGTTCTGTTTGCCCGTGAAGGCATTCCGGGTCCCTGCCGTCTTTTCCTGGTAAAGGTTGATCAGCCGCTTATACTGGTTGACCACCTGGTCCCCTTTGTAAATTTCCTTATAATCCTGGTACCGCCCGCCCCGGTTGAGCACATAGACCACCTTGCGCCAGTTAGCGCCCGCGATCTTTTCCCATCTCTGGGGATCGAAAATGGCCTTGGGCAGGTGCCTTCGTGATTCCAGGAATAGCTGCACCTCTTTATCGTCCGCATCGGGAACCGGCGATCCATCCGTGGCCACGTTGGCCACCATGCGAATATAAAAGTCGTCTGGTTTTGTGAAGTCCTGTCCGGGGCCGAAACCATCCTTCCCGAACCCTTTCATCCCCAGTTTTTCCCCCAGGGCCAGGATCACCGCTTCGAAGCAGCAGGGCATCTCCTCCCCGAAGACCTTCACCGTCTCGGGAATGGGGGCCAGAACCGGCTGGCGAACCGGCTGAACTTTGGCCGGCATATTGGGGTGCGAGCCCTGCATCTCCCAGCGCTCCAGGTAGCTCAGATCGGGAAAGATATAATCCGCATACATGGTCGTCGTCCCGACCAGGATATCGGTGGTGAAATAGAGGGGGATCTTGTTCACATCGGCAAGGATCTCGATATTCGTGTGCCCGGCAGGCAGGGAGTAGGTGGGAGCCCCCATATAACTGAAGACGGCTTTGGCGGGGTATGGGTAGGCATCTCCCATGGAGGGGATGATCTCCTCGTAGACATCGCTGGCCAGAGGCCACCAGTTCCGCTTGGCCGGGTATCCGCTGAAGAGCGTTGTATCTTCGTATTTTATATCATGCCGGATGCTGCTGATGCCGAATTTGGAAGCTTTGCTCGGGTGCCATCTTGCCGAAGTCAAAGGGCTGTCCTGGCTTTCCCCCGGTGGTGTTGTAGGTAGAGGCGATGATCATGCCCCCTTTCCAGTCATAGTTGCCAAGAAGCAGGTTGATCGTCATCGCCGAGCTCACGTTGTAGAAACCGTTGGTATGCTGAGCGATCCCACGGTGAACATCCACGACCGCCTTCTTACCGTAGCCGGTAAGCTCTCGGGCAGTCTCTTCCATATCCTTCACGCTGATCCCGCAAATCCTGGACCATTCCTCCATGCTTTTCGAACTGGCCCCATCATATAACACCTGGAAAGCGCTCTTTACTTTGATTCCCTGGATTTCCGTGTTGACCAGCAGATCTCCGGTCACCGGGGTCTTTTCATCATTGGGGTCTACCGCCACCGGCTTTCCGTCCTTCAGGACCACCAGGAATTCAAATTCATGTTCTTTGCCGTCTTTGTCTTTTCTCTTTTCCGCCTGGGCCAGCCCGATTTCGTGGGCCCTCAGAAACTTGCCCGGCCTCCCTTCCCGGTCCAATTTTACCAGGAGAACGGCGTTGGTCCAGGTAGGTTCACCGGCCGCTTTGGCTGCTCCTTTATTCGCGTTCGACAGGTACTTGGCATCATATTTATTATTCTTGATGATCCAGTGGATCAGCCCGGCGAAAAACGCTCCATCCGTCCCGGGATGGATGGGAAGATACCGATTGGCCTTCGATGCCGATTTGTTGAACCGGGGGTCCACCACCGTAAGTTTCACTTCTCCCTGGGCCAGGCGGGGCATCAGCCGGGCGTTGCGGTTGGGGGGCCCGTAATTGGCGTCGAAGAGATTTGACCCTACGGAAAGGATGTATTTTGCGTTCTCAAAATCAGCCTGCCAGTAGAATTTTACCCCCCCGCCGAATTTATTGTATTCGTACTGTTCGCTCAGGGCCTTGCAGGTGAAGTAGAGGGAGCCCTGGCAAACCGTCGTGTGGCCGTGGGTGTTTACGGTCCCGAAGTAGTCCCCGAAGAAGCGGGCGCCGAATTCAGCGCGCCCTCCCTTGAGCCGCCCCCAGAAGTAGACCATCTGGTTATTTTTGGGGCCGAGGTCCGGATGGTCAGGATCGATCAGGTAATGCAGGTTGGATGCATGCTTGGCCTTGAACTCTTCAACGGCCTTTTTCTTATCCTTGGCCTTGCCGACCGCCATGGCATCCGCCGCCAGCTCTTTAGCGATTTTGGGGTCCCGCAGAAGATAGATATCCTTAAGCCCGGTAACGATCCGGTCCTCTTCTCCGGGAGCGTGGCTGAAAAGTTTTCCGCCGTTTACGATTTCGTCGATCGCCTGATCGAAGGGAACGGTCATCCATTTTCCTTCACCCCTTTTCCCCGCTCTTTTAAGGACCTTGGTGATCCGGTAAGGGTCATAGGCCGTCTGGAGGCCGGCCTGCCCCTTGGGGCAGATGGCCATATCGACCGTATTGACCTCATGAGGGGAGGTGTTATAGGGAAGATGAGGGACGGCCACAAAAGGGTTATAAGGATTCCCATCGATCTTCAGAGCAACGGCGGCGTTATCCTTTCTGAAAAGCTTCACCTTGATCCCGCAGCCCGTATTGCACTGGAGGCATACCGTATAAAGCGTATTTTCCGCCCGGATTAATTCATATTCTTCATCCGGGGTGAGCTGACCGGCCTCGGCCCTCTTCATCAGGTCCGTCACCCACCCCATCTGGGAAGCCAGCAGCGAGCCCCCGAGAACGGCCGAGCATTTCACGAAATCTCTTCGATTCAGTCCGTTTCCCTCTTGTTTTTTTTCTTCCATCTCTTCACCCCTCTAAGGCAATATGTAAAAAACTCTCGGTTTGGTTTTGGAAGTGTCGGCAAACACGGGAAGATAGCCGGGATATCCCGCGATTTTGGCGATCTGTTCCTGGCTTTTTCCCTTTAAGGCTCCGAAGTCTTTTATTTTTGTTTCTCCCCTGCCCTTTACCCCGGTGAGCACCTTTACCTTGTTGCTTTTCATCATTTTATAAATCAGGCTCTCCGTATCTCCCGGGTCGCCGAAGAAATTGGCCCGGCAGGGACAGGTGCTCACACACATGGGCACCATGCCGTTTTTCAGCCGATGCAAGCAGAAGTGGCATTTCCGGGCGGTGCCAAAGGGAACATGAGTTTTTTCCCGGGGCCATTTCCTGCTGTATTCCCACGTAGGGGCTTTTTCATAAGCTTCCAGTTGCGGCGTTCCTTCCGTGTAGAATTTTCCCGCATCCAGATTCCTGGCCTTATAAGGACAGGCGACGACACAGCGCCCGCAGCCGATGCACTGCTCATAATTGATCATCACAAGGCTCGCGCTGATCCCCTTGGTGCTCTTCCAGGTGGCTTTCCCTTCTCCCTTGTTGGGACATGCCTCCACACAAGGCGGATCATCGCAGTGGAGGCAGGGCCTGGGAGTAAATCGCATCTTAACCCTGGGGAAGGTTCCCGTCTCTTCTTCATAGACCGGACGGTAGAGAATCCCCGGCGGGCTTTTCTGCTCGGCGACGCAGCCCGCGGTGCAGGCCTTACAGGACGTGCAGCGGCGAAGGTCGATGAGCATGGCCCACTTCACCTCTTTTTTCTTTAGGGCCCTTTGGATATCTTCCTGAATAAGGGTCAATTCGTCTTTGCCCGCGAACATTTATTTGACCTCCCTGTTATGGCAGATATAACAATTCGACCGCAGGTCAAAAGCCTGCTTGCCATTGTGACATTGCCCGCACGATTGAGACTGCCGCCGGTGGATCATTTTGGCCGGCTTGTGCTGTTCATGGGTCACAAAGGTAATCGGGTGGCATTCCGTGCAATTGAACCCCATGGCTTCAACATGAGTATCATGGCTGAAAGTTACTTCCCCAACTCGCTTGACCGGAAACTTGATATCTCCCCCGCCGATCCTTCCCACCGCCGCCCCGGCAAAAAGGAATACGACAGCCAAAAAAAGCATAAAAGAGAGCTTTTTCACTTTCTACCTCCTTACCTGAATGATAATTTTACTGGGCTTAAACGGGTGAGCTCAACTCTTTGGCAACCGATTCCTATTAAGTTGATAGGATATAGATGGGGAGCAGAAAAAGCAACAATTTTTTAACCGACTGTCTTGCACCGAAAACTTAAAATTCCGCCTCCCTCCGCAAGGCGGTTTCGCAATGCCTCAACCTACCCCCTGAGGCAAATTCTGTTTACTTCATTGTTTCGAAAGGAATCCCACGACCTGTTCTCGAATTTGGTCTCTCACTTTCCTGAAGGCGGCAAGCCTCTCTTCATCGCTACCGCCGGCCGCCGCTGGATCGGGAAAGCCCATGTGTAACCTCTGGGTTCCGCCGAAAAAGACCGGACACGATTCCGCTGCCTGGTCGCAAAGCGTGATAACATAATCGAACTTCTGATCGGCGAATTCGTCCAGGCCCTTGGACCGCTGGCGGGAAATGTCAATCTCCAATCTCGGCCATTACCTCTGCTGCCAAAGGGTGAACGGAGGATGGATCGGTCCCGGCGGAGAAGGCCTGCACCCTGCCAGCCAGATCATGGTTGACCAGAGCCTCGGCCATCTGGCTTCGGGCGCTGTTATGGGTGCAGATAAAGAGGACTCGTTTCATTTACTCGCCTCCTCTTATTGACTTTCCAGCCATTCTTTTATCTTTTCCATAATTTTGTCCCTGATCTCGCGAAATTTTGCGATCTTTTCCTCGTCCGACCCCTCAAAGGCCTGCCGGATCCTCAAAGGACCAGTTGAGCCTCTGGCCGAATCCCTGGAAAAGTTGTGGGGCAGTTCTTATCTGCTTCAGCGCACACCGTAATCAGATAGGCAAAATGAACTTTCCCCATATATTCCCGAAAGCTTTTTGAATACTGGCCGGTCAAAGGAATCCCTATTTCCTGCATGACCTGCTCCGTATAGGGATGGATCGGTTTCGGCTCGAATCCCGCGCTGTAAGCCTCGAATTTATCTCCCCCGTATTTCTTAAGGAAAGCTTCGGCCATTTGGCTGCGAGCGGAATTTGTGGTACACAGGAACAGGACTCTGGGCTTGCTCATACGAATCTCCTTTTTCAGGATACCACGTTCCGCCCCTAATCCCGAAAGCACGGAAGGTGCACTATGACGCAAAAAAGCTCTCCTCCCTTTGAAAAGGGAGGACGGGAGGGATTTCCGGAAGCTTTTTCGAATGGCTAAACAGGTATATTGTTTCAGGGTTCGCAGGTCAAATGGCAAACTCCCGTGGGTGTCTCCACGGCGTAAGGGAAAATATTTCCTTTTAAACCAGAGGGCCACGTTCACCAGGCTGATCAGCACCGGCACCTCCAGCAGGGGGCCGATGACCGCGGCAAAGGCCTGCCCGGAATTGATGCCGAATACCGCCACAGCCACCGCGATGGCCAGTTCGAAATTGTTCGAGGCTGCCGTAAAGCTCAAAGTGGCGGACTGTTCGTAGGTGGCTCCCGCCTTCATGGACAGATAAAAAGAGACAAAGAACATGATCACGAAATAGATGAACAGGGGAATGGCCACCCGGACCACATCCATGGGCAGCCGCACGATGTATTCCCCCTTGAGAGAAAACATGACCAGGATGGTGAAAAGCAGGGCGATCAGGGTGATCGGGCTGATCTTGGGGATGAATCTTTCCTCGTACCACTCCCGTCCTTTGGTATTTTAATCCAATGAACCGGGTAATGACCCCGGCGATAAAGGGGATGCCCAGGTAGATGAAGACGCTCTCGGCGATCTGGCCGATGGTGATGTTGACCACCACTCCCTTGAGGCCCAGCAGGGGCGGAAGAACGGTGATGAAGATGTAGGCGTAGATGGAAAAGAAGATCACCTGGAAGATGGAATTGAAGGCCACCAGGCCGGCGCAGTACTCCCGGTCTCCCGCAGCCAGGTCATTCCAGACGATGACCATGGCGATGCACCGGGCCAGACCGATCAGGATCAGCCCCACCATGTACTCCGGGTAACCGGCCAGGAAGAGAGATGGCCAGGACGAAACATCAGAATGGGGCCGATCACCCAGTTCTGCACCAGGGAGAGGCCCAGGACCCGGTAAGTTCCGGAATACCTGCCCCATCTCCTCGTACTTCACTTTGGCCAGGGGCGGGTACATCATCAGGATCAGGCCGATGGCGATGGGAATGTTGGTCGTGCCGACCTGGAACTGGTTCCAGAAATTTACCACGCCCGGGAACAGGTATCCCCATCCCACCCCCACGAACATGGCCAGAAAGATCCATAGGGTCAAAAAGCGGTCCAGAAAAGATAATCTCTTCACTTCGCTCTTCTCAACCATTCTCCTATTCTCCTTCCCTATAAAATAATTTTGGAAGCAATCTTTTCAGGCAATCTTCCGTTCGCCCTGACTTGTCGAAAGGTGAACGGAGGGTTTCAGCAACCTGCTAATTCACCAGCCAAATGAAATAAAACCCGATCAGAATGATCAGCCCCCCGCTGCCTTTTCGAAGATAGGCAAGGCCGTTATTTAACCCTTTTGATTCAAGGATGCGTTTAGCCAAACCCATCGAAGTTCCGGCGATCAGGATCAAGGCGCAATGGCCTAATGCATAAAAAAAGAGGAGCAGGCCGCCATAAGCCAAATTCCCCTTGGAGGCGATGTACACCAGTAAGACCGCCAGAATGGGCGTCGCGCAAGGTGTGGAGACCACGCCGAAGAGAAGTCCGAGAAGGAATGCCCCCCAGGGACCGGCCTGCTTTGGCTTTACACTTTGGGGGAGGGGAAGGCTGAAGTTCCAGACCCCCAGCAAATGAAGGCCCATGACCAGACACACTGCGGCAACCAGGTAAGGCCAGAACCTGCCCACATCTCCCACCAGCCTGCCCATCAGAGCGGCCACAAAACCAAGAAGGGTAAAGGTGATGGTCAGTCCGATGACGAAAAGCAGAGAAAAGCTGAAGGCCCTTCGCGCGCTGCTGGTTCCCCGGTAGGCGCCCACGAATGCCATCATCAGGGGGATCATGGCCAGGACGCAGGGATTCGAGGCGGTGAGCGCCCCCCCCAGGAAAACGGCCAGCGGCGCCAGCCAGGGGTTGGTCTGGATGAGCAGGCCAATGTCTCCCAAAAGAGTTTCCATATTTTATTTCATCCCGGCTTCCTTCAGCTTTTCGATCATTGAATTCTTGTCCCAGGTCCCCGAACGGCGGAAGACTTCTTTCCCCAAGGGGTCAAAAAAAATCAAAGTGGGGATCAATTGAATGCGGTAATCCCGGGCCAGCTCTCGCAATTCCCAGACGTCGATGATGAGCACGTGGGCCTTGCCGGCATACTCCTTCCCGATTTCCCGCAGGATGGGTCGAATCTGCCGGCAGGGAATGCACTTGTTGGCCCCGAAATCAACCAGGACGGGCTTTTGGCTCTGCAGGGCTTTTTTCAAATCCTCGGCCGTGTTCGTCGGGGGCTCGGAAATCGCCTCGGCTTGGACCGGCGTTGCGTACTCGCCCATTATCAACATTCCGCCCGCAATTCCTAATACCAGCATCAGAACAATCCAGTGGACCCTCTTTCCCATCATCATCCCGTCTTCTCCTCCTTCGGCAAGGGTTGATTCCAACTCCGCTTTTCCGCTCGGTGCATTTACTCAACCCGGCAGCCAAACTGGCTGCGGAAGGTCTCATCATCATCCCGGAGCTGAAATCAATTCGACCGAATCCCCTTCTTTCAGGCGAAAATTATCCCGATTGGAATCCGAGATCAAGGTTCCATTTACCACGATTCCCAGATCCGGGGATATTCTATACTCCATAAATATTTCTATGTTGTCCGGCGCAGGTTTGGGAAAAAGTTGTTGGAGGAGGTCTCTAACCGGTCCTCCCGGGAAATCCACGTGAACTTCTTTCCGGCCCTCGAACCCCCGCGGGAGTCTACGGATTCCAACTATCTTCACTTTTATCTTCATCGCCCTTTCTCCTCCCGCCCGGGGACAGATCTTAGCTGTTATTTAACTTTTTAGGCTTATTAAAAATGTGGGGGAGATCCCTCAGTCGTCTAATTCTAATCTGCCCAGGAAACTCAGAAATCCCCCTCAATCCCCCTTTTTCAAAGGGGGAAGGGCATATCTCCTCCCTTTGGAAAAGGGAGGCGGGGAGGGATTTCTGAGACATCTTTTCAAACGGCTGAATTGATTCGTTGTTATCAAAATAAACGGGAGGCGTTTCAAGATATGATTTCGATTTTCGGTTCTACGACGATTTCACTTTTTACCGATTCCGCAATGGTGGAATATTTCCGGGCCATCTGAAGGGCTCTTCTCACCGCCGCTTCCGAGCCGCCGCGAACCTTCAGTGTTGGGCTTAAGACCACCTTCTTGAACCAGGAGGTTCTGTCCAGGTGCTCCTGTACCTCTCCTTCCGCCGTGCATTCAAACGATACCAAATCCAGCTTAAAACGCTTCATGGCCCAAAGAACCATCATGTGAACACAGGTGTTTATGGCCATCAAATAGGCGTCCTCGGGAGTCATCATGTTGGGGTGGCCGTATAAAGCCGGAGGGGCGGAAAAATCCATCTCCGTCCCGTTGCCGCAACGCGTATACCCGAGATGTTCTTCTTTCCAGGTCACCTTATTCGTATAAACAGGCATTCCCCGCTCCTTAACCCTTCTTCAGAATTTCATCAACTCTTGCAGCAATTTCCTGGGCCAACAGGTCTATGGCCGCCTCGTCACCTTCTTCCAGGGTTCGCCGGGACCGGGGCGGCGGAACCGCCTTTTCCCGAAGGAGTTCGGTTATCACGATGGAGTGCCGCGGCTTGGCGCTCAGCTTTTCGGTGCTCTTCGCGCTGCACCGCTTTTCACATCCGTCCACGGTGATGGTGGGGAAAGTCTTGGCGAAGTTCTGCTCTCCTTTATCGCCGGCGATAAACAAGGGCAGGCATATGGTCACCGTATCATTCGGCCGGAGGACATCGAGGACTTTCCGGCATGCAAAGCGGGTCAGAGTCCCCTCGCAAATCTCTTCTCCGTTGCAGGGGATAATACCTACCTTCACCTGTTTAAATACGTCCAGCATCCTACCGCTCCTTTCCTCTTACTCGTTCGACTTCTTCCGCCAGTTTTTGGGCCAGGATGTGCACCAGCTTAAATCCGGGCTCGCCCAATCGCAGGACTCCCTCTGGCTTCAAATCGCGATGATCTTTGAAGACGTCGATGACCCGCAAAGCTCCATCCACCGCTTTCCCCGCGAATTCCACGTTCTTGCGGGCACAGTCCTTGGCGCATCCGTCCACCGTGATGACCAGGTTGTCCCGCACCAGGGCTTTCGTTTCGGGGTCGTCGATCATCAGGCGGGCCAGGCAGGTGGTGGCGACCTCTTCGGCTCCGGAATCTTCGATTAATTCATAGATCGCCTGCCGTCCCATTTCTCCATAAGCCTTTCCAATTCCGCTGCAGGGCAGGAGAACGACTTTTTTTCTCATATAAGCTCCTCCAGCTTTATTTCTTGGCCATTTCCTCCTTGATCTTCGCTTCCATCCTGGGGAAATAAGCTTGCGCGCTCCAGGAGAAATTTCTTATCCCCCTCCCAATCCGTCGGGGCGACCTTGAAGAGCCAGCCTTCACCGTAAGGGTCGGTGTTGATCAACTGGGGATTTTCGTCGAGCGCGCCGTTGACCTCCTGAATGATGCCCCCCACCGGGGAGATGAGCAGAATCGAGGTCTTGATCGTTTCCATGGTCCCGGCCCCGCCGTCCCGGCTGAGATCCTTCCCCTGCTTCCGGAAGTTCGAGAAACGCCACGTCGCCAGCACTCCTCTGTAAATAATCTGTCACCCCGACCCGGATCAGCCCCCCTTCCTCTTTCGCCCAGCATTCCTCGGGATGATAGAGATAGTTTTTCATGACCCGGAAAACGAATTTATCGTGCGTGACTTCCATAAACTCTTCATTCATTGGGCTTGGCCCTTCCTTTCTTTGATTTACGTCACGGGCACTGAATCAAGCCCTGGGCCCAGAGGCATCCTCCGCAGGTGGGAAACTCGTTTCCGAAACAATCCTCTTCGTTTTTTTCCGAGAGCCCACACCCGCCGCAGACGTGGCAGGGAGAAAAATCAAAGTTTTTCAACCGCTCGCGCAGGGCGACGTAATCCGGCTGATTCCATAACTCGAGTAGCCCGGACTCGGCCAGGTTTCCGGCATGATACCGCCGCGAAAACCGCTCCCTTTCTTCCAGGTAGTCCGTGTGGGTATGCAGCAGCGGAAGGCAGGGGCTGACGTTCCCTTCCCAACTGACCGCAGTCGCGCCCTTTTCGATGAAAATGCAGCGGTTATTCGCCTCTTCCAGCCGGTTGCCGGGAAACGCCACATTTTTTCCGCACCGCAAGATTCGGTAAAACGCTTCCCGGGTGATCTCGTTCATATCCATTTTGGGCAATTCAAGACGTGGCCCGTAAACAAAATCGTATATGGCGCGGGAGTACAGAACCTCTTCCCTCATTTCGGGGGAGTAGGGGAGTATATTCGTCACCATAAAATGCCGCGCGCCAAGCCTGCTTCCTATGCTCAGAACGGAAGGCAGGTCCTGAATGTTCCGCTTCATGGCCACGAACACGACTCCCAGCTCGGGCCGGCGGCTTGAATGCAGGTGGCAGAGGCTGCGGAATTCGGAAACATTATTTATGACTTCAGGGAGGGCGGCTCCCAGGCGGACATCCGTATAGCTCTCGGGTGTCGCCCCGTCGAGAGAAACCCAGAGAAGGTCAAGTCCCGCCTCGATTAAACCCCGGGACATCTCCCGGGTTAGAAGGGTCCCGTTGGTGATCAACTCTACTCGTGCGCCGAGGGCTTTCGCCCGGCTCACCATGTCCGTGATTTCGGGATGGAACAGGGGCTCTCCGAAACCGCCGAAGAAGATCGATGGGAGGGGGAGAAAACCCCCAAGTCCTTCCAGGATCCTGGAATATATCCCGGGAGCCATGAAACCCAAAGGCTCGTCCCACCCGTTCCGAATACAGGTGCGGCATTCCAGGTTACAGCGGTTGGTCGGTTCTACATACACCTTGGCGAGATGGGTGACGGGCAACCGTATACGTAGGCCATCCTTTATCTCATCAATGAAAAATTCTGCGCCGGCATGTAGCCCGTATCGGTTTATGATCTCCGCAGGAAGGATAACCTTTCCTTCCCGATCCACCGATACCCGAAAACCTGTCCCCGAATATTGAGTGCCGTGCGAACGGTTTTTATCCTTAAAATCCGTGGCCTGCATATCAAATTATTATTGAGGGTAGCTTTTTCCTTATTTTTTTTGTACGTGGTCTCTCGCTTATCCTGAGAAAAACCAAGCCTTCTTCGGCCGCCAGCCCATTACTGGATCATTTTCTTGATCTCTTCCTTCGAGGGAAGCTTCCCCGCGACCTTCACCACTCCATCCACCACCAGGCCGGGAATCGTAAGCACGCCATAATTTGTCATGGTTCGAATATCTTGAACTTTTACCACATCAGCTTCAATTCCCAGCTCTTTCACGGCCTCTTTGACTCGCTCCGCGAGCTGATTGCACCTGCCTCAGCCCATTCCCAGAATTTCGATTTTTCTCACTTTTGTTTTCCGTCCTTTCCAGAGGGAAATGTTAGAGCGACCTCATCAGGCGGGTTTGTTCCTGCATCTGGGTCTTTAGAAACAGGCCCACGGTATCCAGAATTTCAAAGATCCTGGGATCTCGGACCTTCACCATTACTTTGACCCCGTCCTTACGCGTGGTGATCAGGTGGCTCTTCTGCATCACGGAGATATGGCGGGAGATGTTGGACTGTTCCCCGTTTATTGCTGGAACAATTTCGCAGATACACCTCTCCCCCCCGCGGAGCATTTCCAGGATCTTCAACCGTGTGGGCTGGGCCAGGGCCTTCAAAACCTCCGACTTCAAATAAAGCGCCCTTTCGTCCATGCTTCACCTCCATGCATTTATGACTGATTAATCATACAATCAATATCAACCCTCGTCAAGGAAAACTTTGGGTTATCGGTTATCTTCTTGAACATTTTTATAATCATTATCTTTTCTCATTCCAAGGTCTGCACACAGGGGCTTGGGCCATTCGAATTCTTTCAGCTCCCTTACGAGAAACGAACCTGGTAACGGTTTGCTGATCAGTCGTTTGGCGTAAGCCCATTGGAGTTCCTGGAATACATCGATGTCTTTTGGGGTGAATTTACGTGATTCGATCTTTCTCATCTGATTTTTCACCTCGTCGGGATAGACGGCTGGATTCAGTTTCACATGGACTGCTTTGCCGGACGAGACGATCTGGACGAAAAACTCGCTTTCCGTCAGGGAATTGTCGATGTGGTGGCTGCCAAAGCGTAAACGGGCCCCCATGAGGTAAGCAGCCACATCCCCGCCACAGGCCGAGTTGTTGGACACGATTCGCAAATCGGTTCGATCAATGACTCCATTCGGGAAAAGAAGGTCAAACGCGACCCTTAAAGCGCCTGCGCTTTCCACCAGCCCCCCGCAGAAATGCCCATGAAATTTAATGAGGTCCTTAAGCGTGATCGTTTTGGTCTCTTTGGCATAACGACCGTATTTATTCACCGTATCAAGGACCTTAAATACCGGCGTATAAGGACTGGTGCCCAGCCATTCGGGAAAATACCACTCCGGCTCGATGTCTGTTCTCGCGGGAATGGCCTCTTCAGCCGTTCCATGGTGCGGCCAAAATCCCCCCAGGCAAAGAAGGGAAAATATGGCGATCGAAACCCATCTTTTCATAGGAAACCTCCGATTGGGCCGAATTGTGGCATGGGAGACATAGGCCTGGATCAGACCTAAGAGAGTAGTCTCATCTCATCATTTTCTCGTTATGATTCTTTCCCTTGGCGGTCCAAAAATCTTAAAAGGTTATAAACCGAAATCCCGACAGATATTGCCGCACCTTCTGCCGCGCCGCCTCCTCCATGGGAGGACAGTCTTCCGGTCCCTTGGCTCCTTCTGCCACAAGGTTGGCGAATACCATGCAAGTGGGCTGCCCGCAGGCCCGGCAGCCCTTTTGCCTGGGCAGCAGCTTCAGAATCTCGATGATCTTGGGCTGAGGCGCGCTATCGTAGCTGGGCTGAATGTGATCTCGTTTCTCCCAGGCATCATTGATCTCACTTTTCAGCCAATTGAGTATCTTGTCCGCTTCTTCCTCATCCTTGAGAGCATTGACCGCAATCCGGGCGCCGTAAACCGTGATGAGCTTGCCGTGCACCCGAAAAGTAACCGAAGGGGGGTCCTTGATGTAGGTGAACCCGCCCAGGGAGGCGTTGAGGTAGGGAAGCGCCTCGCTCACCTCCTGGTCCAACTCCGCGATGCAATGCAGGGATTCAAAATTCGGGTTGCATTCCGCCCGGAAGATTCTTTTCGTATAGCTCTTTAGCAACATCGGCCGCCCTCTTTGCCATTGATCGGAGGGTCATAATGTATCAATGGTTACATAATCATACATACAAATAAGATTCTCTGTCAACAGCAATCGCACTCTTGATGCAAAATCAGGAATTCTTCATTTGAAACGAATCCGCCCTCCCTTTGCGCCCCATCTCATTTCGTAAATGTTCAGCCTTTTGGAAAATAAAGTTCCAAGATGCCAGGAACGCCCAGAAATCCCCCTTAATCCCCCTTTTTCAAGGGGGAGACTATTCTCCTCCCTTTGTTAAAGGGAGGCGGGGAGGGATTTCTGGGATGACTAAACAATTTCCCTATTTCTTATCGAAGGGCCGGACAGCGGACTTTCGCAAGATAAGGACCATAGTCGAAGTTCGGACTTTTGGCTGAGTTGTGGCAGATCAGACATTGTTTTTCGCCAACGGCAGGAACCTTTTGACCGTTCTCGGGATGTCCCCTTCTCGGCCCATGGCAGGATTCGCATTGGACGTTCTCCAGCACATCCGGGAAACCCGATACCTCCCCGAATCCCGTCGTGTGGCAGGGAAGGCAGGTGTGGTCTGAAGACCTTTGATTCCGAACGAGGGTTTGATATGCCTTGGAATGTCCCGTCTTCTTCCAGCTATCGTGTTGCGGTTGATGGCACGGAAGGCAGGATTGATCTCCCATGAAATTGGATACCGGGTAAGCGTAGGTACGGTTTTCCATCGAGGGATCTTTTTCCGGAGATGGATTTTTGCTCTCCGCTAGATACAGGGGCTTGGAGTCTGCTCTGAATTTATCCACCAGCTTGGCCGTTTGGGGGTGATCCCCGTAAAAATCCCGCAGAGCGATCACCTGGTAATGGGACAAAACATGAGTTCCGTCCGATTCCTCTTTTAGGAAAAAATCCATTTGCCCGAGATATTCCCCCCGGGTGCCGGCGGCAAGAATCTGGGCATTGTTAACGTTCATGGGTTGCTCTTTAAGGCTGCGGGTATGGCCGCTGACCACAAAATAGACTTCGCGGAAGGTTTCGGCGAGCTTCTTTTGCTCGCTTTCCTCCATGTGGGCCGCAGCAACGATGACTTTGCATTGCTTCTTCTTCAGCTCGCCGATGACCTGCCTGGCCGCTTCGAGGGGGTCGGTAAGCTTGAATGCCTTTTTATCCGGGGGATGCAGGCTTCCGGAAAACCGGCTGGAAAGCAGCCCGAAAACCCCCACCCGAATGCCTCCCATTTCTTTGATGAGGTAAGGTGTAAAGACAGGCTTTTGGGCCTGCAGGTCCTGGAGATTGGCCAGGAGAAAAGCAAATTTCGCCTTTTGGCTCATTTTTTTAAGTTCGGCGACCCCCCGGGAGAGGTCAACTTCCCCCGGGGTGAAGGCATCGTACCCCATGAGATTGTAGGTTTGCAGGTAGAGGTCGCCTTTTAGGACGGCCAAATCCCTTTCTTTTTGGGCAAGGGCAAAGTGGTCAAACCCGGAGGGGTAGAGAAGGTCCCCGGAATCCACCAGGATTACATTCTTTCTCTCTTTGCGCAGCTTTTCCAGGAAGGAAGCCCGCCTGGCCAGACCGCCAAGCTTGCCCCCTCCTCAACCGCAGGGCTCGTATTCCCCATAGACGTTCGAGCTGAAAACCAGGGTGACGATCTGTTCCGGGTTTACCTGGGGAGGCTGCCCCCAGGAGGAAACCGGAATCAGAAAGAGAAAGAAAAACGCCAAATACCTCTTCATTAACACCTCCGGTAAAATCAATTTATAATTTCACGGGACGGCCGGCAGTACGGCAAATACAAGCTTCGTGGAATGGATGGACCCCCACGATGCGAATACTCCTGCAAACGTAAAGATTATTCTACTCGCTTTTTATTAAGGGAGGCGGCGTTTGGGAATTTTTTCCCGGACTGCCATTCTCACCCTTCTTCCCCTCTAAGGAGTGACCCGCAGGCTTTTTCCCGAAATTATCTCTTAACATCTCCAGGGCCTTGGTTACCTCCAGGCCGCCTGCATGAGTCTTCTTCAGATCTCCGTCGACAATCACACAAGAGGGTGTGGAGCGTATCTGGTCTTCCTGCAAATATCGATTCCACAAGTTAAATACTGGGTTCAAATCGACGGGTTTCAAGCCGATCCCTTTTCCGGTAAGCTGATTAACCAACTGGTTCTTTTCCACAACTTTTTTTCCGCGGCTTCAAAAAGCGTCCTTCTAACATGAATGGCGGAATCGATATCCCTTTTCTCGGCCAAGGAATAAATGAAATAGCTTGCATACATGTTCGTGTGGCGGCTGGTGGGGACATCGACAAAGGTCAAATGGATCGTGCCGTTCTTGACCAACTCAATGAGGAGGGGCTCAAGGCCGGGTTCCATGTCCCGGCAGGGGGGGCAGAAATAATCGGTGTACAGCCTGACTTTAATCGAGCCGCTTCCGAAGGAGGTTAGGGAATTTTCCTCTCCCCCGGCCGCTTCCACTTGTGCCACCCCTGAACAAAGGGTCAAAACGATGATCCAGGGAACAACTCCGAAACTCTTCCAACACTGACCCTTGCTGGGGATAAAATTATTCATGCTTCCTCCTGTTGCAGAAAAAATGGGGAAGGTAGTTGAACGCCTGCCCGCCGTATTCACCTAGGCCGAGGCTAATGAATTCATTTCAGATCCTCGACCCCTAAATCCAAGAAGATTGAGGATCGAAGTTGAGAATAAACATTGAGAGCTCGCTTGGGCCCTGGGTAAAAAAGAGGAGAATTCAGCAACGTAGGGGAGGCGAACTGAATTTAAAGGAAAAGAGGACAAAATAGATTGGAAGAGGACTCGATTCGAGCAGAGAGTGATCGCTTCCCCCAACCGGCCCGGCGATCAATATCATTCCAAACTCCATAGGGTTGCTTTGGGGGGAAAGGGCTTTTTGCCCGCAGGGGCCCGAAGGCCCCCCCTGCTTCTGTTGGAATAGGGTGCAGACCGTTGCAAGATTGTGGGAAAAGAAAATTGGGGGGGCGAAAAAGATAAAAATTGCCACGACGATAAGAACTCGTCGGAAAGCCTTCGATCGCGCCATGACATTCACCGAAACCAAATGGTTACCAATTCCATTTTTTAAAATGTATCCTATCAATGGAAATTTTGAAATCTGGCCTCTTCCGATTATATCGGCTCGGTCTCAGAAACCTTCACCTGAATTTGCTTTCCCCTTCTTCATCCCACGAGGCCCCAGAGCATTTTGGCGGCGATGACATAAAGAACGACTCCGATGATGGTTTTGACCTGGGCGCTTTGCAGTTTTCGGGCCATGAGCCAGGCTCCAAGATAAGCCCCGGCGATGGACCCCAGGGCGGATAACGCCAGGAGCGGGGCATCGATATGGCCCATGGCCGTGTGGCCCAAAAACCCGGCAAGCGAGGAGAAGATTACGATGAAGGAAGTTGTGCCGGAGGCCTTTTTAGGGTCAAATCCAAGCCACACCAGGGCGGGGACGATGAAATTGCCCCCGCCCACTCCGAGCAAGCCGCCCAGGTAACCGGCGAATCCCCCCACGCTGGCGCCAATGCCCAGCTCTTTCCCCGGAGATCGCTGAATCTCCTTCTTTCCGGGGCTTAAAGAAGAGCATCATGGACCCGGCAAAGATTAAAAAGCCGACGAAGAGCCACAGAGGGTATCCCGCGAGACGAACTTGGTGCTGTAGGCTCCCAGGGGGGAAAGGGCGCTGGCCACGATGATGATGGGAATCGCCGTTCCAAAAGCGACCAGCTTGTTTCTGATAAAGGTGATGGAAGCAATGGCCATGCTGATCCCGTTCAAAAGCAGGGCCGTGGCCATCGCTTCCTTCAGCGGGACGCCCAGCCAGAAAAAGGCCGGGATGATGATGAAGGCCGCCCCCACCCCGGCAATGGTCAACACCGTGGTAAAACCAAAGACGATCAGGCTGGCCAAAATGAGAGTAGCCATGGCAAATCCTTTTACCGGTTTAGCAGGGAATCCATTCTCCGGGCCGCCATTCTCGGCCAGGCGTTGTCAAATGGATTCCCCTGGCAAACCCCTCTTCAAGCTCCCGGCTCGACGGCCTTTTCCGCGCAGGGAATGCAGAGCTGCCTCCCCCGGGCCCCTCTTTTAATTTATTGGTAAAGACCGCCTCCCCGCATTTCGTACATCGCTTGACTTCAAAGCTGGTCGGCCCTTTTTTCACTTCCCGCTTGAATACGTCACTGATGTTCAGGAAAGCTTCCTCCGGCAGATTCAAAATCCTTTCCACCTGCGGGTCAGTGATGTGCGGGAGGGATGTCCTGCGGCAATACCCCCTCCTTTCTCTTCTGCACAAAGGGGGAGCTTAGAGCCTTTTCAAAAAACTCCGGCTTGAGCGAAACCCTAACGGCCCGGCCCGTCCGGGCATCGGTCAGGGTAAAGGCCATTTTATTGTAGCCCAGCTTTCTGATATTTCCCTTGCCGTAGGTGCTGCCTGTGGCCGACCATGAGACCGTCCACAAAACAGCCGGCCGCATGGCCTTCTCCCGTCTCGGATTCAACCACCAGTTCCTTGTCCTTCGCCCTCTCCACCCCCAGGGCTTTCATGGCCGCCAGCCCCGCCCTTAACCCCATGGGCATGGCCGGACATTTGTGGCCGTGAAATCGCAACCCCATTTCGAAGTCTTCTTTTAATTCCCTCATGAGCATCCTCCTTCTTTGTAAATATGATTAAATAATCATATAACCATTATTGAAGCCTGTCAAGAAAATTTCACAAGATGGCGTTTAACCGGGCTTGCACTGTACAAATGGCTGGAGGGCTATGGGGCCGGGCCTGAATAAGATGGAAGAGTGTAAATCGTAGCGAGGGATTATGTCGCCTCATGCTCTATATTCCAGCGAATCATTGGGACAGGCGTTTAAGACATCGCGCGCAGGAAAAGCAGTCGGCCTTGAAAGTCTTTCCCTCAAGAATCCCCTCGGCGGCTCTCGTGGGACAGGCCCGCCCGCATTTTCCGCAATCAAGGCAGGTATCCTGGTTGACCCGGATCTTGAAGATGCTTAAATCCTGAATCAGCCAGCTGAACAGCCCGAAGGGGCAGACAAACATGCAGTAAGGCCGGTAATGGATCAAGGAGAGCCCGAAAATGAGGATGACGAAGATCGGAGCCGTGACCCTGAAGTTCCATTCGAAAAGCCTGAAGGGGTTAAAATACCGGTAGAGGGATTGATCTTTCCACCCGCAGAACAGGCCTAAAAGAAAAATCAGAAAGAAGGCGAAGAAGAGCGACCCGGACGCTGTTGCTGATCCAGAAGGGGACTCTCTTTCTTTTTCAACTGACTGAACAGCGGAAGGCGATACAGGAGTTCCTGGAGGGTTCCCACGGGACATCCCCAGCCGCAGACCAGCTTCACGCCGATAAAGGTCATGAGGGCGAAGGCGAAAAATACCAGGAGGGTGGATTGCAGGCTGTACATGCCGAGGGCGAGGGACTGGAATACCTGGACGATCGCCCGCATGGGCTCGGGATTCGCCCGGAAAAAGACTCCGAAAATCAGCAGGGAGGGAATCAATATCCATATTGCCAAACGGTTGGTCAGTTTTTTTCCCCTGAGCAAAAAGAGAGCGACCAGGCAAAGGATTCCATAAAGGGCCAGGGGAAGGCCGACCCCTTCTTTCTTTTTTTCGCCTTCGTGAACCGCTCCCTTTTTGTTCGCCGGTGAGGCGGAAGCAGCCTGGGCTGGTTTTCCCGAAGCCTGGTAATCGGCCACCAGTTTCCGCACATCTTCCATCGTAAAGCCATGCCGATCTTTCAGCTCTTTCAAGGCCAGATTCAAGGAAACATCCTTGGGAAGTTTGAGGCCCTCGATCAAATAAGCGGCTGGGATTCCCCAATCCCGGCTGATCGTTTCCAGGGATACGCTTCCCTTGATATCCTCGGCTTTCTTCTCCCCTTCTCCTGCCGACAAAACAGCCGGAGCCTGGAAGAAGAGGACTGTCAGGGCAAGCAAAAGAGCTATCCATGCATACCTTTTTAAAATTTGAGGCATATTCAGACCGAATTTTTCCATCGCTTGAATCCCTTCCCGTTCCTGAACCTCTCGATTCAGTTTATATCTTGGAGGCCGCCGGCGCCCCCCGATCGGCCAAAATGACGTCCTGAGCCGCTTTGAGCTTTTCCAATAATTTGTCTTCCCGGCTCTTCAAATACCGGTTGTGAAGCACGCTGAAGACGACAAAGGGCGGGTAGAGAACAATAACCATCTGGGCGATGTAGAGAGCGGCCGGAAGGCGGTCATATTCGTCAAAGAGACTAAATATCCCATAAAACCCGAAAAAAATGGGGAGCAACAGGCCCACGTATTTTCCGATCATCCTGACTTCCCCCGTCTTCCGATTGTAATAACGGACCCCTAAATCATCCAGGGTCCATAAAAAAGAAAGCAATAAAGATACAATGATGGAGATGGCTGTCGCGCTTAAGAAACGACCGACATGAAATTGGCCCGGCGGGAGAATGGTTTCCGCGGTAATCGCGGTTCCGCCGTAAAGTTGCAAAAAAGTCAGGAGCTTGGTGGCCAACAGCAGGCCCAGGCCGATGCCCTGGAATGGTCGGATGACCCAGTTCTTCAGGGGATGAATGGCGGTGTCGCGATCCTCCTGGACCCGGACAAGCTGTCGATTCCCGCGGTTAAAAAATCCCTGGATCGTGGCGCAGATCCCCGGAAGCAGGAATAGAGGAACCGTTAAAACAACGGATAGGCGCAGGAAGCGGAAAAGAGTCTTCCAAGCGGCATTCAGGCCGAAGGTGAAGGTAAACTCGGTGATGAAAGTTGAAATGATCAAGGTGGCCAGGAGAATCGCCAGGGCCGGCCCCATCTCCCGGATATTTTCGGTCAGTGATTTTTTCCTCAAAAGAGCTACCATGGCTAACCTCAAATTTCATGCAAGAAAAAGAGGGGAGCGCTTTGCTTTTTACCATCTTCGTCCGGACCAGAAGGGAAATCCCTGCTGATCCCGAAACTGCCAGGTCTTGTCGCCCTTCTTGATCGAAGAGACCAGGAGGACCGTCTCTCCTTCCACCATGATCTTGGAGCCGGTCACCTCCACCTTGTCTCCGACATTGATGTCCAGCTCCTGCCTGTCGAAATACCACTGCGGCCCAAGATGAACATAAATGGCATAATCATCTTCCTTTTTCAAAGTCATCCCCACGGCCGGCAGCACGCTTCGCCCTTTGGGAGGGGTGATCGTATCCTTGGTCATCACTTCTCCTTTGAGGGTCTCGACGGTTGCCGGGTTCCAGTTCCAGTGGTAATAATTTGCTGACCACGCCGGCCATCGCCCTTTGCCGCCCCAGCGTTGAGCATCAGCCAGAGTAAAAGAGGCCAAAACCAGAGCCACTACAATGATCACCATCCATTTCATCCTTTTCATTTTCTTTCTCCTTTCTAGTGCTCCCCTTATTCTTTGATTATATGTATGCATGATTATATGATCATAAATATAAAAAGATTGTTGTCAACTCCATTCTTCAAAATCTATTTCTTTGTCCCATCCCCCGGCCCCAGCCCATTCCCTGGCCATAATTGAACCCCAGGTTGCAGCCCGACGGGAGTCTGGATAATTGATCCGGAGTGAAAAGGGCCCTTGCTCTTAATAAATACTGGATCGATATTTCATCCATCTTCTTCTGAAGGTCCGAAAATTGTTTTGTTTTTCAAGAATCATTCTCGCATCCGGTTTCGGGTGATCCAGCAGGCACGCAGCTCATAACGCAGGTTTATCTACTGATTCCGCAAGGCCGAAATTTCCTTATAAAAAGACCGCTGCAAATTTTCCAAAGACTTCAATTGCTCCGGAGTTGCCTCCAGGTATGCCTTTGTCCAGCAGGGGGATATCGGAGACTGGGAAATTACGCCTTCCGTAGGATTCACCCCGTTGGGCAAACCCGGCAGAAGCGAAAGATAAGACAAGGAAGCCAGCCATGATGAATATTATTTTTCTCATTTTCACGCCTCACTACCGGGGGAGGGGTCCCCCTCCCCGGATGGTTCATTACCAGGTTCTCCCGAACCCGGCTCCGCGGCCCATGCCGCGCCCGCGACCATAGCCGCCACCGAATCCGGCGCCATAGCCGGTACCCGCCGCAAACCCCAGGCCGCATCCGGGAGGAAGCGCCGAGAGCTGCTGCGGCGTCAGGATGTTCCGGGCGTTCGTCTGATAAGCCAGGGATCTTTCCTGCATTTTCTGCTGCAGGGCGAAGATCTCCTGCTTGCTTGGCCGAAATCATGGCCGCGTTCGCCGAAGGCTGCGTCATCAGATTGCGAAGTTCCAGGGATTTGGCCGCCAGTCTCGTTCCGGACGGGCAGGGTCTCATTCAGGAACTGCTGCTGGAGGCCGGTAAGTTTCCCGGTCTGGTCGGTGGTCAGGTTGAAATTGGGCGCATACAAACATCCGTAAGGGGAGTTGGCGGCATAGCCGTACCCCCTTCCATATCCAGGCCCCTAGCGCAAGAGCCAGGGAAGCCGTCACCAATAGGGCCACCACGAGGCTGATTCCAATCGCTGTCTTTTTCATTTTTTTCTCCTCTCATTGGGATTTTTAGCATCCCGGTTTATTCCGGGAAAGATAAGCCGATAATCTTTCTCTGAAGAATTAATTTTTAGGAATAAAAGTGTTAAGGCTTGCGTCTTTGATGCGAGGCAGAGATTAGCAGCGAAGCGGTTCAGAGTCGGGAAATGATTACATGCGGGAATAACAAAGGATGGTGGTTACTCCGGGATATTATGAAATTGCCGTTTTCAAGTTCTGCGCCGGAGACGAGAACCACTCCATCCTCAAGGGATTGGAACTTGGAAAATAGGGCTTTATGCCCGCAAGGTCCGGATTTTACTATCTGCTTTTGATCAAAAACATTGCAGGCCGTGGGCAGCTTGGTGGCAAAGGCAACGGGAGCATTCAGAAGGATGGCGGCCAAAAGGATGCCCAATAAAATGAATAAATATGTTTTGAAACGACCTGACATCTCACGATGCTCCTTTGGATCTTGTTTCTTTTAAAGAGCAAATGCCCTGCCAACAATCTTTGAAACAAGAAATTATAAATGTTTCCTGAACTTAATCTAAAAATAAGAATCTGAACGAAAGCATTATTGGAAATGGGATCCGACAATATTGTCGAGCAAAAATTTGATTCTCAAGTTTTTTCTTACAATTAGGAGGACAAAATTTCTCGACAGTAGCGCAAGAAAAGACGAATTTGTCGAAACCGAGGATGGATTTCGTTGCCACAAGATGGAGAAAATGGATAATATTTAAAGAGGAAATCTGGATTCCCGGTCTGGAGGGTGACCTTACATGAAAGCTGTCTTGCAGTTTAATTTAAAAACACCTTCCCCAGAGGAAGGCCAGAGGATCCTTCTTGATCTCTGCGAAAGAATGAAACGGGAAGGTCTTATTGATGAATACCACTTTGAGATTATGATTCCTGATGGACCCGTGACGGAAAAATGCCTAATCTCCGATAACAAAGTGATCGCCTGAAGGGTCTGACACTGCCTGGACGGCAGTTCGAAATCAACAACTGCTCAGGGACCCTGGTAGGGTGGGATACCCGGCAATGGGTCGCTTGTTGCGAGATCATTACCGTAGGGTGAAGTTGCAGATGGGCAGAATTCGTCAACGATGTGTCTTTATTCTTTTTTTGTATGATCCAGAATAATACATTGACACTCAATTCCAACCGAAGATAATCTGCAATTCAAACGCTTTGAAAAGGCTTTTTTGTCTACCTTCAGAAAGGAAATCACAATGTCGGAGAATCAGAGCCCCTTCAGGTCGCTTATGGAAATTACGAAACGGCCCTCCCGTTGTTTTCGTGGAAGGGCATGGCTCGTGGCTGAAAGATCAGGATGGCAGGCAGTACCTGGATTTCATCCAGGGGTGGGCGGTAAATGCCTTCGGACATTCTCCGGATTTTCTCGTGGAGGCGATCTCCAGTCAGGCCAAGAAACTCATCAACTGCAGCCCGGCTTTTTACAATGAGGCGATGATCCGGCTTGCCGATTTGATTGTGAAGCATACCGGGCTTCACCGGGTATTTTTTGCCAACAGCGGCGCGGAGGCGAATGAAGGGGCGGTCAAGCTCGCCAGGAAATGGGGCCAGAAGTATCGCGGCGGGGCATACGAGATCATCACCATGGACCACGCCTTTCACGGCAGAACCCTGGCCATGATGTCGGCCTCCGGGAAAGCGGAGTGGCAGGCGCTTTACGAACCCAAAGTGCCCGGGTTTCCCAAAGTTCCGCTCAATGATTTAGGAGCTGTCAGGGCGGCAATAAGGGAAAAAACGGCGGGAATCATGGTTGAGCCGATCCAGGGAGAGGCCGGCGTTTTAGTTGCCACGGATGAATTCCTGAAGGGCTTACACGAGATAACCCGGGAAAAAGGGATTCTTCTCATCCTCGACGAGATCCAGACCGGAATGGGCCGAACTGGAAAATTGTTTGCCTACGAGCATATCGGCTCGCCCCCCGATATTCTGACCCTGGCCAAAGGAATCGGGGGCGGGGTTCCCCTTGCAGCTCTAGTGGCCCGCGAAGAAATCTGCTGCTTCGAACCCGGCGACCAGGGGGGAACTTTTAACGGCAATCCGTTGATGATGGCGGCGGGGATCGCCGTATTCGAGGCGCTCACGAAGCCTGGCTTTCTGGAAACCGTGCAGGAGAGAGGAATATACCTGAGAGAAAAATTGGAGGACCTTTCGCGCCGGCACGGGTACGGAGAGGTGCGCGGAAAAGGATTATTATTGGCCCTGGATCTTCCAAGGGAGATCGGCCCCCAAATAGCTGAAGAATCCCTTAAACGGGGGCTGCTGCTCAATTCCCCGCGGAAGAACACACTGAGGTTCATGCCCTCATTGATCGTCAGTCATGATGAAGTAAACAAGATGATCACAATTCTGGAAGAAGTGCTTCAAGCTGTGGGATGAGAGCGGGGAAACCAGTTCCCTCCGATCGGGCCGAATTCTTTTCGGGGCCAGCATCCGAGGAATCCCTAAAGCACGAAGTGCCCATGTTGAATCTGGATATTCTTTCCACCTGAAACCGGGCTGGATGGCAGCCCCGCCCCCACCTTCCGTGTTGAATTACGGATTCGAAACGGGATTCTCTTCCGGCTTCTGAGCGGACTCTTCTTTCTTTTTTCCGGCACAGAACATCTGCATCATCCGTGACATCATCTCGGCGCAATCGAAGGGGGCACCGGATTTCTTCGCCTCCATCATCTTGCGCATCATGTCCGCAATGGGCATTCCTTCGCAACAACTCTGAAATTCCTTTTGGGTACTCTTTTGATCCTCAGCCATTTTCGTTTCCTCCTTTTCTTTGGGGATCGTGACCCCCTGCAAGGTTTGCTTCTTCCACTCATAAGACGGAGACGTAAGAGGAAAGGTTACACCCTTTGCCGGCGGAAGAATTACGGCTCCGGCGAGAATGGTTTGAGGTACTCCCGCAACTTGGTTCTGTGAGGATCGCGCAATTCAGGACAATCTTCCGGTCCTTTGGCCCCCTCGGCCAACAAGAGCGAAAAGACCATGCAGGTGGCCTGGCCGCAATGGCGGCAGTTATTCCGCGGCAGGAGTTTGAGGATCTCCAGGATTTGGGGTTTGGAGATCCCGTGAAAGCACGGTGTGATCCGGGCCCGCTTTTCCCAGGCGTCATTAATCTCTTGCATGAGCCATTTGAGGATCTTGTCGGCCTCCTCTTCATCTTTTAAAGCATTGATCGCGATCTGTTGAGAATGAACGGTAATGAGCTTCCCATGGACTTTGAAGGTTACCGAGGGAGGATCCTGGGTATACGTGCTCCCTCCCAGAACCGTATTCAAATAGGGGAGAACCTCGCCAATATCGTTTTCCAGATGGGCGATGCAATGGACCGACTGGAAATTCGGATTACATTCCGGCCGGAAGATCTTTACCCGGTATCCGGAAACAATCATTCTGGGTTCTCCAGGGAGATAAACGACTCCTGGTACCTGTGAAGCTTGGATTTCAGCCACTTGAGGGGGATAAACATCGATACCTGACGCTGATACAGTCTGTAGTCTTCTCCAAACTCAAGAATAAGCTTCCGTTCCTCTAGAAACGCCCCGACCACGAGATAGCCGGAGAGGACGATGTTGATGGTCAGGTCCGCCAAGTTGAGATCGCCCGCCCACAGGAGGATGAACACCGCCAGATACCAGGGATGCCGCACAACACCCAGAATCCCATTGGTAAGCAATTCGCCTTTCGCGGTCATTGCTCCCCCGGGCTTCTTGCCCAAAATCTGCTGAATACCCGCAAATTCGAGCACCCGGTAATTGCGCAATGAGGTCAGTACCAGGGTCGCTGCCAGAGCGATCAAACCGTACTGAACGATGCGCATGGTACCCCCCCAGGTGAAGAGCAATTCAGCCCCCCAACGGGCCGAATGCGAAAAAATAAGCAGTGGGATGAGAGTGGCCAGAGAAAAGATGTTGAAGAAAAGCCGGTAAAGGCGGTACCTGCCTCCCAAGATCTGTTTTAGATAATTCGTCACTGTTATGGAAATGAGCAGGCTGTGCACGGCACAGTAGGCAATCCATAGCAAAGAAAGCAATATATAATCATTCGGCTCCATGTGGGGTCCTCCTTTTTTGCTTTTTAACTAAGAGACGGAAAATCAGGGCGAAAGGTTACACTTCAAGGGGGAGGTGAAACTGTGAAATCGAGAGGCTGAAGACCTGTGGGGGCGATTCATGAATCGCCCCTACGAAACTCCTGCAGGAATTGTTCGACAAGGGCAAGATAGGACCTTTATGAGAGCGGGTTTCAGGGATTCATTCGTCTATCCGCTTATGTCCCTTTTCTTGTCCTCGTATTCCTGCTTACCGATCTCCCCGCGGGCATACCGTTTGTCCAGGATGTCTCTGGCAGATTCAGCCGCGACGACCGGACCCGCCCGCCATACACCCATGGCCGCGCATCATGAAAAAGCAAAGGATCATCATGGCGAGGGGGATCACCCACCACCAACTGAAACCGTTCCAGGCCCCTCCGTAAGCAAACATCATGGTTACCTCCCTTCCTTTCTTTCAGCCGGTTCGCAGACCAGCACATTTCTCTCATCGACTTCGAAGCTGCATTTTTCTTCCAGAATGGCTTTGAATTTTTTACGGGCCCGGTGCAGGCGGACCTTCACGTTCTCCACCGTCAGCCCAAGGATGTCGGCGATCTCCTGATGGGTAAACTCCATGACGTCGGCAAAAATGATAATGCTCCGCTGAGAATCGGGGAGAAGCTTGAGCTGGTCCTGTACGCACTGGGACATCTCGTTCTGCTCCAATTTTTTCTGAAGGGGAGTCTCCTGGAGGTTCACCAGTCCGTCATGAATTTCTTCCTGAGAGGAAGCTTTTTTCAAAGTGCGGAAATGATCCTGGCAGAGGTGGTAGGCGATGCGAAAGATCCACGAGGAGATCTTCGCAGGATCGCGCACGCGGTCCAGATTCTCCTGGATTCTGATGAAGGCCTCCTGGATAATGTCGTCGGCGACGGAATCATCCTTTACCGTGGCCAGGATGAATTTCCTCACCCGTTCATAGTATTGATCTTGGATCTCTAACAAGTCCATCTCGACACCTATCATTCCCCGCAACAGCTCTTCGACCCTGAGGACCCGCAAATAACAGGACGGCTTTCCCGGCCGAAAGAGGCGTTGATGCTGTTGCGCATGAGCAGGTGGGCCCCGCTTTTCACTTTGTAAGCCAGTTCCACGGCCTCCAGGATTTCTTCAGGAGTGAGTCCGGCTGCGGAGGATTTTTGATGATAATGCTGAAAACAGGGGATGCAGTTGGCTGCCGCGGATGCCCCGAGGCAAATCAGGAGAGATGTTCTTTCATCCATGGGATCTCTTCCTCCTTTTTGTCGTTTACCAATAAGACGGAAAAGACCTCCAAAAGGTTACAGCCGGATTTTTATTATTCCGGTTTCCCCGCGAGCGTGCGGATCGATGGCGCGAGCCGCCCCCGGGCCTGCCACCATATGGCCACGGCCAGCGGCACCACCGCCATTCCCGCCGCTGCCAGGCCCAGGATTCCGTAGCCGCCGGCGGCATATACGATGCCGCTCAAGGCCTGGCTGGCTCCCGATGAGAGGTTCAGAATAAAATCGTTCGTTCCCTGGGTCTTGGCCCTCTCCCGGGGCGAGAGTTGGTCCGCCAGAAGGGTGGAGCCGGCGACATAAGCGAAATTCCAGCCCAGGCCGAGAAGGAAGAGAGCGATGACAAGAGGAAGGAGGGTCACGGATGGAGCGGCCATCAGGCAGGAGACGATCAGCACGCCAGATCCAAGGATAATCACCGGACCTCTGCCCCTCCGATCGGCCAGCCTGCCGGAGAAGATGGAAAAGGCGAACATCCCCAGAGTATGAGCGGAGATGACCAAAGAAATGGCGGTAAGAGGATGCTGATGAACTTTCATGTGGACGGAGGTGATCGACATGGGGACCACCATGACCATCTGGGCAAAGGCCATTGTGACCATGGCCACGATGACTCCGGGCTGGCGGACGATCTCCGCCAGGGACCGGGTCCCCTGCCGGGGGACCGAAGCCGGATTGAGCCGGGCGAGTTCACGCCCTATGTCCCGGGGCTCGGGCCTCAATCCGCCGAAGATCAGAATAGAGGCCATCACCAGGACGGCGGCACCGGCCATATAAGCCCCGGCCAGTTCCGGGTACCCCGCTCGCGTAGCCACATGGCCCATGGGACCGACCAGGAGCGGACCAAATACCGCTCCCACGGTACTTCCCAATACCACGGTGGAGATCGCCCGGCCCCGCCGGTCCGGAAGATGAACCTCTGCGGCGACAAACCGGCCCAGGTCCACGGCGGATCTCGCCATGCCCACCAGGACCAGGCCCATCAGGAAGAAGGGGAAGGAACGATGCAAGACGGCGGTGGCGGCCCCGGCCGACCCGATCACTCCCAGAACCTGGCCGAGAGCGAGGCTCCTGCGGCGGCCGATCCTTTCCATGGTGAAGCCCCAGATCATGGCCCCGCAGGCCTGTCCGACGACGTAAATCGCCCCGGGGACCCCAGCCATCACCTGCCTCCCGCTCAGTTCGACGCCCACCAGGGCGTTGACCGTGAAGGCGGCGATGAACCCGGCAGAGCTAAGGCTCTGGGAAAGGAAGAGCACGGTGGTGATCTTCCTGGCGATGCGGTCGTAGTCTTTCATATTACCTTGCGGTCAGGACCGTACAGCGCCCGCGGCCGGTTTTCTGGCATACACCTTGACACTGGCGATCGAGTCCGCCAGCTCGCGGGCCTTGGCTTTGGACCCCAGAGTCTCTACGATCGCTTTGACGTTAGGATCGCTCTCGCCGATTTCAATCGGGTAGGTCGTCTCCTCGAGAACATCCGTCTCCTGGAATCCGGCGCTCCGGATCGCATCCAGATATTTTTCTTTGCGGACGGCCCCGGCCACGCAGGCGGTGTAGGCGGCCACGGAATTCCTGATTTCCTCCGGAATCTCTTTCTTGAGCACGATATCGGATACCATCAAGCGGCCCCCCGGTTTGAGCACCCGGAAAGCTTCCCGGAAGACCTTCTCTTTGGCCGGGGACAGGTTGATCACGCAGTTGGAGATCACGATGTCGACCTGGTTGTCCGCCACCGGGAAGATTTTCGATCTCTCCGAGGCGGAATTCCACGTTCGTGAAATCCCCTTTCCGGGCATTTCCCCTGGCTTTGTCGAGCATCTCAGGCGTCATGTCGACGCCGATGACTTTTCCGCTTTTCCCCACCTGGCGTGCGGCCAGAAAACAGTCGAATCCCGCGCCCGAGCCGAGGTCCAGGACAATTTCGCCTTCCCGCAAGGACGCTAGAGCCAGGGGATTTCCGCAGCCGAGTCCCAGGTTGGCGCCTTCCGGCACCACCGCGAGGTCCTGGTCGGTGTACCCAATCCTCTTGCTGATCACGTCCGTTTGCCTGCCCCCGCAACACGACGTCTGCGGCCCGCAGCAGGAAGAGCCCTGCGAGGCGGCCCTGCCATACCGATCCCGAACGAATTTCTTGATTTCCTCTTCTTTCATTTTCCACCTCCTTATTTGGTTTCGGTTTGAGTACATCCTGCATGACCGGGCCGAGAAATTCCCTGATCCCCCCGGCCAGGGAATCGGCTTTGATCAGAGTAAAGCAGCAGAAGGCCCCTTCCTTCTCCCAGCTGATCACGGCCAATTTATCCCCCGGCTTGATATTGGCTTTCTCCCGTAAATCCTTCGGGAGCACCATCTGGCCCCGTTCATCGACGCTGATCAAAGATTCGACCCTGCAACAGCCGGGATTCTTCCCGGGTTCGGTAAAACAACCCGCTTTTCCTTTTTTGTTCATGGAATTTCCTCCTCCACAGACATTCAGCCGGCACCAGGCCCACCGGAATGGTTATTTTTTGGAAAATCAGGATTAACAGGTAAGTAAGATTAATCAGACAAATATGATTTATCTTAGATCAGGGAAGAAAACGTGTCAAGCTTTTTTTGGGATGGTCCCGAAACTACCCCTGGTCTGGGACGGTGCCCGAATTGGGGATGAATGCTGGATTCCGTTTGGCCAGGGGTCGAAGTCGGAAGCGGGTTAGCTGGAGAGTTTAAAAAAAGGAGTCGGGGCGGGTATCCGGCAAGCTGGAGCCAAAAAAAAGCGAGAGGGGCATCCCTCTCGCTCGAGAACCGGGGGAAAAGGATTTCAGGGATTTTTTCGGCAGCTTTCCAAAACCTGGCCTAAGTTATTCACCGCCAGGACCTTGGGATCGTTGACGAGAGACCGCGGGAGGATGACGCACACGCCAAAATTCCCCTTGGCCAGGTTGAGTTCGCTTTCCACCCTTTCATTCTTGTACGCGCCCGGTGGCCGGGGGACGAGATCTTGATCCGCCTATCGTTCAAATACTGGATGATCGTGGGAATGTGGGAGATGCCGATCGTGAAAAGCCCCGTCCGGCAGTCGATCTCTCCCTCCTGGAATACCCCTTCCACGACGCCGGGAATTTTCTGGAGCATCGCCGCCGTTCTCATCTCCTGCAAAAAATCCAGATCCGATCTCACCTGGGGAACATCGCAGGAAGCCCCTCCCACGGCCAGCTGGCGGATCAAATCCCCGACGGCCTTGTACAGCGCCGGGTCTTCGACCTGCTCCGTCCGCACGCCGTGATTTCTCATCAGCAGCATTTCGGCGTTGACAAAGGAGCGGTCCGAAAGCCGGGTCTCGATTTTCTTGATGTCCAGCGATTGAGGGTTTGCGCGGTTCCCGGCGTTTTTGGGGGCTCCCTTTTCCGCGGAAGCCGCTCCCCCGAAAAAGCCCTCGGGGAGGAGAAGCTCCAGTCCCTTGTACTGGATCAGCCATTCTCCGATTTTGTAAACCTCGGCCTGGACTCTCGACGTGTTATCCCCGTTCAGCCGGGTGAGGGAGTCCCTGTGGCTCATCCCGATGATGTAAATCTGGTTGGGGCTGTTGGGGTTGTACTGGAATACGACCTCCCCATATTCTTCGGGGAGGACCGCGGGATTCATGTTGGCGATGGAGGAAGAAAAGCTCAGCGCGGAAACGAAGATCAGCAGCGAGAAAATCCGTCTCAGCCGGGTCTTAGCGGGATTCAAAGATGAGCAGGCCGAAATCTTCATGACTGTTTTATTTAACATGCTGGAGAAAAACCCCACCATGAGCTAAATCAGGTCCTCGCCGGCGCTCCGAAAAAGTCAAATTGGGAATGCCGGAGGGCCGGATTCGACGTCTAAGGTCTTGGCATTTGCAATTCATTTTTCTCTGGGGTATAAATAGCCGGGCTGTTCTTTACCCAAGAGCAAAATACCCGGAATGGAGGGATTGCGATGAAAAAGACATTCATCTCGGTATGCGTTTTGGCCGTTGCTCTGGCCTTTTCCGGTCCGGCCGTGGGCGCATCCAAGGACACGATCGTCATCGCCCAGGGTGTTGACCCGGGAACGCTGGACCCCCAGAACCATTACGAGACGCCTGCGTTTTGCGTGCTTTTGAACATTTACGAAACGCTGCTGGTTCGGGATGACGAGATGAAGCTCACCCCGCTCCTCGCGACTTCCTGGAAACTCATCAACGACACAACCTGGGAGTTTGCCTTACGGAAGGGTATAAAATTCCAGAACGGGGAAGAGTTCAACGCCGCCGCGGTGAAATTCAGCCTGGAAAGGATCGCCGACGGAAAAAACAAGCTCAAGCAAACGACGCTGGTGGGAATCATAGACCGGGTGGAGGTCATTGATGATTACACGGTGCGCGTGATCACGAGCAAACCCTATCCCTACCTGGACGCCCAGCTGGCCCACATCGGGGCCATCATGCCGCCGAAATACACGAAGGAGAAAGGGCCGGCCCACATCGCGTCCAATCCCGTGGGCACCGGACCTTACAAGTTTGTGCGCTGGGTAAAGGACGATCAGCTGATCCTCGAAGCAAATGAGAGTTACTGGAGAGGCGCCCCAAAGATCAAAAAGGTGATTTTTCGCCCCATCCCTGAGGCTACGACCCGGGTGGCCGGGCTTCAGACCCAGGAACTCGACCTCATCGTGAACATTCCGCCCCATCTCGCGCGCCTGATGGATTGGAAAGGCCGTTCCGCGATTGCCAAGGTGCCCAGCTCCAGGGTCATCTTCGTCGCCTTCGACACCACCCAGGGCGGGCCTGTTGCCGACAAGAGAGTGCGCCAGGCCATTGCTCAGTCTATCGACGTCGATAAAATCATCAAGAATGTCCTCGAAGGGAACGGCCTTCGCCTGGGCACCCCTTTCACCAAGTATCATTTCGGCAACGACCCCTCGATTCCGCCGTACGCCTTTAATCCCGAGAACGCGAAGAAGCTCCTTGCCGAAGCCAAGGCTCAAAATTTCGAACTGGTCCTGAACAGCCCCTCCGGGCGCTACCTGAATGATAAGGAGGTGTCGGAGGCCGTGGTCGGGGACCTGCGCAAGGTGGGGATCAATGCCCGGGTGAAGATCAACGAGTGGGGGACTCACATGAACATGCTCTACGCTCACAAAGGAGGGCCCTCTTACCTCCTGGGCTGGGGAGGGGCGACGTTTGACGCCGACGCGACCCTCTTCCCCATGATGCGAACCGGGCAGGTTCTCTCCCACTATTCCAACCCCAAACTGGACGCCATGATCGAGGAAGCCCGCTCCATCATGGATAAGAACAAGCGGCAGAAGATTTACTCGGAAGCAGCCAAACTGGTCAAAGAAGAAGCGCCCTGGGCGTTCGCCTACCAGCAGATGGACATCTACGGCGTGAGCTCGCGGATCAGCTGGAAACCCCGGCCGGACGAGAAGCTCTTCGTGGTCAACATGTCGTTAAAAAAATGAAGGCGAGGTGGGCGCCGGCGGTAAAAGGTAAAGAAACTCCTCACAAACGTGCTGTTAAATTGTTGGGGCAATCACGCCATGGCGTGATGGTTGCCCATCTTGCGGCGGCCGCGGGGGGCGGCCCCTGCATTTTATCCATAAAAAGTTGATCGGGGAATAGCGCAAAATTGAATTCTTAGTGCCCCGCTCAAAAACTATTTTGGTTCCCCATTCATTTGAGGACTTTTTTTATCGGAACAGTCTCTGTTAATTTAGGTGTTTGAGAAAATTGACGAAGAATAATTGTTAGGCCTCGTCAATCCTGCGAAAGCCATCGGCGGGAGTCCCGCTCGGAGCGGGATCGAACGCAGGAATCCATTTTTTGGTCCCTGGATTCCGGTTTTCACCGGAATGACGGCCGTGACGGTGCCTTCAAAAAGCAGGGTTACGAAACCCCGGATTTGGAGACCGGCCTTCCAATTCCCCCAAAACACTGCCTTCACAAAAGGGGGGCCGTCGGGATTTCTGGAAAGGATACAGCCACGCGGCGGCCGAAAAGGTCTGGAATGAAGAGCTTACCATTCGGTAAAGGCAGATTCATCTACACAATCACCCCCAGCTGGCTTATTGAAAAAAAGAAGGACTTTACGGGGGGCGTAAGGAATCTGGAGAGGCTCGGCCTTCAGGTAATCAACCCTAAATTCGTTACCCGACTCCCCTCCCCCGCCGGAAAAGCCGCACAGATCCACGCCGCATTTCTGAACAGGAAAGCAGACCTCATCCTGGCGCAGCGCGGCGGATACAGCTGTATAAAGGTCCTTCCCCACTTGAATTTTACGTTGATCAAGAAGAACCCCAAGATCTTGGCCGGGTTCAGCGATCTCACCGCTCTGCTCAACCCCATCTTTGAGCGAACGGGCCTGGTAACGCTCCACTCTCCCATGGTCGTAAGCCTTTCCGAATGTTCCAGGTTCACCGTCCGCTCCTTCCTGAACGCCCTTCAGGGCTTTCCCGAAAAGGACCTTTTTGCCCGCGCGCCGGTGACCGTTTACCGTTCGGGGATTTCAACGGGAACGCTGAAGGGCGGAAACTTGATCACTCTTACTTCTTTGCTTCTTACTAAATGGGAAATAAATACCGCAAATTGCATATTATTTCTTGAGGATGTAGATGAAAAACTGCACAAGGTGGACCGTTATCTAACCCAGTGGATGCTGGCCGGCAAACTCACCGGGGTGAAAGGGATCATTCTCGGCGATTTCAACAAAATTCGAAACGAAGAGGTCTACCGCATCCTCTCTACCCAGATGAAGATCAAGTTCCCGGTCGTCCACTGCCCCTACATAGGCCACGTGAAAAACAAGATCACCCTCCCCGTCGGCGCCCGGGTAGAACTCAACACGTACCGGAAATCCCTCACCCTTGTATGAACACAATCTGGCTCCTATTCATCGCTTCGGGCGTGATCTTCTCAATTGTGAACGGACGCCTGGACGAGTTTACCAGGTCCATCTTCGAGGGCGCCAAATCCGCGGTCGAGGTTTCCCTCTTTCTGCTTGGAATCGTGTCCGTCTGGCTGGGTATTACCAGGATCATCGAGGATTCAGGCCTCATCCATCGCCTCTCCGGCTTCTTCAGGTTCTTTGTGACCCGCCTTTTCAGGAACATCCCCCCCGATCATCCGGCAATCACTTCGATCACCCTGAATTTCCTCGCCAACTTCTTCGGGCTGGGAAATGCCGCCACCCCGCTGGGGATCAAAGCCATGCAGGACCTTCAGTCTCTCAACGGGGAAAGCCAAACGATCACCTTCGAGATGATGTTGTTCATCATTATTAATACCGCCAGCATTCAGCTCATTCCATTTACGGTAATCGGCATCCTCTCCGATTTTGGCTCCTCTAACCCCTCCGGAGTGGTTTTGCCCACGCTTATCGCAACAATGATATCCGCCGGTTTCGCCTTAGCGGCTCTCTTCGGGTTCAGGAAAGTATTTAAATGAAGACTGTCACCCTGATCTCTCAGTTGATCATCCCCTTTTTTGTCCTTCTCGCCGTGGCCTACGGGGCAGCCACAAAGGTGAGGGTGTACGACTCTTTTGTTTGCGGGGCGAAAGAGGGGCTTTCGGTCGTGGTGAAAATTTTTCCCTACCTTCTGGCGATCTTCGTGGCGGTGAAATCTTTTCAGGCCTCGGGGGCCCTCGATTCAATAAGCGGACTCTTCCGGGGTGCCTTTGCGGCCCTGGGGATCCCCATCGAGGTGATCTCCATCGCCCTCATAAAACCATTATCGGGAAGCGCATCCCTCGGCGTATTCAGCCACATCGTGAAAACCACCGGCCCGGACTCTCTTGCCAGCTTGACCTCGGCGGTGATCATGGGAAGCGCGGAGACAACTTTTTTTGTCCTGGCCGTTTACCTCGGGGCCGTGGGGATCCGGAAAACCCGGTACCTGGTGCCGGTGTGCATCCTTTCAGATATCATCGGCATAATCATCGCAATTGGAGTTGTTAGGGCACTTTTTCAATAGGCTGTTCCGGAAAAAATGACATGCTTGACAGAACCTACCCGGAAAAACCGCACCAAAAAACAACTCTTACAGAGAATCGTTTCAAGATCGTAGAGGCCATCACACCATGGCGTGATGGTTGCCCATCTTGCGGGCGGCCGTGGGGGGCCGCCCCTACACTTGATTCGTCATCCCTGCGAGGGCCGAAAGAGACGATCAAACACAAATAATTATTTCGATTACTTTCATGATAAAACTTATTACGTTACTTCTGCTCGCCTTCCTTCTTTTTTTCACCCCATACGGGTCGGCTCAAACCTCCCCGGACGCGGCAAAGCTCCCCGAAGTCGACCTTGCCTTACGGCGCCTCCAGGGGGAAATCGCCCGGGCGGCGGAATCCGCGGGCGGAATCGTGGGAATGAGCGCCGTCCACCTCGAATCGGGCCGAAAGGTTGGTTTTCGCTCCGGCGAGCGGTTCCCCATGGCCAGCGCCTACAAAATCCCCATCGCCGTCCAGCTCCTCTGCAGGGTAGATCGGGGAGAGATCACCCTCGCCCAGATGGTTGAGCTGCAGCCTCGAGACCTGCGCCCCGGAAGCGGGATGATCGCCGGCCTTCTGAAAGCCCCCGGGGTGGCCCTCTCCGTCCGGAATCTCCTTGAGCTCATGCTGCTGATCAGCGACAACACGGCCACCGATCTGCTGCTTCGAATGGCGGGGGGGCCCGATGCGGTCACCGCCCGGGTGAGGAGCCTGGGCATCGGAGACCTCGACGTCAATCGTCCCACGGTAAACCTAATCGCCGAGCAGTCGGGATATCTCCTGCCGCCGGAGGCGGAATGGAATCCGGAGCTTTTTCAAAAGCTCGACGAGTCGGTCACGGAGGAGTCCAGAAAAACGGCGGGCAGAAAATTCGCGGTGGATACCAGGGACACCTCGACTCCGGAAGCGATGTCGGCCCTGTTGGAGCAAGTTTACCGTGGGGATGTGTTGATGAAAGAAAGCAAGGCCCTGCTCCAGGATATTATGGAACGGTGTCAAACGGGAAAGTCCCGCCTCAAGGGGATTCTCCCCCCTGGGAGCGTCGTCGCCCACAAGACCGGCACGCTTTCAGGGATCGCCAACGACGCCGGGGTTATGACGCTCCCGGACGGCGCAGGCCGCGTGGCCATCGCGGTCTTCATCAAGTCATCCGAAAAGAACCCGGCGGAACGGGACCGCGCCATTGCACAGATCGGCCGCGCGGTGTATGATTATTTTTTGTTTCAGCCGCCTCCCGCTGAAGAAAGCAAATGAATCCCGCTCAATGGCCCAGATCCCGTAGGGGCGAGGTGACCTCGCCCCCACAGATGAAAGAAGGAGAGGCCTCATGTGCCTGCGAAACTTCGGAATCCTGCTTTTGGCCTGGTTGCTGGCCGGATCCCCGGCCTTCGGCCAGGGGAAAGCAAATAAAATGACCCCGGAGGAGACAAAGAAAATGGCCGAGACAACCGCGGTGATCGAGACCAAGTTCGGCAACATAGAACTTAAGTTCTTCCCCGATGTAGCTCCCAATCACGTGAAAAATTTCATCGACCTGGCCAAGAAAGGATTTTACGACGGCACGACATTCCATCGGGTCATCCCCGGTTTCATGATCCAGGGAGGAGACCCCAACACGAAGAACCAGGACCGTTCCCGCCACGGCATGGGAGGGCCCGGTTACACGCTGAAGGCCGAGTTTAACGAAAAACCTCACAAGAGGGGGACGCTTTCCATGGCCCGCTCTTCGAGCCCGGACAGCGCCGGCTCGCAGTTCTTCATCTGCGTGGCCCCGTCGTCCTTCCTGGACAAGCAGTACACCGTGTTTGGAGAAGTCGTCTCCGGAATGGAAGTCGTGGATAAGATCGTGAGCCAGCCGAAAGACAAGAAAGACAATCCGAATGACCGGATCGAAATGAAGGTTAAGATAATTGAAAAACAGTGAGAAGTGTGAGTGTGAGTGTCAGGCAGAAAGAACGCTGCACTCAACCTGCTTGGTCCCAACTCATACTCACACTGACACTCACACTGCCTTATTTTTTTTGGCCATCTCCATGGCCCGGAGTTCCTTGCGGAGGATCTTGCCAACTCCGCTCTTGGGTAGAGTGTTGATAAACTCGACCTTTTTAGGAATTTTGTATTTCGCCAGCTTCTCTGCGCAGTATTTGATCACTTCTTCTTCGGTCAGGGTTTCTCCCGGCTTCAGGACGACAAAGGCTTTCACCGTCTCTCCCCGGTACGGGTCAGGAATTCCCACCGCGCAGGCCTCCAGGATCTTGGGGTGTTCGAAGAGGATCTCGTCGATCTCCCGCGGATAGATGTTGTAGCCCCCGGCGATGATCATATCCTTCTTCCGGTCCACGATGTAGAAGTAGCCCTCCTCATCCATCTTTCCGATGTCTCCCGTGTAGAGCCAGCCGTCCCGGAGGGTGGCCGCCGTCTCCTCCGGGCATCTTGTAGTACCCGCTCGTGACCTGAGGCCCCTTGATGATGATCTCCCCCGCCTCCCCCACGGGCATCTCCTGCGTCCCTTCGATCAGGTCCACCACTTTCACATCCGTGTCGGCGACCGGCAGGCCGATCGACCCGGGCTTCGTCTTGCCCCCGAATGGGTTCGTGGTGACGACCGGGGCTGGTCTCGGAGAGTCCGTACCCTTCGCAGATCTGGGAGCCGGTCTTGGCTTCGAAGTCCCGGATGACTTCCACCGGGAGGGGGGCCGCTCCGGAAAAACATCCCTTGATGGAGGTCAAGTTGTACTTGGACGCCTCGGGATGATTGAGCACTCCCACGTACATCGTGGGCACCGCCGGGAAAAAGTTAATTTTATATTTGTTGATCGCCTCCAGAATTCCCTGCGGCTCCGGACGGGGAATCAAGACGTCCGTCCAACCCATCCAGGCGCAAAGGTTCATGCACGCAGGTGAGCCCGAAGGAGTGAAAGATGGGCAGCACCCCCAGCTGGGAAATCTCCCCTTTTCGAAATCCCGGGAACCAGGCCACGATCTGCTGGACGTTTTTGGAAAGATTGGCGTGGGTCAACATCACTCCCTTGCTCACCCCGGTCGTTCCTCCCGTGTACTGAAGGCAGGCAAGACCGTCAAAATCGATCGGGAGGTTCGGGTCCGCCGCCGGATATTTCTTCAGAAGATTCGTCCATTCGTGAACGCGGGGAGTGGGAGGGATGTTCCGGTGCTTGTCCTTGGCCACGATCGGGAGGAGCTGTTTCTTGGGGAATTTCAGGTGATCCCGAATGTGAGCGACGACGATATTCTGAATCTTGGTCTTCGGCCGGAGGGCGATCATCCGGGGGGCCAGGAGGTCGAGGGTAACCAGGAAGGCGGATTCGGAATTGTTGAACTGGTACTCCAGTTCCGGGTCCGTATAGAGCGGGTTGTTCATGACCACCACCGCCCCCGCCCTCCAGGCCCCGAATACCGCCGCAACCAGCTGGGGCATGTTCGGCAGGAGCATGGCGACTTTGTCGCCGGGTTTCACTCCCATCTGGATCAGGGCGTTGGCGAAGCGGTTGGACATTTCATTCAGCTGCCGGTATGAGATCTTCGAGTCGATGAAAACCAGGGCGGGTTTTTCCGGAAAGTCACGCGCGGTGCGGGTCAATGCCTGCGGCATGGACGTGCGCTCATACTCCAGATGCGTAGGAATACCTTTCGCGTAGGACCGGTACCATGCTCTTTCCATTGGCGTGCCTCCTTCAGGGGCTTCGTCTTTTAGCCCGATCTAAGACTTTGCATATCTGCTGAGAAACTTATAGAATAAGAATGGTTGTATTTTCAAGTGCAAAAGCGGCGCGCCATTTCGAAATTCGCCCGCCCTGAATTATTTTATTGATTCAGAAAGAAATAAAATATAAAATCTGAAAGCTTTTGGCGGGAAAGAGCCGGATTGCTCTCTTACAGGAATTCTCCCCTCCGGGGAAGAAAATTCAGATTACGCCTACTAGGAACGGAAAAATGAGGATAAACACGCTAATCTACCTGAAAAACCTGATTACCGACATTCACGTGGCCTCCGTAACCCCTACCTCCAAATTCGGCGTGGAAAAGGTTTGTGACAAAATCAGTTTTCCCGACAGCAAGCTCATTCTGGAATACGGGCCGGGCAGCGGCAATTTCACTTCCCCGCTGCTGAAGAGCCTGCCCGCGAACTCCAGGCTGATCGCCATCGAGCGGAACGCCGATTTCTGCCGGGTTCTCAAGAAGAGCATCAGCGATCCGCGCCTGTCGATTTTCCACGACTCCGCGGAAAATGTCCTCAATGTCCTGAAGTCCTGCAACGGGAGCGGCGATTTGAAGGCCGATTACATCATTTCCGGGATCCCCTTTTCCCTCCTTTCCCGGAAAAGGAAAATGACGATCCTCAAGAATACCCATGCGGCGCTGAAGAAGGGGGGGAAGTTTCTAGCCTACCAGGCCTTCTTTCAATTCTACGACATTTTGAAGAACCCCCTGGAGGAAATTTTCGGCGAAGTTCAGGCGCAGTACTGCATGCTCTCCCTCCCTCCGCTTCTAATTTTGGAAGCGGTGAAGAGGGACTGAACGGATTTCCCATCCCTTCCTCTTTTCTTTCATCCATTTCGAGCCGGCGAAGACCCGAAGTATGTCATCCGTGAAAATTCCCCCGCTCTCTCCGAGGCAGGAGATTTCCGCCAGGCGTGACCGCCCACAACTTTCTTGGCTTTCGTTCGACTCGGAAGCTTGGAACCCGATCGCGATATGGCCGAACCGTTCATTATCCAGGTAAGTGAAGAAGAGGTAAGGAAGGAGAAGGAGAAAGCGCGGGCTCTACGTAAAAGCCGGTGGTGGCAGCAGCGCCTCAGCCGGGGAGTTTGCCATTACTGCGGTAAACGCTTCCCTTCGTCCCAACTCTGCATGGATCACGTGGTGCCGCTGGTCCGGGGGGGAAAAGCACCCGGGGGAACATGGTCCCGGCCTGCAAGGAGTGCAACAACAAGAAGAAATACTTACTCCCGATGGAATGGGAGGAATACCTGAGAAAAAATTGATCAGACCGATCGGTCGCATCCGGCGGATCGGTCAGATCAAGGCTATCATTCCTTAACCGCTTTCCCAACGGCCCGCCCCAGCTTTTCGCACTCCTCCAGGTCCGCCGCCTTCGGCTGCCACTTGGCGCGAACCCCTTGAGCCGCCAGGGGGATCTTGCATCGGTTGAGATGCTCCTCGATGAGCTTCACCGATTCCCCGCTCCAACCGTAGGTCCCGAAGGCCGCTCCGATCTTGTTCTGAAACTTCAGTCCTTTCAGGTCCTCCAGGATTGGGGCGATGGTCGGCAGGAGTCCCTGGTTCAGCGTGGGAGACCCGACGACGACGGCCTTGGCTTTGAAGATCTCGGTGATCACGTCATTCCGGTCCGTTACCGCCATGTGAAAAATCTTGTGGACGACCCCTTCGGCCGCAAGCCCGGTTCCCACCGCCTCGGCCATCTTCCGCGTCCCTTCCCACATGGTGTCGAACAGGATGACAGCTTTTTTCTCCGGGACCTGGGCCGCCCATTCCCGGTACTTCTCGACGATCTGGAGAGGATCTTTCCTCCAGATGATGCCATGACTCGGCGCGATCATGGCGACGGGCAGCTTGAGGGACAGGACCTCCCCGATTTTTTTTGTGACCAGGTTGCTGAAGGGGGTGAGGATGTTGGCGTAATATTTCAGGGCTTCTTCGTACAACTCTTCCTGGTCCACCTGATCGTTAAACCGGAACGCAGTGGCATAGTGCTGCCCGAACGCGTCGTTGGGCATGAGGATATTCACTCCTGTGAGATAGGTAAACATGCTGTCGGGCCAGTGGAGCATGGGGGCTTCCACGAAAATCAAATCGTTCTTCCCGATGTTTACCTTTTCCCCGGTCTTAACTTTTTGAAATTTCCAGGCGGCATGATAGTGCCCTTCTACGCTCTCCTCGCCCCGGCTGGAAACGATGACCGTCGCCCCCGGCGTGTGGCGCATGACCGCGGGCAGGCTGCCGGAATGGTCCGTTTCGGAATGGTTGGCGACGACGATGTCGATCTTGGCCGGGTCTACGACCTGCCGGATATTCTCGATGAGCTGGTCCTGAAACGGGCCCCAGACGGTGTCCACCAGCACGGTTTTTTCATCGACTATCAGGTAAGAGTTGTAAGTGGAGCCCCTGTGGGTGCTTAGCTCATGCCCGTGGAATTGCCTCAGCCCCCAATCCACAACTCCTACCCAGTACACGCCTTTCGCCAATTCGGTAACCATTTATTCCTCCTTCTGAAGGGTGATTGCGCGGGCCGTTGGGGATCAAGCAGGCCCCGGCGGCCGTTTAAGGGAGCTGCGTCTCATCGATGAAGTCCCGGATTTCAGAAAAATATCGATTCAGGTCGGAAAAAAGGATCGTGTTGTGATCGGCTCCGGGAATGATGACCAGCTTCTTGCGGGAGGAGCCGAGCAGCCGGTGCAAGTCCCGCGCTTCCTGGAGGGGCACCAAGGTGTCAACCTCGCCATGGAGGATTAACACGGGGGTGGAGATCTTTCGAACCTTCGCGAGCCGTTCCTGTTCGATCGGCTCCAGGTCAATGTCCCCGGAGGGAAGGTGGAGGTGCTTGATGAGCCGGGTCACGCTCGCAAAACCGCTTTCGATGACCAGGCCTTTCATTCGATCCGGGTAATCGTGGGCCAGTTCCACGGCCGGAAGACTCCCCATCGACCTTCCCATGACCCAGAGTTCCTTACCCAGCCGCCTGCGGGCCAGCTCCTCCTGAACCGCTTTGAAGACCGGCCTGGCGTCCTTGAGAAGGTGGGTGAAATTGGGAGACCCTCCGCTCGCCCCATACCCGCGGTAGTCCGCAACCGCCAGATTGATTTCTCTTTCCCGGTAAAAGGGAGCGATCTGGTCGTAGTCGCTGGCTACCTCACCGTTCCCGTGAAAATAAAGAATCCAGGGCCAGGTCCTGTTCCCCGCGTAAAAGCGGCAGCCTATTGAAATCCCCTCCTCTACCGGGACCATGAGATCGAAAGCCCCTTCGGGGCAGCGGGTAAAATCGTGCCGGGGGTAGAAGAGAAAAGACAAAAGCGGGGACTGATCCAGCCGGGTGTAATCGGACATCACGTCTCCTTACCGGAGGGTTCGCTCCAACTCACTTCTGCAGCCGCGTCTCAACCTCCTTGATATACCTGGACCTCAGGGCGGCGTCATCCAGGTCGAGGACGCCCCAGATGTGACTTCCCTTCCAGAAAAGCTCCAATTGTCCGTGATACGGGTCCTTCAGCCGGTAGGGGCCTTCGGCGGCCTTTGCCTCGTTTTTTGTCCGGGCAAGGTATTTTTCCATCATATCCTTGCAGTCGCCCTGGTTCTTCCCCTGGATGATAAATATCTTGAACTTCTTTCCCGCGGCTTCGTAATCGGCGGTAAATCCGGAATGGAGAAAAGAATAGCCCAGGAAATTCTTGGAAATGAATTTCTCCGAATTTTTCTTTTTCCCTTCCTGGGGGAAGGAAGAGAGGATGGCCGGAAGAGAACTCTTTCCCCCCAGGATCGCCTCCACCTTCCGCCCGAAGGAGAGCAGGGTTTTTTCATCCTCCGGTCCGGTCTCGTACCCGTTTATCTTTACATAGTATGGGCCGGTGACGAAATTCAGGACCATGGGTTCCTGGTAGCCCTGCGCCCCGATGTCCAGGAATCTGGCGTTTGCCAGCCTTTCCTGGCTGTAGATCCCGAAGGCCTGGGTAGGGTTGCCGTGCCGGTAGATTTCAATCGTGACCGAAGCCTTTTTGGCATTCCGGTACTCGGCCACGTTCAAATCCTGGAACTCATAGGTGAGATAGAGATCGGCCGCGCCATTGATGTATTCGTACAGGGTCTCAGGAGAAAAAAGCTGGGGCTTCTCCGGCTGCTGCCAGCCCTCCATCTGCGGAAAAGGGATGGTCTTCGCCTCCAAAACAACGGGATGGAAGAGGAACGCGGCTCCCGCCACCCAGGAAAGCAGAAGGAGGAAACGGACAGATCGAGTGAGTTTGAACCCGTCCATACGTTCATCCTTTCCCGTCAGGCAATGAATTCAGGCGGAACCTCGCGAAGGCGGACAACGTCCACGATCCGGCCGGAAACATTCCACCGGTTCAGGCACTTCACCGGGCACGCGGAGCAGTCGCCGCAGAGGCCCGATGGCAGGCTAAGTGAGGACACGAGGTCTTGAGCGGCTAAAAGGTTCCGGTATCCATAGAGATACATGTAGGCCCGCATGAGGTCCGGGATGGGAAGCTTTTTGACGCACTGGGTCAGGCATGCGCCGCATCCCTGGCAGTAGAGTCCCGCCTGAAGAACAGCCCGGCGGAGGCCTTCTTTTTCAGACCTCGTAAGGGAAAAATCGTTCAGGACCTTAAGGTCGGTCTCCAGCTGGTCGAAGGTGGTGAATCCGGCAATAATGGTGTGGACGTTCTTGTCCTGCAGCGCCCATTTCAGGGCGGCCGAGGCGTCGATCTGCGGGTTGTGGTAGGCGCCGCCGACGTTTCCCCCCATGGTTTTCATGGCGATGACTCCCAACCCCGCATCCGCCGCCCGGGCAATGGACTTCTTAACCTCTTCAGCGTGTTTCTGCCGGAAATTGTAGGCCGGGAGTACGACGTCGTACACTTTCGAATCCACGGCGGCGTCGATCACCTCGGGTTCGTTCCTGTGGGTGGTAACCCCGATGAAGCGGATCTTGCCCGCTTTTTTGGCCTTGACAAGCGAGTTCAGGATCGGCTCGTACAGCACCGTTTCCCGGACCCAAGCGCTGTGGTGGTGATAGATATCGATGTACTCGAGGCCCAAATTCTTGAGGCTGGTGTCAATTTTCTGGGTGAACGCCTCTTCCGTGGCATCACTGGAGTAAAGGCCGGTGGTCTGGTTGCTGCTCAGGCGGGCCTTGGTGGCGATGGCAAACGAATCCCGGGGGCGGCCCTTGAGCACTTCCCCGATCATGGCCTCGTTGGTGCCCCGCTGATACGTGGAGGCGGTGTCCAGGAAAAACATCCCCGCGTCCAGCGCCGCCCGGACCAGGGCGGGGTTGCTGGTGTTCATGACCCCCATGGTGATCACCGGGAGCTTCAGGCCCGTCTTTCCCAGCACTCGGGTGGCGAATTCCGCCTCTTTTTTCCCCTGCCCTTTCTCCGGCGAACTCTGCTCATTAGAGCTAAGGTAAACGAATCCCCCAAGCCCGGCTGACGATTTCAGGAATTCCCTCCGGTCCATCCCTTTTTTGCTCATTGCGAGGCCCTCCGCTGCATTTTTCGAGTCATGTGCCTTGCCATCCGCCGGAAACCTCTCCCTGCGGAAAGCCGTTGAACGAACGATTTGATTTCAGGAATCTCGAAAAGGGCGGAAAATCCGTTTCCCTTTTTTGGAAGACCTTAATAATTTATCATTAATCTCGTTTCGCCATCAAGGGAATGTTTTTGCTCCTGTTGCGAAAAGCCCTGCGGCAGGGAGTGAGAGGTCGTGAACCCTTAAGATCTACACGGGGTTTGCACGGCATGGGAAGGGTTTACTTGGCCGGGGGGATCGGGAGAGCGTAAGGTATGACAGCGTAGGGGCGGGGTCACCCCGCCCCTGCAACCCCTCGCGCATTGGAGTTTCAGCCTACCCGATCCTTAAGACTTTCGCCCCCCGGACTTTTCTGTCCTTGAGCTCCAGCAGGGCCCGATTGGCGTCTTCGAGCGAAAATTCCTGAACCTCGGGCTTGATGGGGATCCGGGCCGCCAGCTCCAGGAACTCTTTCACGTCCCTCCGCGCCACGTTGGCGACGCTCTTGATCTCCTTCTCCATCCAGAGGTGCAGGGGATAATCGATCCGGCTCAGAAGATCCCGGTCCAGACTCTCCTTCCGGATGGCGTTGATCACCAGCCGCCCCCCGGGTCTCAAATTTTCCAAAGCCTGGAGAACCGGGCCCCAAGCGGGGGTCGTGTCGATGATCGCGTCGAGCCTTTCAGGCGATTTGTCGCCGGGGTGCCCCGCCCAGGCCGCCCCCAGCTCACGGGAAAAAGATCTCTCTTTTTCACTGCGGGCAAACACGAAAAATTCCGACGCCGGGTATTCATGTCGGGCCATCTTCAGCACCAGGTGGGCGGAAGCCCCGAACCCGGCGAGCCCGAGTTTTTGACCATCCTTCAGGCCCGTCAGCCGCAGAGAACGGTACCCGATCGCCCCCGCGCAGAGGAGGGGAGCCGCTTCCGAATCCGAAAAGACATCGGGGACGGGGTAGGCAAAGTCCTCGGGCACGGTCATGTACTGGGCATAGCCCCCGTTCGCGTCCCTGCCGGTTGCCACGAACCCATCGCATAAATTCTCGTTTCCCTCCCGGCAGAAACGGCATGCCCCGCAGGCCGAGTAGATCCAGGCAACCCCGACCCGGTCCCCGGCTTTCCGGCTCTTTACTCCGACACCCGCTCCCACTACTCTCCCGATTGCCTGGTGTCCCAGGATGACCGGAAGGCGCGGGGGCGGCGTCCTCCCTTCGATTTCGTCCAGCTCGGTGTGGCAGACGCCGCAGGCGGAGATCTTGATCAGGACTTCCTTCTCCGCCGGAACAGGAACGGGCACCTCTTCCCTTTCCAGGGGGGCCCGGTTCTCCTCGAGGACGCAGAGCCTTTTCAGCACCATGGCTTTCACTGCTCAACCTCGTCCCGCGCGGGGCAGAAGGTTGCCCGAATCATTTCTTCGCTTGGATGGAAACCAGCTCCACCTCAAAAATGAGAGTGGCATTGGGCCCGATCTGTTGTCCCGCTCCGCGTTCTCCGTAGGCCAGGTTGGAAGGAATGAAGAGCTGCCATTTGGCTCCTTCCTGCATGAGCTGGAGGGCCTCCGTCCAGCCGGGGATAATCTTGTTCACTTCGAAGGTGGCCGGCGCCCCGCGCCGCAACGAGCTGTCGAATTCCGTCCCGTCGATCAAGGTTCCGCGGTACTGGACCGTGACCGTATCGGTGAGCTGAGGTTTCTTTCCCGTACCGGGCTTGATCACCTTGTACTGCAATCCGCTGGGCAGGGTTTTGACCCCCTCCTTGGATTTGTTTGCCGCCAGGAACTCTTCCCCTTCTTTCTTGTTCTTCTCCCCGGCGGTCTTGCGCATCGCTTCCTGCTTGGCCCTCATCTCCTTTTCGAAGGAGGCCATCACGTCCTTGGCCTCCTGGTCGGTCAGTTGAGGTTTGGCTCCCGACAGCGCGTCTTTAATCCCTTTGGCCAGGATGTCCGGGTCCACCTCGACGCCCTGCTTCTTGAAATTGTTCCCGATATCCATGCCGATGATATAACTGATTTTGTCCTTCTCGCTTTTCATCGCCGGTTTCTCCTGGGCATTCACCTGCCCGGCGAGGAAAATCATTCCAAGGCACGCGATCCAACTCCATCTCATGGGAACTCCTTTCTCTCTCATTCTATTCTCCCTCCCAAAATAAAAAACCCGTTTTCTTTTCCGCCGGCCAGAAAACGGGTACCCGCACAATTCAGCATTTATTCCTCGATACTCACCGGGAACATCCGAGACGGTTCATCTCCCTTTTTTGCAAGCGTATCATCAACCCCCCCAAATAGCAATCAGAAGATCCCCACGGATCGCGAGGGGGCCTCCCCATGAAACGAATGGAAATAAAGGCTATGGAACGGCGCGATACGGGAGGGACTCCGGGGGAGCGTTGGCAGTCAGAAAGATTGAGGTTGGGTCCGCATCACGATTTCTTCGTTCCGCGGCAGGTGTTGCAGCGCGATTCGGCGCACCATTGGCAGAAATGACAGTCGGGGCACTTGTGCTTTTTCCTGGAGCAAGGACCCGGACAGTACAGGAGACCGTCCCGGGTCGCTTCGAAGCGCCTCCCGTTTAAGGTGATGAATTTCTTCTTTCCGGCGGGCTTGGTCAATTCCGCTCTCCCGGCCCGTCCAGGACCTCAAGTCCCGGTCTCCGAAACGAGAGACGGCCCGAGGGGGCCGTCTCCGGTCTTCCAGCAGTGAGCCGGGGTCCTTCTACAGCTCCCCCTTCTTTCGAGTGCAGCCGGTTTCCGACAGGGTAACCGTTGTTTTTTCGATCGGCACCATGAACGGTTCGCCCATGTAAGGGAAGGGGTAGAATTCATTGTTGGTCTTGATGACCTCGGCGACGGGAAGGGGCATTTCCACCTGATGGTCTTCCGCCCGCATGACCATCGGTCCGATGATACTGTCCCACTTCATGCCTTCCCAAGCCTTGATGACCGCCGGGATGTCGGCCGTCCCGGCCTTCTTGATCGCTTCGGTCAGGAATTTCGACCCGTTGTAAGCCTTCCCGATGTTGATGGCCGGCCATTTTTCGATCTCCACGAACTTCTTCTTCTTGCTCCAGCGCTGGAGAAAATCCTTGTTGGCCGGCGTGCGAATCGTCTCCATGTACGCCTCGCAGCCCCAGCTTCCGATGGCCGTTTCTTTCACCACCGGCAGGACCTGCGAAGGATCATTCAGGTAGTAACAGATAAACGGAGCTTTCATCCCCATGTCCCGGGCCTGCTTGATCAGGTTGACGAGATCCACGCCCCAGTTCCCGGTGAATACCACCTCCGGTTTGGCGGCGATGATCTTGCTGATGTAAGGGCCGAAGTCCTTGTTGGCGATGGGGTGGTATTCCTCCCCCACGATCTGGGCGTCGGGCATGGCCTGCTTGACCCGGCGGATGAACCCCTTGGCCGCGTCATGGCCGAAGGCGTAGTCCATATTGATGGTGTAAAACTTCCGGAACGGTTTCGTGGCCAGGAAATTCGCCATAGCCAGAGAGCGCATTTCGGTGTTGGGGGAAACCCGGAAAGTGTAAGGGCTGCAGAATTTCCCGGTCACTTCATCCCCCTCGGCCCCGTAACTGAAAAAGATCACTTTCTCTTTGGCGGCGACTTGCTGCAGGGCCAGGGCCACGTGGGTTCCCGTTCCGGTGGCGATGAACTTCACCCCGTCCATGATGTTTTTCGTCGCCTTGCGTACAGCCACGTCGGGCTTGAGCTGGCTGTCTTCTTCGATGATCTCGACTTTGCGCCCCAGGAGCCCGCCGCTCTCGTTGATCTCCTCAGCCAGAAATTTCAGGGCGGCGGCATAGGTGTCCCCCGTTCTTTTAAAAGCCCCGGAGCGGGGATCGAAAAGGGCGATCTTGATCGGCTCCGCGGTCCAGGCCGGAACGGCCATGGAAACTGCCAGCACAACCATCACACCCATGACTGAAAGCTTTCTCCTCTTCCACATACGTCTCTCTCCTTTCTGAAATCGGCAGCATCCTGGGCTTGCCGTTTATTGCCGTTCTTCTCAATGCCGCGACAAGAATTCCAGAGTGGCGCGGGCCAGCTCCGGGGCTTTCTCGATGTACAGGTTGTGTCCGACCCCTTCCAGGATCTTCCATTCAGAGCCCTGGATAGAGTGGTGGATCTGCTCGGCCAGGTGAATGGGGGTAAAGACATCCTCTCGTCCCGAGACGATGAGGGTGGGGAGGGAAATCCTGGAAATTTCATTCCGGAGGTCAAACGCCATACAGGCATCGGTGGCCCGCCCGATGGCCGCGGGGGAATTGATGAGGACCCGCTTCTCTTTCAACTCCGCAATGGGCCCCGGGTTGGCGGCGACGTAGCGCGGGAGTAAAGGCCAGCTTGATCACTTCATCGAAGAACGCGGGGTATCCGCTCTCGTCGAGGCTCGGCGGCGCAATCTCGTAAAGGCCTGCCGCGCATGGGCGTCGACGTGGCTGAAGGTGGAAACGAGAACGAGGGAACGAACTTTCTCCGGGTGGTCCAGGGCGAACTGCTGGGCAATGGCCCCTCCCATGGACAGGCCAAGAAGGTGAGTCTGGGAAATTTTCAGCTGGCCCAGGAATTCGTACAGGTCCTCGGAGAAGCCTTTGATCGAATAGGGTTCATCCGGTTTGCTGCTTCCCCCGTGTCCCCGGACATCCAGCGGATGATCCGGTACTCTCTTCGAGAGTTCCGGCGCCACCAGGACCCACCCGGTCAAGTCCCCGTTTAACCCGTGGATCAGTACCAGAGGAGTCACCCGACCCTTCTTCGTGGTAGTTCACCTCGATATCGTCTCACCAAAACTTTGGGCATACTTTATCCGTTCCTTCCCTAGACGGCTTCTCCTGTCTACTGAACACTGACACTGACACTGATCACTTTTCTCATTCCACCAAGAGAAGCCCATACCGGTTCATCTCGTCCTCGAAATCCTTCACCACCTGGATCGGGTATCCGAACTTCCGGGCGGTGCTGTACACGTCCACCCCGAAAGCCTCCAGGGTGGGACGGGACAGATAAGGTTGACGGCAGTCCTCGGCGGTCCCCGTGCACTTCTTGCACAAGCGGCAAGGGGCCTGGGGGAAGACAAAGGCCTTCTGATACCCGGAGAGGAAGACCGCTCTCTCAAGGTCGAGCATCTTCTGGTTCACTTCCCGCGACCAGGGATGCCGCATCTCCGGGTCCTTGAACCTCTTCGCGAAATGAAAGAAGAGGCCGTGGCGATATTCGTTGAAAAATGCTCGGCATTCCTCAACGGGAGGAACCTGGGGAGGACAGCTCTTCCTCTTTCCGTATCCAGGGCAGCCGTAGTTGCATTTCATCCTCACCCATTCACCGAGGACGATCAACCCGGGCCGGACCCATTTAAAGTCCTTAAGGCCGTGCTCGACGGCCATCTTCTCCAGTCGCTTCATTTCGGGCTTGGTCATTTTTTCCCCTCTCCGTAACAACCTGAGACCTGAGATGGTTCATGCGGAAACCCACATCCCTCCCCCTCCTTGACGGTGGAGGGCCAGGGTGGGGGTCATAAGAATTCAAATCCAACATCTCTAAATCCCCCTCACCCTCGCCCTTTCCGGGAGGGGAGAGGGAATTTCGGGATGAACTAAACAATCTTATTCCTGATGAACCCGAGCCTTTCGATTCGGGCCTCGACCACATCCCCCGGTTTCAGGAACCATTGCTCCGGGGGCTGTCTGAAAAAAGCCACGCCGCCCGGCGTTCCGGACGTGATCACATCGCCGGGCTCCAGGGTCATCTGGGACCAGTAGGCGATGAGGTCGGGGATATCGTAGATCAGCTGCTGGGTCGAAGATTTCTGCCTGGGTTCCGATTCGCTGTTCACCCGCAGTTCCATGCTCAGGTTGTGGGGGTCCGGAATCTCATCGGGCGTCACCAGCCAGGGGCCCATGGGACCGAACCCGTCCAGGCTTTTGGAGAGGAGGACGAGCCTCTTCTGCATCTCCTTGTGCTGAATGTCCCGGGCGCTCAGGTCATTCAGGATCATGTAGCCGGCCACATGATCGAAGGCTTTCTCCCGGGGAATATTTTTCCCTCTCTTCCCGATCACGATGGCCATCTCAATTTCATAATCCAGCTGCTTCGTCGACTCCTGAGGATAGGGGACCGGGTCGTATGGGCCGACCACGCAGGAAGAGGCTTTCAGGAAACCCACCGGCATCTCCGGGATGGGGACCTTGTTCTCCTCGGCATGATCCCGGAAGTTCAGCCCCATGGCGATGATCTTTCCCGGGCGGGGTACGGGGGCCTTCAGGGAAACCTTGGAGGGGGGAAACACCAGGGGCTCTTTCCGGATCCCGGTGATCGCCCGCTTTTCCGTTCTCTGCCATTTGGATACCGCCCGCACACAGCGGCGGGCCAGGTCCATCGCCGTTTTTCCCCGCCCCAGAAGAGCCGCCATGTTGTCCGGCAGGTACCGGGAGGCTAATGAGTACGGATCTTTTTCCTTTTCCGTTTCTCTCAGGTAAAGAGCCGCGGCAGCCTGAAGGCTCAAGACCGAAAGGTCATCCAGAAGAGCCCCGATCCTGGGTTCTCCCTTCTTTCCCCCCTTCAATTCAAACGTCATGAGTTTCATGGAGCCTCCTTGAATATGCCCTTGGGAAGAAGCTTTATTGAGTCTACTCATTGGCGGAAAAGGAGTCAACAGGAGAGATTGAGATGAGATTTCTTTGATTCAGAGGACCGCGGGGAGGAACTTCAGAAATGTGATGCGGAGAATGCAGCGCAGAAGTGCGGGGAATTGAAGAGGCGGGGCCGGAGCCCCGCCTCTTCCGTCTACTGAAGGATTCCTCCGATAACCGCCGGAGGAGTCGTGACACTGGGTTCGTCCCCGATGTTGGGATCAACCCAATCGGCTATGGTAGGCAGGGTGTAACTGACCAGACTGGCGGAAAGAGCGCTGCAGCCGGCCGGGTCCTGTTTCATCCTCTGGGATTTCTCGAGGGCCTTGATGTAGTAGGTGTTGGTGCCATCCGATGCCGTGGCCCCGTTCGGGATCGTAAAGGCCGCAACCCACTGGATCGAGTTATCTCCCCCGCTGCTGCAGTCCGTTTCCAGACCGGTGTCCATGTTCACGCATTTTCCCGGGATTCCCTGAAGGTTTCCGAAGCCCGCGTATTCGAGGAAGAACTTGGAGCCGTTGTACTTGTAATCCGGCGCGGAGGAATCGGTTTGGGAATGGATGTAGGTGATTTGCAAAGGAGGATCGAATTTCAGCACCGTTCCCCCGGCGTCCTGCAGGACGGTGAACTTGTTCCAATCATTCAGGCCCGTTTCCCAGGTGTAGAAGACGGGCAGCTCGCTCCAGGCTTTCCACCCGCAGGTCTGACTCGGGTCCCAGTCGCATTTCAAGAGGTCGAGATTGGCGGTGGTCGGCTCAAACATCGCTCCGGTCATGACCCCCCAGCTCTGGCTGGGAATCGCCGCGTTCTGGACGACCGCGTTGCCTTCGTATTTCAGGAGCATGGTGGTGGTGTCGAAAGTGTAATTTCTGGGCGTCGTCGGGTCAGGGGTGAAAAAAGGATTGGTGGTATCCACTCCTGCCGCGCCGGCATTCGGGCAGTTGTCAAAACAGGCAAAGGTCGCCGGAATCGAGTCGGTCGGGTAGAGGATGTCTTCCGCGTAGAACACGAGGGGGGTGGAATTGGTCACGATCCCCGCGGCCGAGCAGTCATACCGGCCGGAATCATAAAGGCAATGGGGGTCCGTGCTTGCCGGGTCCGTGTTGAGCTTGACCCGGACCTGCCCGCCCAGGGACTGAGAGTAGAAGTTAAGCTCTCCCCAGTTCAGGGCGCTCAGATCCAGGGGGGTCGGGGTAATGCTCGTCCAGGTGTAATTGCTCGTGTCCTGCTGGGCGATCGTTTGAAATGAGGTTCCGGACCACACCACCTGGAAATTCGAGCACGATCCCATGCCTTCGCAGACGCCCCAGTTCAGGGGGATGTTCTTGATGTCTCCCAGGGCCATGGTTTGGCGGGTGTGTTTTTTCAGCTTCCCGCCCGCCTTCAGGACCGTGTAAGGCGTATCCGTGTTTGTAGAATAGTCGTGCTTGTTCACCGTATCTCCGTTGTTGACCGTGACCCCCGTGGGAAGCCAGAGCCCCCAGTATCCTACCCAGCCGTACGCACCGCCTTTCTGGATCGGGAACCCGGAGTTGCGGGCGACCCGGGCGCCGTCCGACTCATACACGCCGTATCTCCAGGCGGATTCGTTGAAAGAAGTCCTGCTCAGGCAAATCTCGGCGCTGGTGTTCTTGTCTTTACGGAGAAACTTGGCGCTGTTGTAAGAAATGTTAAAGCTTCCCCCTCTCTCAACGGGGGTGCCGCCATGGTCTTCCGTCCGCGACATAAGGAGAGATCCCGCCCCGCTGGTCCCGTCGATTGCCCGGTCCAGGGTCACCGCGCTGCTTTCGGTGCTGGGGCCGTGCGTGCCGTTTTCAATAAATCTCAGCAACACTTTTCCCGTGTCGGCGTCCCTTTCAGACTTCAACGTGCCCTTGAACATGGTCTGGGAGAGGTCCGCAGCCGGAGCCCCCTCGGAAATGGATGGTGAAGATTCCGTAAGGATTGGTATCGCTTTTTCCTTCGGTAATTTCCATCTTCGCGAAGATCACTTTCGCCGGCTCGTACTCGTCTGCATCCTCGTGAATCCACACTTTTACGATCTGCGGTGAGTCGTTGTCGGCCCTCGAAGATTCCACGGTCCACATTTCGTATTTCGGCATGGAGGAGCTCGACGACTGGTTTTGAGAGCTCTGGCCAGCGGCGGAGGCATCGGACTTGCTGCTACTGCACTGGTTGGAGTCGATCTGCGCTTTATAGGCGCCCTGGTTCAGCTTGGTGTTGTATTTGGTTTGCCCGATCATGCAGAGGATCTCGTTGACCGTGTTGAAACCCTCGGTCGAGCGCTCTTCCACGTAAGTGTTGGTGACATCTTTTTTGTAGTCTGAAGTCGCCGGGAGCGCGTCGGCGTCCCTGAATATGCGGAACAGGCGCGACACTCGGTTGGACGAAGGAGCCGTCGTCGTCGCGTCGACCACGCTGACTTTCTCGGCGACGACCAGGGCATCTGCCTCGGCCGAGGGCGCAGGGGTGACGGCGCTGCTCCCCCCTCCTCCTCCGCTGCAGGCACACAGCAGGAAGGCAGGAAGAAGAACAAGGAAGGAGACGGGCATGACTTTTTTTCTCATCGTTGCTTTCCTTTCTGATGAATGGGATTTCGGGAGGTGATCCCGAAGTACAAAAACGCACATTTTGGGACGAATTTTGTTCTCGTCATCGTGAAAACGCTTGAAGCAGTTGAGGCGATGAATTCAGGCAAATGTATTTTTCTTATCGGAAAATGGAGGGGGAGACTTCACCGGTTTTCGGGGAAAAAAAATTTCTCCCGCGGGGCGTCGTCTCGGCAGGCCAGGCCATTAGATTCGAGCGGCTTGACAACCCCGTCCGGCACGCCTATTCTTTGATGGTTCGAACTTGCAGAATGGACCCGGAGGATCAGGAAGTCAGTCCCTCGGAAGTTTCGAGAGTAGTCCGGCTTCCCGGCAAAAAGGAGAAGGATGATGAAAGAATTTCGTTATGAGGAAATGGCGCCGAAGATTTTGAAAAAGATCGAGGAGGGGGCGTTCCTTGTGGTCAAGGGAAAAGAGCGGGTGAACGTGATGACGATCGGCTGGGCCATGCTGGGAATCGTATGGCGCAGGCCGATGATGATGGTGGCGGTAAGAACGTCCCGCTTCACCCACCCGCTGATCGAAGAAGCGGACAGCTTCACCGTGAGCGTTCCCGCCGGGGCAATGAAAAAGGAGATCAACTTCTGCGGGTCCGAGTCAGGGCGGCGGTGGGATAAATTCAAGGAATGCGGCCTCGCCACGCGCGGGGCGCAGAAAGTAAGCACCCCGGTCTTGAGCATCCCCGGCTACCATTTTGAGTGCCGGATCGTTTACAAGAACCCCATGGACCCCAAGCTCCTCTCTCCGGAGCTGGAGTCCATTTACCCCGCCAAGGATTTTCACGGCCTCTATTTCGGGGAAATCGTGGCGTCTTATCTAACGGAATCATAGGAGCGCGAAGAGAATTTCAGCGGCGGGCCCGAAGGTCCGCTTCACTGAATTTCCTCATGGGGGAATTTGCTCCAGCGCACCCGGAACGTATTCCACGCTGTTTCCCGGAGATCAGTAGGATTTTGCCATTCGTGAACCGCCAAGAAGAGAAAAAGATCAGGAACCAGGAAAATCTGGAGAACCGCATTCTGCACGGGCTCTCCTGCGAGTGGGACAGGGCGCTTGGGGTGCTCCGTCCCGACGAACGCAGGAAGATGCGCCTTCCTCTCTTTGCCCTTTCCGACTCAAAGGACCGCTGGGGGACTTGGAGAAGGGATAAGCGGGAAATCTGCTTGTCCCGCCGCCTCGTTTGGGGGCATTCCTGGGCCTCCGTCCGGGAGGTCCTCTTCCACGAAATGGCGCACCAAATGGCCGACGAGGTGTTCGGCGCATGCCACGAGGCGCCCCACGGCCCGCGTTTCCTGGAAGCGTGCCATCTCCTCCGGGCGAACCCCAAAGCATCGGGGACCTACCGGCCTTTGGATGACCTGCTGCGGGGAGCGAACGCCGGCCCTGAGGATCGGATCCTCCTCCGGGTGAAGAAACTAATGGCGTTGGCCGGCAGCCCAAATCGGCATGAGGCCGAAGCGGCCATGTCCAGGGCCCAGTCCCTGATCGCCAAATACAATCTCGATCTGCTCTCTAGGGAAGCGAAGCGGGATTTCGTCAGTATTTTCGCCGGAGCGCCTGCCCTGCGGCACTTCCCCGAGGAGTATCTCCTGGCTCATCTCCTGCAGGATTTTTACTTTGTCCGGGGGATCTGGGTTTCCGCGTACGTGCGGGAGAAAGGAAAGATGGGGCGGGTCCTGGAAATCAGCGGGACGTTCGCCAACGTGAAGCTGGCCGGGTATGTCTATGATTTCGTGCGGCAGTTTATCCTCTCCCAATGGAGGGAATACAACCGGGAGAGGGGATTGAACCGGTACCGTCTCACCGATTTCGCAGTCGGGGTCATCGAAGGGTTTCGCTCCAAGCTGGAATCCCGGCAGGCAGGCGAAGGCTCGACGGCGCTGGTGAAGGCATCCGACCCGCAGCTCAAAAAATACCTTTCTTACCGCTACCCCCACACCGCCACGATCCGGGCCGGGATGGGCAGGCAGGATATGGGCGTGCGCCGGGACGGAAACGGGATCGGCAGAAAACTGGTGATCTCCAAGGGCATCATGGAAGGCGCGCGGAGCCGGGGACTCCTGCTCTCTTCTTGACATCCAGGACATGATACCAACTTCGTTCTAACGCAGGTTGGATTTTCCGGGGACGAACGAAACTGCCTGATGGAAAATATTCTCTCCTTTCTGCTGGGTCCCACCGGTCAAGAACCTCACATTTTTTTCATCCTGATGGCCCTCGTGTTCGGGGGCGCTTTTATCACCTCGGGATTCGGGGTCGGCGGGGGAGTCTTCATGACCCCCCTCATCGTGCTCCTCTTCCCCCCCAAATTCGGAATCGCCTTGCTCGGGCCCATCATGCTGTTCATGTCCGCGGCCGGCGTCCGGCAATACTGGAAAAAGTGGGATAATCGCTGCCTGTTCATCCTCCTTCCCGCCTCTCTTCTCGGAATCTTCCTGGGCACTCACCTGCTGTCGGAAATTCCCGGGGAACGGGTAAAGAAAGTGGTCGGGTTTCTGGCGGTTGCGTTTGGGGCCCTCCAGTACCTGTCTCTCGACCGGCCCGCGTGGAGAGAGCGCCTGCGCCCGTCGACGTGGCAGGGCGTCGGACTGGGGTTCGCCTCGGGAGTCACCAGCGCGCTCGGCCATGTGGGCGGGATCGTCTTCTCTTTCTACCTTTTGCCCAACAGCCGCACGAAAGAGATATTCGTGGCCACCACGGTTTTCATCTTTTTCGTTTCGGGGTTGGTGAAAATCGGGACTTATCTCGCCTACAGTATCCTCACCCTTCCCATCCTCCGGCTTGCCCTGGCCCTGATCCCCGCCCTGCTCCTCGGGTCGCTCGCCGGAAAATGGGTGAACCAGCGCCTGCCCAATCGGGTCTTCATCCGGTTGATCTGTATCTTCGTCGGTCTGATGGGACTCCGATTGGTCTTGGGTTAGGCTCTTTTCGAAAGACGTGAACACCCGACCGCGGGATGACAGGGCGATCAAATTTCCTCTGCCAGGTATTCGGGGAGCGAGTGAACGCTGGACAGGGAGGACAGCTCTTCGGCCCAGACTTCGGGGGCTGATTTCAGCGTTCGAATGGCCAGGACTTGCTTGTATATCTTGGGTGGATAAGCGCGTTCGACCGTTTTGTTCAAAGGATCGAAAAAATGGATGTACCCCTTGCGGATGCTTTTTCCATACACTCCCAGCGAGACGGCAAGCCGATCGGCCGCCGCGCCGGTTTGATGAATGCCCTGGTCCAGGGGAGCCACGTACACAACCTCTCCTGGGCGAATCATCCTTGCCGCCATCTGCTCCAGGTCCGCGTGCCCCTCGACGCCCGCATTATCCAAACGCCGGTAGCGGATCTCTTTCACGGAATTGAGAAGCGACCCGATGATTCCCCAGGAACTGTGATCGTGAACCGGACAGAGGCTGCCTGGTTCCCATATAAAAGCCATGACTGAAAAAGTTCTGTCCGGGCTGCGGTAAAGCGTCACTTCGTTCGCGAATACGGAAGGGGTTTGGGTTTCCAAATAGGCCGCGTCGGATATGAGCCTGCCAAGGGTTTCCCCGAACCATCGCGGGTCGCTGAGGAGGCCGCCCAGGAGTTCTTTTCCTGTTTTCAGGATTTGGGGGGGTTTCGGTCCCTCCTCCAGGAAAGCATGGAAACGGCCGCAGAAATCTTCCATTTTCATCGAGATGTCTCCTGATCCTGTTTTCAGGGCCCCCTCACCCTCCCCCTCTCCCCCGAAGGCGGGGGAGAGGGCCGGGGTGAGGGAAAATTTTCGAAAGAACTTGTCCGCTCAATTCAGACTCCCTAGGATGTACCCGAATCCGGCTTCTTCCCTTTCGAAACCCCGTATTTCCGGAGATGGGTCCAGGATTTATATTCCGGGTCGTCCGGGTTCGCCTCCAGGGCCTCTGCCTCCCGCAGGTATTTCTTAACCGCTCCCTTCTGCTTGTAAAGGGCGCGGTCCGCTCCAATCGGGCAGACCTTCGTGCAGATCCCGCACGGGTAACATCTTCGAGCCGTTAACTCTTCCGCCATTCCGAGACAGGCCATGGAATCATAATCGCCGATCACCCGGTCCTTCCGCATTCCGATGGCCTTCCTGGGGCACGACTTCGCGCAGGCTCCGCACCCGATGCACAGATCTTTTTCGATCATCGGGTCGGGATCGATCTCCGCCTCGGTGAAGACCGATACGAGCCGGACCCGGGGTCCGAACTCCGGGGTAAGCAAGCAATGGCTGGCCCCGATCGTGCCCAGGCCCGCGTATTTGGCGGCCATCACCTGGCTGAAAGCGGCGCGGTTCTGCTCCCGGAGGGCCTTCATCGAGGAGAACCCATCCCGGGGGAAGAAAAAGGACGCATGGCCGAGACGGTTGAGGAGCCGGGTCAAATCGTAGGCGAGCTGGTCCAGTTCCCGGTTCGCCGTCTTGTAAAGCTCCATGTGCACGACCGAGGGCGTGGTTTCCACGATGGGCAAGGGCATCTCTACGCCCAGGACGATCACGGTTTTCGCAAGCGGCCAGACCGCCCGGGGGCGGAAATCGGGAGGGACTTCGCCGGCTTCATCCCAGCGCTCTACAGGCGCGAAGCCCACGAGGTCCACCCCGCGTTCGCGGCAAAACCGCTTCACCCGGCGCTTCAATTCCCGGGATTGGGGAACCCTGCTTTCTTTCAGGAGCCCGGATTGCTCTCTTCTCACTTTGCTCACGATTGGCTGTTTTCCTCTCTCGGGATACAGCATAGGAAAGATCTCTTCAAAAATCAAATCTTTCTTGAGTCGCGCCCGACCTGCCCCACCCCGCCGTCTGATTCGCAGGGTTGTACGGCTCTTCCGGGTTTTCTTTCCCCTTTAAATGTGATAATTTCTGCAAAAATGGGGAGGAGACGATGAGCACTCCGCTGGAACGATGGGTCGACGAACAGGCGCGGCTGGCGAAGCCTTCCGCGATTCACTGGTGCGATGGCACGGAAGAGGAGGCCCGCCGGCACATTGAAACCGGCATGACCGAAGAGAAAGTGGAAGGACAACCGGTTTTCCGCCCTTTGAACCCGAAAAGTTTTCCCAACTCCTACCTGCACCGCAGCCACCCCTCCGACGTCGCCCGAACCGAAAACCTCACCTACATTTGCCTTCCGGGCCGGGAAAGCGCGGGCCCGAACAACAACTGGATGGACCCCGGGAAAGCGAAGGATGTCCTGCGCGGGCTTTCGGACGGATGCATGGCCGGAAGGACCCTGTATGTCCTGCCTTACATGATGGGCCACCCGGACTCCCCCCTGGCCAAGCCCTGCGTTCAGCTCACGGACAGCACCTACGTCGCCGTGAGCATGAGGATCATGACCCGGATGGGCAAAGGCGTCGTCCAGAAAATCGGCGCTTCGGAAAATTTCGTGAAGGGGTTCCACTCGGTGGGGGACTTTGACGTTCGAAAACGCTTTATCATGCACTTTCCGGAGGAGAACCTGGTCTGGAGCATCGGTTCGGGATACGGGGGAAACGCGCTCCTGGGGAAAAAGTGTTTCTCGCTCCGGATCGCTTCCTGGCTCGGCAAGAAAGAAGGTTGGTTGGCCGAGCACATGATCATCATCGGTGTCGAAGATCCCGCGGGCAAAATCAGTTACCTCCTGGCCGCCCTGCCCTCCGCATCCGGAAAAACAAACCTGGCCATGCTGCAATCGGCTCTCCCCGGTTACCGCATCTGGACCTTGGGGGACGACATCGCCTGGGTGAGGATCGGCCCGGACGGCCGCCTCTACGCCATCAACCCCGAATACGGGTTCTTCGGGGTCGCTCCGGGGACGTCTTTCAAAACCAACCCGAACATGATGAGGACTATCAAGGGGGACCTCTTCTACCCCACCCTGTTTACCAACACGGCCTTGAACGCCGAAACCAACGAACCCTGGTGGGAGGGCGTCGAAGACAAGTTCCCGGCAAGACTGCTGGACTGGCGCGGGGACCCCTGGCAGCCTGGGTCGGGCAAACCGGCGGCGCACCCGAACTCCAGGTTTACCGTTTCCATCAAGCAGTGCCCGAGCCTTTCGCCGGAGTACGAGAACCCGGCGGGGGTTCCCATTTCGGCCATCCTTTTTGGCAGCCGCCGGAGCAAAGTGATGCCCCTCGTCCTGGAAAGCTTCACCTGGCGGAGAGGGGTCATGATGGGCGCGATCATGGGGGCGGAGACCACCGCCGCGGCGACGGGGAAGGTGGGCGTCCTCCGCCGCGACCCCATGGCCATGCTGCCCTTCTGCGGCTACAACATGGCGGATTATTTCGGCCACTGGCTCTCCGTGGGAAAGAGGATGTCGTCCCCCCCGAAAATATTCTTCATCAACTGGTTTCGCCGGGATGAAGCCGGGAAATTTCTCTGGCCCGGGTTCGGCGAAAACGTCAGGGTTCTGAAGTGGATCATCCAGCGGGCTACCGGCTCAAATTCCGGCGGAGCGAGAGAGACCCCGATCGGGTGGGTCCCTGAGCGCGGGAATCTCGACGTTTCGGGCATGGCGATCCCGGCTGAAAACTTCCCGAAATTATTCGCCGTGGATAACGAGGAATGGAAATCCGAGCTGGAAAGCGCGCGGATTTTTCTGGCTCAGTTCGGAGACCGCATGCCCGGGGAAATATGGCAGGAGTTTCATGACCTGGAAACAGCTGTGGAAAAATTCGGCTGAATCCATCCGAAATTGGCGGGAAATTTTTCGAGGAAAGTCCTTTCCGGAAATCTCCCCATTCCCCCGAAGGTTGCTTCATAACCTACGTCCCCTCCCCCTGCATTTTCGGGGTAGAGTTGGCGAAGAGGTGCTTTCAACGATTGGGCGAGACCGGTCAGGGGTTTTTGAGGCTCATCCGGGCACACCGGTTCCTCCCACCCCGCTACTCCTGATCTTTACGACTGAAAGTAAGCATCCCACGGATAGTCGGGGTCACGATAAAGGTGATCGTCGTTCAGGGGGAGTTGAGAGAAAGGATCCCGGACGTATCCGACAGGCCCTGAACCGTTCTGGTTCAGGGCAGGTGGGGCATGGGCCTTGGGAGTGGGGGGTTGATTTAACCAGCCACAGCCCCAGGTGTTTCAGGATGGCCTGGATGACCTCCCGGTCTTCGATAAAGCTGATGATCCGCATGATTCCCCCACACTTCGGGCAGGTCAGGGGATCGACCTTCCCCGATCAAGTCGAGGACAGGCTCCGATTTTCTGAATGAGTCGGGCCCAGTTCTTCCGATATTCCTTCGAACTTTTATCCGCTTCCAGGATGCAGGGAACCCCGTCGTCTTCGGTTTCTTTTCGCTTTCCCCGGGAGACATTACTGTAATACCCATAATACCGGACCATCTGCTCCCCCCTGTCCGGGATGTGGGAACACATGGCGGCCAGCCACTCCAGGGCATCGAAGACCTTTTCCTCGGTTCCGTCTTTCGCCCGGTAAACAACCTTTGACGGTTCTGCCAGATACTGCATCCGTTCCTGGGAGAAGGATGCCCGGATGATGTACCGGGCCAGGTTTTCCATGGCGGTCTCATCCTGGGGAAATATCCGCTGCCCGCAGAAGACCTGGAATCCGGAATGCCGCCAGTTGGAGAGCATGGCGATCAGGTCTTTGGTAATTCTCCCTTTGGCCAGGAGCATCTTAAAGACCTTGTGCCGGAAGATTGCCTCCAGCTTTTTCAGGTCCAGGGAAGGAGCGACCCGGAACATGCCCTTCCTGTAAAAGCATCCGTCCGTTACCAGGACATGGCAATGGGGATTGAACCCGAGAAAGTCGCCAAAGGTCTGGATGGCGATGACGGCGCCGGGGATGGGATTCTTCTCCGGCACCGCCTCCTGAAGAAAGAGCTTCAGGGATTCCCAGGCGCAGCGGCTCAGATCGGAAAGAAGATCCCGGTCATAGAGAAAATACCGCCGCAGGATCTTCGGGATGCTGAAGACGAAATGCCGGTGGGGAACCTTCTTGAGCACGTGGGAGCAGAGCCATTCCCCGAATTCCACCACCCGCTTCTGATGGCAGGAAGGGCAGAAATGACGGCGCTTGCAGGAGAAAGCCAGAAGATATTCATGGTGGCAATCCCGGCACTTCACCCGGGCAAAGCCGTGGTGCAGGTCGCCGCATTCCAGGTAGCGGTCAATCACCTTCTTAAGGTAGGGACGCCAGAACCCGTACTGCCTTTCGAACCGCTCCTCGTAGACCTGAATAAAGGTTTCAAAATGGTCCTCCACGCACCGGTAATAATCGGAAGATTGGGGATTCCGGGGACGGTAAACGGCGGCAGGAGCGGATAGCATTGGATATCAATCGGGTTTCGGGTTTCATGCTTTCGCCCCTTGATATACTCATCATTTGATGAGTCGTCAAGAAAAATCTTTAGCCACAGCCAAAGCTAATCCGAGAAAATTTCTTTCCTTAGGCCATAGATCCCAGCTATCGATTACTGCCATATCTCCTCTGTTTTCCGATCACGGAAAATGTTTCGACATGCTTTTTTTATATCTTGAATCAGAGGGCATCATTTCTATCGGTAATCATCAGCCCCGAAGAGGCCTAAGGGGCGTTGTGTCCCGGGTTGAAAAACACTGGACAGACCCCAGGAAACCCGATAGGGTCGCCCCATGCCACGTCAAACACGCTTAGACGTCCCCGGTGTCCTGCACCGTTTACGAAATTGCCGAGGCCCGCGGCAGGGAGACAGACATCCAGGCTAAGCAGTAAAGGAATCTTAGTTGAAAGAAGTGGGCTTACCTGCGGGGATAAGGGATCCTCCAAGACCAGACTGGAGATCCTTGGAGAAGGATGTTTTAGGACATTCTCAAGTTTTCTCAGGGTCGTACCGGCGTTGCCGGCGGCAGGGCCAACCAACGGTCCGCCATGGCCTGGCGGACAAGATCGGGCCGGTCACTGACGATCCCATCCACGCCAAGGTCGATCATCCTTTTGTCATCGTCTACTCCAATAACAACGGTACCACCCCCAGGCTTATTTGCCATTCCGAGGATAGCGCGAATGACTTTTGCTTGAAAATGCCTGTCCGTAGGTATGCTAGGCCCTTTGAACTCAGTACCTCTTTGTTCTCGACCAAGCGAGATCGCCTGTCTCAGTTCTGTTTCCGTCATGGTAGTCTGTGTCCTTCAGATAGTTTTGAATCTAGCCGTTTTTTGAGTGTGACGGTCATGTCAGCGGCCCATACAACATTCCCTTTTATCTTGCTGCAATAGTTGTGCGAATCCTACTGTGCAGCCATAAAGATGTTAAACATATCAATTACTGGAGACCAGGTCGGTTACATCAAAGTTGAGCTTTCCCAGACCCTGAGCCACAAAGCTGAAGCCTATCTTATGAGGCCCTTCCGTCAGGGTTGTCCCCTTGACCATTATCGTGGCTGTTTTATTCATCGGCAAGGTAAAAGGCTTATCTTTACTTACGGCCGAAAAGGGGATTTCCTCAGCACCCAGGAGGAAATACGAGTCTTCTCTGGACAGCTCTTTGCTGTCCAATTTTAAAGGCAGAAGCTCATTACCATATCCTGAACCCAGGGAATTCTTCAGCTCGAACTGGAACCCCTGGTCATTGTTACGCAGGCTGCCCTTAACGTACAGCCTTCTAAGCAGAAATTGCGGCACAATTATCATACATACACCTCCATAACTGGCTATTCCTGTTGCTATAACATCTGTTGAAAGTCACTGGCTGCTGTTGTTAAGCATAGCGAAAAAGACTTTCCCCATATCTACAGCCTCGGCTGGCAGAAGATTCACCTTGCCTAGAGCTAAAGCTGAGAGGTAAACCTTTGCCGTCTTCTCTATAAGCTCACTGGCAGTAAAGGCCTCTCGCATTGCTCTTCCAATACCTACTGCACCATGGTTAGGTAATAATACCGCGTTTCTCTCCCCCAGAGCAGCAATAACGTTTTCAACTAGTTCCTGGCTGCCGGGGAGGGCATACTCAGCCAGTCTTATTTCTCCACCAAGAAAGGTAACCTGATCCTCGAGAATAACCGGTATTTCCAGACCAGCAACCGAGATGGCACTGGCATGGATCGGGTGGGTATGAATTATGGCATTGATATTTTTTCTAGCCTGGTAGATGCCGATGTGCAGCATCGTCTCCACAGAAGGAGCCAGGTCCCCTTCTACCGGTTCTACCTCAAAATCGATAATCTGTATATCGTCAACAGTCATCAAATCGTAATATCTACTGCTTGGGGTTATGGCCAGGAGTTCCCGCCCATCCATAGGTGGCAGACGCAGGCTGATATTCCCGGAAGTACCCACCACCAGACCCTTCTCGACCATTCTCCTGCTTGCCTCCAGTACCTGTCTCTTTTCATCCTTCCACTTGGACACTACATTTCCTCACTCATTTTTAACAGCCATTCAGAGATGGAGCTCCATCTCTGATAGCACTCATTATACTCTAAGACCGATGATTTATGGGGCTGGAAAATTCTATTTGGGGATTTCATGGCGTCGATAGCTTCTTCCAGAGTGGAATATGCACCTGAGCCACCAGCAGCGCATATAGCAGCCCCCAGGCCGGACACGTCGGTTATCTCAGGAACGAAAACAGGTAAATCCAGCACAGAGGGTAGCGTTTCGGCAAGGAACCGGCTCCGGGCCATTCCTCCTCCCATTGTTATGCTCTTGATCTTACATCCTGAAACCCGTTCAATCTGATGGCAATTGGCTTTAATAGCGAAGCAGAGGTTTTCCAGCGTTGCTCTTATCAGGTGGCCCTTGTTGATACTGTTTGCGCTGAGGGGTACGGGGAATAGGAAACCGCCGTATCTTAATGCCAGGTGGCTCATGTCCATTGCTGTTGGACCGATAAAGGCCAGTACTCCATCAGTACCTGCCGTAGACTGTCGTGCCATGTAGTCCATTAATTCGTAGATTTCTCCATCCGATTTTGAGGAATCATCTTGGTTGAACATGATTTCCTTGAGCCAGCGATAGGCGTTGCCCGCTTCCCCAACGCTGCTTTCCAGTATCCATCTCTTTGGCAAGACATGGCAGCTTGTCCAGATTTTAGCTTCAGGGTCAAAGAGAGGTTTATCGGTTACCATTTGGACAGGGGCACTCCATCCGATTACGACCCCAGTTTGTCCGGGATCCTTAATATCCATACCGATCAAACCGCACTGAGTATCTGGAGCACCCAGAGCTACCGGTGTGCCCTGTAAAATGCCTGTCTCTGCGGCAGATTGAGGAGTAACCCGTCCCACCGGGCTACCGGCCCAAAGAAGTTTCGTATAGATTCCGTGGGGCAGGTGCAGAAGGTCCTGGAGTTTATTGGACCAGGTTCCCTCCCGAAGGTCTATCAGTCCCAGTTCACTGGCTCCGCTGATCTCACTGACCCGCTCGCCACAGAGTTTGAAGATAATCCAGTCGCTGATTGTTAAAACAGTGGCAATCTTATTATATGTCTCCGGCTGGTTGGATTCAAACCATTTCAGCTTAGCAGGGGCAAAGAGGAAAGAGGGTGTGTGACCGGTAATGAAATAGATATCCTTCTTGTAGTCGCTGTCTATAGATAGTCCTTCCATCAAGGCTCTGAGATCAATATTGGGCCCGGCATAGAGTACCTTACCCTCTTTATCCAGAAGTACCATGCCCTCTCTCTGACTGGTTGCGCTTACACCAACTATATCCCCACTGCTGATTCCGGCATCCTTAATAGATCTTCTTATATTCTGGCAAACTATGCGCCATAGTGTATTTGGGTCGAACTCCTTACCAAGAGGAGCGATATTAAGAGGTGAATCGTAAGTCCACTCTTTATGACAGAGGGAAATCACCTGCCCTGTTAAATTAGTCACCAGGCAATGAATACTACTGCTTCCGATATCTATAGCAAGAACGTAGTTAGCTGGCATTGCCTCTCCATGCCTGAGGATTGATCAGGTTTTGGGGGCGTTTCCCTTCAAGAAATCTTTCGATCTCCTCGGTTAGGATTCTGGAGTATCTCTCCAGAGTGCCATCGGTAGAGCCTCCTATATGAGGGGTTAGTACCACGTTATTTAATTTAAGTAGAGGACTGTTTAGAGGCACTGGGTGTGACTGATAGATATCAAAGGCAGCGCCGGCGATATGCCCTTTTTCAAGAGCATGCAGAAGTGATTTCTCATCCACTATTTCCCATCCTGCAGTATTCACCAGATAGGCTGTAGGTTTCATCGAGTTAATCTTATCGGGGTCAATCAACCCTGTAGTCTCAGGCGATGCTGTGCAATGAAGGGTGACGAAGTCGGATTCTTTCATAAGTTCCTTTAGGTCTACCTGTTTGGCTCCAATTTCGGCCAGCTTTTCAGGTTTGACATAGGGATCATATACCAGAATGGGCATATCGAAGGCCTGAAGCCTTTTTGCCACCTCAAAACCTACCGCTCCAAGACCAACTATGCCAACTGTCTTGCCAGCCAGTTCTACTCCGCGCAGGGAGATATACGGCTCTACCGGGTCAGTCCATTTCTGTGATTGAATCATCGAATGCGCCCCAGGGATATGACGTGCCATGGACAGCATAAGTCCAATGGTCAGTTCTGCTACGGAGATGGCATTTCTGGCTGGTGTGTTCACTACCAGTACTCTGTGTTCTGTGGCGGCATCAATGTCTACATGGTTAACCGCGGCACGGCAAATGCCTATAAACCGGAGCTTATCGGTGCCCTCAAAGACTTCGTCGAAAACGAAATCTGCCTCAATTAACAGAATCTGCAAATCCTGGTTTTCGATACGTTCAATCATCTCCTCAGGTGAGAGCAATATTCTGGTATCCATCCAGCTTTCATGGATAACCTCTATTTTACCTCTCAACCTTTGGAGGTATTTAGGGTGAAAAGGGGACAGAATAAGAGCTTTCATTGCATTATCAGTCCGTAATTCATAGCTAGTCCGCTTTACAACGGCTAGAGAGAACATCCCGAGGTAATTGCACTGATTGCCATACCTTCGTCAACCTCAGTATCTACACAGCCGTCACTGATAAGCGGAACAATTACAATGGCTGGAACCTCCTGTTCATTCTTTGTCATTTCCTTTACGCCTTCCACTCCCTCCGATAGCTCCCTATCGCAGGCTACAGCTACAATTCCCAAAGGGTTGTGCTCTTTGATAAATCTCAGGGCCATAGCGCCGCCAGCGGCAACGCAGGTTCCTTTATAGCCCATCTTTGAGGCTACCCCTTTTAAACGCCTTATTACACAATCCTCAGTGCAATCCTCGGAGCACATCAGACCTTGTTTATTGAATTTTCCGGGGCAGCTCTGGCTGGGACGAAGACAATGGGACAATAGCAATACTCGCTGAGAGGGGTCTACCTGAGATAATCCTGCATCAGCATAATTTATCTTCATCTTTTACCCTCCTCTGAGGAAACTTTGTACCGGGCCAGTGCCATTAAAGGGAAGTATATCCGATATAGATCATATCTCAGATAAAAAGCCTTGGGGAATCCGGTGCCGGTATAGGCATCTTCTTTCCATGCCCCATCCTGTTGCTGAGTCTTCAACAGATAATTAATGCCATTCTTTACTGCCGGACTATTGGATTCTCCGGCAGCTAAAAGGCCTATAATTGCCCAGGCCGTTTGAGAGGCTGTACTTGGACCAACCCCTCGACAGGTCGGATCTTCATAGCTGTGACAGGTTTCTCCCCAACCTCCATCTTCATTTTGATGAAAATTTAGCCATAGGACTGCCTTGCGAATATATTCCTGTCCCATATCCTCACCGACGAGTTTAAGCCCAGGTAAGACCAATCCTGTACCGTAGATGTAGTTGACACCCCAGCGTCCATACCAGGGCCCATCATCTTCCTGTTGGTTTTTTACATAAGCCAGGGCTTTTCTGAGTGCTATACTATCATGCTTCATATCACCCATGAGTTCCAGAGCATGGGCGGTGACATCGGGGCTGGTGGGATCAAGGGGGGTCATGAAGTCTGCAAAGGGTATGTGAGCTAAAAATTTCTTGGTGTTATTCAAATCGAAGGCTGCCCAGCCTCCATCCTTGCTTTGCATGCTAAGAACCCAACGCAAGCCTCTTTCTATTGCTTCAGTTTTAGCTTGTTCCTCTTCGCCGGTAAATTGTGCTCTCAACAATGCCCTGGGTACAACGGCAGTGTCATCGATATCAGGGTAAAGGTCATTCTCAAACTCAAAGGACCAACCTCCTGGCTCAGTTCTTGGATTCTTGAACTGCCAATCACCACCGGTTCGAACCTCTTCCTTGAGGAGCCAGCGAGCAGCTTTAATCAGCGCTGGGTGGCCTGATGGCAGACCTGACTCGCTAAGTGCAATCACTCCCCAGGCTGTATCCCAGACCGGTGAAGTGGCAGGCTGAAGCCGTAAGGTAGAATCATCCTCGGCTATAAATTCCTCTATACCTTTTAACCCCTTCGCGATTACGGGATGGTCGAGAGGGTAACCCAGGCATTTAAGAGCTATTAGAGAATAGACCCAGGGAAGCATAATGCCTCCCCAGCTTCCATCATTCTCCTGATGTTCCACGATCCACTTTTCTGTCCGGCGGAGTGCAAGACCGCGCCCCGGCTTAAAAGGTAACTTTTCCCGGGTTTTGAAGAGCGAATCCATGAATAGAAAGAAACCTCTCCAGCTTAAGGGTTTGTCAATTTTCCCTAACGAGTAGTTCCTCCGTTCTTCCGGTTCTACATAAAGTTCAGGAACCTGAGCCGATTCTGGTATGTTGCACACCGGCTTCTTGGTTAGGACTACCATGAGAGCTACAATGGTGGCACGTGACCAGCTGGCGAACTCATAAATGTTGAAGTAGAACCAGTTGGGGAAAAGGATTATCTCTGGAGGCATGGAGGGTGTCCCCTTCCAGGAGAACTGGCCGAAGATAGCCAGCCATACCTTGGTCAATACGTTAGCCTTAGTTATGCCCCCTTGAGCCAGGATAAATTCCCGCGCCCGCTGCATAAAAGGCTCCTCTGATGATAGCCCTGCCAACTTCAGGGCAAAGTAAGCCTGTATAGTGGCATTTAGATCACCAGGTCCGTCGTAATAGGTACTCCAGGAACCATCTGCCTGCTGTCTGTCTTTTACATTTCTCACTGCTTTACGTTGTCTATCGGAGTCCACTCTACCTGTCATGAAGTACATAAGAGGTATGTAACCCGCCGTTACGGAGGCATCCGCTTCTAGCTCACCTGCCCAGTACCCTTCCGGACTTTGCCTCCCGAGAAGGTAGCCTCGGGATCTTTCGATGGCGTCTTGCACCTGTGCCGTTAAACTTGGCGCCATTTCAATTTTGCTGCACGTATCCATTATGTCTGAACCACCTCACTGATTTTTCAAGGGATTGTTCCACAGGGGTCTGTGGTAAACCCAGTTCATTAATAGCCTTGGAGCAATCAAAGTGCCGGAACTTACGGGCTGCTTTGACCCCTGCCACAGGGATTCGTGGTTGCCTCCTTAGTATTTTCCCCGAGAATAATTCATCAACGTAAGCTGCTCCTAACGCAAGGGAAATTGGTATCCTGATATGAGGGGCTTTAATCCCGCTGATCTGCTCTAAAAGGGTCATTATATCCTTGAGGATGAGATTCCTGTTCCCCAGAATATATCTCTCACCGATCCGTCCCTTTTCCAAAGCGAGGATATGCCCTTTGGCCACATCCTCCACATCAATAAGGTTGAGGCCTGTATTCACATAGGCCGGCATCTTGTGATTCAGGAAATCAACTATGAGCTTTCCGGAGGGAGTCGGTTTAAGGTCAAGAGGTCCTACCGGCATGGCGGGGTTAACTATGACTAAGGGCAGCCCGTCGCGGCACATTCTTAAGGCAAGCTTCTCTGCCTCATATTTCGATTTCTTATAGTGACCTGACAGATTATTTGGATCTATCACCATCTCCTCGGTTCCGATGCCTTTGCCTTTGGCAATGCCCACGGTGGACTCCGTGCTGGTATACACCACCCTTTTTATTCCCTTTGCCAAGGCGGCGGCAAGTATATTCTCAGTCCCTGTAACATTTGTTTCATAAATAAATTTCGGATCGGGAGCCCAGAACGTATAAGAGGCGGCGACATGAAAGAGAACATCGCAACCTTCAAATGCTGCATCCAGGGATGCCTTGTCCCTTAAATCTCCGAAAACCGTATCTATATTGAGATCTTCAATATTCTTGCGATTGCTTTCCTTTCTTATCAGGGCTCTCACCTGGTAATCTCGATTTAATAACTCAAGTACCAAGTTTGCGCCAATAAAGCCTGTTGCTCCAGTAACCATCGCCTTCATCTATGCAACTCCTGCCTGTATCATATACTGAGGACAAAAGACCCCATAAAGGCAGTCAGGTTCTTTCTTGCTTTATGAGTGTTTCTGTAAAGGTAATACCGGAGTCTAGGAATCGTTCGAAGGGTTGTAGTGTATCCTTAAGTGTATCGGAGACTGCTCGGATAATAGTTATGCTGCTTACCAGAGAAAACCCAAGAGTACCGTCCTGCTTTGTCCCTGCTGCAGAAATCAGATTAGCATCGGAGCAGATTGGATTTTGTATCTCCAGACCCTCCTTTGTTTCTTCCTCTCCTTGATAAAGGGTTTTGCTGAGAATGATGTCTCCAATCTTTAAATCCTCTACCAGTGCCCCGGCGAAACCGATAGAGATTAAGGCTTCGGTGGTATAATGCTCCAGAATAAACTCAGTGGCCTGCTCTGCGTTCTCCCTACCCATTCCTGTTTGTCCCAGCAACACATCCTTATTTTTGTACTTGCCCTTATAGATACGAAAATTGCGCTCTGTCAAAGTTTCCTCGATAATCATTTGCCTTCGTAAGTCGACATTTTCCTGTTTCAATGCTCCTAATATAACGATCATGGTTGAATCCACAACAGATTATTAATTACCAAAGAAGTTCCATTTGATCGTTTGCCAAATACCAGTCAGGCTTTTCCCTGCTTCACCTATAGCAGTGGCTTCAAAGCCACAATGAACCATGCAGTTTGCACATCGAGAATCATTACCTACGCCGTAATTCTCCCAGGGGGTGTCCTGCATAAGCTCTTTAAAAGAAGGGTAGTGTCCGTCGGTGATCAGATAGCAGGGCCTCTTCCATCCCTTGGGATTCCTGGTTGGCGTACTCCATGGAGTACAATTGAAATCTCTTTTACCGGCTAGAAAGTCCAGGTAGGTAGGTGTGTTATAGAATCTAAATTGTTTGCGAAGCTCATAGATCGGTTGGAAAATAGCGATGAATTCTTCCCTGGAGAGGAAATCAGTTCCCTCCACTGCTACATAACTGAAAGCAGGACTTATCATCAAACCATCAACGGGAATCTTTGAAAGCAGGATAAATAGCTCCTTTATCTCTTTGGGATCTGACCTCTTGTAAATGGTGGTATTGGTACGTACCTGAAACCCGGCCTTTTTTGCTGCCCTCATACCAGATAGGGCGGTATCGAAAACACCTTCCCGTCCTGCTATTTGATCATGGGTCTTAGCCAGGCTATCCATATGAAGGACGAAGCTCATATATGGACTGGGCTTGAATTTTCTCAGTGACTCTTCCAATAAAAGCCCGTTAGTACAGAGGTAAACAAATTTTTTTCTGGATATTATTTCACTGATAATCTGTTCGATATCGGGAAGGATTAGGGGTTCGCCTCCGGTAATGGAAATCACCGGAGCACCAGCCTCATCTACTGCTGCCAGACATTCCTGCACGGTTAACCTCTGATTAACGATATCTTTAAATTCCCTGATGCGACCACAATTGGAACACGCCAGATTACAGCGGAAGGTAGGTTCCAGCATCAAGACCATGGGGAAACGTTTCCTGCCTTGAAGCTTATTCTTGGCCAAGTATACACCTAAGGATGAAGAAAGTTGCCGGGGGAATGCCATTCTCAACCTTTCATTCTCCTTTCTAGAAATGGAGAATCCCTCAGTTCTCTCAGGTTAGCAGCGCCAATACAGAACATGGAAATCCTAAGCACCTCGATTATCTTATGAAGAGCTATTATTACCGCCTCTGTTGAGATACTGGCTGCCTTTAATAAAGGTACTGCTATGCCTCCGGCGTCAGCCCCCAGGGCTATCACTTTAGCTATATCGATACCATCTCGAAGGCCACCACTTGCAATCAGTGTAGTCCCTCTGGCCCCATGTTTAGCCCTGGCAATCGATTCACAGGTGGGAATACCCCAGTAGGCAAATGTGGCCGCGATGTTGTTTCCTGTTTCTGTGTGTGCCCGGTGTTTTTCTATCTCGCTCCAGGAGGTTCCTCCGGAACCGGCTACATCGATTCCCGCTACTCCAACCTCGGCGAGTTTTCCGGCTACAGTTTCGGAAATACCCCAGCCGACCTCCTTGATAATGACCGGGACGTGAAGATCACGGCAAACCAGTTCGATCTTCCGGAGTAATCCTGAGAAGTTGGTATTTCCGTCATGCTGCAGGGCTTCCTGAAGTGGATTGAGGTGAAGAATCAAAGCATCGGCGTCTATCATCTCCACTGCTCGACGGCATTCGTCAACCCCATATCCATTATTCAGCTGAACGGCTCCAAGATTCGCAAAGAGCAGAATATCCGGTGCTATATCGCGCACTTGATAGGATTGAGCTGCAAGGTTGTCATCAATAGCAATCCTTTGAGACCCTACTCCCATGGCTACACCTGTTTCCTGAGCTGCCCGGGCTAAATTATGGTTGATAAATTTTGCTGACTCAATCCCTCCGACCATTGGAGAGATGAGCAAAGGGGCATTAAGTCTTTTCCCAAATAAGGAAGTCGACAGGTCTACGTCTGCTAAATTGATGTCTGGCAAAGCCTGGTGGATAAATCGATAATCCTCAAGGCAGGTATTTACATCGCCGAATTCAACAGATTTATTCAAGGCAATTGCGAGATGCTCTTTTTTGCGTTTTTTATTTGATTGTCTTGTGGTCTGGACTGAAAGGATATTTGTCACCTTACCCCCTTAACGCCAAAGACTTAGAATTCGCGCTTCACCAGGAAGTGGGCATTTCCTTGAGGCTTTGGCTTGCCCATGGCAAAAGTTCCATCTCCTCTATCTCAGCTAGAGCTCTATTACAATATTCTTCGGCCATGCTGTGTTTGATAAATTTGTTTGATTTGATAAGATTTTGATAAGAACTCGCTTTGGGATGAGTTGAATATATAAAAAAGAGAATTGTGTGTCAAGGGAATCTTAACCACAAGATACTGGGTTTGTTTGGGGGGCCTTTCAAGGAAAAGTTCGGGGTATTTTTGGGGTAGAGGTGGAGAGGCGGCGCTTGAAACCGTCGGGGAGGATAGACAGGCGGTTTTGAGGTTCAGCCGAGCACACCGGTTCCTTCCGCCCCCTATTCCCCACGTGAAGAAAGCGGGCGGGTAATACAAGAGGTCGTAACTCCTAGATAACGTGCTGTTTCCGCTCCCGAATAACCTTCCTCCGTGACCGCCAGCCGGCAGAGCTCGTGGCGGGCCTCTACAACGGGATGCCTTCGGGACCCCGACCGCAACTCCTTTATACTCACCCCATGATCTGTGCAAACCATTTTCGCTAGTGACTCTAAAGACTCTTTCTTCTGCCCTGTCTTGAATAGATCCTTCGCCTTCTCATCCGCTTTCGACAAGATTCTTTCGACAAATTCTCCCTCCCCTAAAATCCTCTGATCAAATGCCTGCTTCTCTCCTCGTTTTCGCAAAGCAAGCACCGAAGACCACCCCCCTAAACTCCGAATCAGACCTCCCCCCACCAACTCCGGCTTTCTCCCCAAAGTGAGCCCTTCTTCCATGAACTTAAGATAATTCCTCCGGCCTCGCCTCCCTCCTCCAAAGTACGATAAAACATACTTCCGGTTCTGCCATTCCCTCCCGCCCATTCCCATCAGAGCGGCATGGCCAGACCACGCGCAAACATTCAATTCCTCCAGACCTCTGCACATCCCCGCCCGGACCAGATTCAAATGAATGTACCGAACAAGCTCCGCTAAATACGCATCCTCCTGGCACACGATGGATTTATACCGATTCTGAAAAACATGGCCATGCCGTCTGTGGCGAAGGTTGAAATTAACCGCATACCCGGTCAGCAACTTCCGCATGCTGGAGGGCAACGGCCGCTTCTTGGTCTTGCATAGCAGATGAAAATGGTTGGAGAGAAGGCTCCAAGCATAGATCTCGATCGAGCCCTCCTTAACCAGTCCTTCCAGACGTCGGACAAAATCCTCCCGATCCCGATCGTCGAGAAATATCTTTCTCCTCTCAATTCCCCGCCCCATCACGTGGTGCAAAATTCCGGGCGCGTCTAATCTGGCTGATCGCGGCATGCTCCACTATGAACCAGTCTTTAAAAAACGTCAAGCAATTTCTGCACGAACGTCCCCCTTTTCATCACGAGATCTCTTCAAAAATCAAACTCCTTGACCCAAAAGATCGGCAGACGCAGGGCGATTCGCACCCGAGGTCAAATACAGAAGTTTATTACCTGTGCGCCGGGTTTCCTTTCCTCCGCGAATGTGATATTTATCTAAAAATTCAGGAGGAGAAAATGACTACACCGCTGGAAAAATGGGTTGAGGAACAGGCGCAATTCGCCAAACCTTCCCGGATCTACTGGTGCGACGGCACGGAAGAGGAGGCGCGGCGGATTGTGGAAATCGGGATGTCCGAAGAAAAAGTCGATGGCCAACCGGTTTTCCGTCTTTTGAACCAGAAAGCCTTTCCCCACTCTTACCTGCACCGAAGCCACCCCACGGACGTTGCCCGGACAGAAAACCTCACCTACATCTGTTTATCGGATCGGGAACTCGCGGGACCGAACAACAATTGGATGGAACCGGGGAAAGCCAAAGATTTCCTGCGCCGGCTTTCAGGCGGGTGCATGGCCGGGAAGACGATGTACGTCCTGCCTTACATGATGGGCCATCCCGACTCGCCCCTGGCCAAGCCTTGCGTCCAGCTCACGGACAGCTCCTATGTGGCCGTCAGCATGAGGATCATGACCCGAATGGGCAAAGAAGTCGTCCAGAGGATCGGCCCTTCGGAAAATTTCGTTCGCGGATTCCACTCCGTGGGAACTTTTGACCCGAGAAGACGGTTCATCATGCACTTTCCGGAGGAGAACCTGGTCTGGAGCATCGGCTCCGGATACGGGGGAAACGCCCTCCTGGGAAAAAAATGTTTCTCTTTACGGATCGCATCTTTCCTGGGGAAAAAAGAGGGATGGCTGGCCGAGCATATGATCATCATCGGGCTGGAGAACCCGGAGGGCAAAATCAACTATATCCTGGCCGCGCTCCCCTCGGCCTCCGGAAAGACGAACCTGGCCATGCTGGAGTCGGCTCTCCCCGGGTACCGGATCTGGACCCTGGGGGACGACATCGCCTGGGTTCGGATCGGAGCGGACGGCCGCCTGTACGCCATAAACCCGGAATTTGGGTTTTTCGGGGTTGCTCCGGGCACCTCCTTCAAAACGAATCCAAACATGATGAGAACGCTTCAGGGCGACTCTTTTTATCCCCACGATCTTCACGAATACCGCGCTGAAGCTCGAGACGAACGAACCGTGGTGGGAAGGACTCGAAGATCCCATTCCGGCAAAATTGTTTGACTGGCGGGGCGACCCCTGGCAGCCGGGTTCCCCGAAACCCGCTGCCCATCCGAATTCCAGGTTTACGGTTTCGATCAAGCAGTGCCCCACCCTTTCGCCGGAGTACGAGAACCCGGCGGGGGTTCCCATTTCGGCCATTCTCTTCGGCAGCCGCAGGAGCAAGGTGATGCCCCTGGTTTTCGAAAGCTTCACCTGGCCGAGGGGGGTACTGATGGGGGCGATCATGGGCGCGGAAACCACCGCCGCCGCGACGGGGAAAGTGGGGGTCCTCCGCCGCGATCCCATGGCTATGCTGCCTTTCTGCGGTTACAACATGGCCGACTACTTCGGGCACTGGCTGGAGATGGGCAAGAAAATGGCCCACCCTCCAAAGATATTTTTCATCAACTGGTTTCGGAGGGATGAAGCCGGAAAATTCCTATGGCCCGGGTTTGGCGAAAACGTGAGGGTCCTGAAGTGGATCATCGAACGGGCCACCCGCCCAGGCCAGATTGGAGCCAGGGAGACCCCGATCGGGTGGATTCCCGAGAGGGGGAATCTCGACCTTTCCGGGATGGCGATCCCCGAAGAAAACTTCCCCAAATTGTTCGCCGTCGACCGGGAGGAATGGAAAGTTGAGCTGGAAGACGCCCGGGTCTTTCTGGCCAAGTTCGGAGACCGGATGCCCCGGGAAATCCTGGAGGAGTTCCATAACCTGGAAACGGCTGTGAAAAAATCCGGCTGAATCCGGGGGCATGGACAGGAATCCCCCTTTTGTCACCTCAAATGAAGCATCCCATTTGCCTTCTAAATTCTTCATTGTATAGGAAATTGTAAAAGACCAAAATTGTTTAGCTATCCCAGAAATCCCTCCCAGCCTCCCTTTAATAAAGGGAGGAGAATAGTCTCCCCCTTTGGAAAAGGGGGATGAAGGGGGATTTCTGGGGGTTCCCTTTTCGCTCCCTGAGCTCAGTCGAGCGATTGATCCGTTTTTTCCGCGAAAATCTGCGTCCCAATTTTTTCATTATTCCAAATCCAGCGGCCAGATGGGGCGGCGGACTTTCTGATAGGGAAAACGCTTGAGGTCCATGGAAGCCAGGCCGCCGCTGTCCACCAGCATGACTTTCCGCGAGATCGGTTCAAAGGCCGCACGGAAATGGTGCCAGGATTTCACCGCCACGACCGAGCAGGCCAGCGGGTCGATCTTCTGGCTGAGGAAAACCTGTAGATCGTAAACCTGCGTGTTGTGGGTGGCCACAATAACCCTGACTCCGCCGCAGCGCAAAACCGCCGTGGGTCCAAGCGCAAATTCGACCCCCTTGCTCATCGGTCCCTGGCAGACAAAAGTTCCATCGCTCACGTGCTCCACGGTCCCCCGGACCAGGAGCGGAGGGCCGTAGGTCCTGGGGTCCACCTTGGCCCCCAACGCTACGCTGACTTCCCTGCCCTTCCCCGCATCGATACACCTCCGGGCCGCCTCCCCGTCCGCCACGCAGCCGAACGCGGCGTTTTCCAGGTTTGCCCCGATCATGGCTTCCAGCAGCCGCACGCCGTCGCCGTATCCCCCCGAGCCGGGGTTGTCGGTGAAGTCTGCCAGAACCAGCGGGCGCGCGGCTCCTCACCTGTTCCCGGGCTTCAGCCATGGCTTCTCCCAGAGAGTAGAGGGGAACGGTCTTTTCTTCCCGGGTCTCCCAGACCTCTTTCATCAGCTCCCCGGCGATCGCTCCAAACCGCGGGTCTTCTCCGTCCCCGGTGACGGTCACCGACGGTCCTGCGTCCGCAATGTCCGCCCAGGGGAACCCGGAACAGATCGAGATCGCGAGGACCCCCTTCTCGGTCCGGCGGAGATCCTCAGCCCTGGCGACAAGTCTTGACATCGGCCCGCCCTGGGTCCGTCCGTAGTCGCAGCCCTCGATGAGGGGACCTCGTTTCACCAGCGCGTGGGGATGGATTTCGCCTTCCATCGTACGTTGGAGGAGGCCCGCCGCCTCCATCGCCCTCTCGTATGAGTCCACGTGAGGGTAGGTCCGGTAGGAAATAAGAATGTTGGCCAGCCGGGCCATCTCATCGCTGACGTTCGCATGGAGGTCGAGGGTAACGGCGATGGGCACATCCGGCCCAAGCCTTTCCCGGATGCGCCGCAGGAGATCTCCCTCGGCATCATCCTCGTCTTCCGTCACCATGGCCCCGTGTAGGGAGAGGAGCACCCCGTCGAATGGGCCCCCGGAGCAGGCGTCGGTCACCGCACCCCTCAGATGGGCCCAGGTTTCGGCGGGCGTCTTCCCGCCCGGGGTCGCCGCCGCCGCGATCGGTTGGATCAACTTCCACCCATATTTCTTCGCGGCGTCGAGGTGCCCTCCCATTTCCGAACGGGTCCCCGAAAAGGCCCTTCCGATCTCCTCGTCCCGATAGTATCGCCGGGCTTTGTACAGGGAAAGTGTTGTAGGCAAAATGCTGAAAGTATTGGTCTCATGGCTTATTTCCGCGGAAAGAATTCGCCGGGTCACTGTTTTTCTCCAATCTGAATAAAAATAATTGGGGGGAAAAGGCGGGAAGAAGAAACCCGTAATTTCCAAGGGGGTCTTCGTCTTTCACGTTTCGCCTTTTCTCCCTTTCCCCTTTTCGCCTCTCTTTTTTAACTCGCCTTCCGCATTTATCAGTAAAGGTGGCACTCCACCATCCCCTGCGCGTCCCTCCGGCAAGGCGGAGCTGTCCGACTGCACTCCGGCCGTGCCTGGGCGCACCTCGGATGAAACGTGCAGCCGGAAGGCGGGTCCAGGGGGTTGGGGAACCCTGCGCCGAGGTTCACCGCGGGCACGCCCAGGCCCGGTTCAGGGGTCAGCACGGATTCGAGAAGGGCCCGGGTGTAAGGGTGCCGGGGATTATTGAAAAGCCGGTCAGTCTCCGCCTCCTCCACGATCCGGCCCAGATACATCACCGCCACCCGCGTGGCGAGGTGTTCCACGACAGCCAGGTTGTGGCTGATGAGCAGATAGGTGAGCTTCAGCTCCCGGCGCAAGGCTATGAGCAAATTCAGGATCTGGGCCTGAACGGACACATCCAGGGAAGAGGTAGGTTCATCGCAGATCACCACCTCGGGCCGCATGATGAGGGCCCGGGCAACTGCGACGCGCTGGCGCTGTCCCCCGGAGAGTTGGCCGGGATAGCTGCGGTACACCCGCCGCGGAAGGCCCACCAGGTCCAGCATCTTTTCCACTTCCTCCCGCCAGCCGGACCGGTCCCCCACCTTGTGGACCCGAAGGGGAAGAGAAATGATCGCACCCGCCGTTTTGCGCGGGTTCAGGGATGAATACGGGTCCTGAAAAACCGGCTGGATCTTCCTGGAGAGGGTGAGCCGGTCTTCGCCACCAATCGCCCGGCCGTCGATGAGAATCCTTCCGCTCGTCGGAGGAAGGAGCCCAAGGAGCATCCTGGCCAGCGTCGTCTTGCCGCATCCGGACTCGCCCACCAGTCCCAGGACGTCCTCTTTGCGGACAGCCAGCGAGACCCCCTTCACGGCGTGGAGTTTTTTCTCTTTCTTCCACAGCCCGCGGCTGACCTGAAAAGTCCGTTCTACGTCGACCAGTTCCAGGACGGGAGGAGGAGAATTCATTTGACTCATCTTCATGGTTTAATACGCAAACGCAAGATTCTCCTCACCCTCTTGGAGGGGGAGGGGGGTGATGAGAATTCGTAATTCACCGCCTTTATTTCTCAACCCGTTTATCCCCGCCCTCTCCCACGAGGGGAGAAGTTGAAGGGTGAGAGTTTCCTGCGTTCCGCGTCAAGACATCTATCCCCCTGGAGCAACGATATCCGCGGTCCGGGCCGAGGGAGCAAAATTCCGGGTCCACGCCGGCGCAGCGGGCCTCCGCCAGGCCGCACCGGTTGTGGAAGCTGCAGCCGAGGGTCTTGCCTATTGGTGTGGGCACGATTCCGGGAATGGAGCCGAGGAACTCTCCCCGCTTGGTCTTTCCGGGCACGGGGATGCAGCTCAAAAGACCGTGGGTGTAAGGATGGAGGGGGTTCCCAAAGACCTCTTGGGCGGTTCCGGTTTCCACGATGTGCCCGGCATACATAACCGCCAGGCGGTCGGCTACTCTCGCCACGATTCCCAAATCATGGGTGATGAGGATCATGGCCATGTGAAACTCCCGCTGGAGGTCTTTCAGCAGGTGCAGAATTTGCGCCTGGATGGTCACATCGAGGGCGGTGGTCGGCTCATCCGCGATGATGAGCTCCGGGCCGCACATGAGCGCCATGGCGATCATCACCCGCTGGCGAAGCCCCCCCGAGAGCTGGTGGGGATACTGGTTCATCCGGCTCTCCCCGGCCCGGATCCCCACTTTCTCCAGCAGGAATACGGCCCTGCTCGCGTGCCTCTCCGCGGCCCGCGCCGCGGTGGCGGTGCAAAACCTCCGTGAGCTGGTTGCCGATCGTGTAGGACGGGTTTAAGGAGGTCATGGGTTCCTGAAAAATCATGGCCATCCGGTCCCCCCGGATATCGGCCATCTTCCTTTCGCCCAGCTTCAACAGATCCGTCCTGGAAAAGGACAGAACTCCGGCCGACCGCCTGGCCATCTGCGGAAGAAGGTTCATGACCGCCAATGCGGTCATCGACTTGCCGCAGCCCGATTCTCCCACCAGGCACAAAGTCTCTCCCGATCGCACGGTGAAGCTGATCTTTCGCACGGCGTGCAGCTCCCCGGCGGCCACGGGGATATCCACGCTGAGGTCCATGACCTCCAGAAGAGGGGTGCGGTCTTTTCCTTCATCCGAAGTCTTCTGATTCATATCCCCAATTTCTTTATAAACAAATTCCCCCTCTTCCCTGCTAAGCTGGGAAAAAATTCAGGGGACTGTGAAATTGGAACAGGTAACTGTTTAGCCCTAAGAAAAAAAATTCCAAGATTGCCAGGAACCCTCAGAAATCCCCCTTAATCCCCCTTTTTCAAAGGGGGAATCCTGCCTTTGGTGGGACTATCTCCTCCCTTTGGAAAGGGAGGTTAGGAGGGATTTCTGGGAACTCTTCTCAAAACGCTAAATTGATACGAAAGCGGTACCCTGTTCAGGGGACAACAAGACAGGCTGTTGCCTTCTCGATTTTAATTTTGCCCACGGCTTCCATGATCTCCAGCCAAAAAAAGCCGTTCCGTCAATTCCGGTTCTCCGGGGCGGTCACGTCGCGGATGCCGTCTCCCGCGAGATTGATGGAAAGCACCAGGAGGAACAGGGCTACCCCCGGGATGGTGATCAGCCACGGCTCGAAGAACAGGAAGTCTTTGCCCTCCGAGACCATCAGCCCCCAGGAAGGCGTGGGCGGCTGCACGCCCAGCCCCAGGAAGGAAAGCGCCGCCTCGAGCAGGATCGCGTTGGCCATCTCCAGGGTGGCCACCACCACCAGGTTGTTCAGGATGTTGGGCATAATCTCGGAGAGCAGAATTCGCGTCGTCGAGCATCCCACCGCCTGCGCGGCCGGAATGTAATCCAGGTTCCGAATCTGCTGGGTCGCGCTGCGCATGACCACTGCGTACCGGTTCCACAGCAGGAGGCCGAGAACGATGATGACCACCTTCAGCGATCCGCCCACCAGTCCGACCACGGCGACGGCCACCAGGACAAAGGGCAAGCTCAGGCGAAGGGTGATGAGAAAGGTGATCACCAGGTCCACCCGCCCGCCGAAATAGCCGGAGACGATCCCCAGGGCCGTGCCGATGATCCCGGAAATGAGGGCCACGTTGAAGCCGATGAGCAGGGAAATCCGCGCCCCGTACAGGAGTCGGCTCAGGTAATCGCGGCCGACCTGGTCGGTCCCCAGCGGGTGCTTCCAGGTGCCCTCCGGATGCCACACCGGCTTGGCCATTCGGGTCATCAGGCTCTGCTGGTAGGGGTCCTGGGGAGAGAGCACGGGAGCCAGGAGAGCCAGGAGAAAGATGATTCCCAGAATGGCTCCGCCGATCATCAGGCCCCGGTGGCCGAAGATGCGCCGCCGCAGCAGCTGCCCGGGGGAAGGGCCGAGAATTTCTTCGATGGGTGGAGAGGCGGGTATTTCCATTTCAGTTCACCCGGATGCGGGGGTCGAGCCAGCCGTTGAGGAGGTCGGCGATGAGCGTGAGCAAGATGTAGATCAGGGCAAAGACGAGGATCACCGCCTGCACCGTGGGAAAGTCGGAGCGTTTGATCGATTCCCAGGCCAGGTACCCTACTCCCTGGAGCGCGAAGACCGTCTCCACGACGATGGAGCCGCCCAGCATGAAACCGAACTGTACCGCCGACACGCTGACCACCGGGATGATGGCGTTTCGCAGGGCATGTTTGAAGAGGACGGACCGGGACAGCAGGCCTTTGGCCCGGGCCGTGCGGATGTAGTCGGAAGCCAGAACTTCCATCATCCCGGCCCGGGTGAGACGCATGATCGCCGGCATGGCGTAGTAGCCGAGAACAATCGTGGGCATGATGTAGTACTCCCAGCCTTCCGTGCCCGACGGCGGGAGGAGCGGCAGCCACACGCTGAGCAGAACGATGAGCATCAGCCCGAGCCAGAAGCTCGGCATGGCCTGGCCCATGACCGACAGGAAGAGGGCCAGGCGGTCGATCCAGCTGTTCGGGCGTATGGCGGCAATGACCCCCAGGGGGACAGAGAGAACCAGGGCGAAGAGGATGGAGAGGAAGCCGAGGATCAAAGTCACGGGGAGCCGGGCGGCCAGGATCTGGCTGACGGGCAGGCGGAAATAGTAGCTCATCCCGAACTCCCCCCGAACGGCTTTTCCGATCCAGGTCAGGTACTGGACGGCGATGGGCTGGTCGAACCCGTAGGTCTTGCGGATGAAGAGAATGTCGGCATCGGTCGCCGCTTCTCCCGCCGATGGCGGTTGCCGGGTCGCCGGAAAGGTAGAGCAGGCCAAAGCTGAGGGCCGATACGACCAGCGTTACCGCCGCAGCCAGAAAGAGACGCTTCAGGGTGTAGATGAGCATTCTTGTTCCCGGCGGGTTCCTGGTTCCCGGAAAGGCCCGGTCCCATGGAGGGCCGGGCCTTTACGCTATTGCCCGTTGTCTATTTCCAGGAAGAGTTGAAGAATCGGGGAATTTCATCCGGCTGGGCGGAGAAGTTCAGCTCTTTGGTGTAAGCATAATTCATGTTGGAGGACCACAGAGGAATGCTGTAGGCCTGCTCGGCGATGCGCTGCAGGGCCATCCGGTAATTTTTCTTGCGCACCTCCGGATCGACGGAGGTATCGGCGATCTCCAGCCATTTGATCACTTCGGGGTCGCGGGCGTTGTCATCGGCCGTACCCCGGAAAAAGTTCCCGGTGAAGGCGGAGGCGTCGTGGATGGAAAAAGAGCCCCAGTTGTTCATGGCCATGTCCACTTCGCCCACCCGGATCTTTTCCCGGACGGCGGCGTAAGTCATGTATTGGATCTTCGCCTTGATCCCCACGGCGTTGAGATACCCCATGATGGCTTCCATCTCCGGCCGTTCCCGCCAACCGTAAAACTCGATCTCGAAGCCGTTGGGGTATCCCGCTTCCGCCAGGAGCTTCTTGGCCTTGGCCGGGTCATACTCATACCGAACCACGTCGTCCGGTGCAGCCGAACTGGCTGGGATAGCAGACGGAATGGAGGACCTGGGAGGCTCCTTTCACCATGGTTTTCTGGATTGTGACTTTGTCCACTGCATGGCCGATGGCCTGCCGCACCTTCAATTTGTTAAGCGGCGAGTTTCGCCCCTTTTTATTGGCCGCGTCAAACTGCAGGAAAAAGACCCTCATGGTGTCCGCGTTCTCCACGGTGATTTTGGGCATCCTGGCCATCTTCTCCGCCTGGTCCTGCGGCACCCGCCAGATCCAGTCCGCCCGTCCGGACATGAGTTCGGCGATCTGGGTGCTGACCTCGCTGATGAAGCGGATGTGGAGCTTGCCTATGCTCGGCTTCCCCTTGGGACTGTCGGGAAAGTAATTCTCGTTCTTGGCCAGGGTGATGCTCTTCCCCGGAACCACCTCCACGCCCTTGTAGGGACCCGTGCCCACCGGCTTGATGGCCATCCCGTCCGGCCCCACTTTGGCGTAGTATTTGTGGGGATAGATGGCCATGACCGCGGCGATGTACTCGGGGGCCGCGGGGAAATTCTGCTTCATCCTGAGGCGCACCTTGTATTTTCCCAGCTTCTCGCATTTTTCCATCCAGTTGACGTTGTTCTGGGATTTGACCCCGTTCTTCGGGTCGGAAACCCAGTTCAAGGTATAGACCACGTCGTCCGCGTCGAACTCATCCCCGTTGTGGAACTTCACCCCCTGCCGAAGGTCGAATTCCATGGTCTTGCCGTCGATAAACTTGTAGGAAGTGGCCAAATTCGGTTTGTACTCCCCCGTCTTCACGTCGCGGTAGAGCAGGCTGTCCCAGAGGAGATGGCACAGGACCACTCCCATGCGGTCGGTGTTGAAATAATTGTCCACCGAGGCAAGCTCCACGCTGTGGAGGATGTTCAGCGTGTCGTTGGCCTTTCCGGCCAAGGCCGCCGGGGACGCCCCCGGAAAGTACCAGGATAATCGTCATGCAAGCCGAAGAAAAACTTCTTGCCCATTTGCCCTCCTCTTCTCTCTTTTTTTCACTATTGTAGGGCGGGGTAACCCCGCCCCTACGGCAGACTATCACGCTGTCTCTGCACCCAAGGAGAAGAACGTAATCTTCGGCCCGGAGTTATGAAAGGAATTAGACTATAGTGAACGGCTTAAATAAAGTGACATTGGACGAGTGCTCATTGCGATTTAAAAATTTCCATACAAAACCCCCCTGCCCCCCTTTAATAAAGGGGGATGGGGGGATTTCTCTTGAGAAAGCTGCACATGCAATGACTACTTTCTTTTGTCGTCCAATAAGAACCCCTATGCCAGGAAAGCCGCCAGCTTCTTCATCCCCTCTTTGATCAGGGGCAGATCGATCCCCGAGTAGGCGAAGCGCACGTACTGTTCGGTCTCGCCGGGGAGCGGCCGGCCGAAGTGGCGGCGGGTGCAGAAGCTGACCCCCGTTTCCCTGAGGCACACCTTCCGGAATTCCTCTACGTCGCCGATCCCCTTGCGTTTCATGGCCGCGGTCACATTCGGAAACAGGTAGAAGGTCGCTTCCGGTTTGAAACAGCGGATGCCCGGGATGGCATTCAGCAGATCCACGAGCACGTCCCTGCGTTCCTTCAGGATGCCCAGGATCCGGTCCGGGCCCTCGTCGGTCCCCTGGAGCCCGGCGAGCGCCCCGTACTGGATGAAATGGTTGGAGCACGACTCGTCGTTCACATTGATCTTGGAGATGGATTCGATGAACTTCGCCGGCCCGACCGCGGCACCCAGGCGCCAGCCGGTCATGGCGAACTTCTTGCTGAACGTGTAGAGAATGACCGTTCGGCCGGCCATCCCGGGGAGGCTGGCGATGCTGATGGGCTCCCCGCTGTAGCGAATGTCGAAATAGGCCTCGTCGGAAAGGACAAAGAGATCGTGCTTCACGGCCAGTTTCGCCAGTTCCTCCATCTCTTCCTTCGGCGAAGAAGCCCCGGTCGGGTTCTGGTAGTTATTGTAGATGAGGAGCTTCGCGCCGTCCTTCATGCCCTTGCGGATCTTCTCCATGTCGAGGATGAAACCGTCCTTTCCCTCCTTGTAGCCGTAGGGCAGTCCAACGCCTCCATGAAAATCAATCTGCGACTCATAGATCGGATAGCCGGGGTTGGGATAAAGGACCTTGTCGCCGGGGTTCATGGCGGCGAGGATAAACTTCCCGATCGTCGGTTTTCCCCCGGGCTGAATAGAGACGTTGTCCGCGCCGAGCTCCAGCCCGCGCGCCGCCCCCACGGCCCTGGCCACCGCCGCCCGCAGCTCCGGGATCCCGGCCGTGGGGCAATAACCGGTTTTGCCCTTTTTCATGGCCGCGATGGCGGCCTCCATCACATTCGCGGGGGTAAGGATGTTCATATCTCCGAGGTGAAAGGGGTAAACTTTCAGCCCTTCCCGGGCCAGCTCTGCCGCTTCCAGGGAGACCGCGAAAGCAGTCTCGGTTCCGATTCGACTCATCCGTTCGGCAATGGGTATCGTCATGATGGGTCCTCCTTTGACAATGCAGGAGAAACAGAATGGGCGGTCTTAAGGAGATGCACCGTGATCCTATTCTACTCTACCGGACGGCAGGGGGAAAGATCCGTTCCATTTCTGAAGCCGATTATAGGAATAAGGTACTTGGGTGTCAAGCCGCAAGGAGCTTTGAAGGATGAAAGTGAAAGGCTTTCTTGACACGGCATGGACCCTATCGTATATTTTCCCTGGATTCATTAGAAATTATGTGACTGTTGAGCCAGTTGAAAAAGGCTTCTGCAGAAATCCCTCCCGTCCTCCCTTTTTCAAAGGGAGGAGAGCCTTGTTGATTTGATTTGGACAGAGTACCGAATTTTCCCCCTTTGAAAAGGAAAGATGTGAAAAAATTAAATCATTGGGTACGAACAACCTGTCTTGTTGTCCAGGGGATGGCGAAAATTTGCCGGCCAAAAACGGCGGGATATTTCTTCTGTCCATTGAGTTTACCGTTCGGCTAGCTCACGCCGAAGCCTGAGTTCCTTTAAGGAACGCCGGCAAACCCGAGCTAACTCGTCAAGTGCGATAGGGCTTCCATTTGGTATTTCATAAGTTCAGTACATCAGGGACAAAGGAGGAATCAGTGCCTCTTTTGGCCGGCAAATTTTTGCCGTCCCCTGGACATGGTAAAGCTTTCCAATCCGGTGCCCTGAATTTTTCACAGGTTCAGGGGAATAAAGGGAATTTCTGAGCTTCCTGGCAAATCGAACGTTTTCTGATAGGCTATAGTGCCCGACCAAAGAAAGTGGACATTGCATGGGCAATCCCTGGTAAATCCCCCCAAACCCCCCTTTATCAAAGGGGGGCAGGGGGGATTTTACGGCGAGACATAAGTCAATAAGAGGCAACTGGATGTCGACTTACTTAAGCCGTTCACTATAAACAGTACAAAATTTTTTTCGCGAACCAATTTTTCATGAGAAAGGGGATGGGGAATGGCACTCAAACTCGGGCCGAGGCGGGGGACATACACGGACATCGGCAAGAAGATAAAAGGGGAAGGGCTCTCTGGCGGAGACAAAAAAGTTTTCGAGGACTTCGACCTGATCTACCGCTCCCTCTGCGCCCTTCTGTATAACTACGTTCCCACTTCCGGCCACCCGGGCGGATCGATCTCTTCCGGGCGGTTTGTTGCCGGGATCCTCTTTCATTCGCTCGACTACGACGTCTCGAACCCCGACCGGCCGGATGCGGATCTTATCTCCTACGCGGCGGGTCATAAGGCCCTGGGCCTGTACGCCATGTGGGCTCTGCGGAACGAAGTGATCCGCATCGGCGCACCCGATCTCCTGCCCAAAGACGAGCGGCACCAGCTGCGCCTGGAAGACCTCCTCGGCTTTCGGCGGAACCCGATCACCCAAACGCCCCTCTTCTCCCGCTTCGCCTCCAAGCCCCTGGACGGCCATCCGACCCCGGCGACGCCTTTCCTGCGGCTCTCCACCGGAGCTTCGGGGGTGGGCATGGCCACTTCCCTGGGTTTGGCCTTCGGGGCCATGGATTATTACGGGAAGGACGCGCCCCGGGTCCACATCGTGGAAGGAGAGGGCGGGATGACTCCCGGGCGGGTCAGCGAGGCCATGGCCGCGGCGGGCACGGCCTCGCTGAGAAATGCAATCCTTCACGTGGATTGGAACCAGGCCTCCATCGACTCCAACCGCGTGTGCCGGGAAGGAGACGTGCCCGGCGATTATGTCCAGTGGAACCCGATGGAGCTTGCCTACCTCCATGATTGGAACGTCATCCTGGTGCCCGACGGCCTCGATTTCGACCAGATCCTCACCGCCCAGCAGACCGCCCTGCGGATGAGAAACAGCCAGCCGACGGCCATTGTCTACCGGACCAAGAAAGGCTGGCAGTACGGGGTCGAAGGAAAGGCCTCCCACGGCGCCGGGCACGGCCTCTGCACCGACGGTTTTTACCAGGCCCTGAATCCCATGATCGGACTCATGGGGGGCGAGCCGCCCCGCTGTGAAGGGGGCGACCAGCGGTGCCGGGCCGGCCAGGAAAAGGAGATCCTGGAGCAGTGTTTCTGGGAAGCCCTGCAGATCGTGCGCTCCGCCCTCGAAAAGAACCGCCCGACCGTTGAGGTTCTGGCCCGAAGACTGGTCGTTGCCCGCCAGCGTTTGAACCGGCGCGGGAGGAAAGGCCGCGACCAGGCGCCAACGGTCGAGTCCGTCTACGACACCGCCGCGCGGGCCGAAGGTCATATCCCTGCCGAACTCGCCCTTCAGGCCGGAAAGACGACCACCCTGCGCGGAGAGCTGGGCCGGGTCCTGAATTATTACAACACGGCCAGCAAGGGGGCCATCCTCACGGCCGCGGCCGACCTCCTGGGTTCAACCAGCGTGAGCACCGCCGCCCAGGGATTTCCCCCGGGGTATTTCAACGCGGCGACGAACCCCGGGGCGCGCATCCTCTCGACGGGCGGGATCTGCGAGGATGCCATGTCCGGGATCCTGGCCGGGCTCTCCGCTTACGGGCGGCATCTCGGAGTGGGTTCCTCTTACAGCGCGTTCATCGTCCCGTTAAGCCACATCTCGGCCCGGCTGCACTCCATCGGCAGCCAGGCCCGCCGGGCCATCGCCCCGGACGCCTACCGGCCCATGATCCTGGTCTGCGCCCACGCGGGGGTGAAAACCGGCGAGGATGGTCCCACTCACGCCGACCCGCAGGCCCTTCAGCTATTCCAGGAAAACTTCCCCCTCGGCACCCTGATCACTCTCACCCCCTGGGACCCGCAGGAGATCTGGACGCTCTTTTCGGCCGCCCTGGCCAGGAGGCCCGCAGTGATCGCCCCGTTCGTCACCCGGCCGAATGAAAAGGTCCTGGACCGCAAGGCTCTCGGCCTTGCCCCGGCCACCTCCGCGGCCGCCGGCGTCTATCTCCTGCACCCCGCGGAGACGAAGAGCGGGGGGACCATCGTGCTCCAGGGAAGCGAAGTCGCCTACGCGTTCGTCCTGGAGACGCTGCCCCTGCTGAAAAAAGAAGGGATCGATCTCGACGCCTACTACGTCGCCAGCGCAGAACTTTTTGATCTCCTCCCTGCCCCGGAACAGGAGCGGATCTACCCGGAAGCCCGGGCCACGGAGGCGATGGGGATCACCGGTTTTACCCTCCCCACCATGGACCGATGGATCCGGTCCGAACGGGGGCGAAAGATGACCCTCCACCCCTTCCAGAAAGGGCATTATCTCGGAAGCGGGCAGGCAGACCAGGTGCTTGCGGAGGCGGGGCTCGACGGGAAGGGACAGTTCGAAGCCATTGTCCGGTTCCTGAAGAAGAACTGATCGGGGGCCGCCGCCGCAAGAGGAGGGCGTTTTCAGCGGCGGGCAGAAGTCGACGGACCTTCACTCACTTCTGGAATGCAGCACCAGGGCGGCGGCGCCCACGACAGCCGCGGTGTTCTGCAGGCGGGCTCGCACGACCTTCAGGGGCTCCCGCGCGGGGGGCAGCGCGTACTCTTTTATGCCTTCCGCCACTCGCCTCACCAGCCCCGGATATCCCTCGATGACGCCTCCTCCCATGATGAACCGGCATGGGTTGAAGGCGTTGACCAGCCCCACCGCCCCGGCAATGAGAGCGCCGGCGACCCGGTCCATGGCGGAAAGGGCGAGGGGGTCCCCGGCCTTCGCCGCGTCGGTCACCAATTTAGCGGTTATTCGTTCCGCCTCTCCGCCGGCGCCTTTCAATATAAATGATCCTGCCCTGCGATCGGAAACCGTGAGACGCCGGGCCTGTTCGGCAATGGCCCACCCGCCGGCCAGAGATTCCATGCAGCCGTGATTGCCGCAGCGGCAGGGAGGCCCGTCAAGGTCAACGGTGACGTGGCCCAGTTCGCCGGCGGTGTTGCTGCATCCGGTTAGAATCCTCCCCCCGCTGACCACTCCGCCGCCGATCCCGGTTCCCACGAACAGGCAGACGAGATCGTCGCACCCCCGGCCGGCGCCGTACAACCACTCGCCCCAGGTGGCCGCCCGGACATCGTTGATCACGAAAATGGGGAGGTTCAGGGCTGCGCGCAGGTCTCCCCCGAAAGGCTCATCGTTCCAGCCCAGGTTGGGCGCGAACCGAACGGACCCGTCGCGGGCGTCCACCTGCCCCGCCACGCCCACCCCAACCCCCGCGGGAAGCGACCCGGCGTCGTCCACCAACTTCCGGACGGCGCCGATCACTTCGGCCTTCACGGCCGCGGGTCCCCTGGAAACGCCGGTGGGCACGCGAACGCTCCGGCGGATTTTCCCCCGCCCGTCCACGCGCCCCGCGAGGATCTTGGTACCCCCCAGATCAACTCCGACAGCCCACCTCTCCGTATCCGCCAGCATTCATCCTCCAAAAAAAATCAAAAGGCAAAAGGCAAAAATCAAAAATTAAAAGGGGAAACCAGTGCAATCCATTCAAGCCGAAAATTTTTGACCTTTGCCTTTTGCCTTTTGCCCTTTGATTTTCTATAAGGGCCTTAGCTCGTAATCCACCTTCTCCCATCCCGTTCGAGCAGTTGTTTTGCCGCTTCCGGGCCCCATGTTCCGGCCGCATAATTGGGAAAATCGCCGGGAGGCTGACCTTCCCATCGCGAGATGATCGGGTCCACCACTTCCCACATGGCTTCAATCTGGTCTTGCCGGACAAAGAGGGTCAGATCTCCCTTGAGACAGTCCAGGAGGAGCCGCTCGTAAGCCATCGGGGGCGGTCCCGGGAACGTGTCTTCATAGCAGAACCTCATGTCGATGGGATAGATCTGGTTGATTTTCCCGGGCACTTTTACCCCGAACCGAAGAGAGATGCTTTCGTTCGGCTGGATCCGCAAGAGAAGAACGTTGGGGTCGAGCGCGCCGCACGAGCGGTCAAACAGCCTTAGGGGCGGCTGATCGAACTGGATGGCGATCTCCGTCACCCGCGCGGCCATTCTTTTTCCCGTGCGGACGTAAAAAGGGACCCCCGCCCACCGCCAGTTGGCCACATAGAACGTGCCCGCGAAGAACGTCGCGGTTCGGGAATCGGAAGCCACCCCTTTCTCCTGACGGTATCCGGGAACTTCTTTCCCCCCGAACGCTCCCGGCCCGTACTGCCCGACAACCGTGAACCGGTCGATATCCGCCCCGGTGACGGGATGGATGGACCGGAAGACTTTTGTCTTTTCGTCCCGGATGAAGTCCGCTTCAAAACCGACCGGGGGCTCCATGGCGACCATGCCGATGATCTGCAGAATGTGGTTCTGCACGATGTCCCGGATGACCCCCGCCTTGTCGTAATAGCGGGCCCGGTTCTCCACGCCGATATCTTCCGCGACCGTGATCTGGACGTTGTCGATGTACAGGTGGTTCCAGACCTGTTCGAAGATCCCGTTCGAAAACCGGAAGTAAATAATGTTCTGTACGGTCTCTTTCCCCAGGTAGTGGTCGATCCGGTAGATCTGCTTCTCGTCCAGGCTCCCGGTTAATTCGCGGTTCAGCTGGCGGGCGGAGGACAGGTCGCTCCCGAAAGGTTTTTCCACGATGATCTTGGTGTTCACCGCCCCCCTGCAAAGGCCGTGCTGGTCCAGCATCTTCACCACCCGGGGGCTCATTTCAGGAGGCAGGGCCATGTAGTAGACGAGATCCTTGCGGCGCCCCTCGGCGGGAGCGGCGATCTCGTCAAGGCGGGCGCAGAGCCGCCCGTAGCTCTCCTCCACTTTCAGGTCTCCGGAGAAATAAAAGAGGTGGGAACGGAATTCCCCCCATTTTTCCTCCTGGAAAAGAGAAGGATCGGAGGTTTGAAAGGCTTCTCGGGCCAGGTTCCGGTATTGATCGTCGGTGTAGGGCGAACTGCCGACCCCGAGAATGGAAAACGCGCCGGGAAACTCCCCTTCCGCGAAGTTGTGGAAGAGGGCCGGCAGAAGTTTCTTCCGGCTCAAGTCCCCGGTGCCCCCGAAGATCACGATGGTGAACGGCTCAATCTTAAAATCGTTCGCCGGAATTTCGCAGGTCTGCAGATATTTGCTCTCTGAAAACTCATCGATGCTGGCCCTCTGTACCATGGCTCCTCCCCGCAAAAACTCGGAACGTGAAATCGGATGCCCGGAACCTGACCATCCCCCGCCTCCCCCTGGAGAAAAAAACAGGGACGGTATTTCTTCTTTGATTATAAACGATCTGAAAACCAAAAATAAGCAAAACAGCCGGCCGGGTTTCAACGCCCGAGACCTCACGGCGAACTCTTCACGCGAACGCTTGAGAACAGGCGGCTCCGAAATTGCATTAACCCATCGCGGAATTTCATTCAGCGTCCCGACGGTATTTCCGCACGTTGAATTAAGTGTTTGGATTCCTGGAGAATGAAGGAGATCAAAAATCGCGTCCTCCTCGATTTATAAATAAACTAAAGTTCATTTTTTGACGATACGGATATTGATGACCTCGTAAGAAGCAGGATTTGCCGCGGGAATACAGGGAGAAGCAGAAGCCTCTCTCTACAAGCCGGTCCCTCCGGCGGCGAAAATAGGATTTCTTACGACGCTCGGAATGAGAAAGAAAATTCTGCGGGCCCTTTCCATCTTCTTCACCGTCTGGCTGTTCCCCGCTGTCGCTTTGACTGAACCTGCCCCCCCGGGAAACGATCGAGGAATCCCCATTTTGGTTTACCATCGATTCGGTCCGAAGGTCGCGGACAGCATGACGGTCACGAACGCGGTTTTCGAATCCCATTTGAAATATCTGAAGGACCATGGTTTTCGGATTCTCCCTCTCCGGGATGTGGTGGAACAGTACCTGGGCAAGGGGCGGCGCGCGGATTTTCCCATCGCGGCGCTTACCGCCGATGACGGGCACATTTCCGTTTACACCGACGCCCTCCCTCTCCTCAAGAAATACCGGGTCCCCATGACCCTCTTCATCTACCCTTCGGCGATATCCAACGCGTCCTACGCGATGACCTGGAACCAGCTCAGGGAGCTGAAGACCAGCGGGCTCTTCGATTTCGAATCTCACACTTACTGGCACCCGAATTTCAAGAAGGAGCGCGCCAGGTTGCAAACCCCGGATTATGAAAAACTGGTCGCGACCCAGCTCAGGAAATCCAAAGAAGTGCTGGAGAGGCAGCTCAGCCATCCCGTGAAGATGCTCGCCTGGCCGTTCGGCATTTACGATCCGCTGCTCGAGGCCAAGGCGGCGGAGGCCGGGTATTCGGCGGCATTTTCCATCGACCGGCATCGCGCGTCTTCTTCGGAGAGAAGGATGGCCATCCCCCGGTACCTCATGAGCAACGCCGACCGGGGGAAGGCTTTCGAGTATATCGTGGGCGGGAGCAACGTTTCGGTCAATTGAAAGGAACTTTATGCGCGGAACATTTCGGATCTTCACCCTGGTTTTCCTGGCACTGTTCCTGATGTCCTTCGATGGGTTCGCGGCGGAGTACCCGACGATGAAAGTCGTCGACTATTTCACCGGGCAGCCGATCGCCGGCGCCAAGGTCACCTCGGAGAACGAGTTGAGCGTGACCGACCCGCAGGGGCTCTTCTCGATCCCCAGGGGTTCGAGACTAAAGGCCAGGGCCCACGGTTACCTGAGGGCGGAGCAGTCGACCCCTGCCCCGATCCTCCCCAATAACCAGGCGATCAAGCTCGTCCCTTTCACCCCTAAGGCCCTTTATCTTACTTTCTACGGGGTGGGGGTCAGGGCCTTGAGAGACCCGGCGCTGAACCTGATCCAGGATACGGAACTGAACGCCCTGGTGATCGACGTGAAGGGGGACAGGGGCTGGATTCCCTACAAGAGCTCGGTAGCCCTGGCGGGCGAAATCGGGGCCCAGCGAATCATCACCGTGAGGGACATGCCCGGCCTCATGAAGTCTTTTAAAGAAAAGGGGATCTACACCATCGCCCGGATCGTCGTGTTCAAGGACAACCCCCTTGCCCTGGCCAGGCCCGAACTCGCGGTTAGGTCCAATGGGGGGGAGATCTGGAAGGACCGGGAACACCTGGCCTGGGTCGATCCCTTCAGGAGAGAGGTGTGGGAGTACAACATCGAGATCGCCGTGGAGGCCGCCCGCCTTGGCTTTGACGAGATCCAGTTCGACTACGTCCGATTCCCGGACGCCTCCTCCCCTCACTTTTCCCAGCCGAACACGGAAGAGAACCGGGTGAAAGCCGTTTCAGGCTTTCTCCAGGAGGCAAAAAACCGGCTGCTGCCCTACAATGTCTTCCTGGCGGCCGATATTTTCGGGTACGTCTGCTGGAACCTGAACGACACCAACATCGGGCAAAAGATTGAGTCCCTCGTGTCTCCCGTCGACTATCTGTCTCCCATGCTCTACCCCTCCGGGTTCCAGTACGGGATCCCGGGGTTCCGCAATCCCGTGGCCCATCCCCACGAGATCGTCTATCTCAGCTTGAAAAGAGCCCAGGAGCGCACCCAAATCTCTACTCAACGGTTCCGGCCCTGGCTGCAGGCCTTCCGGGATTACGCTTTCGACCGCCGGGTCTTCAACGGAAAAGAGGTCAGGACCCAGATCCAGGCGGCGGAGAAATTCGGTTCCCAGGGTTGGATGCTCTGGAACCCCCTGAACAACTACTCCTGCTCTTCCGAAGCGCTGAAGCGGGATAAGGCCCCGAACTTGTTCACCAGCCTTGCCCATCCTTCCGGAAACCTGTAATATGAGCCCATCATCTGGTACTGTCCTATCGATTTTCAGGAGCCATGGACAGCTCGAAAGAGTTGGAAATTAGACTCACCCTATTCCTGTCGGCACAGAACTTCCAGAAATCCCCCCCGCCCCCCTTTCCTAAAGGGGGGTTAGGGGGGATTTCAAGAGCGGCTAGCATTTCGGGATACCTTGTTAGCTGTTCCCACGTCATAGGAGCACAGACTCATCACGTACTTTTCAAACAAAGCCCGATTTATAGCTTTCAAGGTTGAAGAGACTGTGGAACGTCGGATCCGGATTTTTCTCATCGTTGTGATTTTTCTGGAGGCCCTTCTCCTTTGGGAACCTCCCCCTTCTTCCTCCGAGGTATTTGGCCCGGAGCAGTTTTCCCTGATCTCGAAGACCCTGGAGGAGGCCGTCCGGACCGGCCAAACGCCGGGCGCCGTGGTTCTCATCGGCCACCAGGGAAAAGTGATTTTCCGCGAAGCCTACGGATGGCGGGGTGAGCCGCACGGGCCGCCCATGACCCCGGATACGGTCTTCGATATCGCCTCGCTGACCAAGGTGGTTGCCACCACCCCGGCCGTGATGCAGCTTGTCACCCAGGGAAAGCTGAAGCTGGACGACCCGGCCGGCAAGTATTGGCCGAAATTTCGAACCCGGAAAAAAGATCGGATTACTGTCCGCCACCTTCTCACCCACTACTCAGGCCTCCGCCCCAGCGTGCCCATGAAGGGCAATTGGAACGGCTATGAAGCCGCGCTCAAGAGAGTGGTCGACGAAAAACCCGATTCCGCCCCCGGAACGCAATTCTGTTACAGCGACACCAATTTCATCGTCCTGGGCGAGCTGGTTCGAAGAGTTTCGGGCAAGCCCCTCGACATCTATTGCCGGGATCACGTTTTCCGAAAATTGGGATATGAAGGATACCTGCTTCACCCCTTCTCCCGGATTGCAGGGCCGGATCGCTCCCACGTGGGGGAACGGGCGGGGCGAAGTCCACGACCCTCTTGCCCGCCGCATGGGCGGTGTAGCCGGGCACGCGGGCCTGTTTTCCACCGCCGATGACCTGGCGATCTACGCCCAGGCTCTCCTCGACGGGGGCCGCGGGGAAACAGACGATATTCTGAGCCCGGCCATGGTGGAGAAGATGATTCTGCCCCAGTCCCCTCCGCCCAAATTCCCTCGCCGTGGGCTGGGTTGGGCAATTCATTCAACTTCGGGAGGGGAATGGTGCGTGTTGTTGCCCCCCGGGTCCTACGGCCACAAGGGGTTCACCGGGACCATGGTTTGGATCGACCCGGTCTCGAAGACCTTCCTCATCGTCCTCTCGAACCGCGTGTACCTGAGCGAAAGACCCGGCAACGAAACGTTGAGATCCCAGCTCTTCTCCCTCGTCGCGGAGGCCGCGGGACGAGCGGCCCCCTCTCCGACCCCGGCCTTGCAGGCCGAAGGTGCGGTGAGGGCGCCCCGGGAAAAGGTGCGGACTGGGCTCGAAGTTCTCGCGGCCCAGCAATTCGCCCCCCTCGCCGGGCTGCGGGTGGGATTGATCACCAACCACACCGGAGTGGATTCCGAAGGAAGGCGCTCCATCGACTTGCTCCATAAAGCCCGCCGGGTAAAGCTCAAGGCCATATTCAGTCCCGAGCACGGACTTGCGGGAAGCCTGGACCAAAAAATCGCTTCCACCCGGGACCCCAAAACCAGGCTGCCGGTTTACAGCCTCTATGGAGACACCCTGCGCCCGACCCCAAAGATGTTGAAAGGCCTGGATGCGCTGGTCTTCGACATCCAGGATTCAGGCACCCGGTTTTACACCTACATCAGCACGATGGGGTATGCCCTGGAGGCCGCTTCCAGGAAGAAGATCGCTTTCTACGTCCTCGACCGGCCCAACCCGATCACGGGCTCCCTGGTCCAGGGCCCCGTGCTCGACCGCGAGCTCCAATCCTTCACCGGTTATTTCCCCTTGCCCATTCGCCACGGGATGACCGTCGGCGAGCTGGCCGGGATGTTTAATGCGGAGAACAAGATCGGGGCCAAGCTGCGGGTCATCCCCATGAGCGGTTACAGGCGATCCGACTGGCTCGACGAGACGGGCCTTGCCTGGGTGAACCCCTCGCCCAACCTGCGGTCTCTCACCCAGGCGACCCTCTACCCCGGCGTGGCGCTGGTCGAAGGCTCCAACGTGAGCGTGGGAAGGGGGACCCCGTCTCCTTTCGAGCTCGTCGGGGCTCCGTGGATCCAGGGGAAAGAACTCGCCGAATACCTCGCCGGTCGGAAAATCCCGGGGGTGGAGTTCAAAGCCGTGGAATTCAGGCCCGCGGCTCCCCCTTATGAAAACCAAACCTGTACCGGCGTCCGGGTCATCCTCACCGACCGTCAAGCCCTCGACTCGGCGGCCCTCGGCATCGAGATCGTGAAAGCCCTTTTCCAGCTCTATCCGGGGAATTTCGAGCTGGATAAAACCCTTCACCTCATCGGCTCGCGCGCGGTCCTCCAGGCCATCAAGGAAGGCCGGGACCCGCACTCCATCCAGCAAAGCTGGCAGGACTCCCTGGACCGCTTCCGCCAGCTCCGCTCACGGTACTTGCTCTACCCGGAATAAGGGGTTTGAGAGGATGCCATCCAGGCAGGTCCCTTTAATTCACTTGACACAATCGGCGATCCTGCTACGATTCGATGTGTCGACCGTTCCTTCGTTCACTTCCTTCCAAAAGACTCTTTAGACCTTCCGGAGTTTACAATGAGAAGGTGGGGCCTCCAAAAGATGGCCACGTGAAGCCTCCAGGGCCTGCATAGACCTTGGGGGCTTTGTTTTTCAGGTAAGCTTTGAAGCACGTCCCGATAGGTCGCAAGGTTTTGGCGGCTGCATTTCACCGGGCCGGATCAGTGCAGGGAGGTGGGGCATGGGCTTCGCGCTGAAATTCGTGTTCGTGTCCGTCGCCGCGGTTGGGCTGCTGACGACGCTGCCGGATTCCTCTGCCGACGCGGCAGGAATCAGGTGGGAAAAGTACGTCTCCAAGCACTATACGTTTACTCTCTTGAAGCCTGCCGGCTGGACCGTTAAAGAGAGCTATCAGGAAAGTCCGCGAATGTGGTCCCTCAGCGTGGCTGAGCCGAACGGCCAATCGCAGGTTTTCTCGATGCATGGAGTCAGTCCCACAGGGCGCGATGCGGATGCGTTGATTCAGTCGGTCATATCCGACCTTTTCAAGCAGGCCCCCGGCCTTCAGCTTGCCCCGACAGCCCGGAAACGGAAAGTCGATGTTAAGAACGCCGCAGGCCAAAAAACCGGCGGAAAGACAATCGTCATCTTCGAAGGGACCTACACGAGTCAACAAAACCAGAAGAGACAGTTCCGGAACCTTGTCACCGGCGGGGACGGCCTGATGCTGGTTCAGCGGATCGAGGGAGCAGAAGGGAAATTGGCCGAAGCCGCTCCACTCCTCCTCCAGATCCTGGCCAATCTGCGGGTCGCCAGGGGGATCTACTCGTTCGACGAGGGCGGAGAGATGGCCCAACCGGCCCAGGGCCAGCCCCAGCCGGTGCGCTTGGTCCCGCAACAGCTCGCCAGCGGTTGGGCCAAACTCAGCGCTCCGGCCGGCTGGCGAACCATGGACCTGGGTAAAGGCATGTGCCTTGTCACCGATCCCGCCGAGCGGCTGCATTTCATGGTCGCCGGCTCCGAGTTTGTAACCCCTCGCTATTTCGTTCGCGGGGTGCCGGGCGTCCTGGCCTCCGACTTCCGAGCTCCGTCCGATGCGTTCGCCTTCTCGGCCGCGCAGACGGGCCGGGCCTCGAATTTCCGCTTCCTTTTCGTTAAACCTCGCCCCGACCTTCTGCAGCAGATGCGAGCCTTTGCGGGACCCCTCCGTTCCGTGGCTATGGAAGATTTCGCCTACACCTGCACGGTGAAGGGCCAGCCGTACAAAGGCTTCAGCTCCGGCGGCTGCTCGGGCGACGCCGTGGGGGCGTCGTGGCGGCTCTGGCACTTCACGATTATGGCCCCATCGGCGGATTTCGACACGGCTTTGCCCGTGCTGGCCGCCATCATGGGATCCTACGAGTTGAACAAAGAGATGGCTGGACGCCGAATGGCGGAGAACCTGCGGAATTACTATGCGGGGCTGCGCAACCTGAGCAACCAGATCGCGAAAAACTCCGAGCAGATGCGCCGTGAAAATCTCGAATCTTTCATGGAGCGCGGCCGCGTCCAGGATTACCTTTCCTACCAGACCACGCGCATGATCATGGGCGAATACGATTATTTGGCCGGCGCCTCCGGCTATGTGCGCGGCGACCCTTCGGGTCTCTACACCGCTGAGGGAAACAAAATCACCAGCGAACCTTATGGCGAGAGCATCACCCGCCACATGCAGGAGATCAATACCCGCCAACTGTACCAGCAAGCCCATCCCCAATGATTCGAAGTTGATTATCTCATCGGGAAAGACTAGACGGACCTCGAAGCTCTTGGTAAGAAGTAAGCCGGGGAAGTTGAGAATAGCGTTCGGGCGGAAATGTGGTGACGACGGCGACGATTTACTACTGGACCGGGACGGGGAACTCGTTATGGGTGGCGCGAACTCTTGGGCAGGAGCTGGCCGGCGCGGAACTTATCTCCATTGACGATTGGAGACGGGAAAAAGAGCCGACCGTTCCTCAAGTGTTGGGATTGGTCTTTCCCGTTCATATCTGGGGAGTACCGTCCCGGGTCCTTCGATTCGTGGGTGAGTTGAAAGGCTTGCGGCCTGATTATATCTTTGCCGTCGCGGTGAACGCCGGCCAGGTGGCCAATACGCTGGTGCAGTTGAAGAAAGTCTTAGGCCAAAACGGCCTCCACCTTTCCGCCGGATTCGATATTCCCATGCCGTCCAACTATATCCCCTGGGGCGGACCCGGTCCCAGGGAGAAACAGAATACCCAGTTTGAGTCGGCCCGACGCAAAATATCCAAAATAGCCGGAATCGTCACCGCCAAGGTTAAAGGCCCGGTTGAAAAAGGCCCTCTCTGGCAGAGGGTGTTATTCAGCTTCTTCTACCGGATGAGTTTTTCCCAAGTTCCAAAAATGGACCGGAAATTCTGGGTCGACGAAAAGTGCGACGGATGTGCGATCTGCGGCAAAGTGTGCCCCGCTGAAAATATAACTATTCTCAGAGGAAGACCGGCCTGGAGTCATCGCTGCGAGCAGTGCTTCGCCTGCCTGCAATGGTGCCCGAAAGAAGCCATCCAATACGGCAAGAAAACGCCTCGATATGAAAGATACCACCATCCAGAGGTCAACCTGAAGGATCTTCTCAAATCGAAGAGGCCTCCGGAAGAAAGAGAGACGCAGTAACAAACCGCCGAAAATCCCCCGAGCTTCGGATATCCGCCGAATCGGTGAGCCACGAAGCCATCCCCTGGCCGCAAAAGGGAAAGAATTGGCGAGTCAATTTTCCCCCTGCTCAAACCGCCTTGACAGACAATCGCCGACCCAGTATATTCCAAGCGTCAAAAAGTGGTTCCTATAAAATCAAAAAACATTTCTCGGGACGACACGATGGGAGAAAAGTTGATCGCAAGCGAGAAAGCGCGACGCCAGGGCGGCGTTCGTTTGCTCTGGCATCGGCTGACTGGCGGCGGTGGAGCGAAGCCCCAGGATCCACGCAAGTTGTCGCGCAGTGATTTGCGGTTTGTTCGCACAATGTTCAAGGAGATGCTTGCCGACAGCGGTGGCGAAGTCTCGGCACGGCGACGGGTCGAGTTGATCGCCGCGGCTATACCGCGAGCTCTCCGATGAAGGACGCATCTCGGTCCTCGAAATGCTCGCAAACGAGTTTGGCCCCGATGAGCTCCTGATCAAACATGCGATTCAGGTCTACCTCGACACCACGAATGACGCGGCACGGCGACCCGCAGAGACGCAGTTGCGGCAGACCCTTAAGAGCCCCCGCATCCCCATTTTCAAGAAGTTCAACCTGCTCCCCGATGGCGTCAAGTTCCTGGTTGACATGCGTGCCGACATGCTCCACTTCACGCGCTCGCATCCAGAGCTCGTAGCGATCGTTGACGAACTGTTCGATCTACTCTCAAGTTGGTTCGACATCGGCAACCTCGACCTCCGCCGGATCTCTTGGAGCTCGCCTGCGGCGCTGCTCGAGAAGCTGATCAGCTACGAGGCGGTGCACGAGATTCGCTCCTGGAACGACCTCCGCAACCGTCTCGACTCCGACCGGCGCTGCTACGCGTTCTTCCATCCGCGCATGCCCGAAGAGCCGTTGATTTTTGTTGAAATCGCGCTCGTGCGCGACATGGCGGACAACATCCATCACCTGCTCGACGAATCGGCACCGGCGCTCGACCCCCGCGACGCGAAGGTGGCAATCTTCTACTCGATCTCGAACACTCAAGCGGGCTTGCGTGGCGTTTCGTTCGGGGGATTCCTCATCAAACGCGTTGTCGAGCAGCTTATGGCTGACTTCTCGAAGCTGAAAACGTTCGCCACGCTGTCTCCGGTCCCGGGCTTCGGCAAGTGGCTCGACGAGCGGCTTCGCGAGGGCGACGCCAGGCTCATTGCGAAAACCGATCACGAAAAGCTATGCTCCGCGGGCAAAGTGCACGAGCCGGTCGAAGCGTTCCGCACGCTGATCAGTGGCGAATGGCAAAAGGACTCGGGCGCTTCCGCCGCGCTTCAGCCGGTGCTGACCCGCCTCGTGGCACGCTATCTCGTGCTGGAGAAGGACAAGGACGGTCCGGTCGATCCTGTTGCCCGCTTCCATCTCGGTAACGGCGCACGGATCGAGCGTATCAACTGGCTTGCCGACATCTCGTCGCGCGGGCTCAAGCAGTCTGCCGGATTAATGGTGAATTACCTTTACAAGCTCTCCGACATTGAGGAAAACCACGAGGCCTACGCCCGCGAGGGCCGGGTCACAGTCTCCGATTCGGTCAAGCGGCTGCTGCGAACGCCATCCTAGGTGCTCTCTTTCTTTATTCCACTTCCAGCCAGCCAGCTAATCGTGGCACGATCTCCGGTGGCGACTTTCACTGACGAACTTCGTGGGAATGACATCTTAGCCGGTCTTCCCTTTATTTTTTTACATAACCGGCGGGGATTTCAAAAACGTCAGCAGAAATCGAATCGACATGAATAGCTTTGACTTCTGTTATGCTTGAGAAGAATGGCCCCTCTTTTCCACCCGTGGAGGAAGGCTTTTCCCCGGCCATTTTCTGGGTGACCCTCCCGGCAAGTCCCCCCAGGAGCCCCCCGATACTCTTTAGGGATTCGGGAGCCGATTCAGAAGATGTCTTTTCCTCTTTTCCGGCGCCTGCAACTTTCTCCCCTTCCAGGGTCCAGCTCACCACAGAGCGAATCGGGTATCCTTTGATCTTAGACATCTCTTCCTTCAACCGCATCAAGCCCTTCTGAACCTCTTCCGGCGGAGCCCCCGACATCGACCCCAATGCTTCCATTCCTAACTGCTTCGCCTCATCCGGGGAAATACTAAGGCCTATCTTGCGGGCATAGGCCTTTTGGAACTCCTGCTCGTCAGCTTGGGCCTTACGAATGGTGGCGGTCTCGGATGTTGTCCATAGGTTCGTGGTCATTGTACTCTTGGACTTGGCTTTGGTTTCGAGGTCTTCCATTTCGAGAAACCAGGTGATCAGGTATTCCTCACATGGAAACCCGTTGATCGTTTCTGAGGCGCCAGTTTTCTTGACGGTAAATTCGGACTTAGTCACCCGGGCTTTGGGCTTTTCTTCTACTCCTCGCTCCTTGGATAAATCCTCTTTTTTAAGAGGCTCTATTGGCCTTTCCACGTAGGTATGATTTTGGGGGTCAAGATTCCAATACACTCCCTTGTCAACACGAGTAATGTTGGTGCTTTCACTTCCACCGGAAACCCTGGATAAGATGGCGCCGGTGAACTTTGTGGAAACAGACTCCCACTTTTTATCCACCTGGTACCGCTTGATCAGCGTCCCCTCGGAGGCACCGATCCCTTTGATTCCCCCTGTTTTCACCTTCGATTCAATCGTGGCATCCCCCCATGCCAGGCTATATATCAGCAAGAAGGCTAGCCCCAACACGATGATGCCTGCTTTTCTCATCCGACTTCTCCCTTCTCCCATTATTTCTGAAGCCGCCCCAGGCTAGACGACTTCGGGGGGCATGTCAACTGCCAGTACCGACTTGTTTTTCGATCCTCCCGTATACTTATTCTACCCGGTGTGCTTCCAGCTTCTCCCAGTCCGGTTCCACCCCGTGCCCCGGCCGGTCGGGGGCGATGGCTTCGCCTTTTTCGATCTGCAGGGGGTGCCGGATGTACTCTTCCAGGCCGAAGCCGTGGCCTTCCAGGTAGGAGGCGTTCGGCACCGCGGCGAGGGTGTGGACGTGAAGGTCGTGGACGCCGTGCGAAGTGACCGGCAAGTTGTGGGCCTCGGCCATGTGGGCCACCTTCATCCAGACGGTGATCCCTCCGCAGTTCGAGACGTCCGGCTCCGGAAAACTCACCGCGCCGGCGGTAATGAAATTCTGGAATTCGTATAGCGTGTGAAAGTTTTCCCCCGTGGCAATGGGCAGGGCGCCCTCGCGGGAGATCCGGATGTGGCCGGCCAGGTCGTCGGGAATGGTGGGCTCCTCCAGCCAGTAAATGTCGAATTCGGCCAGAGCACGGGACGCGCGGATCGCCTGTTCCACGCTCCACCCCATGTTCGCGTCCACCATCAGGGGGATATCCGGCCCGATGAGTTCCCGGACGGCCCTCACCCGGGCCACATCTTCCGACAGGCGGGGCCGGCCTACCTTCATCTTGATGGCCCCGTATCCCCTGCCGAGAAAATTCCGGGCCTGATCCTTCAGGGCTTCCAGCGAAAAGTGGAGGTCGACCCCGCCGGCATACACTTTCACCCGAGGGTTGTGCCCCCCGAGTAATCGCCAGAGTGGCGCGCCCTGCCGTTTGCCCGCCAGGTCCCACAGGGCGATATCGATCGCCGAGATGGCGAACGAAGCGGTCCCCCCGCGCCCGGAGTAATGCAGCCGCCACCACATCTGCTTCCACAGGTACTCAATGCGGCCGGGGTCCTGGTTCAGCAGATCAGGCTTGAGGTACCGCTCGATTAGCACCTGTATGGCCAGGCCCGCAACCCCGACCGTGTACGTGTACCCGACACCTTCCAGCCCCTCGTCATCCCGAACGCGGACGGTAATGAGCTCAAAGGAGGGGATCTCACCGTGCGTCGAATCCGAGAGGGGAACGGCCAGGGGAACCCGGTAGAGAGCAGAATCCATGGAAGCGATTTTCATGTTTCTCCCGTTTCATGACATTTCTGGATTCCGGGTCAAGCCCGGAATGACGATCTGTAAACCTTTACTGAAACACTGCAGTAGATCTCCGTGTTCTCTGTGGTTCAGTTCTTAATTCCGCAATCCGAATTCCGCATTATCTTTTTCTAAGCACCTTTCCCCCCAGGCTTCCGGTGAACTTTCCTTCCTCCACCGAAACGACTCCATTCACGATCACGGTCCGGATGCCCGCGGGAAACTGCCTGGGGTCTTCGTACGTGCCCCGGTCGATCACTTTTTCAGGATCGAAGACCACCAGGTCAGCCGCGTTTCCCTCAGCGACGACCCCGCGGTCCTTCAGCCCCAGGCGGCGAGCCGGGAGAGAGGTCATTTTCCGGACCGCCTCCTCCAGGGTCATCTCCCTCCGCTCCCGCACGTACCTCCCCAGGACGCGGGGGAAGCTTCCATAAACCCGGGGATGCGGTCTTCCCCCCAGCACGCCGTCTGTGCAGACCATTCCCAGGGGGTGACGCAGCCCCAGGATCATCTTCTCCTCGTCCATGCTGAAGATGATCATTCCCACCCTGCCCTCTTCCTCAAGCAGGAGGTCCAAAGCCGCGCCGGCCGGGTCTTTGCCCTGACCCCTGGCGATCTCCGCCACCGACTTCCCCACCCAGCCCTGGTTCTTGGCGCTCTCGACGAAGGAGATTTTGACATTCTCCCATCCCGCGTAATTTCCGTAATTCTCCCAGGAGGGCCCTTCCGGGTCGGGAGGCGGGGGACTCTCGAACTCCTCCCGGATGCGGGTACGAAGGGACGGATCCCGGAGCCGCTGCAGCGTTTCTTCAACCCCCCCTTCCAGGGCCCAGGGCGGGAGGATGGCGAGGAACATGGTGCTCCCCGCGGTGTAGGGATAGATGTCAAAGGTCATGTCGAGCCCTTCCCGGTTGGCCTTTTCCACCTCCGCCAGGGCGGGCTCCATCTTATCCCAGTTGCGCTTCCCCGCCGCTTTGAAATGGGAGATATGCAGCGGGATCTCCGCTTCCCTGGCCAGGGAAATCACTTCCTCCATCGATTCTAGCAAGCGGTCTCCGCCGCTCCTGATGTGGACTACGAAGAAGCCGCCCATACGGCCGCTGACCCGCAGGAGCGGGACCAGTTCATCCCGGCGGGTAAAGGTGCACGGGACATAGATCATCCCCATGGATATCCCGCAGGCGCCCTCTTCCATGGATCTGCGGACTTCGTCCTCCATGGCGCGAACCTGTGCCGAATCCGCCGGCACGTTGTCCAGCCCGATGACCGCCAGGCGCACATTGCCCTGGGGGACGAGAAGGGAGAGGTTCGGCCCGGTGGGCCTGGAGGAGAGCCGGTCCGCATACTCTCCCAAGCTTCGCCAGTCCCACTGTATGGGCGGGTCGCCGCTCAGGCCGGACAGGTACTGGCGCCACTTCGCCGCGTACTGCGGGACCATTGGCGCCGCGCCGATGCCATCCTGGCCGAGGAGTTCAGTCGTGATCCCCTGCATGAGCTTGGGCAGCAGCTCCGGCTCGACCAGGGCCATGAGATCCGAGTGGCAATGGGTATCGATGAACCCGGGCGCCACAACGGCCCCGGCCGCCGAAATTTCCCGAGCGGCCTCTCCTCTCCCCACCTGCCCGACCCGGATGATCCGGTCCCCATGCACGGCAACGTCGGCCTTCAGCCCGGGCCGGCCGGTCCCGTCGATTACCGTTCCTCCAACGATGGCGAGGTCGAAAATGGGATCCTCCTTCTCGATGAATTGCCTTCCTGCAGCGCGGGAAAACATTTGCTTCCCGATCGCAGGGGCGATTCATGAATCGCCCCTACACCCCTCCTCAGGATCGGTTCGGGCTATGCTAGCCCGCTATTAGGCGATTGATGATCTTTTGGGCCTCTTCGATGATGGATTCCAGGTGAGACTGGCTCTTGAAGCTCTCCGCGTACAGCTTGTAAACATCCTCCGTTCCCGATGGGCGGGCGGCGCTTGGCCCGGGTCTTCCGGGTCCGGTTCCCTCTCCCGGTACGCCTTTTCCATCTGGCCAACGTCAATCAACAACTCCGGGGGGGCCGGCTTCCCGGCTAAAGGATGAACATTCACCGGTGGCCTCCTAAACCGTTTTGCCTTACGATCTTCGGGAAGTATTATTCAGGCTCCTGATTATGGCTTCGATGCCGGCCCGGGCGCCCTGGGGGTAACCGAAGACCGCGGTTCCCGCGACCAGAACGTCCGCTCCGGCTTCGACCACCCGCGGCGCGGTTTGCGCGTCGATCCCGCCGTCCACTTCCAGCTCGCAGCCGGGATTGCGCTCGTCCAGCATTTTCCGCAGCTGCCGGATTTTTTTCAAAGGGTAATCCATGAAGCTCTGCCCTCCAAAGCCCGGGTTAACGGTCATGACTAAGATAAGGTCCAGCTTCTCCAGGACCTCTTCAAGGACCGCCGCCGGGGTTGAGGGATTCAGGGCCGTGCCCGCCCGCTTTCCCGACTCCTTGATCATCTGCAGGGTCCGATCCAGGTGGACAGAATTCTCCTGATGTACGATGAGCGTATCCGCCCCCGCTTGGGCAAAAGCTTCGACGTACCTCTCAGGCCGGTCGATCATGAGGTGGGCTTCGAGGGGCAGCGTGGTCCCTTTCCGCATGGCCTTGAGGACGGGAATGCCGAGGCTGAGGTTGGGGACAAACTGCCCGTCCATCACGTCCACGTGAAACCGGTCGGCCCCGGCTTGCTGCGCGGTTTTCATCTCTTCCCCCAGCTTCAAAAAATCCGCCGAAAGAATGGATGGCGCGATTTTGACCATTTTTCCTCCTCGGGGCACTAATAAATAAAATTGGATCATCTCCAATTTAGTTGATCGAATTTTGCGTGAAAGCCTCACAAGGGTCGGAAGGAAAGGCAGATTCCGCCGCAAGCATCGGCGGGATGTAGCTCGGCCAACAAGGAGCTACTGGCATTCCGTGATGCTCCGCGGGGGTCGAAAAAGCCGAGCTTCAAAGGGGAGAAGGACACCCCCGCCAGACCCGACAGGGAGACGGATGCATCATGATTGCGGCGGAATCTGCCTTTCCTTCCGACCCCTGGAATCACAGCACAATTTGCCTATAAAGCACTTTTTCCTTCAACTAAATTGGAGATGATCCATAAAATTTTATTGGACACAAATTTAAGGTTTTATATGTAGGGGCGGCCCCCCGCGGCAGCCCGCATGACGGGCAACCTCGGGAGGTTGCCCCTGCAATTTGGTTCCGGCTATGCCGCTCTGTGTACTCTGTGGTTCATTTTTGTTTTAAATACATGGCGGCCCCCCGATCCACAAGCCAGAGACACCCCCCGGTTGGGCGGATTCGCTGAACGGGAAAGTCCTCGCCGGATTCTTCGAAGACAGCCCGCAGGGTCTCCGCCTTATCCTCCCCGCTCACCAGCAAGAGAAGGAATGCGGCATGGTTCAAAAGCGGGAAGGTCATGGTGATTCGAAACGTCTTCAAGGACTCAACCCAATTCGCGATGACCAGCCGTTCCTGTTCCTCGATCCCGCGGGAACCGGGGAAGAGAGAGGCGGTATGGCCGTCCGCTCCCATCCCGAGCAGCGCCAGATCCAGCCGTGGAATTTCCCCGACCTTTACCTGGGTAATTCTCCGGATCTTTTCCTCGTACTCCCTTGCAGCCCGGTCCGGGTCCGGGTCCTCGCCCTTCATCCGATGAACGTTCTCCGGCCGGACGGGCACTTTCGACAGCATGGCTTCGTTCGCCATGCGGTAGTTGCTGTCGGGGTGTCCCGGGGGAACGTGCCGCTCATCCCCCCAGAAGAAATGGATTCGGTCCCACGCGATGTTGTCGCGAAAAGAGGCTTCACCGGAAAGCATGGAATAAAGCCTTCTGGGGGTCGATCCCCCCGAGAGGGCCACGGTGAAGCGGCCTTTCGATTCTATCGCCGCGCGGGACAAGCGGATGAACTCACCGGCTGCCTCCGCGGCAAGCTTGGCGGCATCGCTCAGAACCCTGGCCTTACACTGTTCCGACAGCATACCGTCCGTTCAGCCGCCCCGGGGCCGTTCCACATGCCCCCCGAACATGTACCGCATGGCGGAAAGGAGCTTCCGGGCAAAGTCGTCTTCCCCCCTCGAACCGAACCGCTGGTAAAGGGCCGTGCTCAGCACGGGCGCGGGAGAGCCCTCTTCGATCGCCGCCAGGATCGTCCAGCGTCCCTCGCCGGAATCGGCCACGGTGCCCGAGAAGTCGGAGAGGTCCGGATTCTGGAGCAGGGCCGCCGCACTCAAATCGAGAAGCCAGGAGGGAATGACGCTCCCCCTCCGCCACAGTTCGGCGATGTCGGCAAGGTTGAGATCATACTGAAAATGTTCCGGGTTGCGGAGGGGCGTGGTTTCGGCATCGATCTCGCGTCCGGCGCTCCCCGCGTTCGCGTGCCGAAGAATGTTGAAACCTTCGGCGTAGGCGGCCATGAGGCCGTACTCGATCCCGTTGTGAACCATCTTGACGAAGTGACCCGCGCCGGCCGGGCCGCAGTGCAGGTACCCTTCCTCGGCCGTGCCCCCGGTTTTCTCCCGTCCGGGAGTTCGCCCGATGGAGCCTTGTCCGGGCGCGAGGGTCTTGAAGATCGGGTCCAGGAATTGAACGGCCTCGCGCGGGCCGCCGATCATGAGGCAGTACCCCCGCTCGATCCCCCAAACGCCCCCGCTCGTCCCCACGTCGAGGTAATGGATGCCCCGGGGGGCAAGCTCTTTCGAATGGCGGATGTCGTCGATGTAGTAGGAGTTCCCCCCGTCGATGAGGATGTCCCCCTTTTCCATGAGCGGGGCAAGCTCCCGGATCGTCGAATCCACGGCGGCTGCGGGTACCATGAGCCAGGCAACCCGAGGAGGCTTGAGCTTGGCTGCAAAATCCTCAAGGGACGAAGCAGCGGTGGCTCCCGTCTCACTGGCGAATTTCTCCCTGGATTCGGCCCGCCTGGAAAACACCGTCACCGGGTGGCCGCCGCGGATCAACCGACGGACCATGTTTCCGCCCATCCTCCCAACGCCGATCATTCCCAGCTGCATTTAGGTTCTCCTTTTCTGGTCACTGCCTCGGCAACGAAGAAGCAACGCGTGCCCTTCCGCCTCAGCAGTCCTTTTTCTCCCCGGCGAACCGCGATTCGAGGGCCTTCACCTTTTCCAGTCGCCGCCGGTGTCTCTCTTCGCCGCTGAACGTCGCCCCGAGGAACGCGAGCACCAGCTCCCGGGCCATCTCCACTCCCAGCACGCGTTCTCCCAGCACCAGTACGTTCATGTCGTCGTGCTCCACCCCCTGGTGGGCCGAATAGGTGTCGTGGCATAGGCCGGCGCGGATTCCGGGGATTTTGTTGGCGGCGACGGAAGCCCCGACTCCGCTTCCGCAAATCAGGATCCCCCGCTCCGCTTTCCCGTCGAGCACGGCCATGGAGACAGCCTCCGCATAGTCGGGGTAATCGACGGGATCGAGGCTGTGGGTCCCCACGTCGATCACCTGGTGTCCCCACCCTTCGAGCGAACGTTTTGATTTTTTCCTTCAGCTCAAAGCCTGCGTGATCAGAGCCCACGGCGATTCTCATGGCCGCCCCTCCTACCAGCGGTACCCTAACCCCAGGGTATAGACAAACCTGCCGTCATCGAATTGGTCTGAAAATTTGTCCGATTCGCGGAAAAGGATCTGGTATTCGACCGCCGCCAGGAGAAACGTAGAGGAGTTCAAGTAGAGCTTCAGCCCTCCTTCCGGGCTGGCGATGAACTGGTCCGATACTCCTTCTCCATAGAGGTAGCCGAAATTGATTCCCAGATAGGGCCGGAACTGGTTCAGGCCAAAACGCATGTTGTAATCCAGGGCGATGCGGGTGGATCCGTTCCAATCGCTTCCCTTGTCTTTCAAGTGGAAGAATCCGATCCCCTGCCGCAGCGCGACCTCCCATCCCCGGGTGAAATAATATCCCACGCTGCCCTCCGCGGAGAGGCCCGTGGAGTTGAAGTCGTTGTCGCTGGAACCGCTCCCGCTCGCGGTCAGTTCCCATTTGTTCCGGTCGATTTTCGCCCAGTCTTCCTGGGCCCCCGCCGTAAGTGGGATGAAAACTGTCAGGACAACCGCCAAAAAGAAAGTTTTTCGCCTCATCCGTAACTCCTCCTCGCTCGCTCGCCGAAAATCCATTTCCAACGCATGATGAACGTCTACGGATTCCGACCGCCTGTTGCCCCCGATGAATGAACGTTAAAATGACCGAATAACCAGCGTACCCCCGAGCCTCCCTATCATTTTACCTATTCCGTAGGAAACTTGAAACCGGCATTCTTTCCCGGCCTCATTCCACAAGGAATGGATTACTGGGCCCTCAAAGACTCCACGATGTTCATCCGGGAGGCCCGGAGCGAGGGGAGGAACCCGCCGGCAAACCCCATGAAGAGAGCAAAGACAACCGCCCTCCAGGCGATCCCCAAGGTCAGGGAAAAAGAAAAAGCGAGTTCGGAAAAAGTCTGGAAGTTCATCGTCGAAATGGTGATCAGCTGCATGAAGGACGCCAGGAAAAGGCCCGCGAGGCCGCCGATCAGGCTCAGGAGCAGCGATTCCCAGAGAAAAGCCGCTAGGATGCTGGACCGCTGGAAGCCGAGCGCCCGGAGGGTCCCGATCTCGCTTGTGCGGTTGGCCACGGAAGAGTACATCGTGATCATCGCCCCCAGCATCGCTCCGAAGGAAAAGATAAACGTGAGGGAGAGGCCGAGAATTCGCAGGAACTTGGACATGATCTCGGACTGCTCGGCGTAGTACCGGTTCTCCCGCTTGGCCTCGACTGTAAGGCGGGGGTCGCTTTCGACGCGCCCTTTGAAGCGGTTGAATTGGCCCGGGTCGTGCATCTTGAAAATGACTGACGAATACGCCGGACGGCGGAAGGCCTGCATCAGCTGTTCCGCGTCGCCCCAGATCTCCGAGCTGAAACCGGTGTTGCCGGCGTCGAAGATCCCCACGACAACCCAGTCCCGCATCCCAAAGCGGAGGACCTCCCCCAGGCCTCCCCCCCGGAAACGCTCGGCGATTTTTTGCCCGGCGACGATCTCCGGCAATCCGGGCCGGAACATTCTCCCTTTCACCAGTCTCAGCTGAGGCCGCAAAGCGGCCGAGCTCTCCCCCGCGCCCCGGACGATCACGTTGGAGACGCTGCCGCTGCCCCGTTTGGGGAGGCTGATGAGCACGACCGCCTCTTTGGCCAGGAGTTTTCGCCCGGCCGCTCCGACGGCCACTTCCGGCTGGGTCTCGAGGATGGAGGCCTGAATCCTCTCCACCCCGCTCTGCACTTCGGACGTGGACCCTTTCCGGATCACCACCACATTGTCCGGAGAGCCCGTTTCCACCAGGGTCTTTTTCAACCCTTCGGCCATCATCAGGGCGGCGGTGAAGACAAAGACGACGAGGGCCATGCCGGAGGCCGTCAGAACGGTGGTGAGCCGCCGGGTCCACAAGTTGCGGAAGCTGTAGGAGAGCGGCACCCCCACTAGCCAATCCTCCTCAAACCCTCGGCAATCCGGACCTGGACTGCCCGCCACGCGGGCAGGACGGCCGAGAGCGTTCCCACCAGGACGCAAGCCAAGAAGTCTAGAAAAATCGTTGAATCGGTCACCTGAAAGACCGGAAGGTACATGGGGATATTCTCCTTGAAAAGATAAGCCGCCGGAAACGTAGCCGCGACTCCCAAAGCGCCTCCCAGCAGGGAAATCAAGAGCGACTCCCCGAAGATCAGGGGGGCGATGTGCCTTCCGCCGAACCCCAGCGTCTTCAGAACGGCATACTCCCACAGCCGCTCGCGGGCGGCCATGGACATGGTGTTGGCCACGACCGCGATGATGATTCCGATGACCACGAAGGAGACGGCTTGAATGGCCACGATGATCGCGTTCGACATGGAGACGAAAGAGAGCTGGAAGGCCTTTTCCGTCTCGGTGAGCGTCTCGGCCAGGGAATTCTTAAAGAGCCCGTCCACAACCTGCCCCACGGCCGCAGCATGCCCGGGCTGGTCAACCTCGATCATATAAAAACCCACCCTGTCCGCCAGGGATGGGGACCTTTTTTTCAAGGTCTCGTTCAGATAATCCCAATGGAAGAAGAACTGGGTCTCATCGACGCTTTCGTCCCGGCCCCGGTAGATGGCCCGCAGGACGAACTCCCAGTCGCCCGGGAAAATGGTCCCTTTCAGGGGGACGGGATCGCCCACCTTCCATCCGAACCTCGCCGCCAGCTTCCTGCCGGCCGCCGCGCCCCGGCGGTCGCGGAGAAAGCCCTGGCGCTCAACGGGGGGGAAGACGTACTCGGGGTAGAGGTCCAGGTAGGAATTCGGTTCCACGGCAAAGTTGGGGAAAAAATTCTTCCGGTCGATATAAATTCCGCCGAACCAGTTTCCGTAAGAGACCCGGGTGACTCCATCCACCTGGCGAATCCGGTCCTTGTAGGCCAGGGGCAGGGGGAAAACAAGAGAGACCGCGTTCCTCGTGATCAGGCGGATGGCCGACGAGGATTCCACTCCCGAATACCAGGCGCTTACCACTGTGCGCAGCAGGCCAAAGGCCATGATGGCGATGGCGATGCTGAGGAGTGTCAGCGCGGTTCGCAGCTTTCGGCGGAAGGCGTTCTTAAACAGGAGTTTGAGAAGGAAGGTCATCCAAGAAGCCTTTTTCCAGGTGCCGGATGATTCTGGCTCTCTGGGCCGCCCGGGGGTCATGGGTGACCATGATGATGGTTTTCCGGGATTCCCGGTTCAGGGTTTCCAGAAGCCCCAGGACTTCCTCGGCGGAAACCCGGTCCAGGTCTCCGGTCGGTTCGTCGGCCACGACGATGGTAGGGTCGGTGACGATCGCGCGGGCGATAGCCACGCGCTGTTGTTCCCCCCCGGAGAGTTGGGCGGGACGATGGTCCAGACGGCCCCCCAGGCTGACGATCCGGAGCGCCAGCTCGACATGTTCCTGACGTTCTTTGCGGGAAAGCCCCGTGAGCAGCAGGGGAAGCTCGACGTTTTCAAACGCGGTCAGCACCGGAATCAGGTTGTAGAACTGGAATATGAAGCCCACGTGCGTCGCCCTCCAGGCCGCCAGCTCGCTCTCGGACAGGCCGGTGATATCGACCCCCCCCACTCGAATCGTTGCCGCTGTCGGCCTGATCCAGCCCGGCGATAAGATTGAGAAGCGTGCTCTTGCCAGACCCGGAAGGCCCCATCAGGGCCAAGAATTCTCCGTCTTCAATGTCCAGATTAATATCGACGAGGACGGGCACATCCCGGGTTCCCCGCCGGTAGGATTTGCTCAAATTTTGTACTTCCACGATGGCAGACATATTAATGCTCGCAAGGCCCAAGGTGCGGGAGCGCAAGGCGTTACCAGATCAAAAGCCGCGAAGCGTAATACGCTGAGCGTAAGGGCGAATTACTTAAAGACCGCAAGAGCCAACCCGGACGGCCTAAATCCCCCCACCCCCCTTTTAGAAAAGGGGGGCGAGGGGGGATTTCTGAAATTTGTTACCATTTTGCACAAAAACCATTCCAAGGAGCTAAGGCGCCAAGCGATTCATGACTCCTGACACGTTTTTTCTCCTTGCGCTCTCGCGCTCTCGCCTTAGGTCTCCTTCGCCTTAATCTTCGACCCGTCCTTCAGCTTGGCCGGCGGATTTACCACCACCTGATCGCCCGCCTTAACGCCTTCCACCACTTCCACCATCTCGCCCATCCGCTCTCCGGTCCGGACCGGCGTCTCCACCGCCCGGCCCTCTCGGACCAGGAATACGGCCTTGCCCGCCTTCCGGGTCACCAGGGCGGTGCTGGCGACTGCCGGTCCGGGGCTTCTGTTCGACATCGGCCAGCGGCTTGGAGAGGAAAGACACCTTGGCGCTCATCTCCGGCAGAATACGGGGGTCCTGATCGATGAACTTCACCTTCACCATGACGGTGGCCTTGGTCCGGTCGCCTGTCGGGACGACCACGTGGACCTCTCCCCGCAATCGGCGTTCCGGCAGGGCATCGAGCTGAATCTCGCAGGGCTGGCCCGCCCTGACCTGGCCCACATTGGACTCCGCCACGTCGGCCTCCACCTGGAGCGAATCCATGTCCGCGATCGTGACCACGGCCGATTTGGCTTCGGCGACCGCCGCCAGGGGGGTGACGATATCGCCGATGTCGGCATTTTTCGTCAGGACCACCGCGTCGAAAGGCGCCCGGATCAGGGTATATTCCATCTGGATGTTCGCCGCCGCCAGTGCGGCCTCGTTGGCCCTGATACCGGATTCCGCGGCATTCACCGCTGCCAGCGGCCTTCTTGTACCGGGCCACGGCGGTGTCGTATTCTCCCCGGGCGATAAACTCCTTGTTCACCAGCTCCTTGCTCCGGTTCAGGGCGAGAGTCGCGTCCGCGAGCTCCGCCCGGGCCTGCTCCAGGTTTGACTTGGAGGACTCCAGGTTCGCCGCCGCCTGGTTCCGTGGCTGCGGTCACATCCTGGCTTTCCAGCCGGGCCACCACTTCCCCTTTTTTCACGCGGCTCCCCACCTCCACCCCGAGCCACACCAGGCGTCCCGTAACCTTCGAAGCCAGCGCGGACTTTCCGCTGGGGAACGACGTAGCCGCTGGCCGTAAGCAAGGTAACGGCCTGGGAGGGATAGACCTGGGTGACCGTGCCGAGCTGGACCGATACAGGGGGCGTGAAGACGCCAGCGAGATACAGCCCTGCCAGGCTGATCAAGAGCACCGCGAGCGCCGCCCAGTAAAATACTCTCCTGCTCCTCCGCCGCTGAAAAGTCCCTTTTGATTTATCAATGGCTAGCTTGGAAAGATCTTTATCCGCGACCAAAACTCCTCCGAATCTGTTTCGCTGTTTCGGCTGAATAGGACGAGAAGAATCAAGGAAAGAAGAAAGAAAGGGTCTAAGGATATGTTAAGAACCTGTCGTTCGATATGTCAACACAGTTCTCATTATATAATGTCCTGATATAATGTCCTGTACGGGGAATCACATTCCTGATTATAATAAAGGTGACCTTTACCATCTCTTGATCTTACGAAAAAACAACGTAAACCGAAAGGAGGGCCTATGCGCAGGAAAACGATCTTGGCGCTCGCAATGGCGGGCATCTTCATCTCGCTGCTCGTCATAAACGATGCCGGGGCTCAGCTGAAAGTGGGAGATGAGGCGCCGTCCTTCATTCTCCCCTCCTCCCAGGATCGGCTGGTGGATTACTACAAAGACTACTATGGGAAGCACCACCTGGTGATGACCTTCTTCCCGGCGGCGTTCACCCCCACCTGAACGGGGGAAATGGACGGTCACCAGAGAAACCTCTATCTCTATGACCGCCTCAACGCCAAGGTCCTTGGCGTCAGCACGGACGATGTGATCACGAACAAGTACTTCGCGCAGAGCCTCTGGCTGGAATTTCCCCTCGTCTCAAACACGCTGGCTTGGATGGGCAAGTCCTACGGGGCCTACTCGGAGAAGCCCCCCTTCGCCCCCGACGGGTCCCCGATTCGGTTCGGGCGTCTCACCGTGGTGGTAGACAAGAAAGGGATCGTCCGGTACGTCAAGACCGGCTCCCCCAACAACGAGGAAATCCTCGAGCTCCTGCTCAAGCTGGAAAAAGAGTTCCGGGGCAAGTGAAAAGGAGGGAAAAATGACAAGGCGAAAGAGCCCCGCGGGCGGATGGGGCCTCGGAATATCTCTGCTGGTCGCCGCCTCGCTTCTGCTGGGCGGCTGCGCATCCATGCAGCAAAGGGAGAAGCCGCGCGATGTAGTTGCCACAGACCGGGGGACTTTGATCTTCAAGGAAAAATACGAATTCAAGAGGCCCCCCACGGGATACTCCATGTTGAAGAACGAGGAGGGGGGCGATTTCGAGATCGGTTTTTTCAAGATCGAGAAAGGCGACTTCCCCAGCCAGACCACGTTTATTTACGACGACCTGCCTTTCGGGAGCTCCCGGAATCTGGAGGAACGGGCGAAGCAGTACTGCACCCGCTTCCTATTCAACACGGGGATGCTTCCGGAAGTGAAGAACCGGGAAAAGACGGAAGTCGTCGGCCTTCCCGCGATGGCGATCTACCTGGAGGGAGAGAACCCGAACCAGGGGGAAAAGGCGAAATCCAAGGTCTACCTGGTCCAGAAAGGAAACCGGATTGTCTCTTTCCTGTGCACCCAGTGGCGACCTCTGAAGGGCACCTACGACCAGGCGGGCTTCAACGAGTTTGAGGAATTCGTGAAAAGTTTTAAATTTCTCAAGCCCTCTTTTTATGAAAAATTCGAAGATCAGCTGAAGCAGGCGGGATTCTGAAAGAGGAGGATCCGGGGCGGTTCGCGAACCGCCCCTGCGAGTCTCCCGCTAATTCAATTGGCGTAGGGGCGGCCCCCCGCGGCCGCCCGCAAACGGGCAAGCTCGGGGGCTTGCCCCTGCAATATCGAAAGGCCCTGGGGTGCCTCTGTGAGAGCGCTTGCGAACCGCCTCTGCCGTCGGCTGCCTCAGCCGGCCTGAAATTCCCCTTCAGGTGCTGTTCCAAAAACAGAGGGGTCTTCTCCCAGGCCGCTTTCCCCTGCCCCGCCCGCGGGACCACGAAGAGTTCGCAAGCTCTTTCCGGCCGAATGAAAGGCCTCCCAGAGCCGCTGCGATTCGCGCAGGGGAAAAGTTCGATCGTTCTCACCATGGATTAGCGGCACCGGGGCCCGAATCTCCGCCACAAGGTCGATGGGAGATGATCCCCAGCTCTTCCCCGGGCCCTCGCCCCCCTCTTTTCCGACCGTCCGGTCAAAGTACCACCGGAGAAGCCGCCCCCGGAGGGAACTCTTCGCCTATCTGCCTTGGGAGTGCAAGCAAACTGACTTTGCTTCCGGGCTCCTGGAATCACTTTCCATTCTTCCCGATCCAGCCATTTGACCGTCAACTAATTTGGAAATGATCCTAAAAAATAACTGGATTCCGGTCGCAGACTCGACTCTACGAGCCTTCGCCGGAATGACCGTTCTCGCAGTCGCTCACGATACACTCCAAGTTGGATTTGGGACGGGCATTCATGAACCGGGCGGGGGGAGAGGGTCCCGGGCTCTCCTCTGAGGAAAATCTTACAACCCCATGTAGGCCTTCCGGACCTTGTCGTTGGAGATGAGTTCCCGGGAGGTCCCTTCGATGGCCACGGTGCCGGTCTCGAGCACATAGCCCCGGTTGGCCAGCCGCAAGGCCATCTTGGCGTTCTGCTCGATGAGCAGCAGGGTCACCCCGTCCCCGCTGATGGTACGGATAATTTTGCCGACCTCCTGGACCATGATGGGCGCCAGTCCGAGGGAGGGCTCGTCGAGCATCAGGAGCTGAGGGCGAAGCCATGAGGCCCCTGCCGATGGCCAGCATCTGCTGTTCCCCGCCGCTGAAGGTGCTGGCGAGCTGGTGCTGCCGGGCTTTCAAGATGGGAAAATATCCGAAGATCCGGTCCATCTTCTCCTGGATGGCCCTGCGGTCATTGATCAGGTAGGCTCCGAGGCGCAGGTTTTCCAGCACGTCCAGGTCGGGGAAAAGCCGCCGCCCTTCCATGACCTGGATGATCCCCCTGCGGATGATGCGGTGGGGAGGGAGATGCTCGATCCTCTCCCCCTGAAAAGTGATGATCCCGGAGGTGAGGCGCAGAAGGCCGGAGATGCACTTCAGGGCGGTTGTCTTCCCCGCCCCGTTGGCTCCCAGGAGGGTGACAATCTCACCCTTCTGGATCGCCAGGCTGACCCCTTTGAGGGCCCGCACGTGACCGTACTCCGCGGCAATGGATTTCAGCTCAAGCAAGGTCTTCTTCTTTCCCCAGGTAGGCTTCGATCACCTGCGGGTTCCGGCTGATCTCCAGCGGCGGGCCTTCCGCGATCTTCTTCCCGTAATTGAGGACGACGATCCGGTCGCAGATGTCCATCACCAGCTGCATATGGTGCTCGATGAGGAAAATGGTGATCCCCTTGCTGCGGATCTGCCGGATGACTTCGCTGAGGGTTTGCGTCTCCTCGGGGTTCATTCCCGCGGCAGGTTCGTCCAGGAGCAGGCACTCCCTCCGGGAAGCCAGGGCAATCCCGATTTCCAGGCGGCGCTGGTCTCCGTAGGAAAGGTTCCGGGCCCGGGTATCCTTCTGCTCCTCTATGCGCAGAAACTCCAGGATCTCCCCGGCCTGTCTCTCCATCTCCCGGCGCTGTTCCGCCCAGCCCCGCGACCGCAGGATGGTGTCCAGGAAGCGGGTCTGCGTCCAGCAGTAGGTCCCGGTTAAGAGGTTCTCCCATACGGTAAGGCCGGGGAATATGCTGGTGATCTGAAATGTCCGGCAAAGCCCCAGGGAAGCGATCCGGCTCGGGGGCAGGCCGGCGATGTCTTTTCCCTTGAAGAGAATTCGGCCCGAGGTGGGGGTCAAAAATCCGGTGAGCAGATTGAAGAAGGTGGTTTTCCCCGCTCCATTGGGACCGATCATTCCCAGGATCTCCCCCGGAGAGACGGAGAGGTCAACCTGGTTTACGGCCACCAGACCCCCGAAGGAGACGGTCAGTTCCTTCGTCTCAAGCATTCTTCCGCTCCCAGGCCGGTTGTTTCCGTTTCATCCTCCCCTGGGCGACTTTCCCCATGATCCCTTCCGGGAAAAAGATGACGATGAGGATGAGCACCGCACCCACGAGGATGTTGCGGTAGGTTTCCACCGCCCGGAAGACCTCGGGAAGAACGGTAAAAACGGCCCCCCCGATGAAAGGCCCCCAGATGGTCCCGATCCCCCCGGTGATGACCATGATGAAGGTGAGGCCGATGAAATACCACTGGAACTCAATGGGGCTCACAAATTTCACGAAGTGGGCGTAGAAGCTTCCTCCCATTCCGGTAATCACACAGGCCAGCATGAAAGCGATCATCTTGACCCAGAAAGGATGGATGCCGATGGAGGCGCTCAGGTCCTGATTCTCCCGGATGGCCACGAATCCCCTTCCCAGCCGGGTCTCCATGAGCCGGGACAGAAAGAAAAGGGTGAGCAGGGAAGCAAAGAGCACCAGGTAATAATACCGAAGCTCGCTGTTGAAAATGAAATGGAATTGACCGCCGATCCCGAAGCTGGCCGGGGGAATTCCCACCAGGCCCATGGGCCCCCGGGTCAGATCCACCCAGTTGGATACGATGTAATACAGGATCTGGGCGAAGGCCATGGTGGTGATCCCGAAGTAGATTCCCCGCAGTTGCAGGCAGGGATATCCGATGATAAACCCGAACCCGGCGGAGATCCCCATCGTGCCCAGGAGGCAGAGCCAGAAGGGGAAGCCCAGCTTCAAGGCCAGGAGAGAAGAGATGTAGGCTCCCAGGGCGAAGAAGGCCGGCTGGCCGAAGGCGGTCTGTCCGGCGAACCCGAAGATCACGTTCAGGCCCATGGCGCTGAAGGTGTAGATCAAGGCCATGACGAGAATATGCCGGGTGTAAGCGGCCTGAAAGACCCAGGGAAGAAGGATCAGTGCGAGAATCACTCCGGAGAGGAAAAGGATCTTTCGCCAATCCATGATCAAATCCTCTTGCCGAATAGGCCGGCGGGTTTGAACAGGAGAATGATAATCAGGATGGCGAAGGCGATGGCGTCCGAAAGGCCCAGGGAAATAAAGCTGGCGGACAGGCTTTCGGCCACCCCCAGGATGAGGCCGCTGAACAGGATGCCTTGCACGTTCCCCATGCCGCCCATGATAACCACCGCGAATCCCTTGACTAGCGGCAGTTCTCCCATGGAAGGAAGCACGTTGAAGATCGCTCCCAGCAGGGCCCCGGCCAGGGCGGCCGTGCCGGCCCCCAGGGCGAAGGTGAAGCTGTTCATGGCGTTCAGGTTGATGCCCATGAGCGCCGAAGCGTCCCGATCCCGGACGATGGCCCGCATGGCCATTCCCACCTTATGTTTCTTGATGAAGAGGTAGAGGAGGCCGATCACCGCCACCCCGGTCACGAAGACGAAGATGCGGTGCTCGGTGAGGAATACGGGGCCCAGCACGACCCGCTTGCCGGAGAAGGGGGATACGAGCTCGCGGGGATCGACCCCCCAGATGATCTGCGCCGCATCCCGGAGGATCATGGAAAGTCCGAAGGTGGTCAGGAACGTCGAAAACCAGGGACGGCCGACGAGGGGACGGATGGTCAGCTTCTCGCTGACGATGCCGACCGCGCCCACGACCGCCATGGAAACCGGGAGGGAAACCAGATAGGGCAGACCCATCTGGGTCATCAGGAAAAAGGATACATATCCCCCGAGCATGTAGAATTCGCCGTGGGCCATGTTGATGACGGTCATGATCCCCAGAATCAGCATCATTCCGATGGACATCAGGGCGTACATGGACCCCATGACCAGCCCGCTGGCGATCTGCTGAATGACTAAAATAAGAGTCGGGTCCGACATCGGGTAATGGAAAAAATGCAGGGGCGGCCTCTCTTGGCCGCCTGCAAAACGGGCACCCACAGAGAGGCACCCCTACGCGTTACGTGTTTGCCTTTCGCCTTATCCCGTGATGCCTCGCGGCATTATTTAACCAGGCGATACTCTCCCCCTTTGAACTGCAGGACATATGCGGGAACTCCGGAATCCCCTTTATCATCAAAACCGTGAATGGGACCCTGGGGGGAGTTATACTGGATCCCTTTTATCGCCAGGCGGATCTTTTCCTGGTCTTTTTCCGTCCCCGCCTTGTGAATGCCCATGGCCGCGACCATGATGGGGCTCCAGCCCAGGGAAACGGAGTCGTTGGGGTCATCGCCGTACTTGGCCCGGTACGCTTTCACAAGCTTCTGGGATTCCTCGTCCTTGAACACCGGCGCCCAGGAGACCGTCATCACCGCCCCCTCCATGAGGGGACCCACGCGCTTGGCCAGATCTTTATTGAAAAAGTTGACGCTCGAGGAGAGGTATTTCCCCTTCAGCATGGCCAGGTCTTCCATCTGCTGGAGGACGACGGCGCTGGCCGGCCAGCGGACGTTGACATAATAGCAGTCGGGGTTCAGCGACTTCATCTTCAGGAGGATGGTATTGAAATCCGTCTGGTTCCTCTCGTAATAGGCTTCATAAACGACTTCCGGTTTCCCGAGTTTTTTGAAGACGGCGATCATCGAAGCCAGGTCCCCCCGGCCGTAGTCGTCATTGGGGGCTACCATGGCGATCTTCTTGTTATTGGGAAGGTTGGCTAAATACTGTCCCAAAACCCCGGTCAGGGACTCGGCCCGGGTGCAGACCCGGAAGTGATAGGGATGTCCTTTGTCGGTGACATCCGGGGCGAAGCCAAAGCCGGTGAGCTGGACCACTTTCATCTCTTTGCTGACCACGTGCACCGCGATGTTGGCGGAGCTGGGCAGGTCTATATCAATGACCGATACCTGGTCTTCGGCGATCAACCTCTTGGCGAGCGTAACGGCCTCGGCGGGGATTCCCTTGTGGTCCCGGACGACCAGTTCGATTTTCCGGCCTCCCAGGATGCCGCCTGCCTTGTTGACTTCTTCCGCGGCCAGCTGGGAACCCTTCAGAAATTCTGTCCCCAGGAAGGCCAGCGGCCCGGTCAGGGGCAACCCCACGCCGATCTTCACCGGTTCCGCGGCCCAGGCGGCGGAAAAGAATATACTGAATGAAAAAAACCCGATCGCCAACACCCAAATCCGCTTTTTCATCTTCCCTCCTTCTGGCCTCGATTTTAGTACAAGTCTTCTTTAAGGCAACCCACTTTGACGGATCTCTCCGCGTTTCTTGTGAGACGGGTCCGCAATGGGGAATAAATCGCTCCCGCGAAAGCGGGCATTCAGGATAAGAATAAACATTCTGAATCCTGGGTCCTATTCAACGGCCTCTCCCATCCGGATGTCCGCTTTTGCGGGCGCGGGGAATTACCACCCGGCCTCTGTACCGAGGATTTCTTACATCTGTCCGGTCCGGCGATGCATTTCGCCGAAAGTCTTCCCTTTTTTCAACCCGTCGGCAAAATCCTTTTCATCGGTTACCGTCTTTTTCGACTTCTGAAGGACCTCCGCCGCCCTTTCCTTGGGAATAATAATGACGCCCGTGCGATCCGCCACGATGACATCCCCGGGTCTGACCCGGATTCCTCCGCATTGAATCTCACCGTTCATCTCCAGCATTTTCGTCCGCCTTTTCCCCGTTCGGGGGGTGATATGGCGGGAAAAGACCGGAAATTGAATTTTGGCGATTTCATCGGAATCGCGGGAAGCGCCGTCCACGACCACCCCCTCGAGGCCTTTCTCTTTGGCGGCCGTCGAAGCAAGGTCGCCCCAAGTTGAAATCTCTTTTCCGCTGTTGTCAAACACCAGCACATCCCCGGCCTGGGCGGCATCGAGGATCTTGCTCATGGCAAAATCCTCCACCGTATAAGTTCCCAGGACCCCGGACACCTGTTTGATGGTGAGCGCCGGGCCTACGATTTTAAAATCTACGTCCACGCCTTTAATGCCGGAGGCGAGACAATCCAGCCCCATTTGGTCCAGCACATCTGAAAGGGTACTCGTTCCCACGGAGCGAAATCCTTCTACGACTTCTTTGGGCGGACGTTCCACGCGCTTGATTTCCATAATTTGATCTCCTTGTCGGGTTATGGATTCGGGATCATCTCCAATTTAGGTGATCGAATTATCTTTGAAAGCCTCACAAGGGACCGGAAGGAAAGGCAGATTCCGCCACAAGCATCGGCGGGATAAAGCTTCGATTAAACGACCTAATGACTTTCCTAAAAGCGCAGCGGGGGCAAGAGGTCTTTGGTTCCGAGGATAGAGGAACACCCCCGCCAAAACCAAGAAGTGATAAGTGCCTCATGGTTGTGGCGGAATCTGCCTTTCCTCCCGGGCCCCTGGAATTACAACCCAATTTACCTATGCCTCCCTATTTCCCTTCACCTAAATTGGAGATGATCCTGGATTCGAAAACAGGGTATGCAATTCGATGAAAACGATCCCGGGGCGGGTCCGTTCCGCCCTCCACCAGTTTTCAGAAAGACGCTTTGAGTCTTCTTGGCGAGCGAAGCGAGGCGAAAGAAAACACGGGGAATCAGACCAACGCGTCGCTGCGCTCCTGGCAATGAATCCATGAACAGGGTTCTTCCGCAAACGCTGGGGTCAGATCCCCGGAAAGCCCCGCATCAAGCTATTGTCTGCGGTTCCAGAAAAGAAGGATCGTGGCAGGCCAGCACGATGTCCGCCAGCCCCTTCACCAGGAGAACGCTCTCGAAGCCTTCCACCGCATTCAAATGAATGCCCGGAGCCACGACCGGGGTCACCTCCCTGACTTCCTCGGACGCTCCCTGGGGCGGGCCGAAGTTGTCTTTGAGACAACAGAACCCCGTTATGACCGCCTTCCCCTTCTCCGTATTCACGGCCACCGACATGCCTCCGGGAGTGTGACCCGGAGTCGGAATGAGCTCAATCCCGGGAAAAATCTCCCGGTATCCCTTTACGATGACGAAATTCAACCCGGCTAACAGGCTCTTTTTATATGTGGGAGCCAGTATGGGATGGGGGGCATAGGCAAACCGCAGCTCCTCCTCCTGAACCAGGACCCTCGCGTTCTCGCACTTCCGCGTATTCGCGCAATGATCCCACTGGAGGTGGGTCTGGATCACGATGTCGATGTCCTTGGGTTTCAGCCCCACGCTCGCCAGGGCCGCTTCAAAGGGAAGAATCTCCTTCGAAGGTAATCCCCTGAAGGCGGTTGCCAGCTTTGCCTCGGCAGCTGTGTCCACGAGAATATTCTTTCCGGCTCCCTCGATCAGCCAGGTCACGTTCGGAACATAAAGTTTTTGTCCGTAATGGAATCGGTACATCAGGACGGCCTTGTCGAGCTCCATCGACGACAAAGGCAAGGCCTTGATTCGGTATGTTCCCATTTTTGCATTCTCCTGTTTTCCGAAGCCGGTTGGGAGGGAAGCCGGCTTCTTTCCAAAATTAGGATATCCAGGGCCTTTTAAAACGAAGGCAGGTTTTTGTCAAGAAAAATCATCGCTTGGAAATTTGATTGCCCCCGATTCAAAATTATATCTTGACAATCGAAGGCGGTGCGTTAAGTATAACCGATAATAAGGCCGTTTCACTTCCTTTTCTTAACCGGGAAGTCACGCCGATCAACGGGAAACGAGGAGGAAAGATGCCCAAGCTGAATGGCGGACAGATCGTTGCCGAGTGCTTCGAGAAACTGGGAATCGAGTATTATTTCGGATACAACGGGCACGGGATCTGGAACATCCTGAACGCTCTTGTCAATAAACCCCATATGAAGGGCATTCAACCCAAGCACGAAGCCTCGGCCGTGCACATGGCGGACGGGTATTTCCGGGCCAAGCACAAGGTGGCCCCGGTCCTGGCGAGCGTCGGCCCCGGGGCGCTGAACCTCGTCTCCCCCCTGGGGAATGCCATGCTGGACTCCTCCGGGGTTTTGGTCATCCCCACCGGCCCGCCGACCCATTACCTGGACAAGTCCAGCCTGGAGGAGCTCAGCGTTCACGGCGGCGACGACACCCCGAACATCTTCCGGCCGATCACCAAGAGGCTCTGGTACGCCATCAGGCCGGACCTGGTCGCCTACCAGGTCATGCAGGCCTACAAGCTGGCCGGAACCGGCAGACCGGGCCCCACCGCGGTTTACATCCCTTTCGATGTCACCGCCCACGAGCTGGAGATCGACAGCACCTCCACCTGGGAAAAAGACCACCTCACCACGAAAACGGGAGGAGACCCGGCGGGCATTGCAGAAGCTGTCCGCCTGCTCTCCCGGGCGAAGAAGCCGCTGCTCGTCGTCGGCGGGGGGGCCCATGTTGCCGAAGCATGGGAGGAGGTAAAGGAATTTGCGGATGAGCTGCAAGTTCCCGTGGTGACCTCGATGCCCGGAAAAGGGGTCCTGGCCGAGGACCACTCCCTCTGCCTGGGGCCGGTGGGCCGATCCGGGTGGGAGAGCGGGGTGAAGGCCACCCGGGAGGCCGACGTGGTGCTGGCCGTCGGGTGCCGCTTCTGCGACGCCCACACCTCGGGCTGGAGGAAAGGGGTCGTCTACAATTTCCCGGAAACCAAATTAATCCAGGTGAACATCGACCAGATGGACATCGGGAGAAGCTACCTGGCCGACCTGGGAATCGTGGCCGACGCGAAGGTCGCCCTGCGTCAGATCTTGGACGCCGCCCGGCCGGATTGGAATAAGCAGGAAAAGACCCGCGCCCCCTGGCTTTCCCAGGCCCGAAAATGGAAAGAGGAGTGGATGGCGAAGATCGAATCGGACAACGCCAAGGGGGAAGAAGACCCAGTCTCGACCAACCGCCTGGCTTATGAGATAAACCGTGCCCTGCCCATAGATGCCAACGTGGTAACCGATACCGGCGACATCCAGCAGGCGTACGAGGGATACGGGGTGATCCGCACCCCCAACACGTTTTTCAACAACGCGGGAATGGCCCAGATGGGGTGGGCCACCAGCGCAGTCATGGGGGTAAAACTGGCCAGGCCGGAGAAGATAGCTCTAGCCATCGTCGGGGACGGGTCCTTCATCATGTCCAATTACGCCCTGGCCACGGCCGTGGAGTACAAGATCCCCGTGATTTGGGTGGTGATCAACAATTACGGGCAGAGCATTGAACGGCATGGTCAGATCATCAACTACGGGCGGGAGGTCTGGTCGACCTTTGAACGGGACGGGAAACCCTACAACCCGGATTTCGTGAAACTCGCGGAGTCGTACGGGGTGAAAGCGAAAAAGATTCATAGCTCGAGCCAAATCAAGGAAGCCGTCCAGGCGGCCATACGGACTGAAGAGCCGTACGTCATCGAAGTCGTCACCGACCGGAACAGCCCGACGTTCTTCTGCCCCGGAGTGACCCGCGGGTACCCGGTCCGCTGGGATAAGCTGGCTTACCTGAAGCAGTAAAGCCTCTCGCCATTTCTGCAGGGGCGACCCCTCGCGTGCCCGGCGTGATCGCCCCTACCCCGCTTTTCGCTCAGCGCAGCGTGATTCCTCCGTCCACATAAAGGGTGGTGCCGGTGCTGTACTCGCTGATCATCAGGTATAAAACGCCCTGGGCGATCTCTTCGGGCCTGGCAACACGCCTGGCGGGGATCGAGGCGGCCGCGTCTTTGAACATGGCGTCCTTTTTCTCGCGGGGCATCGCCCCGTAAAGAGGGGTATCCACAATGCCGGGCGAGACGGTGTTCACCCGGATAGGGGCCAGCTCGACCGCCAATGCCCGCCCCAGCCCTTCAATGGCGCTGTTGATGGCGGAGGCGGCGGATGCCTTCGGGATCGGCCTCTGGCTCCAGATGCCCGCGAAAAAAGTAATCGACCCTCCGGGCCGCAGTTTAGGGGCGCCGTACTTCGCGGCGTGGTACTGTCCCCAGAATTTGCTGTCGAATGCTTTTCTCGCCGCCTGCGTATCCAGCCCGAGGAAAGGGCCCATGACGGCCTCGTTCCCCGGCGTAGTGAGGTGGTCGAATTCTCCCACCCGGTTGAAAAAGGCCTTTACCGATTCCTCTTCGACCACATTCACGGTGAGCGACTCAACACTTCCCTGAACCTGTTCCCTGGCGCGGCGAAGCTTCTCCTCCGAACGGCTGGCGATCACCACCTCCGCCCCTTCCGCTGCCGCCGCCTGGGCCGTAGCCAGGCCGATCCCGGAACTTCCGCCGATGATCACGATCTTCTTCCCCTGAAACTTCATGAAATCCTCCTTTTGCTTGGGTGTCACTTCCGGAAGGTTGGAAAGTTTCAAAACAAAAACCTCTGTAATTGCCACCCTACCCCGGGTCTATTCTTATAGTGCCCGACCAAAGAAAGTGGACATTGCATGGGCAATCCCTGGTAAATCCCCCCAAACCCCCCTTTATCAAAGGGGGGCAGGGGGGATTTTACGGCGAGACGTAAGTCAATAAGAGGCAACTGGATGTCGACTTACTTAAGCCGTTCACTATAGTATAAGTCCAAAAGGATCCCTCGCAGCTGTCGCTTTTGCATTTCACCCTGCCTTGCTTTTTTCCCAGCACCCTTTCATGATGAAGATGAGACTGCAATTCCGCCTTCATCCCTGCATCGATGTTCTTAAAAACAGGAGAAACCATAATGATCCCCCAAAACGAGATGGAGAGGCGCTGGGAATTTCTAAAGAAAAAAATGGAGGAAACCGGAGTCGATCTGATCCTCGCAACCTCGCAGGAAAATTTCTACTACCTTACCGGATCTTTTCACCCCGACTTAAAGGTCATCCCGGACCGGCTCGCCGTGGCCGGAATGGACCTCCGGGGGGATGTCTTTGCCCTGCTGGCCGACACGGAGTACGGCCTCTTCAAGTCCCAGGGCTCCGTCCCGGACGCGGAGGCGTACCTGGAGTTCCAGGATTCCCCCATCGCCGCAGTGGGGGATCTTCTCCGGAAGCACGGCATGGCGGAAAAGAAGGTGGGGCTTGAAGCGAAGCACCTGGTGGCGCATTTTTGGCGGGAGATGAAGGCCCAATTGCCGGGAGCCGAGCTCCTCCCCTGGGACAGATATTTTAACGAGGCCCGCCGGATCAAGAGCCCCTTCGAAATCGGACTCCTGGAGAGAGCCGCGCTGGCGACCGAAAAAGTTATCTACGACACCTGGAAGGCGGCAACCTTCGGAGTCTCCGAATTGGAAATGGCCCGGGACATGGAGTACCGGCTCCGGAAGGAAGGGGCGGATGCGATCTCGTTTCTGACCTGCGTCTCAGGGGAGCGGACCGCCGTGCCTCACGCGCTCTCCTCACCTCTCCCGATCGCGAGGGGGGAGTCGATCAAAATCGATTTCGGCGGGGTATTCGACGGGTACTTTTCCGACATGGCCCGAACGGCTTTCATGGCGGAAGTCTCCTCGCAAAAAAAGGCCGAATACCTGCGGCTCGTGGAAGCCCATAAAGCCATCGTCGGGGAGATGAAGCCCGGGGTGGCCGTTTCCCGGTTTTTTCAAAAAGCCCGCGAGGTCTTCAACAGCCTGGGCTTGCCCTTCCAGATGCCCCACCTCGGCCACAGCCTGGGCTTGACCCTGCACGAAGAGCCGGTGCTTCAACCGAATGAGGAGACGGAGTTCACGCCGGGGATGGTTTTTGCCGTAGAACCGAGGGCTAAATTCCGGGAAAGGGAGCGGTACCACATCGAGGACGTGGTCCTCATCGCGGAGCACGGCCCCCGGGTCCTGACCCACATCGAAGCCAATGAAGAAGTTTTTGTTATTTCCTGAGGGCGGCTTCCTTCCTCAGTTTCGGGCCCGCGATCTCCCCGATTAATTTCGCGAGAGCGTCGAGAAGGGTCCGACTAGGTAGCACATCCGGTCGTCGAATGAATCCTTACCCACGCAAGGCGGCGAAAGGTTGGCGCAGCCCCCGCAGACAGCCTTTTCCGGCTCATTGTACGTGCAGCGGAGCTGGCAGGCCGGGCAGATATACATGCAGGCCCCGCAGAGCCGGCACACATCGGACCGGGCATCGAAGGGTGCGCCGATGGAGCGCTTTTCCCCCCGGCCGCTGAAGCCGATAGCGCCGGCCTGCATCTGCTCCTTGCAGATTCGGGAGCAGAGGCCGCACAGGATGCAGTCTTCGTGCTCCTGCCGGAATCGCTGCCGGCCCACGCCGTGGGCCGAGGCCAGGTCCTGGATGACCTTCGACTGAGGGCAGGACGCGAGGAGCAGTTCCAGGGTCATCTTTCGGGCCCGAATGACCCGAGACGAGGCTGTTCTCACCGTTACCCCCTCTTCCGCAGGATGGGTGCAGGAAGAGACCAGCCTGGCCCCCGGCCCTTCCCCGATCTCCACCACGCAGAGCCGGCAGGCGCCATACGGGGAGAGCCCATCATGATGGCAAAGGGTGGGAATGGGAAACCCGAAGAACCGGGCGGCTTCGAGGAGGGTGCTCCCTTCTTCCACGGAAATCGGGAGACCATTCATCCTGAGGGTAATCATGCTTTTCTCCTGGTTCTTACCTGAATGTGTCAATCAGCAGTTTGAAAAGGGCCTCCAGAAATCCCTCCCACCCTCCCTTTTCCAAAGGGAGGAGACAAGGTTTCCCCCTTTGAAAAAGGGGGAGTAAGGGGGATTTCTGATAATCCCTGGTCAATTTTGGAGCACTTTTCAATAACTAAAAAGTTAACTTGAACGGGATTTCTTTATCCGCGTTTATCTGCGTCCAACAGAATTTTATTTGTTCTCCCCTTGCGGTGCCGTAAATTCCAGGTCGCAACGCAGGCACCGCCTCGCCTCCCGCCTGGCTTGCTCGGCAGAAAGCGGCATCTCGACCTCGTCAAAATTCCGGGCCCGCGAATCGGGCGGAAGAAGCCGGACCTTGGCCCTCCTGGCCTGTTCCCTCTCCTTTTCGCTGACCGGGGCGAGCGGGAGGTAGAATTCCGGGAGCCGAACCTTCGCCGGCTGTTTGAGTTCCACGCCTTGCAGGTAACGCCCGATCATCAGCGCAGCCTTTTTCCCGGCGGCGATCGCCCTGACCGCTGTGTTGGGTCCGGTCGCAGCGTCTCCCCCGGCGAAGACTCCCGGCCGGCTGGTCTGGAGAGTAGCCGGATCGATCCGGATATGCCCCTCCACACTGATCTCGATTCCCATGCCGGACAAAAATTCCTTTTCACCCTCTTCTCCGACCGCGACGATCACCGTGTCTAAAGCGAAAGGTTGTTCGGACCCGGGTACAGGCGCCGGTTTTCGGCGTCCGCTGGCCTCCCGCTCGCCGGGCCTGCTCCGGACGCAGATCAAACCTGCCAGGCAACCATCCTTCTCCAGCGGTCTTACGGGGGAAACCAGGGCCTCCACTTTAACGCCTTCCTCGAGAGCGGCCCGGACCTCTTCGCCGAAGGCGGGCATTTCGTCTACTGTCCGGCGGTAAAGGATGGTTACGCACAGCACAATTTACCTATTCCACCCTATTTTCCCTTGCGTAAATTGGACATGATCCAAAAAACATAACCTTCCGCAGCGCATGGGTCCCCCTCCCACACTCGCAGTTAAATTCCTCTTGTTCCATGGAATAAAACGGTTATGATAAGAGCGAAGAGAATGGGAACGATCCAATGCCAGGAGGTACGTTCATGCAGAGGTGGGAATACATGATTCGAAAAACGGATCTGAAAGCTTTGAATCAGTCTTCCATGCTGGCCCTCGAGCAGGTGCGACTCACGGAATACGGGGAAGAAGGATGGGAAGTCGTCTCCGCGGTTCCATCCCAGGATTCCGAATCCTTAATCATCTTCCTGAAACGCCCGACCGAAGGGCAGTGAGGGCATTTGACCCCGGAAACACCTTTGATGTTCTCCCTGAAGAATGCAGACCCACCTTGATCCCAACCCGCATTTCCTATTCGATCATTTTCCCTTCCATTGCGGCGGCCGCTTCTGAAGAAACGCGGAGATCCCTTCCTGGGCGTCCTCGGTCATGGCATTAAGGGACATGACCTCCTTGGTGTAGCCGTAAGCCGCGGACTCTTCCTGCTCGACCTGACGGTAAAAGGACTGTTTTCCCAGAGACAGGGTAAGGGGGCTCGCTTGAGCGATATGTTTGGCCAGGGCCAGGGCCTCTTCCGCCAATTTTCCGGCAGGAACGACTTTGTTGACCAGGCCGTACCGCTCCGCCTCTTCCGCAGAAATCGCTCGACCGGTGAACAGCATTTCCAGGGCCCGCTTGGGGCCGACCGCCCTGGAGAGGGGGACCTGGGGAGTGTGGCAGAAGAGTCCGATGCGAACTCCGGGGGTCGCGAAACGCGCCTCCTCCGCCGCCACCGCCAAATCGCAGGCCGCCACAAGCTGGCACCCGGCGGCTGTGGCCATGCCCTGCACCTGCGCGATGACCGGCTGCGGCAGGGCTCGAACGGCTTCCATCATCTCCGTGCAGGCTCCGAAGACGGACCGGTAAAAGACCGCGTCTCCCTCGAGCATCTCCGAGAGGTCGTGACCGGAGGAGAATACCGGGCCCTCGGCTTTGAGGATCACAACTCTGACGTGGCTATTTCGCTTAATCTCCTTCAGCAGGTCGATCATCTCGGCCATGAGGTTCATGGAAAGAGCGTTCCTCTTTTCCGGACGGCTAAGGGTGATGAAACCGATTCCGTCCTCAACCGCAAATCGTATGTCTTTATACTCCACCGGATTTTCTCCTTGGAAATTCATAGCCTAACGAAAAGTGCTCCAAAATTGCAGAGAACCTTCAGAGTCCCCTCCTGAGGCACGCATCGCGAAAGGTATTGTAGGGGCGGGGTGACCCCGCCCTTACGCCCTTGCGCCCTCGCGCTCTTCGCGCCCCGAAGGGGAGGTCTCACGCGGCCTTCTTGGTCAGCCGTTTGTATCTTTTGATCTTTTTTCTCATCCGCTCCAGCTTAATTTTATCCTTGGAATGGAGCAGCTTCTCTTTCTCAGACTTTAGAGCCCGGATCTTCTCCTTCAATCCCTTTTTGTCCAGGGCAGCAGCCTTGCCCGCCCCTTTCTTCTTCTTCGGAGTCTCCTTGACTTCCTCCCCCCTGGCTTTCCGGATGGCCGGGATGAGCTCTTCCTTTTTCATGGCATTGACGCCGGTAATCTCAGGATGGTTCTTGAGCGCGTATTCCTTCAACTCCGGCGCGGTCATTTTTTCCAGGTCGATTGGTTCCATCGAAGGCCCTCCTTTCAACATTTCCCGAAGATGATCGCCACTGGTGATTTACTACCGGAATTCCCCGGGTTTGTCAATCCGGGAAAGCGGGACCGGCATCCCCGTCTGCGCCTACGAAGCGGAGGGAGATAGAAATAAATCGAGAGGAACTCGGGCCTTGCCCGAACAGTAACCGGGATGGAAATTTAGGGGGGATCGAGAAAGTGGTTTAACTGGCTCCCCTTCGTTGAGGCATATCGAACTCTCTGTTTTGCGCCAACCCAGGAAATCAAAACACTTTTTCTGCGCCTTCATAACGATGTCAGATTTTTAGAAGGAACGTGAGGTTTTATGACTGAGAAAAGGACAAAACTCCGCCCCAGGGAAATTAGATTTCTCGAAGAATACGCCAAAACAGGCGATCATGCGCAAGCCTACGTCAGTGCCGGTTTCAGGGCCAAGAGTCGGGAAGTGGCCAGGGTCAGCGGCTACAGGCTATTACGGAAGATCGACGAGAGCATGGACTACAGGGAGGTTCTGGAGGCCGTAGGATTGACCGACCGGCGCGTCGCTGAAATCATGAAGGAACTGATGGAGCATGAGGACCCGAAGGTCAGGGTCCAGGCGTTGAACATCGCTACACGTTGCCTTGGCTGGCAAAAGGAGACCCTGGATGTTCCGCAGGGAGCGGAGATCGTCATCGTTAGACGCTTGCCAGAGCACACCCAAATATCTGGGGTTCAGCCAAAGGCCCTTCCGGCAGCCGCACACCCGGTTGCGATCACGCGTTGAGCTTAACTGTTTTAGGGTTGGACACATGGGGGCGTTTTACGAGGTTGGCTTAGGAAGAAGCCTATATGGGCGGAGGCCTCAAAACGCAGTGGCAAATCACAAGGCATTTGCCTATCGTGACATGAGGCCATTTTCCGCTCTGTGGAGGCGGTGGCCCCCTCCCTCCTTAACTTGAAGAACAAAACCCCCGGACGTACCACCTCCCCCCCGGCTAGAGTCACCTTCCCCCCCTACCTCCGCAGCCCATCACTCCTCCCTCCATCACAGTTTACTTCTCGCCCAAAGGTGGCGCTACCGCCGCCATAACGAACGCCCTGGATTCAGCCCGATCTTCCATTTTCATGCAAGCCTACACGTTTACCTCCGCCCCCATCGCCAAGGCTCTTGTTAGGGCCAAGGAAAGGGGAATCCCCGTACAGATCATCCTGGACAAGAGTAACCTGACGGCTCAGTATACGTCTGGCCCGTTTGTGGCAAAGGCGGGTATCCCGGTCAGGGTAGATTCGGCACACGACATCGCTCACGATAAGGTCATCATTGTTGATGGTGAAATTGTCATAACGGGCAGCTTTAATTTCACGCGGGCAGCGGAGGAGAGGAATGCGGAAAACCTGCTCATAATTCGCGACAAGCCTGTGGTGGAAAAGTACCTTCAGAATTGGTGGGTTCATCGGGAACATTCCCAGCCGTATCTTGGCGATGGAAGATAGGAGGCCATCATGACTGAGGAACGAGCGGCGTATTGTCCAGAGTTCAAGTTCCCACTCAGAGGGACCGTGACCGCCAGGAAATGCGATACCTGCGGGCATCATGAAATGGGAGTAACGACGGAGGCGGGGGAATTCATATCGAAAGCGGCCCGTCCAGGCATGAGGGCTACTGCCCATTTTTCCCCTCAAGAGCCATCCTGAACCACCTGGGGCTGTGGCGCGTCAAGTCAAGACCGATTCCCAAGGCCCATGCCCCACCGGCTCGGAACCAGGACGGCTCAGGGCAAGCCAGAAACATCCTGGATCATTTCTCCCAACTCCCCATGAACGACGATCACCTTCATCGGGACCCCGATTATTCCTGGGATGCTTACCTTCAGTCCTAAGAAAAGATGGAGAATCGGGGGCGGAAGGAACCGGTGTGCCCGGATGAGTCTCAAAACGGCCCGAGAAACCTCTCCGTAGGCCTGAAAACGTCCCCTCCCCACCTTTATCCCCAAATTTCCCCGACCCCCTGCTGGAAGGCCCCCCAAACAACCCCAAGATGTTGCGAAAAAAATCCCTTGACACACAATTCCCCTTTTGGTATATCCAATCCACCCCAAAGCGAGTTCTTATCAAACCTCGCTCGCAAGAGCCCGTCCGCCATCGTCTCGCACTGCGGCCAGTGATTCGACGGCGAATGCCCGGTCAGGTTCTCGTGACAGTAGAAAACGCCCACGCCGCGGAGGTCGCTTGCAGCGTTCCGAGGTCATCGGAGACGGCGCTCTGCCTCGACACGTGACGCCGCTCGAAGACGAGGTCATCGAAAGAATCCTGGCGCCCTGGACGGTGCAACGGTACCGCACGAGCGATCGCGCGTGGCTGGAGATCCGCGAGCGCGAACTGCGGCGCATGAAGAAGAAGGCCCGCAAGCGGCGGCTGCGGTCGGTCGCGACGCTCCTCAGCGGGTCCTTCCGCACCGTCGGATTCGTCAATGAGCGGTACACGAGGACTTGGAGCGAACGGCCCTATCCGGATGTCAACGTCCGGCAGGAGGGCGAGAAGTTCGACTTCTACGAGTGGGGCGAGCACGGCTTTGTGCTGCGCATTGTCGGGCGAGCGGCGCTCTTCCAGGAGGCCGTCGTCCGTGCCCTCGAGAGCTTGGGGCCCAAGACGGTGCTCGAAGTCGGCTGCGGCATGGGCACCAACCTGCTCGTGCTCTCGAACCTATTGCCCGACGTCCGGTTCTCGGGCCTCGAGTTGACCGAGGCAGGGGTTCTGCGCGCCAGGGAGGTGCAGGCGACCCAGTACCCGGAAGCTCTCGTCGGCCTGTCACCCCGGCCGATGGTGAACCGCGAGGCCTATCGTACAGTGGAGTTCCGACAGGGCAACGCAGCTGCGCTCCCCTATCCCGACAGGAGCTTCGACGTCGTCTATACGATTCTCGCGGTCGAGCAGATGGAATCGATCCGGGAGCAGGCGATGCGCGAGATCGTGCGGGTCGCGCGATCGCACGTCGTGATGATCGAGCCACTGATGGACAGCAACCGGGACCCGCTGCGGCGGCTCGCCAAGATAGCCAAGGACCATATCACGCTTTCGGTCGCTGATCTCTCGAGCTTTGGGCTGCGCGTGGAGACCCACTATTCGGGCTGGCCCCAGAAGCTCACCCACGGAGCCGACCTGGTGGTCGCGGCGAAGGTGGTTTGAATTCAAACCGGCGCCGGCGGCGCCTCAATTGCGGTCAGGGCTTTTTCAGTTTTCGATTGATTGATAGCCAATTTACAGAAAACGATGTTACGGTATCGCCTAAGAGCTGCACAGGGGAAGATATTAGCTTTGTAATCACCTTTCCACACATACCTGTTGGGACTACTTTTGCATATGAATGGGCGTGGGGATTCCCTTATCTATACCCGGTCTCTCGCGAAGATCTCGAACCGGGGAAGCGAAAGCAGGACCGAGGTTACGTTGTTAGCAGCTTGCCCCGTATGTTGGGCGATTACAAGGATTTCGTTTTCGTTTTGCGCTTCGAGGGAAGGCCGCGTTTTTTTGAAAGGCCTATTATAAGGGCTTACGATTACTACCGCGCCGATGTGGCTAAGGACGACTGAGATCTCCAGCCCAGCAAAAGGGTCCCTCCGGCTGCCGGCAGCTTGACAGGAAAGAGAATCCTGAGCCGGGATTCATAGCTGAATCAAATCAATCCAATCCGGGTCCGCCTGCTTAAAACCCATAAGGGCGTTCACGAACATCTGCGGCTTTCTCGGTCAAAGATCTTGTGTAATCGGGGGACACATCACTTATTTCATGAGATCAGGCAGTTTCTGCCCTCGTTTCCCCTTTTGCAAAATTCCGCATTTGACTGTATCGCTCGTTTGCTTCTCCGATGGCCCTGGAAGGGCCCTTTCATCCTCGGGAACAGCGATCAGGTAAACGTTGTTTGCCATTAGCACTAGGCCGAAATCCCTACCCGGAATCGTTGCGTCTCCCGGCTTATGAATTCCAAGTAAGATCGCCGGTCCTCTTGGAGCTGAAAAGAAAAAAGGCGAACCGCCCACTTTACGCCGGTTCGCCTTTTCCATGATTCCAATAGGTTAGTTATAATTCCAGCCTGTGATCTTGAATGGTTCGAAGCTACAATTTGTTAACGTCCTAACATATTGAAATAATTAATAAAAAATCTGGCTCCCCGAGTAGGACTCGAACCTACAATCCCGCCTCAGGCGGGATTAACAGCCACCTTTTGTCCTTGCAAAAACCGACCAATACCCCTCTTCTTGATCTGACGTTCGAGCCGCACCGATTCAGATCCATTTTGCACTTCCCTTGACCATACAAGCTGCCACGGCCCTGGGAACCTTTTGGTTGTCAAGGATAAATGGTTGGAGGGATCATTGTGCTGGCCCAGCCGGATCTCCAGCATCTGAGTCTGCCCACAATAATACCGGCCGGTCGATTGACTTTTCAGGATATAGACCCAAAACGCCATAAAAAAAGCCCTGCCGTAATCCGGCAGAGCTTTGATCCAATTTGGCTCCCCGAGTAGGACTCGAACCTACAACCTAGTGGTTAACAGCCACCCGCTCTGCCGGTTGAGCTATCGGGGAGCATTCCTTCGATCTGTTTAGATTAGGGAGATACTAAATTCCTTCTTGCCCCCTCGCCCCTGAACCTGCAATCCCGCCCGCGGCGGGATTAACAGCCACCCGCTCTGCCGGTTGAGCTATCGGGGAGCATAAAACTGGAAAGGAATCCTAGAATCCTAGAACTTACTATCATGGTTCAAAGGGATTGTCAATTTCTTTTCTCCCTCGAGTATAGGGAGACTCAAGGCCCCTCGGCCCCCTTTGCCGTTGCTCGATAAACTCAGCTCAAGAGGTGAAGATTTTACTTCTTCCTCCCTAACCCTATTGCGCGAAAGCGTTCGACTGCCTCGCTGGGACCGAAGTCTTCCAGCTCAAACAACTGGCGCACCTCGATCTCGCCCTCCTTGCCGTCGAGAGCCGGATTGGGAAAGCGTTTCGTCCATTCGATCGCCTCTTGCCTCGAATTCACTTGGATGAGCGTGTAGCCGGCGATGAGCTCCTTCGTCTCGGCGAAGGGTCCATCGACGAGTGTTCGCTTCGCTCCGGTGTACTGGATGCGCCAACCTTTGGAGCTTGGTTGGAGACCCGAGGCATCGAGCAGCACCCCGGCTTTCGAAAGCTCCTCGTGGTATTTCGCCATCTCGGCAATGAGCTTCTCCTTCGGCATCACGCCGGCTTCTGAGTCACGGGTGCCCTTGACAATAATCATGACCGCATAGTCGTACCTCCTGTAAGTTCAGTCTCGGAGTCGGGCCTCCGGATGGCCTCGGCCAAAGCCGGAAATATTTTTGGGTTGAACTCAATGATTTTTACGATTGCACGCCGTGTAACCAATCCGCACCACACGCTCATTCATCGACCAAGACCTTGAATCCGCCGTAGACCATCCGCCGCCGCTGTCTCTCGCTATTTGCAAAACGTTAAACAAGTGATTAGGTTTGGTGAGACAGCGACAAAATCGACAGAAATCAAGGAGGTAAAATGGACACGCAGGAGATGATGGAAGTGTACAAGAAACTGGGAACTCCCGGTGCCCCCCATAAAATGCTGGGACGCATGGCGGGGAGTTGGATCACCAAGATCAAGTCCTGGATGGAACCCAACAAGCCCCCGATGGAATCCTCCGGCACCAGCGAACAGAAAATGCTGCTTGATGGACGTTTCCTGCAACAGGAGTTTACCGCCGAAATGATGGGGAGTCCTTTCTCCGGCCTTGGCGTCACCGGGTATGATAACCATACCAAGAAATACGTGACGACGTGGATTGATTCCATGGGCACCGCTATCCTTTTTTTCGAAGGAACCGGCAGCGCGGATGGTAAGACGATAACCCAGGAAAGCCATTAGGACGATCCCGTCAAAGGCCCTATGAAGTGGCGTGCGGTGACCAGGATTAAAGATGACAATACCTTTTTCTTTGAAATGTACGGTATCGACAAGAGTGGCAAAGAAGAAAAAATGATGGAGATTACCTACACCCGAAAGCGATGAGCGGCGAATCCGGCCTTGGGCGGAAGGACCGAAGGATTACCTGGGTGCCCGGCCCTCGCCTTCGCGGGCTTGACGAATTGCGATCTGGATCCTTCATGTTTCGTTCTTCAATGGCTCATTCGTATGTTCCTGCGGCCGGGACGTGCGCCGGTGCAGGACCCTTACCGGGCCCTCCACCGGCTGTTAGGCTATTGAAGCCTGAACGCGATAGGACAGTTGAATGTCAACTTCTGGGAGAAGTTCAGCCCCAGCGACCATCGACAGCTGCCTTAGGCGCCTTTTTCGATTCAGTAGCTGCCCTTCTCTTTTGGCAAACACCAGACTTCTTTGATTTTGCAAAGTCTTGCCAGCATCTCCTCGTACTCTTTGTTAATTTTTGCTCTTTCCGTCAGGTCGATAGGCTGGATAAAATATCCATGGGGGCCGGGCATTATAACAAAAGGATACATGCCACCGAGTTTCCCGCCGCCTATTTCTTCATTGGATACATTGGGGGCGTAGTACATGACGTGTGGATAGTTCATGGTGGGGACACTGTCGCTTTCTTCCCCGCTTTCTTCCGGGTTATAGTACGTTCTCAGGATTGGAGACAGCATGTACGAGATACCGGCTCGTTCCGGCGCTTTATAGTATCCTGTTTTGTAACGGTCTTTGATGATTTTCTTTAGTTCGCCGGGAGGAGTCCCCTTGGCCTGCATCTCTGCTGCGTCAAAGAAGACCCGCATCGGTTCCTTGGCGCCTGCCGCATCAAAGGAAATCGGGTAGAGAATATCATCTCTATATTTCGTAAAGGGCCAGGACCCCCTGAACGCATCATCGCCGGTTCGAGCAACAAAGGCGTGGAATCCATTAGTACCCTTGCGGGCAACTTCGAAGCCCTTATCAGGGTTTAAAATATATACTGTTGCATTGTCTCTGAGATGCGGCGGCAGCGCGCTGAGCGCCAGCTGAATTTCCAGATCTCGCGGCAGCGGCTCGATTTTATTCATCACTTTGGAAGCCTGTTTATCCTGCGCGCTCGCGGTAAGCGAGAACAATAACCCAACAATGACGACAATTGTCTGAATCTTTCTCATCTTGACCTCCTTTAGGTTTCAAACTGCATATTGCATTTCTATCGGGCGGCCATGGGCTGTTAAATCCTCAAGGCACACATACCTGACGCATGTAAGCCCGCTGGATCACGACACCGACAACGCGCTCTGTGCCGTCCAACCCATCTTCCAACGAGCATCTCGACGGCGTATCCTTTGAATTCCGCATCCACGTTATGCCAACTGATATCTCTTCTTTGGCCCCTCAAAGTAGGCCTCCAGGGTCACCAGATTGGATACAAATATTTTTCTCATATTTTGCACCGCTCGCTATTTTACGGCCTCGTAAGGAAGCAAACTGGTCACATCGATGACCTCTGAGCCGCGCGTGCACGTGCCTTGGCAGCCTTTTCTGCACGGTTCCTCGGCGGTGCTTTCGTCTCAAGCGAGCTCAGAAGGTTTCTGGAAACTGCCGCTACCTCGTCAACAGCCGCAAGGAATGCAGCTTCGTTGACTTTCGATGGTTTGTGGAAGCCGCTCACTTTTCTCACGAATTGTAATGAGACTGCGCGAATCTCTTCATCCGTCACAGGCGGCTCTAAGTTAAAGAGAGTCTTAATGTTTCTACACATAGCATTCCTCGGAATTCTGAGACCGGACATCGTCGCGGTGGATGTGTACCTCTGCAGCGAAGGCAGCGTCGATGAACACCTGAATTACCAAAGACAGGATGACCCAGACACCAGCATGAGCGTGGCCCGCACGCCACAGTGCCACTGTGTATCATCCAGAAAAAGTTCACCGGGCGGCAATCGTAACGTAATCGGATATGACTATTCTTTAATATTATTTCCCTTCTTTAAGCCGTTTGCGGCGAGCAAGTTCGGCCTCAGTGGGGGGCTCCAGTGCGAACGATCCTGTCTTGACTTCTCCGGCGCGCGCGTACGAGGCGATGATGACTCCGGTGGGCAAGGTCTCGCTTTCAAGCAATTTGAATCCAACCGGAATTGTGCCTTCGGCAAACAAGCGCTTGCCCCTGCCGAGAGTGATGGGGAATATTTTCAGCCAAAGCTCATCGACCAGGTCGTGCTTCAAAAGCGTTTGAATAAGACTACCGCTGCCATGAACTTGTATTTCGGGCCCGTCCTGCTCCTTCAGTTTTTTAACTTCCTTCGCGACGTCTCCCTTGATCAGTTGGGAATTGCTCCACCCAAGCTTTTTCAGCGTCTTGGAAGCTACGTATTTTTTCGCGCGATTAATTCCGGCTGCAATGGGATCTTCCTTGCTCTTCACGTATGGCCAGTGCGCCGCGAATATTTCATACGTCTTTCTGCCGAGCAATAGATCGAAAGGTTTAATCATTTGCTTGACCATCACTCTGCCAAGGAAATCATCAAAGTAACCAGCAACCCAGCCGCCGTGCTTGAACCCACCAGTTGGATCTTCTTCAGGCCCGCCTGGAGCCTGCATCACGCCGTCAAGGGTCATGAAAGACAGAACAACCAGTTTTCTCATACTATACCCCCTTGTAAGCCCGCTTGAGGGCTGCAATGTCAAACTTCTTCATTTTAAGAAACGCTTCGGTCACCCGTGCGAGCTTCTTCTTGTCTTTTTCCTTCAGCATATCGCCCATAGCAGTGGGAACAATCTGCCATGAAAGGCCGTACTTGTCCTTGAGCCAGCCGCACTGCTCTGCTTCCGGCACTGCGGAGAGCTTCTCCCAGTAGTAGTCTATTTCTTTTTGGGTATCGCAGTAGACCATGAACGAGATCGCTTCGTTAAACTTAAAAAGAGGACCAGCGGAGATCAGCATGAATTCCTGCCCCAAAAGCTCAATGGTTACGATATCCACGGTACCGGAAGGGGTCTTATGGAGCGTCGTTGTGTTCTTGATCTTTGATTTGGGGAAAACAGAAGTGTAGAATTCGGCCGCCTCCTTAGCTTCTTTGTCAAACCATAAATGTGGTGTGATCTTTTGCATAAATATTTCTCCTTCCACCTTCATTTCCCAGCCGCCGTCATCGATATGGAGAGAACCTGCTGGGCCTGGGATTTGAGTCATCGTCTGCTCCTTGGTTTTCGAATCGAGTGCAACTGGTCGCCAGGAGTACAGTCAGAGCGAAGAACGCGCCGCCGAGCACCCGCTTGACCCATGAACTCGCTGTCATAGCCGAGCTGCCTGTGGGGTGAGCACCAACCACGGAATCACGAAGGCGATCAGCTAAATGGCATGCGCGGCTGGAGCATGCTTACCCTGTTGCCTTCCGTGTCAATAAACGCCACATACAATCCGACGCCTGGGATATCCCAGGGCTCTCCAAGCACGTTGCCGCCTGCTCTTTCCACTATTTTCATATGCTCCTTAATGTCTTCGACGGCAATCACCACTGAAGGATATTGCCCGGGTTTATCTCCCGACTTAGGGAAGAACCCGCCATTGATGGCGCCCGGCTTCTTTGGGCCACCCTTTTCGTCAGACTCCGCCGTGGTGGCGAGAACATAGTCGCCCATTTCTGGGCCTAACATCTGTGTTTTCCAACCAAACACGTTGGTATAGAAATCTGCCATGCGTTTTGTATTTGCCGCCGGCATCTCGAAGTGAACAACCGGGTTCATTTTCCTATGTTTATCTGCCATGGTATTTCTCCTTTTGGGTTGACTCTTCGGGGTTAAGCATCGACCAAGACCTTGAATCCGCCGTAGACCATGCGCTTGACGTCGAAAGGCATGTCTTTCGGCGCGCCCATTTCTTCCATTTCCTTCATCACCTTTGCGTTGACGCGATCCCGGTGCGCCCGCGACTTGAACACGACATAGGAGAAGACCACAGTCTCGCCGGGCTTCAGCTTCATCATTCGCGGGAACGGGGTTCCCCACTTTGTTTTGAGGTCATCGGCAACGCATTCTTTGTAATCGAGCGCGCCGTGCTTCCGCCACATTTTTTCACCCATCCGCGCCATGCGGATATAGGCCTTCAGGTTCTTCTTGGGGACGGGTAAGATATAGCCATCGACGTATCGCATTTGAACCTCCTTAGGCTGCTTGGATTGATCCTTCTCGATGATGCCTAACGGGACCCTCGGCCTTCGTGGCGCGGGCTTGGTCAGCTCCATCCGCTAAAAATCAATCGCCCGGTCGCTGTCAGTCGCCGTTTAGAATATGGGATAACGATATGAAACTCTTTTGTAATCTCCTTTACTCGCCTTGCCATTTTATTATCCCCGAAACGTATCCTTTCCCCCTTTTCTTTTAAAACAGAGGAAAGTGATACATGCTATTTACATCTGCTATATTTTTTTAGATGAAATAAAAATGCCTGCGGTTCCGTAGTCTTGTTGATTACGGCTGGAGAGATTCTAAGCAGAAAGGAAATTCGAAACTCAGGAATTCAGGAGGTCCTCGTGGACCGGGGGGCCCTCTGATGTCTGATCGCGAGACGGTTAGCCGGTCCAAGAATTAGTGGAACACATCAGATTTTTCACAGGATTGATGACATTATCCCTTCGACCTACCATGGGAATCTAGCTTCGCGCGCTCCAGTCCTGCCTCGGTTAGATGGCGACGCTTCCCTATTGAAAGACCATATCGCTCTGTTCTCACCGCTACCGGTGTAGAAAGAACCAAGAGTGCTATTTCCTTTGGCTCGTCCATCTGTACAAAATGCCGACCCCCGGGCGAGAAACCAATCAGATGTGGCTCCTCACCCATACTCAGCACTCCTCTCCCCCTTTTGCCCCGCGTTTTTGCTTCTAGCATGGGCGCGTCGGAAAACGCCCCGATTATCGAAAGCAGGGAACGCTTCTGTTTTGGCGCACCCTCCTGGCGCGAAACTCTCCCTCGATCCTCCAGGTCTTGCCATCCGGCTCCAGCGCTTCTCCCAGCCAATGGAACGAGTCCGGGGTGATCTCCGTATAAATCCAGCGGGTCGGGGTGCCATCAGGACGAGCGCCCACCTGGACGACGTCCTTGCCGCTCCAACGGCCGATTTGTTCCTCACGGTGATCTCCCGCCGGATTGATCCAGGTGATACGCCAGGCCAGAATCGATGGATCCCATACGCGGAGCGTTGTGCCGTACATATTCAGGGTCTTGTCCAGATCCGCGGTGCGCTCCGAACGCCGCGGCATGATCCAGACATCCTGCACGGCCCGGCCTTCGAGAACCCACCCGAAATGGGCCTCGCCCTTTATCTGGCGTGCGGCAACATCGACCCCCCAATAATGGTAGACATCCAGTTCCCAGCTTCCGATCAGCCATCCGTATGCATCCGCCGATTCGGGTATTTGGGGGGAACGGCCCGAGGCCGCTAACACGGTCTCAAAACCCCCTTTCCTTCCGCCTTCCTTTGTTGTCATCGTCACACCTCCAGGAATCGCCCAAAACGACCATTAGCGAAAACGCCGGTGCTCGAATTACCGCTACCTCTAAGGCGAGGCCTGATTTCGTTCATTTGGTCGGCCCGCGCATAAGAGCTTGTCCGTAAATAGTATTCCCCCCTTTGCAAAGGGGGGTTGGGGGGATTTTTCGAAAGCGATCTACAGCAAATCCCCCTATGTCCCCCTTTTTCAAAGGGGGATTTTAACGCAGAGGTTTATTTAAGGATAAGCTCTAAGTCTCCACATCCAAAGACTCAGAGCGCCCAAAAAGATGACGCCAGCACACTCGGCCACAACGGCTTCGGGTAACCGGCCACCAGCGCCTCTGGGGGTATCGCTACGTACCAATGACGCGATAACCGAGGCCGAACACAACGCATGCCACTTCAGGAGGCAGCCTGTTTACCGACGGTAAAAGGGTCGCCGATGAGCCAGCGCCACGTGCCGTCCGGCTGACGGCGGGCGACCTCAATCGCATGCAAGGACATTTGCTGGGGCGAAGACACCTCCCACTCAGTGTGCATCAGCGCGATGTCGCCAGACTGGATGACTTGCTTGATTCTGAAGTGAAAAATGGCCTTCTGGGCCGCCAAAGGAGCCAACTCCTGCCTCAGTCCTTCCTCGCCCTTCTTCACTTCCCCGGACCCGTCTCAAGGAGCGTCCAGGGGAAAGAAAAATCCCTGAAGTATCGTCTTCCCACCTTTCGGAAGCTCCTTCTCATGACATCCTTCAAAAGGATAACGGTTTTACCTGTTAAAATTTATACGTCAGCCACGTGGTGACATAATCCACATCCTTGCCAGGTCCGGTTTCGCGGAGAAACTCACCGGCAAAAAAGTGGGCGTAAATGGCGATGAAGGTGATGTGGCGGTCGATGTTCCACTGCAGTTGAGCCTGCGGTTGACTCCCTACATATCGAGCCGTGCTGTTCTTACCGGATCGGACAAGGACAACGGCGTTGTTGTAAATCCCGTCATGGATGCTCTCGCGCCAGAAGAAATCCCAGTTCAATGAAAGAATAAGACTGTCTGTAAAATGAAGGTCAACGGAAGGGTTCAAGTCGATGTGGTTGGCCGGGCCAATCAGACCGTCTTCGCTGAAATAAGCCCCTTTCGGGAAAAGGGGGTTGAAGGTCTGGAGGTCAGGATTGTTCGGATCCCGGTCACCGCTGGTGATGTTCGCCTTCAGGCCAAAGCGAGGGCGTAGGGGCAGAGAGTCGAAGGTGTAGCCGGTATCGGATGCGGCCGTCCATGCCCGGATATCGCCGTTGCCGAAGCTTCCCCATTGGTAAATAAACTCGAAGTTGTAGTCGATGGGTTTGGCGATTCGCCACAGCCTGGTTCCCACCGAGTGTCGGGTTTCGCGGGCGCTCCCCTGGTCAAAGCGCGCTTCCCGGTTATAATACCCGACGTAATACAGGTCCATGTTGCCTTTCGGAATTACCGGCAGCGGGAACACGGAATACAAGCCCCACAGGCCCCGGTTATTGTCGGGCCCGTCGTCGAAGACATAGCGGTTCGTTTCCACCGGCTTGGTCGCGAAACCGTCCACTTGAATATCTGCGGTTACGGACCATGGCGCGGAAGCCGTCGAAACTTTGCCGCACGTTCGGCCCCTCCCGGACTGCAATGATGCGCTGTGAGCCGTAAGCCAACTCCTGCCGGCCTGAGCGAAGGAGAAACGAGCCATCCTCCCCGAAATTGAACTTCACGTCGAGGAAAGCCTGGTGCAGGTCAAGTTCGTCCTTGTCAGTAGGGCGCGGTCCTCCCTCTCGGCCGTTCTCCAGGCTGCTCTGCAACTGGGTAAACAGGCGAAGATGCTCACCCATGTGGAGATCAGCATGAAGAAAATAGCGCTGGAGGAAATAGCCATCGTCCTGCGGGTCCCGCCCCCAGTTGGGGTGGTTAAAATACTCATAACGTTCCCGTGCCTCGCCGCCGAGGGAGAGATACCAGCTGCCCGACGCATTGAGCGGCATGTATTTGACAGGATCCCAGAACAGTCGGTACGGCAGGCGGGCTCGCGCAAATACTGGTAATTCTCGTCCGCACGATTCAAAGCATAAGGAGGGGGCGAGCACGACAGCCCGGTCTCTGCGCATGCCGCCCCCAGGCGAATCAGGATCATAATGATGATGCAGCAAAGGCTGGTGCTCAGGTGGCGAACTGCCATCGGCATCTTCCCTTGTCGATTGCCATCTGTGCGATATGTCGGAAATCGCTATTTATGCTTGATAAATGTCCCCTTCTCGTACTCCTCGAAGGCAATCCGCAATTCCTCCTGGGTGTTCATGACGATGGGGCCATACCAGGCGACCGGCTCGCCGATGGGCTTTCCCGATACCAGGAGAAAGCGGACCGGCCTCTCCTCGGTGGTAATGACCACTTCATCGCCATCCCCGTAGAGAATGAGATTTTCGGCGCTGCAGGCGCACTTCCGCTTCATGTCGAAATAGTTGTCCCCCACCACCTCGTGGGCGTAGGCGTTCCGCTCCGGGTCGAAATACCCCTCCCCGTCCACCACGTAGGCGAAGACCTTGTGCCCCCGCCTGATCGGGTGAGTGAAGGTCGTTTCCGGCGGCACCGTCACGTCCAGATACGCGGGATCGACGACGACGTCCCGCACCGGCCCCTTTACCCCGCCGACCTCGCCGCAGATGACCTTCACCCGGACGTCGCCCTTGAGGGTCACCTCCGGGATCTCCCCGCTCACGATCCCGCGGTAGCGGGGGTCCATCATCTTGTGGGAAGCGGGAAGGTTCGCCCAGAACTGGAAGCCCCACATGAGGCCGTCGTCGTCACCCTTGGGCATTTCCTGGTGGATGATGCCGCTGCCGGCGGTCATCCACTGCACGTCGCCCGAGGCGATGACCCCCTTGTTCCCCATGCTGTCGCCGTGCTCCACCCGGCCGTGGATGACGTAGGTGATCGTCTCGATCCCCCGGTGCGGGTGCCAGGGAAACCCCTTCAGGTAATGGGGGGGATAATTCGAATGGAAGTCGTCCAGCATGAGGAAGGGGTCGAACAGGGGGACCTGGTTGTAGCCGAAGGCCCGTTTCAGATGGACGCCGGCCCCCTCGATGGTGGGCTTGCTCTTCCAGACTTTGCTGATCTTGCGCACGGATTTCATCTTTTCCTCCAATCGCGATATGATTTTCAGAAGGCGAAGCAATCGCAGCCGATCCCCCAGAACCGGGACTCTTTCGGCAGCCAGACCTGTCTGTGGGTATGACAGGCACATCCCTTATGGATTGCCGCGGAAGCCGCGGTACCGCGGTGGTAGCCGCCGTAGGGGCCTACCGGCGACCAGTCGGGACTCACCGGCAGAGGGGGAGGCGCGAGACTGCCGAATTCCTCCGCACCGTATACCACCTTCCCGCCGACGATGGTGAGAACCGATTCGATCCCCTTGATCTCCTCTTCCGGGATCGTGAAGTAGTCGGCGGAGAGGACCGCCAGGTCGGCAAGCTGCCCCGGCGAAAGTATCCCCTTTTTCCCTTCCTCGCCTGAGAACCAGCTGCTCCCGATCGTATAGAGGCGAAGCGCCTCCATCCGGTCGAGGCGGTTCGCCTCCGGGTAGAGCTGCGCTCCTGCCCACAGTCCGGCCGCGTCACGAGCCAGTAAAGGGAGACCCACGGGTTGTAGCTCGCCACCCGGGTTGCATCGGTGCCGGCGCCGACCGGGATCCCCATTTCCAGCATCCGTCTGATGGGTGGAGTATGTTCGGCCGCCGCCTTCCCATACCGGTCCTGGAAGTATTCCCCCTGGAAGGCCATCCGGTCCTGGATGGCGATGCCGCCGCCAAGGGCTTTAACCCGCTCCAGGTTGCGCGGCGTGATGGTCTCGGCGTGGTCGAAGAACCATCGCAGTCCCTTGAAGGGAACATCGCGGTTCACCCCCTCGAAGACGTCGAGGAAGCGGGAGATGGACTCGTCATACGTGGCATGGAGGCGAAAGGGCCAGCGGTTCTCCACCAGGAGGCGGACAACCTGGGAGAGTTCCTGTTCCATGATCGGCGGAAGGTCGGGTCGCGGCTCCAGGAAGTCCTCGAAATCGGCGGCGGAGAAAACGAGCATCTCGCCGGCGCCGTTCATGCGGTAGAAGTCGTCCCCCTTCCCCGGAGAGGTCATCTTGACCCAACGAGAGAAGTCCGCCAGTTCCCCCTTGGGGTGTTGGGTGAAGAGGTTGTAGGCGATCCGCAGGGTGAGTTCCCCCTTTCCTGCCAGATCCTCGATCACCTTATAATCATCCGGGTAGTTCTGGAAGCCGCCGCCGGCGTCTATGGCGCTGGTGAGCCCCAACCGGTTCAACTCGCGCATGAACTGGCGGGTCGAATTAACCTGGTCCGAATAGGAGAGCTTCGGCCCCTTGGCCAGGCTCGCGTAAAGGATCATGGCGTTCGGCTTGGCAATGAGGAGCCCCGTTGGGTTCCCCGCATTGTCGCGCTGAATCTGACCGCCGGGCGGGTCGGGCGTCTCCCGGGTATAGCCCAGGGCGCGCAGCGCCGCCCCGTTGACGATGGCGCGGTCGTAAAGGTGCAGAACGAAGACCGGCGTGTCAGGTGCGACCTGGTTGATCTCCTCCAGGGTCGGCATGCGCCGCTCGGCAAACTGGAACTCCGTCCAGCCGCCGATGACCCGCACCCATTGGGGCGGAGGGGTGCGCCGGGCCTGCTCACGCAGCATCGCGAGGGCATCGGCGAGCGAGGGAACGCCATCCCAGCGGAGCTCCATGTTGTAGTTGAGCCCGCCCCGGATTACGTGGAGGTGGGAATCGTTGAGACCCGGGATGACGCGTCGCCCCTTAAGGTCGATCCGCTTCGTCGTCTTCCCCGCGGTCTTAAGAAGCTCTTCCCCACCTACGGCCACGATCCGTCCTCCGGCTATGGAAACGGCCGAGACCTGAGGATGCCCATCATCGAGGGTGGTGATGGCTCCATTGTGTAAAATCAGTTCGGGTGTGTTCATATTCGTTTACCTCCTTTATAAGGGATATAGCCAACGTTTTAGAATTCTAACCAACACCGGCATGACCACCCAAGTGAGAAGAATGACTATGCCGACAGCTACAAAGAGTGCTTGCAGGGTCAAAGACAGGCTGCTTATGAGAGGATTCAGCAACCATGGAACCAACATACTGATTGGCCAAACGCCCAGGACCGTGACAAGGGCCATCTTCCAGGGTGGCGGCGGAATCAACGCCCGTTGACCCGGAAGGACAAACCAGGTTTCCAGGCCGGACAAATGCTGGTGTTTCGGCTCCCCTTCGGTCAACGAAGCAACCGTTATTTCCCATTGCTTGAAAATGGGAGATTCGTAAAAACGGTCACGGGACTCCGAGTCACGAAAACCGGCGCAGAATGCCGTATTCACGCGACCCGCTCCCTTGAACCGGGCGCATGACACTCACCCCCAGTTGACCCTCGGTCTGAAGCGATCGGGAGATGAAATCATGCAACTCTGTCCTCGAATCTCTCTTCAAATCCAGGCTTGACCGTGCGTAAAGCCAGAACAGCTACGGGCTCCCCGGATTTTTCCGGCGAACTGTGGTTGTTCATGACTTCTCCCCCGGGAGCGCAATTCCTGCGCTCTTCCGATAACATGGAATTACATCCGTTCAGGGCCAGTCCGATCTTTACGCCTGCTTCTCCTTGGGCGCGTGCGCTTCGCCTGGAGCAGCAGCGATAAAGTGAGTGACTTTGGGTGTGCCTTCCAAGCTGGAATCGATGAACCGCATCTTGCAGGAGGCGGTCGGCATGGGTTACCCGTTCGTGCTGCCGCAGATGTTCCAGCCACGATTCCACGAGGAATGTTTCCAGGAACCGCCCTTCCTCGGCGGCGTCCTCGAACACGCCCCACGCGTATGCGCCGTCGCGGCGGCGCTCATGTGCGAATCTTTCCAGGGCGGCCAGGAATTCTTCGCGGTTTCGTGAATCGATTCGGTATTCGACGGTCACCAATGTCGGTCCTCTGTCGGCATCGATTTCGTGCGAGAGGACGGGCGTCGGCCAGTGCATCGATGGCATCAGGTCGACGCCAGCGCCGGTCTGGAGCTTCCAGCGCCACAGCAGTGGGATTGCCGCAAGCACTCCTGCAGCCGCAGCGAAATGAGCGCCGGGAAGGCCGATCATCGCGGCAACCTGGCCCCAAAGGGCGCTGCCGAGCGTCATGCCGCCGAAAAGGACGGTCAGCGAACACCGCGAGCCCGCGGCCACGCACCCACCCGGGCAACGCCACCTGCGCCGAGACGTTGATCGTCGCAATCACGGCAATCCACGACACGCCCGCGATCACACTTGCGGCAAGCGCGGCCGCCGGATGACGGGCCAAACCGAACAGGACCAGAGCGACCGCAGTGCCGATCGTGCCCGCCGCGACCAGCCTGTCGGCGCCCATGTGCGACTTCAACCATGGCAACGCAAACCCGCCGCCCACGGCACCGGCGCCGATCGCTCCAAGGAGAAATCCGTAAAGCTCCGGCCCGCCAACCACCTGGTTGCGAGCAACAAGGGGCAGCAGCGCCCAATAGGCGCTCGCAAACACGAAGAATCCTGCCGCACGAATCAGCGTCGCGCGCAAGTGCGGATTATGACGTGCATGGCGAAGGCCGATCCGGATCGCTGAAGCGAAACGCTCGGCAGGCAGATGTGCGAGTGCGGGTTCCAGGTTCATGCCACCAGATCAGGGCAGCGATCACGCCGAGGTAACTGATCGCATTCAGCCAGAACGGCGCAGCCAGTCCCATAGCCGCGATGATCAGTCCGGCCAGTGCCGGCCCCACCGCCCGACTGACATTGAAGCCAACACTGTTCAGCGCTACCGCCGCTGGAAGATCTTGGCGCGGTACCAACTGCGGTACGATCGCCTGCCATGCCGGCGAGATCAGCGCCGCGGCAATTCCGGCAAGAAAGGTGAACGCGAGCAGGATAAACGGCGTCGCCCGGTCGGCCCAGACCAGCAGACTCAAGACCGCAATGATCACCGCTGCAGCAATCTGGACGACGAGCAAAAGATGGCGGCGATCAATAATATCGGCCAGCGCTCCCGCAGGCAGGACGAATAAGAACATCGGCAGCGAGGTCGCAACTTGCACCAGGGCAACGACCAGGGGGTCCGGGTTGAGCCCGGTCATCAGCCAGCCGGCAGCGGCATTCTGCATCCAGGTGCCGATGTTCGAGACGACAGTGGCAATCCAGAGGACCGTGAACGTGGAATGACGGAACGGGCTCCAGGGGGAATCCGCTACTCCCTGCGAAGCCCAAATAGCAGGGTTAGTTCCTTCTGGTTGGGCTTCCGCCATCGTTCATCCTTCCGGGTTGAGGTCCACATTACGTCTTCCCGCTTTTAGTAAAGAACAGGCGCGATCTCTCCCCCAAGCCGCTACTTGTGCGCAGGCGCGGCAGTCGGTATGACGTATTCAAGGAGCTTCGTCGCCGCGGCTCCGTGAACCATGGTGTAGGCGTACTCCACACCCGCGCCGTAGGCCCCATAATGACTCTTCACGATGTCCATCACGGCGTCATAGGTGTCCTTCAAGGCCCAGTCGCGCTGCCACTCGAGCATCACGGAGAGCGAGGTGACCGGCTTCGCGCCCGCCTGGATCACCCGCTTCATCGCGTTATCGTGGGCGAGCTGGCTAACATCGCCGCAGCAGTCTTCGACGACATAGACTTCATAGCCGTCGTGAATGGCCTGCACCGTTGGAAGAGCCACGCAGGTTTCGGTCCATAGCCCGGCCAACACGATCTTCTTCCGGCCGGTCTTCTGGATCGCGGCGACAAAGTTCTGGTCATCCCAGGAGTTCATGGAAGAACGCTCGATCGGCACCTGGTTGGGGAAGACCGCCTGGATCTGCGGCCACATGTTTCCGCTGAAACCCTTGGTTTCAACCGTCGAGAGGACCACGGGGATATCGAAAACCCTGGCGGCTTTCGAGAGGGCAACGTTGTTGTTGATGATCCCTTGGCGGTCGAAATTGGAAACGCCAAAGAGCATCTGGGGCTGAAGATCGATGAGGGTCACAACGCAGTTGTCCGGGGTCAGGAGTCCTTTTTCGCTGCGCTTCGCGCGGCCGATGTTTTGAGACATGGCTTCCTCCTTTTTGAATTTGGTTGAAGACCCTAAAGAGGGGGGACTCTTTGGGAGACCGATTTTTTCAATCCGGAGCGCCACTTCGGCTCCGATGTTCATGGGTTTAAGTGGCTGATGATGGGGTGCCCCTCAAGAAAAAAGATGCGGGCGATCAGCTTCTCCGCATCCCTCATCTCGGTTAATGGCCCGCTTCTGGGCCGTTTCGTCCAGCCGCTTGTACTTCCACTTGTCGCACATCCACCGGCGAAAAATCGAAGTCCTACAGGTTTACGCTGGCACTGACAGGCGAAAAGATAAATGGGGTGGGGGGTGTATTTCTTTGGGGAAAATACGTTACTTTACCCTCCGGAACTAAGAAGAAACCGGATCAGAGCTCATAGAAAATTCAATGAGTGCGTCCGTTGTCCCTTTGAGATTTTCTTCAAGCACCCAATGCCCGGTGTTTTTTAGGACCACAACGGTCATTCGTGGCGACAAGTTTCACTTGCTGCCCTAGGACGGATCCGCTGGCCTTCTCGCCGCCGATGGCCAGCACCGGCATGGGCAGCTTGGTCTGAGAGAGCTGCGCAAAATCCTTGGCTGTCTGGACGAAGGAAACGAAATACGCCCAGCCGGCGCGGCAAGAAGCCGAAGGATCGGTCTCCGCATGCGCGAGGTCTGGGTGTAACCGTGGAGCAGGATAACCGTTGGGCCGTGACCCGTTCTCAAATAATGCATCTGGGCGCCCTCGACCGTGGCTGTGCGCGAGGCGATGGGGCTCTCCGGCGCTGCGGCATGGGCCATGCTTAACAACTGGGCGGATAGGAAAGCAAAAAGATGCAGATACGAAGACGGAAATGAAATTCGCATTTCATGAGCACCTCCTGAACCGAACTTGAGTCATAACCACACTTAGATCGGAGCCCCAGACATTATCAACCGTTTCGGCAATCCATCGGGATCTGCTTCTGGAAGTGGATCATTTGGGGTCCGGCCTACCGTAACGAAAAGGTCCATCCCTTCAATGACTGATTCCCTTTTCCTGCTTTGAGTGTGTTTTACATGATGGGTAGAGGGCATGGGCTTTACTTTTCGTACAACCTCCGAATGACCTTTGCTGCCTCGCCAAACCATTTCCCCAAGAGCTTATCAAACTCCCCCGTTTCCTTCATTTTGGTTAAGGTGGCATTGATAAAGTCGAGCCATTCCGGGTCTCCTTTTCGAACCGCCAGGCCGTAGCGCTCCGGGCTGAAAGGTTGCAAACCCGTAATTTTCAACCCTCGATTTTCCTGAACCAGGTCATAGATAAGCATGTAGTCTTCAACGAAGGCTTCCACCCGGCGCTCTTTCAAGGCCTGCAGCGCTTCGAAAGTGCGCTCGAATTTAACCCGCTCTGCAGTCGGGACCAGTCTGGCGATAGCCATATCGCCTGTCGAGCCTTGGATGGTAGCAACCTTCTTGCCCGACAGGTCCTGATATTTGGTAATCCTGCTGTCCCCGTGGACCAGGATCATCTGACCGGATACGAAATAAGGGATGCTGAAATCAACCTCCTTCTTCCTCTCCTCCGTGATACTCATCGTGGCGACGACGACATCAACCTTCTTTGAAGTTAAGAAGGGAATCCGGTTCCCTGACGTGACCGCCACGAATTCAACCGCCTTCTCGTTCCCGAAGAGTTCCACAGCAAGGACTTTGGCAATGTCGACGTCGAATCCTTTATGATCCCCGTGCTTATCGAGAAAACCAAAAGGCGGAAAGTCGGTTTTTACTCCCGCAATCAGTTTGCCCCTGCCCTTGACGTCCTCAAGCGTTCCGGCGAGTCCGTCCCCGGAAGAGACCCAGAGGAACAGGCCGAGGGCGAGCAACCAAGACCAAAATGTTTTCTTCTTCATCGATATCTCCCCTCAAAAAAATTTAGATTAATGCGGAGCCGTTTTATTATTTGACAAAATGTAGGGCCTGATCCCCGATCAGGCCTGAAATATTGGTGCGTTCGGGGAACGCACCCTACATTTGGGTCAATCTATTTAATGCGTTTGTATTAGTAACGATCTTCAAATCAATCCATAGGCTTTGAGTTGTCTGGCGGTGCTCGAGACCAAGGCTCTTACGACGGTGATGACCGGGATTGCCAGCAACACTCCGACGAGATTGAACAACATGCCGCCGCCCACGACCCCGATCACCACGACGAGCGGGTGAAGTTTGACCGCGCCGCCGAGGATGACCGGTTCGTAAAAGACGTTCTTGATCAACTCGGCCAATACCACGGCGGCAATCACCCAGATCGCGATGTTCTCTGTGTTCACCATCGGCAGCAGCGGATGGATCTCCTCCGACAGGAGGGCATAGGCCAGCCCTCCCAGTAAGGCGACCGCGGAGCCCAGGTACGGGACCACATTGGTCGCTCCGGCGAAGATCCCGATGGCGATCGCCCAATAGAGGGGAAGGCCGACGATGGCCAGGAGCGACCCTACGGTAAGTCCCAGCAAAACGCACTCGAGGAAAAGGCCGCGCAGGTATCTGCCTAAAGCACGGTCGAGGTCCGCCAGGACCATCAGCGCCGGTTCGAACAGGCGATTGGGGACCCCTCGAAGAAGGCCGCGTTTGATCTCGCCATTATCCATTAGCAGAAACAGGAAGATCAGGGGTTGTACGATCCAGGTGGAAAGGAAGTGGGCCAGCGTTGCGACAGGCGCCTTCAACAACGGTTCCGGTGGTCTTGGCAGGAGCCGGAGGCGCTCCTCGAATTGCTCCGGTTTTGGAGGGTGCCGCCGGGGCGCGCAACTTGAGCGTACGGAGATTTGCCCGATAGTAATCGAGCAAACGGTCAGACCCGGGAGGCGCATCGGGGCCGTGAGGGCGCGAGGCGAGGAACCGGGAGGTCTCTTCCGGCGTAAGTTCGAGAAGCCGGTTGATCCGATCCACTTGAGGGTCCAACTCGCCGTGCACCAATCCGTAGATCCAGTTGCTCCGGGTTAGCGATGGGTCAAGCCCCATCAGGTCTTTGTAGGTCTTATTGAGTTTGTAAAGCCCGCGGACCTTGAGCTCGATGGTCCCGATTTCAGTAGGCATGACGGCGCGCACCCGATTCACGATGAAATGAACTACAATCACGAACGCCAACAGTAGCAGCCCAATCGCCAAACCTCGCGGCACCCGGTAACGTTCCAAGTGGGCAACGAGAGGGCGGCAAATATAAGCCACCAAGCCGCCGACCGCAACGGGGGGAATAAGGGTCCGCAGCTTCCAAAGGAGGTAGGCCGAAAGGAGCACGCCGGCGGCGGCCACGACAACCTTGAAGACCATCCCGGCAGGGACGGAGTCATTACGGGGAATCACGGTTCAGAGCCTCCCTCCTCGCTGAAATACTCGGCCTCCAAAAGCCCTTGGATCCTCATGGCCATCACCTGGGCCAGCTTCTTGAGAAGCTTGTTCGCCAGGAGCGGGAAACTGCGGCTGAGGGTCTCCAGGTCGGGATGTCCGATGGCCACCAGGGAGACCGGGCCGTGAGCCCGCGCCGAGGTCCAGCGAACCACGTCGGCCCCCGTCGCCGCCAACTCTTCAAAGGAGGCGGGCGGCTCCAACAACACAAGGGACATCTCCTCGCCATTCCGTTTTCGCCTCACGATCTCGACGACTCCACCTCGCACGAGGTACAACGCCGTGCCGGGTTTCCCCTGTTCGTAGATGATCTCGCCGTCCCGGTAGCTCCGTTCGTGGACGATCCGGGCGAGTCGCTTGAGGTCCCCCAGCGTGAGGTCCTCGAAGAGCGACACTTGCTTGAGGAAATCCACGAGGTCCCGGCCCCTCTGGCCCGCCGCCGTTTCCGGAGGTGGGCCGAACATGGCCCGCGCCGGACCTGAGGTATCCGATAAGTCCCGGTCCTTGTGCAACGGGAACAGGATTTTCTTGATGCCGGGATAGAAATTCTTCTTCATCGAGGTTTCCTCAAGGAAGCATGCTCCAATTTCAAGTTGGGCAATTTTACCCTTGAAAATGCGGCCCTAAGCCCCCAAAGATAGCCATTTTACCTAAACGATGCAAAAATTCCCCCCTTTGGAAAAGGGGGGAAAGGGGGGATTTTCTTGGAAAGCCCGGGTCAGAAATCCCCCCCGCCCCCTTTAATAAAGGGGGGCCAAAAGTCACCAGCGGTGAATTCATGCAACAATGTCTGGAACGCTTTTTCACCCAATGAAACCGGGGCTGCGGAAGCACTTGTAGGGAATATTTTTGCACTTGTTGAGTAAACATGGCAGCAATCATGGAACAGATCAGGAGCGCGCATATAGTACCCAGGGTGATGGCCACGTTGATCAATTTGGAACGCCGGGACAGGGTTGAGAGTTCAGCGTGGATTTCTCCCCCTCCCTTAGCAGGCAAAGAAGCCAGGTGTTCTTCAAGAACGCGTGCCCGATCAACAATACGGTTTAATCGACCGGTAAGGACTGCGATCATTGTCCCGATTGCCGTAAGTAAAAAGACAGGGGCAACCGAGAGTTGGATCGTCTTGGCGATAAGAGTGAGATGCGACTCAGCAGGCATAATGCGTCCCCCAGAGTTTCAAGATTTGTGAGGATTTGTCATGAAATCTTCCGCCATGAAAATATTATATCGTTATCCTGGTCGAGCCGGCTTCAGATTGGTACGTTCTGTACCGGCGGCCGGCATCGTCGCAATCACGCCGGAGGGTAAGTCCCGCGGGGACAAGTCGGGGACCGGCAGGGGGGAGGTCCAACTTACGACGATCGGCGGCCTCGGATGGCCCGCCATCCCAGGGCCGCGATCGTCCCCAAGACGGCGAGAATCAGGACAACATGCTCCACCTCGCCCACGACCTTCCGAAGCCGCTCCACATACGCCCCGAGCCCGTATCCGACGGCGTAGCCCGCCGTCACGACGACGGGGACATAGACGAGAGCCCCGAGCGCATTGGCGATCATGAAGGGAATCGGCCGGACGCCCATGGACCCCGCGAGGGGCCCGGCGAGGAATCGAACGCCGGGGATGAATCGGGCGGCGAACACCCCCAGGGGACCATGCCGGGTTATGAACCGGCGCACGGATTCCAGCCGTTCCGGCCCACCCAGGAGCGAGTGGCCGTACCGCTCGGTGGCCTTCTGCCCGTATCGCCGCCCGATCCAGTAGCCCAGGTTGTCCCCGGCAACGGCGCTGGCCACGCCCACGACAAGGACCAACGACAGCCGCATTTTCCCGCGCCAGACCAGGTAGCCCGACAGGGCCAGGATCGTCTCTTCGGGCACGGGCAGGCCCAGGTTTCCGAGGACGACGACGAGGAAGACGGCGAGATACCCCCAGTGATGGACAAGCTCGGTCACGTCGGCCATAGGCTCTCCTCTTATTCAATGCAGAAGCAGCGAGTCCGACGCCAAAAGCGCTTTGACTCCGTTCCACATAATCTGCACTCCAATGCAGACCAACAGAAACGTATACAGCCGCAGGATGACGCTCATGGCTGTCGGTCCCAGAATTCGGGCTAAATAGTCCGCAAATCCGTAGCACAGGAAAATGCTCACCGCGATCAGAAACGAGCCGACGATGGCCGCCAGGATGAGCAGGTGATGGACTCCGTAATCGTGGAGGGCATTTGCCCCCAGCGTGACGGCGACGGAAATCGACCCCGGCCCCACCGTCAGGGGCAAAGTCAGCGGATAAAACGCGCTGCGAAAAGGGTCTTGCGGTCGCATGTTGCGGTGCACTTTATGGCGTTCCTCATGATCTTCATCCGGCTGCTTCAGCATCGCCCAGCCGGTTGAGATGACGATCAACCCTCCTCCGATCTGCACCACCGGCAACGAAATCCCGAAAAAGGCGAGAACGTGCGTTCCAACCAGGTAGGACCCAACCAGCAGGAAAAAACTGTTCATCGCGACGCGTCGCGCAAGCGCCCTCCGCCTCGATGCTGAAAATTCCCTCGTCAACGACAGAAAAATAGGGCTTCCCCCGAGTGGATTCACGATAGGGAAGAGGGCGCTGACAATGAGGAAAATGTTTTTCGCCGTTTCGACCATGACCTTCTCGACTTCATGACCCAGGCTCTACCCTGGTTCTGGGCTTGATTTCAATATAGCTCAGGTAGACACACATCGCCATCGCCGCTTTGTTTGCTTTCCATTCATGCTTTCATCTCTCGTTTTATTCCTCTTGGTTTGGAAAAGGTCGCGGGCCATTCCTTCAAAAAACTTTAGCCTACTTATTAACAGTCTCAAAATAGTGAAAACACTGCTTCATAAAATCCCTCCTAACCTCCCTTTGTTAAAGGGAGGAATAATACCCCTCTTTGGAAAAGAGGGGCGAGGGGAGATTTTCTGGTAATGTCAATTTAATTATGAGACCTTTAATATAGGCACTTCTTTCTCCATGCATTCTTTTCTCCTTTCTCGCTGAGCTGCGGCACGAATCATTTTCTCAATCGCGGCCGGGCTCTTTCCGCCGGGGGTAGAGTGCACCGCTTTCCCTTCCCCGGCCCAGCGCGGTCACCACTCCCACTGCCGCGAACACCGCGCACACCACGAAGGCGGCATGCAGGCCCTTTACGAACGTTTGCTGCAGCGCCCGTACCTGCTCGACACTCAGGGTCTCCCGGCCGGCTGCCAGGGCGGCCCCGGCCGCCGCGGCGCCGAGGCCCGTGAAGACCGCGCCCGCCACCGCGACGCTCAGACTCTGGCCGATTACGCGAAAAGTGGCCAGTGTGCCAGAGGCCACCCCTTGCTCGTCAGGCGGAACGGCTCCCATGATCGCGCGCGCATTGGGCGATTGGAAGAGCCCCTGACCGATCCCGGTGACGACCAGGCACAGTATGAGGAAGGAGATCGAGCTGGCAGGACTCAACCCGCTCAAGAGCAGCAAGCCCGCGCAGGCGACGGCCAGCCCCAGCGGCGCGAGCCAGCGCGATCCCACACGGTCCGCGAGGGCCCCGCTGAGGGGCGCCACCACGCGCGAGCGTCAGCGGGAGCGGCGTGAGCAGCAGCCCCGACCGGAGGGTATCGTACCCCTGCAGTTCCTCGAGGTAGAACGGCAAGAGAAAGCTCACCGCGAAAAGGGCCAGCATGCAGATCATGAAGCTGACGTTCGCGAACACGAAGACCCGGTTGCGCAGCAGCGCCGGATCCAGAATGGGGGCGGGCACCCGACGTTCCACCCACGCCGCGCCGGCCAGCGCGGCCATCGCGACCATCATCGAGGCAGGAACCGGAGAGAGCCCCATCCCCATTCCTGCCCGAAGGAGAGACCGAGGGTCAGCGAGGCAAGCCCGACGGCCAGAAGCGCGGCTCCCGGCAGGTCGAAATGCTGCCGCTCCAGGTGCGGGCGCTCGGTCAGCAGATGCCAGGCGGCGAGGATGGCCAGCGCGCCGATCGGCAGATTGACGTAGAAGATCCACCGCCAGCTCAGCGCCTGGGTCAGAATGCCGCCGACGGTTGGTCCCACGCTCACGCCCAGCGCCACGAGAATCATGTTGATGCCGAGCGCCCGGCCGCGTTCGGCGGCCGGGAACGAGCGCGTAATCATCGCGACGTTGACGGAGAAGATGGCGGCCGCCCCGAGTCCCTGGAAGCAGCGCGCGGCGATGAGCGCGCCGAGCGAAGGCGCAGCCCCGCAGAGCGCCGAGCCGAGTGTGAAGACCGCGAGACCGGCCAGGAAGAGCGGCTTGCGTCCCAGCATGTCGGCCAGCCGTCCAAAGGTGAGCAAGACGGCCGCGATGACGACGAGATAGCCGATCAGGACCCACTCGATCGTGCCCGACAGCGGTACGCCGAAGGCGCGTGCGATCGAGGGCAGGCCGATATTGACGATGGACGAGTCCAGCGTCGTCATGAAGGCCGCCGTCCCCGAAAGAGCCAGCACGACCCACTTGTTCGCGCGCTCCGCACGATCGACGGGCGTCGGCGTAGCGACGTCGGCGTGCGCCTGGCGCGAGGCGGCCTGGGCGCAGAGCGAGGACGAGACGACGAGGGCGATATGGGCCGAGCGCGGCGGGAGCGGCTCCGGGCCAGACATTCCGGTATCATCATCTCCGACCGGCGCGGAGGCGCCAGGTTCGCACTTGCTGTTCATTTAATCATCCTTTTACTTGCTTGCACTACCTGCCGAGTTTTGCAGCGCAACTTACGAAGAAGTCCATCATTGACCAGAAATATTCTTTCGAAGTCTCCCTGAACGCCTCATTTTCCGTGAGAGAATTCCTCACTTCCAGGCTAAACCTTTCATGATGCGAGCGGGTGGGTCACGTCCTCCGGCCGTGCGGTGATCAGGTTACGTATCTTCTGGAGATGTCCGCTATCTTCGCGCACCCGGCGAGTTTCATCGTGAGCTGCAACTCGGTCTTCAGTGCTTCAAACATCGACGTGACCCCCGGCGCTCCTCCGAGCGCAAGGCTGTAGAGCGTCGGCCGTCCAACGGCGACGGCGCTGGCGCCGAGCGCAAGCGCTTTGAAAACGTGAACGCCGCGACGCACGCCGCCGTCGAGAAAGACCGGGACGTTCGGCCCCACCGCCTCGACGATTCCCGGTAGGGCCGTAATCGCCGCGGGCACAGTGTCCAGCTGCCGCCCGCCATGGTTGGAAACCTGGATTGCAGCGGCGCCCCGGGCCAGGCATTCCTTGGCGTTCTCCGGCGTGAGCACCCCCTTTACGACGACGGGCAAACCGGACTCTTTAACGATAAATTCGAGATCCCTAAAGTTGAGATCGTGCTTGAAGATCTGGAGCAGCTCCGCGAGGCTCGCGCCCGCCGGGGCATTGGGAATGTTGGGGAAGGGGAGCGAGGCGGGAAAGACGAATCCGTTTCGTCGGTCCGCTTCCCGATTGCCGGCCCATTCCAGGTCGAGCGTGAATACGATGGCCGTACAGCCGATGGCTTTGCCCCGGTGAATGAGCTCGCGATTCACGCCCTGGTCTTTGGTGTAATAGAGCTGGAACCATTTTGGACCGGAACTTACCTTGGCGATATCTTCCAGGGAAGTATTCGCGAGCGTCTGCGCGCAGAACAGGGCGCCGGCATCTGCCGCCCCCTTGGCGCTGCCCTTCTCGGCGGTGACATGCGCCAAACCGTGCGCGGCCATCGGGGGAACGAAGATCGGGATGCCGACCTTCGATCCCAGAAGCACGGTTTCGGTTTCGGGCATTTCCACCCCGGCGAGATAGCGGGGAAGAATCTGTCGATCGTCAAACGCGCGGACATTCTCCTGCAACGTCCACTCGTCGCCCGATCCGCCGGAGATGTAGCCGAAAGGCCCCTTGGAAATGAGCTTTTCGGCTTCGGCCTCGAGATCATACAGATTGATGATATCGAGGGTGCGCTCGGCGTTAGGCGCAACGAAAGCGGCCGCTGCTCCTATCCCACTGAGAAGGTTTTCATGCTGGGAAGACATTGCTTACCCTCCTTCAAATAGATTCTGCCGGTGCGTGACGGCCGGAAAGAGATGATGCGGCAGGAAGGTGATTACCCAAATTTTGACTCACATCGACTCAACTCACTAAGTGCAAAAAAATGCCCGCCATCCTATCTTGCAGCCCTGATTTCATTGGCGGTGTAGGGCTTTGGTGCAACGTTGCTGGAATCCACTTCCGGCGACTCTTGCCGGGAAAATTTCTGCAACACTTATGTCAACGCTGCCATAAGATTCGGGCAACTTCGAGAGGAATCACAACCCCCGGGAAGCTGGGGATCACTCTGGCAGTATAATCCGTTACCGGACGGCTCGAAGGCACCTGGGCGCTGTAGATAAAGCCATTGGCTCCCGCCAGCTGTCGGCCCCGGGTCATCTCCTGCCGCACCGGTTCGCTCTTGTCCACTCCGGTCGGCGTAAATCTCCACCCGTACTGAATCCGGGTCGAGGCCGCCGAGATAGACCTGGACCTCGAAGGCGTGCCTTTCACCGGCGCTCGTGACGTTCACTTCGCCGAAGCGCAGATCTGGCCAGCCTCGTTCCAGGGCGCGTTTCCAATTTATCAACTTTGCGCCCATTGCGCCTTTGTCTGCCTGCCCGCTCGCGGTAAGCGGTCGCAGCAGGGATGTAGTACTGCTCCGTGTATTCCCGCACGGCGCGGTTGGCGGAAAAACGCGGCGTCAACCGGCCCATGCTCTCACGGATGCGTGCGACCCAGGCGACCGGGATGCCATTTCTGTCGCGGGTGTAAAACTCCGGAATGACTTCCCGTTCGAGAAGAGTGTAGAGCGTTTCGGCTTCGGCAGCATCCCAGGCCGGGTCATCGCCATGTTCGCTCCCATCGCCCAGCGCCCACCCCACTTCCGGCGTGTAGGCTTCCGCCCACCAGCCATCCAGTTCCGATAAATTGATGCCTCCATTGACGAGCACCTTCATGCCGCTCGTTCCGCAGGCCTCCCAGGGTCGCCGCGGCGTATTGATCCAGACATCCACCCCCTGCACGAGTTCACCGGTCAAAAGCATGTCATAGTCGCTGAGGAATAACGCATGTTGGCGCACCTCCGGCCGCCGGATGAACTGGGTCCATTCCCGGCCGCTCCGAAACCGTGGGAGAGACTGTAACCCAATTCGCCCCCCTCGTGAATGGAGCCGGGAGTCTCGGGAGTGCAATGGCTTCCGATCCCGCCCGGGAAAGAAAACTGTTTGAAGAATCTTCTCAGACCTTCCTCATCTTCGCTTATATGCGGATAGACCTCGGAATAGGTCCCCTCCAGGTAGGCATTGGAGAGGCTGGCCGGGGCGCCGTGGCCGGGGCCTGAAATAAAGATCATATTCAGATCGAATTTCTTGATGATCCGGTTCAGGTGTACCCAGGTAAAAGCCTGCCCCGGGTCCGACCCCCAATGTCCCAGAAGACGCTTCTTGATGTGCTCCATTTTCAGGGGGTCTCTCAGCAGCGGGTTATCCTGAAGAAAGATCATGCCTACGCAGAGGTAGAGACTCGCCCGCCAGTAAGCATCGATCTTCCGAAGGTCCTCGGCGCTAAGGGGGGCCTTTCGATGGACTCGGCTGAGGAATCGGTGATTGGGCCATAACCATCTCCTTCTTTTCTTCCAGCAAACCTCCAGCTTGTCGGGTCTCTCGCTGTATCCGTTATGGGCCAGCTTTCCGTTTTCTAACATTTCGGCTCTCTTTAGAAATTAATCCGTAGGTATGCCTTGCGATCATCAACTCTTCATTCGTTTTCATCACCCGCACGGTTACAGGGCTCCCTTTAGGGGATACGACCGGAGCGTTTCCCTCATTCGGGTCTAAGAGCTTATCCTTAAAATAAACCTCTGCGTTAAAATCCTCCTTTGAAAAAGGGGGACATAGGGGGATTTGCTTTAGATCGCTTTCGAAAAATCCCCCCAACCCCCCTTTGCAAAGGGGGGAATACTATTTACGGACAAGCTCTAAGTCTCCCGACCGGGTCCCCATCACGAACCCTCCTGTCGGGGTGAAGCCCATCGTCGTGTCCACACTTTTCCCATGATGAACAGCGGCCATGCTGGCCCCGTTCCCTAAGTGGGCGATGATGATTCTGCCGTCGGCCTTTTCCCGTCCTTCCTTCTCTCGCAATTCTTGCATGACGTATTCATAAGAGAGGCCATGGAATCCGTAACGGATCACGCCTTCCTTGCCTAGACGGCGGGGCAGGCCATACATTTGGGCCACCTTGGGCATGTGCCGGTGAAAAGCGGTGTCGAAACAGGCGACTTGCTTCAAGGCCGGGTAGAGTCGACCGACCGCCTCCATGGCCGCGAATTCGCTGTAGTGGACGATCCGATGGCCTACTGCGTCCAGATCCGTCATCGAGGCACTCTGCTCCAACCAGCCAAAGAGAAGCTTCAGAGATGCCTCTGGATCGGGCAGCTCGCTCTGCTGGTCGATCAGGGTCTTACCCTCGACATCTTTGACATGGAAAAGGCTGGGGCTTAGCCCGATCCTCTCAATCTTTCCCCCGAACACCAGGCTCTCAACCTTCCCCATTTGATAAAGGGAAAACTTGATGCTGGACGAGCCGCTGTTGATCGTCAAGATATTAGCGCGCTGCATGGGTATGTGGGTATGGGCCTTTTATCGGTGTGCTTGAGGCAGGCAGAAAGAGATTGCCGATAAGCCTTTCGCTTCCGCTCTGGAAATTGACTTTGTTCATGACTTCTCCTGTTAGCCCGGCAAATTACTCTACCTATGGGCATGATGAACCCCGGTTGGGAATTAAGGCTCCGGGAAGCATCTGAACGATCCATAGAGCGGTTTCAGAATTGCTCGCGACACCAGCGCGTTTCCCCGGTTTCGATTCCGCTCAGCGAAACCGCTCCTCTTGATCGGGCGCTCTCTAATAGTTTGCGGAAAAACCCATTTCCTAAGCAGGGACGTCATTCCGGCGAAAGCCCTGCACCACATGGTGTACAGGGCGAAGGCCGGAATCCAGGATATTTGGAGGCATTCTGGACTCCGTTTTTGCCGGAGTGACGGATTTTTGAGTTTTTCAGCAACGCTAATGTTTTCCCGATTCCGTGGGGTAGCCGAGTTCCTGCCAGGCCTTGAATCCACCGGCCAGGGGGCGGACATGCTGGATCCCCCTTTTTCGTAACAATAGCGCCGCCCGGGCGCTGGAGGCCTCGTTGGGTCAGTTGCAGTACAGGATCAGTTCCCGCTCGGGGGGGATCGCCAGAGGCATTTTTGCCAACTCTTCCAAGGGGAGATAAAGGGCCCCAACGATCGTCTGAGGTTCAGCTTCAAACTCCAAAGAGGAACGGACATCCACAATCATCAGGTCTTCCCCAGAATCGAGCAATTTCTTCAATTCCTCCGGAGTGATGCGGGCGATGCGCAATTCGCCCAGAAATTGCTGCCGCTGTACATACTTCCAAACCAGGTAACCCGCCAATCCCCCAAATAGGATCACCGCGAGTAAAGTCCCCATCCGCATGGATAATCCTGCCATTTGTTCAAGCTGGCTGCTGAAGAGATAGCCGAGGCCCAGGAAGGTACCCACCCAGAGGCAAGCCCCCAGGCCGTCGAAAAGGAGAAAACGGGATAAGCTCATCCTGGAGATTCCCGACAGGGGCGCCGCGATCGTATTCACTCCGGGGATGAATTTGGCTACCAATAGAGACTGCGCTCCGTACCGGAAGAAGATGTTCTCGGTCCGTCGAACGCAAGAGTCCGGGTTGAGAGAAATGCGGCAGAGAAAGGATAGTACGGAACTTCCCTTATGACGACCGATCTGATACCAGGAGACATCGCTCACGGCGCAGGCGATGATGCCCAGGAAAAAGAGGAAGATGAAATTCAAATTTCCCGCCCCGGCCATTGCTCCTGCGGCGAGTAATAACAGCTCGGCTGGCAGAGGAAGACCGAGCTGCTCTCCCAGAACGCCCCAAAACACCAGAAAATAGCCATGCCGGATCAGAATCTGAATGAGATCATTCATGAAGCGGAACGGGGATGAAAGAGATGATCATCTCCAAGCCGGTGGTCTGCCCCGCATCGTGCGGTGCAGGGCCGGCGGTAAGTTATTGAATTAACGAAACGATCTTGACGCCGCTCGGATCTCGGCAATGAAGAGTTCCGGCTGTTCCCACACGGCAAAGTGACCGCCCTTGTCGACCTCACATAGTCAGGACGACGCGGAATTCTGCCTTCCCGCTCATCATGCGAGCGTAGGCTTCGGCGGCCTTCGCGAGCGGGTACTTTTCGATCATTGGGCGGACGCCAGTTATTTCCGCGAAGCGCAGCGTGTCCTCGGAGTCGGTTGGGATCCCAGACGACCAGCCCTGGATCCGCTTCTTGCCCGTAATCAACTGAATGGGCGACACCTCGATCGGGTCCATCGAAGCTCCCACAACCAGCAGTGTGCCATTCGCCCCCAGGCCGCCGACCAGTGCCGACATCGATTTCCCACTGGGCGCGGTGGCAAGAATCACGCGCGCGCCGCCGAGCTTCTGAAGTTCGACCGCAGCATCCGCGGCAGCGCTGTCGATATAGAGATCCGCGCCAAGCTTTTTGGCGAGCGCAGCGTTGTCCGCCCCACGGCTTATGGCCGCGACTCGATAGCCAAATTTCTTTGCGAACTGAATTCCCAGGTGGCCAAGCCCGCCAACCCCCTGGATGGCGACAAGATCGCTTGGCAGCGCACCGCTGTGACGGAGGGCATTAAATGTGGTAATTCCCGCGCACATCAGCGGCGCGGCTTCGGCGGAGTCGAGCGATTCGGGCATGCGGGCCAACGCTTCGACCGGCGCGACCATGAATTCCTCATACCCTCCGTCATAGCTAATTCCGCAAACCTTCACGTTCGCGCAGTTCACGAAATCGCCCCTCCTGCACGCGGGACAAGTGCCGTCCTGACCGCCATGCCAGCCGACGCCGACGCGTTCGCCCTTCTTCCAGTCTTTCACCTCGGCTCCGACCTGGTCGATCACGCCAGCCACTTCGTGCCCGGGCACGCGCGGATACGACATGCCGGGAAACAAGCCTTCCTTGGTGAATACATCGCTGTGACAGACTCCACATGCTTGAATGCGAATTCTCACCTGTCCCGGGCCGGGCTCCGGGATTTCACGTTCCACGACCTCGAAGTCCCCTCCCGGCTTCGGTACTTGCACTACTTTCATCTTGGCCATTTTGCCGTCCTCCTTTTTTGTCGGATGCCGATCGAGGCAATGGCAGCTGAAACTGACAAGACCATAGGCTATTTACACGGAGCCTGGCGCCAATTCGGACTCCAAAGCTGACAGCAGTGAAGCATAATCCGGCGAGCCGTCGTAGCGTATTCCGTTGATAAAAAAGGTCGGCGTGCCGTTAACGCCGCTGCGGATGCCGCTCCAGCGGTCCTCCTTTATCCGCTCTTCAACAACGCCTTCCTTGATATCCTTCCCGAATTTTTCGACGTTCAACCCGATTCTTTTGGCCCACACGGGAATGAGGTCCGGCTTGAGGGAAGTCTGCTGTTCAAAAAGGAGATCGTGCATCTCCCAAAACTTATCCTGGAGCGCCGCGGCTTCCGCCGCTTCGGCCGCGATCAGGGCATAGGGGTGCGCCTCGGTCAGAGGGAAGTTCCGGAACACAAACCGCAGCTTCTTCCCCAGCGTCTTCTGCAGGCGCTTCACGACGGGATAGGCGGCTCCGCAGTAAGGGCATTGATAGTCACCGTATTCCACTAAAGTCGAAGATGCGTCGGCGGGTCCTGCAGCGTGGTCACGCGCTGAAACGGGCTGGGTGAGGGTGGGGGATTTGTCCATGATACCTCCTGACTGGGACATCGAACTATAAACGACGGCAAAAAAAGTAATCATTGCTTTCTAACACTCTCTGCAGAAATCCCCCCCAACCCCCCTTTACGAAAGGGGGCAGGGGGGATTTAGGATGGGGATTTCTAACTGTAGGAGAACCATCTAATCTCAACTTATTTAGGTCGTTCCCTACAGTTTCAGACCCTGTCGGCTTTTTCGCCCTTGGCCATTGATTCGAGGGCCTTCAAAATGCCGTCGGCGCCCGGGTTGATGCCCACCGGCGAGACGTAACTCCAACGAATGACGCCCTCGGCATCGATGACAAACAGCGCCCGCTCTGACTCGCCGTCTTTCTCCCGGTAGACCCCGTACTGGCGGGCCACTGCGCCTTTGGGCTCAAAATCCGCCAGGAGCGGAAAGTGCAATTTCCGATCTTTGCTGAAGGCCACATGGCACCAGACTCCGTCGACGGAGATCCCGATGAATTTGCGCTTCAAACTCGGAGAATTCGGGCTTCAACTCGTTGTAGAGCGCCAACTGGTCGCTGCAAACGGGGCTCCAGTCAGCCGGATAGAAGACCAGCACGACGGGCCTTCCGCGAAAGTCGGAGAGGCATACTTTTTGATCAGGGGTGGTTGAAAGCGAAAAATCAGGGGCTTGAACCCCAGGTTTAAGAGCTGTCATCGGACCCTCCTCACGGTTATGCCGGATCGATCCGATTCCTCGGACGCTCCTGTCACAACCTTAAGCACATGGATATTTCTTTTGCTTCTTCCAGTGTAGAACTGCGGGCACCGAACACCTACGCCTTGAAGAACGCGAGCAGATCTGCGTTAATCGTGTCGGCCTCAGTCGTGGGCATGCCGTGCGGAAAGCCCTTGTAGGTTTTCAGGGTGCTATTCTTCAGCAACTTTGCCGACAGCGGTGCAGAATCGGCATAAGGCACGATCTGGTCGTCATCGCCATGCATCACCAGGACCGGCACAGTGATCTTCTTCAGGTCTTCGGTGAAGTCCGTCTGGGAGAAGGCGACGATGCCGTCATAGTGCGCCTTGGCGCCTCCCATCATCCCCTGGCGCCACCAATTCCAGATCACCCCCTGAGAGGGTTTCGCACCCGGCCGGTTGTAACCATAAAACGGTCCAGCCGGCAGATCGTAATAGAACTGGGTCCGGCCGGCGGCAAGCTGCGCCTGAAGCCCGTCAAATACCTCTTTGGGCAGGCCGCCCGGATTGGCCGCCGTCTTCACCATCAACGGCGGCACCGCGCTGATGATCACCGCTTTTGCCACCCGGCTCTCGCCGTGGCGCGCCAGGTAGTGCACCACTTCGCCGCCGCCGGTCGAGTGGCCGACATGAACCGCTTCCTTGAGGTCGAGATGGGCGGTCAGCGCCGCCAGGTCGTCGGCGTAATGGTCCATGTCATGGCCGCCACCGGTCTGGCGAGGAACGGCCATGTCCGCGCCGGTCGTGGGCGATGACGCGATAGCCGTGCTCGAGGAAGAACAGCATCTGCGTGTCCCAATCATCGGCCGACAGCGGCCAGCCATGGCTGAAGACTACGGGCTGTCCGCTGCCCCAGTCCTTGTAATAAATCTGCGTGCCGTCTTGGGTCGTGATCGTGGGCATGGAAGACTCTCCTTTCTTTGGTTAGAAGATGAAGAAGCGTTTGGTCGGGTCCGGAGCCTACGCGGTGAATCCCCCGTCGATGCTCAGGCTGGCTCCCGTCACGTAGCTGGCCTCGGGGCTGGCCAGATAGGCCACCAGGGATGCGATCTCATCGCCGGTTCCATAGCGAGGTAGCACCATCACCTTCATTAGCATTTTTGCGAAATCGCTCGTGGCCGGGTTCATGTCGGTTTCCACGGGACCAGGCTGCACGTTGTTAATCGTTATCCCGCGCGGGCCGAGGTCGCGGGCCAGGCCTTTGACCAGCCCCACGAGCGCGGCCTTGCTCATGGCGTAGACCCCGCCGCCCACGAAGGGCATGCGTTCTGCATTGCAACTGCCAATGTTGATGACCCGACCGCCTGCCTCCATGTGCTTCACTGCGGCCTGAGTGGCGACGAACACTGCGCGCACGTTTACCGCCAGGGTGCGATCAAGATCTTCCAGGCGGTAATCATCAATGGGTGCGATCACGGCGATGCCGGCGTTGTTGACCAGAATGTCGATTCCGCCCAGATCCCTTACGGTCCGCTCCACGGCGGCGATCACCGCCTTGGCGTCGGCGCTGTCGGCCTGAATCGCCAGCGCCCTCACGCCCAAGGCTTGTGCCGTCTTCGCCATTTCGTTGGCCGAATCCGGATTGCTGACGTAGGTAAGCGCCACGTCTGCGCCTTCGAGGGCCAGACGCCTGACGATGGCGGCCCCGATGCCGCGGCTGCCCCCGGTTACTAAAGCCCGTCTGTTCTTAAGTCGATGGTTCATGTGGCTGCTCCTTGTTCCCGCTTTACGGGGATGGGATGAAGTACGCGCTCCCGATAAACTTACCGGCCAGTGACCGCCGGGGGACTCTTCACAAACCGGACTCCAGTGCCATACGGCGTAAGCACCTTCATGAAGGCGACGCACTCTTCATAGGTCCCGGCGCGGGGCCAATCCTCCCGGAGCTTCAATAAGAAGGGGGCCCGGTCATATTCTTTATGGTATTCCCAGTTATCTGAAGGGGTAGATGGGGTGAATGCAGTATTTTTGGACGACAGTACAGTATTTGTGCGACCCCATCTTGAAGAATATGAGGTTCCCTCTAGAATAAAAACTTGGCTTCGAAAATGGGAATATCCTCTTTCTTGAATCCTCACTCTCTTTTCGCCCTCCATAGCAATGAAACAATGGGCGCCGGGATATGTCCAACGCGCTGCCACTTTCGATGAACTCCTAAGGCCTTTCGATTCCGTGGGTCCGTGATTATGCTTTTGGATTTTTTAATGAGGGAGAAAAATTCAAACTCTGGAATTCAGGAAGCATTCTGCCAAATGCAGCATGACAAATAACGGGAAGAGGTACACGCGCCTACAGGGCCAGAAACCCGGGAGGTATTCTGGCTCAAATTATCAGTGCTGATTTATTGCTGCTCGTACGCCTCCTTTAACGTTTCCATGTCCATCTTTTTCATTTGAAGCAGTGCCTTCATGACCCTGTTCGATTTTTCAGGATCGGGGTCACTCATCAATTGGCCTAAAATGGCGGGAACGATCTGCCAGGATACACCGTACTTGTCTTTAAGCCAGCCGCATTGCTCTATCTCTCCGCCCTCGGAAAGCTTCTCCCACAACCGATCCAGCTCCTCCTGCGTCGCGCAATTCACGACCAGTGATATCGCCGGTGAGAACGAAAACACCGGGCCTCCGTTCAAGGCCATGAATTCGTGCCCTTCGAGCTGGAACGTAATGGTCATAACCGTTCCCCTGGGTCTTCCGGAGGCCTGTGCCCCTGCTTCGCCGTAGCGAGCGACGTTCAGGATCTTCGAATTCTTGAAAATGGAGACATAAAAATTCGCCGCCTCTTCGCCTTGGTTGTCAAACCATAAACATGGAGTGATTTTTTGCATGTGTGCCTCCTTGGTTGGGAGTAGTTATGGAGGAGAAGGTTTGCAGTTACCCTAAACCCCTTGGAGGGATTACTTGGCAACTGCGCTCACCTCATTGGAGAGATCACTCTGTTTAAGGAAGCCGCCTGAGGTGGAGTAGGCCATAACCGCTATAAAATACGTTGACCCCTTGGTCAGGCCCCTCAGGATATACTCAGTGCTTCCGGGCTGGGATTCAGTCCCTTTTCCAACATCAATGCAGCTGCTGTATTTCCCCGGAGAAGTTCCGTAGTAAATTTTGTAACCCCCGACAGGTTCCGGAACCGAGTCCCACATGAGATTAACGCTGCCTCCTCCGGCGGCACTCGTTTCGGACCCGCTCTTGCAGACAATTTTTCCGCCTTGGCAGGAGACTAGAACCGCGAGGAGCCCTGCTGAAAGCCAAAAAGAAATCCACTTCCTGTTCAAGAGTCCCCCTTACGCACGAATGGATAAGCCTGCCCGGCTTTCACCCGAATTCGAAAATCCCCCCCCTGCCGACGCCCTGAACCGGAAGAAGATCACGAGTCCTGGGAAACGGAGGATGGCGGTTGATTTTCTTTCCTCGTTCTGGTAGACACAGATCATTATATCGTTTTTGGGAGAAGATATGGAAATCCTCAAAACAGACGTCCTGGTTATCGGCGGAGGAGGCGCTGGATTGCGGGCAGCCCTGGCGGCAAGGGAACAAGGAGGGGAGGTTCTCCTCGTCTCCAAAACGCCTTTGGGAAAATCCACCTGTACGTACCTTTCGGCGGGAGGCTTCAGCCTGGCCGTTCAGGGAGTGACGGAAGAAACGCACCGGCAACTGACCTTGGAGTCCGGGAGGGGGATCAACGACCGGGAGCTGGTGCGACTTTTCGTCGAGGAAGCTCCGGAGCGTGTTCGAGAGCTGGAGCGCTTCGGTGTTCAGGGAACGTGGGGGAAGGGGCGCTTCGCCTGCGAGGGAAAAATTTCCGCGTGGGGGGCGCCCCTGACGAATGCGCTCGCGGCGGCAAACAGGAAGCTCGGGGTGTCCGAAGCGCCATGGGTGATGATCTTCTCTCTTTTGGTGGAAGAGGGGAAAGCTGTCGGGGCCCTCGGGTTCGAGTTTCGCAAAGGCGTTCCCATCGTATTTCAGAGCAAGGCCACGATCTTGGCCAACGGCGGGGGAGCCGCCTTATACCTGCGCCATGATAACCCCGTGCGGATGACCGGCGACGGGTATGCGTTGGCCTACGAAGCGGGGTGCCGGTTGAGGGACATGGAATTCGTCCAGTTTATCCCTTCCGGGTTGGCGGAGCCCGGAAAAGCTTCGATTCTGGTGGCCGTGTCCCTGGTGGATGAGGGGCGAATCATCAACTCGGCCGGAGAGGATATTTTGCAGAAGTACCGGATCACGGATCGCCCCGTGGTAATCAAATGCCGCGACTCTCTGTCCCAGGCCATGTTCAAGGAAGAGGAAGAGGGAAAGAACGTTTTTCTTGATTTAACCGGCTTGAAAGAGGAAACCTGGCCCAAGGACAATTTTGCCGAGAGTGAGCGGGAGTTGTTGTACAAGGGTTTATCCTGCTCAAAAAAACCGATCCGGATTTCACCCATGTGCCATTTCTTCATGGGCGGAGTTTCAGCCGACCCGGACGGGAAGACGGACATCCCCGGCCTTTTCGCCGCCGGCGAGGTGATGGGCGGCCTTCACGGGGCTAACCGCATGGGCGGAAACGCCCTTAGCGAGATCATCGTCTTCGGCTGCCGCGCGGGCCGGTCGGCCGGGGAATGGGCATTGGGAAGAAACGCCGGAAGATTGGTCCAGGCCTTGGCTGAAACCCGCTGGGACTCTCTTCAGAAAGGAAAGCAGGCCAAAGGTTTGCCTCCCCGGTCGATCCGGAAACGGATCGCCGAAATTCTCTGGAAGCATGGCGGGATCTCACGGGATGAGCGGGGGCTGAATTCCGTCCTGGAGTCCTTCAGGAAGATTCGGGAGGAGGAGTTGCCGCGCGTTTCAACCGAAACGCCGAAAGAGATTCTCGAAAAGCTGGAAGTGGAAAACGCGCTCACCGTCGGGGAAATGATCGTAAGAAGCGGTCTCCTGCGCAAAGAGAGCCGGGGGGCCCACTTCCGGAGAGACTTCCCCCGCCCGGACGACCAAAACTGGAAAGGGAACATCTTTCTCCGGAAATCGGCGGAGGGAATGAGCCTCGAATATCGGCCCCTCCGGGATGAGGCGGGTTGAGATTTTTGGTCTTATAAGAAACAGGCGGACTGGCAAACAGGCATGATTGATAATTTGGTTTGAGGGAGAGGAGGTTAGAATCATGAAGAGAGTGACAAAGTTTGGATGGATCGTTGTGGGCCTTTTAATGGCAGCGTTCCCTTTTTCCGCCTCCCCGGCTCTTGGCGAGTACCCGGATAAACCGATCACGATCTACTGCGGGTACGGCCCGGGCGCGAGCACGGACGTCTCCTCCCGAGCTCTGGCCACCGGGCTGGAAAAGATCTTCGGCGTTCCCGTGGTTGTGGAGAACAAACCCGGCGGCGGGACTACGGTATGCGCCGGCCTCGTGGCCAGCAAGAAGCCGGACGGTTACAGCCTGGGGGTGATCAGCGAAGGAGCCCTGGCCACGACCCCCCTCATCCAAAAGCTCGCCTACGACCCACTCAAGGACTTCACGTTCCTGGCGCAGTACGCCACCTACTTCGGAGCCTTTGTCGTGCGCAACGACGCGCCATGGAAGACCCTGGACGAATTCGTCGCGCATGCCAAAACCCATCCGGGCATGTCCTACACTTCCACGGGTATGTACACCCGGCAGCAGATCAGCGCCGAGCTCCTGGCCCAGTGCAAGGGTCTCACCTTCCGGCACGTGCCCACGAAGGGGGGCACCGACGCGAGCACCATGCTCATGGGCGGGCACGCGGATTTCTCCACCGGTTCGAGCCAGGTCGTGTATGTCCGGCAGGGGATCTTCCGGCTTCTCGTTCAGGTCAATGCCGAGAAGCGCCACCCCTCTTTCCCGGATGTACCGACTCTGAAAGAGTACGGCTGCCCCGATGTCCCCCCCGGGGGGATCGATGCGGTCGCGCCCAAGGGACTGCCCCCGGCCGTCAGCAAAAAACTGGGGGAGGCGATCAAGAAGGTGACGCTGGAACCTTCCTTCCAAAAAGTCCTGACCAGCTTCGACGTCCCCTACGATTATCTCGACCAGGAGGGACTGGAAAAGAAAATTCGGCAAGAGTACGAGTGGTTCAAGGCATACCTGAAGAAGGTCGGGATGACCCCGAACAAGTGATGTGGCGTCCGGCCGGGTCCAAGAAATGGGCTTCGGTCAACCGGTTGCGGAAAAACGTCAAAGCCCATTTCGTCATTCCGGCGAAAGCCGGAATCTAGGATTCTAATGGCATACTGGACTCCCGCTTTCGCTGGAGTGACGGATTTACGGAGTTTTTCAGCAACCGGCTAATGCGCCGTCCAGCCGCCGTCGATCAGAAGCACGTGGCCCGTGACCAAGTCCGAGGCCGCCGAGGCGAGATAGATCGCGGCCCCGACGATATCTTCCGGCTTTCCAATGCGGCCCAGGGAAATGTTTCCCATCACATACTCCCTGAAATTCTGATCCTGAAACATGGGCCGGGTCAGGGGAGTCTCGACGAACGTGGGGGCGATTGCGTTTACGTTGATATTGTGGGGCGCCCACTCAATGGCCAGCACTCTGGTCAACTGGTTGACCCCTCCCTTGCTCGCGCAGTAAGCCGCTCTCCGAAGGAGGCCAACGCTCCCCGCCTGGGAGGAAACGTTGATGATCTTGCCCCTCTTCTGCCGGATCATGACCTTCCCGACCGCCTGGGCAACGAAGAAGACGCCCTTGAGATTGATATCCATGATCGTATCCCACGCCTCCTCGGTCACCTCGGCCGCCCACTGGGGAATGTTCACCCCGGCGTTATTGACGAGAATATCGATGTGCTGAAAAGAGTCAACAGCCGCCTGAACCAGCGCACTGACTTCCGAGGCCTTTCGGACATCGGCCTGCCGGATCAATACCCGCCGGCCGATTTCTTCAACTTCTTTTTCGAGTTTCTCCAATTCCGAAACCGTTCGGCTGCAGACGACCAGGTCGGCCCCGTACCTGGCGAGGGCCAGGGCGATATGATACCCTATGCCTCTACCCGCGCCCGTGACCAGCGCTACTTTTCCCGCAAGATCGAACTCCGGGAACCGTATGCTCAGACTTTCCATTTTTCTCTCCTATCCTGAAGGACCCGCCGTTCATTTCAGGGGCTGCTGCCCCACTCCAGCCCGGAAACGTTTAGAAAGAGGAGACAAATAAAGTGCGGTCCTCTACCTGGGACCGTTTACCTAATTTGTCTTCCCGCTAATTTCTCACAGCCTTCGTTCATCCCTCATCCTCGCGGATTCCACTCCCTTGGGCTTCCAGAATCTCTCGGCCGAAATGGATTCGCCGCCATTTTTTCAAGCCCGGAACCGCTTCCAACTCTCTTATTGACTTGGGATTTCTTGCGGCCAGATCATTTATCAGGGCATTAGTCAAAAGGACTCCAGGCTCCATCGCCAAGGTTTTGGCACGCATATCCCGCCAGGCCTTGAGAGCTTTCACCCTTTTGCGCACGGGGGCTGGCCAATCGGGCCTCTCCGGCCGGGGGTACACCGGCAGATCCTTACCGGCAATGGACATGGTGCGGTGAATTTCCCGCAGCAGGTGAGTCCCAAACCTGTCAATCTGCTTCCGGCTGAGGACTTTCTCCTTTTCAAGTTCCTCCAAGGTCGAAGGTTTTTTCATCGCCAATTGCAAGAGGGGTTCGTTGCCCATCACCTTGAACGGGGGAAGATCCGATTTTCTCGCCTGCCCTTCCCGGAATTTCAGCAGGGCGTCCAGTACCGCGAGGCTCCTGGGGTCCAGGAGATAAGCTCCCTTAACCCGTAAGTACAGCGGATCGTGCTTGGGAGGCATGAATCGCACATTGGCCGAGGATAGGCATTCTTCCTCCACCCAGGCGAGGCGTCCCTTCTCTTCCAGTTCCCTCTCCAGCGTACGCGACAAAGGGATCAGGTACCTGCCGTCCATTGCCGCGTATTCCACCATCTCCCTTGGAAGGGGTCTTTGGGACCAATCCGCTCGCTGGTATTTTTTGTTCAGATTAACCTGAAACCTGTTTCGCAGCAAAGCCTCGAGGCCGGTTTCGGGAAGGCCTAGGAATCTGCAGGCCAGCTGTGTGTCGAACAGGTTCTCGACCTCGAGCCGAAAGTCACGGTAAAGCGAACGAATGTCGTAATCCGCCCCGTGGAATACCTTGCGAATGCGGGGATTGGAAAAAATTGGCGTTAGAGCGGAAAGATCTCTCAGGGCTAAAGTATCCAGAATATAAGAGGCGGATTCAGTAGCGATCTGGAGGAGGCACACCTTTTCGAAGTAGTGATACATGGAATCCGATTCCAGGTCAACCCCGATGATTTTGGCGCCGCCCAGAATCCGCGCAATCTGTTCCAGTCCCGGGAGGGTCTCGATCCACTCATAAGAAAGGGGAAGGTCAGTCATTTCGTTAGATGGTGCCATATGGAATTGTCCAGACTTTAGAATGCCGTTTTCCCGAGTAACCCTAAGAAACGATGAATTGCTCATGGATTGGAAAGCCTGCGGGCCCTATCTCAGGCCTGCTTTTCGCATTTCTTCGAAAAGGGCCCTGAAGCAGACGACCTCTTCCAGGGCTTCCTGTCCACCAGACGTGCGCCGAAGTAGGCTCTGACGGCGTCTCATGCCAACCACCTCCGAAATAGGCTGCTGGTGTTCTGGCGTTCCCGCATAAAGCGGCCGGGGCAACGTCGGGCAGGAATCTGCTCCCTGGTACCGAGAATATACTGGAAAGGCAATTTAGCGTCAACGGATTTGAGCGTGGTTGTATGTATCGCTTGGCGGAAAGCCTGAACCTCTTGAAAGCCTTGCCTGATGCCGTTAAGAACATCAAGGCACTTGTTTCAGTGTTTCAGAAATGAAGGGAATTCCCAAGGAGCAGACGAAGAGGCGGGAGTTGGCCTATAAAGGCTCACAAGATGTTCTGAAGGCAGCTGGTATCATACCAAGCCCGATTCAATCCCAAGTCATCCAGAACATTCCATAGCAGCCAAATCCAACTCTTCCCTGTAATTCTGGCCCTCTTGGAACGGCAGGGGGGCGTTTTAGATCCGGATTTTAATGAGCTGGACAGCTACGGGAGGGATGACAACCAGATTGAACCGCCTCAGCCCCCCCAGAAAAGTTTTCAAACCCTCAAGAACCGTTAATTTCCCGAAAGCCTTTCACCCTGAACCAAATTATTGAGTGCACCTACCTAAACGATGGCGGCTCAAAATAGAACTACTTATCACTGTTGGAAATGTACGTCCAAGAGACTTGATTTCCTCGGTTTTCAGTTCAGACTCGAAGGGCTTTCAATAGCTGAAAAGAACTGAAAAGACGATAAAGAGATTTTTCACACGTGCGGGGCTTAATGAGCAAGAGCAGGAGGAGCCTCCGGCTCCCCCTCGTTTGGATTATATGTGCGTCGGTGGGAGAGGTGGGCAAGATGTCTTTGCCTCAGCGAGCACCCACTCCTTAGATGCATTTAAACTTCTTTCGTCTCCAGACCCCACAGCCAAATAGCCCAGTGCCGAGAAGAGAAGAGTGCTAGGCTCCGGGACGGAGGTGGTGAGCTGGCCTGTAGCTCCACTGACGCCATTCGATGGATGTAGGCAACGGTGGGAAAAATCCCCGATAATTACAACTGGAAGCTTCCGCCGTTAACGGAGCGGTACCGGGTCTGGAGGCAAAAGATACGGGGCAGGTTGACTGGGTATAAAGAGGCTGAACATACCTTCATGTGACGGGTGGTCGAAATAGAATGTACGCCAACCCTGGCCGAATTCCGCGAGGTTCCAAACCCTCCTGGCCCGAAGGAAACATTGACCGGCCGACGTACGGACGATAGAGAAATACGTCCGAAGTCTGTTCCTTGTGCCTGACGCTCCAGTGGTGAAGCGAGAATTTGACGACTCATACGTAAACCATCCGGTTGCTCGCTTCCGTCTGCAAATGTCACGCCGCTAAGATACCAGGTCACCGGGGTGGCCGCCACGGGTGATACGAGTGCAGTAAGGAGCAGTAGGACAAATAGGATTGGGACAATGGGCAAAAGCTCAGTACGACAATTACGATGAAATAGTTTCATTTACACGCCTCCTTTCTCTTATAGGCATGTCTTGCTGAATACTTTACAGGTCCGGTAATCGCGGCTGTGATTTCCTGGCCTTTTCGTACCAGGTCGTTTGAGGTGTAAAGAGAAAAGCCGGTAGAGCAAGCTAAAAACTCCCTTAAAGGCTTCATAACGGCACCTTCAGGAAAAACCTTTTCATACGGCACTCCAGAAGGTTAGGGTCTTAGGGGCAATGGTGATCAGACAGCTAGAGGCAAGGTACAAGCCCAGGATGCGCCCAAGGAAAAATCATGTCAAGGAAATTCTAGGGGGTGTCAAACCAATCCAGAAATGTCCTGTTTCCATCAACAGAAATGTCCGCTTATCTGTCTATGGGGAGATTTTCTATTCCCTAAAGCCAGAGGGTAAGAAAGGATCTTCAGGAGATGGTAATTTTGCATCACGGACGCTTTTTGGGCACAGTCAAGGCACAGCAAGAGTTGGAAGCTCAACCAATGATCAATTGAGGGAACGTGTGAAGGAAGGGAAAGGACTTGATTATATTTATTTCTTTGTATATCCTAGATCAAAATTCCTCAATTGCGAGAGTGGCGGAACTGGCAGACGCGCTGGACTTAGGATCCAGTCGGGAAACCGGTAGGGGTTCGAGTCCCCTCTCTCGCACCAATGTTCATTAAACCAAGAAATCGGCGCGAGAACGGGAGTTCAAAGTAGGAAGAGAATTCAACGTAATTATCGAAAGGGATTCGGAGGGGTATTACGTCGGAACCATCCCGGAGCTACGCGGATGTCATACCCAGGCAAAATCGCTCGACACATCAAGAAAATGAAAGAAGCAATCGCATTGTGCCTCGAAATCGAGGGCGAACCCGAACCCTACGCCCCACCCACCCTGCCTTTCTAACCCTGTCTTCCTCCCCGCTGCGGAATTCCTGCTGATCACCTCTAAAGATTGTCTTTTCCTGGAATGTGTGCTATTAAGGATTTAAGGGGAATAGGTTTCGCGGTTTGCCAGAAGCGATGAAGTCAGGGGGCGAAAAGGAGTTATGATGAGCGCGCTTCTTGATCCTTCATTGGTTGAAGCCATTCGTTTTCTTGGGGCGGCAGTAGTTGTCTTCGCAGGAGCCGTCATTTACTACCACAGGATGAACAAAAAGGAGGGATTGAAACACCGGGACAAATAATTGATCGGCTGTGAGGCGTTCGTTCCGCATGTGGGGATTAAGGTGACTTTTTCAAAGATTGCACTTCACCTTTGAAAGGGTTGAGGTAAAATGCCCCGCTGAAAAAGGCCGTTGCGCAGACGTGTGCGAACTGAAAAATAATCCATTTCCCACCATCCTCTGTTTTCCTCGCTATTGCAGGTCTGTCATCCAGGGTTTTTTGGGGACCCCCTAACCCTGAATGGACCATCTCACCTTCAGGCGTTGCCCTTCGAGATCATTCATACCGCAAAGGGTCGATCGGGTCCTTCCGGGGCGGCCTTCCGCGCGTGTGGAGATAATGATTACCTTTCCTCCTTTTTGATAACTAAATCCTTCAGCACTTTGGATTTGGAGACGGGTTCGAGGGTGACATCGCCCTCCAGCAGGGTCTGACAAAAGAGGCCTGGTTTGCCGTTGATCATACCCGTGCAGCGGGCGCAGATCCCGAGGTCACACCCTGCGTGGTCGTAGTAAGCAATGGTGCCGTCCAGGTTCTGGTAGATATAATCGAGAGCGGTCATGGCGCTCATCCCCTTTTCGAAAGGGACCACGTAAGTTTTATAATACGGCTCCTTATCCAAAGAAGGATTGAACCGGAAAACTTTGACACTGATCATTTGCTCCGCCATGGATGAGTCCTCCAAAGAGTTCTACCAGTTTGCTGAAAACCTCAAAACTCCTTCCCTCCAGCGAAAGCGTTCGATCCCGCCCGGAGCGGGACTCACGCCGAAGGCTGGAGTCCCGAATGCTTTTAAAAACCCTGGATTCCGGCCTTCGCCGGAATGACGTCCTTCCTTCTGAGGAGACTTTTTACGCACCCTGCTGATAAGCTCAAAGCTCCTTTTAGTGGTGTCCGCCGATGTTCGATCTTGACTCCATCATCTTCTTAATCATTTCCAAGAAAGGAATCTTTCCCTTCGGCGGGGTCAGGGTGGTAATCGTTGCCGGCCGCTGCCTGAAATGCAAAGATCCCTGGCGGTATCCGACGATGATCTCCTGCAGCCACTGATCGTTATCCGCGTGCGGGTAATCCTCCCGGTAATGGACCCCTCTGCTCTCCGTTCGGCGCAGCGCGCTCATCGCGGAGACTTTCAATAAATGGACCATGTTCTTGAGCTCGATTGCGTCGATCCATTCTTTATTATATACGCGGCTCTTTGAACTGACTGCGAGACCGGGTATTTGCTTATCGCTTACGTCCTCCAGAAAGGAGACGAATTCTTGAAGCTGGTTTTGATTGCGGATCGGGGAGAGATGCCTGTGGGCCATTTCCTGCACCCGTCTTCGGACTTGGGCAGGCCTCAATCCATCCTGGCGGATCAGAACTTGCTCCCTTTCAACCTCAAGGGGTTCAAAATCTTTATTGGTCACGTCGGGCGAGCCGTTGGCTCTTGCGTAATCCGCCGCGTGTTCCCCCGCATCGGCCCCGTGGACCAGCATTTCCGTAATTGCCGAGCAGACCCGGTTGGCCCCGAAGGGACCCAGCGCGCATTCTCCGGCGGCATATAGACCTTGAACGGAGGTTTCGAATTTTTCGTTAACCGCGATCCCCCCATCGAAGTATTCCACCGCCGGCCCGACTTCAATGGGTTCATTCTCTTTAAGTTTTCTTCCGACCTCCGATATATCCAGGGCCTTGTATTTCCAGTTCGGAAACCTGGGGCCGGTAATCTTCTCCACTTCTTCCCACGGAATCTTTCCCCTGCGGAGGTACACGCCGCCGTTTGGCGATCCTTTTCCGGCGCGAATTTCCTGCTGGGAAGCAAAAGAAATAAAATTCTTATTCCATTCCATGGTGGTTCCATATTCGACGACCACCGGGTGATATTTCTTCAGGAATGTCTCTCCAACGCTGTTGATCAGTTCGATGCGAAGACGGTTTCCCAGGATATACGTGGCAATGCTGCCCCGGCAGGCGGGCGGGCTCAGGAGAACATTGCAGCAAAAAGTTATGAATTCCATATTTCCGATTTCCGCGCCTGCACGATGGGCGGCGGCAATCCCGTCGCCGGAAAGGTCCCGCATCCCCGTATTGGGCCAAAAAGCCTTGTGCCATCCTCCGCTGGCCATGATGACGGCCCTGGCCTTGAAATGAATAAAGTTGCCGCTGAGAATATGGATTCCGAGGGCTCCGGCGATTTTGCCGTCCTTAACCAGGAGGTCCGTAACCATGACGTCCTCAAGAAACGGAACTCCGACGGCTTTGGCTTTTTTGGCGAGCACATCCATCAAACCCAGGCCTGCCGTGAAGATGGCCCGCTCTTCGGAGGCATTGACTTTCAGCCCCCAGTTCAGCAGCTCCTCGAGACGCAGAGGGGCCATTCTTATATATTGTTCGACGAGCTTTTGATTATTGAGGTAGTATCCTTGAGTCACGATGTCATTCATGAAAAATTCCGGGGTATCCTTCGGTTCTCCCCGGATCCCCAGTTTGCTCAGACTTCGCCCGTCGAGGGTAAAATCCGCTCCCGCCATCGGCGAGGCGCCGCAGCGGGCGAGGGGGCCTTTGCTGAGAAGCAGGGGCTGCAGGCCTTTTTCCTTGACGGCGATAGACGCGCGAAAGCCGGCGCCGCCCCCGCCGACAACCAGCACGTCGGTTTCTATTGTCGTTGTTTCCATGAACGCTCCTCAAAGGGGTTCTATCACCCTCACATTCCCCCGTCCGAGGGGAGGGAGATCTCGGCGGGTTTATTCCTTCTCTTCCCGCACGGCCAATTCGCAATACGGATCGCCGTCCAGAACATTTTTAACATGGACGCACTTCAATGCGGGATTGTAGGCTCGATATTTGGCCTGGTCGACGAAACAGTAGATGCGTCCCAAGTCGGAAGCTCCCAGCTCCTGCCACACTTTGGCCAGGTGGCAGGTGTACACGCGGGAGCGTTTTTCTCCATCCACTACTACTTTTTCCCGTTCCGCCCATCCTAGACCCGGCAGGTCATCTTGAAAATTTTCACGGGTGAGGGGCAGTCCCTTGGCCAGGGCATTCTCCTTCGCCCGTTTCCCGACCAGTTCCCCGTACAACTCGGCGGCTTTTTTCGCCAGGGCCTTACCCTTTTTTTCTCCAAGCTCGTCCACCAGCGTCCTGGCAAAGGCGTAGTGAATCAGGGCCGCCCGGTTGATCATGGACTTGACCTGCCGGAAGGCCTCTTCCTTCTCGATCATTTCCTTTTTTTGAGACATGGTTCCCTCCCTTTACAAAATATCGCGACCCCGCGGCGGCGTGCCTATTTCAATATTCCCTTTTCCTTGAAATATTTTTCCGCTCCCGGGTGCAGGGGGATGGGCAGGCCGACTGTCGCGGTCTCCAAAGTGATTTCTTTGCACAGGGGACTCAGCTCGATGAGCTCTTTTCTTTGCTCGAAGGTGACCCGGACGATCTTGTAGGCTAGGTCCGTGGCGAGGTCGGTCACAAACTCCCCGGCGCCGCTCTTTACCAGGAAAGACCCGGAAAGCATGAAAAAATAGACGAAAGAAGCCATGACTCCGAGGGGAAGCCCGTAGATTCATTCGGTGGTCAGGTACATCCGCGACCAAGCCTACGAATCACCGGGATAAAGACGAAAAAAACCAAGAACGACGGCAACGGGGTGACGGACTACATAGGCGGTTTCAAGTGGGCACGAACCGCGCGCAGGCATGGGCAAGAGTGAGTCTGTCCCTGACTTCGGGTCAAAATTCATTGTTTATACTTTTTTAATCTTTGCATGGCCTCCCTCAGACGTTCCACAGGATGGGTGAGGGCGATGCGCAAGTACCCTTCGCCGTACTTCCCGTACATGGAGCCCGGAATCATCCAGATGCTGGATTCTTCGAGCACCTTGAAGCAGAAATCCCGGGAAGAATAGCCCTTGGGAATCGTAGACCAAATATAAAAGGTGGCCAACGGGCTTTCCACTTCCAGGCCGATGTCCTGTAAGCCCCGAATCACCACGTTTCTTCTCTCCTTGAACATTTTGTTTCGGGATTCCATGAAATCGATCGGGCCGTTCAAAGCCGCCGTGGCCGCAACCTGCAGAGGGTAATACATTCCCCGGTCCGAGTGCGATTTGATCTTGGCCATGCCGGCGATGACATTTTTGTTTCCGACGAGCATCCCCGTCCGCCACCCGCAGCAATTGTAGGACTTGGAGAGGGAATGGAATTCCACGCCTACGTCTTTGGCGCCGGGAACCTGCAGAAAACTCGGCGGCTCGCAGTCAAAGCAGATCTCCGAATAGGGATTGTCCGAGACCACCACCACATCGTAAGCTCTCGCCCACTCTACGAGCTTCCGGTAAAAATCCAGAGTCGCGCTGGCCCCCGTCGGGTTGTTGGGATAGTTCACCCAGATCATCCTCGATTTTTTCGCTGTCTCCGGCGGGATGGTTTCCAGATCGGGCAAAAATCCGTTTTTCCTCAAAAGAGGCACGCATTCGACCTGACCTCCGGCCAGCTTGACTCCCGCTTCGTATGAAGGGTAGGAGGGATCCGGGACAAGGGCAATGTCCCCCGCGTCAAGCAGACACAGATGAATGATAAACAACCCTTCACTGGAACCCAGAAGGGGAATGACTTCCGTATTTGGGTCCAGATGGACATCGAACCGCCGTTTGTACCACCCCGCAATCGCTTCCTTGAGCGGGCGGTTGGAGTAGAAACTCGGGTAATGGTGGTGATTGGGATCGGAAACGGCTTTGCACATGGTATCCAGCAGGTGCTGGGGAGGAATCACATCCGGGTCCCCGAGGCCCAAATTGATGACATCCTTTCCCTCTTCCCTCATCTTCGTCAATGTCTGGTTCATCTCGGTGCCGAGATAACCTTTAAACAGATCCAATCTTTTCGCGACCTGCATTTTCGCTCCTGCATTGAATGCTTTTCGGATTCCCGGAAAGGGTTTCCTTCACGGGCGCTCATCTGCGGCAATTAGAGGCTGTCTTCCTCGTACACGTTGGCGATGCAGCAGAGAAAGGTCGCCGGCTCCTTGTCGCTTTCATTTTTCATGCTGTGAACTTCCATGGTGGGAATAAAAATGAAGTCATTCGGGCCCAGCGATTTTTCAGCGACGATCTGATCCGTCTTGGAATCATGCTGGAAGCATCGCAGGTGGCCGGTGAGAATGTACATGGTCTGATAATACAGATGGTTATGGATCGGAATCTCCCCGCTCGGACCGATCGTGAAAAATCTTAGCCCGTATTCAACCGATCCCTTCGGTCCCGCCTGGGAAAGCCAGCGTATCCATACGTCCTTAACCGGAATCGGTTTCCCTTTGTAGGGATAGGTCTCTATTTTCTGGTCTTTCTTTTCATTCACATTCATGACGATCATGGTTCCATCCCTTTTTCAGAAAGTTTTTATCCCCTCGCTCTTCCTATGAGGAGATCTGGGGGCGAGGGGGGTTCCTACAGGAGCTGATTTTTTATCTGGTCTATGAAATATCGCACGTGATCTTCCATAAGGAGCCGAGCCTTCACTGGATCTCGATTTTCCAAGGAAGAATAAATTTCCTTCAACTGGTCAATTATGGTAGTCAGGGGGATCATTTCAGCCAAAGACGAATTCCAGAGTCGGGCGCAGCGTCCGTGGAGGTTTTGCAGCATCTCGTGTAGAATCCGATTCTGAGCGGCCTGGTAAATGATCTCGTGGAACTGGCCATCGATTTCGATGATTCGACGCTGCCTCTCGTCGTTCGAAAGCATATTGGCACTCTCGATCAGGGCTTTCATCTCCGTAAGCCTATCGCCTGTGATCCGTCTTGCCGCCATTTCTCCGGCCAGGCCTTCCAGCTTGATCTTTACCTCGAAGGCGCAGCGGATTTCGTTGATATCCACGGAGGAGACATGGGTCCCAAAACGGGGGATAACGGTAACCAGGCCCATTTCCTTAAGCTTCTGGATTGCTTCGCGAAGAGGCGTGCGGCTCACTTTGAACTCGGCACATAATTCCTTTTCGGGGAGAAGCTTGCCGGGTGGATATTCCATGTAGACAATCCGATCCCTTAGAGTAGAGAAAATTCTTTCCGGGCGGGACAAATTTCTATAATCCATTGTAATTTATCATATATGCTTTAAATATATTATTAAAATAACTTTGAAAATTCTATATAAATTTTAAAATGATGTCAATATTTTTTTACAGCTTTTTAGATCTTAGCGAATGGGTGTGGCTGCTGTAACAGTTCATGTGGCAATAGGTAGCGGGGGTCCCCCGGTCAAAGAGGATGGTTACCCGGTGGAGGATTCGGGCATAACAGAGAGAAAATCCCAAAAAGTGTCGGGATCGGAACCGTTATCCGCGGGTTCTGTTTCTGGTTATAAATGAAACCGGGAAAAATCCGGAGAAGGTAAGCTCAGGCGTAATACCGCCGGAGTTCGGCGGCCACTCCGTCCAGGTCCGGGAAGAGGCGGCGCTCATCGATTCCCACGAGATCCAGCTGGTCGCGCAGGGCGGGGATTTCAGCGGCCGGAATGATGAATTTCGTGAGCGCGTCGGATATGCCGTGCTCCTTCAGGAATTCATTGAAGGAGCGGGAGGTGTCTTTTCAAAGTAGATCAATCTTGAAGGTCCCAGCCGCCTTGACGGTGTTGAGTGAATCACCGATTAAAGTTGTTCAACCCGGTAGCCCCTCTTCTTCAGCAGTTCGACAATCCCCTTCTCCCCGATCAGGTGGCCTGCCCCGACCACGACGAAGTACGTCCCGTTCGTTTTCAGGTAAAATTCAATGTGAGAGACCATGTTTCTGTTTCTTTCGTAAAAAAATCTCTCGTACGCCGGCTCCAGCCTCTTGTCTTCTTTCGGGTACCGCATGAGGAACGATTCCATCCCCGCCGTATCCCCCGATTTCCACAACTTCACTAAATGGTCGAATTCCTGATGAGTGGCCTTCAAGTCTCGCATCGTATATAGGAGGTATAATTCCTGCTCCGCGTCGGAAAGATCCGAGAACAGTTGTACCTGAGAATCGAAGCTCTCGAGTTCCAGGATTCTTTTTTGTTTCGATTTCCCGAGAAAATACCTGTCCACGCCGTACCGGGGGTCAAATCCCAACTTCACAAGTTCCATGCTGGCGATCGTGAGCCCCAGAAGCCACGGTCTTTGCCTGTCCATAACCTCAGGGGGAATGCCCAGCTTCGCGGCCTTTTCCTTCGTCCTTTCGTACGTTTCCGTGGAGAGATGCGTTTTGAGGTTGTCGTTCGGCGGGTACAACGCCCGCTCCGCAAGCCCCTCCAGGTCCATTTTGCTTTTGTCGTTGATGTTCGCTTCCACGACGAGGGTGTCCGCCTCCTCGAAGGCTTCCTCGATTTTCAAGGTGAGCGGATAATTTTCCTTCTTTAAGAAGTGCAAGGAGCCCAGGAGATAAACGGTGACCGGTCCGCTCCGGACTTTCCACAGGAAACTTTTCTCCTGCCGGGCAAAGGCGTTCCCGGAACGGATCTGCACCGTCATCAGGCAAACCACGGAGACTGCAAAGAGACCTAACAACAGCCCACGAAGATTCCTTTTCATCCCTACCTCCTGGCAAGCCGGTGAGCAGTGCAGCGAAACTTGTTCGCCTGTCGCATGCTCTTCTATTCGGCATTTTTTCGGTTAAGGTAAACCTTTCCTGGATGCTGAAGCCCGCAAATCCCTGCACGATCGGGTCTTTACGTTCGGCAAGAGGCGGGTCAAGGTGCCGGGGCAGGCATTCAACGTCCTGTTGACGACCCTGAATTTTTCATCTACTCGAGTCCGCCTGGAGGCGAATTCGGATCGTTCTTTCTTTACGGCTCCGCTCGATGACCTGCTGCGGGTTCGACCAACCCGGCCGGGGCATTTTCCCTGTTTGAAAACTCCGGCCCAAAGTGGGCCGGTAATTTGATATGATGATGAATACGGGGAGATTCGAGGCTCCCGGCTGGCAAAATGCTCGAAAGGGGGCGGAAAATTGAAGACGGCGATCGCCGGCGCCGGCATGACCGGCGCCTACCTGTGCCGGCTCTTACGCAACCAGGGGCAGGAGGTAGATCTCTACCGCCGTGAGTCCGGGACGAGGTGCGGCATCAGTCCCTGTGCTTGGGGAACCTCCAGGGGGTTCGCAGAACTCGTAAGCGCCTCAGGCCTCGACCCGGAAAAATATTTCCTTCGGCGTTTCGATTACCTCGTCATGGACGGGATCCGCATGAAGGCCGACGTGGGCACCTTCAACAAGCCCGCTCTTATCCAGGACCTGCTGGAAGGAGCCGCGGTTAAGTCCGGCGATATTCCCACGGAGAAATATGACCGGATCATCGACGCGACAGGGGTCGCGCGGGTGTTCCTGCCGGCCACTCAGGAAGACATCACCCTCCCTTGCGTCCAGTGGCGAATCCGATCGGTGACGAAACTGGAGAATCGAATCAATCTCGGCGGGGTGGGGTACGCCTGGTGTTTTCCGCTGTCCGGTGATGAATACCACATCGGCTGCGGCAGCCTCCTGTCCGACCCCCGCCAGCTCCTCAAGGAGCTCGGCTGGGTAGAAAAGCTTGTCGAGAACGGGAACGGAAAGGCGCTCTGCGCCTGCGGCGGTCGGGTCCGGCTCGCCGGGCCGCTCAGCACGCGGCCTTTTGTGAGAAAGAATGGGCGGGCGGAGGTATGGGGGGTTGGCGAGGCCATCGGGTGCGTGGCCCCGCTCGCCGGAGACGGGGTTGTCCCGGGAATGAGGAGCGCGCAGATCGTGCTGGAAAATTGGAACGACGCAGAAAAATACGAAGCAGCGATCCTCAGGGAGTTCAGCTGGATGGAAAGCGAAAGAGCCGTCATCGACAAGCTCAGGGGCAAGGAGGCCTTGAGTTTAAAGGATGCGTGGGTGCTGAAGAAGAACTCAAAAAGAATGGCCATTCAGGTGGGGCTGAAGCAAGCCTTCCTGCTGCTGAAGAACCTGCGGTGAAGAGGCGATGAAACGCGGAATGCGGAATTATAGTGAACGGCTTAAGTAAGTCGACATCCAGTTGCCTCTTATTGACTTATGTCTCGCCGTAAAATCCCCCCTGCCCCCCTTTGATAAAGGGGGGTTTGGGGGGATTTACCAGGGATTGCCTATGCAATGTCCACTTTCTTTGGTCGGGCACTATAAAACCCACTTACGAAGGAGTCCATAATTCAGCAGACAAGTTCTTCCTAAAATTCCCCCTCACCCTGGCCCTCTCCCCCGTTTTCGGGAAGCTGTGAAAATATCCGGGGGAGTGGAAATTGGCGAGCGGTACCATGTCCAGGGGACGGCAAGAGAGGTGTATACATCATTGGTTTAATTTTTTCACACCTTCCGGGGGAGAGGGGAGGGTGAGGGGGCCACGGAGGCCATCTGGAGTGTCTGAACAATTATGGCCTGATTCATACGAACGAGAATGCGGAATTCGGAGTGCTGAAAGCGGACTTAAACCCACTTCTTACCCCTCACGCCTTGCGCCTGCCGCCCTGCGTCCTCTATGAATAATTCACGGATCGAGCTTGTGCACCGCTTCTTTTCCGGGACCGGGTCCAGCTACGATCGCGTGGTCGTGCTCAATACGTTTGGGATGGACCTCTGGTGGAAAAAAAAGATCCTGGAAAAAATTCCCGAGGGAGCTGCCCGAATCCTGGATCAGGGCTGCGGGACGGGAATTCTCACCTCTGCAGATCGCCCGGAAATATCCCGCGTGCCGAGTGACCGGGGTTGAGCTGCGGGAGGAGTATTTGAGTCTCGCCAGGGAAAAAGCCAAGGCCCTGAAGCTTTCCAACGTCGATTTTATCCTCGGGAGGGCGGAAGAGATTCTCCTGGACGGCGCCTTCGACTGCGTTACCTCCTCCTACCTGGCCAAGTACGTTGAGCAGGAACCCTTGATCCGGAACATCGGGAAGATGCTCCGCCCCGGCGGGGTGCTGGCCATGCACGATTTCACCTATCCCCCAAACCGAACCTTTGCCCGCGTCTGGGAATTTTACTTCCGCTTGCTGCAAACCGCGGGGAGCTGGAAATTCCCCGAGTGGCGGGAAGTTTATGAACGCCTGCCCGAGTTCCTGCGCGAATCGAGCTGGGTTGCCGAACTGACCCGGGTTCTTGACCAAAGCGGATTTTCCCGGGTTCGAGTCGAGCCTCTCACCTGGGGAACGTCCGCCCTCGTCACCGCCCGGAAGGATCCGCCCCGACAGACCCATTAAACATCCGGATGAGTTCCCAGGGAGCTTTGATCAAAAGGGGGCGGTATTCATTCTCCGGAAAATTCCCGTCGATTTCGGAGGCCGCCGCCCGGAGCCGCAGTTCGATCTCTTCTTTCATGACCGCGGACGCAGCTCCGAAAGCTTCCATCGCCGCCCCGCCGAGGCCGGCGCCTTTCCCTTTCAGGAAACCCAGGATCAGCGGGCGCGCGCTCTCCGCAAAAAAGAGGAGGGCCAGCGCGAGCGCCGCCATCTCTCCCGGTTGAATGGCCCGCCGGATCAGGTAACGCTCCAAATCCTCCAGGTCGTCCGCTACCTGGTAAGCCTCCCCGATGCGTACCCCGTACCGGAAACAGGCCTCGCCGATCTGCCCGCCGGCTTTCGCCGCAAGGGCCCCCAGGCGGCAGGCGGTCCCGAAGAGGATCCCCGTCTTGAGACGGATGATCTTCTCATAAAGCCCGCCTTTCACCCCGCCGGACTCGATTTCCGAGGCCAGCGCCGGAGCGTCCAACGGCTCACTCAATGCCCCCCTGGATACCTGGGCGATGGCCCTGGAGACCGCCAGGCCCTCGTCGGCACCTGCGGCGCTCATCATCTGGATTGCGGTCGCAAAAATGACGTCCCCGATGAGAACGGCCCTGCGGGCCCCTTCCAGGGTCCAGGCCGCCGGCCGCTTCCCGCGCGTCGTGTCCTGGTCCACGAAGTCATCATGGATCAGCGTCGCCGCCTGGATCAGCTCAATAGCCAGGGCGCCCGGGATCGCTCCCTCCGGCATCCCCCCCAATGCATCATTGACGAGGCAGGAGAGACATCCTCGAATCTTCTTCCCCGCTCTCAACGTGCCGAAAAGGGCAGTCTTTTGTTTTAACGGAACGGTCCCCAGCAACGCGGAGATCTGCTCCCCAAACGCGGCATCCAGCGCGGGTCTACGGGCCCCCACATAATCCTGAAAACTGGTGAACATGTCTTCTCCGGCGTTCCTGGTATACGGCAGAAGCTTTCGGAGTGAAAATTCAGAGGAAAGCCATTCTGTGCCGATGTGAAATCATGACGGAAAACAAAGCTCCTGGATTTTTCGTTCCGGGGATGTCGCCAAATGGAACCAGAGCCGAGGCTCGATTCTTAATACACCATTCGCCAAACCAGCAAACCGCAACCCAGCAGGATGACGCCGCAGCTGATGCTTTTCAAGATCGCCTCGTAGCGCGCCATTAAAGAGCTTTCTTCCGGGGTCAAATCCGGCAGCTTCAGCTTGAGCTGCTTATAGGGACGGGAGGCCTTGATTTCGACCCTGCTGAAAAGGGCCATCGACCCGGCCAGAACCGCGGCTTCCGCGGAGATTCGGTTGGTTTGCATGGCATAGCCGGCCAGCACGGGCAGAAATCCCCAGGAGAAAGCGAACCAGAAGTCGGTGTGGAACCTGCCGCGAAACCATTCCAGGTTGTAGGCGAACACAAAGAACCCCTCGGCCACCGCAAAGACCCACAGGAGAGGAACGTACCGGACCATGTAATAAACCGCCAGGGCGTAAGCCACCCCGAGGGAAAGGGCCGTCGCCAGCCACAATTGCCCCCTGCTGAACACCGCCCCCCAGGGTTTCGGGCCCTTGCTTCCCAGGGCATCCAGGGCGTGGGCTCCGACACCGAGCCCGAAAAAATAGATGGCCACGATGGCCAGGACCCGGTCCCACCCGACGGGGTTGGCCAGCATGGAGCCGATGACCGCAAAAGAGAGGACCATTCCAGTATAGGGCAGGAAAAGGAGGCCCACTGCCGACCTGAATTTCGCGGGCCCGAATTTCGGTACGAACCACTCCGACTCGCGGATGCCTGGCGCGCCCATGTTCCCACCCATTCTTAATTCATTCCCTTTCCAGCTGAAAAAAGGAATCGGAAAAGCCCAAATTCGTCCTGAGGTGCCGGAAAGCGATCGTCCTTTCCAATGCTCCTTCCGGGGTGGACTCTTCGACGCGCACCGGCAGCCAAACCTTCTTGTCGATGACGAATTCGTACCTCGTCAACATGCCTTTCCGGAAATGATCTTCCGACAGGAGGCGGAGACGGATGAAACCATCCTCTTCGCTGGCCTCCACCGGCCCCCTGAGCGGGTCGGTGAGGCTGCGATGAATGTTTTTGATCAGCAGCCCGAGGTCGGTTTGATCGATCCTTTGCCCCGAAGGGTCCCTCAAGAGAAGGCTGCCGGGGTCCAGGTGAAAATCGAAAAACCGCCGTAATACTGCTTTACCTTCCGGGTCCGGATAGACCAGGATCATGCCCGGATGGGGAGATTCGAAATCGATACGGATCGATTTGGGTTTTTTGAAGGTGTACCGAAATTTCCGGGTGTCGTGAAGCTCACCTTTGCGGAATATTTTGACTTCCACTTCGGCCTGGTAATCATGGATTCCAGCCCAGGCCTCACGCATCTTCCTGTTGAGGCCTTCCGTGGCAGTGAGGTCCCAGGCATACAGAAACGAGGGCGCCATGCACGCCAGGAGAAGGATTGGGAAAGCCGGAATAGCTTGCCGGGGAAGCATCAAATCCAGGCATATTGAGAATAATGTTCAGACCTAATTATATACCGCTGGACAAAATAAGGGGAGAGTCATGACCTCCCACCAGAGGTGGAGACTTGGAAACCTTGAACCGCTCAAAGCGGATTAATTCTCGCCACCGTTCGTCCCGCTCGGAGCGGGATCACGACCAAGCCTGAACGGGGCCAGCTCTTGCGAGGACCCGGGGGCAAGGGCGGTGCGCGCAGAAATCCTGAGGCATCTTTCATTCCTGGATGGGGCGAAACCTCTGCCGGCGCAAGCTCCCCGGCTTAAGCTTTGCTGGACCGCTTCGGGTTGTGCCCGGCCGCTTCGCCTCTTTCCGCGGAAACCCGACCGGGGCATCTGCCAAGATCTCGCCCGCCGAGGCTTTCTGCACGCACCGCCCTTGCCCCCGGGCCACAACACAAGTGGGAGCACCAAAAATTCACGGAAATGTTAAATTTTATGGATCATTTCCAATTTAGTTGAAGGAAAATACGGCGGGACTGGTAAATTGTGCTGGGATTCCAGGAGTTCGGAAGGGAAGACCCATTCCGCCACAATCATGAGGCACCTATCCGTTCTTGGTTCTGGCGGGGGTGTTCTTCTGTCCTTTGAAGCAGGCCCGTTCAGGCCCCCGCTGCGCATTGCGGAGAGCCATTAGGTCCTTGTAACCCAAGCTTTATCCCGCCAAAGCTTGTGGCGGAATGGGTCTTCCCTTCCGAACCCTTGTTAGGTTTTTAGAAGAATTCGATCAACTAAATTGGAGATGATCCAATTTTATTAGTCCCCGCAGAGCCGGGGGTTTACGAAAATGAAATTATAGGTGGGGTTCGGCTTGCTCGTTCGCCTTTCGAAACAGACGCTGGTTGGATGGGATAAGAATCCGCGCAACATGGGATGTTACGCGGTCGGTGTTTGCCTGTTGGGCAGCAGTCAAGGGTTGCAGGGGACGTTCACCCAGCCCCACTTCTCGATCGGGACGGATTGCCAGCTTCCGTTGTACGAATCCCACCGATCCTCGAACCGGCGCTCGATCATCTTCCATTCCCTGCATTTATTCTGGGCGCCGGGGGGGGGCGGAGCAGAGGCGACATTCGGAGGAGGCGGTTGCGTGTACCCCGAAACCGGCGGAGCCGTGGGAGGCGGTGGCGGGATGTAAACCACCGGAGGGGGGTAAGCGTAGACCGGGGGCGCGATGTACACCGGAGGAGCTACATACACCGGCCTCGGAGCCAAAAGATAGCCTGTCAGCAAACCGGCTCCGAAGCCGAAGAAGACCTCCGCTCCCCCGTAGCCATACCCATTCCCGTGCCAGTGGGCGGCGGCCGGAACGGGCAAGAAACCCATTGAAAACACCAGCGCTCCGATTGCCAGAAGAGATGTCTTTTTCATATCGATCCCCTCCTTTAATCTAATAACCCTTTTCCGGCCTCTTGTCAATATTTACCTAGCGCCTCAGCTGCGGATCTTCATCCTTTCTTGAGCTTTCGACGCAAGCTCAGTCGAATGTTTGGCGAAGAACGGCCGATGACGATAGAAACGAGAGAAGGGCTGGGACGCCTCTCAAGCAAGAGAGATAAAAAAGGGGCTCACCGGCCAAAATTTCCGGTCTTCATGCGCAAATTTCCGGTCCCGGCCGGTGGAACCCTTCGCCAGGGGTCAACTTTACGTCTGCGGATCAATAGGAGTACGTCACGGCGGCCCCGATCGAGAGCCTCTCCGAGTACTGCCCTTCCACGCCGAGGCGGAACCCCCGGCCCAGCGGCACCTCGGCGCCGGCGAAACCTCCCAGGATCGTGCTGTTCTTGACATCTTCGGCCGCGGATTCGAGCCCGGGAACATTCGGAGACAGGGACATTCTTGCTTCCGAATAGCGGAGGTATGGGCCCAGGTACAGTTTTATCCCCTTTGGGACGGTCGCCTGAAAGCCAAGCCCGAAATTCACATCCCAAAGATCTTTCACCTTCAGTTCGGCGGTGAAGGGGAGCCCGAAGCTCGTACCCGAGACCGTATCGGTGAAGTCGCCGAAGTAATAAGAGCCCTGCACGAACGCTCCGATTCCGAAAGAGCTGTTGAACGGATAAAAACCTTTCGCCCCCAGCGTGCCATAGAAGTTCCAGCGGTCCGCGAAATCGTCCCTGGAAGTCGCGGTGGAAGCCTCGGCGGAACGGAACACATCCGTGATTTTCACGTCCGACAACCCGATGCGCCCGAGGACCCCCCAGTTTCGAGCCCCGTAACCCAGCTCCGAATAGACCTGATTCTGGTTGACCTTATGGTCCCTGCCGTTCTCATAATTTTCCGAATGGTGCCAATAACCGATCCCGGTTTGTAATCCCCCGGTTTCCCTGGCAGGCGGCTGAGGCGGGCCAAACGGGTCGCTCGGGGCAGCGGTCCCCTGGAGCGCAAGAAGGAATAAGACGGAAATGACGATGATCTGAAACGTGGCAATTCCCTCTCTCTTTAAACCCCTTCCCAAGGGTTTCCCCCTTTTCCGGAATCTTAGCTCCCGGTTCTTACCCTCACCCGGTCCTCTCCCCGGGGGAGGGGACCGTGGTGAGGGACCGGCCGCGCGTCTCTACTCCAATGTGATCGGTGTCGGAGGCTCGGGTTTTCCTCTCTTCTTTTCAACCAGACTCTGCCGGTATTGATAATACGCGTCGCGCAGAGCCACGTAAGGGTCGATGGCCGCCTGCTTTAAGATTTCGTAATCCCCGATGCGAAGCGAGGTGTCGTTCACCATCCGGAAGGCCCTGACCGCGACTGCCTCATACCAGCTGAGGGACAACAATGAGAGCGGGCTGATGTAGCCTGGGGGAGACAGAAAATAGTCGGCGGCGATGGAGATAGAATCCCGCGCGCTGGAGGGGCCGAGAACCGGCCACACGATGTAGAAGCCGTGCCCCAACCCGTACACGCCCAGGGTCTGCCCTAGATCCACCTGGTTCTTGGCAACGCGCAACTGTTCGCTCGAGGCGGGATCCAGTAGCCCCCCGACACCCCAGACCGTATTGACCGTGAACCGGCTGATCTCGGAACCGGCGCAGGGGAGATCGGCCTGGAGCAGGCAGCTTATCAAACGGATCGGGAACCGGAGGTTATAGAAGAAATTCTTCACGCTCACCCTGGCCGGCTTCGGAACCACCTTACTGTATCCTTGGGCCACGGGTTTCAAAACCCAGAAGTACAGCTTATCATTAAACTGGAAGAAGGCCCTGTTCACGGGCTCCAAAGGGTCGGGCATCGACGGCGGCTCTTCCTCGACCTCTTCCTCATCGCCGCCGGTCTCCTTTTCGGCCGCGGACTCGCTGCCGGATGGATTTTTCGTCTCCGCGGTTGCCTCCGCTGCCACAAGCAGTGCGAGCGGCTGAGAAGATGTATCCGAAGCCGGAACGGGGGGGGCGGGAGGACGGTGCGCGCATCCTGCGGCCCACATGGCCAAGATTAGAAAAGGAAGCCAAAGATACTTCATGCCTGCATGTCGTCTTTCAATTTTGGAACCCCAGAGGCTACAGAGAAATACCTGACTGTTTTTCAACGAGACCAAAGGAATACCTCTTTTCCTTTACGGTTCATGGCCCATCGTCTCTGTGTTCTCTGTGGTTCATTCGTTCTTTCAATCAGCCCTGTCCTTTCACTTTCTCTTTCAAGATCTCGATCATCTGGTCGGGGGTGTTTTTGCCCAGAATGGAGGTGAACTGGCTCCGGTAGTTCTGGACCAGGCTCACATTTTCTATGACCACATCGTACACTTTCCAGGCGCCGTCTTTCAAAATCACCCGATAGGCGATCGGGATTTCCTGCGACGGGCTTACGCTTTTCGTTTCCACCTCCGCCCGGTTTTCGGAGAGCATCGATCTCCCTGGAGAAGACCAGCTTGGACTCGTAGTAATCGTACGACAAGATCTTGTCGACGTAGGCCCTTTCCAGGATCTGCCGGTAAAGGTCCATGAACTCCCGCTGCTGGGCAGGGTTGAGCTTCCCCCAATTCGCCCCGAGAGTTCTCCGGGAAAGCTCGACCTCGTCAAACATCTCCCGGTAATAGGCCCTGAGCTTCTCTTTCTTAGCTTCCTCGCTGAGGTTTTTGTCCCGCGCGACGGCTAGAACCTTTTCGGCATCCGCTTTCACCGTTTCCATCGGCGTGGCGGCAAAGCATGAAATCACCGTTAAAAAAAACAAGAGAAGGGTAAAACCTGCGACCCGTTGTTTCACTTTTTCACCTCTCCGGGTTTCGATTCCTCTTCTTTTTTCTTCACTTCGCCAAAGGCATACTTTCCAACCAAATCCACGATGTCCAACGCGGCTTGGGTTTCGGTAATGGTCCCTCCCGGCGGGAGGAGTTCCCCTCCGCCTCCCGGGTCGATGCTGAGGTACCTGTCGCCAAGCAAGCCCGCCGTCTTGATGGAGGCAATCGCATCGTCATAGACTTTAATGTCTTTGCGGATTCTGATCTCCACCACCGCCCGCTGGTTTTTCTGGTCTATGGACAGCTTTTCCACCCGTCCAACCTCCATGCCCAGCATGTCCACGGGGCTGCCGGGCTTCAGCCCGCTCACGTTGATGAAATTGGCGAGAAGGGGGTACGTGTCTTCGCTCAGAATGGAAACGTGGCCCAGTCTCACGGCCATGTAGCCAATGCAGAGCAGCCCCAACACGACAAAAATGCCCACGGTTGTTTCCATGGCGTATTTTTTCATCTGGTTATTCGCTCCCGTCGCATCTGAACCGGCCGATTTCTCTCTGGTCCTTTATGGCCAGCTCGATGATTTCCCCTATTTCGGCCACGGGCTGCCCCTGCGCGACCCCCCCCAGGACGCTGAATTCCACACACTCGCCCGCAAGCGTCCGCTGGCGGGCTCCGGCCCCGATGTCCCGAACCCCCTTCTGGAAATCCTGAACAAATTGTTTCATAATCCCCTCTGCCTCGGCCCGATCACAATAAGGGAGCATGGCCACGAATTCATTCATCCGCCGGCGGGTGGAAAATCCCCCCACCGCACCCAGGTGTTTATCGATAAACGCCGCCATGGACCGGATAACTTCCTGAGCCGCTTCGTAGCCCAAAACTGCGGCGATATCGTCCAGCCGCTGCAGCGTAAAAACCACGACGCAGTAATCCTCGCCGAGCGGCCTGCGCTTAAACTGGTTGTGGTACAAGAGTTTGAACTGCCTCCGGGAATGGAGCCCGGTTAATTCCTCCTGGAGGCCCTCCACACTGTGGATGACTTCGTCCATGAAGGGGTGGTCGAAATTCTCCAGCTCCTCGGGGGTCCCTTGAAACACGATGGTGTGATCGTACAGCGCCAGGATCCGGTTGGAGATGAAATAAACGTTGGGAATCTCGTGACTGACCAGGACGGCGGTAAAAGCGAATTTCCTCTGGTACTCGGCGATCATGCTCAAGACGGCGTTTTTCCGGACCGGGTCCTGGCCGGTGGTGGGTTCGTCAAAGAGGACGATTCGCGGGTCGGTCACCAGCGCCCGGGCCAGCGCCGCCCTCTTCTGCATCCCGCCGGAAAGTTCCGAGGGGTACTTGCGCATCGCGTCTCCGAGTTCCGTCTGCTTGATCCGAGCCCGCACCCGGCGGTCAATTTCGGGTTTTTTCAGGTTCGTTGTCTCCCGGAGAGGAAGGGCGATATTCTCGTAGACCGTCATGGAGTCGAAGAGGGCGTTGCCTTGAAACATGTAGCTGATCTGGGCGAGGTGAGCGGCTCTTTCCTCCCGGGTCATTTCCCGGAGAGACTTGCCCCGGAAGAGAATGACCCCCTCATCCGGCCGGATCAGCCCGATGATATGCTTAAGCAGCACGCTCTTTCCCGCGCCGCTCAGGCCGATAATGGTCGTGACCTGGCCCTCGTAGATCTGGAGGTTGACCCGTTTCAGGACGGTTCGGGACCCGAATCGTTTGGTCACGTCCTTGAATTCGATGAGCGGAGGTTCCATGGAGTTGCTAAATCAGGATGGAAGTCACGACGTAGTCGGCCACCAGGATGAGCACGCAGGAGAGCACCACCGCCGAGGTCGTCGAAAGGCCCACGGCTTTAGCCCCGTGGCTGTCGGTGCGCAGGTGCGTGAAGTACCCCTGGTAACAGCAAACCGTGGAGACGATCACGGCGAAAATGATTGCCTTGATGAACCCGTCGGTTACGTCCTTTAACTCCACGCGGGAGTGGATGCGGTACAAATAGCTCCCGCTGTTCACTCCGAGAAGCACCACGCCGGTCAAATAGCCGCCCACAATCCCGATCAGGTCAAAGAACGCGGTGAGGAGCGGAAAGCTGATCAGGGCAGCGGTAACCCTCGGGCTGACGAGGTACCGGAGCGGATCGATGCGCATCGTCTTCAGGGCATCGATCTGCTCGGAGATGCGCTGGATGCCGATCTCCGCGGTCATGGCCGAACCCGCCCGGGCGGTAATCATGATCGCGGTGAGGACGGGACCCAGCTCCCGGATGAGGGAGAGCGCGACCAGCGTGCCGAGCGCACCTTCGGCGCCGAATGTGACCAGGGCGTGGTAGGACTGAAGGCTGAGGACCATGCCGGTGAACAGGCCGACCAGGAGGATGATCAGGGAGGAAGAGGCCCCGATGTAATAGACCTGCTGGAAAACCTTGGCCAGCTGCTTGGGCCGGAAGATCATCAACAGAGCGAGGAAAAGAAAAATCGACGCGGCTCCCAAATTGCCGACCCACCGGAACGCTCCCCTTCCGATCTCCGCGAATGGGATCGTGAGCAGCCATACCAGCTGCCGTCTTGCTTTCCCCCAGGAGAGGGGGGTGGCCTTTCCGATTCGCGCCATGTTTCGGATTTCCGTGCGCTCAAAATACGGGATTCCCCCCGGGGCCAGGAAAACAGATCGTTATTCCGGCCTCAAGCGGAATCAAACCTATTTACATTTTAGCAAACACGGTCAGCGGGGTAATAGGGTGGAGATTGTATTTTTGAGAATAAGAGCAGTATTTACGGCTTGAACTTCCCCCCATTGGGTCTTCGAATTCCGAAATAGTTTGCCGTGGAAAAATGCCGGGCCGAATGCCTCGTAAAAGCTCTGGAAACCCATTCCCCTTGCCGGATTCCATTTACTCAGGGGGCTCTCAACCGCGAAAGCGCTTGAATTCTGCCGAGGAGAACAATGGGCAAAGGAATCGTAATGCGGTGTAGAGGCGATTAATCCGGCTTCGCTTTCCCCTTTCCCCCGGCGAACTCAAAAAACTTCTTGACCGCGAGTTCCATCATGATCTCCCGGGGGATGCAATGCTGGGGAGCGAAGGTGCGGATGTATTCGATCTCCTCCTCGGTCGGAGTGGGAAAAGGCTTGAGGGGATCGGCGACCCGCAGGGCCCACGGAACCCTGGATTTCACTTTTCGGACATCCACCCCGGGCAGAAGGGACTCCAGGTACACCTCCTTCGTCTTTTGATCGAAACGGAAAATGGCCTCGGTGGAGATCATCATGCTGGGCCCGGAGCCGGGGCGGAAGAGGCCGGAACGGTCTCGTTCATCGCCGCCGGAGAGGTAGCCGGGAGACGTAAAGTAGTCGAGTTTTTCCACGAACTCCCCCCCCTTCAGGGTGAGAAGGGTCTCCTTGGCGTAAGAGATGAAATCGGGGGCCCCCCCTGCGCCGGTCAGCCGCATTCCGGTCTTGGCGGACCCGCCCATGAAAGAGGTATTAATGTTGCCGTACCGGTCCACCTGGCCCACGCCAAGAATGGCCTTGTCCACAAACCCCCGGTAATTGATGGTGGTAAACGTGTTGAAGAGATCCAGCGCGTAGGAGAACCCCCGCAGGCACATGACATCGGCGATGTGGTTGGGCGGCACCAGCGGCCGGAAATCGATGATGCCCGCCTCGGTCATGAGCACCGAGTGGGGGGCGTGAGTGGCTTTGGCCAGCGCGCCGGCCGTCGTGGGGAGGCCGACCCCCAGCAGGATCCGGTCGTGATCCTTGATCTCGCGGGCCACGGCGATGATGATCAACTCCTGTCTAGTGGGTTTCGGCGACATCGATCAGCAACCCCCTCTCTGCCAAGAATTTCTCAAACTCGCTGCGGGTCATGTCGAAAAGCAGCATCTTGCCTTTTTCATCCCACATGGAAGTGAAGGCCGAGCCGTAATTCACGGGCGCGGAGTAGTAGGGCCGGGCCTTAATCCGGTCGAGCGGTTCTTTGCCGAACCGCGAGATGTAATGCTCGAGGTAGGCCGCCCGGGTCGGCAGGTCGTAAACCCATTCTTTCATCCAGGCCCGGAAGCCCTCCTCGCTGCGGTTAGCCAGGTCCATCATGGCCCAGAACAGGAGGTCCATATTGTAGTAGCCCGAGAGCTCGGAAGGGTGAGCCCCCCGGGGTTCTTCAATGACCGCGTTCACCCGGAAGCTGGGGACGATGGTGAATTGGGGCGAGGCTTTGACGATCTCGTGGTCCACGATTTCCTCGCAGCTCACGATGACTTTTTGGCTGGCCAGGCAAGCCCAGGAGACCGACCCCAGGGCCCCCCAGTACTGGGCGTTGCCGAAGGGATCCGCCCGCTGCACGTGCACGATGCAAACGTCCGGGGTGGCTGCGGGAACCACGGGGACCTCCCGGCCGGTGAAGGGGCACTTCACCACCCCGAACTTCCCCTCGCCCATAAAGTCCCGGATTTTAAATACGTCGGACCCCATGATCCCGGGCAGAACGGGCATGAAAGAATACCCCTGGGCCCCCGCCGTCAACCGGGCGTTGTAGGTGAAATTAGAGTAATCCTCGACCTGGATCTTTCCCGCCCGCTGGTACCGCTCCAGCATGCTCCCGCCGGCCCGGCCCCCCGACCGCATGCAGTAGGTGGTCACCACCCGGCTCACGCAGTCTCCCGCGATGAGCATCTCCACGTCAAAGACCCCCGACTGGCTGTAGATAGTCAGCCCCTTTTTGCGCTGGCGGACGATCTCGGCGACCTGGTTGTAGCAGGTCCCCACCGTGTAGTTGCCGATGACGAGGTGGTCGCCGTCTTCAACAAACCGGCGGACCGCCTCTTCCGTGGTCATGACTTTGTTTGCGTTTGGCTCCGACATCTCCTCCCCCTTCTTACGGCCTTCTCTGACCGGAAGTGAGACCCGGCAGGAAAATACCAAAAAATCTCGGAGAAGACAAGCACAGCGGCACGGGCCTGGGGTAGGAGCCACTCGAGAATCCACCCCGTAGGGGCGATTCATGAATCGCCCCTATCCTGGCAGTTCACTCTCGCGGCCCTCCCAATCCGGAAGCCCCGGGACCGGGACTGACCTAGGCCTCCGGATCAGATTGGGCCTTCCTAAATCCCCCCCGATGGTGTTAAAATTTTTGGATCATCTCCAATTTAGTTGAAGGAAAATACGGCGGGACTGGTAAATTGTGCTGGGATTCCAGGGGTTCGGAAGGGAAGACCCATTCCGCCACAATCATGAGGCACCTATCCGTTCTTGGTTCTGGCGGGGGTGTTCTTCTGTCCTTTGAAGCAGGCCCGTTCAGGCCCCCGCTGCGCATTGCGGAGAGCCATTAGGTCCTTGTAACCCAAGTTTTATCCCGCCAAAGCTTGTGGCGGAATGGGTCTTCCCTTCCGAACCCTTGTTAGGTTTTTAGAAGAATTCGATCAACTAAATTGGAGATGATCCAAATTTTTCAGCCTCCGAGGCGCCCCCTCGTCACGTGAGGAGGGAAACGTTCAAGTCTCTTGAAAGGGTAGGATGAAAGCCTGGCAGAGGGAATACCAGCGGAAGCTGACCACGGCCGCGGAAGCCGTGAAAGCTGTGAAACCGGGGGATCGCCTGATCCTCTCCCATGCTTGCGGGGAGCCCAGGGTCCTTCCCGCGGAGCTGCTGAAGAGGGCCGAGGAACTGGGAGATATCCAGATCGTGCACCAGGTGCCCATGGGCGAGGCCCTCTACTGCCGGCCCGAGTATGCCCGGTGCTTCCGGCACATCGCCCTCTTCGCGGGGGCACCCACCCGGGACGCGATCTGGGAGGGACGGAGCGATTACCTCCCCCGTTTCAACTCCGAAATTCCTTCTCTCTTCGAATCGCAATGGCCCATCGACGTGGCTATGGTGACCGTCTCCCGTCCCGATCGCCATGGGTTCTGCAGCCTCGGAATCTCCGTGGACTGGACCCGGAAGGGGGTGGAATGCGCCCGGATCGTTATCGCCGAGGCCAACCGGAACATGCCCCGGGTCCACGGGAATTCTTTCATCCACGTCTCCAAGCTCCATCACATCGTGGAAGTGGACGTTCCGCTTTACGAACTCGGCAGGAAAAAAATGACCGAAGTGGAAGAGCGGATCGGGCGCAATGCCGCCGAGCTGATTGACGATGAATCCTGTCTGCAGCTCGGCATCGGCGGGATCCCCGACGCCGTCCTCGCCAATCTCACCGGCTTCCGGGACCTGGGGGTCCACTCCGAGATGATCTCCGACGGGGTGATGCACCTGGCCGAGAAGGGGGTCATCACCGGAGAGAAGAAGACCATTCACAAAGGAAAAATCGTAGTCACGTTCCTCATGGGGTCCCGCGATTTCTACGACTGGATCGACGATAACCCCATGATCGAGATTCACACCGTCGACTACGTGAACGACCCCGCGGTGATCTCCCGCAACAGAAAAATGATCTCCATCAATTCGGCCCTGGAAGTGGACCTGCTCGGCCAGGTTTGCGCCGACACGCTGGGCCCGCAGCAGTTCTCGGGTGTCGGCGGGCAGGTGGATTTCGTGCGGGGGGCAAAGGCTTCGGAGGGCGGAAAAGCGATCATCGCCCTTCCCAGCACGGCCAAAGGAGGGGTTTCCCGGATCGTGCCGGTCTTCAAGACGGGGGCGGCGGTGACCACTTCCAGAAACGACATCGATTATGTCGTCACCGACTTTGGGATTGCCGCCCTGGCGGGAAAGACCGTGCGGGAGAGAATGAAGGCCATCATCGGCATCGCCCACCCGGATTTTCGGGAAGAATTAACCAGGAAAGCATTCGAGATCTACCACGTGAGAGCCTAGCGCTTTGCGGGAAACAACTCTTATAACCCAAGATGTCATTCCGGCGAAAGCCGGAATCCAGTCCCGCCGCCGGCGGGATTTAGAAACATTCTGGACTCCAGCTTTCGCTGGAGTGACGGATTATCTTTTCCGTAAGAAGCTAGGGTTCTCCTTTTCCAGTGTTGCCCTTCTGTTTTCCCATTCGCCTTTTATCTTTTGCCTTTTGACTTTTGACTTCTCCAACTATCTCTGCCTTGCTTCCTGGGCTCCCTTCCACCGAACCTTCTTCAAATCGACCCGTCCTCGCGAGTCGAATTTGACTCCCTCCTTTTCCAGCAATTTTCGCTGCCGGAGACTCCCGTCTCCTGCCGCCCTGGGGCTGATGGCGCCTTTATAGTTGATGACCCGATGCCAGGGAACGTCAGTCCTCCCTCGGAGGGCAGCCATCGCATATCCCACCATGCGTGGCGTGATCCGGCCCACCATGCCGGCGATCTGCCCGTAGGTGGCTGTCTTTCCCTGGGGGATCCTGCGGACCATCGAGTAAATCCGTTCATAAGCGGATCCATTTCCGGAGGACCAATCATCAGGGCGATATGCGGGTCTCACGGATCCGGCCGATGGATGGATACGGCAAGTTTCTGCTCTCTGCGCTCTTTGCGCCTTTGCGCGAGATTCCGAATTCCGCATTCAGCCCAGTCTTTCGTAGAACCTTTTAAATCCCGGGGCGAAGTCCCACCCGTCCACGATGAAATCCAGGACGGCGGGAACCCCCTCCCGGTTGGCTTTCAAGGCCCTGCCCAGGGCGGGACGGATTTCCGCCGGCTGCTCTACCTTTTCGCCGTAACAGCGGCTCGCTCGGGCGACCTGCGCAAAATCGGGCTGAACCTTGTAATCCGTCGAAATGAACCGGTCGCCCCGGTTCTTCTGGCCGAATTTGATCCATCCCAGGCTGAAATTATTCAGGACCAGATAGGTGACCGGGGCCCCGTGCTGTACCGCCGTGGGGAGCTCTTTCATGAACATCTGAAACGCGCCGTCGCCCACGGGGCACACCACGTTCTTGTCCGGCGCGGCCAGCTTGGCCCCGATGGCGGCGGAGCACCCTCCCCCCATGCAGGTCTGCTCCCCCGGGGCCACGCAGGAGTTGATCTCCCTTACCCGGTAATAGGGCCAGTAGTAGGACCAAAGGTCCTGGGAGCCGTTTTCGTTCACCAGAATTGTATCCTTCCCGAACACTTCGCCCAGCTCATAAATGACCCGCTTGGTCTTGATGGGAACTGAATCGGTACCGCACTCCTTTTCGACCTGGGCCTCGCAGGCCTTCTTCTCCTTGATCCACCTGGAGATCCGCGGGCTGCGCTTTCCTCCCCCAACCCCTTTCGTCCGAAGCTCCCGGATGAGGGCCCGCACCACCAGTTTAACGTCTCCGACGACGGGCACATCGGGGACCCAGTTCCTCCCGATCTCCTCCGGGTCTATGTCCACCTGGATGTACCCGGCCCCCTCCGGGAAGAACTTCTGCTCCCCCGACTGGAAGTCCTCATTGCGGGACCCCAGGGTGACCAGCAAATCCGCCTCTCCGTAAACCTCCTCGCCGATTTTGGAGAAATAAAGGCCCACCAGCCCGAAGGCTAAGGGGTGATCTTCGGGCAGGATCCCCCTGCCGCAGGGCGTGGTCATCACCGGGAGGTTCATGAGTTCGGCAAATTCTTTCACCTCCTCGAAAGCACGGGAGCTCACCGCCCCTCCTCCCACAACAAGGAGAGGCCTCTTTGCGCGGGCCAGCAAGGCAGCTGCCTTTTGAATCCTCTCGGGGTCTCCGGAACTCCGCAGGGGATATTCGGGAGGGACGTAGCTCCCCTCCCCCGCCTCGCGGGCGCCCACATCCCGGGGAATGTCCAGGAACACCGGCCCGGGCTTCCCGTTGGCGGCCAGGGAAAAGGCGCGCCTCATGGCCCAGAAGATCCGCTCCGGCTCCGTGATCCTCTCGGCCCACTTCGTGACCGGCTTCAGGATCGAGACCTGGTCCACTTCCTGGAAAGCTCCCATGCCTGCGTTCACCCGCTTGGAACCGCAGCCGATGGCGATGACGGGAAGGCAGGCGGACTGCGCTTCCAGGATTCCCGGTACCAGGTTGGCCACCCCTGGGCCGCTTGGCGCGAAGCAGACACCCGGCCTGCCTGAAATCCGGGCGTAGCCCATGGCCATAAAGGGGCCGGCGCTCTCTTCCCTGACCAGGACCGTTTTGATCTCCGGCGCGTCGTAAAGGGCGTCGTAAAAAAGTTCCCCGCCCGGGAGTCCGAACAGGTACTCGGTTTTTTCCGCCTTCAGGGCGGAGACGATCGCTTGCCAGACGTTCATGTTCAACCTCACGGATTCGAATATGGCGCATCGCATTGCGCTAAACGTGCACTCATAACCCCCCCATTTTCCCTTTGGTGATTCCCGCCTCGGCGGAAATCCAGGATATAAGAGAGCGCCTTGACCGCCGGATCCACAGGCATCCGATTCCCCCGGTCCCCAACATGAAAAGGAAGATCTTTTCAGCCGCAGAAGTGTGAAGGGCCATATAGGAGACGGCCACCAAGGGCGCCAGTCCAAGCCGCACCCCTGCCCTCAGGACCTCGTGCCGGGCAACCAAGCGAGCCATGGCAGGGGAATTCTGATAATAGAAATCTACGATGGATCTTCCCAGGACACTCCGGAGCAGGAAAGCATCCCGGAATTCCCGGAGGAGATCGAGCCACGGCTCAAGCCAGGAATCCTGGGCCGAAAAGGAGATGAAACAAAAACTCTCCGAGGAGTCGTGACTGCCGGAATGCGCTATGCTGTCCCCGGTCAGGGAAACGGTCTGGGTCGGATTTACCGGATCGTTCGAGGAAACGGACAGCGCCGCGCTCTTGGACCCCGTGGTCCGGGGAAAGAAGACGACCTGAACGGTACAGTTTTGAGAGGGACTCAGGGTTTTCCCGGAGCAGAGATCATTCTGGGTGATGAAATCGAAAACATTGATCCCCGTGATCGTCAGCCGTCCGATGACCAGGTTCCCCGACCCGGAATTGGTGAGGGCCAGATTGGCGGCAGAGGAACCGCCTACCGGCACGGTGCCAAAATCGAAAGTAGTAAAGGAAAGAATGAGGCGGGGACCGGAAGAGGATTCGGAAAGCGCGAGAACGCCTTTTCGTCCCGCGGCAATGAATTTATTCTTGCCATGCGCAACCGCCAGCAGGGAGGGGCGAATCCCCTGACTCTCCTCGGCCCACTCGGAGCCGTCGGGGGAGGTGAAGATCGTGCCATCATCCGCCACCGCTTTGAAGATGCCCTCCCCGTAAGCGACGCCTAACAGCCGGTGATTCGTTCTCAGGTATCCCCGGGTCCAGATGAACCCGTCGGGGGAGGTGAGGATCGCTCCCCCCACCGCCACGAAGGTGTTTTTCCCATAGGCAACCGCGTTCAGAGGAAGGGGGATTCCGGAATCGCGGCCCGTCCAGACCACTCCGTCGGGCGAAGTGAGGAGGGTCCCATTCTCCCCCGCGGCGACGAAAGTTTCGCCGCCGAAGGAAACTTTGTTGAGCGTTTGTTGGATGCCTGAGTCCCTTGGCGTCCAGGTCACGCCATCCGGCGAGGTGAGGATCACGCCGGAATCTCCTGCCGCCGCAAACACCCCAACCCCGTAAGCCACTCCTCTCAAGGTGCGGGCCGTCCCCGAAAGGCGGGCGGTCCAGTCCACCCCGTTGGGGGAAGTGAGGAGCGTGCCGCCCTCCCCCACGGCCACAAACCTATCGCCGCTGAAAACGGCATCGTGAAGGGGGCGCTCGGTCCCCGAACTCTGCGGAGTCCAGGCGCTTCCGTCGACCGAGGTGTAGATTGTGCCGGACCCGCCGAACGCCAGGAACATGCCTCCACCATAGGCGACCCGGAGAGAATCTCCTTCCGGCAGGTTCTTCCATTCCCAGTTCCCGGGGGGTTCGCACCGCAAGGCTTCCGGCCAGAGGAAGACCCCGAGAAAAAACAGAGTCGCCCAGGCGATCACGAGCGACAGCCGTAAAGATATTCTTTCCCTCACTCTCGCCTGAGTCCTTTCCAGCCGGTCTTCACAAGAAAATACTGATAGGCGCTACGAATGAAATTCTGCGCAAAATCCGCAATTGTAGGGGCAACCCCCAGTGGTTGCCCATCTTGCGGGCGGCCACGGGGGGCCGCCCCTACAAAATTCTGTTGGGTCCCGGTTCGTTCGGGTCAGGCCTTCCAATGACTCGTTGTCAAGGGATGATCGCCGGAGCTTCGGGCGTATCTTCCCGGTTCCTGGTTCGCCACTGCCAGGCGGCCACTGCGGCAACCAGGACAATGCCCAGAATGTCCGCCACCGGGTGGGGATAGACGAGAATGAAACCTGCGGCAATAAGCAACGGGCGCTCAAACCAGGTGGTCCGGCGAATGAGCCAGCCGCTCATGCCCGCGGCCAGCGCTCCCACGCCGATCAGGGCGGTCAGGTTGGTGATGATGATGTTGGCCAGGGGGCCTTTCAGAAGAAGCCCTACTCCGTCCGGATGAACCGTGAACATGAAGGGAACCAGGAAAGCCGGCAGGGTATATTTCCAGGACATCATCGTCGTCCTGTAAGGGTCGCCCCCGGTAATCGCCGCGGCGGCGAAGGCCGAGAGGGCGGTCGGGGGCGTGACTTCGGCCAGGACCGCGTAATAAAAAACGAACATGTGAGCCGCGTACTCCGGCACGCCCAGCTTGATCATGGCCGGGGCGGTGATCACCACGGCGATGATGTAAGTCCCCGTAACCGGCACGGCCAGCCCGATCACCCAGAGGGCAAAAGCCGTGTACACAATGGTGATGAAGAGGACCCCTCCGGCGAGGTCGATGACGATGCTCGAGAACTGCAGACCCAGCCCGGTGAGCGTGACGACGCCGACGATGATTCCCGCGCCGGCACAGGTCGCCGCGACCGAGAGGACGTCCACCGTGCCCTTCCGCAAAGCGGCGATGAGTTTCGCCGGCCCGAGGGCGCTCTCCGGCCGGATAAAACTAAGCAGAAAGACGATCACGACGGACCAGAATACGGCCAGGATGGCGGTAAAACCGAGGAGCATGAAAAGGACGATGGTGATGAGGGAAACAAAATGGTAGCCGTACCGGAAGGTGAGATCTTTCAGGCTTCCTTTGCTCTCCACCACCACCGCCCGGACGCCAAATTTCTTGGCGTCGAACTCCACCATCAGGAAGATGGACCAGTAATAGAGGATCGTCGGCATGCAGGCCATGGCGATGACCTCCAGGTAGGAGATCTTCAGGATCTCGCAGATCAGGAAGGCCGCCGCGCCCATGACCGGAGGGGAGAGGACCGCCCCCAACCCCCCCGCGGAAAGGAACCCCCCCGCCGAATCCCTGTCGTACCCCGCTTTCCGCAGCATCGGCCAGGCCACGGAACCGATGGTCACCGTGGTGGCGACGCCGCTGCCCGCGGGCCCTCCCAGGAGAAAGGAGGCCAGCACCGCCGTCCGGCCGGCCCCGGTGGGTTTTCCCCCCATGGCGGCAAAGGAGAAATCGATGAAGAACTGGCCGGCCCCGGACTTATCCAGGAAGGCGCCGTAGATGGTGAAGAGGATGATGAAGGTTGCGGCCACATCGATGGGAACCCCGAAGATCCCCTCCAGGGCCATGTACATGTGGCCCACGATCCGCTCCAGGTCATACCCCCGGTGGTTCCAGGGAGCCGGGAGGTACTCCCCCGCGTAGGCATAGACCAGGAATCCAAGGATGATCACCGCCAGGATCCAGCCCGTGGTCCGCCGGGTGGCCTCCAGGATCAGGGCGATGAGGATCACCCCCATGACCAGATCCAGGCTGCGTCGGAGTGACCGCCCGGTAGACGAACTCCTCGAAGTCCCAGAGCATGTAAAGGATGGGAAGACAGGCGAGGAAGGCCAGGGCCCAGTCATACCAGGGGATTCTCTGCCGGTTCTTCCTGCCCCCGGGAAAAGCGAGAAAGGTGAGAAAGAGGGTGAGCATGACAAACAGGCCGCGGAGCATCTGGGTGACGATCGTGGCAGTCGCCGCGTAGAGGTAAAAGACGGATGTCCCCACGGCGACCCCGGTCACGATCCATCCTGGAACTCCCGTGAGCTTCCGGGTCCATCCTTCATAGCGGTCGACGATCTCTTCGGCCTTTTCCAGCCCCTCTCTGGCGATCCCCATCTTCCATGCAATTCAGTCCTTCCGTTCCGGTTTCACGAAAACCCCTACTCCTGAATCGCTACCCCTTTTTCCTTCAAATACCGGATGGAACCGGGATGGTAAGGGATCGGGGATCCAGTCGCGGCACCCTTCAGGCTGATGTGCTCCGCCTCTTTGTGTACCAGGACAAGCTCGCTCTTCTTCTCGATGATGAGTCTTGGTGACCTGATAGGCTACGTCCTCCTCCATCTTCTCATGGCCGATAATTCCGACGGCAATCGCCGCGGTGGTGACGTCGTTTTCCATGCCCGAGTAAGTCCCTTTGGGAATCGACCCCCAGGAAATAAACCGGGCCGAACTTTTCCCGCAGCTTGGGAACAATCTCCTTCATGTCCAGGATTCGAATGCGGACCCCGGGAGTGGCCGCCAGGTCCATGATGGCGGCCGTGGGCAGGCCTCCGGACCAGCAGAAAGCGTCGATCTTCCGGTCTTTCATCGCCCCGGCGGATTCGGCCACGCTCAAACGATCCCGCTTGATCTCTTTGGCCGGATCGATCCCGATGGCTTCCAGAATCCTCGCCGCTTTCACCTCCGTTCCGCTCCCGGGAGCGCCAAGCGACACCCGTTTCCCCCGAAGGTCGGGAAGGGATTTGATCCCCGATCCTTCCGAGGCCACAAAATGAACGAAGTTCGCGTAGATGATCAGCAGAGTTCGAACCGGGATCTTGGACTTGAAGCTTTCCTGTCCCGACGTAAGCATCGTACATCACGTCCCCGGGACAAAAAGCCAGGTCCGCTTTGCGGGCGCCGATCAGCTTGCAATTGTCCACCGCCGCCGCGGTGGCCTCCGCCGTTACCTTGGTATTGGGAAGGGTCTTCGTGAGTACGTTGGCAATGCCTCCTCCATAGACGTAGAACACTCCCCCTGTGCCTCCCGTGGCGATGGACAGCCTTTGGGCCTGCTGAGCCCATGCCCCCCCGGGAGAGCGGATGAGAGCGGCCCCCGCGGCGGTGCCGGCAACCTGCAGAAGACGGCGGCGGGTCATCAGTTTCTTTTCCATAGCTACCTCCTTTGCGGTTTTTCTCTTTCAATTCCCCGGGATCATCCGGGGAACCGTGATCCTTAGCCGGACGATTCGCAAGGTTTCCGCTTCTTCCGCGGGGACCTGGGGGAGGGCGCCGAAACCGGCGGCATGCCCTCCAGGCGGTTTTCCAGGTGGTAGAGGTTGACGATATCGTCCCGGTTGTATTGCAGCAGGGTCTGCAACGCCGCTTGATCGCCGTAGTAACGGTACCGTTCCCAAAGCCGCATGGCTTCCATTCCGTCTATTCCTTTCGAGGCGCGCTCGATCCCGAGCTGTTCCTCCACCTTCTTCAGCCCGCCGTAAAGGTCCCTGCTCCAGCAGTCATACATGAGGTCCCGGCACTCGAAATATTTCTTCAGGTCCAAATTCGCGCCGCGCTTGATCACCGGCAGGTCAAAGCGGGCCCCGTTGTAGGTCAGGATTTCGGAGACCCCCGCGAGAGCATTCCAGAGGCTGGTCCAATTCACTTCATCCCCGATCAACTGGATGAGGCGGTCGGGAGGGCAGAAGACCCCCACGATGGTGATCTCCCCGCCAAAAGAAGTTTCGATGTCGAGGTAAGCCTTCATCTGAATATCTCGTAGGGGAGAGGTCGCCTCCCCTCTTTGCTTTTATCCTTCGATTCTCATATAATGGCTCCACTCTAGGAGCACAGGCTAAAGATGGACGACCCTTTTTCGGAAACCTCTCTCCTTCGGCACCTGGAAGACCTGGCCGCCCGGCTGGAACTTGAAATCCGGTATGAAAGCCTGACCGATGAGGAAGTCTCCATTCATAGCGGAGGGTGCAAAGTTTCGGGGCGAAATATGGTATTGCTCGACATTCACCTCTGCCCCCTGGAACGCGCGCGGGTCTTGGCCCGCGAGCTCTCCCGATATGACCTGGAAAACGTATACCTCCTCCCCAGGATCCGGGAATTCATCCAGCTTCAAGGCTCCTCCCGGGAGAAAAACCTCCCCCAGATATAAAGAAGCAGCCCAATACCCAGGAGGAGAATCCACGCCCCCCGCACGAGGAGAGAAGAACTCTCCTGGAAGGCAAGCATCATCAGCACCGCCAGACAAAGAAGAAATACACCAGCGTATATTTTTTTCCGGTCGATCTTCCGGGAAGATTTTTCCACGATATTTTGCCGAATATAGAACAGAACCGCGAACCGAGGACTGAGTGCCGAGAGGGTAGAGGTTTGCCCTTTGCCCTTTGCCCTTTGCCCTTTGCCCTTTGCCCTTATCCGTTGCCTTCAGCCTTCAGCCTTAACTTCCGGCCATTTCTCCCGCCAAGGCCGAGCCTGCTCGAAAGCCGCCGCCGCCCTCAGGACCGAAAGATCGTCAAAACGACGGCCTACAATCTGCAAACCAACGGGTAAGTTCTCTTCCGTCCAAGCGCATGGAACGGACGCCGCCGGCTGTCCGGTGACGTTGAAAGGATAGGTAAAGCCCAGGTAATTCAGGGGATGAACCTTCTGACCCGCCACTTCCCTGGGCCAGTCGATGCCTACCGCGAAAGGAAGAACGGGAAGAGTGGGCGTGAGGAGGAGGTCGTAGGAATCGAAGAAAGATTGAACGCGTTTTCGGAGTTCCTGGCACAGGTTCATTGCCCGAACGTAATCGGCGGCGGTGGCCTTCAGCCCGATTTCGGTTAACCTGACGAGGCCCCGGTCCAGCCTGTCCCTCCATTCCTCCAGCTTAGCCCCGATCGCCCCGGCGCAGTCTGCCCCGAAGAGAAGCTGGAAGGCCGAGTGCATCGGGGGGAGGTCCGGCTTTGCTTCTTCAACCGCGGCCCCAAGCTCGGAGAACACCCGCACCGCCGATTCAACGGCGGCCTTCACCCTCGGTTCCACCAGGGTCTCCCCCAGCGCATGGGTCCATGCGATCTTAAATCCCTTGATCCCTTTCGGGAGGTCTCTTTGGAAAGGAGGATTCGCTCCGGGGAAGGAAATAGGGTCCCGGGGGTCATGCCCCGACATTACTTCCATCATCAACGCCGCGTCCGATACGGTGCGGGTCATGGGGCCGAGATGGGAGACGCGCTGGTCCAGCGTTTCCCATCCGGCAAGCAGAGGGTACATGGGGACCCGGCCGCGTGAAGGTTTCAGGCCGAAGATTCCGCAGAAGCTCGCCGGGGCCCGGATCGACCCCCCGCCGTCGCTTCCCACCGCCAGGGGCCCAAGCCCCGAAGCCACGGCAGCCCCGGCTCCGCCGCTCGAGCCAGCCGGGGTCCTGCTGGGGTCCCATGGGTTGCGGGTGACGCCCCAGAGCGGGCTGTCGGTAACCGATTTGTATCCGAACTCGCACGTTGCCGTTTTCCCGAGCACAATGGCACCGGCCGCCTTGAGCCTCTCAACGACCACTTCGTCCTGGTCGGGAACAAAATTCTCGTGCATTCTGGAGCCGAAAGTTGTGCGGATCCCCTGGGTGAAAATCAGGTCTTTGATGGATACGGGAACGCCGAAAAGCGGACCTTGTTCTTTTCCCCAGAGCATCTGATCATCCGCTTTCCGGGCCTCTTCCATGGCCGCGTCAGGGACAGGGGTGCAGAAAGCGTTTATTCCCGGGTTCACCTTCTCCGTTCGACGCAGGATGACATCCATGATTTCGGAAGGCTTGACCTTTTTCAGGCGGATCAAGGCCCTCAACTCCAAAGCGGAAAGCTTCCACAGATCCTTCACGAAATAACTCCCGGGCAACGGAATTTTTCCGATTCTCCCCCGAAAACCGCCTTCAAGTCAATTGATTTCAGCCATTCCTCACGTCTCCAGGCCCTACTCTTTTTCCACCCTGTATGCTATAAAGATTTCAAAGAATTTTTGAGAAGGAGTTGCGAATGAATGCACTCATAGACCTTCGAAGCGATACCGTGACCCGGCCGACGCCGGAGATGCGCAAGGCCATGATGGAGGCGCAGGTCGGCGACGACGTTTTCGGGGAAGACCCCACCATCAACGCCCTCCAGGAAAAAGCCGCTAATCTCCTCGGGAAGGAAGCCGCGCTATTCGTGGCCTCCGGGACCATGGGCAACCAGTTGTCCATCAAAGCCCACACCCAACCCGGAGACGAAGTGATCATCGAGGCCGGCGCCCACGCCATGAACTTCGAGGGCGGCGCGGGGGCGGTCCTCTCGAGCGTTCAATTTTTCGGAATCCCGGGAAACCGGGGGGTCTTCGACGCCGAACAAGTGGAGGCCGCTATCCGGGTGGATGATGTGCATTTTCCCGTGAGCCGGCTTATAGTCATCGAGAACACTCACAATCGCGGGGGCGGATCCATTTTCCCGCTGAAAAACATCCTCCGCATCCGCGAAGTAGCGGATCGCCGTGGGCTGCGCATGCACATGGACGGGGCGCGCCTCTGGAACGCCTGCGTGGCTTCGGGAATATCTCCCCGGGAATATGCCGCGCCGTTCGATTCGGTTTCGGTTTGCCTCTCCAAGGGCCTGGGGTGCCCGGCAGGGTCCCTGGTGGCGGGTTCCAGGGATTTTGTGAAACGGGTGCACCGCTTCCGGAAGCTGGTGGGGGGCGGAATGCGCCAGATTGGTTTCCTCGGGGCCGCGGGGATCTATGCCCTCGACCACCACATCAACCGGCTCGAGGAAGACCACCGCAAAGCCAAGGGAATGGCGATGGAACTCGCGAAGATCCGAAACGTGCTCATCCGCCCCGAAGAGGTGGAGACGAACCTCGTCTTCTTCGATGTCTCCCCCTCCGAACGCACGGCCCAGGAAGTCGCGGCGGCCGTGCGGGAGAAAGGCGTGCGGGTTCACCCAACCTCCAAGACGCGAATCCGCTGCGTGGCCCATCTGGACGTCTCCTTCGCCGATATCGACCGCGCCCTGGAGGTTATTCACACGGTGATGAAATAGCTGCTGGTTGCTATAGTGCCCGACGAAAGAAAGTGGACATTGCATGTTAGGCAATCCCGGTAAATCCCCCCATCCCCCCTTTATCAAAGGGGGGCAAGGGGGGATTTTGCGGGTCAACCAGAGGCCAACAGCATGTCAACTTATTTAAGTCCACTATAGTTGCTGGTTCCTGGTGGTTAAGGAACAGCAACGACAAGGATGAGTAACGGGCAAGCGGGAACAACGACTAACGAGCAACGGCAACGAGTAACGAGTAACGAGCAACCGCCAACGAGAAACCAGCAAGGACCAACGAGCAACGAACCATGACCTTAAAATGCATCCTTTTTGACCTGGATAACACCCTCTACCCGAAGTCCGCAGGTCTTTTCGAGCTGGTAGTGGAACGCATCCGCGGGTACATGGAGACGCAGATGGGTTTCGAAAAGAGCCTGGCCCAGGCACTCCGGCATGAGTACATCCGGAAATACGGCTCGACGATGCGGGGGCTGATGGTCCACCACAACCTCAACCCGGATCACTTCCTGGAATACGTTCATGACGTGGGGGTTGAACAAAGGCTCTCGCCCAACCCGGCGCTCAATGCCTTCCTGGAATCCATCTCCCTTGATAAATGCATCTTCACCAGCGGACACCGTCCGTACGCCCTGAAAGTCCTCCGCTGCCTCGGGGTGGATCAGCACTTCCCCCGGATATTCGATATCACCTTCACGAATTTCATCCCGAAACCCAATCCCGAGGCGTACAACCAGGTCCTTCAATCCATGCGTGTCGAGGGCCGGGATTGCATGATGGTCGAGGACCTCCCGGCCAATTTGAAGCCGGCGAAGGAGCTGGGAATGACCACCGTTCTGGTAGGTTCCGGCGCTGAAATGATCGGGATGAACGGATTTGTGGATCACACGATCGAAAATGTGCTTGAGCTGAGAACCGTCTTGCAGAAAACAAAGACCTAATTCTAAGACGATCCCTTTCCCCGGTTTACGTTTGAACTTGCCCTTACTGTCCCGCGGGAGATCCCTCCCACCGCTCTCCTGTAAGTAAAGCGGGATTGTGTCCCTCTCACGCCGCGGAATCTCCCGCTGCTCCCTCCATCGGATCTAGATCAGAGAATCGCTGAGCACTGGAAAAGTCCTCAGATGACTCTGAGGAAAGTCTGGAGTCTGGGGCCTGGCGTCTCACCGTCTGAACTCCGAAAAAATGCGGTATCATAATAATGGAAGGAACAACTCCGAAGGAGGCGATCTTCCAGGGATGCCTTATCCGTTTCCGCCCTATCATGATGACCGCCATGTCGGCCCTGCTCGGCACCCTGCCCATTGCCATCGGTTTCGGGACCGGTGGAGAGGCGCGGCAGCCCCTGGGACTGGCCGTCGTCGGAGGGCTCCTCTTCTCCCAGTTCATAACCCTTTACATCACGCCCGTAGTGTACATTTACCTTGACCAGTTCCAGGAGAAGATGGGGAAGAGGTTTCGGGTATTTCAGGCGCCGGAAAGAATAAATAAAAGAGTAATTGAGTAGTTTAGTTCGGAGTTCGGCTTGATAAAATCCAGTCAGTTCGGAATTGAGAGTTGAAAAGGATCGACTTCCCGAACCCCCGCCACTCGCAATCCATATTTCGTCTCCGAACTCCGAACTATAGTGAACGTCATAAATAATTTGTCATCGCCAACTCAACTCCAATGACCTGTGGGCTGCAGAAATCCCCCCGCGCCCCCCTTTATTAAAGGGGGGTTGGGGGGATTTCGGGAGATGACTGGGTTGATCCCCGTGGTTCCCTGTTAACGTCGACTTACTTCTGTCGTCTCCTATAAATTCCTTAATCATCATGAAGACGGATTTTGTAGAGAAGAATTTGAAAAGCATCCCCTCGCGCGCCGGGGTGTACCTGTTCAAAGACGCGGAAGGGAGCTTTCTTTACGTGGGCAAGGCGGCCAACCTCCGGCACCGAGTGGGCTCCTATTTCCAGAAATCCCCCGGCAGGGAAGGGAGAATCCTTGAGTTGGGGGGACGGGTGACGGATGTCGAAACCATCGTCACCGACACGGAAAAGGAAGCTTTCATCCTGGAGGACAACCTCATAAAGCAGCACCGCCCGCGCTACAACATACGATTGCGGGACGACAAGTACTATCCTTGCCTAAGGCTTTCCGCGGATGAGAAGATCCCGACCCTGAGTATCGTCCGCCGGATCCAAAACGACGGGGCGCTCTACTTCGGACCCTACCCTTCTGCCCGCTCCCTCCGCGAGACGGTGAAACTCATCCGAAAGATATTTCCCATCCGGACCAGTTTGGACACGGAATTCTCCCCGCGGCTGCCGGCCTGGACCCAGATTGATCCGGCGGGGTATGAGGAAGTGGTCGGGCAGGTGCGGATGTTTCTGGAAGGGGAAGACCGGGCGCTCCTGGAAGAATTGAGAAAGAAGATGGCCGAGGAAGCCGGCCGCTTGAATTTCGAGGGGGCGGCCCGGATCCGGGACCAAATCGGGCATATCGAAAACGTGCTGGAGAAGCAAAAGGCGGCCATTCGGGATACCGCCGAACGGGACGTGATCGGTTTTCATAGCGAAAGGGAGGGGCTCGCAATCTACCTGCTCTTCCTGCGCGGGGGGAAGCTCGTCGGGGGAAAAGGCTTCTCCTGGCCATTTTCCGAACTCCCCCGGGAAGAGATTCTGGAGTCTTTCATTCAGCAATACTATGGCCCGGGGAAATTGATCCCTCGCGAGATCCTGATCCCCTTTTCCTTGCCCGGGCAAAGGCTGATCGAAGAATGGCTTTCGGAGAAGAAGCAGGAGCGAGTCGGCCTGGTAGTCCCTCGCGGGGGAGAGTTAGAGGACCTGGTCAATCTGGCCCAGGAAAATGCCCGGAGCTATTTTTTCTCGGAAAAAGTTCGGGAAACGAACGCGGAAACCCTCCTGGCCGATGTGCGGGAGACACTCCGGCTGCCCCGCACACCCCGGCGAATCGAAGGCTTCGATATCTCCAACCTGGGAGGTCTTCATGCGGTGGGTTCGATGGTCAGTTTCCTGGACGGGAAGCCCGACAAGAACCGGTACCGCCGCTTCAAGATTAAGACGATCGCCGGTTCGGATGATTACGGAATGATGAAAGAGGTCCTTCTCCGCCGGTTCCGGAAAGGCGACGATCTGCCGGATTTAGTGCTGGTGGACGGCGGGAGAGGGCAACTGAACGTCGCCAGGCAAGTCTTTCAGGACCTGAAAATCGAGGAGGTTGAACTCTTGAGCCTGGCCAAGGAAAGGAACAGGGAGGGAAGCGGGCCTCATGAGCCGGAAAAGACAGAGGAGAAGATCTTCCGTCCCGACTTTCCCGAACCGATCCTTTTGGACAGGAGCTCCGCCGTCCTGACATTTCTGGACCGGGTTCGGGACGAGGCCCACCGTTTTGCGGTAGCGTACCATCAAAAAGTCCGGGGGAAGGAGGCGATGGGGTCCCGCCTGGCGGAGGTTCCCGGGGTTGGCGCCAATAGGCGTAGAGAGCTGCTGAATTTTTTCGGAAGCATGGAGAAGATCAGCGAGGCCGGCCCCGAAGAATTGCTCCGGGTCCCCTCCATGAACCGGAGAGCGGCCAAGGCGGTTTATGATCTTTTCCATGGCCCGGAAAAGCCAGCGCCAAAACCCAAACACCAAATCTCCGATAATAAAAACTGATAGTCTTGTAGAAAGTCTCTTCGTTCGTCACCCCGGCGAAAGCCGGGGTCCAGAACATTTTGAAATAACTGGATTCCGGCCTTCGGCGTGAGCTCAGTCGAACGCTTTCGCCGGAATGACGAAAAACCCGTTTTGGACTTTTTACGAATTCGTCAAAACTGGTTTTCACTTCCGAAAGGGACCCAAAGGACTGTTTGGGAGCATTTCATCGAACACCGTCAAAGACGGCAGCCAGGGCCTTCCGCACCAAAGATCGGACCAGCTGGACCTTGTAGGCGTTGTCCCGCATGGGCTGCACGCCTGCGACCGCCGCTTCTTCCGCCCGGCGGGCCAGGTCTCCCGAAATTTCCTGCCCCTGCAGGACCTCCTCCGCTTCCTTCGCCCGCCAGGGAATGGGGGCTACCCCGCCCAGGACCATCCGGGCCTCTATGACCCGTGCGCCCTCTAAACAAAGCTGGAGGGCGATACTGGCCAGGGCGAACGCCCAGGCTTTGCGGTCCATCGATTTCAGGAAGACTCCGCGGCTCCCGGCCTGCGGGCTCGGCACTCGGATTTCGGTGATCAGCTCCCCCGGGTTCAAAACCGTTGTCTGCCGCTGATTCCCTTTGGGGAGCATGTACAACTCTTCGAGGGGGATTTCCCGATCGGGCCGCGGACCAGCGATTTTGACCCTGGAATCAAGGGCGATCAGCGCCGGGGCGAGGTCCGAGGGGTGAACCGAGTGGCATACGCCGCTGCCCAGGATCCGGTGAAGCTTGTTCTCCCCGGCCACGGCAAAACACTTCTCCCCCCCCTTTAACCAGCAGGGGAAGAGGGCGTTGCGAAAATACCAGCAGCGGGGGTGCTGGCACAAGTTCCCCCCCAGGGTCCCCATGTTCCTCAGCTGGGGGCTCGCCACGGCGGATGCCGCCTGCCGGAGGAGCGGAAATTTTGCAGCTACGAGCGGATGGTTTTCGATGTCCGCGATCGTAGCGAGCACCCCCATGCGAACGGATTCGCTTTCCTTCCCCTCGATTCCGATGCCCGCAAGATGACCAACCGTCTTAATGTTCACCAGGAGCTGAGGGCTGCGGATTCTCCTTTTCATTTCTCCCAGAAGATCGGTCCCCCCGGCGAGCACCGCGGCCTGCGGGTCTTTCAGGAAATCCACGGCCCTCTTCAGATCAGTGACGGCCAGATATTGAAATGGATGCATGAAACCCCCAAGGGAAATACACAAATCCCAAATTCCAAAATCCAAAGTTCAAATCAATTCCAAATTTCATTCGGCCGGTTTGAATTTAGTATCGCCTGAGCTGTTTTGGAAAGAGTTCCCGAAAATCCCTCCCGACCTCCCTTTTACAAAGGGAGGAGATTTGGTTTCCCCCTTAGAAAAAGGGAAGGTGTGAAAAAATTAAAGCGTCGAGGGAAATAACCTGTCTTGTTGTCCAGGGGATGGCAAAAATTTGCCGGGCAAAACCGGCCGGGATATTTCTTATCTCAAAGGGCTTCGCCTAAGTTCCGCGAAGAAACCTGGACAGGATCCGGTTAAACCTCGCTAACTACAATATGATTTTTCCACTTGATATTGCCTAAGTCCAGCACACCGCGGCCGAAGAGGGAATCAGCGCCTCTTTTGGCCGGCAAATTTTTGCCGTCCCCTGGACAGGGTACCGCTTGCCAATTTCCATTCCCTCCAATTTTTTCACAGCTTCAGAGAGATTTCTGAGATTTCCTGGCAATTTGGAAACCCGTGCATAAAAGCCAAAGGGTTGCAGAATTTGTTTCTTCAGGTTTGATCCGATGTTTGGGTTTTGGTATTTGATATTTTCTTCGATAGAGCTTCGAGCACCTTTTGCCTGGTGATCGGCAGCTCTTTGATCCTCACGCCGAGCGCGTCCGCAACGGCATTGGCCAGGGCAGCGGGCGTGGGGATGATCGGGGGCTCCCCCACCCCTTTCGAACCCAGGTTGTTGGCCTGGGGGTCCGGGACGTCCACCATCTCCTGTACGATGTCGGGGACGTCACGGCAGGTAGGGAGCTTGTAATCCTCCAGGTTCCCGTTCACCACAATCCCTGTGTTCCGGTCCACAACCCGCTCTTCGAGCAGGCCGAACCCCGTTCCCTGCAGGACGCCTCCTTTGACCTGGCTGCCAAGCGTAAGGGGGTTGATGACCCGGCCCGATTCGTGGACCGCGGCGATCTTTTCCACTCTTACTTCTCCCGTCTCCGTATTCACGGCCACTTCCGCGAATTGGGCGCCGAACGTGTTGATGTGGTATCCCTCGGGGTTCGGGGACCTCGCTCCTTTTCCGATGACCATGAAGTCCTCGACCTCGGAGAGAACATCTCCCAGCGCCACCGGTCCGGAGAGCGCCTTGCTGTGCAGGAACCCATCCTTTAATTCCAGGGATTCCCGCGCCACTTCGAGCACCCCGGCCGCGACTTCCAGCAACTGCTCCCGGGCGTCGTGGGCGGCGAAACGAACCGCGGGTCCCACGCTGGGCAAGGTCATGGATCCGGCGCTGAGAGGAGCGTACGGGCCCGTCTGAGTATCGCCGATTTCCACCGAGATCCTCTCCATGGAGAGGTGAAGCTCCTCGGCCGCGATCTGGGCCAGGACGGTTCTCGTCCCCGTCCCCAAATCCTGCGTCCCGCTGACCACGGTTGCCGTGCCGTCCTTGTTGACCTTCACCAGGGCGTAGGCCGGGGGACCGCCGCTGCCGTCCCAGATCTGCGAGGCCATGCCGTAGCCCCGGCGCCAGGCTCCCCTTTCTTCTCTCTGGCGGCCTCTCCATCCGATCCGGGCAGCTCCCCGGGCGTAAGCCTCCTTCAACCCCTTCGTCGTGTAAGGCTGGCCCGTCGCTTGATTCTTCGTCGAGTAGTTTTTCAGCCTGACCTCCAGGGGATCCATCCCCAGTTTGCCGGCCAGCTCGTCCATCATCGACTCGAGGGCGAACGTTCCCTCTAGGTACCCGGGCCCCCGAAAGGCAGACATTGGCCCGGTGTGGGTGAGGACGTTGTAATGCTCCGTCTTCACGTTTGGACAGGCATACATTTGCCTGACCGGGCCGGCCACCGCCGGAGGGTATAGAATGTAGGCTCCCCCGGCGGAGAAGGCTTTCAGGAAAATGGCCGTGAGGGTGGCGTCTTTCTTCGCCCCCAGTCGCAAAACCTGGGTGGAAGCCGGCCGGTTGCCGGCGGTAAGATTTTCTTCCAACCGGTCGAGGATGATCTTCACCGGACGTCCCGTGAGGCGGGAACCCAGCGCCGCGAGGGCCGTATACCTCCCCAGGCTGTTCTTGCTTCCGAAACCTCCACCCATAAATTGTTTGATCACCCGGACCCTGTCCAGGGGCAGTTGAAAAAGCCCGGCGAACTGCTCCCGGACGCCGAAGATATTCTGGGTTGAATCCCAGATGGTGACCCGGTCCCCCTGCCAGAAAACCACGCTCCCGTGGGGCTCCAGGCAATTGTGGAGGGCGGTCTGAGTGTGGAAGGTTTCCTCCACGACCCTCTCCGCCTCGGCAAATCCCTGCTCGACATTTCCCCTCTGGTACACTTCCGGCGACCCTTTCCAGAGGTTTCCCTTCGGCTGTACCTTGGGGGCGTCGGGCTCGAAGCGCCTGCTCGGCGGTTGAGGACGAAGGGAAGCACCTCGTATTCAACCGAAATCTTTTCCAGGGCGTCGACGCAGACCGCTTCCTCCTCCCCGATCACGCAGGCGACCTCCTCGCCGGCGTAGCGCAGGGTCTGGTCCAGAACCGAAGTTTGCCCCCCGTAAAAAGGAAGCCGGGGAATGTTCTGATGGGTCAGAACGGCCCTCACTCCCGGGGTACGCTCCGCCTCTGTAGTATCCATGGCCCGGATTCGCGCGTGGGGGTGGGGGCTGCGCAGGATCTTCCCGTGGAGCATCCCCGGCAATTCGACGTCGGCCGTGTACACCGCCCGGCCGCTCACCCGGTCCGGGCCGTCCACTCGGGTCTTCTCCCGGCCGACGAACCGCAAGGGCCCGGCTTCCCATGCAGGCAAACCCTCTCCCTCGACGACGGTGAGCTCCTCGTAGATGTGCCCCTCAAACTCTTTCTTCGTCTTTACGACCCTGGTCATCTTCCGACTTCCTCCGCAAGAGCTCGGCGGCCCTTTGGGCGGCTTTCAGAATTCCCGAGTACGCTCCGCACCGGCAAAGATTTCCCTCCATTCGCCGCGCGATCTCCTCCGATCTCCGGATGAGGATTGGAATCGAGCAGGGCCTTGACGGACATAATCTGTCCGGGCGTGCAGAAACCGCACTGGAAACCGTCTTCCTCGACGAAGGCCGTCTGGATCGGGTGCAGGATTCCCTCCTTCTCCAGGCTCTCGATCGTCTCGATGGATTTCCCCTCGCACTCGATCGCCAGGACCATGCAGGCGTAGATTGCCCGGCCGTCGGCCAGGACCGTGCAGGCCCCGCAGGTTCCCTCGTCGCAGCCCTTCTTTGTACCGGCAAGCCCCAGGTCCTCGCGAAGGGCGTCGAGCAGGGTCCGGCGGGGTTCGACATGAATCTCCCTTTCCTGGCCGTTGACTTTCAACTGGATAGGCACGTTCTCCGGCCCCCGGAGCTTTGCCGCCTCTCCTCGACTTGCCCTCAATTTCCCAGGCATGATTTGTTTGCCCCCTTTGAACAGGGTCGATGCAACGGGTGCGGAAATGCTCTTCCCCTTTTCCTAACGTTCTTCAAAGCTTTGCCGAAAATCGGCACCCCAGGAAAGCCAGGCAAATGAACAGCCCTTCCCGGGAATCACGGGCCCAAAGACGGTGGACGATGAAAGATGAAAGGGAAGGCTTTCTTCAAAATACCCGCGATCCTGTGAGGGAGTAAATAAAGTGGAACGTGTATTTTAGGCGGGAGGAGGCTGTATTTCCCTGGAACTGGGGCTTGAGCCTGAGGCCGGTCAAATCGGAGAGGCCGTGAAAGGGGAAGGAGCTTGGAACAGGGAACTCCCATGGTCTAGCGGCGGGGAGCCATGAGAGTAAAGGGTGCCTATTCCTCGGCGGGTTCCGACCCGGGGCCTGGAGAGAGCAGCTCCCGGCGAACCCTGCGGCGCCTGTCCTTGGGGAAATAAAGGGTCACCGTGGTGCCCTTATTCAAGCCGCTGTCCACCCGGATTCTTCCCCGATGTTCCTCCATGACGCGCTGGACAAAAGTCAAGCCCAGCCCCACACGATTCGGGGAAGTTGAAAAGAAAGGCTCAAAGATGAGGCCCAGGTTTTTCTTGGTAATCCCCTGGCCCCGGTCGGAGATGGACACGCTGGCGTTGTCGCTGTCATCCGAAACAGTGATCTCAATGACCTTGCCCGATTTCCCCTTCGTGTTGGGAACGGCTTCCAGGCTGTTCTCCAAAAGGTGGGAAAGGACCCGGCGAATCAGGTCCGCGTCCATGTAAACCTGCCCGTCCCCCTGGAGGCCCCGAGTTTCCAAGCGGAACGAAACTCCTTTTTCCACGCCCTTCCTCGACAATTCGGGCAGCGCCGATTCCACCACTTCCCGAATTTTCTCTTGCTTGAAAGACGGGCGCGGCAGCCGCACATACTCTTCAACCCTTTTCAGGATGGTTTCCAGCCGGTTCGTCTCTTTCAGGATATGATTCAGATCCGCCCGCTCTTTCACGGATGCCGATAAGGTCTTGGAGAGCCGCTTTGCGTACCCGCCGATGGAGGCGATGGGGTTGCGGATCTGGTGGGCGATCTCCTCCACCATCCTGCCCAGGCTGGCCCAACGTTCCATCTCCCCCCTCTCCCGTTCGAGGCTCTTCAGCCGCTGGATCTCCTGGAAGTGGAAGGTCAGGAAAACCTCTCCCCCTTCCTTGAAGGATGACGCGGTGAGGTGAACAAAGATCTTCGACCCGTCTTTCTGACGCAGAAGGGCTTCCCCGTCGAAACCCTTCTTGTACAGGGCGAGGAAAACAATATTGGGGAGAAAATAAATGAGGTCTTCTTCCAGAAAGAGAGCCCGCAACCTCTGGCCCTCGAGCTCCTCCCGGGTATAGCCGAAAAATAACTCCGCCTGCTGGTTCACGTAGAGGATTCGAGTATGGATATCGGTGAGGCAGAAGGAAGCCGGAATTGAGTCGAGAAGTCTCGGTCGGTCCTTCAGGATTTCGGCCATGTTCGCCCCCTTTTCCATTCTTTCCTTCCCTCCCACCATCCTCGTCGAAAATCCTTCCGCTCGGGTGGGAGCCGAAAATAAAATAAGCCTATTCTACCTCGCACTCCAAAAAATGCAATACAGATATTCCCGGGGAGCTCATTTAACTGTTCAAGAGGGGCCGACTAACCTGCCCATTGGCGTTCCTCGTAGATTTCTTATTCGTCAGCCTGGGGATTTGAGGAAAATCCCGGGCCCGCGGGGAAAAGAAGCGGCTATAATAGGATTAGGAGGGAACGGTGAACTCAGGAAACGGCAGGTGGAAGGTCCGAGGCGTTATTTACGACTGCGACGGGGTGATTATTGACTCGCTGGATTCCAACCGGGAGTTTTACAACTACTTCCGCACCCGCCTTGGCCTTCCAGCGATCAGCGCGGAGGAGTTGCAATACGGCCACACTCACACCGCTTATGAAGCCCTCGAATTTCTTTTCAGACACAACCCCGAATTGAAGGCCCAGGCCCTGGATTTGTATTCCGGGATGGAGCGTGAAGACTCCTTTCGCCTGCTGAAGCTGGAGCCCGATTTGATCCCGGCGTTAATCAGAATCAAAAAACTGGGTATTCTCCTCGCGATCAATACCAGCCGCACAACGAGCATGACCTCGATCCTGAGCCGGTTTGACCTGGGACGCTATTTCGACCTGGTGGTCACCGCCGCGGACGTGAAGAACCCGAAACCGCACCCGGAGTCCATAGAAATGATCCTCCGGAAGCTTCTCCTGGAGCGGAACGAAACGGTGCTGGTGGGAGATTCTGAAAATGATCTCCGGACCGCCCTGGCTGCCGGGATAAAGTTCATCGCCTACAAGAACAACGGCATTCCCGGGGACGCCCACATCGACAGCCATCTTGCCATACTGAATCTTCTTTCCGGAGGGGAAGATCATGAAAGTGCGATCTAGGGCATTCCTTCTTGGGGTCGCCCTGCTCCTATGCTCGAGCGGTGTTTCCAATCATCTGTGGGGAGGTGAAAAAATGGAGATCCAATCGTTGGCCTTCAAGGACGGGGGAAAAATTCCCATTCAGTACGTGATGACCGCGGCGGGGGGGAAAAATCTTTCCCTTCCTCTAACCTGGAAGAATGCCCCTCAGGGCACGAAATCCTTCGCCCTGTCGATCGTCGACCCTCACCCGGTTGCCCAGAACTGGGTCCACTGGCTGGTCATCAACATTCCCGCGAGCGCCACTTCGCTCGAGGAAGGCGCTTCGGGGAAACGCATGCCGGCCGGGGCCGTCGAGCTGAAGAACTCTTTCGGCCAGACCGGCTACGGCGGCCCCCAGCCGCCCAGGGGATCCGGAGAGCATCCCTACGTGGTAACCCTCTATGCCTTGAGCGTGGAGAAATTAGACATGGGGGCGAGCCCATCCCTCGCGGCTTTTAAGAAAGCACTCGAGGGGAAAACGCTTGGCTCGGCGTCCGTAACCGGCAAGTACGAACAGCGCTGATTCAGGCCGGGCGGTTTTCGGCGCGCCAGAAACTCTAACCGAGAATCCCCGGTTGAGCACGGAAAAGATGCCGGCGGGCCCCCGCCACCTTCAGGGGAGAAGGCGTGTCGACGCTATCAGCTATTGCGGGTGTCGCTCTCATCTTGATCGTCCTCGGGGATGCTTTCGAGACCATCATCCTCCCGCGCCGGGTGACTCGGCAGATTCGCCTTGCCCGATTTTTCTTCCGGTACACCTGGCGGCCCTGGTCGGCCCTGGTCGTGTCGATTTTTTCGGGAAAGCGTCAGGAAACGTACCTGAGCTTTTACGGCCCCTTTTCCCTCCTCCTCCTGCTTATCATCTGGGCGACGGGTCTGATCTTCGGCTTCGCTCTCCTCCTTTCCGCGACCGGCTCCGCAGTTCATTCGTCAGGAGCAACTCCAGGTTTCGCCACCGACCTCTATCTGAGCGGCACCACTTTCTTCACTCTCGGGTTGGGCGATGTGACTCCGGTGTCCACGACGGCCAGAGTGCTCACCGCGATGGAAGCAGGGCTGGGGTTCGGCTTCCTCGCGATGGTGATCGGGTATCTTCCGGCCATCACCCAGTCTTTCTCCCGTCGGGAGGTGAATATCTCTCTCCTGGATGCGCGGGCAGGGTCGCCGCCGACGGCCTGCGAAATGCTGCGCCGAAACAGCGTTGACCACCGCCTGAAAGAATTGCAGCAGCTTCTACGCGACTGGGAAGGCTGGTCGGCCGAACTCCTTGAGAGTCACCTATCCTATCCGGTGCTCGCATACTTTCGTTCGCAGCATGATAACCAATCCTGGCTGGGAGCTCTGACCGTTGTCCTGGACACGTGTGCGCTCATCCTGGCGAGGTATGGGGGGCGGCGGCTGTGCGAAGCAGGCGGAGTTGTCTTTTGCCATCGCCCGCCACGCCCTCGTGGACCTCTCTTTGATCTTCAGAAGCCCTCCCCGGGAGCCGGGCCCCGAACGTCTTTCGTCGGCTCAGCTGGCCGCTTTATGTTCCGCGGTGGCGAACGTGGGTCTTCATCTTTCCAGGGAACCCGCTGCGGAAGAAAGGCTCACCGAGCTTCGGCGCCTCTATGAACCGTATGTTTATTCCCTCTCCCGCTACTTGCGCTTTTCCATTCCGCCCTGGATTCCCGGACCAAGCCGGGCGGACAATTGGCTGACAAGCCCCTGGGAGCGGAATTCGGGTCTTCCAAAGGAAGACCGGCAGGATCGGGTCAGGGAAGACCATTTTTAAAAAAATCCTGCGTCTCCCGGTGACAAGTAATCTCGACCAGGTTTCCATCCGGGTCCTTGCAGAAAACATAATCCGACCCGTCAAACCTCATCCCGGGGCCGTCGGAGATCTCTATCTTCTCCTTCCTCAATTCCCGGACGGCCTCTTCAAAGTCCGCCACCTCGAGGGCAATGTGGCGCATCGTTTGGGGAATGGTCTCCTCATACACCATCAGATGAAGCTGGCACCCGCTGCCCACCCTGTACCAGTGGCCCGGGAAGTTAAACGGCGGGCGGGGGATCGTTTCCAACCCCAATACCGAGCCGTAAAACCACTTGCACTTCTCTAATTGCCGGACCACGATCCCGATGTGGTTGTATTCTTTGACTCGAATCATTGAAAACCCTCCTTGTGTATACCTGGCGCGACGAGCTGGAGCCAAACAGGAATTTGTACAGGCGTCCCTCCATGGCCGCCCGCAAGATGGGCAACCATCACGCCATAGGCGTGATTGCCCCTACAATTTAGAGCCCGGGGATTTCGAGATGGGTGTTTCAGGTGGTTTCGATGTGCTGCCGGTCTAGCTGGAGGGAATTCAGTACTCTAAATTTCCGATGTGGCGCCAGAGGCTTTCCATCCAATCGGGAGAGCGTCCCGCACCTGCTTTTTGCCGCATGGATTCAGGTGTGATCTGCTCCCTTCGCCGCTCCGGCCCCGTGTACCAACCCCCCGGTCCCCTGACGGCATCAAATTTTATGCTGATCCACCTCTTCTCCGACGGGCGGTAAAAGTGGGTGATCTGATCGAGACCGATCAGCGCGTCGAGCAGGCTGGCAGGAATATAGTCGAAACCTTTTTCTTTGTAGATCACCCGGATGTACGCCATTTTCTCCGCCTTTTGATGGGAGTATACAAGCAAAGAGCAAATTTGATGCCTGGAATCGATTCCTTAAAAGTCGTTGTTTTTATGATTGTTATGCGGTTACTCGAGATCTTCTGCCTGAATTGTGGAAGAAGTTTTTCTCTTCTTCCCTGATTTTTTCCATCCGGCCGGCGGGGCATGGCCCGGATGGCAACGTATCACCAGTCCGCGCCTATTTTCTTTCGGCGATAGCTTTGACCTGTGCCGCAAGGTTGATCAGAAAAGGCCTTTGGTCCTGGCTGATGAGTTTCTTCTCCACGTAATCTTCCTGGAAGATTTTCTTCACCGCCGCGTCCTGGTCTCCCCGGGAAAGTTCCAGCTCCCGTTCGATTCGGGTTTTGAAGGCGAGAGTCGCTTCAATAACCCTGGCCACGATTCCCCTCGCATCCTCTTCGGTGAGGACGTGGGCATGCCCCATGAGAAGAAGTTCGATCTCCAGGTCCCTTAGCTTCTCCAGGGAGGCGAGGTAGTCCGGGTAGCTGGACAAGGAAGACCGATCGCACGCCCATTTTCCGGTCCAGCGTCCCCACCGCTTCCCCGCAGACGAGGGCTTTAAGTCCGGGGAGGTAATAGGAAACCGCGTCCCGCGTATGGCCCGGCGTGGCGATCACCCGGATCCTCGTGCCATCTTCGAGAACGATCTCCTCCCCGTCTTCCAGGGGCCGGTCGAGTTCCAGGCCGCGGAAGGCCACATCCGCGTCCCCGATCAGAGAGCGGTTGGCCTCCTCCATGCCTTTGCTCAGGCTCTGAATCAGCTGGATGGCTCCCGGCCTCGTGAAAATCTCCGCCGCGATTTTCCCGGCGCAGATCTTCAGGGCGGGAATATTCCTTTTCAGGAATGGGGCGGCCCCGCTGTGGTCGAAATGCGAATGGGTAAGAAGAAGATAAGCGAGCCGGCTCGGGTCGCCCAAATGTTCGGCCAGGTCCCGGAGATAAACGGGTCCCATGAAGGTCATCCCCGCGTCAAACAGGACCGGGGTCGCTCCGCTGAGAAGATAGGCCGGGAGCGCCGCGTTTCCCAGCGCGTAAAGTCCCTCGGCAATTTTCCCTGTGCTTTCCCTGATCATCTATTTTTCTCCGGGTTCATTGAAATGGACAAAACCACAGCTCTTAATGGAATCCTGGCACTTTCTTTTTACGATAATTTAGGAATTGAAAAGTGCTCCCAGAAATCCCTCCCAGCCTCCCTTTTTCAAAGGGAGGGGTAATTTTTCCCCCTTTGGAAAAGGGGGATTAAGGGGGATTTCCGTAACTTTCCGCCGAGTCCAACACATTTCATCGGGTCAAACAGTTACCTTCTTGCAATCTTCTCCAGGAGCGCCTCCGCCCGGACCGGGTTGAAAACGCCGCACTCGCAGCACCTGGCCATGATTCCAGCCCCTTCCTTCGCGGTCAGCCTCCGGGTCCTCACCAGCTCAACCATCTTACGGATCAGGTTGAACGAGACCATGCCGTGGCCGCACAGGGTGTTCACCTCCAGGATTTCCCGTCTCGGGAAGACGGTCTTTTGCCCCCCAGATTCCGAGGGAGTGCTCGACGCTGTGCCTCTCGATCCCGGCCTTCCGGCAGCAGTCACGGACATCGTCGAGGAGGCCGCTGACGTTGATTGAGATCCCCAGGTCGGCCTCGATCAGCTCCTCGATGACCTTTTGAAGAGTTTCCACGTCGGTGAATACCGCGGCTGCCCCTTCGCCGTCCTCTTGCTTGGCCAGAAATTTGGCGGGACCCACATCCTCCTGCAGAATATTGCCCAGCTTCCCATCTCCCATGTTGGCCGGGTGATATTTCAGGCAGATGCGCACGAACTCCCGGATCTTGGGGGCGGACCCTTCGATGTTGACTCCCCGGGCCCCCGTGCAGAAGATCACGAAATCGTTTTTCAGGCTCCCAGGGCCGCCTCTCCGATGCAAGGTATTGGTCACCGTTCAATCCTCCTGGAATCGGGGCCGGCCCAGACCGAGGTTCGTTTTTCCGTTCGGAGAAAGACCGAAACCGCCCTTCCTCACCCACTCTTCGTGCGGGACGGTCCCGTCCGGGAGGCACCGCGAGGAAACCCCGACGCTGATCACCGTATCGATTCTCGCTCTGGACTTTTTCGATGGCGCGCAGGACGTCGGGAATGCTCTCCAGCTTAACCTTCATCTCGATGATCGCCGAAAGGACCTTCTCGCCCAGGATCTCCTCTTTCATCTTTCCCGTGCCCGGATCTTCCATCAGCTGCGTCACGGGGTTCTGAGGCTCAAAATAGGGCTTCAAGGGGGCCAAGCGCCATGGCCACCTTCTCCACGTCCCGGAAATGCGCCCCGATCCCCGGCCGGCCCATCTCCGCCACGACGCCGGCCTCCCCTCTCCGGATCCTTCCGGTCACGTCATTGCTCTTGATCTCCTCTGTCCCCCGGCCGCCGATGCCCGTCCCGGGGTGCACCACGGTGGGGTCGCTGAACTGGGCCCGGAGATTTCTCGGCCAGGCGAGCTCCGGCGGGCTCAGGGCGCCAGTCGGGCAAACGTCCACCTCTCCCAGGTATCCAAGGCGGAGCCTTGCCAGGACTTTGCGCACGGCCCGCACAAACCAGGGACTGTACCCTTCATTCCTCAGAACGCGGTAGCAGGTGGCGCACTCCACGCACTCCTCCTGATTCACCTCCGACTTGCCGTCCTCGCCGAGGGAGATGGCCCCCATCGTGCAGATAACGTGGCAATTCCCGCAGCCCACGCATTTTTCCTTGTCGATTTCCATATCTCTTCCCGCCGGGGGTGGAATCTCCCGGGGGGTTAACCTCCTCTGATATTTCCCGAGTCGATGAAACGAACCCCGATGTCCCTCTTGAAGAAGAATAGGCGGGTGTATCTTCGTACGGGGATTTTTTTCATTATAGCGGCAACATCCCTTTTCTTCCACTTTTCTTTGGATCGTTTGGAGTGCGCAAGCCATACTTGCGCACTGCGGCAGTCCCGCGCTTCGCGGGACTGCCGCACTCCACATAAGGATCTCCCGTCGAGAGAACAGAATTGAAATCGGAAGTCTCGTAGGGGCGGGGCCACCCCGCCCCTACAGAATGACGGCAGGCAAGGTTGCATATTGGGTCTACGGCTGGAAGGAATTAACGTGAGCTTCTGCGCTATTCAGTATGGCGGAACCTATTCTTCAGGGTCAAACCCCTTCTGGAGGAGGCGGATTCTCTTGGCCAGCTCTCTCACCGCCTCCGAGAGGGGAACTCCCTGGTCGACGAGCCTTCTCACCCACTCGGCTTTCGCCAGCGCATCGACCACCCGATCGGCGGGGCCGGACTCCGTGCAGAGATTCTTTCCCTCCTGAAGCTCCTGGGAAATGCATGTTTCGATCTCATCCGGCGTGAATTTTCGGGCCAGCTCTCTTATTTCGCCTATATCCAGATTCGGCTTTTCCATTTGCGCTCCTGTTTGGCCGCATGAAGGGTCGAATTGCCAGGAAACCTCAGAAATCCCTGAAGTCCGCGAGCCGCAAGGGGTTGTAGGGGCGGGGTGACCCCGCCCCTGCGCTCTCGCGACTCGCGCTCTCCCGACCCTGAAGGACGGATCTATATGTCCCCCTCCTTTCGCACTTTGAGGACGATGATTTCCGTGAAGGGGGGAAGGGTGTCCTTGCTAACCGTCAGGGTGTTGGTATCGAGGCTTCGGGCCCGGTAAGACCCGTCGAGAAATCTCTCCAGCACCCCCTGCTGGTACCAGTAGTGCATGGGGATCACGATCTTGGGTCTTAGCTGCTCGATCACCTTCCTGCCGCCATCCGGCCCGATGGTATAAACTCCCCCGATGACCTGGAGAAGAACATCCACGTGGCCGATGAGCTGGAGCTGGTCCTCGTTGAACGGTTCGCTCACGTCGCCCGAGTGAAAGATGCAGAGGCCGTCCACCTCGAAAACAAATCCGGAGCCCTTCAGACTCAGGTTGTCCGGAATACCCCGCTGGTGAACGGGCACGTTGTAGATGAGCACATCCCGGAAGGTGAGGTTAACGGCGTTCCAATCCTGCCCCCCTTCTTTCACACCCCGCAGCACGACCGGGTTTCCCTTGACCAGGCCCACGTTATTGTGGTTCCCGTGCTCCCTTCCAATGGTCACCACGTCTCCGGATACATCGGGCATGGGAAAGCCCATGGCCCCGAAAGGATCGGTGAGGATCCGCGTCCCGGAACTCGAGGTGATCTGGAAGAACGAGTGGCCGAACCATTTGATCTCCACCTTCCCCGAGGCGGCGACATTCTGGAAGAAGGGGGCATCCTCGGCGACATGGGGATTGCGGCAGGCAGCGGGAACCTCATAGGGGGTGATAAAACCGGCCGACCAAAAAAAACACATAAAAGAGAGTAAAGACAACTTTTTCATCTTCCACCTCTCAGGTTCCAGTGCTGGGACTGAGTGTGAGAAAAAGTAATCCCCAGGACTCAGGGCTAAATCAGCCCCCATCTCCTCCGCAGGTACCACTCCAGGGACAAAAGCCCGATGAGGACAACGAGGACGTAGGCGTTGGCCATCAGCGGCCGGCGGCTCTCTTCCACGAATCGGTTTTGGCTGCTCTCCGCATAAGCTGAGAGTTCTTTCAGAAGCTCCTCGCCCCCCGCGGCCGTTTTCCCGCGGCTGGACTCGGCGATCCTTTTCAGCCGGTCGTGATCGGGGAACCCGTCCCCATTTCCCGGGGCCCCGCCGATGACCACCGGCTCCTCCCGGGAACCCGCGCGGGTTTCGACTTTTACCCGGTAAACCCCTTCCTTTTCAGGGACGAATGAAAGGAGATACTCGCCCTCAGGCCCGGCCGGTTTCATTACCGAGCGGATCGTCTTCCCCTCGGGGTTCCTGACCGTCGCAGAAACGCCTCCTCCGGTCCTCGATGAAACCGTGTCCTCCCGGACCCGCACTCTCAACTCCTTTTCACCGCCCAAAGCCCCCTTCCCGGCCTCCGGGAAATTTATCTGGATGGGCTCCAGGGCCGGGTCTTTCGTCGCCCAGCGGACCATTCTCTCCACCAGTCTGAAGTAGGCCCAGTTCCCCTTTCCCTGGGCCACCATTCCCATGTACCATTTCCAGGAGTAGTCCGTAGCCAGGACCAGGACCCGGCCTTTTCCATAAGTCCCTGCGACGAGGATGGGCCAGGCATTCTCCCCGGCGCTCTCCAGGAGAACGGTTGCGGAGCTTTTGGGGCGCACGGGATTTATGCCGTCGAGGGGGGCCATCTCCGGCCAGAGGCTGAGATTTTCCGCGTCCACCGGAGAGAAGCGGGTGATCGGATGAACCTTCCCGGCCCGGCTCAGTCTCACTCCCAGCCGCAAGTCCCGGCGGTAGCTCTCCTTCCCCGCCCACCGGACCGGAAGGACCTCTTCGAGGGCGGTGCCCGCGTATCCTCCCTCGCCCGAGAAATTCGGCCCCCCGATCACCCCGAATGCGCCGCCGGCCTTTACGAAATCCCGCACATTCTCCAGGTACTGTGCTTTCAAGAAAAGGGCGGACTGGAAGTTGTCGAAGAGAAGAAGGTCGAAGTCCTTCAGGTCCTTGGTAAAGAGGGTCTCCACGGGGAAGGGGATCAGGCTTTGCTCCTGGAGGGGGACATTCAGGATATTGGACGGCAGCCGGAGGATGATGAAAGAGAGAAGGTCGATCGAGGGGTCATTCTTCAACGCCGTCCTCAAGTAACGGTAGCTCATGCTCGGGCTTCCCGTCACCATGAGCACGCGGATCTTGTCCCGCACGACGTTGAGCGGCAGGCTGGCCGTGTTGTTGGAAGTCAAAACCTCCCCGAACTGTTTGGGGACGGAAACGGAAAGCTGTAGCAAGCCCGTCTGTTCCGGAGTAAACGAGAGCGAAACGACCCCCTCACCGGTTCTCTCGTTCAGGCGAACGTCCCGGGCCCTCAGAACCTTTTCGCCGTTCTTTAGAATCACGGGGATCTTCAGCCCGGGATAACCGTATCCCTTCACCGTCACCTCGAACCCCACTTCTCTTCCTCGGAAGGCCATGGCCGGGGCTTTGGCATCTTTTATGAAGACATCCTTATACCCGGCCGAGTCGCCCACGGGAACCGTAAGAACGGGAAGGCCTTTCGGTCCGCTCTCCCCCGCGGTCATGTTGCCGTCGCTTACGACCACCGCCAGGGAAGTCTTCCCCGCAAGCTGGTTCAGGCCCGCCGTGAGGTCGCTTTTTTTCTCTCTCACCGCGAGGCCGGGAAGCTCCTCCGGCTTCAAGGCTCTCAAAGGATCGCCGAGTTCGTAGATCCGCAGGTCAAACCGTCCGGCCAGTTGCTTCAGCAGGGGGTTCGAACCGCCCAGCAGAAGAGCCCGGGCCTCATCCAGCCGGGTCCCCTCGCCGTCCCGTCCCGGGAGGCCCATTCCGGGAGACGTGTCCAGGAGGAGGGCGAGGGACGGAAAGACTCTTACTTCTTTCCTCGTCAGCCAGGTGGGGTTCAAGGCCAGGGCAATGAGCAGGAAGATGGCTGCCAGGCGGAGGAGGAAGAGTCCCGCGCTCCTTCTTCCGCCCAGCCTCTTCCGGGCGGCCCTGAGCTGGAGGAAGGTGAAGGCCAGGACGAGAGCGGATAGCGTGAGAATGATCCACCAGGGAAAGACAGGAGAAAGGATGACCTGACTGACATTCACCGGTTTTGCCGCCTCTGGATAAAAGGATGGTGGACGAGATCTTTCTTGTAATCTGAGGTCAGGGAGTAAACGATGATGTTGATCCCGGCCTTGAAAGCGGAAACCCTCTGGGCCTCGCCGCCCGGCGCGCAGTCGTGGATCCACTTCCCGAGCCTGTCCCGAGCCCAGGCTCCCGAGAGGTCATTCTGGCAATAGATGACGGGGGTCCAGTTGTCCAGCACGACGCCTTCCAGGAAAGGGTTCACCCGCTGCCGTCCGCCGATGTTGTCGAGAAGGTAAAAACTCCGAAAGACCGAATGGTCGGGGGGGAGTCTCTTCATGGGATGATGCGGGAAAATCTCCCGGATCTCCCGGTTGAATGCCCGGTCGAAGCCGAAACCCCTGGCCCCCATGGTATCCTCGGCGAAAAGAAAGCCGCCGCTGGTGAGGAGCCTCCTCAAGATCTCCCTCTCCTTCGGGGTGAAGGGTTCGAATTCGTACTTTCCTGCCATGTATAGAAAAGGGTAAAAAAAGAGGTCCGGGTCGTCCAGGCTGGCAACACGTCTTTCGGGCACGGCCCTTATGCTGGTCCGAAGCTCCAGTTCCTCCACCATCGCCTCGGCGAATTGAGGGTTGGGGTCCCATTCTCCCCCCCGGTACTTGACCTGGGCAAAAAAGAATTGCGGGAAGCCGGCACACAGGGGGGACCTCAGGGCGGGAGTCAACAACCCCCCTGCCAGCGTGAGCCCTAAGGATAAGAAACGTCTCCTGGAAATCATAGGCGGCTGGCTACCCCCATTTCGGCGGCGAGCACGACCAGGAGAAACGAAAGGAGGAAAGGCCACAGCTCTCTCTTCCCCGCAACACCTTTGCTCAAAAACTCCTCCTTGTATTCCAGCATTTTTATGGGAATCGTCCCAAACCGCTTCTGCATCTCTCCCTGCGAAACCTTGCTCAGGTCCGACTCTTCCAGTGGGGGGTTGAGACCCCTCCTTTTCTCCCCGGAAGCCAGTGAGAATTCATATATTCCCGGCCCTCCCGGATTTCCCCACACCTGGGCGGGGGGAGATTTTTCTTCCAGGGGCTCCCCGAATCGAAAGCTCGCCGGGAGGGAATCGGGAGAGAGTCCCACGGCTTCCTTGAGCAGCCCCTGGACCAGGGGAAGGTAGGCGGCCTTGAGGGGGAGATCGGTCCAATCGAGGTCCGCGCTGGAGGCAAAGAGGTAGAGCGCGCCTTTGCCCAGGCTTGCCCGGACCAGGAGAGGATCTCCGGTCTCGAGCTTAAGGAGAGGATCCGCGGCGCCCTCAATTCTGTAGTACTGGTGCACGGATGCCTTCTTCAGGCTTTCCGACGAAGTCCCGGCAAAAAATCTCAGGGCCTTCCCGTTGGAATCCGCCAGGGCGATTCTCGTCTCTTTCCCCGCTTTTATCTCTTTCAGTCTCCAGGGGAAGAGGGGAATCCGGTTGTACTCATCCGGGTTCACCCGGTCTCCCAGGAACAGGAACACCGGTTTTCCCGATTCCAAAAAGGAGGCCAGCTTTGAGCCGGGAGGATTTGCGGCGTTCAGCAGGAAGAGCGCCTCGTAGGGCCTGAGGTCCGCCCCCGCCAACTCGCCCTCCGTTACCACGCGGGTGAGAAACGGGGACCCTTCCGTCCCGCCGGGGGCGAGAGCTTGAAAGAGGTAGTAGCTTTCGCTTCCTTTGAGCGAACGCCCCGGATCGCCGTCCACGAGGAGGATCTTCACCCGATCCCGAACGTGCAACGGAAAATAGAAGACGTCGTCGCCGGGAAGTGAGTCCCCCGACAGCTTGATTTCCCCATCCATCCAACCCGGCCGGTCGGGAAAAATATCAAAATATATTTTCCCCTCCTCCCCGGCTTTAAGTTCAGCACGCTTCTGGTCTATCTTTGCGCCCCCGAGATAGAGTTGGACCAGGGGAGATCCGCTGGTTATCGGAGAAATTCATGATCGCAACTTCGACGCGGGAGGGGACACCGCTGATGAGATCGCCTTCCGCCAGTTTCACCTCCTTCACCGTGAAGTTGGCATCCCGCTCCGGCCCCCCGATCCTCATAAAATGAATGCCGGCTTCGGCGGAGAGGGTGCTCATCCTGGCCAAATCGAAATTGTCCCAATCCCTCCGGGCCATGTCGCTCAGGATCAGGATCTCCTTGGGTCCCTGAAAGTCTTTTAACTTCCCGTAGGCCAATTCCAAAGCGGCGCCCGGGTCGCCGCGCCCGGGGGAAAGGGGCGATTGCATCCAGCTCTCGTTATCGCTTCTTCCGGCGGCATCCAGCGGACTTCCCGGGCTGGAGCGCCGGTTCCGGGAGGCGGCGGCGCCGTGGGGAGGATCATGATCTGCCCGCCGGCGGCCTCGATGACCTGCTTCGCCGCTTTCCTCGCCAGGTCGTAGCGCACGCCCCTCTCCTCCCGGAATCCCATGCTGAGGGAATTGTCGAGGATCAGCACTTTTCCTCCGCCTTGGGCCATGGCCAGCAGCGCCTCGGGCATCATCACGGGCCGGGCCATCAGAAGGACGAGGCTGACCACGGCCAGCACCCGGAGGGCCAGGAGGAGAATGTGCTTGAGCCTCTGGGGCCGGGCCATGATCCGCTCGGATTTCAGCAGGAGGCGGACGGCCGAAAAATCCCGCGGGACGGCCTTACGCTGGATGAGCCGGTGGATGAGAATGGGAAGAACCCCGGCCGCGAGTCCGAAGAGAAAGAGGGGGTTTGAAAAAGCGAAGTTCATATTCACAGAGGGTCAAATATTCACGCCGAAAATCTTACTGGACGCGGATGAACACAGATATAAAAAAAAATTGTTTGGCCATCCCAGAAATCCCTCCCAGCCTCCCTTTAATAAAGGGAGGAGAATAGTCTCCCCCTTTGAAAAAGGGGGATTAAGGGGGATTTCTGAGCGTTCTTGCATCTTGGGACTTTTTTCCATGAGGTTAAAACATTCCCTAGGGGAGCCTGAACTTCTCCCTCCAGGTCAGGTACCGGACCAGCGCCCGGTCCAGGCCTGTCGTGGTGTTGAGAAGGGAGTAGTCAATGAGGTACGAAGCGCAAGCCTGCCGGTACCCCTCGATGAGAGCGCCGATCGTCTTCAGGTAGGCGGAACGCACCGTCGCGGGATCGGTGAGCAGGCTGATATCTTCTTCCAGGTCCTTAAAGAGGCTCGCCTCCTTGAACGGAAACTCCAGCTCGTCGCGGTCCAGCAGGTGAAACACGATCACATCGCTCCCCCTGGAGCGCAGCTGTTTCAGGCCCCTCATCACTTCCTCCGGCTGATCCAGCAGGTCCGAAATGAGGACGATGATCCCGCGCCTCCGCAGGGTGCCGGCGAGCTCCTGCAGGACCGAGCCCCCCGACGTCTCCCCGCCGGGCCGCGCCGTTTCCAGCTCTTTCAGGATGGTGAAGAGGTGCCCGGGAGAGGCCATGGGAGGGATGATCTTGTCGATCTTTTTGGAAAAGGTGATCAGCCCCACGGCATCCTGCTGCTTCAGAAGGAGGTAGGCCAGCGAGGCGGCCAGGGTTGAGCCGTAATCGAACTTGCTCCAGCCGTCCGAGGCGTAGCTCATGGATGAGCTGGCATCGAGGAGGAGGTAGCTTTTCAGGTTGGTGGCCTCCCGGTACTCCTTGATGAAGTAACGGTCGAATTTGCCGTATGCCTTCCAGTCGATGTGGCGGACGTCGTCCCCCTGGGAATACTCCCGGTGCTCTTCGAACTCGGAGCTGAACCCCTTGGCCCGGGAGGGGTGGATCCCCACCATCACCCCGTCCACCACGAACCGGGCCCGTAGGTAAAGGTTCTTCAGCTTGGCCAGGACCTGGGGGTCGAAGTGGTTCAAGGCTTTACCTCGGCGAGAAGGCGGTTGATGATGTCCAGGGAGGTCTTGCCCTCGGCCTGGGCCTTAAAGTTGATGAGGATCCTGTGCCTCAGGATGGACGGTGCCACAGCTTGAACATCTTCCACCGAGGCCACGTACCTCCCGTGCAGGATGGCCCTGGCTTTCGCCGCCAGGATCAGGTGCTGGGAGGCCCTCGGCCCCGCTCCCCACTCGACCCAATCTTTGACCGACGGCAGGGCTTCCGGCTCACGGGGGCGCGTGGAGCGCAGCAGGTTCACGGCGTACTGGATCACGTGAGAGGACGCGGGGACCCTCCGCACCAGGTCCTGCATCTCCAGGATTTTTTCGCCGTTGATGACCTTGCGGAGAGAAGGCTCGTAAGAGGAGGTCGTGGTGGCCACGATCTCCACCTCCTCCTGAAAGGGAGGGTATTCGATGCCGATGTTGAACATGAACCGGTCCAGCTGGGCCTCGGGAAGCGGATAGGTCCCTTCCTGCTCGATCGGGTTCTGGGTGGCCAGGACAAAGAAGGGAAGGTCCAGCGGGTGCGTAACCCCGCCGGCGGTGACCTTGTACTCCTGCATGGCCTGCAGCAGGGCCGCCTGGGTCTTGGGCGGCGTCCGGTTGATTTCGTCGGCGAGAAGGATGTTGGTGAATATGGGCCCCTTGATGAAACGGAACGACCGTCTCCGCGTCGTCCCCTCCTCTTCCAGGATGTCGGTCCCGGTGATGTCGGAGGGCATCAGGTCCGGGGTGAACTGCACCCGGTTGAAGGTGAGCTCCATGATCCCCGCGAGGGTGGATATGAGAAGGGTCTTCGCGAGGCCCGGGACCCCCACGAGGAGACAGTGGCCCCGGCAAAACAGGGCGATCAGGATTTCCTCGATCACCTTCTCCTGGCCGACGATCACCTTTTTGACCTCCGAGGCGATCTCCATCTTCTTGTTTCTCATCTCCTCGGCCTGGGCGAGGTCCCGGTCGGATGCTTCGTAAACCGCGGGGGCGGTCCCCCTCTGCTCAATCACTGCGTCAACCTCCTGGTAATCTCTTTTTCCCTGCCGGCGGCCCGCGGGTCTCCTGTCGCTTCGTAAGCTAGCGGCCAGGCCCTGATGGACCTCCGGGTTGAAAGGATTGATCTGGATCGATGCCTGGAACGCCTCCCGGGCCGCGCTGAAATCCTTCAGCTTCAAGTAGGCCTGGCCCATTTGCGTGTAGATGGTGGGGTGGTCGGGGGAAAGCTCCCTTCCCTTTTTCAAGAGGTCCAGGGCTTCTCCATTTCGGTCGAGGACCAGGAGGGCACCCGCGAGGCGGTTCAGGATCGGAACCGAGTAGGCCTCCGCAAGGGCCCGCCGGTACTCCAGGACCGCCGCTCCCGCCCTTCCCCTCTCTTTCAGCAGATCGCCGAGATGGGCCCGGTTCCTGGCCACCATGGATTTGATCTCCTCCATGTCCAGGGACTCCTCGCTCACTCTCCCCTCCTTGATCTTCATGGGTCGGACCTTTGCCCCGCCCGTTTCTTTCAATTCCATCGAGGCCAGGAAATTTTTCCAGCTCTCCTCAAACTGGGGGAAACTCATGTCGAGAGTTTCCCGTATCGCTTCCGACGCCCCCCTGGACCTCGAGCCGGCCATTCCTTTCATAACCCTGCCGACCCCCTCGGGCCCGGCCTTGGCCAGGATGAACTCAATGGCCGAGGCAGCCTGGGCATAGGCCAGCTGGACTTCTTCCGGGGTTTCGAGCTTGACCAGGGAGGGCTCCATCTTCTCGAACCCGATCAGCTTGCCGCCGGAGAGGGCGCTGCCGAGAAGGTTCTGGTACAGGGGGGAAAGATACGAGGGGCCGCTCCGCCACCTTGTCTCCTCGTATTTGGCGAGCCCCTCATGAAACCAGATGGGGGCCTTGTTCGCAGTGAGCTTCACAATGAGGTAGTGCATGTACTCATGGCTGATGGAATCCAGCCAGCGGTAACCATACACGAGGGCGCGGGGGGAGAGGAGCATGAGCTTGTTGAACTGGGTCACACCGACCGCCCCGCTCACCTCAATGTCCCGCGCCGAAAGGGTAGTGGCATAAAAAAAGGAACGGGTGTCGGGAAAGATCTCCACCCGGACCTTCTCTTTCGCCTCGAACCCGTACCGGCGGGCCATGACCTCATGCGTCTTCTCCAGGGTGTCGGCCAGATAATCGGAGAGAATCCCGTCCTGCTTCTCGTCCAGGCTGATGACGAAATGGGGCGTCTCGTGCTTCTTAAGTGGGGTGATAACCGCGAGGGCGCCCTCCAGGAACAGGGCGAAATTCTTGCTCCGTTCATCCTCCCTCCCGGACTCCACCGCCGACCGGATGAGCTGCAGCGCCCTCTGGTAGTCGCCCCGGTGAAACGCGACCTGAGAGGCAAGCTCCAGGACCTGGGGATCTTTGGGCTCCTTCTCCAGCAGGGTTTTCATCTCTCCCCAGGCCTCGTCCACGTCCCACCGCTCCAGTTTTGCCGCGAGGTTCTTAATAGCTTCCTCTGACGCGGCGGAGGAGAAGGAGGGAAAGAGGAGGAAGACGGCGACAAATAAAACAACAGCTCGCCGGGTCTTCTCTCGCCCGCAGGCAGTAAGGAAGATCCTCTGGAATTCCGTCATTCCGTCAACCCCTTAAAGTACCTCTCCACCTTCTTCTTATATTCCGGCGGGACTTCTTCTTTCAGCCCCTCCATGACCTTTTCACGAAAAATTTTGGGGACGCGGTAATCGTCTTTTCCCGGCGGCTTGAACTCCTCGCGGTCGATACCGGTGTACCCTCGCTCCCTCTGGCGGTTCAGCTCCGGCTGGGGAAGAGTAGGCATGGGGATCCAGGGGCCGTAGTACCAGCCCGGCCTGGGATCGTAACCCCAGTACCCCCACTGGGCGGCCTGCATCCGGCCGGCCATCTGCTGGGCCATCTGCTGCATCCCCTGCTGGGACTTGGCGAGACGGCGGATGACATCTTCCTCCGGGGGAACGGCCCCCGGCGCATCCTCCCGCTTCAGCTTTCCCGAGGCTTCCCCCATGGATCCCCCCGCCCCCCGGAGCTCCTGCAGAATCTCGGGGTCCATTTCCGGGAAGAGTTGGGAGAGCGCCTCCAGTTTCTCCTGCAATGCCCTGGTCCTCTCCTTCAGAGCTTCCTGCCGGGCGGAGAGGTCCGGAAACTTCTCCTTCTGGCCTCTCGTGAGGAGGTCCTTGGGGTCGGCAAGAAGGTCCTCCAGCATCTTCCGCAAATCCTCCATGGATTTCCGCGCGCCGGGATTTCCGGCGAGATCTTTCTCCAGTTCTTTGGCCATGCGGGAGGATTGATCCAATTTCTCTTTCCGGAGCGATCTGGCCAGTTCTTCCAGCCCCTCCCTCTGCTCCGGACTCAAATCCCTCCTCAGCTGCTCCAGGAGCTCCTCAAGCTTGGGAAGGGAGCTCTTCACCCTTTTGCCCGTCTCTTCTTCAGTCCTCCGCTTCAGCTCGCGGTCGATCTTCTCGGTCTCGCCGAGAATCTCCCGCTGCTCGGCCAGGATCTTGTCCAGCTCCCCCGACTGCCTGGCCATCTCGCCCTGGAGCCTGTCCATGGACTGCATGTTCGCCCGGCTTCCGGCCCGGCCGAGGGCGGCCATCATCTCCGAAAGGTTCTGGAGAAGCCTCTGCGCCGCTTCCAGGGCCGCGGAGAGGTCCCCGGCCTGCAGCTTCTCCCGAATGTCTTTGAGGTCCGAGAAAAGATCCTGGAAATCAAGGCCCTGCATCTCCGGGCTGTTGACAAACTCATCAGGCAGAGCGCCCGCCATCTTCGTCAAAGCATCCATGACCTGGCGGATCAGCTCCTCGAGCTTGTTCAGCTCTTTCATGAGCGCCTGTTTGTCTTTGTCGGTCAGCGGGCCTTTCAAATCGTTCAGGGAATCGAGGAGCCGCCTCTGACGGTTCTTGACCTCCCGGGCCAGTGCTTCCAGCTCGTTCATCCGGGCCTTCTTCGCGAGGTCCTCGGCGAGGAGCGCCATCTTTTCCAACTCCTGGGTCACGGTTTCGGGCGGCGCCTCGGGCATTCTCTCCTTCAGGGAGGCCATGTTGCGCCGCAGGGCTTCCAGGCTGAATCGTTCCGGCCGGTTGGGCATACGCTCGAGGTCCTTGTCCACCCTGCTTAGCAGCTCTTCCATTTGCCTTGCGAGGTTCTCCTTGTCCGTCGCTGATTCCAGCTGGTCCCCGAGAAGGTCCAGCAGGGCGTCCGCGATGCGCTGGGCTTCCTCCCCCTCCCTGGCCGCCTGGCTCCTTTCATCCCTCACGAAAAAGTTGAACGCCCGCGAGTACCCCAGCTTGGGGCCGGAAACGGTATCGTTGTCTTCAACTTCCAGGCGGTATGAGACGCGGTCGCCCGGAGTCAGGCCCAGGGTCGCAAGGTCCCACCGGAAGGTCTCGGGCCCCAGGGAGCGCCCGTTCGCCCCGGTCTTGAGGCTTACCAGCCGGTCCCGGCCCCCGACCTGATAGCTCAGCCTGACGCTGCTAATCCCGAAATCGTCCCCCGCCCGGTAGGAGATGGGGATGATCTCCTGGCCCGACACTTCCATGTCCCGAGCCGGGCTGATAATCTCGCCGTCCGGGTATTTATCGGGAACCAGCCGGATCTGATAGCGAACGGGGTTGGGGTTTTCAAAACCAAGCTCGTCCCGGACATGAATGGAATAGCTGTCGGGATTGAAGACCATCAGGCTGCCCCTCAGCCGGTCCCCCTGGACTTCGATTGGAAGCTGGTTGCCCTGGTTCAGGACGATCCTCGCCTCTCTGATCTCGTGGGTGGACTGCGCCTCCAGGTTGGCAACCGTCCCCTTCAGGGCCTCGATGTGTCCTTCTTCCCGCGTTTCGCGCGGGAGGCCGGTGTAGTCCGGGGGGATCAGGGTCACTTTCACCTTCCCGATATCCGGCGGGTCCACCACGCGCAGGTCATATACGGGAGAAGCCCCCCGATTGTGAGACACCCTGTACCGGAAAGAGGACTGTGCCGATTCTATCCGGTACGAAAAACGGGTTTCCCCGCCCCGCTCCATCTTCAATCGCACGGCGTCCCGCCCCTCGGGCCAGACGGAGAGATCGAGCCGTTCGGGCGGGTGTCCCTCCGTCCTCGCCTCGATTACCACCGGCTTCCCGCGGAGGACGATCCCCCCTTCGGGTTGAACGAAGAGAGAAGTCTCCCTGACGGGGAGGTTAGCCAGGGGGTGGGTGAAAAACGCGAGGGAGCGGTTCAGGAATTTCGGATCGAAGGAGAGGACAACGAAGAAGGCCAGAAGCAGGGGGCCCAGAATTCGAAGGTGGCGGAGAGCGCCCTTGAAATTAACCACCTCCGCCGGACGGATGCCGGAAACCTCATCCGCTGTCTTGCGGACCTGCGCGCCGACGAGTCCTTCGGAGATTTGGCCCGCCCTCGCTTCTCCTACCTGGGGAAAAAGAAGAAGAGAATTGGTGACGTCGTCCCTGAGGCGGGGGAACTTGCCTTCCAGCCCCCTTGCCACGCGGGCGATGGATGGACGGACGGCAGACATCAACAGGCTGCGGAAAAGGAGGAAAGCGAGGAAAAGAATCGCGGCCACAAAGTAGGAGAAAGCCGCGTAAGGGAATTTCGCCCCCCACTCGAGGGCGAAGATACTCCCCAGGAGAATGACCAAAACGCCGATTGCCAGCTGGAGGAATGATTCGAGGGTCGCGACAAGCTGAAGGCGAAGGGATATTCCCTTTAAAAATCCGGCAAGGCGGTCATAATCGCGATGCAAACCTGGGGGGAGCACACATGCCTCCCTTAAAAATGCGGTTAATTATAGCACCCTTTCGGATCCGCCAGAGGAGAAACCAATGCTCGTTTCCTCTGCCGCCCGGCTTGATGAGAGTCTTCATCTTCCATTGGGTTCCGGCTCCTCACCATGACGTGCGTCAGGACTGTTCTTCCCGCGGGCGCTCCTCCTCTCCACTCGGGCCGCATGCCCGGCCTTTCAGGTGGAAAAAGAAACGGAGACCCTTTTTGACTCTTTCTGAAAATATTTTGCTGGAGAGATAGGTGCCGGCTACTTTTTTATTGATCTCACCGAGGGTCGGATAGGGGTGTACGGCCGAGGCTAGGGTCGTGGGGCTCACTTTTCCGTTCAGGGCTGCCACCCACTCGCCGATCAGGTCCCCGGCCCTGGGCCCAAGGATCTGCACTCCAAGTACTCTGCCTTTCTCATCCAGAATCATCTTGATCTTGCCTACGTGTTCCCCCTCGGCCAGGCTGCGGTCATTATCCTCGAAGGCCTCTTCCCAGACCCGGTAAGAGATCCCCGCAGCCTTGGCCCGCTTTTCGTTCATCCCGATGCTGGCCAGTTCGGGGTCGGTATACGTGCACCAGGGCAGGAAAGTGTAATTCGCCTTTCGGGGGAGGCGAAAAACGGCGTTGCTGATCACGATGCTCCCCTCGTACCCAGCGGCGTGGGTGAACTGATATTCCCCTGTGACGTCGCCGGCTCCGTAGATGTGCTTGATACTCGTCCTCAACCTGGAATCCAGCTGTAAGCCCTTCGGTTCAAAAGAGACTCCGATCCCCTCCAGGTTCAAGCCGGCGAGATTGGCTTCCCGGCCCATGGCCACGAGGAGAGAGTCCGCCCGGATCGAAAAGTCTTGCCCGCCCTTGGACTCGATCCTGACTTCCCTCTCGCTCCCCAAATCATTCACCCAAAGCACTTTGCTGTTCAGGTAAAAAGCGACCCCTTCCCGTTGCAGGACGTTCATGACTAGATCGGCTACGTCCTTATCCTCGTTGCTGAGGATCTGGCCGCTCCGCTGGATAACCGAAACGCGAGTCCCAAGGCGGCAGAAGGCCTGGGCCATCTCGGCGGCAATGGGCCCCGCTCCGAGGATCGCCATGGAATGGGGAAGCTTCTCGAGAGAGAAAATAGTCTTGTTCGTGAGATAGGGCGTCTGCTCCAGCCCGGGAACCGGAGGAATAGAGGGAGACGAACCGGTGGCAATCACCCAGTTCTTCGCCGTGAAGGTGTTTCCGTTCAGGCGGATGGCGTGGGCATCGTGAAAAAGGGGGTCGCCGAATTCCACTCTGGCGCCGAGCTTGCAGAACCTTTCCGCCGAGTCGTGCTTCTGGATTTTCCGGATCACCCCCTGGAGCCTCGCAGTGACTTCCCGGAAATCGACCGGCTTCATTTCCGTCGCTGGCAGGCCAAATTTTTCGGCGTTTTTCATGAGATGGTACACGTGGGCGGTCCGGATGAGGGTCTTGCTGGGAACGCACCCGTAATGGAGGCAATCCCCTCCCAACTCCTTCTCCTTTTCGACGAGGAGGGTCTTGGCCCCAAGCTGGGCGGCCCCGGAGGCGACCGTGAGCCCGGCTGATCCGCCCCCCAGGATCCCGATGTCAAAATCATAATCCGCCATGACAGCTCCAGTTAATAAATTTTATTGGACGCAGATGAATGCTGATGAACGCAGATAATAACGCCCAACTCTTTGCTTGCCGTAGGGGCGGGGTCACCCCGCCCTACAAGAGAACCCTTCCAAACTTGCCGGATCTGCCGTAGGAGCAACCCCCCGGGTTGCCCCAAATGCGGTTTATCGCTCCTTTTCAGCCCTCTTTTCTTATCTTCCGAATGATAGTGGGGATGAAGAGGGAAAAGATGAAGAGCCCCACCGAAAAGAAGACTTTGAAAGAAACGAGCTTTCCCCAATCTCCTGCAACCCAGACTTCCTTGATTGTCCCTACAAAGAAGGTGAAAATGAACGTCCCGACCAGGATGCCAAGCCCCGTCCCCGCGATGTAATCGCGGAATTTCACCCGGGTGAGGCCCATCCCGAAATTCATGAGGGTGAAAGGGAAATAGATCAGGCGCAAGTACAAGACCGTGGCGAACCCGTTCCGCTCGATTCCCTCATCGTACTTCTTCAGCTTCTCGCCGATCAGGGAGGCGGCAAAATCCCTTCCCAGCGTCCTCCCGATCCAGAAAGCCAGCGCGGCCCCGATCATTGCCCCGACCCAGACGTATGCAAATCCCGCGTAAGCGCCGAACAGCGCTGCCCCGAGAGCGGTGAGCAGGCTCCCCGGGATGAACAGGCATACTCCTGCCGCGTAAACCACGATGAACACCAGCGGGGCCCAGAACCCCGCACGTTCGAGAAAATCGCCCAGCGCTTCCCGGGTAAAGAATTCCCTGACGGGGGTGAAACGGATGAGATAGATGGCCGCCCCTATGAACGCGAGGAAGATAAACGCCTTCATGAGCCCTCGGCGTCTGCTTCTGATGGGTTCTTGAATGTTTGTTGTCATGCGACCCTTTTCCCCTGCCTTCCCCGCGGTTATTGCCTCAGATTCCACACGGAACATGGAGTGTCTTCGGTGAATAATTTCCGCTTGACGATCCGCTCCCCCCTCTGATAGCGTCCCTTATTGTAGCAGAACGCTTTTCCAACTCCCCTCTTCTATTCTAAAGGACAAATATCATGACGGGAAGAGAGATTGCCAGGATGGCTTTCGAAGGTGAGAAGCCGCCCCGGGTGCCGGTGACCCTGATCGGCGGAGGGGCTTGGGCGGTTCATCATCAAGGAAAAACCTTCGCGGCCATAAAGAACGATCCGGCGCAGATCGCTGATGTCTTCATCCGGTTCTACAGGCGCTTCCAAAACGACCTCCTCTGGACTGGTTCCAACTTTTTGAATTATCCAATCCACTTTTTGGGTTGCCCCATTAAGGACGACTCCTCGGACAGCCCGGGGCTGGACGGGGCGGTGATAAAAAGCCTCGACGGAATTGATAACCTGAGCATAGAAAAAGTGCTCCGGAACCCGACCATGCAGGCGATTATCCGCTCTCATCACCTGGTGGCGGACGCGATCGGCAGGGAGACGCTGATCATCCCTACCCAGTGGGCCCCGTTCACCGTTGCTGCCCGGATTCTCGGCGTTGAGAACGCGATGATGGCCACGATTTCGGACCCGAAAAGGCTCTCTAATCTTGTTCAATTCTCGACGGACCTCATCTGGGCCCTGCTGGAACCTGTCCTGGAGCACGAGGATATCCCCGGGGCAAATTTCTCAGACCCGGTGTCTTCAGGGGACCTCATATCCCCCGCCATGTTCCGGAAATTCGCGGCCCCGGCGCTCAAAGACCTGGTGGGAAGGGTCAAGGCCCGGGGCAAGCTCAGCATGGTCCACATCTGCGGAAACTCGACGGGGATCCTCAAAGACGTCCTTGACATAGGGCCCCATTGCTTCAGCCTGGAGAGTAAAGTGGACCTGAAGCTCGCCAAAGACGTTCTGGGAGGGAAGGTCTGCGTGGCCGGGAACGTATCCCCAACCGGAGCTTTTCTGTCGGGAAAGCCCGAAGAGGTGATCGAGGAAGCGAAAACGTGCCTGGCCTCCTGGGGGGATTCTCCCGGGTATATCCTCACGGTAGGCTGCGATTTCTCCAAAAACGTGCCCCCCGAGAACATGGCGGCGCTCATGTCTTTGAAAGAATAATTCAGGCCTGAGTGAGACGGCACCAAGGGCCCGAGCTTCTTCTCCCATGACCATCTTTAAAAAATCGACCGAATTCGGCTCTATCGCCGGCCTGCTCGCCCTCTTTGTCCTGGCCCATTTTTGCCACCATCTGCTCTCGGCCTTGCCCATTCCCCTCCTCCCCTTGATCCGCAGCGATTTTGGCCTGGATTACACCCTCTCCGGCCTGGTGATCTCCGCCTTCAACCTCTCCTACGGAATCGGCCAGCTGCCGGGGGGCTGGCTGGCCGATCGTTTCGGCGCCCGGCTGATGGTTACGATCGGGATCTGCGGAGTCGCGCTGGCGGGGTTCGGCGTCGGGCTGTCCCGGAACTTCTGGATGATGATCGTTTTTCTGGCGCTCATGGGAGTGCTGGGCGGAGGGTATCACCCGGCCGCGCCGCCAACGATCTCCGCCCTCGTCGAACGAAAGCACCGGGGCCGGGTCCTGGGCATGCACATGATCGGAGGGGGAGCCAGCTTCTTCCTCTCTCCGCTTGTCGCCGCCGGGATCGCCGCTTACTGGGGCTGGAGAGGGTCGTTCATCGGGCTCGCGATTCCGACCCTGATCTTCGGAATCGTTTTCTACGTGCTTCTGGGAAAGCGATCCGCAACGGCCTCGAGGGACGGGGCCTCCTCTCCCCTTTCGCAGGAAAGCTCACCCGCTCCCCGGCGGGTTCGCGCCCTGGTCGTTTTTATATTTCTCAGCACTTTCACGCATGCCATCCTTTTTTCCGCCATGTCGTTCATTCCCCTCTTCCTGGTAGACCGGGTGGGGTTCGGGAAGGAGACCGCCGGCGCCTTTTTCGCCTTCATCTATTCCGCCGGCCTCTGGGTAGGCCCGCTCGGCGGGTACCTTTCGGACCGGTTCGGACCCATCCCCGTAGTAGTGACCGTGCTGTTCCTAGCCGGCCCGGTAATATTCCTGCTCAACTTCGTCTCTTCCTGGCTTGGGGTCGGGATCGTGCTCCTGGCGATCGGGATCATCATCTACGTCCGGATGCCCGTTTCCGAAGCGTACATCATATCCCACACCTCCGAGAGGAACCGATCGACGATCCTTGGAATTTATTTCTTCAGCGGCATGGAAGGCGGGGGGGTTTTAACCCCGGTCATGGGGTACATGATCGACCGCCTGGGGTTCTACGCCAGTTTTGGGATTGCAGGAATTCTGCTCGTCTCGGCGACCTTCATCTGTTATCTGCTCTTGCGGAAGACGGCATGAGATCGGCGACGCAACCTTCTTTTCCTGCTTGTCAAACCGGACCGGTGAAGATATGATTTTATAGTACACCTGTCATTGAGTCCTCGGCAAATCACCTCAGATCCAAGTTGAACGATACGGGTAAGGAGACCCGCGAAATGGAGACCTCCTGCGCCACTGAAACAATCCCCTGCCTTTCCAAGAACGCTCTTACCGTCTTGGAAAAACGTTACCTCCGCCGGGGTAAGGACGGCCGGATCCTGGAAACCCCGGCCGACATGTTCCGGCGGGTTGCGGCGGCGATCGCCGGGGCGGACAAGAAATTCAACGGCCACGGGGAAAGCCCGACTCTGGCGGATCAGTTCTATGAAATCATGGCCGGCCTGGAGTTTCTCCCCAATTCCCCGACCCTCATGAACGCGGGGCGGGAGCTCGGACAGCTCTCGGCCTGCTTCGTGCTGCCCGTCGGCGATTCCATGGAAGAGATCTTCGACGCCGTAAAACACACCGCGCTCATTCACAAATCCGGCGGCGGGACGGGATTTTCCTTTTCCCGCGTCCGGCCCGCCAACGACGTGGTGATGACCACTACCGGGGTTTCCAGCGGGCCCATTTCGTTCATGAAGGTGTTCGACCTGGCCACGGAGACGATCAAGCAGGGCGGCACCCGGCGGGGCGCCAACATGGGAATCCTGCGGGTGGACCACCCGGATATCCTCGCTTTCATCGAGTGCAAATCGGACCAGAGCCAACTGAACAACTTCAATCTCTCCGTGGGAATCACGGAAGCCTTCATGAGGGCCGTGGAGAACGATGAAAGCTATCCCCTGGTCAATCCCCGGAACGGGCAGGTCGCGGGGGTGCTCTCCGCCAAAGACGTTTTCGACCGGATTATCCGGCAGGCATGGCAAAATGGGGAACCCGGGGTTATCTTCCTCGACCGGCTCAACCGGGACAACCCGACCCCCAACGTCGGTCTGATCGAATCGACCAACCCTTGCGGGGAGCAGCCGCTTTTGCCCTATGAGTCCTGCAATCTTGGGTCGATCAATCTCGGGCTCATGGTCCGGGACGGGACGATCGACTGGCCGAGGCTGAAACAGGTGGTCCGCCTGGCCGTTCACTTCCTGGACAATGTGATCGAGCTCAACCGATATCCCCTCCCGGAAATCGGTCGGATGACCATCGCGAACCGGAAGATCGGCCTCGGGGTGATGGGGTGGGCGGACATGCTCATCTCCCTGGGAGTTCCTTACAACTCCGGACAAGCGCTCGCCCTCGCGGAAGAGGTCATGAAGTTTATCCGGGATGAAGGCCACACCGCCTCCCGGGAACTCGCCCGCGACCGGGGGCCCTTTCCAAATTTCCCCGGCTCCCTGTTCGAAAGCCGGGGCGAGCCGCCGATCCGCAACGCCACGGTGACGACCATCGCGCCCACCGGGACGATCTCCATCATCGCCAACGCTTCCTCGGGAATCGAGCCTCTCTTCGCTGTCTCCTACGTTCGCCAGGTCCTGGACCGGCAGACCTTGACGGAAGTAAACCCCCGCTTCGAAAAAATCGCCCGGGAGAGGGGTTTCTTCTCGCCGGAGCTTATGGAGCACATCGCGGAGCACGGGAGCATTCAGGAGAGCCCGGAGATCCCGGCCGACGTTCGGGCTCTCTTCGTCACCGCGCACGACATCACCCCCGAGGATCACATCCGCATGCAGGCTGCCTTCCAGAAGCACACGGATAACGCGGTCAGCAAGACCGTGAACTTTCCCCGTGGGGCGACCGTCGAAGAGGTGCGGAAAGTCTACGAGCTTGCCTATCGGATGGACTGCAAGGGGGTCACCATCTACCGTGACGGGTCCAGGGACCGGCAAGTGCTCTCCGCGGGAAAAAAGAGCCCGAAAACGGCGGGAGGCGCTGCCCCGTCAAGAAAAGGGGTCCGTGAAAGGCCGATGGCCCTGCAAGGGTGGACGTACCGGATGCAGACCGGCTGCGGGCCGCTGTATGTGACCGTCAACCAGGACGGGGCGGGGCTTTTTGAACTGTTTACGACGATGGGCAAAGCCGGCGGCTGCGCGGCGTCCCAGAGCGAGGCGATCGGCCGGATGGTGTCCCTGGCCTGGCGTAGCGGGATCGACACGGCCCAGGTGATCAAACAGCTCTCCGGAATTTCCTGCCACGCCCCTTCCGGCTTCGGCGAGAACCGGGTCCGTTCGTGTGCCGACGCCGTCGCCAAGGCCATACAGCAGCATCTCTCGTCCAGGGGACATCTCAGAGAGGACGAGAAGGAAAGCGCACCTCTTTTCAAAGGGGCCTGCCCGGAATGCGGCGGGATCCTCGAACACGAGGGCGGATGCTGCGTCTGCCACGGCTGCGGATACAGCGAGTGCGCTTAGATGCAAGAGCTCTCCTCCCTTTGAAAAAGGGAGGAAGGGAGGGATTTTGGGAATTGCATTTCAGGCGTCTGACGCCAACACGAGTGAGTTTACTCCCCGCCTCCCTGGGGAAAGCCACTGAACGATTTAACCGAAGGGAGAAAAACTCTCGATGAAGACCTGCGCGTTCTGCGGTAGCGTGGTGGAAGACTCGACTATGGAGTGCCCGAAATGCCAGCACTCCAGGTTCATTCAAGCACGTACCAAAGGGCCGGCGGAGATGACGGTGGATTTGAAAGTGCCCGAGCGGACCCTGAGCGATCTGCACCTGCTCATCCTGGAAAAATTGCAGGGCCAGCCGGGCTTCGTGAACGCATCCCAGTTTCTCATGTCCATGCCTTTCCAGGATGAAGCCCAGGCCCAGATGGGCGTTATGGCCATTCAGGACATGGTGGACTCCGGCCTGATCGAGGTGAGCGGGCGGAGCAAGATAAAGATCACCGCCCAGGGAAAAGAGACCTGGCAGAATGAAAAAAAACTCCCTCCGGCGCGGAAATAAAATGTCCTAAAACGATCCGACCGATCGAGACCGATCCGTCGGATCTGATTTTTTTAATCAAAAAAAAGGGGCGATGGTGAATCGCCCCTGCGTTTGCCAGCGCCGAAAAGTACCACCGAAGCTTAGCGTCCCCCCTCCTGAGTGATTCCCGCAAGAGCCCAGTTCTTTTCGCTCACGTTCCGGGTGAATGTCCAGAACTCGACGAATTTCACCGGGTCGCTCGAGCTTCCGGAGAGAACCTCGCCGCTTTTTTCATCCAGCACGTAGTCCAGGAGGTTGGCATAGAGCCTCACGGTGATGAAATCCTCCCCCCGTTCCTGTCCCGCGTCGACGATCTCCACCTCACGGACGGCGATGTTTTCCAGCCGGTTGATGTGCTTCCGGGCGATGAGCTCGTCCAGGTCTTTTTTCAGAATGCCGAACATCTCCGGGGTGAGGAGGCTTCGGACCGTGTTCAAATCCCGGCGGGTCCAGCCGCCCTGGATCTTAAAGAAGACGTCCCCGGCCAGGTCCTTGAAATTTTTTTCCTCGAAGGAAGGGTCCATGGCCTTGATATGCCGGAGCCCCTCGGAGACCGGCGCCCCGGTGTTCTCCTCCGGGGGCGGCGGGGTGAAGACGGGACCCGGAGACGGACCGGGGAAAGAATAACCCCCGGCCCCGGCCGTGCTCATCTGCATGGCCGTCTGGCGAGCCCGAAACCGTTTTACCACGAAATAAATGATCCCGAGGATGATCAGGATAAGGAAGATATCTCCGAAGCCAAACCCTTCCCCCATTCCGGAGCCGCCGCCCGCAAAACCCAAACTGCGGAAAAGCATTCCCCCCAGAAGGCCCCCGACCATGCCGCCTGCCAACCCGGTAAGAAGACTCCTCCCCATGCCTGGGGCGGGGGGTTGAGCCTGCGGACTGGGTTGCTGATACTGCCTCTGGGGAGGGGTTGCGGGACTCGGGCTCCGCGGTGCGGCGCCGCCGGAACTGAATCCCCGGCTGCTCCCGGAAGACCTTCCTCCCCCCGCCCGGGCAAAGACTTCGGAGTCGAGGCCCAGCCAAACCAGGAAGAGCAGGGTAAAGAGCAAACATATGATCACTTTCGGGCGTCGCGTCATCATTCTGGAAAGCCTCCTTTTTTTGCATGGTTTTACTCTTCCAACTCCCCTTGCCTGGCGGGAGAGGGAAGGAGCATGCCGATCGGGAAGGTTTTTATTATGGTTCAAAATTCCGGGAATTGCAACATAAAACATGGATTTTTGTCAATTTTTTGGATTGACTCTCTCCATTATTGAGGTTATTCTCCTTGGCGGTTCATGAAAAAAGAAACGGGAGAATTTTGATGGATAAGAAGATATTGAAGGACTCGGTCTGCCAGGCCATTGAAAATGAAAGAGAAAAGATTATAGGATGGGCCCGGGAGATCGCCGGAAAGCCCGAGCTGGGCTTCAAGGAAACCGCTACCTCCGCGCTTGTCCGCTCCGTTTTCGAAGAGCTGGGACTGCCTGCCCGGGGCGGAATCGCCGTTACCGGCGTGGAGGGGATACTGGAAGGGCCCCGCCCCGGTCCCGGTTTTTTGCTTATGGGGGAAATGGACGCGGTGGTGAACCGGGAATCTCCCGCGGCCGACCCGATCACCGGCGCGGCCCACCTGTGCGGCCACCATCTGCAAGTCGGGATCCTCCTGGGGGCGGCACTGGGCCTGGCCCGGACGGGCGCCCCCGAACATCTCAGCGGGAAGATCTTTTTCCTGGGAACTCCGGCCGAGGAGTTCATCGAGATCGAAGAACGCCTCCGCTTTCGCAAGGAAGGGAAGATCCGCTACCTGGGTGGGAAGCAGGAGCTGGTAAGGCTCGGGTACCTAAGCGATAAAGATCTCTGCATGCTCATCCACTCGTACTCGCGCCTCTCTCAGAGAAAAATGCTCTTCAACAGCAGCAGCAACGGATTCCTGGCCAAATCGGTCCGGTTCCAGGGGAAGCCCGCGCACGCCGGCGTCTCGCCCGGCGAAGGGATCAACGCCCTGAATGCAGCATGCCTGGCCATCCTGAGCATCCACGCCCAGAGGGAAACTTTCCGGGACGAGGACGCGATTCGGGTACACCCCATTATTACCAAGGGCGGCGATGTGGTGAACGTAGTCCCCTACGACGTTCGTATGGAAACCTACGTCCGCGGGAGGCGGGTGGAGGCGATCACTGACGCGAATCTCAAGGTGGACCGAGCTCTCCGGGCGGGGGCGGAGGCGGTTGGGGCCCAGGTTTTCATCGAGAACGTTCCCGGATATCTCCCTCTGAATCAAAGCAGAGCCATGAGCGATATCGCCCGGGCGAACGCCGTGGCCCTCGCCGGAGAGGAGGGCGTCGGAGAAGGCGGGTTTGAGGGAGGCTCCACGGACATGGGCGACCTTTCCCAGCTGATCCCGACCATCCAGCCATACGCCGGGGGGATTCGGGGAACCGTTCACGCGACGGATTTTGAAGTGATCGACTTCGATGCGGCGGTGATCTATCCGGCCAAGGTCATGGCCATGACCGCCGTGGATTTGCTCTACGGCGGCGCCGAAGAAGCCCTCCGGGTGATCCGGGAATTCAAACCGGCGATGAAGAAGGAAGAGTACCTTGCCTTTCTGGAAAAGGTGGGGCAGACATGAACGGAGCTCCTTCAACCTGCACAGTGCCGCAGAAAGTTGACGAAAAACATTGGCTTGTTTTTTCCGTCATTCCGGCGAAGGCCGGAATCCAGTCTTTTCAAGCTTTAACTGGACCCCGGTTTTCTCCGGGGCGACGACAAAAAGCCAATTTTTGCACGCTTGCCCTTTTTCGGAGAGAGGCACAGGTGATAGGCCAGCTTTAAGGATTAGGAAGAAATATGAAAATTGACCGGATGGAAGTCTATTACGTAGCCCTGCCTTTGATCTATCCCTGGAAAACGGCGTACGGCGAAGACGCCGATATTCACTCGGTGCTGGTGAGGGCCTCCTCCGGCGAGGACGAAGGATGGGGGGAAACAACCCCGTTTTTTGCCCCGACCTACTCACCCGAAACCGCCTCCTCGGCCTTTTTCCTGATCACCGAAATATTCGGTCCTCGGATCGTGGGAAAGGAATGGGCCAGCGCCGCGGCGCTTCGAGGAGAGCTTTCGGTCTTCAAGGGGAACCCCTTCGCCAAGGCCGGGATCGAAATGGCCTGGTGGAACCTCGAAGCCAAGATCCGAAAGGCGCCCCTGCACCGCCTGCTCGGAGGGAAGACCCGCCTGGTCGAAGCCGGGCAGGATTTCGGGGTCCAGGACTCGATCGATATGCTCCTTGGGAATATCGAAAAGGCCGTTCAGCAAGGTTTTAAGCGGATCAAGCTGAAAGCCCGCCCGGGGTGGGACCTGGAAATGCTGCAGGCCGTGCGGTCGGCTTTCCCCGGATGACTTTCCACATCGACTGCAATTCGGGGTACACCCTCGACCATCTTCCTTTTTTCAAGAAAGTGGACAAGCTTGGCCTGGCCATGATCGAACAGCCTCTCTTTCATGACGACCTCGTCGATCATGCCGAGCTGCAGAGGCAGATCGAGACCCCCGTCTGCCTCGACGAATCCATCAAGAGCGCCCGCGACATGCGGCTCGCGATCCAGCTGAAATCCTGCCGTTACGTGAACATCAAGCCCGGCCGGGTGGGCGGGCTTCAATCGGCCGTCGAAATCCACAATCTAGCCCGGGACAACGGCATCCCTGCATGGGTGGGGGGAATGCTGGAAAGCGGCATCGGTTCCGGCGTGAACATCGAACTGGCCACCCTGGAAAATTTCACCTATCCGGGAGACCTTTTCCCTTCGGAACGATTTTACGTCGAGGATTTGACCGAGCCGGCCGTGACCTACGCCCCCGGGAAGCTGGGCTTCCAGCCCTCGACGGTTCCGGGAATTCCCTATGAGCCCCGGTTGGAAAGAATTGAAAAGAGGCTGGTGCGGAAAGCCGTCGTGAAGCCAGCTTGAAGAAAATCAAAAATCAAAGGGCAAAAATCAAAAATGCCTTTGTTTTGGACGCAGATGAACGCAGATTTTCAGGATTCCAAAATCCTTGTACCGCGTTCTTAATATTATCTGCGCATATCTGCGGAAATCTGCGTCCCAATAAACAAATCTCTTGTATCGGCTTAGGAAAGGAAAAACCATGCGAATTGACCGATTGGAACTTTATTACGTTGTCTTTCCCCTAATCTACCCCTGGCGCACCGCCTACGGGGCCGACCCGGATGTGCATACCATCCTGGTCAAGCTCTCTTCGGGCTCTCACGTGGGCTGGGGCGAAACGACTCCCCTGTACGAGCCCTGTTATTCCCCGGAATCCTCCGTCGGCGTTTACCACACCATCCGCGAGTACTTTGCCCCTCAGGATCGTCGGGCAGGAATTCGAAACCGCCCGAAGCATCGGGGAACAACTGAAGCACTTCAAGGGGAACTATTTCGCCAAGGCCGGCGTGGAGAACGCCTGGTGGCTCCTGAAAGCCAAAATGGAAGGCAAACCCCTTCACCAGATCCTGGGCGGAACGCGGGAGGTGGTGGAATCCGGAACGGCCCACGGCATCAAGGAAAACCTGGACATGCTCATGGAAGCCATCCAGAAGGGGATCGACGACGGGTACAAGAGGACCAAACTGAAATTCGCCCGGGGCTGGGCCCTGGAGATGCTGAAACCGGTGCGGGCCAATTTCCCCAAGCACACCTTCCACATCGACTGCAACTCCAGCTTCACCCTGGACGACCTGCCCATGTTCAAGGAAGTGGACAAGCTGGGGCTGGCGATGATCGAGCAGCCCTTGTTCCATGACGACCTGCGTCGAACACGCCAAGCTCCAGGCCAGCCTTCAGACCCCGATCTGCCTGGATGAGTCCATCAAGAGCGTCCGGGACATGCGGCTGGCCGTCGAGCTTAAGTCCTGCCGCTACGTGAACATCAAGCCCCCGCGGGTCGGCGGCCTGCAGGCGTCCATCGACATTCACAACCTGGCCCGCGAAAACGGCATCCCGGCCTGGGTGGGAGGGATGCTGGAGAGTTCCCTGGGGAAAGGGGTCAACCTGGAGCTGGCCACCCTGGACAACTTCTCCTATCCCAACGACATCGGCCCCTCTTCCCGGGGGATCAAGGAAGACATCACCGAGCCGATCCTCGAATTTCCGGGCAAGGCAGAAAGTCTTCAAACCCTCCACGGTGCCGGGAATTCCGTACCTGCCCAGCGAGGAGAAGCTGAAGAAGTTCACCCGGCACAAGTTTATTTTAGAGAAATGATTCACCGCAGAGGGCGCAGAGTACGCAGAGAAGATGGACCAACGAATGAAAGCCTAACGAATTCCACATAGACCAGAATTTTGACGAGTTACAAAAGGTTTTTCGGGTCTAGATTCTCTCAGCGTCCTCTGCGATCTCTGCGGTGAAAGAAGAAGGAGGAAAAATGCGCATCGATCGGATGGAAGTTTACTACGCGGTCTTTCCGCTCGTTTATCCCTGGGTGACGGCGTACGGCGCGGACCCCGACGCCCACAGCATTCTCGTCAAGCTGGTCTCGGGAGACCAGGAGGGCTGGGGCGAGTCGGCTCCTCTTTACGCCCCCACATACTCCCCCGAATCGGCCGTCGGAGTGTACCACACGATTCGAGAATACTTCGCGCCGAACATCGTTGGGCCGGGAATTCGAAACGGCCCGCGACCTGGTGAACCATCTCAAGCATTTCAAGGGGAACAATTTCGCCAAGGGGGCGGTGGAGATCGCCTGGTGGATGCTGAAGGCCAACATGGAGAAGAAACCGCTTCATCAGCTCCTGGGCGGCACCCGGAAAGTGGTGGACGCGGGAATCGCCCACGGGATCAAAGAAAACCTGGACATGCTCATGGAGGCCATTCAGAAGGGAATCGATGCCGGTTACAAACGAACGAAGCTCAAGTTCTCCCGGGGATGGGGGCTGGAGGTGCTGGGGCCGGTTCGAAGGAATTTCCCCAAGCACACCTTTCACATCGACTGCAACTCCAGCTTCACCCTGGATGACCTCCCCATGTTCAAGGAAGTGGACAAGCTGGGGCTGGCCATGATCGAGCAGCCGCTCCCCCATGACGACCTGATCGAACACGCCAAGCTCCAGGCCACTCTGCAAACGCCCATCTGCCTGGATGAGTCCGTCAAGAGCGTTCGGGACATGCGGCTGGCAATCGAGCTCAAAGTCCTGCCGGTACGTAAACATCAAACACGGACGGGTGGGAGGTCTGCAGTCGGCCCTCGACATCCACAACCTGGCCCGGGACAACGGGATCCCGGCGTGGGTAGGAGGCATGCTGGAAAGCTCCGTGGCGGTGGGAGTCAGCGTGGAGCTGGCGACGTTGGAAAATTTCGTCTATCCGAATGACGTAGGCGCCTCATCCCAATTTATTAAAGAGGACCTTACCGAGCCGACCATCGAGTTTCCGGGGAAAGAAAGGGTATTCAAGCCTTCGTCGGTCCCGGGAATCCCTTACCTCCCCCACCCGAAGAAACTTGCCCAACATACCCGGGAGAAATTCATTCTTGATAAGAAATAGCGGGGGTGACTTGTTTCGATCCCAGCGAGGGGAATTTGGAAAGGAGAAGTACATCTGCCCGATTTTCATCGGCAGCGAGGAAGGGGATTTTGCTAGGCCATGTAAGGGAAGACTTTAGCTGACGCACACCACACGGCCAAGGGCCAGCCGAATGAACTGCCGTCAAGGCTTTTCTTCGGAGGATATCTCAAAACGACTCAGTTTCCCATAAAGCTTTATTCCGACGGCAACGATCAACGCTGTAAGCAGGGCTTGAAGGACAATCAAAACAGGAAGCATAAACAATAGGGACGTGGGTATGGGCTGGTGCCATTCCGAGTAACTGAAAACCGCGAACATCACCGGCAGCAAAATTGCCGTTCCGATAAAGTACCCGACGGAAATCAATTTTACCAGACTGCCAAAGCTGATCCCTGATTTGGTAATTTTGATTTTCATTCTGCTAAGCCCTCGCGGTTGGGATTCTCGCAACGTGCTTACTTCCGCACCATTCCACGTGTCGGATCTACTGGGCCCTGACTTTCACACCCTCAAATGCGGGTCCAAGGCGTCCCTCAGCCAGTCGCCCAGGATGTTGAAAGAGATGACGGTGATGAGGATGGCGACGCCCGGCATGGAGGTGATCCACCACGCCGTGGAGAGATAGTCCCGGCCCTGCGAGATATCCCACCCCCAGGAAATCGTGCTGCCGGTCATCCCGAAAAAGGATAGCGAGCTTTCGATGATGATCATGTACCCGATCTGGGTGGTCATCACGACCAGGATCGTGGCCCGGATATTGGGTATAATGTGGCGGAAGATGATCCGGCGGTCGCTGGCGCCCGATACCCGGGCGGCCACGATGAAAGGCTCTTCGCGAAGCGACAGGATTTTGCTCCGGGCTGTCCGGGCCTGCCACACCCAGTGAGTGAGGCCGATGAATATTGCCACGTTAACCACCCCGGGGTTCCAGAGGGTAATGGCGATAAGGGTCAAAAGGATTCCGGGAATCGAAATCACCGCATCCACCACTCTCATGATCAGGTCATCGATCCTGCCCCCATAGTAGCCCGCCAGGAGTCCAATGAGGACTCCGAGGGAGGTGGCGATGGAAACCGCGACCACCGCGATGAAGAGAGACGTTCGGGCGCCGTAGAAAACCCGGGAAAAGATATCCCGCCCTTGGGCGTCGCAACCCAGCGGCTGGTGAATGCTCCCCTTGGCGTACCAGAAAGGCGGCAGGTTCCTGCGCTCCAGGTCTGCCTCATCGGCCCGAATGTCGAAACCAAAGACCGGGGCCAGCAAGGCTATTCCGACAATCAGGACGATGAATACCAGCGAGCCCTGAGCCATCCAATTTTTCCGCAGTTCAATCCACCATCTCATTCGGTTCTACCTACTGTCCATCCCGAAAATCAAAACTCCCTCCCCCTTTGATTTTAATCCCCCTCACCCTGCCCTCTCCCGCGAGGGGAGAGGGATTCTCGAAGGAACTAGCTCAGCTTGATTCTCGGGTCGATGACCACGTAAATCATGTCCACCAGCAGGTTGATTCCCACCCAGATCACCGCGAAAATCAGGGTGGCGGTCTGGATCACCGGGAAATCCCTGGCAAAGATCGCGTCCATCATGACCCGGCCCATCCCCGGCCACATGAAGACCGCCTCGGTGATGATCGCCCCGCCCAGGAGGATGCCGATCTGAATTCCCGCGATCGTGATGATCGGTACCAGGCTGTTGGGAAGAACATGGTCCCAGATGATGCGCAGCTGGGAGACGCCTTTGGACCGGGCGGTCAGGGTAAAGGCCCGGTTGAGGTTCTCCAGCGTCTCGGTCCGGGTCATTCTGGCGATGAGAGCCGTAAACCACGCGCCAAGCGTGATCGCCGGCAGGATGATGTGGCGGGCCCAGATCCAGAGGGCAGACGGTTTCCCGAGAGCCGCCGCCCAGACGGCCTGCGGAAAATAATAGGGACTCCTGTCCATCGATGGGACCCACTGGAGATTCACCGAGAAAATGAGGATGAGCATAATCCCCAGCCAGAAGCTCGGAGTGGAAATTCCGAAGAGGGTGATGAGCTTGGCCACGTGGTCGAGGACCGAGTTTCTCTTGACGGCGCTCACGATGCCGAGGGCGATGGAGAGGGGAATGGCCAGGACAGCCCCCACCAGGGTGAGCTCAACCGTCGCGGGAAGGCGTTCAATCACCACCTGGAACGCCGAATAGCGATACGAAAAAGAGGCGCCCATATCGCCGGTGACCGCGCCCTTGAGCAGGTTCCAATACTGAACCCGTAACGGCTGGTCGAGTCCCAGCTTGGCCCGGATCTCGGCGACGGTCTTTACGTCGGCCAGGTCTCCGGCCACGACTTGCGCGGGGTCCCCCGGGACCGAATGGAGGAGGATGAAAACCAGGGTGAGCACCATCCAGAGGACCAGGATGCCGCTTACAACCCGGCGAATCAGATATTTCTTCATGGTTCCTTTGGAGTGCGCAAGCCATGCTTGCGCTCTGGCCATTTCCCCTTTGGTGTTTTAAGGCGGCAGCATGGCTGCCGCACTGCATGGAGAGACTAAAGCGCAAGCATGGCTTGCGCACTCCAGCGCTTTCACGGAAACCACAATTCCCTCTCCCTTTGACGGGGGAGGGCGAGGGCTTCGTCGTGAGCTCAGCCGAACGGTGGGGGTGGTAAAGGCCGCTACTCTTAACTCCGAAACACGGCTTCGTAGAGTGGTTCGCGATCGCTCGACTGAGCTCGTCCCAGGCCGCCCCTACTTCGTCTTCTTCAAATTTGACAGGATGAGGTACTCATCCGTGCGCGCCTTGAAATTGTTGTCGTTGCTCATCGCGTAGGTGTTGGGCTGGAGGTGCAGGTAGATGAACGGGCACTGCTCGTGAAAGTAGGCCTCCAAATCGTTCAGCTCTTTCAGCCGCTTCTTCCGGTCCACGATGGTGTTGCACTTGGCGATCCATTTTTCGGCTTTTTCGTCATAATTGCGCCCGTAAGAACCCTTCCGATCCAGCAGGTAGGGCAGGTAATTCTGCGGGTCGAAGGAAGGGTTTCCCCACGATCCGGCAAACATGGGGCCGAAGTTGGCGTCCCCGGTTGCTGCCGGCCTGCGGGCCCGGAAGTCGGCATTCTCCCGGGGCTGCACTTTGACCTGGAGCCCGATTTTCCGCAGGTCGTAGGCGATGGCCTCGCAGACTTCAACCGCCCCCAGAAAGATTCCGGGAACCGTCTCCAGGTTGATCGGCTTCGGAAAGCCGTTGGCATATCCCGCGTCCCGCATCAGCTTCTTGGCTTTCTCTAGGTCCACATCGTACATGGAAAGGTTCGGGTTAAAACCGAAGATGGTTGAAGCGAGGGGCTGATTCATGACCTCGCCCATTCCCTTCATGAACACCTTCATGATCTTTCGGTTATCCACCGCATAATTGCAGGCCTGGCGGACACGCACGTCATCAAACGGTTTGATGTGCTGGTTAAAGCCGGCGAAGACGATCCGGGGGCCCGGTTTCCCCTCGGCCCGGAAACCGGCCTTCTGGATCCTTTCGAAGTGATCGATGGGAACGCCGGCGATCACCTTGGTCTGCCCGGAGAGGAGAGAGGCGGTCCGGGTTTCGGCCTCCTGGATGCCGTAATACTTGAGGACCTTTATCGGCGGCGGGGGCATCCAGTAATTCTTGTTGACCTCCATCTCCACCCCGATCCCCCGGTGCCATCGTTTGAACACAAAAGGCCCCGACCCCATGGGATTGGCCGTCGTGTGGTCCAGCCCATGAGACCCGTAGTACTCCTCGTCCAGAATGGCAAGACTGCTCATGATGGCCGGGTAGGCCGGGAAAGGCTCTTTGCAGATCACATCCACGGTGTACTCGTCCACCACCGCGGCTTTTTCCACTTGGCCGTAAAGGTTCCGCTGCGGCGAAACGAACTTGGGATCGATGACCCGGTTCTGGGTAAAAGCAAAAGACTTCGCCGTCAGTTTATTCCCGTTCCAGAATTTGATGCCCTGGCGGAGGTGATACCGCCACACCGTGTCGCTCTTCGCCTCCCACCCGGTGACCGCCCGGTTGATCATCTCATTGGTCTGGCCGTCCCGGTCAATGGGGGAATCGAAGATGAACTTGTCCAGCATGACATTTCCCACGGCCGTGGTGTTGTAAGGGTCCAGGGTGACGATGGTCTCGCTGTAGGCCACGCCGAACTCATCGAAGATATCCTTCTCCTGCGCTTCGGCGAGGTTCCTCTCCCCCCACATCGGCCCTCCGAACAGGACCGCGCTCGCCGCTCCGGCTAGTTTCAAAAATTCCCTTCGTCCGACGGGATACTTCCATTCCATGATCTTGTCCTCCTTTGGTTTATAGAATGACCAATCCGGATGATCTCGTAAAACCCGCCTTGTTCGTCACCCCGGCGGAAGCTCGGTACGAGTCGATTCCGACCGGGGTCCAGAACGTCTTCAATGAACTGGATTCCGGCCTTCGGCGTGAGTCCCGCTCCGGGCGGGATCGAACGCTTTCGCCGGAATGACGCCGCCGGAGTGTGTTGATGATTTCCAAACCATCCTCCCGGAATTCAATTCTTTCCCACTAAGAAACACGCCGCCCCGTGGGCTCCTTTCCACTCCTTCAGCTCCGGTTCCTTTTCGAGGCATTCGGCCACAGCGTCCGCGCACCGGCCGCTGAACCGGCAGCCTTTCGGGGGTTTTCGCGGATCGGGAGGCTCTCCCCGGAGCGGGATCTGCTGCAAGGTTACATCGGGCTCCGGATGGGGAATGGCCGAGAGGAGCGCCCGCGTGTAGGGGTGAAGCGGGCTTTCGAAAATTTCCTCCGTTGGCCCGATCTCCATGATCTTCCCAAGGTACATCACCCCGATCCGGTTACAGATGTGCCGGGCGACGGAAAGGTCATGGGTGATGAAAAGGTACGACAGATGAAATTTCTCCTGCAGGTCCATGAGCAGGTTGAGGATCTGCCCCTGGATGGAAACGTCGAGCGCAGAGACGGGCTCGTCGCAGATGACGAAAGCCGGATCGATGGCGAGGGCGCGGGCAATGGCGATCCTTTGCTGCTGTCCGCCGGAAAACTCGTGGGGAAAGCGGTCCGCGTGCACCGGGCTGAGACCCGTGAGGGAAAGAAGCTCCATCACCCTCTCTTTCCTCTCCTTGCCGCTCCCGCGCCCGTGGATTTCGAGCGGCTCGCCGATGATCTGCGCGACCTTCATCCGGGGATCGAGGGAGGTGCGAGGGTCCTGGAAGATGATCTGGATCCGCTGGTAAATCTTTTTGAGCTCCCCGCGGTCCAGCGTCCCGATCTTCCGCCCTTCAAAAAAAATCTCGCCGGAAGTTAGTTCGTAGATCCGCAGGATCAGCCGCGCAATGGTCGTCTTGCCGCACCCGCTCTCCCCCACCAGCCCCAGGCACTCGCCCTTTTGAACCTCAAAGGAAACCCCGTCCACCGCCCGCACCGGCGGGGCCACGCCGCCGAAGATCATCTCCAGCAGCCCCCGGTGGTCGAAGAAATATTTTTTGACGTCCTGGACTTCTAAAAACGATTCCATTTTTTGAATAAACTCAAATGCAGTTAAAGCTTGCCTTTCGCCTTCCCTCTTCCCCTACCCCTGACTTCTTGTATACAGACACGCCACCCAGTGCCCGTCTTCCGCCTGGCGCCACTCCGGGGTTTCCTCCCGGCAGGCCTTCCGGGCCTGATCGCAGCGGGGGTGGAATGCGCAGCCCGTGGGCATGTGGATGAGGTCGGGCATCAATCCAGCCAGGGTCTCCACCCTTCGAGTCTTCTGGTCCATGCGTATGACGGATCGCAGGAGACCCCGGGTGTATGGGTGGAGGGGCCGGTGAAAGAGGGACCGGGTTTCGGCGTGTTCGACCACCCGGCCGGCGTACATCACGTAAATCCGCGAACAGAACTGGGCCACGATCCCCAGGTTGTGGGTGATCATGAGAACGGACATTTTCCGTTCGGCCTGGAGCTCTTTCATGAGCTGAAGGATCTGGGCCTGGATGGTGACGTCGAGCGCCGTCGTGGGTTCGTCGGCGATGACCAGCAGGGGATCGTTGATGAGCGCCAGGGCGATCACGATCCGCTGGAGCATTCCGCCGCTGTACTGGTGGGGGAAGTTCTGGATGCTGACCTCCGGCCGGGGGATCCCCACGTCCCCCATCCGGCGGGCGGCCAATTCCAGGGCCTCCGCTTTGCTCATTTTCTGGTGCAGGAAGACGGCCTCGGTAAGCTGGTCCCCGATCTTCTTCAGGGGGTTGAGCGCCGAGATCGGGTCCTGGAACACCATGCCGATCTCCCGGCTCCGGATCCTCCTCATCTCCTTCTCGCTCTTCTCGAGGAGATTTTCCCCGTTCCAGAGAATCGTCCCCCGCTCCACCCGGCCAGGATAGGGGATGAGTCCCATGAGAGAACGCCCGAGCATGGTCTTGCCGGCGCCGCTCTCCCCCACGAGGCCGACGGTCTCCCCGGATTCCTGCCGCAAATCGACGCCGCTTACGGCCCGGACGGTTCCCCACATGGTGGGAAAAATAACCTCCAGGTTTTTCACTTCAAGCAAGCTCATTTTTTCCGGTTGTGGACCGAGACACCCTGGGGGGGTTTCTTCCGGGGTCTGTCTTCCGTCAGACTGAAGCGCAAAAAGAATATCCTTAAAAAGACAGAATCGTCAATCAAAAAGTAGGGGAGGAAACGAAAGAGACATCATCCGAAAAGCGGCGGGATCGTAGGGGCGATTTATGAATCGCCCCTACGTCGGAATGCATGGGGAGACCTTAATCTTCAAGAACGGCGATCGCCCGGACCGGGGATCCGGTTCCCTTGCGGATACGAAGGGGCAGGGCGATGAAGGTGAAGCGCTTTCCCACCAACTTGTCCAAGGTTGCAGAGGTTTTCGTAATGGGTCATTTTTCGTTCCCGGCACACCATGTGGCAGGGGTAAGTCTTGTCCAGGAACATGTCCGGGCTGGTGTTGTCCACCCCGAAATTGACCGCCCCCTGGTCGAGGATGAACTCCGTCGCGTCCCGGGTCAATCCCGGCTGATGGCTGGAATATTCCGGCTTCCCGTAAAAGCGGTCGTAGTGGCCGGTGTAGAAGAGGACCGTATCCCCCTTCCGGATCTCCAGGTTCCACCGTTTCAGCTCTTTCTTGATCTTCTCCGCCCCGAACTGGGTCTGCGGAGGCTGGTCGCTCACGTCAAGGCAGATGGCGGAGGTGACGCAGTTCTCCAGGGGGATCTGATCGACGGAAGGCGCTTTGGGATCTCTGGACAGGTGGCTCACCGAGTCGATGTGAGTCGGTCCGTGGTCGCACATCATGATCCCGCTGGACTGGTAGGAGAAACCCGTCCCGAGGACGCGCGCCGTCTCGTCATGGGAGGCATGTTCCCAGATGACCGTTTTGGCATGGCCCGGGTAAACGGGCATCCCCGTGTAAATCTCCTGGCTAAGGTCAATCATCTTTCCTGTAAATTTCATGTTCTCCTCTCCCCTCTTTGAATGTGTCGATCCTGAGACACCTCGTATTCAACCATATTCTTCCGCCGCGGTCAACGAACTACGGCAGCATCCGAACAAGCCGAAAGAGAGGTCTTATTTCCATCGCCGAAACTGAACTGAGGGTTCCCAGTCGATCAGCATGCCGGCTGCTAGAGAGCTTTGAGCAAGCTATCCCAGGTCTTGTTGGCCATTTCGGCCAGCTTTTCGGCGGAAAAAATCGGCTTCTGGATTTCCGCTTCCGTTTCCGGGGAGACTCGCCCCTCCCGGACTACCTCGGACCCCGCACGCTGGGCGGCCCGGAGGACGCCCTGGATCTTCTCCCTCAAAGGTGGGATCTGCAGGAGCTGCCCAGCCGGCATCAGCAGTTCCCCGATGAGAGGCGCCCCGCCGCTCCGTTCCATGTGCCGGAAGACATGCCGAAGCCCGTCGAAATGGGAGATCTCCGGAAACCCGCAGTTGGAGATCAGGACCATCTTCCGGTCCATCGCGTACCTGGGCGGATGGCGATAGGCTTCGCCGGCCTTCACAAAATGGGGGTCCATGAGAGGAAGGAGCCTTTCCTGAAAAGCCTTGGTCATCGCGGTCATGTTGTAATTGTAGAGAGGAAAAGCATAAACCAGGACCTGGCAATCGCGGACCTTCTCCAGGAGAGCCGGCATGTCATCCCGGAAAATACATACCCCGGGCGTTTTGACCCAGCAGGTAAAGCACCCCACGCAGGCATGGATATTTTTTTCCCGCAGGTAGATCGTTTCGCTTTCCGCCCCCGCGCTTTGGGCCCCTTTCAGGAATTCCTGCAGAAGAACCTCCGTGTTGCTCCCCTTGGGCCGCGGGCTGCCCTGGATGGCCAATATTTTCATTAGTTTCTCTTTTCTTTGCTTCTATTCCTTTTTTCAACCGTTTTTTTCTTACTCCGCCCCGGAACTACTGACAGGCTCATAAACGAGGGGATATGTTCTCCCAAATTCCCCCTCACCCTAGCCCTCTCCCCCGTGTCCGGGGGAGAGGGTAAAGGTGAGGGGCGTGGGCCTTTCATTCCGCATTCCGCATTCAGATCGCCCCTTCCCTCCTCAGCCGTTCCACATCCTCTTTTTTGAGGTCCAGGTATTTGCCCAGGATGAGCTCGTTGTGCTCGCCAACAAGCGGCGAGGCGCGTTCGACCTGCCCGGGCGTAGCCGAGAGCTTGAATGGAAAGCCCGCAATTTTCGCCCTGCCGATGATGGGGTGATCCACTTCAACGAAATATCCCCGGGCGTTGAGATGCGGGTCTTCCACCACCTGCTGGATGTTGAGAATCCGTGAGTTGGCCACCCGCTCCCGGTCCATCATCTCCCCGACTTCCTTGACCGAGTATCGGGTGGTGATCTCTTCAATTTCCGCGGCGAGTTCCCATTTCTTCGCCCACCTCAGCCCCTTGGTGGCGTAACGCGGGTCCTTGGCCCATTCCGGCTTCCCGATGGCCCGGCAGAACCTCTCCCAGTGTTCATTCCCCACCGTGGCGATGATGATGTAGCCGTCTTGGCACCGGTACGCGGCAAAAGGAGATTCGTTCGTGTTATGGGAGCCGATCGGGCCCATGATTTCTTTTCCCAAAGTCCAGCGCACGACGGCCCCCTCCAGGATGGATACCATGGCTTCCTGCATGGAGACATCGACGTACTGCCCCTCCCCGGTCTTCTCCCGGTGCCACAGGGCGGCCATGATGGCGAAGGAGGCGTGCACCGCGGCGTTGATGTCCCCCAGGGAGGTTCCGACCCGGGTCGGCGGATTGTCCGGGTATCCGGTCACGGACATGAGGCCGCTCATGCCCTGGGCCACGATGTCGAAGGCGATCCGTTCGGAATAGGGGCCCCACTGGCCGAACCCGCTGATGCCGCACATGATGATGCGGGGATTGATCTCCTTCAGGACCTCGTAGTCGATCCCCAGACGCTTCATCACCCCCGGGGCGTAATTCTCGAGAACGATGTCGCTGATTTTCACCAAATCCTTGAACATCCTCACCGCCTCGGGATGCTTCAGGTTCAAGGTGATCCCGTACTTGTTGCGGTTGAGGGATAAGAAATAGGCGCTCCGGCTCCGGTCGTGAGGGCCCCCTTTCCCTTTTTCCACCCGGGGAGGGTTGTCCCGGATCATCTCCCCTTCCGGCGGTTCGATCTTGATCACCTCGGCCCCGAGGTCCGCAAACAGCATGGAGCAATAAGGGCCGGCGAGGACCCGGGTCAGGTCCAGAATCCGAATTCCTTCCAATGCTTTTCCGGGCATGCAAAAATCCTTTCCAGGTTCAATCTTTTATGACTGAAGAAGCCCTACATTTTCTCGTACAGCCGGGAGATCTTTTCCGGGGTCAGGATTTTCTTGAAATCAGGCCCCAGGGCGCTGATGAGGTCCCGTTCGAGCATGTAGGTCAGCTGGATCATCTTCTCCAGCTGTTCCGCTGTGATTCCGGGGTGACCCCGGCGGGGAGCTTCACCCCGTTATTTTGCATCATTTGACGGAACTTCAAGACATCCTTCCCGTAGAATTCCTCCAGCTGATTGAAGACAATACTGTTGGCCAGCCCGTGGCGATAGCCCAGGATAAAGGCGATGCCGTAGGAGAGCGCGTGGCAGATCCCCACGGAAGAGTTGGCGATGGAGCACCCGCCGAGAAATGAGCCAACCATGAATTCGGGGTAATTCTTCTCTTTCAGGAAAAAGTTCTCTGTGGCCGCTTTGGCCTGGAGTGCAAAAGGCCTTCCCAGGGGGTTCATCGCGCTCCCGTTCAGGGATTCGACGCAGTGGATGAAATTGTCCATGCCGGTGTAGAGCTCCTGGTCGGCGGGCACGGTGGCGAGAAGCTCCGGGTCCAGCAGGACGGCGTCGTAAATGCTGAAATCGCTGTTGATGCCCAGCTTTTTTACCGGCCCGGTGAGCACCGCGGTGCGCGTGGCCTCGGCCCCCGTTCCCGACAGAGAGGGGACGGCGACCTTCGGCACCGGCTTGTTTTTCACCAGGTCCCAGCCCTGGTAGTCAGCCGAGGATCCCGGGTTGGTCAGCATGACGGAAACAGCCTTGGCCACGTCCAAGGGTGGAACCCCCGCCGATGCCGGCCACGACGCGGGGCAATTCGCCGCCCTTTCGCTTGAAAATTTCGTCCCGCAGGCCGTCGACGTCCGAGGTCTTCGGCTCGTGCGAGGAGGCGTCGAATTCCAGGACCAAATCACCGTCGGCGGGCTGCAACCGTTCGCGCAAACCGGTCTTTCGATGCACCGAATCGATGATGTAAACGGAATAGTGTTTCTTGTCCGGATGCAGTCGATCGATAAATTCGTTCAAATCGTCAAAACGTCTTTGCGCCGAACAAGACGGAAGGGATAAATCTCGTGATCTTCATCTCTCTAACTCCTCCGGCCAATCTGAGCTTCGGTGACTGTTTTTTGTCGGGTCCGGCGAAATTCCCCTGTTCCTCTTCCTTCCCCTCAGCGCTCCTGCAACCGGTACAGTCGCGCAGCGTTGTCATGAAGAATCATGCGGCCGGTCTTTTCCGCCTGAAGAAGGCTGAGCAGCCCTAATCTCACCGCATCCCCCAACGCTTCCGCCAGGGCAATCTTCGCGGTCTTTGCGGCCAGCCAGGCGATCTCCGGAGCGTCGTGTCCGCCGCTTCCGAAGATCACTTTGGAAAGGGGAGCGATGCCGATCACCTCACGATAACACTCGGCGAGGCGCAGGGAGGTCCAGGGGGTGGTCCAGCTCATATCCACCCAGACATGGGGAAAAGTGTGGGCCATCTCGGACGCGTGCTGAAGCCAGGGGTACCCCGCGTGAAGGAGGACGATTCGTGTCGGCAAGAATTTGGGCTCTCGAATGAACGGGGCCAGCAGAAACGGGTCGGCATCGGAGACGGCGCCGTCCCAAAGCCCGCCCGTGCACCCGGTGTGAAGATGAACCGGAACCTCCAGATCCTGGCATTCCAGCAGAGTGGCGGCGAAGAGGGCGGCGTACATTTTCTTGTAGGGTTGGGAGTTCCCGGACTTCACGGCGGAGAATGCCGTTTCTGCCTCCGCGTCCGAGACCGACTCTATCCCAAACCCGACCCGCTCTGCCAAGTGGCACTTCACCCCCATACAACCGTTTTGCCGTACCGCCGCGTCTAATTTTTCCAGGTAGGAACGAAGCAGCTCCCGGTAAGAAAGACTTTTCCCTAACAATTCTTCAATCAGTGGGTCCATCTGGACCAGCCGCATGACCCTTCCGGGGATGCCTTTGAGCCGAGGGTCATCCCCGGGGAGACCGGTATCGAGAACGGACCCGGCGATCCCCGCGTCTTCATACAGGGATCTGGCGTAACCCGCAAAGTTCGCGGAAGCCCGGCGGTTCCGTTCGGCCGCCACGGCCTCTATCTGGGGAGAACAGCCGAAAAGCTGGGACAGCCGGCAGACCAGAGTGTGAACCACTCCCATATTCTGAATGTGATACCGGAGCTCATCGCTCGTTCCCCATAACCTCGCCTTCTTTACCCCCGCCGTGGGTATGTCCCCCATTCCATGGAAAAAGATCCGGGCGAGCGATTCGGGCGTGAACGGAGCTTTATTGTCTTCGAAGGGATGGCTGTGATTATCGATCACCGGGACAGGAGCAAAGTCGAGCATCGTTTCCGTTTCATCCTTTCTCCAGCTTTGTGTGGGTATAGCATTACGGGCCTGCTCGGGCCCGGAGAGGCGGCAGGTCTGCGCTGAGAGGCGGAAAATCGGCTAAATAGCCCCTTCCTCTTTGAGTTTTTTCAGATCCTCTCCGCAAAGGCCCAGGTATTTCCCCAGGATGAGTTCGTTGTGCTCTCCCACAAGGGGGGAGGGGCGTTCGACGGCGCCCGGGGTTTCGGACATCTTGAAGGGGATGCCGGGGATTTTTGCCCGGCCGATGACCGGGTGTTCGACCTCAACGAAGTACCCCCGCTCATCGAGATGAGGATTCTCGACTACCTGGCGGATATCGAAAATGGGGGAATTCGCCACCCGCTCCCGGTCCATCATCTCGCCTATTTCTTTCACCGTGTGCCCGGCGGTGATCTTCTCGATCTCTTCCTGGAGAACGTACTTTTTTTCCCAGCGCTGGGCCTTGGTCCGGTAGCCGGGATCGGCCGCCCAGTCCGGCCGGTTCACCGCCCTGCAGAACCTCTGCCAGTGCTCGTCGCCGACGGTCGCGATGATGATGTACCCGTCCTTGCACCGGAAAGCGGCCATCGGCGCCTCGTGGGGGTTCATGGAACCGATGGGGGTCAGCAGCTCTTTCCCGATGGTCCAGCGCACGATGGCCCCTTCCAGGATGGCCACCATGGTCTCCAGCATGGAGACGTCAACGTACTGGCCGACCCCCGTCTTCTCCCGGTGCCACAGGGCGGTCATGATGGCGAAGGCGGCGTGCACGGCGGCATTCACGTCCCCCAGGGAGGTTCCCACCCGCGTGGGGGGATTCCCCGGGTGGCCGGTCATGGACATGAGGCCGCCCATCGCCTGGGAGATCACGTCGAAGGCCATCCGTTCCGAATAGGGCCCGGTCTGGCCGAAGCCGCTTATGCTGCACATGATGATCCGGGGGTTGACGGCCCGAAGAACCGGGTAATCGATGCCCAGCCTCTTCATCACCCCCGGAGCATAATTTTCCAGGACAACGTCCCCGATCTTGACCAGGTCTTTGAAAATGCCGAGGGCCCTCGGGTGCTTCAGGTTCAGGGTGATGCCGTACTTGTTGCGGTTCAGACCTAAAAAGTATCCGCTCCGGCTGCGGTCATTGGGCCCGCCCTTCCCCTCTTCCACCATGGGAGGGTTATCCCGGATCAACTCCCCTTCGGGGGGTTCGATTTTAATCACCTCGGCGCCCATGTCGGCAAAGAGCATGGAGCAATACGGGCCTGCATAGATCCGGGTGAGGTCGATCACCCGGATTCCGTTGAGGGGTTTGGGGGCCATCACATACCTGCCTCGGGCAACCGGGAAAAAGGCTGTGCCCGGTAAGCCCTGTCGAGCCGTTCGCCGGCGGGGAATTCGGCCAAAAGTCAAAGTCCATTTAAATCAACGCAGGGTTTCTTTGTCAAGGAGAAAAGGAGCGGGCGGGCGGGCGAACAGGGTGAGGAGGGCGGAGGTGAGGAAGCCGAGCGCGTGGACCGAATGGACGGACCCGGTCAGGGCTCTCCCCCAGCCGAATTCGGCCTGGAGGGATTTGAAGAAGACTCCGAACGTGTAAAAGATGCCGTAGCTCGTCGCCGCGATGAAGCAGGCGGCCACGACGACCCAGCCGTAAAAAAGCTTTTCTTTTTCCTCCGCACCCATCGTTTCCTCGACCCGCTGAAAACGCTACCAAAGGACCGTTAGGAAAAGCAACGGGGTTCCTGCGCCGCTCTTCCCGGGATCTCGCGGCTTCCCGGACCTTTTCCCTGCAAGCGGGGAGCGGGAATTGGGTTATAATAGCTCCGTTCGTCTGTTTTGTCCGCGGACGTTAACGGTGTTTAAGCAAAGCTTTGTCGTCCGGAGCCGCGGCTGAACAAACCACTTTGTGCCGGCCTTTTACCAGGAGAAAATCCATGGCGCCCTTGGGACTCGACCGGGAGATCTTTGAGAATTTTCAGGCTCTCCTGAAAAAGAAGTGTCCTCATTTTTCCTCCCAGGACTTTTCTACGATCGTGGATTTGATCCACGAAGAGATCCTCTACCGGTACGTCGATCGGCTGATCAGCCAGGTGGAAGGCATTCTGGAGATCAACCCCTCCCTCGAGGAAAGGGAAATTCTGAAATCGTTGGCCCGAAGCGTGGCCGGGTACCTGGATGCCCAGGCCGCCACCATCCGCCTCTACGATCCCGGGAAGAAAGCCATGATCTCCTTCGGCGTTTACCCCGAATCGGCCCATGTCATCGCCGAGGCGATTCCGTTCGAGAATACGATTCCGGGCGAAGTGGTGAAAACGCGGCAGAGCACCATCGTCCCCGACCTGCTGAAGGAAGAACGTTACGTCAACAAAAATAAGGTTGAAGCCCTGGGAATCCGCTCGATGCTGGCGGTGCCTTTTTCTCTTCCCCGGTATTCCCTGAAAGACTCGGATACCGAGGGGGCCATCCAGATCTACTACGGAGAGCGAGACAGGCAGTTTACTCCCTTGGAGATCAAGATCGCGGAGGTGCTCTCAAAACGGGTGAGCTACGTGATCGCCCGGAAGAGGATCATGGACCTTCAGAAGATCAACGTCACCAAGGACAAAATCGTGGAAAAGATCTTTCTGAAGCTGGGAAGAAAAGAAGGCGTCAAGATGAAGGAGGTCTTTGACCTGGTCATCCCCGAGATGGTGGACATCATGCGGATCCAGCGGTCTTCCCTGTTCTCCATCCGGGAGGACCGGGATGAGGCGGTCCTGGAGGCGGGGTATCCCGAGGCCGAGCACGGAATCGGCAAGGTTTTTCCCCTAAGCGAACCGTACATCGACGCCGTCGTAAACCAGGCCGGGCCCTTCGGCGAATTTGAAAACGAGAAGATCGACCCCGACTATATCCTCATCAAGAACCCCCGCGGCAGCCGCCTCCTTCCCGCTCCGCTGAAGCAGTTCCTGGACAGGAAGAAGATCGACCTGGTTCTTTACGTCCCCCTGAAAGTCAACGACGTGGTCAAATACTTTCTGGTCTTCGACGCCCAGGCCCAGGATCAGCGGTTCGGCTCCGAGGAGATCGAGATCTTTACCTTCCTGGGAAAGGAGCTCATGAAAGGGCTCAGGCTGGAAAAGATGGATGACACCCTTCACGATTTTAAGAATCCGGCCATCGCCGCGTGCGGGTTCGTGAAGAGAGTGAAAAAGATGCTGCGGGACGAGAAATCCCTCTCCCGCCGAGAAAAAATCGAAGAGACCCTCGACATCATCGAGGAGGAGACCCTCTACCTTCAAAACCTGGCCTTGTCCCTTCACGGCGGCGGGCGGGAGGAGACGGTGGACCTGGCCTCAAAGCTGAAGAGGCGGTTCCTGGTCAACGAGGAGGCGATGAAGGAGTTGGAGCGGGAAAATGTTCGTCTCGTGGAACGCGAATTGCAGGGCCCCTTATGGGTCCGTTGTTATCCCATTCATGTCGAAAGGGTCCTGGACAACCTGCTCATGAACGCGGCAAACGCCATTCCCCGGGACGGGGGGGAGCTGTCCGTTCGGTGCTACCGTCAGGACTCCTGGGCAATCGCGGAGATCACGAACACCGGGGAGATTTCCGAAGAGGAGAAGAACCGGGTTTTCGTGGGGGATACCCGAGGCCGCGGCCTTCACACCGTGTCGCGTCTGGTGAAAGAAATGGGAGGGAAGATGGAGGTGGAAACGGGTGAAGGCCGCAGCACGTTCCGGATTCTCCTTCCTCTTATCACGCCTTAACACTCCGGTAGGATCCGTGGAGCCTCCTTCATTACCGAAGGTGGGAATTCAGAAAAAATACAGAATATTATCAATCCATAATGTTCAGACATTCGAATTTCCGCGCATCGCCCCCTCACCCTCCCCTCTCCCCCGAAAGCGGGGGAGAGGGCGGGGTGAGGGGGAGTTGAGCCGGAGGAAAGGTCTGCACAATTATGGATTCATTGGTAAGACCCGATTGTCCAAAATGAGAACCAATTTTTAGTTCTCCCGATGAACTGAGAATTCCGAAACAGGCAATGAACAGAAACGAGATAGCCGAAGAATTGAACGTGTGGCCCTGGGACGTGGACGATTGGCTCCTGTGGGGGTGTCCCGCCAGGAAAGTTCGAACGGAATGGGAATTCAACCTCGAAGCCGTAAAAGCCTGGCTGAAGCATGAAAAGATCAGGATAAGACGGGCGGGCCCGAAACCCGCGTCCGCCAAGCCTGCCTTCGACCGGCGCTGGTACGGAAAACGCTGCCCCATCTGCATGGATCGCGGATTTCCGGGAGACAGGCGCGGGGAGACTCTACACTTTCGGAGAAATCTTTGACGGTGAGTGGCACCTTAGAAGAACCGGATTGCCCTGCGGTCATTCAGCCAACTTAAAATACGTGGGCTAAAACATCCGCGAACAGGGACAACTCTCGCCAATCAGGCGCCCCGGAAAAGCAGGCAATCCGTTCAACTTGGTTGTCCACAAACTCTGTGGAATAGTTGTGGGAAAAGCTGTGGATCATTTCAATAAACCGAGGAAAAATGATCTATTCTTACACCTTGCCTCGTTTTGGAGCAATAAATTATATCATAATTTCAATTAGTTATCCGAAGAACCGCGGCAGACGGCCAGCTCCCGGGGAAACAAGTCAAAAACTCCCTAATTGTCAACATTTTTTAGCGGGGTGTGCGGAAAACCCATTGATTTAGGGCGAAATTTCAAGCCTCCTGGCGGGGAATCAGATCTGGAGCGGGTCTCAGGGTCCGGGCTGGGCGAATCCCGCTAATTGCTTGCCTCTCTCCCGATACGGTGGTCATCTGGGCAAAGATCCTGCGGTGTGCGAAAAGATAAAAGCCCGTCAGTCCCGTGAAAGCTTCTGGGTGACCTTTCGATCGAGCCTTCGGCGTGACTCAGTCGAACGCTCACGCCGAAGGCGGGAGTCCAGATGCCTTGAATTCTCAAACTGCATTTGCTTGCATCTCTCGGCTGTGTTATTTCTTTAAATATCTCCTTACTTTATCCTCATCGATTTCAATCCCCAGCCCCGGCCCTGCCGGAACGTTCACGAAACCGTCCTGAAACTCCAGCACGGGATTTTTCAGAATATCGGTCCGGAGGGGATTTTCGGTGTACATGTGTTCGTAGACGTAAAAGTTCGCGATGGAGGAAGCGAAGTGGACCGCGGCGGCGATGCTCAAAGCGCCCGAGGCCCCGGTGTGGGGAGCGACCGGGATTCCGTGGGCGCTCGCCAGGGCGGCGATCTTGCGCCCCTCGGTCAGTCCTCCGCAGCGGGAGATGTCCGGTTGGATAACCGAAGCTTTTCCCTTCTGGATGAGGTCCCGGAATCCCCAGCGGGTAAATTCCGACTCCCCCCCGGCGATCGGAATCCGCAGGGCTCCCGAGAGCCGCGCGTAGCCCTCAAGATCCTGGGGCAGGACGGGCTCCTCCAGCCAGAGGATATTCAGCGGTTCCAACATGACCCCCAGGCGCAACGCTTCTTCCGCGGCATACCCGCAGTTGGCATCGAGCATGATCCCGATCTCCGAGCCCACGGCTTCCCTGATGGCCCTGATGTTTCCCAGGTCTGTTTCCGCGCCCAGGCCCAGCTTCACTTTGATCTTCCTGTACCCGCGCCGGACCAGGTCAGCCGCCTCTTTCGCCATCTCCTCCCTGTCCATGAGCATGATGGAGGAGGCGTAAGCCTCCAGCTTTTCACGATGCCTCCCCCCCAAGAGCGTAGCTACGGACTGGCGGAGGGCTTTCCCGGCCAGATCCCAGAGGGCAATGTCCACTCCGCTCATGGCCTCGATCATGAACCCCTTCCAGTGCCCCCGGCTCTTCATCGTGGAGAACATCCGCTCCCAGAGGACATCCACCTGCAGGGGGTCTTCGCCCACCACGACCGGCTTCAATATTGAAGTGACGACTTCGCGGGCCGCCGAGGGTCCGAGGCGGGTCAGCGCCTCGCCGTATCCGATCAGCCCGTTATCCGCCTCCACCTCGACGAGGGTCGCCGTCATCTCGGACATGACCAGCCCCGCAATCCTCCAGGGCTTCGCCAGGGGAGCGCAAATCGTGTAAGCCCGCACATCGGTGATTTTCATGTTCACAACTCCTTAGTGTTTACAAAAATGGGATCATCTCCTATTTATTGATTGAATAATCAGAGAAAGCCTCACAAGGGCCCGGGAGGAAAGGCGGATTGCGCCACAAGCATTGGCGGGATGAGCTTCAGCGAAAAGGTCCTAAGAATCCTCCGTGAAGCGCAGCGGGGGCATGAAAACATGGGTTCGGAGGATGAAGGAACACCCCCGTCTAAACCAAATAGGAATACGTGCCTCATGACTGTGGCGCAATCTGCCTTTCCTCCCGGGTGCTTGGCACCACAGCACAATTTAAGAGCCTCCTGTTTTCCTCAACGAAATGGAGATAATCCAAGGAATGTAACTTCTCCCGCAGGTTACATGCCGAGGTAGGCTTCTTTGATCCTTGGGTTTTCGGTGAATTCGCTCCGGGGGCCTTCCAGGGAAATCCTTCCGTTTTCCAGAAGGTAGCAACGGCCGGCCAGGTCAATGGCGTAGAAAATATTTTGTTCCACGAGGAGAATCGAAAGACCCTGGGTCATGATTTTTTCGATGGTGGAGAAGACCGCCTCGACCATAATCGGGGCCAGCCCCAGGGAAGGCTCGTCCAGCATGAGGAGCAGGGGATTTTGCATGAGCGCCCGGCCGATCGCGAGCATCTGCTGCTCCCCGCCCGAGAGCGTCCCGGCAACCTGGCGGGAGCGCTCCTTCAAGCGGGGGAAAAGTTCGAAAACCAGAGCCAGCGTCTTTTCTCTCTCCTTCTTTCCCCGCGGGTTCCAGGCGCCGACGGTGAGGTTGTCCATGACGCTGAGTGTGGCAAAGATCCCGCGCCCCTGGGGCACGTGGGCCATCCCGAGGGCCGGCAGTTCGTAAGCCGGCACATCGCGCAGGTCCCGTTCTTCGAAGAACACCTTCCCGCGGCAGATGGACAGGAGCCCCGAGAGGGCCTGCAGCAAAGTGGTTTTCCCCGCGCCGTTGGAGCCCAGAACGGAAACGATCTCGCCGGAGACGATCCGAAGGTTCACGTCGTGGAGCACCTGGACGTCGCCGTAAGCGACGCACAGCTCCTCGACCTTCAGAAGTTCACCCATTTTTTATTCCCTTTTTTCCCAGGTACGCCTCCACCACCGCGGGATCCTGAGCGATCTCCCGGGGCCCCCCTTCCGCGATCCTCTTGCCGTAATCCAGGACCACGATCCGGTCGGAAACGTTCATGATCGCCCGCATCACGTGCTCGATGATCAGGATCGTGAGTCCCTCGTCCCGCAGCTTGCGAAGAAGGTCGAGGGATTGGTCGATCTCCTGCGGAGTCAGGCCGGCCATGACTTCGTCCAGCAGGAGCATGGTCGGGCGGGTCGCCAGTGCGCGCGCCAGCTCAAGGCGCTTCCGGTCCTGGACCGTAAGGTTCTTCGCCAGGACGTGAGCCACGTGGCCCAGGTGCACTCGTTCGGCGATCTCCCGGGCCCGCCTCAGAGCTTCCGCGCGGTCATTCGTCCGCAGGAGGGCCCCGATGAGGACGTTCCCGGTCACGGTCATGTTCAGCAAGGGTTTCTCCACCTGGAAGGTGCGGCAGATCCCCCGCTCCACGACCTGGTGGGGCTTAAGGGGGGTAAGGCTTTCCCCCTGAAACAAAATTTCTCCCGAATTCGGTTTCAGCGCGCCCATGATCAGCCCCACAATCGTGCTCTTCCCCGCCCCGTTGGGACCGATGAGGCCCAGGATCTCCCCTTTGTTGACCGGAAAAGAGACCCTGTCCACCGCAGTGAGGCCGCCGAATACCTTCGTGACGCCTTTCAGTTCCAGCAGCGGCTGATTTCCATTCATCCTATTCGCTCCGGTAACTCCTGGCCCCGCCCGGCAGGAGGGAAATCAATCCCCTGGGGCTGAACAGGATCACGATCATCAGGATGGCGGCGTAGATGATCAGCGAGGCGCCGGCCCTGCCGCTCCCGAAGACATAGTTGCTGATCTCCGTTAGGGGAACCAGGATGCAGGCCCCGACAACAGGCCCCCACACGGTCCCTACCCCCCCGATGATGGCCACCAGGAGGATCTTGATGGAAAGGTCGCTCCCGGCGACGCTGTCCGGATCGATGTAGTAGAAGTAGGCCACGTAAAATGCCCCGAGGAGGGCCGTCAGGGCCGCGCTGATCATTAGGGCTTTTACCTTGGTGCCCGCAAGGCTGATCCCCAGGTTTTCCGCGGCGTCCTGATTTTCCTTGATCGCCTGGAGATAATACCCCATCCGGGAACCGTGGACGCGGTAGGTCACGTAGAGGCAGATCCCGAGCAGAGCCAGGCAGATGTAGAAATAGGGCTGCTCGGAGGCGAACTGCAGCTTCCATGCATTGGTGCCCTTGAAGGGGATCGTCACCCCGAGGGACCCGCCTGTCTGTTCCCGGAAGTGGAGGAGGAGGATCCGGACGATCTCGCCGAAAGCCAGCGTGGATAGCGCCAGGTAAGGCCCTCGAAGCCCGAAGACGAGATGTCCGAGGAGAAACGCCGCGATCACGGCGACCCCCATCCCTGGGAGGAATCCGATCCACGGAGGGACGTTGTAGTAGAGGAGGAGCAGGGCGGTGGGGTATGCGCCCATGGCCACAAACGCGGAGTGCCCGAGGGAAAGCTGGCCGGCGTATCCCCCGATGATGTTCCAGGCGCACCCGAGGGCGGCGAAGAAGAAGATATTCACCAGGGTCCTCATGAGATAGCGCGAAGGGAAGATCAGAGGGAAGACCAGGACCAGCGCCAGCAGAATCCATGGGGCAAACCGCGTCCAGGAAGAGGGTCCTTGGGGAGACGCGTTCATCAATAAACCTTCCCTCTGCCGAGGATTCCCGACGGTTTGAAGACCAGGACCAGGACAAAAATAATGAAAACCCCCAGCATGGCGAGGTCAAGGGCCAGGAACTGGGCGGTGAGAGACTCGGTGATCCCGATGGCCAGCGCCCCGAGAATCGCGCCGGGGATGTTTCCCATTCCCCCCAGGACGACTACGACGAAGGCGATGAGCACGAACATGCCCCCCACCGACGGGAAAGTGTAGAAGAAGGGGGTTAAGATGCTGCCCGCTCCCGCGGCCAGGGAGATGCCGATCCCGAACGCCAGCCAGTGCATTTTCCTCGGATTGATCCCCATGAGGGTCGCCACTTCGGGCTTCTCCGCGACAGCGCGAAGTCCTCTCCCCAAGTCGGTCCTGGTCAGGAATAGCCAGAGGATTCCGGAAAAGGCCATGGCGACGCCGAAGGCCATGACTCGCGGGACCGAGAACAGGATGGGGCCCACCGCCCAGACACTGAGCTTGTAGGACGTCTTGACGGAACGGTAGTCGGGACCGAGGAAGAGGAGGACGATGTTGGTCAAGAGAACGGAAAGGCCCAATGTCAAAAGGATCTGCGCTTCGTCCGGCTGTCCGACCACCCGGCTGATCAGGCCTTTCTGAATGATAGCCCCAATCGCCAGCATCACCGGGATGACGAGGAGGATCGACACGCCCGGGTCCATTCCGAAGAAGGCATGGAGAAGATACGTCATGACCATGCCGAGCATGACAAACTCGCCGTGGGCGAAGTTCACGACGTTCATGACCCCGAAGATCAAGGTCAGCCCGACGGCAATGAGAGCGTACACGCCGCCCATCAGCAGGCCGTTCACGACCGCCTGGACTATGATCTCAAAATCCATTTCTCAGTCCTGCGCCCCGGCGCTATACCGAACGCCGCCTTCTCCGCTCTTTGGCAGCAAGGTCTGGGGCGGGGGAACCCCGCCCCTACAATCACCCTTGAAAGATTTTCTTCAACTTGTGTTGAAAGAATATCTTTGCGCCAAGGTTATTTCTTGAGCGGCCAGACCACCTCGTTTGTGGCGGCTTCTTCCGGATACACCGTCCGGGGGTCTCCCTTCTGCCACTGGATCATGGTCGGGTAGACGTACTGGTTCCAGCCGCCTTCATCGAATTTGATTTTGCCCGGCTGCATCAAGGCCGCGAGCCCGGTGGTGATCTCGATGCTGGCCAGGGCTTCCCGGACTTTCTTCGAATCCGCCGATTTGGCTTTCTCCAGGGCCTCCTTGAGGGTCCAGATCATGGCGTAATGCTCCCCGGCCTGCTCGGGCATAAACGTGCCGAAACGTTTCCGGTAACGCTCCACCACCGATTTCCGCTGCGGGTCGGTCATGATGTTCTTGCTGTCCCAGCTCCACGACCCGACGCTGAAAACCCCGTTGATCTTATCACCCAAAGACTTGTATATGTCGGGCCAGATGAACCCCGCCCCGCCTCCGATCAGCATCGGGTTTACCCGCATGGCCTGCATCGTGCTGATGATCAGCTCGGCGTCGGTCGTGTAGGAGACGGGAAAAATCACCTCGACGCCCGAGGCCTTGATCTTGTTCACCAGGGGGGAGGCATCGGTGAACTTGGCGTCGTAGGCTTCGAAGAGGCCGATGTTGTACCCTTCCTTGACGGCCGTTTCCTTGAGGCCCCCCGCGGTCGAGGTCCCGTAGGCGGTGTTCTCATACACGAATCCCACTTTGTTGATGGGGAACTTGTACTTGTTTTTGAGGTAGGTCAGGAACTTCACCTGGGTGGCCCCGAAGTGGCTCCCCTTGGGGGCGATTTGAAACACGTACTTGTATCCCTGGCCGGTGATCTTGTCCGCGATGGAGCTGGTCGTCAGGGGAACCTGGGCCTTCTCCAGCACGGGGAGGCAGGTCAGGGTCATCTGGCTCATCCCGAACCCCGCGGCCCCCGAAATCTTCTGGGTCGAGAGCGTGCGTTCGACAACGCTGGGGCCCTGGGCGACGTTGCTGGTCACGTCTGCGATCACCAGCTTGACCTTCGCTCCGCCCAGTGCCTTGATCCCGCCCATCTGGTTAATGTCTTCGACCGCCAGCGTCGCCCCATCCCGGCTCATGGTCCCGAGGTCGACCGCGGGGCCCGAAAGGCAGGCGAAGAGGGCGATTTCGACATCGGCCGCAAGTAAAGGTGCGGCCCACACCAGAACCAGACACATGGCCAACGCGGTAAACCCAGATTTTCTGCTTCGCATAGTAATCCTCCTCTCTTCTTGACGAATCGCTGATTTTCAAAAGCTCGTTTAACGGCATCGATTGCCGTGCGGTAAAGTTTTTGCCGGAAATCCCTCCCATCCTCCCTTTCCCAAAGGGAGGAGAACTTCGTTGGTTTCACTAGCATAAGAAGAAGGGCAATTTCCCCCTTTGAAAAAGGGGGAGTAAGGGGGATTTCAGAGATTCCTAATGATTGGGGTACCTTTTCCTCAAAAGGTAACTGTTGTCCGCTGCCTAAAAATTGATTCCGATCTTGAAGATGCAAAAATCTCTCTGCCCCAGTCTTTCGGCCTTGCTCAATTTTCCGGAAGCCACGGCCAACATCTCTTCAAAGACCCGCTTCCCGGCTTCCTTCACGGTTTCTTTTCCTTGAACCACCTGGCTCACGCACAGGTCGATGTTGTCCTTCATCTTGCGGCAGGTCTCGGCGTTGCCGCTGATCTTGACGACCGGGGCAATGGGCGAGCCTGTGGGTGTTCCCCGGCCGGTGGTGAAGACCGCGATCTGGGCCCCTCCGGCCATCATCCCGGTGAGCTGGTCGATGTCGTGGCCGGGGGTGTCCATGAGGATGAGCCCTTTTTTCGTGGGCGGGAAGGCGTATTTCACGACCTCCTCCACAGCGGTCGTCCCCCCTTTGTAGATGCACCCCAGCGATTTTTCCTCGATGGTGGTGATCCCCCCGGCGATGTTTCCGGGCGCCGGATTGGCCCCCCGGATGTCCTGACCCGTGGCGATGGCTTCCTTCTCCCACCATGCGATGAGGTCGAGCACCTGCTGGCCGATTTCGGGAGTCCTCGCCCGCCGGGCCAGCAGGTGCTCGGCCCCGATGAGCTCGGTAGTTTCCGAAAGGATGACGGTCCCGCCGCCTTCCACGACAAGGTCGCTCGCGGCACCCAGCGCCGGGTTGGAAGCCAGCCCCGACGTGTAATCCGACCCTCCGCACTCCGTGGCAAGGACCAGTTCGCTGACGGGAAAGGGCTCCCGGGGCATGGCCGCGGCGTCCGTCAGCATCTCCTTCAAAATCTTCTTTCCCTTGGCAATGGTCTTCTTGGTCCCCCCGACGTCCTGGATCTCGATAAACTCGACCCGTTTTTTGCTGGGGGCGATCGCTTCCGCGATCTCCTTCGCCGGGAGGTTTTCGCACCCGTTGCCTACTACCAGGATTGCGAAAATGTTGGGATTGGTCCCGAACCCCACAAGGGTCCTCTTCGTCTGCTCCCGGTCCGCGCCCACCTGGGCGCAGCCGAAGACATTCGGCAGGTAAACGGCTCCTTTCACGTTCCGGGTGATGGCTTCGGCGGCTCCCTGCGAACAAACCACGCTCGGGATCACGAGCACGTGGTTCCGTACCCCCGGTTTTCCAACGGGGCGGCGATATCCCTGGAATTCCATCAGGCACCTTCCTTTCTGCCGCGGTGGCTGACCACGTTGTGAACGTGCACGTGTTCCCCCCTGGAGATCCGGGCAGTGGTCTTGCCGATGGGCTCCCCGTATTTGATCACGTCCGCTCCCGCTTCGATATCCCGAAGGGCGAATTTATGCCCCATGGGGATGGGGGAGAGCAGCTTGGCTTTTTCCGTGCGCCCCTGGACCTCGAGAGCAACCGTGCTCCCGGCCTTCAGGGGCATGATCGCCGTGGCCACGTTATCCTTTTCATTTATAACGATTGCCTTCGATTTGACAGCCATCTTAAGCCTCCTTCCAATAATTAGAAAAATTTCTGTTGATGGTTAAGGCCAAAATACCCTAGTTTTAAATTTTTGCAAGGCCTTTTGCGCAGGGGCGGGGTGACCCCGCGTCTGCATTCTCTCAGGGCTTCGTCGCATAGCGGCGACTCCGCCCCTGCATTTTTTTCAGACTCCTGATTGCCCGTTGCCCATAGCCCATTGCCAATTGCCTATTGCCGCTTTTATTTATTTCTTTCCTCCCGCCATCTTCAGGCTCTCGGGCATACCGCGAAGCTTGAACATCGTCCACGGACCGATCAGGGCGACGAGCCCCAGCATGCTGAACGCCCATCCCCAATTGGCGATGTACCCGAAGGCCTTCCCCTGGCCGGCATTGGTGAGGTCCAGGATCAAACCGAAAACAGTGGGGGAGACCGCCCCGGCGCCGAACCCGATCAGGGACCGCAACCCAAGAGCGGTGCCGAGGTAGTTGGGGGAGACCAGCTCCGTCAGGGCGGAAGAAAAGACCGGGGACTCGGCAATGACGGCAAAGCCGTAGCAAAGCCCCACGACCATCACCCAGAACATCGGATTGCCGATCATCCAGCCGAAGGAAAAGGAGCAGGTAATGCTCACCGCCATCATGGCGATGACGACCGCGGTCCGGCCCCAGCGGTCCGACAGGTACCCGGCGATGGTGGTAGAGAAAACCCCCATGACGTACATGGTCGAGGAGAAGGTCGACCCGGACTGTATGGCGCTTTCCTTGGTCGATCCCAGGGCAAGAAAACAGGCGATCAGGAATGCGGGAGTCCAGGCCCGCTGGGCTTCCAGCTCCCAGGTGTGGGCGCTGTAACCGCCGATCATCAGCATGGCCGGCCGATTCGCCAGGATTTCTTTTTTGAACTCCCTCACCGCCGGCTGAGGTTTCCTCTCTTCCATTCCCCGGAGAACCACGAAAGGAATCAGTGCCCCGAGGAACGGCACGAGGGAAGTGAGGACAAACGCAGCCTGCCAGCCGTAATGTGCGGTGATCCATCCGGTGGCTGCCAAGGAAGCCGCGTGGCCCAAAGACCCGGCGGCGATGAAAAATCCCATGGCCCTCCCCCGGAGGGTGCTGAAAAAAGTTTCCGAGATCAGCTTCAAGGCCGGGGTATAGGTTCCCCCGATGGAGAGGCCCATCAAGAGCCGCAGGAGGAGAGCGGAGGGGTAACTCCGGGCAAAAAGGGCAAATAGGAGGCAGGAGACGGCAAAGCCGAGGCAGGAGTAAAGGTAAACTTTCTTCGTGCTGACCCAGTCGGTAAGAACACTCAGCCCGACGACGGAGATGAGAAAACCGGTCTGATAGGCAGAGACAATCGACCCGGCGGCGGCATTGGACATCTGCCACTCTTTCTGCAAAACCGGGATCAAAGCCGGGTAACTCTGAATGCTCAGATAAAGCAGCATCCGGGAGGAGCAGAGGCCCGTCAGAATGACATAGGGAGAAAGGCCAATCCGATTGCCCCGGGAGATTTGTTCGGGTCTCATTCTTTATTCGGATTTGGATGACCGCGCGAGAAAGGCAAAAAACGCGAAGACGGCAATGGGAACGATCCAGGTCAAGAACACGACCCCCATGAAACCCCACAGGTCCTCGATCGTTGGAAAGAGAGCCTGGTCGGACCGCCATTGACGAAAAGATAGGAAGGCCCACAGGAGGACCACCACCATGGACCAGCCCAGGACCAGCCATTTCATGAAGCAGGCCATTTTAAGGAATCGCGCTGAGTGCTGAGGACTGAGTGCTGAGTCTTGGTTTTTTCCTCCTCAGAACTTTTGCCTTTTGCCCTTTGCCTTTTGCTTTTTGATTTCTGCGCCCTTACCGTTTCGCCCCTTTGCCTCGGTCTTTTCCATCAGCACGGACCATTCTTCATCCACGTTTTCCTGGATGGCCCCCAACTGTTCGCCGCTCAAATGACCGAAACGCCCCTGCAATTTCAGGTATTCACCGACGGGCAGGCCCTTCGGGACGACGGTAAGAGTGTATTTCCTGCCGTTTTCGATTTCGAAGAGCGGAAAGATTTTCGTCTCCACCGCCAGGCGGGAGATCCTCACCGACAGCTCGGCCGGGAACTTCCAACCGGGCGGACAGGAGGATAGAATATGGATGAAACGGAGGCCCTTCGTTTCCTTTGCCTTTCGCATCTTCTTCAAAAAATCTTCCGGAAAGGCCGGGCTGGCCGTGGCCGCATATGGGATCCGGTGGGCGGCCATGATCTCCATGATGTCTTTCTTGGGGGTGTCCTTGAAGACCGGGTTGGGAGTCGTCGTCGTCCAGCTGAGGAAGGGCGTGGCGGAGCTTCTCTGGATCCCGGTGTTCATGTAGGCTTCGTTGTCATAGCACACGTAAATAATATCGTCGTTCCGCTCCGCGGAGCCGGAGAGCGACTGCAGGCCGATGTCGAAGGTCCCGCCGTCTCCCGCCCAGGCCATCACCTGGACGTCTTCGATCCCCCGGGCCACCAGTCCCCTCTTCACGCCCGAGGCGGTGACGGCCGCGGTCTCGAATGCCGTGTGCAGGATGGGAACCTTGAGACTGGTCGACGGGAAGAACCCGCCCACCGTGGACCAGCAGCAGGCGGGGATGACCACCATGGTCTTTTTCCCCAGGGCCTGCAGCGCGTACCGCATGGAAAGGGAGGCACCGCACCCCGGGCAGCCGATGTGCCCCGAATACAGAAGTTCTTCTCCTGGAAGTTCATACCTCATGGCTTCACTCCCATCCAGACGATGTCCCCCTCGGGCGCCTGGTTGCCCCTGGCGTACTCCACGATCTCCCGCAGGACACCGGGGGTGACGTCCCTTCCCCCCAGGCCGGCGATGAACCCGAAAACCGAGGTGCCTTCCCCGTGCTGGTGCAGCACGGACCGGATCTCCTGGGCGAAGATCCCGGTGGAGCCGAAAGAAATGTTCCGGTCGACGACGGCCACTTTCCTCACCCGCTGCAGAACCCGGCGGACTTCTTCGGTGGGAAAAGGCCGGAACATCTTCATCTTGAGCAGGCCCACCTTCTCCCCTCGTTTCCGGTAATCATCCACCACCACCCGGGCCGTTCCCGTGATGGTCCCGCTCGTGACCAGGAGGACCTCTGCGTCCTCGGCCCTGTATTCCTCCAGGAGCCCGTACCTGCGGCCGAATGCCCGCCCGAATTCCTCGTCGGCGGCCAGCGCCTCCGTTTTGGCCTGCTCCATCGCCTGCTGCATCTTCACCCGCTGCTCCATGTAAACGTCGGGGAGGTACGCCCCGTTGAAGGAGTGGGGGTCATCGATGTCCAGTTTGTACCGGGGAACGTAGGACGGAAGATACCGGTCCACATCCTCGGGCTCGGGGATCTCGACTTGCTCGTAAGTGTGGGAAAGGATGAAGCCGTCCAGGCAGACCATGCTGGGCAAGAGGACCTTTTCCGAGATCCGGTAGGCCATGATGAGGCTGTCCAGGACCTCCTGGTTGTCCTCGCAGTAGAACTGGAGCCAGCCCGTGTCCCTCTGGGAAAGGCTGTCCCCCTGATCGCACCACATGGTCCAGGGCGCGGACATGGCCCGGTTCACGTTGGCCATGACGATGGGCAGGCGGGAGCCCGCCGCCCAGTGCAGCACCTCGTGCATGAGGGCGAGGCCCTGGGCGGAAGTGGCGGTGAATGCCCTGGCTCCGGCGGAGGCGGCCCCGATGCAGCAGGCCATGGCCGAATGCTCCGACTCCACTTTGACGAAATCCGCCTTCAGCTTCCCCCTGCCGCAGAAATCCGAGAGCGCCTCCACGATGGTCGTCTGCGGAGAAATCGGATACGCGGCGATAATCTGAACCCGGGACAGCATGGCGCCATAAGCCACGGCTTCGTTTCCGGAGATCACTCGCTCCATTTTTCCTCCTCCAGGATCATGGCGGAGCGGGGACACTCGACGGCGCAGATCCCGCAGCCCTTGCAGTGGTCGTAGTCGATCGCGTACTCTTTTCCCGGCTCGTTGAAAGATATGGCCACGTCGGGACAAACCATGAGGCAGACGTTGCACCGGATGCAACTGCCGCAGCTGAAGCAGCGCCCGGATTCCTTTCTCGCCTGGGTCTCCGAAAACCCCCTTTGAACCTCCAGGAAATTCGCCTTCCTTCTCTTCCCTTCAAGAGAAGAACTTCCCGTTCTTTCCAGAGGGGAAAAGTAGTCGAGGTTGATTTTGTCGAACCTCACCGGTTCTTGCGAGTCCTCCGCCGGGATTCCTTCTTCCCCCCTCAGAAACCGCTCGATGGACCCTGCCGCTCTTTTCCCGGAGGCGATCGCCCGGGAGACGTATCCCTCTCCCGTCGCCGCGTCCCCCCCCGCGAAAAAACCCGGCAAGGTGGTCCTTCCCCAGGGATCGGTTGCGATCAGCCCCTTTTCACTCTCCACCCCGCCCGGAAGATAAGACAGGTCGGGCCTCTCGCCCACGGCCAGAATAACACTGTCGGCCTGCAAGGAAAATTCCGTCCCGGAAACGGGAACAGGGGATCTTCTCCCGCTGGCATCCCGCTTGCCCGGCTTGGTCTTCAGGCAGGCGACTCCCCGCACGCTGTCTTTTTTTCCCAGTATCTCGCCGGAAGCCGAGTTGTAGATGAATTCCACTCCCTCTTTCACGGCCTCTTCGACTTCGCCGGGGATGGCGGGCATGTCTTCCCTGGACCTGCGGTACAAGACGGTGACCCGGCTGCCCAGACGCCATGCCGACCGCGCCGAATCGATAGCCGTATTCCCCCCTCCGACGACGATCACTTTTTTTCCAAGGGCGATCTTCTTGCCGGAGTTAACTTCCCGCAGGAAACTCAGGCCGTGCCAGACTCCTTTCAGGTGACCGCCCGCGATCTTTGGCTTCTCCTCCGCCCAGTTCCCGGTCGCCAGGAAAACGGCGCCATAGGGCTTGAGCTCATCCGGCCCGACCGCGCTCCCCAGCCGCTTTCCTGCTTCGATCTTCACGCCCAGGGATTCGACCCTCTCAATCTCCCGGTCGAGGATTCTTCTCGGCAGTCGGTACGCGGGGATGCCGTACCGGAGCATTCCCCCGGGTTCGCTCATAGCCTCGTAAATCGTGACCGGGTAACCTTTCAGGGCCAGAAAGTAGGAGCAGGAGAGGCCTGCCGGGCCGGAACCGATCACCGCGACCCTTTTCTGCTGCTTCTCGATTTTGTGGCGGTTGACCGCTCTCTTCTTCATGCCCCAGTCCCCCAGGAACCGCTCCAGGGAGTTTATGGCCAAACCCTGGTCATAATCTTTCCGATTGCATTCCGATTCGCAGGGGTGATGGCAAACCCGGCCGCAAACCGACGGAAAGGGGTTCGATTCGAGCATCTTCATCCAGGCGTCTTCCGGCTTCCCGTCGGAAAGCGAGGTCAAGTAGAAGGAGATGTCCTGTTCAAGCGGGCAGGCTTTGGAGCATGGGGCTCTTAAGGATCTGTAAGAAGGACGCATGTATCTCCAGGTCCCCGTCTTGTTCCACAAGGTGGACTGCAGAGACATGGAGAGAATGGGAACATCTTTAATGCTCTTGAACACCAGCTTTTCTTCCATTCGAACCTCTACGTAAGGGCGGGGTTACCCCGCCCCTACATTCTTCTCTGAGGCATTGCGCTTATCCGTGCCTCTTTTTCTTTCGCCTTTTCCCCTTCTCTCTTATCTTACCTTCACTTTTTCGTACGCCTCCCGCGCCGCGGCTTCGTTTCCTTTCGCCTTTCCGGGAATGGCTTCCCGGATGGTCTCCGCAAGAGCCTCGATCCCGATGATCCCCGTGGCCCTGGCAAAGGCCCCCAGAATTGCCGTGTTGACGATCGGCTCGGTCCGCGACCCGAGCTTGTGCTTGAGAGCGATGCCGCCGGCGTCAACGGTCGCGACATGGAAATCGTCTGGAAAGGGGCACTCCGACGGTTCCTGGGGGGTGTTCAGCAGGATGAGCCCGCCCTTCTTGAGCCCTGCCGTAACCGGCACGGTCTTGTAAAGCACCGGGTCGAGGACGATGACGTGATCCGGCGTGTACACTTCGCTGTGGATTCGAATCTTCTGATCGTCGATCCGGGCGAAGGCCGCAACCGCCGCGCCCCTCCGCTCGGCGCCAAAAAAAGGAAAAGCCTGGACCTTCTTCCCCTCCTTGGCCGCGGCGGTAACCAGCATCTTGGAAGCCACCACGGCGCCCTGCCCTCCCCGGCCATGAATGCGAATCTCGATCATTGGACTAATCCTTAAATTTTAATGGGACGCAGATTTACGCGGATTGACGCAGATAAAAAATTTCCTTAAGAATCAGGCCGTGGTTCTTAGTAACTCCAAATGGCTTGTGATCGCCCCCTCACCCTACCCTCTCCCCCAAGCCGGGGAGAGGCGGGTAAGGTCGGCTAATATTTTTTGCCTTTATAAATCCTGCAAATCTGCGTTAATCTGCGTCCTAATAAATAAAAAAAATTCCCCTTTAATGCATCCTCGCCCCGCCGTCCACGTTGATCGACTGGCCGTTAATGTTCTTCGCCTCCTCGGACGCGAGAAATGCTACCAGCGCGGCGATATCTTCGCCTGTTTGGGGGCGGCGCAGGGGAGTGACCGATTTCACCCGCGCATCGAAGATTTCCCGCGGCGTTTTGCCCGCGAGGCCGGGAAAACTCTCTTTGAACCAGACGGCCATCTTCTCCCACATGGGCGTCCAGACATACCCGGGGCAGACGGCGTTTACCGTAATCTGGTGCCGCCCCAGTTCCTTGGCCATCACCTGCGTCAGGCCGATCACCCCGAATTTGGAAGAGCAGTACCCGCCGATGAACTCTTCCCCCTCCTTGCCGCCGATTGAGGAAATATTCACGATCCGGCCGCGCTTGCGGGGGATCATCTCCCTGGCCGCGGCCCGGGAACACAGGAAAGTCCCCTTCAGGTTCACGCTCATCGATTTTTCCCAGTCTTCCACGGTGTGGTCGATGATCAGCCCCGTGGTCCCGATCCCCGCGTTGTTGACCAGGATGTCGATTTTCCCAAACCTGTGGAGAGTCTCCTCCAGGATTCGCTGCACGTCTCCTTCAACGGAAACGTCGGCACCGATCGCGAGCCCCGGCGCACCCTGATTCTCGATTTCCCGGATTACATTCTGGGCGGAGTTCCCGTCGAGGTCCGCGGCCGCGATGCGGGCCCCCTCCCGGGAAAGGCGCGTGGCGATGGCCCGCCCGATGCCGCTCGCCGCTCCCGTCACCACGGCGACCTGACCGTCCAGATCGTACATAATATCCACCTTTTTTCAGTTTTAAAATGGCAGAAAGAAAGGAGAAAGGGCTGCTGAATGACCTTATACACATGGCCTTTCCTTTTGTCAATGCGGTAATTTGGAATGAGAAAAGGCTCGAGAATCTTCTCCTTGATTTCACCCTCGCGGCTTGATAATTTCATTTAGGTAAACCCCCGGCTCTGCCGGGGGACTCATAAGGTTTGACGTTTCCGGGGATTTTTGTGCTCCCACTTGTGTTGTGGCCCGGGGGCAAGGGCGGTGCGCGCAGAAAGCCTCGGCGGGCGAAATGTCCGGCAGAGGATTCCTTCGGGTTTCCGCGAGAAACAGGCGGAAGCCCCTTTCAGACCCAGAAGCGGGACTACAAAGCCTGAGCCGGGGAGGTTGCGGCGGCAGAGGTTTCGCCCGACCCAAGAATCGAAACCTGCCTCAGGGTTTCTGCGCGCACCGCCCTTGCCCCCGGGCCTTGGCAAGAGCTGGCCACCTGTAGGCTTCGTCGTGAGCTCAGCCGAACGGTGGCGAAAATTCAATCCGGTTTGAGCGGTTCACGGTTTTTCAAGCCTCCACCTCTGGTGGAGGTCATGACTGTAAGATCAAAAAAAGGTGAGTTGTTTTGCCTTTGAAGAACAGAATTATTTTTTCAATCCTGATCGTCTTCGTCGTCCTGTGTCAGGTGGGAACGAGCTACTGGAGCTTCTATTATATTCAAGAAGGGGAGTTCGTCCTCGGATTCTCGCTCCTCCTCGTCGTTCCCGTTCTCGCCCTCATACTCGTTTACGGCTATATTTTCTTTCGGAAGGGGGGGGCGGGGCGTAACCAACCGGGCGGAGATCTCTGATCCGGATGAGCGGAAACCAACAGGATTTGCGGGAGCGGTTCTCTATGGCCGCCCGGAAAATGGGCAGCCACAGCGGGTTCCCCCTAACGCTCCCTCTCCCCCGCTTGAGGCTGTGTCGTAATTCCGTTCATGGTTCGACAAGCTCACCACGAACGGAAACGACCCACCAAGAATTAATAACTTAGCCGTTCGCCCTGAGCCTGTCGAAGGGCCAGCGACGAATGACCCACTTTCTTTCCGAGGAGAGGGACAAGGAGGAGGGGGCTCCCGCTCAGGGCAACAATTCCAGGGGACTTGTCACTCAGGACATTAGAACGCCCTCTCGTAAATCTTTTCAATATCTTTTACCGAAAGGACCCGCGGCGAGCGCGATAGGAGCCGTTGTTCCTTGTGCGCCTCTACGGCCCACCTTGCGATCTTGGTCCTGTCTGTGATCTCGAGGTCCCGCAGGGAAACGGGCAAATCCACGCTCTGGAGAAGGTGACGGATGGCTTCCGGGGCCTTGCGAGCGGCCTCGCGGGGTGAAAGGCCGTCCACGTTTTCCCCCATCGCCCTGGCCAGGAGAACCATTTTCTCCTGTTTGGCCATCAGGATCCCTTCGAAACATGCTACAAGGATCGCGCTGAGGGTGATCCCGTGGGGCGTGTGATACTCCCCTCCGACCGGGTAGGCCATTGCGTGGACAAGGCTCGTCCCCGCGTTGCTCAGCACCATTCCCGCCATGACACTGCCCAGGGCCATGTAATAACGGGCGTCCAGGTTCCCTCCGTCTGCATACGCCGGCCCCAGCCACCGGGTGAGCATGGCGACGGCGTCGAGAGCGAGGGAATCGGTGATGGGGTTCGCGTTCTTGGACAAGAAAGGCTCGGCGGCGTGGATGAAGGCGTCTATGCCGGCGCTGGCGGTTACCCTGGGCGGGCAGCTGACCGTCAGCATGGGATCGATAATTGCCACGTTGGGCAGCAGGGCCGAAGAGGCAACGGCTTTCTTCACGTTCACCTCCCGGTCGAGAAAGATGGCATGCTGGGTCACTTCCGCGCCGGTGCCCGAGGTCGTGGGAATGATGATCGTGGGCTTCCCCCTCTTGGGCACCTTCTCCGGCCCGAAATAGTCCCTGGTCTTCCCCGGGTTGGTGACGAGGGCCGAAGCCATCTTGGCGACATCCAGAATGCTGCCTCCGCCAAGGCCGATAATCACCTCGAAATTCCCTTTCCTGGCGACTTCGGCCGTCTCCTCCGCCACGGTAGTGGCCGGCTCCGGCGTGTCCCGGCCCTGGACATTCACCTCCACCTCAACGCCTTCCGCCTTAAGGGAATTCAGCGCTTTATCCAGAACCCCCGCTTCTTTCACGTGAGGCCCGGTCACCAGGAGGGCTCGGCCGGAGGACAGCCTCTTCGCCTGCTTTCCGAGCTGCTGGATGGCATTCATCCCGAAAAGGATGGACGGGGTCGAAAATTGGATCGTCTGGTACATTCATTCTCCTTTGGTAATTGTGGGGTGCGTTCCCCGAATGCACCGAATTTTGCGGCCTGACCGGCCTGATCGGGATCAGGCCCTACGCGCGTGGGTTCGCCGAACGCACCGAATTTTTGGCCTGATTGGGGATCAGGCCCTACATGCGGGACCCAATACTTATCGGAAAGGCATGGTCCGCAGGAATCATGGCGCGCCTTTCATGCCGGCCATGGCTTCCAGGACGGTAACCACGACAGACGAATCGAGGTCGCCTTTCCCCTGCGACTTGGCCGCCCGCAAGATCTCCCGGGCGATGCTGGTCGCGGGCAGCGAGGCCCCCACCTCTTCCGCCAGCTTCAGCGCCGAGGAGAGGTCCTTGTGCAGGTTGCTGGCCGAAAAGGCAGGGGTGAAATCATGCTTCATCATTCGCGGGCCGCGCGTTTCCATGGCGCCCGTCCGCGCTCCCCCGACGGAAGTAATCTCCATGACTTTCTGGGGTTCGATCCCGGCTTTGGCGGCCAGCACGAGGGCCTCCGCCACGGCTTCGATAGCCACGCCCATGATGAGATTGTTAATGAGCTTCAGGGTCGTGCCTTTGCCGTTCTCGCCCACATGGATGATCTTCACCCCCATTTTTTCGAAAATGGGGAGGCAGGAGTCAAAAATGTCTTTCGGTCCCCCGACCATAATGCCCAGCTTTCCTTCGGAGGCCACCCGGGGATTTCCCGTGACCGGCGCGTCGAGCATGGGGACCCCCTTGGCCCGGGCGCGCTGCGCTATGGACCGGGACATTTCGGGGGCAATGGACCCCATATCGACCAGGATCATCCCCCCGTGCGCCCCCTCGAGGACGCCGTTATTGCCGCAGATCACTTCCTCGGAAGCCGCTGAATCCGTAACCATGGTGATCACCACGTCGCAAGCCGCGGCCACCGCTTTGGGCGACTCCCCCCATTTCGCACCAGCGGAGAACAGGGGTTCCGCCTTCTCTTTGCTCCGGTTCCAGACCGTTAAAGGGTACCCGGCCTGGAGAATCCGCCGGGATATCTGCGACCCCATGAGGCCGATGCCGATAAATCCTATTCGCTGCATGAACTCCTCCTTCCAAAAATAGGGGGCAGGGGAAACCCGCCTGCCGGGTCTATCGTCACCCCACCCCCGCGCGTGCACCGATCTTTTCTACTGCACTTTCCCAATCTCCTTAACGGCCTTCCTCAACCTCTCCGCGTCCTTGTCCCAGAACTTCTGGAATTCCGGCGCGTCCAGGTATTGGACGGGGGTGTCCATCTTCTCCATGGCTCCCTTGAATTCAGGGGAGGCGGCGGCCACGCGGGCCCCGTCGCGAAGGACTTTCAAAATCGCCGGCGGAGTCGCGGCCGGGGCAAAGAAGCCCGACCAGATGTAGAACTCCACGTCTTTGTACCCCGACTCTATGAGCGTGGGCACGTCCGGCAGCGCCGCCAGGCGTTTTTCTCCCCAGGACGCTAGGACCCGCAGCGTCCCCGCCTTGATGTGGGGGATGGAGACGTTGGGGCCGCCGGCGATGCAGTCCACGTGGCCGCCGAGAAGCGCGGTCAGCGCCGGCCCGCCGCCGGCGGTGGGAATATGACGCAGCTTAATCCCGGCCGCATGGGCGAACATCTCCATCGCCACGTGCATGGTCCCATACACGCCGGACGAGGCGTACTTGATCTCATTGGGCCTCTTCTTGGCATCGGCGACAAAATCCGCGACCGTTTTCCAGGGCGCCTCTTTCTTGATGACGAGGATCGTCGGGTCCGCGGTCAACAGCGCGATGGGGGCGAAGTCCTTCAGCTTATACGTCTGAGGCCGGCCGAAGAGGGCGTCCACCTCGGGCATGACCGAAATGCTCGAAAGGGCAACCATGGTCGTATACCCGTCGGGTTTGGAGACCGCCGCGGCCTGCATCCCTACGGCGCCCCCCGCTCCCGTCTTGTTGACGACCACGAAGGGCTGTTTCAGGTTTTTTTCGAGAGCCGAAGCAAATGGGCGGGCCACGAGGTCGGCAACGCCCCCGGGCGGAAAGGGCACAAAAATCTGGACCGGGCGGGTAGGATAAGGCTCATCGGCCGCGCCGGCTATTCCCGAAAACAGGGCAACGACTCCCATCAGTAAAGCAAACACTTTCCAAACACGGATTTTGGACTTTTTCATTCTTCTTCCTCCTTGTAAAGGGTCTATATTTGATCAGATATATTTTCCGAAAAATTCCCCCCTCACCCGGCCCTCTCCCCCGCGTGAGACTGTGTCGCAATTCGTCATCCCGGCGAAGGCCGGGATCCAGGATGCATCTAAATGAATAAAATCAGAACTGGATTCCGGCCTTCGCCGGAATGACGACTCTTTCGCCACTTACAACACAGTCTCCGTCGGGGGAGAGGGAGGTGAAGGGGCAAAAGGGAGGCGGAGGTCAGCTGCCCTTCTCCGCTTCGGTTAAACGCTCCCGCCAATCCCGCTTCTTCTGAATGAGGGGTTTCACCGCGAGCAGAATCATCACCAGTGCGCCTACGAGAAAAACAACCGAGATCGGCCGCTGGACGAAAATCAGGTAGTCTCCGTTGGACATGGCGAGGGCCTGCCTGAAACTCACTTCGATGATGGGGGCGAGGACGACCCCGAGGACCATGGGGGCGGTTTCGAATTCCATTTTTCGAAGCAGGTATCCCAGGGCGCCCATCACGGTCATGATGCCCACATCCACCAGGCTGGAGTTTACCGCGTACACGCCCACCACGCAGAACAGCAGGATCGTCGGGTACAAAATCCTGTAGGGGACCCGCAGGAAGTTCACGAAGATGCTCACCAGCGGAAGGTTCAGGAGAAGAAGGACCAGGTTCCCGATGTACATGCTGGCGATGAGTCCCCAGAAGATCGCCGGCTGCTCCTTGATGAACAAAGGCCCCGGATTGATGCCGTGAACCATGAGGGCGGCAAGGAGGACGGCCGGGATCGGCCCGGTGGGGACTCCCAGAGCCAGCATGGGGACGAGCGCCCCCTCGCTCGCCGCGTTGTTGGCCGACTCCGGGCCGGCCACCCCTTCGATGGCCCCTTTTCCAAAGCGGTCGGGATGCTTGGAAATACGGCGCTCAACCGCGTAGGATACAAACGTGGAGATGATGTGAGCCGATCCGGGGATGATGCCGATCAAAAAACCCATGAACGTTCCCCGGCCGATCGGGCCGATGGAATCCATCAGTTCCCGCCGCGAAGGAAAAAGGTCCCGGAAATGGGGTTTGATCACCTCGGGTCTCTTCGCCTGGCCGGCGGTGGCCAGAATCTCGGAAATCCCGAAGAGCCCGACAGCGACGGGGACAATGCCGATTCCGTCTCCCAGGGCAACGAGGCCGTAGGAGAACCGGAAATATCCGGTCATCTGGTCGATGCCGATCATGCCCAGGAGGAGTCCGAAGACGATCATGGACAAATTTTTCGCCACCGAACCGCCGGTCATATAGCCCAGGACCACGAGCCCGCAGAGGAGAAGGCTGAAGTATTCCGGCGGGCCGAACCCGAGGGCAAACCTGGCCAGCGGCGGGGCGAGGAACATGAGGCCGACGACGCTGATCGTGCCGGCGACGTATGAGCCGATCGCGGCGATCGCCAGGGCCGGCCCGGCCCGGCCTTTCTGGGCCATGGCATAGCCGTCGATGCAGGTCATGACCGAAGCGGCTTCGCCCGGAATTCGCATCAGGATCGATGTGGTCGAGCCCCCGTACATCGCCCCGTAGTAAATCCCGGCGAGGAGAATGATGGCGGAACTGGGGTTCAAACCGAAAGTAGTGGGGAGGAGCATGCTGATTCCCGCCAGAGGGCCCACTCCCGGGAGAACGCCGACCATCGTGCCTATGAGGCAGCCGATCAGGGCGTAGAAGAGGTTGGCCGCCGTGAAGACGGTGGAGAACCCGAGGTAAAGATTTTGCAGGGTCCCGGCTTCCATCAGAAACCTAAACCTCCGCGGGGAAGCGGAACCCGGAGGAAGCTGTCAAACAGCCAGAAAGTCCCAAGGGCAAGGGAACAGGTGAGAACCAAGACCTGCCAGATCTTCAGACGCTCGACGATTCCGAAAAGGAAGACGAGGATTACCATCATGGTTATGCGGTACCCGATCCTCTCGAGCCCGAGCGTGGCGAAGACGGCGCAGGCCAGGATGGCCACGGCGGTCCTTGCCTCGGCCCACTTGACGGAGGTCATCGAGGGGGCTTTGCTTCCCAGGATCATTATGACGATTCCGAGGAGGATTAAAAGGATAGCCAGCAGGAGGGGAAAATACCCGGGGCCGGGGTTGCCGGGCGTCCCGAGGGGCAACACTCTCCTCTCCCAGATGACGAAAAGCCCGAGCAGGACAAAAAAAGCCCCACTCACGCGATCAATGGTCATTCCAAATTTTTCACCCGCTATTTCAACTTTCGATTTAATGTAACACAAATACGGGTGTATGTCCTGTAGGTTGTTATGTCCTGCGGGTTGTTAGAAGGGAAGATCCTCTTCCTCCTCCATTATAGGATGTTGGTTGTGAAGTCGATCGGATTTTGGTTAACCAAATGGCATCCTTTTCCGCGCCTTCTTAGCCCACAAAACCGGCCTTTTCGCTTGATTTTCCCCATACCCTCTGTTAGCATGCCGGGGAAAACGGCGCTGTATAAAGTATAATGTTCGGCGGAAAGGAATCATTGAAAAATCACCCCTTACCTGCCCGATGCGAACGAATGGTCAGGCGATTTCAGAAAGAGGGTGGAGAAATGAAATGTATTCACTGCCAAGGTGAAATGAAACGTGGCACGACTCCGTTCCGTGTTGACCGTAAAGGTTGTCGCCTGACGCTGGACGCAGTTCCGGCTTGGGTGTGCGAGCCATGCGGAGAGGCCTATTTTTAGGAAAAGGAAGTCGATGCTATCCAGGACCTGGTCGAAGCTATTGAGCAGAAAAATGGGGCACTTGTGGTGACGGCAGGAGAAACGTCGAACAAGCCGCTTACCGGACCGGGATAAAGCCCCCTGTCCGGTGAGCGGCAGTGTTAGCCGATTAAATGGGAATAGAAAAGGCGGTATAATGGGATTGAATATTCGTTATTACATCGATCCAGAAACAGAACTGCCGCATATTTACGGACACGGTGTCGAGGAGACAGAGGTAGAAGAGATTCTCTCCAACCCAGGAGAAGATCGACCGGCTCAAGAGGGTTCACGAGTCGCGATGGGAAGGACATCAGGTGGACGTTATCTTAGAGTAATCTATGCTCCCGATCCGGAGCCAAACAGTGTTTTTGTAATCACAGCCTATGAGCTACGAGGCAAGCCGTTAGCTGCATATCGCCGCCGTAGGAGGAGAAAAAAATATGAAACAAAGTGAATTCCCACCGGGCTGGGACGCTGAACGTGTAAAAAAGGTGCTAGCCCATTATGAATCGCAGTCGGAGGAAGAGGCGGTTGCTGAGGACGAGGCAGCGTTTGAAGCTTTGGGCCAAACGATCATGGAAGTCCCGACCGACTTGGTTCCAACGATACGCGAGCTAATTGCAAAACACAAACCGACATGACAACGGCTGACATGGTCGTGTCAAATTTTTTATGAAAACCGGAAATATCGTGTCGCGGCCGCGCCGCACTGGGTTCTCTGTGGTTAGATTTTGGAAATATCGGTTCCATTCAAGGAGGGGAGAATCATGAAAAGAGGGAAATGGTTATGGGTACTGGCTCTCTTCTTCATTTCCGGGATGACGATGGGGGGAAATACTTCCTGGGCCGCCTACCCGGAAAGAGCCATTGAAATCATTGTTCCCTTCGGAGTGGGAGGGGGAAGCGACACCGCAGCCCGGGCCGTGGCCGAGGGTTTGAAGCCGCTGCTGAAAGTCCCTCTTTTGATCACCAACATGCCCGGCGGCGGGGCCACCAAGGGAATGCTGCACGTCTCCATGCAGCCCGCCGACGGATACACGGTTCTCGCCGTCACCACCTCCCATCTGATCGACGCCGTGAAGCCCAAAACCCGGGCTCACCTCCTGCGGGATTTCGACCCCCTCATGCGCATTCAATGGGACACCACCGCCGTCTTCGTGTCCGGGGATTCCAAGTTCAAGACCCTTGCCGACCTGGTGGATTGGGGAAAGAAGAACCCCAGGCAACTGAAGTTCGCCGGGACCTCTCCCGGAGGATGGTCGGAAATCCAGACCGTGGCTTTCTTCAGGAAGCAGGGCGTTGAGGTGACTTTCATGCCCTTTGATTCGGGGGCGGAAATCAAGGCAGCCATCCTGGGGGGGCACATCCACGGGGCGTGCGAGGAGCTTGCGGAGACCCTGCCGCTGGCCAAGGCCGGAAAGCTGAAAGCCCTCTGCGTCATCATGGAGAAAAGACATCCGGCAATTCCCGAAGTGCCCTGCAGTGCCGAGCTGGGAGTCGATTACACCTACGGGTTGATGAGGGCCTGGGGGGTCAAAAAGGGAACCCCGCCGGACCGGTTCAAATATCTCCACGATACGATCAAGAAATCCCTCGACGCTCCGGTCTATAAGAAATTCATCGAGGACAACTATCTCACCGCCCGTCCCGGATACCTGGGGCCGGAAGAAACCCGGAAATTCTGGGAAGACCAGGTCAAGTTCTTCGGCCAGATGCTGAAAGAATTGGGATACGTGAAGTAAGAGAGCCGCCGCCCGAATGAATGCGACCGGCGGGAACCTTCTTTCGTCGTTAGGGTTGGGGGAATCCATGAAAAAGGGCCCGATCATCGGAAATGCTCTCATCCTGGTCTTTTTTCTTTTCATGCTCTTCAATTCTTTCAAGCTCCACGAAATCCGCCGTTTCGGCGAAATAGGGAGCGGATTCTGGCCCATTTTGATCCTTGCACTGGCAAGTGTCTTGAGCGCCATTCTCCTTTTTTCGTCTTTGTTGAAAAGGAAGGAGCAAGGGGAAAAAGATGCCGAAGAGCCCCCTTCCCCCGAATCGATCGCCAGCCGCAAAAGGGCCAGGAATATCGTTATTCTCAGTTCTGTCGCGACCCTGCTTTATATTTTCGCCATGCAATGGGTCGGGTTTGCCGTCGCGACGCTTCTCTTCATCCTCGCGTTCATCGTCATCCTGGGGGAGCGGAGGAAGTGGGTTTTGATCTTTTCTCCCCTGCTGGTCACCGTGTTCATCCTCGTGGTTTTCTCCAAGTTCATCGCCATTCCCTTTCCCAGGGGGACCGGGATCTTCGCGGAGCTAAGTCGATTTTTCTTCTGAACCCTGAAGGGAAATAGGTTCATGCTCGAGCATTACCTGGCGGCCTTCTCCACCATCTTCATGCCCGCGAATATTGTGGCCATGGTTCTCGGTGGTCTCTGGGGGATCATCGCCGGAGCCCTCCCGGGGATCAGCACCTCCATGGGAGTCGTTCTTCTCATCCCCTTCACCTTCGCCATGTCCCCCCTCACGGCCTTCACGATCCTGGTGAGCGCCTACTGCGGCGGGATCACGGGGGGCTCGATCACCTCCGTCCTCTTCGGAATCCCGGGGGAACCCTCTGCGGTCTGCACCGTGATCGAAGGGCATGCCCTCGCCAAGCAGGGGCACGCGGCCCGGGCTCTATGGATTTTCATCATCGCCTCGGCCATCGGCGGGATTTTCAGCGTCTTTGTCATGATGGTGGCCACCCCGTTGATCGCCAACTTCGCCCTGCAGTTCGGACCTCCGGAATATTTTGCCCTCACCCTTCTGGGGCTGAGCGTGGTCTCCGGGATCTCCGGGGGCTCGGTCCTCCGGGGCATTCTTTCCTGCCTTTTCGGCCTCTTCCTGGCGACCGTCGGAACCGACGGCATCACCGGTGTGGAGAGATTCACCTTCGACTCCACCATCCTGCTCGGCGGCATCGAATTGGTCCCCGCCATGGTGGGGCTGCTGGCGATCTCTGAAATCTTCCTGGAAGCCGAAGAACCTTTTGCCGAATACAAAGGGTCGGCCCACTACCGGGGACTCCGGGAAGAGATGCCTACGTTTGCCGAATACCTGGGGCACTGGGTCGTCCTGGCCAAGTCCTGCGTCATCGGAACCATCTCCGGGGCTCTGCCCGGGGGCGGCGCCACGATCGCCTCGTTTCTCGCCTACGGAGAAGCCGCAAGGTCTTCCGATCATCCGGAACGATTCGGCAAGGGAGCGGTTGACGGGTTGATGGCCGCCGAGGCCTCCAACAATGCCTCGACCGGGGGATCGATGACCATCCTCCTTTCCCTGGGCATCCCGGCGAGCAATACGACGGCCATGTTGATCGCCGCTTTCATGGTCCACGGACTGCAGCCCGGCCCGCTGCTCTACAGCCAGAGGCCGGACATCATCTTCGGTATCTTCGCGGCCATGCTGGTCACCAACCTATTCCTGGTGGCCCTCTCTATCGTCGGGGTGCGGATGTTCCTGCAGATGAACCGGCTCCCCTACTCGGTCTTCTCGGCGGCCATCATGGTCCTCTGCGTCATCGGAGCTTACGGTTTGAGAAACAGCATCGATGATCTTTATATTATGTTCGCCTGCGGACTCATCGGCTATTTCATGAAGAAGCTGGGTTTCCCCATCGCCCCCGCGGTCCTGGGCCTGGTCCTGGGCGACCGCGCCGAGGCGTCCCTCCGAAGGTCCCTTCTCCTCTCCCTGGGAGATCCGACGATCCTGGTTGCCAGGCCCATCAGCGCCATCCTGCTGGCCCTCGCCGCCTTCTCCATCATCTATCCGGCATTCAAAAAATCGAAGATGTTCCGGGAATCCTGAGGTCGGATGAGCGGATATTGGGGGATCCGGATTTTATGGATTGGTCCTTGCGCAGGCGAAGGAGTTTATACGAAGGGCCTCCCCTCTTTCCCGACTAATCGTCTTCCCCTATTTCCCCTATGACTTCCCTCTTCGTTTTCACCCAGGGAACGAGCGGCAAAATCAGGAGGATCAGGGCGGAAACCATGATCACCAGGGAGATGGGCCGCAGGAAGAAGATGTCCGCGCTTCCGTTGGACATGATCAGGGATTGGCGCAGCGCGTTCTCCATCATGGGTCCCAGGACCAGCGCCAGGACGAGCGGCGGGGATTCGTAATTAAATTTTTTCATCAGGTATCCCGCCCCGCCGAAGAAGAGCATCAGCCCGATCTCGCCCACATTGTTGTTCAAGCTGTAAACCCCGATCAGGCAAAAGAGAAGGATGAGCGGGAATAGGACGGGGTAAGGGATCTTCAGGATCTTGACCCAGATCCCGATCAGGGGGAGGTTCAAGACAAGAAGCATGATATTTCCGATATACATGCTCGTAACGGTCCCCCAAAAAAGGTCGGGGTGCTGCCTGATCAGCATGGGACCCGGCTGCATTCCGTAAATAATCAAGGCTCCCAGAAGCATGGCCATGACTGCATTGGCCGGAATACCCAGCGTCAGGAGGGGGATAAAGGCGCCCCCGGTGGCCGAGTTATTGGCGGATTCCGGGGCAGCCACGCCCTCGATCACCCCGGTGCCAAATTTCTCCGGATGCTTGGAGATTCTTTTTTCTATCGCGTAGGCGACAAAAGAAGAAATCACGGCGCCCCCGCCGGGGAGGATGCCCAGGAAAAACCCGATCACCGATCCCCGGACGATCGGCAGGGCGCTGTCCTTCCAGTCCTTCAAGTTGGGGAACAGTCCTTTGATCCTGGTCTCGAAGACCTCCTGTCTGATCCGGGCTTCCACGTTCAGGAGGACTTCGGAGATCCCAAAAAGCCCCATGACCACGGGAACGAGGCCCACCCCGTCGGTAAGAAAGTAGAGGTTAAAGGTGAACCGCGGGGTTGCGGTCATGATGTCCATTCCGATCAGGCCCAGAAAGAGGCCGAAGGCGGCCATCATTAACGCTTTGGGCATGGACCCCCCGGCCAGGAAGGTGAGAATGATCAAGCCCAAAAGCATCAGGCTGAAATACTCGGGGGGGCCGAACTGCAGGGCCATATCCGCGAGGGGGGGCGCAAGGAACATCAAGCCGATAATCGAAAGAGTCCCGGCGATAAAAGACCCGAAAGCCGAAATTCCCAGGGCTGGACCGGCCCTCCCCTTCCGGGCCATCTGGTACCCATCCAGGCAGGTCACCACCGAGGCCGCCTCTCCCGGAATGTTCACCAGGATGGAAGTGGTCGATCCCCCATACATGGCCCCGTAATAAATACCGGCGAGCATGATGATCGCCGACACCGGGGAAACGTGAAAGGTGCTGGGCAGAAGCAGGGACATGGCGGCTACCGGGCCCAACCCGGGAAGGACCCCGACCAGGGTGCCGATCAGGACCCCCATAAAACAGAAAAAGAGGTTCATCGGCTGCAGGGCCACCTGAAAACCCAATATCATGTTGCCCAGAAATTCCATCTCTTCAGAACCCGAAAATCCCCCGGGGAAGCTGCGCTTCGAGCCAGACTTCAAAGATCACGTAGGACGCCAGGGCCGTGAGGATGGCCCCGATCAGGACCTTTCGCCAGCCCATCGGTTCAATGGCCCGAAAGAGATAAACGATCAGAAAAAAGGTAGTCAGGAGGAACCCCAGGCTTTTTAAGAAAATGGCGTACAGGACCAGCGCTCCCATGACCTTGAGCATGGTGGGCCAATCCCTTTTCCCCCAGAGGTCCTTCAGCCCATCTTTCTTGCCCTCTCGCCACTGCTGGAGGAAGACCACCAGGGAAAGCCCGGCAATGGCCAGCCCGGAAAGGAAAGGGACAAATCCCGGACCCGGGGAAGACAGCTTGCCCAGGCCATACTTCCCCGAGTAGAGAACGATAGCCAAACCGATGGCGCACCAGATGAGACTTGACCGCTGGTCGTTATTTTTCATCTCACGGTTTTTTGTACAGCCCGATCCCCAGAGTTTTGATTAATTCCCCGGTTTCCCGGTAGTCTTTGTGGACGAATTGGGTCAGGGCCTCGCTTCCCAGGTAGGAGGGAGGCATATCAAACTTATCCATCACATCCAGAAAAACTTGAGATTTCATCGCCTCGGCAAAAGCCTTATCCAGCTTTTCTACCGCCTCTTTGGGCATTCCCGCCGGACCCATGAAAGCCAAAGTAGAATGAACGGCAAAGTTGTACCCCTTTTCCATCAGGGTCGGGACCTCGGGAAAGGCTTTTAACCTCTGGGTGGTAGGAACCACCAAAAGGCGGAATTTCCCCGCCAGCGCCTGTTCCTTCCACTCCGTGGTTTGAGAGATGACCTGCACATGCCCTCCCAGCAAGGCCGCCACCACCTGAGTCCCCCCGGGAAAAGGAACGTGGTCCCACTTGATCCCCAGTTTCATGGCCAGGTATTCCATGGCCAGATGCTGCCCGGTCCCCAGTCCGGAAGTCCCGTATTTAATCATGCTGGGGTTTTTCTTGGCATAGTCGATCAACTCCTCGAAAGTCTTCCAGGGACTGTCCGACCGGACCAGGATGCCGTACTGGTAGAGGCCGTACTGCATGATGAAGGCAAAGTCCTTCAGTGGATCATAGGGAACGGCCTGAAGGTGAGGGATGCGGCAAAAGTTTGCGGTCGGGGCGTTGTAAATGGTGTACCCGTCGGTTCTTTCGCCCTTGACCCTTCCCAGGACCAAAGTGCCGGAAGCGCCTACCTGGTTGTTGCAGATGACGGGTTGCTTTAAGGTTTTTGCGGCCTCGGCGGCCAGAGCCCTCGAGGACAGATCCGTCGATCCACCCGCCGCATATCCGATCAAAAGATTAATCGGTTTGTTGGGGAATTCGGCCCCCCGTGCCGAATTCATGAGTGCCGGACAAAGGATGAAAAATAGGATCGCAACCAGTGGAACTTTCTTCATGATGCCTCCTTTCCTGCGGTAGAAGAACTTTTCTTTGTTGAATAAAAAATACTTTATCCACAGAGAGCACAAAGGACGCAGAGACCGCCCGGGGCCAAAGACAAGAAAGCAAAGAGCCTCGGACTTTCACTTTTGGATCATCTCCAATTTAGTTGATCGAATTCTTCTTGAAAACCTAACAAGGGTTCGGAAGGAAAGGCAAATTCCGACACAAGCCTTGGCGGGATAAAGCTTCGGTCCCAAGGACCGAATGGCTCTCCGCGATGCGCAGCGGGGGCCTGAACGGACCTGCTTCAAAGGACAGAAGAACATCCCCGCCAGAACCATGAACGGATAGGTGCGTCATGATTGTGGCGGAATTTGCCTTTCCTTCCGGACCCCTGGAACCCCAGCACCATTTACCAGTCCCGCCGTATTTTCCTTCAACTAAATTGGAGAGGATCCTCACTTTTTGATTAGGGTTCCCATTAATAACTTGTAGGTGCTATCGCGGGACAATGTTCTGCATGAACCGGGGGATTCCTGGAACCTTCTTCTATCTTTTGCTCTTAGACGACCTTCTTCCCTCGGTATCGCTCGATCTCTGCAGGGCTGAAATTCAGGAGATCTCTCAAAATCTGGTCCGTGTCTTCCCCGAGCGCGGGGGGCGGCAACGGGACGGTATCGGGCGCGGCGGACATCTTGATGGGGTTCCCCAGGAGCTTCATCTTTTCGCCGGAACGGTGGGTGGTTTCCACCACCATCTTGCGGGCCAGAATCTGCGGGTCGCTCAGGGCCATATCCACCGTGTTGATCGGTCCTGCCGGCAGGCTTCCTTCCAGGATTTCCAGCCACTCCTCCCCTGTTTTCTGGAGAAAAATGTTCCCCAGAATTTCGTAAAGGGCTTCTTTATTCTTCAGGCGGTCGGCCCGGGTGAGGAAACGCGGGTCGGAGGAGAGTTTTCCGCAGCCCAGCCGGTTGCAGAGTTCCTGGAAAAACTTGTCCGTGTTGGTATCGATGACAATGTCAAAGGTCCTCGTCTTAAACGCCCCGATGGGATGGGCCGAGACATGCCCGGATCCTACCGGAGCCGCAATTTCCCCGGCATAAAAATAGTAGAGCGCCCGGTAGATCTGCAGAGAAAGCTGGCTGTCCAGGAGGCTGATATCGATGCGCTGGCCCTCCCCGGTCTTTTCCCTTTGGTAGAGCGCCGCCATGACCCCGTGCGCCGCATAGAGCCCGCCCGTCAGGTCGCCCATGGGCGCGCCCATGCGCACGGGCATCCTCCCCGGCTCCCCCGTATAGCTCATGATGCCCCCGCGCGCCTGAATGATGAGGTCAAACGCGGGTTGGTCCTTCGAGGGGCCGGTCTGACCGTAGCCGGATACCGAGCAGGAGATGATCCGGGGGTTGATTTTTTTCAACGAGTCGTAATCGATGCGCAGCTTCTCCAGGATTCCCGGGCGAAAGTTATCGAAGACCACGTCGGAGACTTTGACCAGGCCGTAAAAGATCCCCAGTCCTTGCGGGTCCTTGAGGTCCAGGGTCATGGATTTCTTGTTCCGGTTCACGCTGAGGAAATAAACGCTCTCGTCGTGGAAAAAGTGAGGCGGCATTCCGCGGCCGATATCTCCCCCGTCGGGTTTTTCGATTTTTAAAACCTCGGCGCCCAGGTCGCCCAGGATCATGGAACCGAACGGGCCGGCCAGCATCTGGGACAAATCGAGGACCCGCACCCCGGATAATGGCAGATTCATGTCGCCGGCCCTCTCTCCCGCGGGGAATCGGCCCTTTTCCCGGGGACTTGTTCCTTTATGAAATTTTCAATATTTTCCAGCGTGGAATGCACCGGGAAGACCCCGTCCACCCCGCAATTCTTGAGCACGGCGATGTCTTCCCGCGGGATGATGCCGCCCACGATAATCAGGATGTCCCGGATCCCCCGCTCTTTGAGACCTTCCATCAGTTCCTGGCACAATTCGACATGCGACCCTGACAGGATGGAAAGCCCCAGCACATCCACGTCCTCCTGGATGGCTGCGGTGATGATGTTCACGGGGCTCTGCCTGAGGCCGGTGTAGATGACTTCCATCCCGGCGTTGCGAAGCCGGTTGACGATGACCTTTGCCCCCACGTCGTGGCCGTCCAAACCGGGCTTGGCGATCAATACCCTTATGGGTCCCCTTTCGCTCATGTTCCGCTCCTTCCCCTCACACCGTCCTGGGTTCCTGGTATTCGCCAAAAACCTGCTTCAGCGTGGAAGTAATCTCCCCCACGGTCGCTAGCGCCTCGACCGCGGGGAAGAGGGAAGGAAAGAGGTTCTCCCCTTTTTCCGCTGCGCTCCGAAGGCCGGCGAGCGTTTCCTGCACTCTCTTCGGGTCCCGCCGGGCCTTTACCGCCTGGAGCCTGCCGATCTGGGCGTCGCGGATTTGAGGGTTGGCCCGGTAAACCTCTATGGGTTTTTCCTCCTCTTTGGAGGTAAACCGGTTCACTCCGACGAGAACCTTTTCCCCCTTGGAAATCTTTTCCTGGTGTTCGTAGCTCTGCCTCGCCAGGTCCCGCTGGAGCGACCCCTCTTCGATCGCCTTGACGATTCCCCCGCGCTTCTCCATTCCCTCCATCGTTTCGCGCATCTTCTCTTCCATCCGGTTGGTCAGCGACTCGACGTAATAGGAACCCGCCAGGGGATCTACCGTGTCCGTCACCCCGGTCTCATACGCCAGGATCTGCTGAACCCGGAGGGCGGTTCGGATCGCGAGGTCCGAGGGGATGGCGTAAGCCTCATCGAAACACCCCATGTTCAGCGATCGGGTCCCGGCGAGCACGGCGGCCAGGCCGAAGAACGCGCCGCGGGCGATGTTGTTCAACGGTTCGGCGGCGGTCATTCCCCCGCCCAGGGCGCCGGTGGAGAACTTCAGCCGCATGGACTCGGGGTTCTTCGCCCCGTAGCGCTCCTTCATGAGGCGCGCCCAGAGCCGCCGGGCGGCGCGCAGCTTGGCCACGTCCTCGAAGAGATGGAAATTCCTGCCCCCTACGGCCATGTGGAACACGATTTGAGGGGCCACCTGGTCCACGGAATACCCCCGCTTCAGAACCTCGTCCATGTAGGCAAGGGCGTTCAGGAAGGGAAGAGATACCGATTGCTCGGCTTTGGCCCCGTACTCGCAAAGGTGAGTGGCCGAAACGCTGATGGGATTGAACCGGGGGATGTGATTGATGCAGTGTTCGATCGTGTCGGCGATGAGCCGCATCGAAGGCTTCGGAGGGAAGATCCAGGTGCCGCGGGCCACGTACTCCTTCAGGATGTCATTCTGCACGGTCCCGCGCAGTTGTTCCGGGGCGACCCCCTGCTTCTTCCCAACCAGTACGTACATGGCGAGAATGATCGCGGCCGTGGAGTTGATGGTGAAAGAGGTGCTCATCTTATCCAGCGGAATCCCGTCGAACAGACGTTCCATGTCATCCAGCGTATCCACCGCAACCCCCAGCTTCCCCACGTCGTATTTCGCCGGGGGGTCATCGGAATCCATTCCCAGCTGGGTCGGAAGGTCAAAGGCCAGGCTGAGGCCGGTCTGGCCGCTGTTCAACAGGAACTTGAACCGCTGGTTGGTCTCCTCCGCCGACGCCATTCCGGCGTAGGGGCGCATGGTCCAGAGCTGGCTGCGGTACATGGTGGGATAGATGCCGCGGGTGAACGGGTAGGAGCCCGGGTCTCCCAGGTCGCGCCCGTAATCAAAGCCCTCGAGGTCCTCCGGACGGTAGACGACCTTTACTTCCTCGCCGAAACTGGTCCTGGCCTCCCGCACCGCTTTTTTCTTTTTTTCACCTTCCGGAGACGATTTTGCCCCAGCAGCTGGAGCGTTCGACCGGCTCATCGTACACCCTCCTTTAGAATGTGACTTTGAATGAATGGCAGAGGACGGGGAAGGGAATGGTCGAAGCCAACCGAGATCTTTTCAAAGGATCAGCGCCCCGCGCTCTCCCGCGGCGCTTCCTTTTTCCGAGGAAAGGCCCGGGGAAAACTCCGATATTCATTATCCGTTAATATCGCTCCTATTATAGAATTGCAACGACGAAAGTCAAATTTTTTGATTTCTTGGACCCCCTGGGTTTGGAATGCGTCGAAGTTGTGTTGCCTTCGTGAATATGTTAAATTTCGGTGAAACTCAAATCCCCCTCACCCTCCCCTCTTACCCATTGCGGGGGAGGCATTGGGGTGAGGGACACAGGAAGATTGGATGAGAATGGGAGAATGGAGCAGCGCCCGGGAAGCGTTGCGCCGGGCCATCGGGCCGGGAGACCGGATATTTTTTTCCATCGCCTCCGGGCAGCCCCGAACCCTGCTTCGCGCCCTGGCGGAGGATTTTGAGTATTACCGGGATGTGGAAGTGATCAACGGCGTGCTCCTCGCCGAACATCCCCTGGCCGCGAAGGGCCTTGAGGCCTCGTTCCGCTGCGTCAGCATTCAGAACAGCGCTTCCGTTCGGCGGGAGTGGGAGGAGGGCCGGATTGATTTTTTGCCGGTCCGCTACTCCGACGTCCCCCGGGTCTTTTCCCGCACCGGGCCGGCTCCTCTCGGCGCGGCCCTGATCCAGGTTGCCCCCCCGGATAAGAACGGGAGGTTCAGCCTGGGGGTCTCCGCGAGCCACTCCTATCCTCTTGCCCTCGAAGCGAGGACCGTCGTGGCCGAAGTGAACGAACAGGCCCCGAGAACTTTCGGCCCCTGCTCTCTGGCTCCGGAACAAATCGATTTTCTCGTGGAATGCTCGACCCCCCTGGTGCCCTACCCGGAGATCAAATTCGGCGAAACGGAAAAGCGGATCGCCGATTTGGTCGCCGAACTTATCCCGGACGGAGCCACGATCCAGATCGGGATCGGCAACCTGCCCGCGGCCATTCTCAAGGTTCTCGAAGGGAAGAAAGACCTGGGCTTCCACTCCGGCATGCTCTCGGACAGCGTCGTGGACCTGGTGGAGAAGGGGGCGGTGACCAACAGCCGGAAAAATGTTCGCCGGGGGAAGATCGTGGCCGGCGAACTGATCGGGACCGAGAAACTCTTCCGCTTCGGCCATGAAAACCCTGTTCTCGAGATGCACGGCGCCGACGTCAGCCACAACGCCCGGCTGATCGGCGAGATAGACGACTTCATCGCGATCAACTCCGCCCTGGAGGTGGACCTGTCCGGGCAGATCAACGCCGAATCCCTGGACGGGGTCCAGCTCAGCGGAGTCGGCGGGCAGTTCGATTTCGTCGAGGGGGCGTATTTTTCACGGGGCGGAAAATCGATCACCGCTTTGAGCTCATCAGCCGCGAAGGGAAAGATTTCCCGGATCGTCCCCCGACTCCCTGCCGGTGCGATCGCCACGGTTCCGCGGTACATGGTCGATATCGTGGTTACCGAATACGGAGTCGCGGCGCTCCGGGGAAAATCCGTGCAGCGCCGCGCCGAAGCCCTCATCTCCATCGCCCATCCTGATTTCCGCGATCAACTCTGGGCGGAATTTTCAAGGGAAAGAAATAAGGGGTCTTCCGGCATTGACAAGGAGAAAGGATGAGCTTGTCTTTCAGCAGAAACAAGATCGTCGGGGTGGAGGTTCTCGAGGAAGGTTCCCTGCTCGTTGCCTGGCGGCTGGTGGACACTTTGACCGAAGCGGAGATCCGCTTGAAGGTGAGGCTTCCCGACCTGGAAATTACCGAGGCGGAGGCTCGATTGGAGCGTTTCCCTCACCCGGAGTGCCGAAATGCAGCTCGATTCCATCCAAAAAGTGGTGGGGGTCAGGGTAGGCCCGGGCCTGCGGAAAATCGTGCAAGGCCTCATGGGGGGGAGCGCCGGGTGCGCGGAATTGATCGAAGGGGTCCTCGAATGCGGAAATGCGGTTATTCTGCACTTCACCGTTCCCCAGATCCAGGCAAACGCAACCGGTAACGAGGAGGAGAGACGGAAGAAATACCAGGAGATGCTCCGGTTCAACCCGCGCCTGGTCCGGAGCTGCATCGCCTTCGCGGACGATAGTCCTTTATTAAAATAATTAACCGCAGAGGACGCAGAGAGCGCAAAGGAAAATAACGGCAAGAACCTTCTGTTTGCATGTTGCGGCATCACATTACCGATGGTTCGCAAAAAGTCGTCACTCCGGCGAAAGCCGGAGTCCAGGATTTCATTTTCAGTTCCTCTGCGCCCGCCGCGATCTCTGCGGTGAATGTTCTGGGAGATAGAATAAATGCAATCCTTCAGCCGGACCCTGCTCGTGGGCGGTGAATTTCTGGCAGAGAATCTCCTGCGGCTCCACGGAATACTCGAGGACAACCTCTATGCCCTGGAGATCCGGATGGATGTCCGTCTGCCCGAGGGAATGATTGTCGCTATCCGCGGGGAGATGAAGCGTTACAGTACCCCGGTTTGCCCCCGGGCCGTTGAAGTTCTGCAGAATGCCGTCGGGATCTCCCTCCGGGAAGAGGGGTGGGTCTCCCGGGTGAACCGGGAGATCGGCAGAAAAGGATGCAGCCATTTTGCCGAGATCTTAATCGAGTGCGGCCGCTGCCTGGATCCGGCCCGCATCGCTCGTGCCCTGGAGAATGAGGCAAAGGCCCAGCCATCCCCCTCGCCTTTCCAAGTCGCCCGGTCTTTTGTTGAAAGCCATCCGGAAACCCAGGGATTCTGCCTGGCCCGCCCGGCAGCGAGGGTCCGCCATGCGGGTTGACCTGCACATCCACACCCGGCCGCGCTCATCCTGCAGCGCAATAGAACCGTCAGAGCTTGCGGATGCCGCTCGCAATGCAGGCCTGGATGCGATCTGCCTCACGGAGCATCAAAACCGGTGGGAACCGGATGCGATTCAGGCGTTATTCCGGAACAGGGGAATCCGGGTTTTCCAGGGAAACGAGATCACCACGAACCAGGGAGATATCCTGGTTTTCGGGTGTGATGCGAACGTGAGTGGAGTGATACCGGTCCAGGACCTTCGGAAAGAAGTAGAAAGGTCCGACGGAGTGATGATCGCGGCCCACCCGTTCCGGGGTTTCCTCCTGTTTGGCATCACCCAGCTGCAATTGGATGTGGAGCAGGCCTCCAGGCGAACCGTCTTTCAGTACGTGGATGGTGTTGAAATATTGAACTGCAAAGTCACCCAGCCCGAAAACGACATGGCCCGAAAAGTGGCGGAGCGGCTCGGCCTCTTTGGCGCAGCCGGAAGCGACGCCCATCGCCTGGAAGAGGTAGGAAGGTGCGTGACCGTTTTTCAGCGGGAGATCCAAACCGAAAGAGAACTCGTTGAGGAACTCCGCTCCGGACGGTTCACGGTCGAGTACGTAAAAGAATGACTTCCTCTGTGCCCTCTGTGGTTCAAAAATAAAAATCGAGGAAATATGAGAACAAGCCTCGACTGGGAAAAACCCGTGCGCCGGATGGAATTGCTCCTCCGGCTGAGATCCTTCCCGGTGGCCTTCAAGCTGCTGGAGAATAAGGAAGCGCTCGCGGAAGTTCCCTTCCTTCGCCGCATGACCCACAAGGTCACTCTTTGCCAGATGATCACCCTCGTGCGCACCTACGACTGGACGGTTGGGGCCGATCTCCACGACTTTCTTTCTCCCATGTGTCCTTCGATCATCGGGCTGACCGGCCTGCCGGAAATTTACCGGGACGGGACCTTCCGTTCGATTGTGTGGACGAAGACCCGCAAAGACGGCTTGAAATACGAGAACTCGATCCTAAGGCTCCCGGCCGGACGCTACGAGGCGGTCGCCCTCGCCCCCCTGGTGTACAATCCCTTTGACCCTGACATAGTCCTGCTTTACGCCAACCCGGCTCAAATGATGCTGCTCATCAACGCCCTCCAGTTCGAGGATTATGAAGTGATGCGATTCTCCTGCGTGGGCGAGTCCTCCTGTTCGGATGCGATTGCCAGGTGCTACCTGGAAAGGAAACCTTCCCTATCGATCCCCTGTTACGGCGAGCGCCGCTACGGACACGCGCAGGACGATGAACTGGTGATGGCCCTTCCGGCGGAAATGATGGACAAGGCCCTCCGGGGGATGGAGGCCCTGTACAAGCGGGGAATCCGCTACCCCATCAGCCACGCGGGGGCCGAATTGGATGTGACCCAGGGGTTTCCCATGGCCTACGGGGGGATGAAACAAGTGGACGAGATCCGGGGCAAGGACGAACGTATTCTTCTGGGGGTGACGGGAGGAATCGCCAGCGGCAAGAGCACCGTGGCCCGGATGCTGGAGGAGCTGGGGGCGCCCATCATCGATTTCGACATGCTGAGCCGGGTCGTGGTTGAGCCGGGAAAACCTGCGTGGGCTGAAATCGTGGGCTACTTCGGCGAGCAAGTCCTCCTTCCGGACAAGACCCTGGACCGGAAAAAGGTCTCGGAGATCGTCTTCCGGGACGCCGAGAAGCGAAAGAAGCTGGAAGGGTTTACCCACCCGAGAATCCATGAAGAGTTCACTCGGCTGGTGAAAGAGTACGCAGCTCAAGACCCGCAAGCCATCATCCAGGTGGTCATTCCCCTCCTCATCGAAGCCAACCTGCAGTACCTTTTCCACAAGCTCCTGCTCGTTTACGTTCCCGAAGAGACTCAGATCAAGCGCCTGATGGAAAGGGACCGCATCTCCCGGGAAATGGCCCGGAGCATCCTGGCCGCACAGCTTCCCATCGAGGAAAAGAGGGCCTTCGCCGATTTCATCGTGGATAATTCCGGTTCTCTGGAAGAAACAAAACGGCAGGTGGACCGCGTCTGGCGCGAGTTGAAGGAATTTCAAAGAAACAGGTCCGGAAAACAGGAGAGCGAAATCTGATGAGGGAACTCGAGATTGTCAAGAGTCCTGATACGCTGAGGCAGGAAAGAATCCCTCCCAACCAGAGGAAAACGGATGACTTCCCCGTTCTCCACTACGGGCAAATTCCTGGTATTGACACACAACATTGGAAATTTTCCATTTCCGGCCTCGTAGAAAAAGAAGTGGTTCTAACTTTCCAGGAATTCATGGCCCTCCCCCGGGTTCGCGTCTTTTCCGATATCCATTGCGTGACCGGGTGGTCCAGGTTGGACAACCTTTGGGAGGGCGTGAGCACGAGCTTAGTCAAGGACCTGGCCAAAATCCTTCCCCAAGCCGGCTTCGTTATGGTCCATGGGGCGAATGATTTCACCACCAACCTTTCTCTGGAGGACTTCTTCCAGCCCGACGTCCTATTCGCCCTGAAACACAATCATAACGTTCTAGGCCGCGCCCACGGGTACCCCGTGCGCCTGGTGGTCCCCAGGCTTTACTTCTGGAAGAGCGCCAAGTGGTTGACCGGCATCGAATTCATGGCGGAAGACCGGCCGGGGTTTTGGGAATTGAACGGTTACCACATGCACGGGAACCCCTGGCGGGAAGAGCGCTACGGCGACTGAGAGATTTCCTTCAGCCCGCCTGAGACCTCCGCGGTGAGCCGCAGGATTAAGGGACCGAGACCATCTGTTCGCCGGGAATGCTCATTCCCCTCCGATCTTTACCACAAATTTCCGCATTCCTTCACTCTTCCTCCCTGGCAACTTTCGGGTTCACGGCACCTGAATCGGAAGCATCCATCGGGCCCGGCCGAGCACTGAATCGAACCAGAAAGAAAGTCATCAATAATGAAGGCATGTCCGAAATGTCTTTCAAGGAGGAAATGCGATGCGGTATTTTGAATTGTCGGATGAAAAGGCCGAGAGACTCCGGGAGATTCTTGTGCACCATCTTTCCGAGCTTCGGATGGAAATCGCCAACACGGACCACAGGGATTTCCGCGAGTATCTTCGGGAAAGGATAGATTTCCTGGAAGATTTTACCAATGTGCTGGGAAGAGAATCCGGCTCCGGGCAGGAACGGCTAACCGGGCCGGCACTCACGCCGGGGCGAAAGCCGGAAAACCTGGATTTTCTACTGGAGTGAGCGGGGCATTCTGTTGCGGCAACTCAAAAGGGTCAACGGCGGGTATGTGGGGGGCGGCGGAACTTAGTTGTACAGCATTTCGCTGATCTGACCGTCGTCGGCTGCCCCCATGTCTTTTACCATTTGCACGAGATTTTTCACTTTCCGGGAGTATTTCTTCTGTTCCACCAGCTTTCCGATGCTGGCGATGATGTCGGTGACGTTGAAAGGTTTGTTGATGATATCGACGGCCCCACAAGCCTTGGCCTCCTGCGCGCCTTTCGAGTTCATGTAGCCGGTGATGACAATCACATCCACGTCGGAGTTCTTTTTGCGAATTTCTTTCAGGACCTCAAACCCGGAAATCCCCGGCATGTTCATGTCCAGAGTGACCAGGTCTATTTCCTGGTTCTGCAGGCAGGCGAGAGCTTCGGCTCCGTCGGAGGCCGTGTAAACCTGGTAAAGGGGGTGCAGGATCATCCGCAAGGATTCCCTGGGCCCAATCTCGTCATCGACGACCAAAACCGTGCCCTGATAGCCCATATCTCTTCTCCCCGATCAGTTATTGCTATTTTCAATTTACTTTGTGCAATAAGTGTGCCTCCCAACAAAATCAAAGAACATAAATGATTTCTGCTTATTTCACAGGAAGCCTCTATTATCGATGATCACAATTGGCGTGCGGTCGTACACATAGCGCTGACACTAAATGTCAACTCTTTCGGCCCCGGAAGGTAGACGGCCCGAATGGAAAGGTGCCGGGAGGGTACCGGCCCACGGGGTTCGGGAAGAGGCTTAGTCCAAGGTGGCTAGGTAAAGATGGCTTTCGGAATCATTGCGTGGATGCCTTTATTGCCGTCGACGATCTGGGTCACCCGCAAATCCACCGCCAGGCTCGAGAGGGCGTAGGCGTCATCCGGGCTCAACTTCTTCGTTCTGGAGATAAACCGGATTGCATCCCGGAGCGCGATCTTCACCGCTTCGTTTAGGTCTTCGTGGAAACCGAACGTGATCCAGTGAGTGCCCGTCTCCGCCATGGGCCGCTCGATCTTCATGTCTTTGCGCACCACAAATTCAAAAACAGCCTCTTCCATCGCGGTCTCGATTGCGGTGATGTTCACTTCCCCATCTCCCTGGGCGGCATGGGCATCGCCGGTGGAGAAGAGAGCCCCGGGCGAGTTCACCGGGAGGTAGAGCTTCGTCCCGGCGACCAGTTCTTTGCAGTCTATGTTCCCGCCGAAGTAATCGGGCACGGCCGCGGGCATTTTTTGCCCTGCTTTGGGGGCCACGCCCATCACCCCCATGAACGGTTTAAGGGGGATCACGATCGCCGGGAGCGAATGTCGTTTCCATCTTCCGGGCGTCCAGCTGAAAATTCTTGAACTGTCCTTGCGGGAAGTCTTCCGGCAACCCCCCTTTATTCATTCCGGCGGGATAATGGTAGTTCACCCCGCAGCCGATGGGAACCAGCTTCTGAATGCGCACCTCCAGCGCGTCTCCCGGTTCGGCTCCTCTTCACGAAGATGGGGCCCGTCAAAGTGTGGGAGCCCATGTTTCGGTCCACGTAGGCCTGCCTCAGCCTGATCAGCTCTTCCAGGGTCATCCCGCACCGGAGCTGCCCATCCATGAGCATCAGGGTGCTCAAGACGACCGTATCCCCCGAATCGATCTTCAAAACCGGCGGAATGGCCGCGTCAAAAAAACCGGTGTGAACCGTTTTCGGGGTTGCTTTCAGTCGGTGAGTCTTGCCGCCTTGGGTCATCGCTGTTCCTCCTGAGAGCTTTGATGGAAAGAAACGAGCTGGATCAACCGCAAGAAACGAGTCTAGTGAATGGGAGGAAAAGAGTCAAATACAATCCCATATAGGTCAGGAATTCCGCAGCAGGGAGGAAGACCGGGATAAAAAGACAGGATGGATGAGGGGGAAAGCGAGGTAAGCGAACGCGGCCGCCGACGCAGCCGCCTGATTCCAGTTTTCTTTATTGATTCTACCGCTTTCATTTAGTACACTTCAACTAGTCGGCCGCTCGCCGCCAAGCTCAATTCCGCTTCATGATTTTCGATATTCTCGATCCCAATTGGAGAAACAGAAGATATGCTGCCCGTTATTTCTTTGAAAGGGAACCCCGGAGAGATGGGGTTCCAGCACGGGACCCGCTGCCGGGAAATGATTCAGAAAAACGTCCACCTCTATTTTCAGCTTTTCAAGCACTATGCCGCCCTCGACCGCTCTCAGGCCATTTCCCTGGCCGGGCGGTTTGTGCCCGTCGTCCAGGATTTCGATCCCGCCATTCTGGAGGAAATCAGGGGAATCGCCGAAGGGGCGGGCCTGGAGTTTGAGGAAGTTCTGGCCCTCAACTGCCGGACCGAGCTCATGTATCCTGCGAAATCAGCCACCGGCGAATGCACTTCGCTTGCCGTCCTGCCCGAAGCCGCTGCCGGGGGCGAAGTGCTCATCGGGCAGAACTGGGATTGGAAGCCTCACCTGCAAGGTTCCACCGTTATTCTGGATATCGAGCAGGAAGGGAAGCCTGGCGTAGTCACTTTGACGGAAGCAGGGATCGTCGGCAAGATCGGCCTGAACTCCGCCGGGCTGGGCGCCTGCCTCAATATTCTGAGATCCCCTATTGGGATGGTGGGGGTGCCCATTCATATCCTCATGCGGAGCCTTTTGAATTGCGAGCGGTTGGGAGACGCCCTCCAGAAGATTGTCTCCCGCAATCGGGGGTCCAACAACAACTGCCTCCTGGCCCACGCGGACGGGGCGGCCCTCGACTTCGAAATGGCCCCCGATCAGTGGGATTGTCTTTACCCGGAAAAAGGGGTCCTCGTTCACGCCAATCACTTTACCTCGGAGCGCTTGAAGCCCCTGGACACCGGGGTGGTCGAATACCCCGACACGCTGCTCAGGTTCGGCCGCGCCAGGCAGGAATTGTTAAGACGGGCGGGCCGGATTACGGTCGGGGACTTCAAGGAGATTCTCCGGGACCATCTGAACCATCCCGACTCCATCTGCCGCCACCCGGACGAAAGGGACCCGGAACTGGAGCGGGCCCAAACCGTTGCCTCAATCATTATGGACCTGACCCGCAAAGAAGTGCATGTAGCGCCTGGGCCTCCCTGCGAGAATGAATACCAAAGCTTGAAATTCAAGGCCCTCCAGTGAGGGTCCAAAGGGATTAAGAGCGAAAAGGAAAGGATTTGCATGGCTGAAGAAATCTACCCGAATATTTTCCGGGGGGAAATTCCGCTTCCCGCCAACCCGTTAAAGGCCATTAACTCCTACGTGATCAAGGGGGACGGCCGGTTCCTCATGATCGACACCGGGATGAACCGCCCGGAGTGCAAAGAGGCCATGGACGTCTACATCAAGGACGTCGGGCTCGACCTGGCGCGAACGGATTTTTTCATCACCCACCTCCACGCCGATCACCTGGGACTCGTCTCCGACCTGGCCCGGAGTTCTTCCAAGATTTATTTCAATTCTCCGGACAACGAAATCATCCGCGACCCGGGACACTGGGACGAGATGGCCGTTTCCGCCCGGGTGAACGGATTCCCGGAAGTGGACATTCAGACGGCCATCAGCAGGCATCCGGGCCGCAGGTATCACGCCAGCCGCCCGCTCGATGTGACCCTCCTCCGCGAAGGAGATCGGCTGGACTTCGGGGGGTACTCTTTTCGTTGTGTCGAGACCCCCGGCCACACTCCGGGGCACCTGTGCCTTTATGAGCCCGCTAAGAAATTCTTCTTCTCCGGGGATCATATCCTGGAGAGCATCACCCCCAATATTTCCCTCTGGTCGGAAAACGGCGATCCCCTGAAGTCATACCTCCAGAGCCTGGACAAGATTTACGACTACGACATCTCTCAGGTTTTCCCTGGACACCGCCAACCGTTCGCCCATCACCGGAAGAGGATCGCCGAGTTGAAGAAGCACCACGACACGCGGAATGAGGAGGTGATCGCCATTCTGAAGAAGGGGAAGCAAACGGCCTACGAGGTCGCCTCCCGGATGACCTGGGATATCGACTGCGAAAGGTGGGAGGATTTTCCCCTGCCCCAGCAGTGGTTCGCGGGAGGAGAGGCCCTGGCTCATCTGCAGTACCTTCAAGGAAAGGGCCGGGTGAAGAAGGAACATCACGGCGGCAAGGCGCTCTTTTCGCTGAAGGATTAAAAAATGAACCCCAGAGATCACAGCGCGGCAGAGCCGCAACCAAAAAAATCCGATTACCTGTGACTGCCTTCCCAGAAATCCCCCCTGCCCCCCTTTTGCAAAGGGGGGTTGGGGGGGATTTCTGAGGCGGGTTTCCCAATTCGGAATTTTTTAACAAAAATTTGAGAATCCACAGATTAGTACTACAGAGTTTAAAGACGACTCAAGATATATATGAAATCCTGCCCCGTATGGGCGGGTCAGCCCGCCCCTGGAATCCCCGTCCTTTTCGTTTTTTCCGGCTTTCTACCTCTATGCTCTCTGCGATCTCTGTGGTTAAGAAATTAAAATTAAGGAAGGGAAAAATGGCTAATCCGAAATCTCCCCTCTCGTTCCAGCTGCTCGGGGCATCGGTCCGGCTTGGGGCCGGGACCGTCAAGGAAGCCGGGGCCCTTTTTCAATCCGCCGGGGCCAAGAAAGTCTTGATCGTGACCGATGCGGGGGTCTCCGGGGCAGGGCTGCTGAAGCCGGCTCGGAGATCCCTCGAGGAGACCCGGATTCCTTATGAGATCTTCGACCGGGTCGAACCCAACCCCTCGGACAAGTCGGTCATGGAAGGGGTTCAGGTTTTCAAGAAAGCAGGTTGTGACGCCATCCTGGGGGTGGGCGGGGGAAGCCCGCTGGATGCATCCAAGGCCATCCAGGTCATGGCATCCCACCCGGGGGAGATTCACGAATATTTCGGGCCGGCAGCGGCAGTGAAAATCATCCATCCCCGCCCCTACTTGGTCGCGGTCCCCACCACTTCGGGCACAGGGTCGGAAGTGTCCCGGGGAGCGATTATTACGGACACCCGAAAAAAGGTCAAATGCGTCATCCGAAGCGGCCCCGCGAGCCTCGCCATTATCGACCCGGAGATGACCCTGACCCTGCCCCCCCAGCTCACCGCCGCGACGGGTATGGACGCCCTCTGCCACCACGTCGAAGCGTGCGTCTCGAACGTTTATCATCCGGTTTGCACGGCGCTGGCCCTGGAAGGGGTCCGGCTTGTCGGAAGATCCCTGAGACGCGCCGTAACGAATGGGGATGATTTGGACGCCAGGGGCGATATGGCCGTGGCTTCCATGACTGGAGCCCTGGCTTTCCAGAAAGGCCTGGGGGCGGTCCACTCCCTCGCCCACCAGCTTTCCACGGAGGCGGACGTTCCCGCACGGGGTCGCCAACTCCATCCTGCTCCCCCATGTGATGCGCTTCAACATGTCGCATGCACTGGAGGAATTGACCCAGATCGCCCGGGCCTTGGGAGAGAAGATCGATTCTCTCTCCACCGATCAGGCTGCCGAGCAGGCCTGTGCCAGCGTGGCTCGCCTCGCATCGGAGATCGGCCTTCCGGGACGGCTGAGGGATGTGGGAGTGAAAGAAGAGCAAATCCCGCGTATGGCTCAAAACGCCATGTCCGACTGGTGCCACCCTTTCAACCCCCGCCCCTGTTCCCTCACGGATATGGTCACGCTATACCGGGCGGCTTTTTAAGACCCTGATTGATTATGCGTGTTGAACGCCTTTTTTCGCCGTCCTGGTAATTGGATCCGGCTGCGGCTCTGCCCTGTCTGTGATCTCTGTGGTACAATTTTTAAAGAACGCAACCTCAAATGGAAGGAAGGTATCCGATGGCATTTCAGGAATGTTGTTTCAAGTACGGGCGGGCCGTGGTTCGCTACGACCTAAACCCCGATTTGATCATGGGCGAGTTAACCATCAAGGAGTTTCCACCGATTCAAGACCCGGCGGCCGCCATTCTCTCGGCCGTTCGAAATCCCATTCAATCCAAACCCCTGAAAGAGATCGTGAAGCCTGGAGAAACGGTTGCTTTTCTGGTGAACGACCCCACCCGGGTGGCGAACAGCCATGTGTTCATGCCCCTGTTGCTGAACGAATTGAATTCCGCAGGCGTGCCCGATAAGGACATGTTTATCATGTTTGCCGTGGGAGCCCATCGCGGACTGCCGCCCCAGGAGATGGCCCAGCTGGTGGGTCCCGAGACGGCCGGGCGGGTGAAGATGTACAACAGCGACGCCCGGGACCCCTCCCAGTTTCAACGCGTGGGAACCACCTCCCGGGGCAACGATATCTGCTTTCACAAGCGGGTCGTGGAAGCCGACCATATCGTCTGCACCGGAAGCATCGTCTACCATTTCATGGCCGGGTTCGGCGGCGGACGGAAAGCCCTGCTGCCCGGAGTCGCCTCCTATGAGACGATCTGCCGCAACCATGCCCTGATGCTCGATCCGAACGCCGTCATGGGCAAGCTCCAGGGGAACCCTGTCTATGAAGACCAGGTCGAAGGCACCGAGATGCTGAGGCCCTCTTTCCTTTTGAACGTGGTGCTCAACGAAAAGAAAGAGTTCCTGAAGGTGTACGCGGGCGATTATATCCAGGCCCACCTGGAAGCCTGCAAATTCGTGGAGAGCGTTTACGGCACGCCGATCTCCGGCCGGGCCGACCTGGTGATCGCCACTTGCGGGGGCTACCCCAAGGACATCAACGTGTACCAGCTCCAGAAGACCATGGACAACGCCTGGCTCGCCGTGCGCGAGGGCGGAGTGGTCATCATCCTCGGGGAGTGCGTCGAGGGGGTGGGAGACGACCTGTACCTGGAGTGGATGAAAAGATATCAAACCCCCGTAAACATCGAAGAAGCGATCCGGTCCAATTTCGTCGTCGGGGGACACAAGGCCTACGCGGTCACCCGGCTGATGAAGAGGGCCGAGTTTATCCTGGTCTCCGGCCTGGACCCGGCTCTTTCCCGGACGCTGCTTTTCACCCCCGCAAGAGATGTGAAAGAAGCCCTCGCAATCGCCTTCGCCAAGCTGGGGCCGAAACCCCGGATTCTCCTGATGCCCCAGGGGAGCCTGACAGTACCGATAATCAAGGAAAAGTGCTGAGTGAGGACTATGCGGGACGCCTTCGACCCGGTTGTAGGGGCGCGCTGCCGCGCGCCCGCACACGGAACTCGGGTTTTCGAACACCCGCCCGGAACCCTCACTGACACTCACGCTGAACTGTAATGAGAAAAAGGCAAATCCTCTTGCAAGTCCAGAAACGCGACGGGACGATCGTCCCCTTTGCCCCCGAAAAAATTCAAAACGCGATCTACCGGGCGGCCTTTGAAGTTCTCCAGGACTCCCGCCAGGCCGACACCATCGCCGCGCGCCTCGTCGGAGATTGTGGCTCAATCTTCGGCGGCGGCCGCGAAAGGGAAACCCCTCCACGTGGAAACGATTCAGGACCTGGTGGAAACGGTCCTGATGAGCGAGGGCTACAGCCAGATCGCCAAGAGCTACATCCTGTACCGGGAGAGGCGCAGCGAAATCCGGCTCGCCAAATCGGTCCTGGGTCTGAAGGACGACCTGAAGCTGCCCCTCAACACCATGGAGGTGCTAAAGCGGCGGTATCTCCTGAAGGACGATGAGCGCAACATCATCGAAACCCCCAGCATGCTCTTCCGGAGGGTCGCCCACCACGTCGCCGGGGCCGGAGAGAAACTTCAAGTCCGCATCGAGCCCGGAAGAGGCGGAGGAGAAATTTTATCAGATGATGCGCAACCTCGAGTTCCTGCCCAACTCGCCCACCCTCATGAACGCCGGCGCCTCCCTGGGCCAGCTCTCGGCCTGTTTTGTCCTTCCGGTGGAGGACTCCATCGACGGGATCTTTGACGCACTCAAGGACATGGCCAAAATCCACCAGACCGGCGGCGGCACGGGCTTCAATTTCTCCCGGCTCCGCCCGAAAAAAGACCTGGTGGCCTCGACCAAGGGAGAGGCCTCCGGGCCCATTTCATTCATGAGCATATTCGACCGCGCCACCGACGTCATCATCCAGGGCGGGAGGCGGCGCGGCGCGAACATGGGCATCCTGCGGGTGGACCATCCGGACATCGTCGAGTTCATCGAAGCGAAGCTCGAGAAGGACCGCTTCGCGAATTTCAACCTGTCCGTCGGCATCACCGACCGCTTCATGAAAGCGCTGGCGGAAGACAGGGATTTCGACCTGATCAACCCCCGCACCCGGGAAAAGGTCAAAAAAATAAAGGCCAAGATCGTCTTCGACCTGATCGTGAACGCCGCCTGGCTGACGGGCGACCCGGGCCTGATCTTCCTGGACGAGATCAACCGGAAAAACCCGACTCCCCTGGTTGGCCCCCTCGAGGCCACCAACCCCTGCGGAGAACTCCCGCTTTTGCCCTACGAGAGCTGCAACCTGGGCAGCATCAACCTCGGCCGGATGATCAAAGGGAACGAGCCGGACTGGAAGAAACTGGCCGATTACGTCCGCTGGGGCGTGCGTTTTCTGGACGACGTGATCGAAGTGAACCAGTTTCCCCTTCCCCAGATCAGGGAGATCACCTTCGCCAACCGGAAGATCGGGCTGGGGGTGATGGGGTTTGCCGACCTCCTCATCCGGCTGGGAATTCCCTACGGAACGGAACGGGCGGTCCGATTTGCGGAGAAGATGATGGGATTTATCCACCGGGAATCGGTCAAAGCTTCCGTCGCTCTGGCCGCCGAGCGGGGGGTGTTCCCCAATTATGGAAAATCCGTTTACGCCCGCAAAAACCTGGAGATGCGGAATGCCACGGTGAACACCATCGCGCCGACCGGCACGATCAGCATCATCGCGGGGTGCTCCAGCGGAATCGAGCCCCTCTTCGCGGTGAGCTACGTCCGGACCGTCCTCTCCGGGACGCGTCTCTTCGAGGTAAACCCCATTTTTGAAGAGATGGCCACGGCCCGGGGATTTTACAGCCGGGAATTGATTGCCCGGATCGCCAAGTCCGGGTCCCTGCGGGATATCCGGGGAATCCCCCGGGACGTGAAAAAAATCTTTGTTACCGCCTTCGATATAACCCCCCGGGAGCACCTGGAGACCCAGGCGGCTTTTCAGAGATACTCCGACAATTCGGTCTCCAAGACGATCAACCTGCCCCGGGAAGCCACGGTCGAGGATGTTCGCAAAATATACCTTTCAGCCTATCGCCTCAAATGCAAGGGGATCACCATCTACCGGTACGGGAGCAAGGAAGACCAGGTACTTTCCTTCGGCCGGGGCGAAGAAGAGATGGCGCGCTCTCAGGACGAGCTGATGACCGTGGGCGCGGAGTACACCGGAGGCTGCTCCTCGGAAGCCTGTCCTTTTTGATCGGAAAGTGTCGTACACAGCGCGGACAGCGGCAAGAGCCATTTGACAGCCATTCCATAAGGGCCTTCAAATTGGAGGGGCAATCACGCCCCCGGCGTGATGGTTGCCCATGCTGCGGGCGGCCACACAGGGCCGCCCCTACATTTAAAAATGTTCATCTTAGGAAAACGGAAGGACTTATGACGATTCCCCAAGATATCCAGAAAGTTTCCGAGACGATCTGGGAACTGCCCACCTCTTACAAAGATGGGATGCGGGTTCCGGCGCGCATCTACGCCACGGAGAAACTCATTCAGGAAATGGATGAAGCGGTGTACGACCAGGTCACCAACGTGGCCACCCTCCCGGGGATCACCCGCTATGCCCTCTGCATGCCGGACGGCCATTTCGGCTACGGCTTCCCCATCGGCGGAGTGGCGGCGATGGACGCCGAGGAAGGGGTCATCTCGCCGGGGGGAATCGGTTTCGACATCAACTGCGGCATGCGCCTGGTCACCACCAACCTCACCTACCCCGAAGTCAAACCTCATCTCAAGCAACTGGTCGACCGGCTCTACGAGCGGGTCCCGGCCGGGGTGGGCAGCACCGGGTTCCTCAAGATCTCCCGGAGCGAGTTCCGTCGGGTGGTGGAGGAAGGCGCCCGGTGGTGCGTGCGGAACGGTTACGGGTGGGAGGAGGACCTGGAACGCACCGAGGAGTCCGGCTGCATCCAGGGGGCGGACTCCGGGAAAATAAGTGAAAAATCCATCGACCGGGGGTTCAACCAGATCGGAACGCTGGGGTCGGGGAACCATTACCTGGAAATCCAGGTCGCCCGCCCGGAAAACATCCTCGACCCGGAACTGGCCCGCACCTTCGGGATCACCATCCCCGACCAGGTGGTGGTCATGTTCCACTGCGGCAGCCGGGGCTTCGGCCACCAGGTCGCCACCGACTACCTCCAGGTTTTTCTGAAGGTCATGGAAAGCAAGTACCGGATCAAGATCCTCGACCGGGAGCTGGCCTGCGCTCCCTTCCGTTCTCCTGAAGGGAAGAGACTATTTCTCGGCCATGAAATGCGGGATCAACATGTCCTTTGCCAACCGCCAGGTCATCCTCCACCGGATCCGGGAAGTCTTTTCCGAGGTCTTCGGCCGCTCCGCGGAAGACCTGGGGATGCACATGGTGTACGACGTGGCCCACAACACCGCCAAGCTGGAGAGGCACGTCGTGAACGGAAAGGAAAAGACCCTCCTGGTCCACCGCAAGGGGGCCACCCGGGCCTTCGGTCCCGGGATGGAAGGGGTCCCCGCCGTCTTCCGGGACTCCGGCCAGCCGGTCATCATCGGCGGGAGCATGGAAACCGGCTCTTACCTTCTGGCGGGGACTCCCGGGGGCGAGCAGACCTTCTTCAGCACGGCCCACGGCAGCGGGCGCACCATGAGCCGCACCCGGGCCAGGAAGCTCTGGCGGGGAAGGGAGCTCCAGCAGGAGATGGCGTCCCGCGGAATTTACGTGCGGACCGCCTCCTGGCCGGGGCTGGCCGAGGAGGCCGGCGCGGCCTACAAGGACATCGACGAAGTAATCCTGGCCACCGAGAAAGCCGGCATCAGCAAGCGCGTGGTGCGCTTCACCCCGGTGGGGAATGTGAAGGGGTAACCGGAATATTCAGTCCGTCAGGGACGACCCGCCGGGTCGCCGCTTACAGCTTTTCGTTGCTCACTACGCAAGGGGCAAGTTTGAAAACCCCGATTACTCTCATCACCGGCCCCCTGGGCAGCGGGAAGACGACCCTTCTCCGCCACATTCTAGCCTCTGTTCCCAGGAAAATCGCCATCCTCATGAATGAATTCGGGGAGATCGCGATCGACAGCAAGGTCGTCGAGGGGAAGAATATCCGCATCGCCGACCTTGGCGGCGGGTGTGTATGCTGTTCATTGCAGGGGGAGTTTGAAGCGGCGGTGAATGAGGTCATCGACGCCGTGGACCCCGAGATCATCGTGGTGGAGACCACGGGAGTCGCCGAGCCTGACGCGCTGATTTTCGACATACAGGAAAATCTGCCCCGGGTCCGGCTGGACGGGGTGGTGACCGTCGCGGATGCGGACGGGCTGATCCGGTTCCCCCAACTGGGCCACACCACCCGCATGCAGATCGAAGACGCGGACACCATCCTCCTCAACAAGGCGGACCTCGTCTCCCCGGAAGAACTGGCCGCGGCAGAAGGAAAACTTCGCCAGGTCAACCCCTCCGCACCGGTCCTGCGCACCCGCCGCTGCCAGGTTGACCCGGACCTCCTCTTCGGGATTTCGCGGGAAAGGGAAATCCGGAGGCCGGAACACGTCCACCAGCCGGAGTTTGAATCATTCTCTCACCGGGTGAGCGCGGTACTCCGGAAGGAATGTTTCGAGGATTTCGCAAGCCGCCTGCCGGGAAGCGTTTACCGGGCCAAGGGCTTCGTCCGGTTTGCGGATGGGACGTACCTCTTCAACTACGTTGCCGGCCGCTGGGAACTGGAGCCCTTCCCCGAAGAAGCGGGCGCCCTGGTCTTCATCGGCCGGGGGGTGAAATCGGTCGAGCCGGAGATCCTTGGGTCTCTCTCGGATTGTGAGGCCTGAAAGAGCTATGCCCTACGAATTCCTGGAGGACACGGCCACCGCGGACATCGCCTTCCGCGCCTGGGGGGCGACCCTGGAGGAGACCTTCGGCGCCGCGGCCGAAGCGACCCTGAACGTGATGGTGGAGGAGGTTGACGCGGTCCAGCCAAAAGAACGGAGGGACCTGCGGCTGGAGAACGACGAGCTGGACATGCTCCTTTTCAATTTTCTCCAGGAGCTGATCTATTTCAAAGATTCAGAAAAGCTGATGCTCCGGACCCCCGAAATCCGGTTGCAGGGAAACTCAAAACCCTTCAGCCTGGAAGCCGCGGCCATGGGGGAGCAGCTTGACCCCGACCGCCACCACCCGCGGGTTGACGTCAAAGCCGTAACCCTCCACCAATTCCGGCTCACCCGGACCGGCGAAGGCTGGGAAGCCTTTGTAATCCTCGACATTTAATATTCGCGAGGCGCGAGAGCGCTTGTTCCCGTGCAATCTCCACTCGTCATTCCGGCGAAAGCCGGAATCCAGTTTAATTAATGACATCCTGGACCCCGGTCGGAATCGACTCGTACCGAGCTTCCGCCAGGATGACGAATACAGGGAACCTTCTCTGCCTCACTTCTTTAAACTAATACAAACGCATTTTGTTTGGTGACAATTTTGTAGGGCCTGATCCCCGATCAGGCCTTCAAACGGTGCGTTCGGGGAACGCACCCTACATCTATGTAAATTTATTTATTTCGTTTGTATTAGTCTCTAAGGTGGCAGACATATTGACGCGCTCTCGCGCCTTGCGACTAATAATCGATCCCCGGCTGGGGTTCGATCCCTTTCTGGTAGGCGTGTTTTATTTCCAGGACTTCGCTTACGGTGTCGGCACGTTCGACAACTTGGGGGTGGGCGTCTCTTCCGGTGAGCACAAGGTGCAGGAGGGGAGGTTTCTCGTCAATGATCTTTAAAACCTGGTCGAGGTCCACCAGTTTCAATTTGAGGGCGTTGTTGATTTCGTCCAGGATGAGGATGTCCAGGCTTCCCGACTTCATTCTCTCGTGGACCATCTCAACCGCCGCCTGGGCGTTTTCCCGGTGTTCCCTGTGCGGGTATGGGTTTCCCTGAATCCCGCAGAATCCCTTTCCGGTGGAAACCAGTTCAATCGGACAGTTCATCTTCCTGACCCCGTCCCACTCTCCCGAATAGAGGTCTCCCTTCATGAACTGGATGATTCCCACCTTCATGTCGTAACCGCAGGCCCGGACGGCGATCCCCAGGGCCGTGGTGGTCTTCCCTTTCCCACGGCCCGTGATCACCACCACCAGCCCTTTTCTTTCTTTGGGAGCAAGATGGGTTATTTCCATTCCGGCGTGGCCCTCTATCGGATTACCATTTCGCCTTGTTGGAGGGAATGGACGGGTTCCTACGGCCCCACGGAAGGCCGGAACCGAGCCGACGGTCGGGACACCGTCGAAAGTTTCTTGCCGATCGGGCAGTCCCGGCAGACGGAAAGGCCCTTCATGTAAATATACTGGAAAAAATCCCCCTTCAAGAGGTCCTGCAGGTTTTCTTTCCTGCTCATCGTGTACCTCTTCGAGCAGGAGACTTTGGAGATCATCAGCTGACCGGGCTGATTGGGACAAACGATCATATCCCGACGGTTTTTGGCCAGCCATTTGTCGGCCACGATTTGATTCTGAGCCAAGGGATCCTCCTTTCAAAGTTCCCGTTTTTCGCTAATCTGCCCCTGAAGTTCGAGTGGGTCTCACCCCGGGAGGGCCGCCGAACTTTTCAATGAGCGGCGGCTCCCGGATTATGGACTTACGTTAATGAAATTCATCCCGTAAATAAATAAGGTGAACCCCGTATTTCGATTATTGAAATCCTGTATTTTTCACCAGGTACGGGGAAGGAGGGGGTGAGATTTTCCGAAGTGGAAGACTGAGGTCGGAAGATAGGATGGGGGGAATGGGTTAAAGAACTTCTTCCAGGCGGAAGGACTCCAGGCCATGCGCCTGACCCACGGCGGAGTAAACTACGCGCCCGTTCAGGACGTTGACGCCTTTGGCAAGGCCCGGGTCCTCGAGCACCGCGTTCTTCCATCCCTTTCCTGCCAGCTCCTGTATGTATGCCAGGGTTGCATTGGTCAAGGCAACGGTGGATGTGCGGGGGACAGCCCCGGGTATGTTGGCGACGGCATAATGAATCACCCCATGTTTTATGTACACCGGGTCCTCGTGGGTGGTGGGGTGGTCGATGGTTTCGATACATCCCCCCTGGTCCACGGAGATATCCACGATCACGCTGCCGGGAATCATGGACCGGACCATCTCCTCGCTGACGAGGTGCGGAGCCAGGGCTCCGGGGATCAGCACCGCCCCGATCACCAGGTCCGCCTGGGAAACGGATTCGGCGATGTTGTAGCGGTTGGAGGACAGGGACTCGATCCGGCCGTTGAAAAGATCGTCGAGGTACCGGAGCCGGTCCAGATTCTTATCGATGACTGTCACCCGGGTACCCAGACCCACGGCCCTCTTCAGCGCGTTTGTGCCGGCAACGCCGGCCCCCAAAATGACCACGGACCCCGGGTGTACTCCGGGCACCCCGCCCAGCAGGACGCCCCTGCCCTTCTGCGGTTTTTCCAGGAAGCTGATCCCCACCTGGATGGACATTCGCCCGGCAATCTCACTCATGGGGGTGAGAAGGGGCAGGCTCCCGTTGGGAAGCTCAACCGTTTCATAGGCGAGGCCGACCATTTTATTTTCCATCAAAGCCAAGGTCAGGGGCTTGTCCGCCGCGAGGTGCAGGAAAGTGAAAAGAATCAGCCCCGGCCGGAAATACGGGTATTCGGAAGAAAGCGGCTCCTTGACCTTCGCGATCAAATCGGATTTCTCCCAGACCTCGGCGGCCGATCTGGCAACGGCGGCGCCGGCGGAATGGTAATCCCCATTTCGAAACCCGCTCCCTTCGCCGGCTCCATCTTCTATGAATACCCGGTGGCCCGCCCGGACCAGGGCATCCGCTCCCGCAGGCGTCAGGGCCACCCGGTATTCTTGCGCCTTGATCTCTTTCGGCACGCCGATAATCATGTTTTATCTCCCGTGTATCCCCCAGGCAGAATCACGGCTCCCGAATCCGCGTTCGGTGCCGCTCAAAAAAGTGTAACAAGGAAGCGGAAAAAGAGTCAAGGCCCGAAGGCATGCCTGCTTTCCCGGCCCATCCGGCGCGCGTATAATAAAATGAGGGTCATCTCCAATTTACGTGATCGAATATTTGGTGAAAGCCTCGCAAAGGGTCCGGAAGGAAAGGCAGATTCCGCCGCAAGCCCTGTACCGTGCTGGTGCAGGGCAAGCATTGGCGGGATAAGCCTTGGTCAAAGGGGCCAATGAGTTTCCGTAAAGCGCAGCGGGGACAGGAAAAGCATGATTCGGAGGGTCGGAGAATATCCCTGCCAGAACTAAGAAGGGGTATGTGCCTCATGATTGTGGCGGAATCTGCCTTTCCTTCCGGACCCCTGGAAGCACAGCACAATTTACCTATTCCACCCTAATTTTCCCTCACGTAATTGGAGATGATCCTAAAATGATGGGGCCTCTGACGAAGGTCCGGAGCCGATCCGTGGCTCGTGAACGGGTCTTGCTGGATGTTCGCGGCAGGCATTCTCCCGTTTTCACGGGGATGGCCTAAGAGGACAGCGGGAGATGAAGAAGAAGCGCTCCATCCACATCGGGACTTCAGGATGGCATTACAAACACTGGAGGGGTCCTTTTTACCCTCCGGACATGACCGCAAAGGATTTTCTTTCCCATTACTTGAAATTTTTCCACACGGTGGAACTCAACAATTCGTTTTACCGCCTTCCCGAGGAGAAGACCCTGATTAACTGGAGTCAAGCCGTTCCTCCCGGGTTTATCTTTGCCGCAAAGGGTAGCCGGTTCATCACCCATATGAAAAAACTCCGGGACCCGGAGGAGAGCGTCAAGCTCTTTCTCCATCGGATACAGAACCTCGGGGATAAACTGGGCCCCATCCTCTTCCAGCTGCCCCCTTTCCTGAAATGGGACCTGGACAGGCTGAGCCTATTCCTGGAAAAATTGCCGGGGCATTTAAGGTTCAGCTTTGAATTCAGGGACCCGAGCTGGTTCGAGGACGGGACCTACCGCGCGCTGGCGGAGAAGGGGGCGGCCCTCTGCATCTATGATTTCAGCGGCCGGCAGGCGCCCAGGATCATCACCGCCGACTTCGTTTACCTCCGCCTCCACGGCCCGGAGGGCCCCTACCGGGGCCAGTACGGCTCGGAGGCGCTGTCTGGCTGGGCAGGCGATATTTCCACATGGGCTGCCGAGGGGAAAGATATTTATTGCTACTTCGACAACGATCAGGCGGGTTTCGCGGCCCAGGACGCCATGAACCTTCAGAAGATGGTCGGAGGGTAGAAAGGCGGGTCAGTTCTTTCCGTTCGCGGCAATTTCCATTTTTGGCTGGCGGGAGGGGGCCGTGTCCCGGAACGAAAATTTCAGAACCTCTGGCATTCCGGCGGGGTAGGACGATTCGCCTTTCTCCAAAATCTCACACAAATCCTTGGAAAGCCCCAGGAGCCTCTCTTCGTTCTTTTTTTCGTCTTTGGGGAGAAGGCCTTTGATCTCGTGGACCAGATTTTTGATCTTGAGCCCGTGGTGCCGCCGCTCGAGGGACCTGCTGACCTTGGCGGTGACATCGGATACGTCGAAAGGTTTCAGGATAAAATCCCCGGCTCCATAGAAGACCGCTTCCCCGGCGTTGGCCGGGTCTGCGTGAGCGGTGATGATAATCACTTCGATATCGTCCTTTACCTTCCTGATCTCCCGGAGGATTTCCATCCCCGACATCCCCGGCATCCTAAGGTCGAGGGTTACCAGGTCTATGGTCTCCCCTTTCACGCACTGCAATGCTTCTTCCCCGCAAGAAGCCGTGCGAACTTCGTAGAAAGGCTTCAGGATCTGGCGCAAGGATTCTCTCACGCTTTCTTCGTCATCCACGATCAGGACGGACTTTTTCGGATTCATCCCGGTTCCCCAGCGTTCATTTTTCGCCATTCCGAAAATATCTATGCACATCTCGTGCCTTAGGCCGAGCAAAGAGTAACGCGCGGGTAAGTAATGAAAATAAATGATGATTTATTGCGAGCAAAAACAGAAGCAAATGCAGAATAAATTAAAAAAATGTTTCAGCCTGTTAATTCATTTCAATCTTATGACATTCAAATCATTCTTGAGATTCTTCCGATCGCCCGCGGGGTTTATCCTCTTCGCAAGCCAAGGCTGCCCGGCGCCGGGCTTCAATTTATCCGGCAGTTGTTGCTTCCGCAGGAAAGAAGTTCGTCCGTCAAAGAAAATTCGGCATGCGGCGCTGGGACAGGGAATAAAAAAAGCCCGGGCGAGGACAACCTGCCCGGGCTTCAGGATCTTCTTTCAAATCTCTCAGGCCGCTCCGGCCTCTTTCATTTTTGCCACAATGGAGGACTTGTCCCAGGCTCCCACGTGCCGGAAGACCTCCTTGCCCGCCTTATCGAAGAAGACCAGGGTAGGGATCAAAGAAACCTTGTATTCCCGGGCGAGGTCCTGGTTCTTGTAAACGTCCAGAATGAGGACCTGGGCTTTTCCCGTGTACTCTTTTTCGATCTCCTTCAGGATGGGACGAATCTGGCGGCACGGCATGCAGGAGTTTGCGCCGAAATCGACGAGGAAAGGCTTCCCGCTCTTAAGAGCCTGGGTGAACTCATCCTTGGTGTTGGTGGCGGGCGGCGCGGACGCGATCTCTTTCAGCCGGCTCTCGTCCATTTCGATCTTCGCCTGGCTTCGGAGCGAATTTATGTATTCCTCCGTTTTCTCCTTGCCCTTGACCTCCCGGACCGCGTTTTCGATCATGGGGGCCACCTCATTCAAGGGCTTCTTCCCCATTTCTTCCCGATGCTGCTGGTAAATCTCCTGAACCTCCTGCGGGCTCACCTCGATTTTATCCACCACTTCCTTCTTCAAGAGGTTCTGGAGCACGGACATCTCCGCATCTTCCCCCTTGGCCGCCGGGATCCGCCTTCACCCCCTGGCGCCGCGCCTCCTGGAGCAGGACTTCTTTCAGCACCAGTTGCTCCAGGAACTGCTTCGGCTCTTCCCTGAGGACTTCCTGGTAAGGAGGCGGCACCTTGGCCAGTTCTCTTTCGAACTGGGCCACGGTGATCTTCCGGTCATTGATCGTGGCCAGTTTCTGCCTCTCCGGGTTCCAGGCATAGACTTTCAGGTATCCGAAGACTCCAAGGCGCGATGATCACCACTAGAACCGGAACGGCCCACTTCAAATGGTTTCCCAGCTTGCCCGATTGTTGTCGTGGTGGCTTGAAAGAATCATGACTCTCACCAGGGGTTGGAGTTGTTTGACCCGCATCTGATTTGGGCGGAGGTTCCTCACGTGGAGCTCGTTGCTCTTCTTGACCACCCGATTGTCCTGTTTTGGATTCAGAGGTTGCACCGGGATAAGGAGACCTTGCTATGTATTCCAGTAGTTTTTCATAAGCCAGGTTGATTTCTTTCAATTTCTCATTTGCTTTTTCTTGCAAGCGAGCATCGTTACGAAATTCGGTCAGGATGCCATACCTTCACTGGATCCTTATAGGCTTTCCTGATTTCTTGCTCTGAAGCTCCCGGGCTGATACCCAAAATTTGGTAGTATTTATCCATCTCCCCTTCTCTGCCTCTCAAAAAGTTATGGCCTGAATAATTCGTCCCGATTGGAGGCCGGAGTCAGGCCATTGCTCAGCGTTAATCTTGATGTTGCCATACGTTAGCAGGATTTCCGAGAAATGTCTATGGCAGAAACGGGATTGAATACTTGGAAATCAAGGTGCTTCCTGTCCTCAGTCTTTATCTATCCCTGCCTCGGTAATCCATGCCCCGCACTTTTTCATTGTCCGGCAGGTTCTTCTCCAAAGCCTCCAGGGTAAAAAGGAAGCGGTTGCCGGTGGAAGCGGAATTCTGGGCGCGCTTGAGTTCTTCCTGAAGGGCGTTCTTCTGCCTGGTGACGTCCTGGATCGCCTGGTCGAAATTCCCGGTGTTCTGGCCGGGGCGCTCCCTGCCTGCCTGGAGAGATCGGAGATGAAAGTCCAGTCCGTTTATCCTCTCCTGGATCTGCTGCGCCTCCCCGTCGTCCTTGAAGGGCAAAGCCGGGTTCTTGAGGACCAGCCGGAGCTGCCCCACGTACATTCCTTTGGCCGATGACTGGAGAATGTGGGTCTTTCCAGCCTGCGGAGATCTCCGGGTGAAGCGGCCCTCGTGCCCTGCCAGGATGAAGTGAATCCCGGGGACGGCATTAGCGAGCCGTTCATCCCTGGCCTGGCCGAGGTCGGATAGAAGGATGACCAGGTCCGCCTTCCCCTTCAGCATCTGAACGGTCTCCCGAGCGGCTTCCACCGGGTCCTTGATCAGTATCTTCCCTTCGTTGGCTTTCTTGATGACGGTCCCCAGGTCGGGCGCAAATTCCGGCGCGAGGAGACCCAAAAAAGCCACCCGGATTCCGTCAGCCTCCCGGATTACATAAGGGGGAAATATCGGCGTATTTGTGGAAGGGTCCATGAGGTTAGTCGAAACGAGGGGCAGGCCCTCTGAACGTTCTTCCCGCAGAAAATCAACTCCCTGAAGCAGGTCCATGTCGCCCACGTTGACCGCCGCCGCCCCCATTTCCCGGTAGGCGCGGCTGATCAGCCGGGCTTTCGCTAATTTTCTCTCGGGAGCATCGCCGGAATGAGGTGAGAAGAAAAGGTCACCCGAGTCCACGACCAGGGCCGCTTGCTTTTCAGTCCGGACCTTCTCCACATAAGCGACGCGCCGGGCCAGACCGCCCAGCAGCCTGTCCCCTCAGGTAGGGCAGGGGAAAAGATGCCCGGTGACGTTGTTGGTGTGAAGCAGAAGGATCTCTGTTTCCTTGCTTTCGGCATTGGGTACCCCGGCCATGAAAACGGTCAGGCAGACAAAGGCCGCGAAAAGAAGACCAGTCTTCAGTACGGCGAGGCCGGGTTTCCAAAATTCTTGCGGAGAGGCCAATTTTCCTTTCAACTCTTCACCTCGTTTTTGGGATGCAGCCAACCGGGAGATGCCCCGAACTGTTATTCCCCTGGAGCGGAAGTCCAGGGAGATTCTGAATGGAAACAGTTTAGATTCGAAATTGAGTCCTTCAGCATTCCCGCCGAAGAATCCGGATGCAATTCAGCAAAAATGAACGGATTTTCTAAATTTATCGGAAAAACCCACAGATAACTTCAGGCGCCGGTGCTATTTTAACGCACTTTCGGCTTCTCTTCTAAAAAAATTTCAAAGCTTCAGCAATTTCTTTTCAACGCCGTAATAGAGGAGCAAGCCGGCGAGATAGCCCACCCCCATGTTCCACATGGCCAGGCCTGCAGTGACCAGCATGATGTAAACGTCCGACCTCCTGTTTCCGATATCCCGGCTGATGGAAGCCAGCTCCAGGCCGGTGAAAAAGAGGATCACTCCCAGGATAGCAGGCGGAAAAAACTTGAAGAGGACGGCGACCGAGTCGCTGAAGAAGAGTCCCAGGATGAGTACGATCAGGCCAAGAATAACCAGCGCCCCGCCGGTGCGCGCGCCGAACCGGACATGCCCGGCCATGCCCCCCGCTCCATGGCAGAGAGGGATGCCCCCGATCGCCGTGCTGAAGACGTTCATGAATCCGTGGTCTACGGCAATCGTTTTCACTTTCGCCGGACGGTCCGGGAACAGCTCGTTGTTTTCTTCGGCCGTTCCGATGATGGCGTTTCCCAGAGTCAGGGGGGCTTGGGGCAGGCCTAAAATCAGGGTCCCGGCCACGAGGTCCTGCCAGGTAATCCTCCCCAGCGAGATTTCCGGAATCCTCAGGCGGGCGGAGATCTGGCTCATCTCCTGCCAGAGGGAGGGGTTCGCGATCAGGGCCGCCCCGATCCCGAAGGCCAAAAGAATCAGCATGGCGGGGATTTTCTCCCTGGAAAGAAGGAAGAATGTTCCAATCAGGGCGATCACGGCGGCAACGGGCTGAGCCCCCATCATCTTAACGCCTTCGAGGACGAAGGAGAGGCCCAATCCCAGCATGATTCCCCGAACGATCGGCTTGGACGTAATTTTGTGCAGCCAGGAAACCGCTCCGGTCAGCCCCATGACCAGCCAGAAGACCGCGGTGAAGATCCCCGATCCCCAGATCATTCCGTGGGTGATGCTCTCCGGATGGGCGATGGCCATCCCCCCGATCGCTTTCATGGGCTGCACCGGCATGGGCGTTTTAAAGTACTGGCCGACAAAGATCTTGAAAACCCCGAAGCCGACCAGGATGCCCAGCGGGTCCATCTTGTTCAGGGTAATGTAGGCGGCCACGAAAGGAATAAAAGTCCCGAGATCCCCGAACGCCCCTGCCAGCTCCATTCGATTGTATTCGTTTCCAAGGATTCGCAAGGAAATAGCTCTCCGCGATCAGCATTCAGCAATCGTTGCCTCTGCTCTTATTTTTTAAGGATCATCTCCAATTTAGTTGATCGAATTCTTCTAAAAACCTAACAAGGGTTCGGAAGGGAAGACCCATTCCGCCACAAGCTTTGGCGGGATAAAGCTTGGGTTACAAGGACCTAATGGCTCTCCGCAATGCGCAGCGGGGGCCTGAACGGGCCTGCTTCAAAGGACAGAAGAACACCCCCGCCAGAACCAAGAACGGATAGGTGCCTCATGATTGTGGCGGAATGGGTCTTCCCTTCCGAACCCCTGGAATCCCAGCACAATTTACCAGTCCCGCCGTATTTTCCTTCAACTAAATTGGAGATGATCCTTTTTTAAAGGCTCTCTTGAATTTTGCCTCGATGTAATCATCCAGCCCATCCCGGAATTTTGAATATTTCTCCAGGAAGTCTTTTCCCTGGGGGGTTAATCGCGCCCCGCCCCCCTCCCGGCCGCCGACCTGGGTTTCCAGGAACTTTATCCCCGATCTCTTTTCCGCCTTCTGGATAAACCCCCAGGCATGGCGGTAGGACATCCCCATTTGATCCGCCGCTTTCTGAATCGACCCCGTATCGCCGATTCTTTTTAACAGGCCGATCTTCCCGTTTCCCACCAGATACTTCCCCATCTTGTTCCAGCCAGATTTTGAACTTGGGCTCCATCTCTTCCTCTCCTCTCGGAAAAGAATGCGTTATGCTTTTATAAACCTAACGAGAGGAAATTGTCAAACCCTTTTCAGGAAAATGAATTCCGAATGGACCGGGGCGGTGCTTGGATTTCGTTGACAGGAAAATGAACCTACAATAATATCTGTTTAAATCCGTCAGGAAATGGGTTAATGTGCTGGAATAAAGAATATGACATGGCCAGCCCTTGAATCTTGCTCGCCTTCTTCTCTTTCCCCACGAATGAAAAAGGTCAAATTCTTTGAATTCATGCAGGGGCAATTCATGAATTGCCCCTAGATCCTCCGGAAAATTCCGATGCTTCCCTTAAGCCTTCTTTTCAAGAGGTTCCTCAAGCTTGGAGCCACGGCCTACGGCGGGCCGGCCATTGCCCAGCAGATGAAAAAGACTGTCGTCAAGGAATGGGGCTGGCTGAAGGAGCCGGAGTTCATGCAGGGGCTGGCCCTTTGTCAGTTGATCCCGGGAGCCACTTTCGTCCAGCTTTCGACCTACGTCGGCTACCGCCTCCGGGGAATTTGGGGGGCGTTCACCTGCGCGGTTGCATTCGTCCTCCCCGCCTTCTGCCTTCTCTTGATCCTCTCCACCCTTTATTTCGGGCTGGGGAACCTCTGGTTCATCCAGGCCCTGTTTAAAGGGCTGGGGGCCATTGTGATGGCCATCGTCCTCAACGCCCTCATCAATTTCGGAAAACCGATTTTCAAAGATTGGAAAGGGGTTGTCATTGCGGCCCTTTCCTTTCTTGCCTTCTTTTTTCGCTTGAGCACGGTTTTGGTCTTTCTCCTGGCGGCCGGAGCGGCCCTCCTCCTTCGGCTCTCGGTCGGCAAACCTGCCCCTGGCCCTTCTCCTGAACGCCAAAAATCAACTCCGCAGGGTAAAGGAAATTATCCGTTTCTTCTGGGCTTGGCTGGATTGATTATTGTTATTTTTACCATCTGTTATTTCCTGAACGCGGAGCTGTTTTCTCTTGCCCTGACCTTATCCAAAACGGGGGCCCTGGCCTTCGGCGGAGGGTTCACCATCATCCCTCTAATTCAGTATGAGGTGGTCGACAAGTATCAGTGGGTGAACACCAAGGAGTTCCTCGACGGGATTGCCATGGGCCAGGTGACTCCGGGCCCGATCATGATCACCGCGACCTTCCTGGGCTATAAACTCTCCGGCTTCTGGGGGGCGTTAATGGCCACCCTGGCGATCTTCTCCCCGGCCTTCTTCATCGTGACTCTGCTGATCCCGCATTATGACCGGGTTCGAAGAATGACCGCAGTACGCATGATGGAGCAGGGTATCCTGGCCTCCTTCATCGGCATGCTTGCATTGGTTCTCTACAATTTCGGCCGGGCCGCTTTCGTGGACATTCCCACGGCGCTCTTCGCAGTGGCGGCCTTTATCGCGCTCCTAAGAAAAGTTGACTTGGCCTACATCCTGGCGGTAGGGGCTATCGCCTCCATTCTGCTCTTTGGTTTGCTAATGGCTTAAGCCCTGCCCTCTCTTTCCTCTATCCTTTCCCTGCCTCCGTCCATTTTTAGAATTGAATGGGATCGATATTGTACTGGGGCAATCACCGAACCCACTCTTGGGAAGCGTGAATTTCCGTAACTTCCAATTCTCATTCCTGGGATCACGATTGAACGGCCGGCCGGGTTATATATAAAAATTAGGATCATCTCCAATTTACGTGAAGCAAAATAGGGTGGCAAAGGTAACGTGTGCTGCTTCCAGGGGTCCGGAAGGAAAGGCAGATTCCGCCACAACCCTGAGGCACGTATTCCTTCTTGGTCCTGGCGGGGATGTTCTTCGATCCTCCGAATCAACCCTTTCCTGTCCCCGCAGCGCCTTTCGGAAAGTTCGCAAGCCCTTTGACCGAAGCTTTATCCCGCCAAGGCTTGCGGCGGAATCTGCCTTTCCTTCCGGACCCTTGGGAGGCTTTCAGCAAATATTCGATCACGTAAATTGGAGATGATCCAAAATTTACAATCATTACCATGTTGAAAGAAACTATAAATCATTATTGATCTTGGTGAAGGAATGTCTCATCCTTATCGAATGTCGATAACGAATACAGATATTGTCTTGCGAGACTTTTTCCCGGAGTTCATCCGCTTACATGTCCGATACCACGGCGCTCAAGGGGAGATCTGAATAAATGGAATACCTTGTGGTGTGTCTGGTGGCGCTCGGCGCGTCGGCCCTGACTCTTTTTTCCGGCTTCGGGCTGGGCACGGTGCTTATGCCGGCCTTTGCGCTGTTCTTCCCGGTCCCGGTGGCGGTGGCGGCCACCGCCGTGGTGCACCTGGCTAACAATCTTTTCAAGACGGCCTTGGTGGGACGTAAGGCGGATTGGCCGGTGGTGGCCAAGTTTGCCCTGCCCGGCGCAGGGGCGGCTATGCTTGGCGCTATGTTGTTGAACGCATTTGCCTCGTTGCCGCCGGTATTTTCATATCAGTTTAGTGGAAAGACGCACGAAATCGCCCTAGTCGAACTGGTGATCGGAGTATTAATCGTCGGTTTTGCTTTTTTGGACCTCCTGCCACGTTTCGAAAAACTGGCCTTTGATCGCAAGTACCTTCCAGTGGGCGGCCTCTTATCCGGTTTCTTCGGGGGCTTATCAGGCATCCAGGGAGCGCTACGGTCCGCCTTTCTGATTAAGATCGGATTGGAGAAAGAAGCTTTCATCGGCACCGGAACGGTATCAGCCGTAATCGTGGATATAGCCCGGCTGCTGGTCTATGGGCTGAGCTTCTACACCGCCAAATTTGTCAAACTCCCGCCGGGCATGGTTGGGCTGGTGATGGCCGCCACGCTGGCTGCTTTCGTGGGCTCATTCATCGGCACACGTCTAATGAAAAAGGTCACCCTGCGTACGGTTCAAATCATCGTAGGAGTCATGCTGATCCTGGTTGGTGCAGGCTTGGCCAGCGGATTGTTGTAACCTAATAGCCTCCCGCGGGGCTAAGGAATGGCAACCTACCAAGGGAGGAGGGGACCATGCGTACTGAATATGCCGTATGGATTGGGTTATGGATCATTGCCGCCTTGCTCACCCTGGCAGCGAAATATTATGCTTACTTCCCCGGAGACGTGGCGGTAGAAAGATGGGTCCAATCGTTACTTCCCCAAAATCTCAATTGGGCCGCAGGAGTATCGCGGACGGCCGAATTTCCTTGGGTCCTCCTGGTACTGGCGCTTGTGTTTGCCCTCTCCTGGGCCCTGGCCGGTTGGCGCGGCGCGCTTGTCTCCGCCGTCAGCTTTGGGGGAATGTTGGCCCTGGGATACTGGCTGAGCCCGGCGATTGCCCGCCCGCGGCCTTCCCCGGAGCTGGTGCACGTGTTTCGACCGCTTTCGGGCTATAGCTTTCCTTCCCAATTTGCCCTGAGGTATGCCGCTACTTTTGGTTTTCTGGCGGTTCTGGCGGCAGGGAAGAGCTCCGGCGGGGTGCGCACGACCCTTTTGATCGTGTGCGGTGCTATTTTAATTCTTGGCTGGGTTGCCCGGGTCGCGCTGGCAGGACACTGGCCGAGCGACGTGATAATCTCCACCTATCTGGGATTGCTATGGGCGGCCTTTCTCATCCGCTTTACTCCCATGGCTTAATTCTAACAAGGCAAGAAGAAAGGGGCAGATTAATGGCCCGTATTGTGATGATAGGATCCAATATTCTTCTTAAGGAGGGGAAATATGAAACGCGGGCGCTTAAAAGTACATCGAGCCGAAGAATGGCAGAAGACGGTCGATGAAGCGGCGGAAGAAGCCTACGCTCTGCTCAACAGCGACAAGAGGCGGGCCTGATCGCAGACCGTCCTGCAGGTCATGCAGGAAAAATTGGGAATGGTGGATGATTTAATGATAAAGGCGGTGGGTCCGATGGCCGGGGGCAGCCGAGTGCGCTCCCTATGCGGGGCCCTGCAGGCGGGAATCTTGACCTTGGGAATGCTCTATGGGACCGAGGGAGACGAGAGGTCCAGTCAGGAAGCCCTGGTGAAATCCTTTCAGCCCATCACCCGATTCTACGGTGAATTCGAGAAGGCCTTCGGCAGCCGATTTTGCCCGGAAATCATCCATGCCGACCTGAACGTTCCCGAAGAGAGAAAGGCGTGGGTCGATCGGGGCGGAAAGCAGGAGTGCGCCAACCTGTGTGGCAAGACTGTCCGCCTCCTGTTTGAAATTATAGCGCAGGAAGAAATAAAATCAGAATGATCGTTTCCATCCGGAAACTCTCTCCCCTCTTTTGAACTACAAACTTTTATCACCTCCATCCCTTGCCTTTCCCCGGCGTAGGCTTCGCGGGAAGGACGGAATTCCGGGTTTTCCGCAAGCGGCTAGAACATCGGCGTGGGAACGGTCCCCCAGCCGCTTCCCCCCGGGGTTTCTTTGATTTGCAGAATCTCCCCCGTATGAAGATGCACATCCACAAAGAAGAGAGGGGTTCGTTTTACATTAAAACCAAAATCTTCATAAGGGGACGGGAGCCCTCCCCGGTTTGCCGATATTTCCATGAAGATGATTCTGCGTCGCATCTCGGGTCGGTTATGACCGGCTGCCTCATGCTGGATGCCCGCCCCGTGGTGGGCGTGTCCTTCCGTTAAATGCCGGAAAGGGTGAAAAATATTCTCCCCCATCATCCCGATGGTTTTGTGCTGTTCGAAGAGTTTCCACTCTTCTCCGGTATTGGCAATCATTCCCTGCATGACGTAATCAACGGGAATTACATAGGCAAGGAGGCGATGGTTTGGGTCGTTGGGGACGGATTGAAGCCTGGAGGCGACGGCGGGATCCGCAAGAAGAGGGGGCAGCAGTTGTTTTGCGGTTGGGAGGTCCTCTTGCCTTATGGCCATAACATCCACCCGATCGACTTCCAGCAGGGGAAGGTGCCGGACGACATAGGACCGCAGGATGAATCCGTTTCCGATCGTGACTGCCAGGAGCACCAGTAGGACCACCGCGGCTTTTTCAAGGCTCAGGGTTTGCGGAGGTCTGGCTCCTTTCGCCCAGATTTTCTCGATGGAAGAGGGAAGAAACATCCCCGTTCGATTCCTGTAGGCGAGGTAGCTTTCTCCAAAACGCTTGATCATCCGGCGCTCTTCGTCTTTGGCGAGGAGGTAGTACAAGAACATCATGACCGCAAAAAGGGTGAGGGTCAGAAATCTCGGCCACAGGATCGCTAACCCCAAGGCCGCCAGACCAAGCCCGAGATATTGCGGATGGCGGATGATTCGGTAAAAACCCCAGGTCGCGACCCCCCGTTTCAGCAACTTCCCCGAGTACACCTGGACAGCGCAAGTCAGGAATATCAAGCTCCCGCCGATGAAGAACACGGATCCCAGGATACGAATTGTTTTCAATGCCCCATTCGGGGGAACGATCATGTGAGGCAGGAAAAAGGCGGTCAGCCAGCGGGTCATCGGCGATTGATTGAGGGCCAGCAGGAAGGGGTTAAATACGGAGTAGAAGAAAAAAGCGAAGGGGCTGATCATGATGACAATTTCCAGGGCCACGATGAACGAAAGGAAGATCGCGCCGCCGGCCGCAGCCCTCGACGGTGCAAGGTGATTTTGGTTTTCGGGGCTTTTCATAAGATCTTCAAGACCTATAGGCAACGATAAAAGAAAGTAGCCATTGCTCTCCGGCATCCCCAGCAGAAATCCCCCCCAACCCCCCTTTACGAAAGGGGGGAGGGGGGATTTTAAAACGGAGATTTCCAGCTCTTATGAGAGATCATAACGTCGCCTTATTTAAATTATTGACTATAATTTGGCCTCCCACAATCGAGAAGCCTCACATCTTTCTCAATATGTCGGCGGGCTTCATTCCCACTGTCCGCCTTCCCATGACGTAACTGGCCAATCCCCCCGCAAGGAGGGACAGGACCAGGGATAGGCCCATGAGACCGAACGAAACGCTTACCGGAAGCCTGACCACTTGAGCTGCGGATTCTGTTTCTCTGGCGAACGCCGGCAGGAGGTTCACTTCCCAGGGGGTGGAGATCGGAATGGAGAGGAAACCCAGCAGATAGGAAATGACATAGCCCATCACGATGCCAAAGACGCCGCCCATGAAGGACTGCAGCAGGACCTCACCCATCAACTGCTTTTGCACATCTTTTCCCGTCCAGCCCACCGCCTTCAGGATGCCGACCTCTCGCGAGCGCTCCACCAGGTTGGAGAGCATGGTTTTAATGATCAGGAAAATGGCCCCGCCGAGGGCGATCAGCGAGGCGAGCCAGGAGAATTGATCGGAGATCTTGGACACTCCCCCCATCAATTCCAGAAAGGAATCGGAGCTGGTGACGGAAACTCCCTGGAGCGCCCTCGCGATCTGGGTTTTGACTTGCGGGAGCAGGGAGGGATCTTTCAGCCGGAGATAGACCAGGTTCACTCCCTTGGATTCTTCCCCCGCCAAAGCCTGGGCGTCCGACAGGGACAGATAAATGTTCGCCGAAGCGATCTGGGAGCCTTCCCGGATCTCCAGCAGTCCGACGATTTTAAATGTCCGCTGCCCGATCGTGAAGAGATCTCCCAAGCGGCTTTGCTGAAATTTGGCGTAATGCTTCTCCAGAACGACCTCCCCGGGATTTTCCGGGAAACGCCCCTCCTTCAGCCATTCCTTCACCCGGACCGGCCCCAGGCTGGGTTGAGAAAGGTCCACGCCCATGATGGTCCGGAAACCCCTTTGCTCGAACTCCCAGAGCAGCAGGGAAGTAGCCACCGAATCAACGCCGGAAATAGATCCGAGCTTTTCCAAATCCTGGGCCGGGAGAAGCTGGTTGGAAAAGGGCAGGCGGATTCCGCGCATGGATGCGGGCGCCTGTCCCGAGTCCGCCGCCCTTTTTTCCGGCCGCTGAACGACGAGGTCCGCCCCCAGGTTCTTAAAAGGCAGGCTGACCGCTTCTTTGTAGGCGGCGGAGACCGCATTGATGGAAACAAACAGAGCGATCCCGATTCCAATACCCAAAATATTCACCAGAGTCCGGTGGTGATGATGGCGCAGCTCTTTCCATATATAGCCGTAATTCATGGGTTCCTCACTTCTTGCCGGTCAATTGATCCAGGACTTTCTGCAGGTCGGCCATGGTCCATTTCCCCTGGAAAAATGCCGGACCTGATCCGGTGGGAAACCCCGCAAAAACCAAATCTTTGCCGTCCACTTTGAATTTAACCTGATCTTCCATCCAGATCGCCAGGGGAATATGCTGGGTTATTTTTTTCCTGGCCATGAATTCTTCCCCTTCTTTGCTTTCAAAATCGTACCAGGATACGGCCACTTTTCCCTTGTACTGGGAAAACACCTTCCTGATTCCTTCAATTGAATCCTGAAGCGGGCCGTGGTTCATGTAAAGTACCTCTACCTTGACCGGACTGCCGGCCATTGCGCTGAAGGGAATACAGACCAGAGAAACGGTCAGCAAAAAAAACAAAACCCCTTTTTTCATGAAATAACCTCCCCATCGTGCATGCGAACGAGCCGTTCTGCTTTTTTGGCAAGCTCCACTTCATGGGTAACCATCAGAATCGCTACCCCCTTTTCCGTATTGAGTCGGTTTAAAATATCCATAATGGCATCCCCGGTTGCGGAATCCAGGTTGCCGGTGGGTTCATCGGCGAAGATGATTTTAGGGTGATTGACCAGCGCCCGAGCGATCGCCACCCGTTGCTTCTCTCCTCCGGAAAGCGCCGAAGGGAGGTGATCCGTTCGGTGCCCCAGCTCCATTTGAGAGAGGAGTTCCGTTGCCCGCCGTTTTCGCTCCTCACCCGTCATTTTCAGGGGAAACAGGGGAAGAGCCACATTCTCCCAGGCGGAAAGAGTGGGGATCAAGTTAAACGACTGGAAAATGAAGCCCACATTCTCCCGGCGAAATAGGGCCAGCTCATCCTCGGACGCGCCGTTGATCTTCTTTCCGTTGAGGACCACGTCTCCCTTGGTAGGACGTTCCAACCCTGAGAGAAGAGAAAGAAGGGTGGTCTTGCCACATCCGGACTTCCCCACCAGGCAGACGAACTCGCCGGCATGGACGCTGACGGAAACGTTTTTTACCACCTCCAGGTCCCCATACTTTTTGCTAAGTTCCTCGCCGGCCAGGATGGTTGCCTTACTCATGTCTTAAAACCTCCGATGGTTTGATTTTTGCAATTTGTCTGCCCAACAGCGCGCCGGTCAACCCTCCAATGACTAAGGAAAGAACGAAGGCAAAGGAAGCCAAAGTCCAGGGCACATGAACGGGAAGCCGCAGGGTCTTGAATATCTGGTCCCCCCCGCCGGGAAGAAAATGCGGGGTCGGGGCCATATCCCAGGGGATGGGGATGCTGACCTTCATGAAGCTTAATCCGAATGCGACCACCAGGGCGACGAGGAGTCCAAGAATACCTGCCAGAAAACACTGAGTGACCGATTCGGCCAGGAGCTGAGCAACCACGTTGCGATTGGTCCAGCCCACGGCTTTCAAGACCCCGATTTCCCGGGCTCGTTCGGCAATGTTGCCGGCCATGGTCTTGAAGGCGATTAATATGGCCACAATAATGGCGATCAGGGAGGCTGCCAGGGTAAATTTATCCGACAGAGCAAAGAGGCTGCCCAAAAGCTTCAAAAACGAATCCGGGGTTGCCACGGTTGCCTTTTTACCCAGAATATCTTTTAAGGAAGCTGCCAAGGGGGTAATCTTTTCCTGGTCCGCCTTGATAAAGAGAAGGTTCACATCTCCCTGTTTGAAAGGGGAGACGGACTGGAGCGGAGTCGAGGAAAGAGCCAGGGTCTGCGCGTCCGCCAGGGACATGTAAACATTGGCCACCGCGATTTTAGCCGCCCGGGATGCATCCGCCAGGCCCACAACCGTGAATTTCCTGCCGGACACGGAGATAATGTCTCCAATCTTGATGCCGAATTGCCGGGCGTAGCCAACCTCCACCAGGGCTTCCGAGCTTCCCTCCTGAATAAATTTTCCTTCGGTCACCGCTGAACGAAGAATGGCCGGCCCTACGGAATTGTTCTGCTCTATCCCCAAGACGATCCATGCCCGATTCGGATCGAAGACCCAGAGAAGCACCGCCTGCCCGATTCCCCGGATACCGGGAAGCCCCTGGATTTTTTTCACTTCGCCCTGGCTGATCGTAACGGCAGAGCAAGGGAAGACCGCTCCGGCCAGATCCTTGGGCACATCCCCCGCCCTCTGCACGGTGATGTCCGCCCCGATCTCCTTCAGGGGAGCATGGGCTGCCTGGCGGTAGGCCATGGAAAGGGCGTTCAGGATGATCAGCAGCGCAATGCCAATGGAAAGGCCCAGGATGGCCGTTAAGGTTCGTCGCCTCTGATAATAGAGTTCCCGGATTAAGTACCCGACATTCATCACTAACCTCTTTTCCTATTTAATTTTCATCCGGAAATCCCTTCTCCCCTCGCGGGAGAGGGCGAGGGTGAGGGGATTGAGAAAAGAATTGTTGAATTTCCAGACTCTTATCGCCTCCACCCTCCATACGCCGTCAAGGGGGAGAGAACTTTTGGGTTTCCGATGGAGACTATTTAGAATCGTTTCCCCTCGGCCGTGCTCTTACTCATAAGGGCAAAGAACTGGTTCTGCTGCTTCGGATCGAGGATCTTCTTCGTCTCCAGGATATGGGCGATAACTTCCTTTTGAATCTCATCCTGAACACCCGCTATTTCTTTCCGCAGCACCTCTACTTGACCCGGATCCACATCTTTCTGCCCCAGAAGCTTTACCAGACGCTCATTTTTTCCTTTCATGGCGGACTCGAGCTCTGCCAGTCGTCCATGGAATTTTTGAGCCAGAGGCTCCATCTGAGCCAGTTGAGAGTGGGAAAGGCCAAGCTCCTGATAAAGGTGTTGATGGGAAGGGGACAATGGGCAAGGCGCCTCTTTCGCCAGGGAGGCATCGCGGTAATAGTTGTATCCCATACCGCCAAGAATGGAAGCATTCATGGCCAGGGATAGAATCAGGACAAAAAATAAACCCTTCCCTTTCATCGACATTTCTCCTACTGATTGCCCGCCATTCGGATATATTTATCGGCCAAAGTACCCGGAGGGATGGGGTCGAAAGCCTTCAGGGAAAAGACTTCGATTGCCGCCTGGGAATGGGCGGCCTGGTTTTGCTGGAATGGGAACAGGTCATTTTTCACCAGTATATTCCCCAAGAAGGTCCCGATTAGGATTCCTGCGATCAAAAGAGTAGAAGTGGCCCAGGGGGACGAAAAGAATTGAAAAATCCACTGGAAGCCTGCCGGGGAGGGGGTTTCATTGGATTCGTTGATCTTCTTAGCCAGTTGACCATAAAATCCCGGTTCCGGAAGAATCTCTTGGAAGACCTCTAACGCCTGCCAGACCTTCTCCATCTCTGCATATCGATCACGACAGGCCGGGCAGTTTTCCAGGTGTTCGCTGACTCTCTTCGCTTCTTGGGGACCCAGTTCCCCATCCTGGAAAGCTGAAAGTCTATTTTGGACCTGAGTGCATTTCATCTGGAATCTCCACCTTCTGTATAGTTAAACAACTCGGAAAGGGAAAACCTGCGCGCTTTTTTAAAAATTTTCTATATCTGTTTTTCGACCCCGCATCACGAAAACGAGGGGGGATGCTCTGCCCCGATGTCAGTCGGATTCTAACGGAATATGACGAAACATATTGAGAGATTCCGGCCTCTGGTATAGATTGGCTGAAGCGTCAGGCATACTGCCGCCTTATCCTCGAACTGCGTCTGAAGGGAGTACCCATGTCCAAGATCCACCCCACCGCCATAATTCACCCAACGGCTGTCCTCTCCGACAGCGTGGAAGTAGGCGCGTACAGCGTTATAGAAGCCGACGTCGTGGTCGGCGCCGGCTCCGTCCTGCGGGAGCATGCCACTCTTCGCCGGTACACTACGCTCGGCCGGAACAATACCGTCGATAGTTACGCCGTACTCGGCGGACTTCCCCAAGATCTCAAGTTTGACCCCCGAACGGTAAGCTATCTCCGAGTGGGCGACGGCAATGTGTTCCGGGAAGGGGTAACGATCTCCCGGGCGACCGGCGAGGGTGAGGCGACGACCGTGGGAAACCGGACCTACTGGATGACTGCAGCCCACGCAGGTCACAATGCGGTGATCGAAGACGATGCCATACTGGTCAACGGGTCGGCGCTGGCAGGACATACGACCCTCGGCCGAGGCGCCATCCTTTCCGCCAATGTGCTCGTGCATCAGTTTTGCTGGATCGGACGAGGCGCCATGACCCAGGGGAACTCGGGCACCTCCATGCATGTCCCCCCTTTCACCATTCTTGCAGGGGCGAATAGGGTCGTGTCTCTCAACGCCATCGGCCTGCGCCGCTCGAAGGAGATCAGTGAACAAGACTGCCACGAAGTGCGGGAGGCATTTGACCTCACCTACCGCAGCCGTCTCGTCCTGACCGAGGCCCTGAAGGCCATGGATGATTGCACGAATTGGGGGCCGGCGGCATCGTGTTTTCGAGAGTTCATCCGCCCCCCCGCCGCCATTCCGCCGGGGAATCTGCCCATTGCGGATGCAGGACGCCGAGGACGAATGAGTTCTCCAGGGAAGGACCCCAGCGGCCCGCCTGCGAGCGGTAAACGGCAACGAACCGGTGGCAAGGCATGCGGATGATATGCGCGAAGCGCCGGCTCCCCCCCTTACTCGTCTTGCTGGTCCTCGTTTCCCCCGCCGTGGCTTGCGGCGTGGAGCTGCAGCCAGAGACCATCAACGCATGGAATAAATATGTGCAGTTAGTCGAACAGCGCGTCGGCCGCGAGCTGTCGGACGGAGGACCGTTCCTCGTGGGGTCGCGCTTGCCGCTGGCCGAACAGGTGGCAATCGTCCAGGCGCTTCGCAGTGGCGTCTTCGCTGACCCCCTTCCCGGTCCCCTGCGCCCGCCCGAGCTCGAGGTGCCGTCCGGGCTCATTCACCACTGGCTCGGACAGGTATTCGTGCCTGGCATCGGCCTGGACCAGGTGCTCGAATTCGCGCAGCAGTACGATCGGCATTCGCAGTTCTTCTCCGAGGTCATCGCCTCGAAGCTCATCGCACGGGACGGTAATCGCTTCTATGTAGCGCTCAGATTGCAGGAAAAGAAAATCATCACGATCACCTACGACACCACGCATACCGCCGTGTATCGCCGCCATGACGCGAGTCACGCATCCAGCCGAAGCGTTGCCACCCGGATCGCCGAATTAGAAAATGTGGGAAAGAGGGACGAGCAGGAGAAGCCGGTGGGCAACGACTCCGGATACCTGTGGCGCCTCAACTCCTATTGGCGTTTCGAGGAGCGCGATGGGGGTGTGGTGGTGGAGTGCGAATCGCTGAGCCTCAGCCGCAGCCTCCCGTTCGGGATTGGGCTGCTGATTCGTCCCATCCTCGAGAAAATCGCCCGGGAGTCCATGTCGCGGATGCTCAAGGAGATGAAGACCGGCGTGGAATCGACGCCGCAGCCGCGCGTGAAAAGAGGGATCTTTTAAAAGTGGATCCTCCCCCATGTAGTTGAGTAAAACAGGGCGGTATCGTTAAATCGTTCTGTGATTCCATGGGCACCGAAGAAAAGCCAGATTGCGCCACAATCACGAGGCACGTATCCCCACTTGGTTCGGGCGGGGGGGTTCCTTTATCCTCTGAACCCATGCTTTTCATGCCCCCGCTGGGCTTTGCGGAAGACCAATCATTCCTTTGATTGAAGCTCTATCCCGCCAATGCTTGTGGCGCAATCTGCCTTTCCTTCCGTGCCCTGGCGAGGCTTTCAGTGAATATTCGGCCAGCTAAATGGGAGATGATCCTAAAAATTAAATAACGTACAATGCAACGCCGCTACCATTTCAAGAAATTAATTTCTCTTGAAGATTCTTTTTGGCTCGGACCAGTAATGACTCCACCGCGGAAACCGAGCACTTCATGATTTTGGCAATTTCATCGTAAGAGAGGTTATCGTATCTCTTCAAGATTAACGCCATCCTCTGGTTTCCCGGCAACGACTGGAGGGCCTCGGAAACATGTCGGCTGCGTTCTTGGGCCAGCAGGAGATCTTCGGGCGACCGGGAAACATCGGAGCGGATTTCGTATCCTCTCCCCTCCCCTTCTTCTCCGCCGGTTTCTAACCCCACCCATTTTTTCCCCTTAGCGGACTTCAATTCGTTCAGGCAGAGATTGACGGTAATGCGGTAGATCCAGGTTGTAAATTTGGCCTTCGGCTCATAGCTGCCGGCAGCTCGCCAAACCCTCAAGAACACTTCCTGGGCTACGTCTCTGGCCCCGGTCCTATCTCCAACATAACGGTAAATTAGGTTCAGGATAGAAGTCTGGTGCCTCCCCACGAGGATTTCAAATGCGAATTCGTCCCCCGCTGCAGTCTTGGCCATAAGATCTTCGCTGGAAACAGAGTCTAAGTTTCTTGTCATTATTTTGGGCAGCTCACTGGCGGAAGGGCATAAGAACTTACATCTTCCGTATCAGTTCAGCGGTTCACGGGAGGGGAGTTGGGGGCCGCAAGAAATTGGGTACCTGCTCCGCCGCCTTTTGGGCGACGCCGGAAAACACCATGTATTTCATTCCCTTTTTGTTCATGGCCTCTGTCAGGAAGGGGCCAAATCTTCCGGCGATTAAAAGCCCGACCCCCTTTCGGGCAAGATAATCCACCACCTCGGGGCCGGCACCGGCCCCCTTGTCCAGGAAGGGATTCTGCACCGCCTGGACAAAATCTGTTCCGCTGAAGAGAAGGTAGTACCGGCTGCGGCCGGCAAAGTCGCTCACGAGGGAGGTTGCCTCTTTGTCCTCGGAAGCCACGGCGACGAGGAGAGGCTCCGCCCGCATTCCCGGAGAAGGCGCCAGGAGCAGGACCAAGGCCGCCAGGGCCACACTCAATCTACGACCCGATTCCTCATATTTTTCCTCCCCTGGAATTCTCCACCGCCGCGCGGGGGGGCCTTAAAAGAAATACCTGGCCCGGAGTTCTATCCGGTAGTCATTGACCTTTTCCCCGTAATCGCTGCCTCCTTTGCCCACGAGGAAAAACGTCTTCAGCCGGAGCTCAAGATTGGTGATGCCGGTATACAGCAGTTCAGGGACGAAGGAAAAACTCCCGTCGTTCAAATTCACGATGGTGGTGACGGCCGGTGTGAAATAGAGGATGTCGAAGGGTTCTTTTTGGGAGACGCGCAGGTACATATAGTTCGTCCCGGGAGTGTTTCGACCGTAGTTTCCCTGGCCCAGGTTGGCAGCCTGCTGCAAAAGGGCACTGTTTCCGGTGGCCCGAAACTGATTGTACCCCAAGTCGACGAAAGAAAAGAAATCGCTCAGTTCACTTTCCGTGTACCCCGTTCCGTTATGGTAATACTCGAGGATATAAGTGGTATCTCTTGCCGTTAAATACCGCATCCCCACGAGGTAACTGGTGGCATCATAATCTTCGTTGGAAACCCTTCCGGTCGGGGACACCACTGTTTTTTTGAAATCTTCAATGAAGGCCAATTCCCCGTGGATCTCGAAATTGGTGCCGATATTTCTGGAAAAATCCAGACCGTACCGGGTTGTCCTGCTTCCACCGGTGAAGTAGAGGAAATCGATATCGGTGTCGTAAAGGAGAAGGTAGAGCTTCGCCGCAAAATTGATCCGGTCCGGGGTAGAGGGGGCCGGCGCGCCCGTCGGGTTGCTGGAAGGCTGCGCAAAATCCTCATTGATGTCCGTAACCACCGGCAGCAGGACGGGCGTGAAGGAAAAGGTCTTCAGGGGGCCGGAAAAGCTCTTGATGTAATCCCCCGAAAGGGTCCAAAAACCTTCCAGCGCGAGGTCGGGGTCGTTGGGGTCCTTAGGGCGGTCGATGAAGGCGACGGGGTTCCAGGCGTATCCCTTGCCCCATTTAAAGACTCTCTTTCCTATATCAATGTGGTAGGAGTCGGAGGGTTTGAGGGACATAAAACCCTCGTAAATCCTGCCCGGATGGCTCCAGCCCTGGTACGTGTAATCGAGGTCCTGATTGACCCTCAAGAAAAACCGGGCGATGCCTTCTTCATAACTCCCTTCCAACTGCAGCCGGAAGTTATATTCCTCAGTCGCGTCTCCTACACTCTGGTTGTAAAAATTGACCTTGTACAGGGCGGCATTCTTGTCCAGGATATTCAGGACCGGCCTGAACTCCCCAAACCCGCCCAAACGGAAAGGCCTCTTCTCAATTTCCGATTCTTCGAACTTGTACTCTTCGGCGGCAAGGAGATCGAGGAGAAGAAGACAGACCAGAGGATAAGGAACAGAATTGCCTTTTTCATTTGACGGACCGGTAGTTAGACAGTCTCTTGCGGCCTAGGGGCACGCCCGGCAGCATCGTGCCCCTACCCGCTATCCCGACTGCCTTTTCCCATAGATATCCGAAGCAGCGGAAACTTCATCAGCGCAGCGATTCCATATTCGGCATGAAGGTCAAAGTAAAACTTCATCCTTGAAATCCTTCTTCTTGATCTTGGCGAAGATCATGATCGATTTATAGCCCTTGTACAGCGGGCTGTCGGTCTCGATCGTGGCCGGGCGGACGATCCCGCCACCGAGATCTTTGATGTCCTTAAAATAAAGAGTCTTGATCAGCATCCCTGCCTCGGTGAGACATTCGATCTTGGTCGGGCACTTTCTTATCTTTGTCCACCCACATCTTCAGCCGGTCGTAGGCCACGGTTTTGTTTTTGGCCTTCAGATAGAGGAGGTATTCATTCTCCGTCTCTTCCACCTTCTCCACGTTGTATTCCGCGGAATAATCCAGGTTCAGAATATCGGCGTTGTTGAAAACCCCGCCGATGACGGACTGGAGGCTGGTGATGCGGATCGGCTTCCCCACATTGGGGATGTAGAGCCACATGTTCTCCCCCAGCCGCAGGGTGCTCCTCCCCTTTTCACTGGCCGGAGCCAGGAAGAGCGCGGCTACCTTGTCCACCCCTTTTTTGACCGAAAAGAGAGTATACTCCTTCTTCTTTCCGTCCGGCTCGACATTGATGAGCTTCCGGTACAGCTCGTAAGATTCGGGGTTGAGGTTCCGGTCGATCTGCACCAGAAGCTGGGTGCCGTCCACCGCGTACGCCGGAACGGACAACAGGAGCGCAAGGACTGCGATAATCCACATAATCATTTTTCCTCCTTACACATGCCGCAGCGCCTTGATGGGCTCCATCCGGGAAGCCTTGAAGGCCGGCTGCAGGCTGGCGATGACCGAGACCAGGATCACAATCCCGGAGATCATGAGCACATCTTTCGGGGCGATGGTGGCGTGGAGAATCAGCCCCTTCTGTTGACCGAAATCAAAGGTTATGCCCGCAAAGTTGAGGATTAAAATTATGACCAAACCCAGGATATCTCCGATCAGCACTCCGATCACCCCCAGGCAGAACCCCTCGATGATAAACATGGAAAGGATTTTCCCGGGCAGCGTACCGATGGCCGCGATCGTTCCGATCTCCCGGATCCTTTCATACACCGCCATGATCATGACGTTCATGATGCTGATCAAGACGACGGCGATCAGCATGATTTTGATGAAGAAGGTCATCACGTCGATCATTCGGGCGATATTGTAGAAGGGGGAGAGCTTCTCCCAGGGATGGACCTCGAAGATAGGGTGTCCCTTTTTGGTTTACCTGCTTTGCCAGGAGGCCCTCCAGCTTCCGGGTGAAGGAATCAACCTCCCCGAAATCCTTCAACCGGATGGCTACCTCGCTGATCTCCATTGCTCCCATTCGCAAAACTTCCATGGCGTCCTCAATATGGATATAGCCATCCCGGCCGCCCGGGCCGGTGGCGCTTTCCAGCACGCCGGAGACGGTAAACTGTTTGCCGTTGACCGAGCCGTCCTGGTTGGTGGCCACGATGACGACGGGATCTCCGACTTTCACCCCCATTCCCCTGGCCAGGAGTTCAGGAATCATGATTTCTCCCCGGCTTCAGGGTCTTTCGGCCCATTTTGATCCGTGTAGGAAGGAGGGGAACCGTTTTGAATTCCCGCTCCGGATAAACCCCGTTGAGGCGGATGTTGGTGGTCTCCACAAAATTGCTGAACATGCCGCCGAATTTGAGCCGCGGGGAATAGGCCTCCACCTCCGGCTGGCTCTTCAGGGTATCTTCCAACTACTTGATGGCCTGGGGTTTCAGGTTCAAATTCAAGGGCAAGTTGTCGATGGAGGCCACGTATCCCCTGCGGTGAACCTGGAGATGTCCGATGCATCGAATCGGTGATCTGGCCGATCATCATGTTTTTGAACGAACCGGAAACCGAGATGATACGCCAGGACAAAGACGACTCCGATGGTGATAAGGGAAGCAGTCAACAGGGTCCTTCTCTTGTACCGGAAGAGATTTCGCAAGGCGATTTTAAAAAGATTACCCATTGTTCTTTCCCCCTTGCACTTTTTGCCCGATCAATTCCCCATCTTCCAGCGAGTAGATGATCTCCGCCTCGCCGACGATCTTCGGGTCATGGGTGGAGAAGATAAAGGTCGTTTTCATCTCCTCCTTCATTTTTTTCATGAGATCGATCACCGTAAAGGCCGTCGCGTGGTCGAGGTTCGCCGTCGGCTCGTCGGCCAGCACCAGTTTGGGGTTGGTGACGAGGGCTCTGGCGATGGCCACCCTCTGTTTCTGTCCCCCGGAAATCTGGTCGGGATATTTGTCCTTCTGCTCCATCATTCCCACCGCCTCCAGAAGCGCAAACACTCTCTTTCTCCTTTCCGCCGGCCGGTACTTTCTGGACCATGAGCAGGGGGTATTCGATATTTTCAAAGACCGTCAGCACCGGCATCAGGTTGAAATCCTGAAAAATGAAACCAAGATGAGTTCCCCGGAAGCGGGCGCTTTGGTTCCGGTCCAGGTGGGGGACATCCGTACCCGCAACCGTTAGACTTCCCTCCGTCGGCTTATCCAGGCATCCGATCAGATTCAAGAGGGTCGTCTTTCCGCTCCCCGAAGGCCCGACGAAGGAAACAAAGGAGGCGGGCTCTATTTCAAAACTGACGCCCCGTAAAGCTCGAACCGTTACTTCTCCCACCTGGTAGTCTTTGCTGATTTTCTCAGCTACGATCAATCCCATAGGATCTTCCTTTCATCTCTTTCAGATCAAATTTATTGGACGCAGATCTTCGCAGATACCCGCAGATAAGCCTTCACTAAATGGCCCTCCTAAAAGCAATGCCGGTGCCGAGGGAATGGGGGATAGGAATCACTTTTAATTCTAAACGATTACTCTGCTTTTGGGGAGCGGATGGTTACAAGAAGGAACCGCTGATTTCGACAATTCCGTCGAGGCAACGGAATAAGTCTTAATCATTTCAACCAAGGAAAATCGATCAGCACTGCAGACATGAATGTAAATAATGACAGCTTTGTCGAGGCACGATGTATCTCTTTATGATGTCGGATCGAAGATCCTTCTCCAACATTAGGGGAACGAAAAACCGTGTTTTCCAGGCATCTGCTCCCTACGGTTATTCAACATGCGGGATGAGAAAGGGAGGGATTAAAAAATTCTTTGCGTCCCGGTAAATGATCCTCTCTGGAACCACATTAAAACCCTCTCCGAGGTCCCTCCCCATTTTTTAAAAGAGATCGAGCATTTCTTTTCAATTTATGGATCATCTCCAATTTAGTTGATCGAATTCTTCTAAAAACCTAACAAGGGTTCGGAAGGGAAGACCCATTCCGCCACAAGCTTTGGCGGGATAAAGCTTGGGTTACAAGGACCTAATGGCTCTCCGCAATGCGCAGCGGGGGCCTGAACGGGCCTGCTTCAAAGGACAGAAGAACACCCCCGCCAGAACCAAGAACGGATAGGTGCCTCATGATTGTGGCGGAATGGGTCTTCCCTTCCGAACCCCTGGAATCCCAGCACAATTTACCAGTCCCGCCGTATTTTCCTTCAACTAAATTGGAGATGATCCTAATTCATAAAGAGCTGGAAAAAAAGAAGACCGAAGTGGAGAGCTGGGAAGGGGCGGGACGCAGCCTTGCGGGTCATAAGAGAATCTCAGGCAAGGTACAAAGAACGATTACCATCTGACCGGAAACATTGTCCCTAGATGTGCGCGAAGAAAACGTCCTTCATGAGGTGGTAAAGCGCTCTCTTCTATGTGCCCTGACATTGCTTTTTTAAAAAATCGTGAAGGCGAAGATGAACTTCCTTGGGGAGGGGCTCGCTGGCGGCGTACTTGTAGAGGCTGAGGGTCTTCTTCAGGGTGTTGATGAAGATAAGGCAGGGATGGCAATCCTTCATGTGGCATTCCAGCTCCGCGCAGAGCGAGGGATCAAGCTCCCCGTCGATGTATTCGGAGAGTTCCTTCAACATTTCCTTGCATTCCATCGAAATCCCTCCTTCTCCTTCCAAGGACCCGTCAGGTTTCCTTGAGTTCCTCTTTTTCAAAATACTTGGAGAGGAGCCCGCGGAGCGTCAGCCGGGCGCGGTGCAATCTGGATTTTACTGCGGCAACGGAAATCCCGAGAGATTCTCCCGTTTCGGCGTTGGAAAAGCCCTCCATGTCCCGGAGAATGAAGACGGCCCGGTATTCGGCGGGCAGCTTCTCCAGAGCTTCCATCATTTTTTCCTTGGATTCCTTGCTCAAGAGCGCCTCTTCCGGCCGGTCGGCCCAGTCGAGAAGATGCGGGTTTTTTCCTTCCTCATGTCGAGGGAGGTAATCCTCCAGGGGAAGCAATTTTGAAGGCTCCGTTTCCCTCCGGCGGATCTTCATAAGGCAAACATTTGTGGCCAGGCGAAAAAGCCACGTGGAGAAAGTGGACCTCCCTTCAAAACCTTTCAGGCCCCGGTAAACCTGCAAGAAAGTTTCCTGCAGCGCATCCTCGGCATCCTGAGGGTTGCGCAGCATCCGAATGGACAGGCGATACACTTTCGACTCATACCGACTCACCAGCGATTCGAAGGCCTGGTAATCCCCCTCTTTAATTCTCTCGACTAGGACCTGGTCTGAGATATCCAATGTTAAGATGCCCTTCCGCGGGAGAAAGTTTCCCCCGATTCATTCGACCCGAAGGCGCACTTCCGTTTTTTACTCTAGCCGAATTTCCCTCTTTCTTTCAACATATATTATCAGGATCGGCAAATCATAATGCGGAATTTAGAAATGCGACAATATCTTTTCCGTATCGGAATCCCGGCCCGTTTATTTCGGGGGAATCACTTTGTTCTTGCCTGGCGGGGAATAATTTTGTAAAATCGCTATATCCTTGTTCATTTCATTCAGTCCGGCATGAGACTTCGGGCTTGGCCGGACCCCGACGACGTAAGGACCATGATCAAACAAATCGAAAAGCAAATCCGCGATCTGCAGAAGGAAATAGGCGAAATCCAGAAAGAGCGTGCTTCTTTCCGTCTTCAGCCCTGCCAGGGAGATCTGGAAATTCGGAAAAAGGAAGAAAAGCTGGAGGAAATAGACAAGCGGATCAAATCTGTGCAAGAGACCATCCGCGAACTGGAAAGGAAGCGCCAGGAGCTGATGGCCGAAGCCCGGCGGAAATCAGGATTTGAATCTCCATTTAGCTGATCATCCCTGACCGGGAGGATCGCACCCCTCGGGCATTCTTTCGGCCCGGTCAATAAAAAAATCTCCTTTAAATTTTTAGGTTTACATCCCAAAAGGCTTCGTGGTATATAATTTGGAAAATCCACGGCTCAAGTTTCTCAAGGAGAAGGGAGCATGACCAAGTTTCAATTGATTCAGAAGTTGATGGAAAAATCAAACAACCTGGCCCAGCAGGACGCCAAAACCATTGTCAACACAATCTTTTCCTCCATGACCAACGCGCTGGTCAAAGGGGAAAGGATTGAAATCCGAGGCTTTGGGAACTTCACCGTCCGGACGTATCAATCCTACCAGGGCCGGAACCCCCGAACCGGCTCCAAGGTGGAAGTCGCCCCCAAGAGGCTGCCTTTCTTTAAGGTGGGAAAGGAACTGAAGGAGCGGGTCGATTCTCCCGAACCCGCCCCTACACTGGAATGATTTTCCGGAATCGTCTTCTGCCTGAGAAGGTCCGCTCTACTTCCGTTTTCTTCTCTGCACGCGGGTCCTCTTCAGGAGCTTGCGGTGTTTGTGCTTGGAAATCTTTTTTCTTCTCTTCTTGACCACACTTCCCATAGATTGACTCCTCGCATCCTATATTAGTTTATGGAAATACCGGGCCTATGATTTCCGGCCCATTTTCTTCCGCCATTCTTCCAGCCGCTCGCTGACAACTTTTTCAAAACCCCGGCCGGTTGGGCGATAGTAAGATCGGTCTTCGAGCCCGGCGGGGAAGTAGTCCTGCTCAACGACCCCGCCTTCGTAATCGTGGGCATACTTGTACCCCCGGCCATAGCCCAGTCCCTTCATAAGCCGGGTGGGGGCGTTGCGGATGTGGAGCGGGACGGGAAGCGCTCCTTTTTCCTCCACATCCTCTTTGGCTTTATCATACGCCGCGTACACGGCATTGCTCTTCGGGGCGGCGGCGAGGTAAACCGCGGCTTCCGCCAGGGCCAACTCGCCTTCGGGGAAGCCGATAAACCGAAAGGCTTCCATGGAGAGGAGCGCCACCTGCAGCGCCTGGGGGTCGGCCAAGCCGACGTCTTCCGCGGCAAACCGCACCATCCGCCGCGCCACGAACAGGGGGTCCTCCCCTGCCTGAATCATCCGGGCCAGCCAGTAGAGCGCGGCATCGGGGTCGCTTCCCCGCAGGCTTTTGTGGAAAGCCGAAATGACGTTGTAATGCTCCTCTCCTCCTTTGTCGTAGAGAAGAGCCTTCCGCTGCAGGGCCTCTTCCACACCCTGCAGAGTAAGGAGCCGTTTGCTTTCGGGGCCCGGCGGCGTTGTCAGCACCGCGATCTCCAGCGCGTTCAAGGCCACCCGGGCGTCTCCCTGGGACATCTCCCGCAGGAATTCACGTCCCCCGGGGGTCAATTCCGCCTTCCATTTTCCCAATCCCTTCTCTTCATCCTGGAGCGCGCGGGTCAGGATGCGATCGATCTCCCCTGCCGTGAGGGTCCGAAGGGTCAGGACTTTGCACCGGGACAGGAGGGCCGAATTGACTTCGAAGGAAGGGTTCTCCGTCGTCGCTCCGATGAGGATGATCGTACCCTTTTCTACGTGGGGAAGAAACGCATCCTGCTGGGCCTTGTTGAAGCGGTGAATCTCGTCAACGAAAAGGATGGTCCGCCGTCCCCGGGACCTCTGCTCTTCCGCCTCGCGAACCACCTGCCGGATTTCCTTCACCCCCGAAAGAACAGCGGAAAAAGACAGAAAAAAGGAACGGGTGGAGCGGGCGATGATCGAGGCAAGGGTCGTTTTCCCCGTGCCGGGAGGGCCCCAGAAGATCAACGACTGCAACTGGTCCTTTTCGATCATCGTCCGGAGAAACCGCCCCGGGCCGAGCAGGTGCTCCTGGCCGACAAAATCTTCCAGACGCTCCGGGCGTATCCGGTCCGCCAGCGGAACAAGGTCTTTTCCTGCTCCGGTCTCAGGTTTCGCCTCGAAAAGCTGCATGGGCAAGGAATTTTCTCCCAAAAATTTCCACCAAGCCTAACATAGAAATGCTAACCTTTCAATTTAATTTAAATTGAAGCCGAGGCTCCATTCCAAAGGTCGCTGCGCGTTCCGGTCTCCTGATCTCAATTTCAATTATCCACAGTCGCCATTCCTGACTTCCGAATTCAATCTGGACAACTTTTTTCTTTTGTGGTAAAAATCCATTGCTTTTTTCATTGTAGATACCGTTTTCCCGTGATCATGCGGGGGAAAATCGCCTCTGCGCAGAAACCGGCGTTGGGGCGGTTCGCGAACCCTCTCTAGATGGCCCGGCATATTGGATCTCTTCTTACCATAACGGTATTTGTGGAAAATCAAGGATATCGGCCCCCGGGTCCTGCAAGGAGTTTCAGTGATCAATCGGATAGGAATCGTGGTCAAGCCGAACAAGCCCGAGGCCATCACGCTCGCCAAGGAGCTCGTCGAGTGGCTGGGCCGGCGGAATATCGAGGTATACCTGGATGTTTCGGTTGCTTCGGCAATCAACCATTCCAATTCCTGCCCGCGGGAAAAAATCAGCCACTGGGTGGACCTGCTCATCGTCCTCGGCGGGGACGGAACCCTGCTGAGCGCCGTGCGCCACATGGAGGGGAAGAGCGTCCCGATCCTGGGGGTGAACCTGGGCGGGCTGGGATTTCTCACCGAGATCACCCTCGAGGATCTCTACCCGGCCCTGGAGCGGACCCTGGAAGGGACGGTGGAGACGGAAAAACGGATGAAACTCAAGGCCACCGTCCTGCGCCGGGGAAACAAAGAGCTCGAGTATTCAATCCTGAATGACGCGGTGATCAGCAAGAGCATTCTCGCCCGGATCATCAACCTGCGGAGCAGCATCAACGGGATTTACGTCAGCACGTACCGCGGGGACGGAGTGATCATCTGCACCCCCACCGGCTCGACCGCCTATTCGCTCGCGGCCGGGGGCCCCATCGTCCACCCCTGCATGGATTCGGTGCTCATAACGCCCATTTGTCCCCACATGCTGACCAACCGGCCCCTGCTGATCCCCGACCAGGCTTCCGTGGAGTTCACCCTCGAAACGGAAGAGAGCGACGTCCGCCTCACCCTTGACGGCCAGGTGGGCTGTCCCCTCCTCCCCTACGACCAGGTGGTCATCACGAAATCCGCAAGCCATGTCGAATTTGTCAAATCCCCCTTCAAGGATTACTTTGAGATCCTGAGAACGAAGCTGAAATGGGGAGAGCGCTGAGAGGGCCTGGAAGAAAGTTTCCGTGCTCACCGACCTGACCATCAAAAACTTCGCCATTATCGATGAGCTTCAGGCGGAGTTCGGCCCGGGACTGAACGCCCTCACGGGAGAGACCGGCGCGGGGAAGTCCATCCTGGTGGACGCGATCAACCTCCTTCTGGGGAGCAGAGCCTCATCGGAGATGATTCGGACGGGGCAGGAAGAGGCTGCCGTGGAAGCCGTCTTTGAATTGGGGCAGGATGATCCTTTGCCCCAGTTCAGAGAACTGGGGATCGATGTCTCGGATGGGCTCCTGATCCGGCGGCTGATATCCCGGTCGGGGAAATCCCGGGCGTTCGTCAACGGCAGCCCCGTGACCCTGCACATGCTGGAATCCCTCGGAGAGGATCTCGTCCACGTCTATGGCCAGCATGAGCACCAGGACTTTCTCGACCCCCTCCGCCATATCGACATCCTGGATTCATCGGGAGGGCTCCTGGCCCTTCGGAAGGAATTTCGGGGGCACTACGAAGAGTGGGCCCGGGCCTCGTTGGAGCTCCGGGAGCTCACCGCAAAACAGGAGCAGCGCCGGGAGAGGCTGGAATTCCTTGCGTTCCAATCAGGCGAGATCGCCCGGGCCAAACTCAAACCCGGGGAGGACGAGGAGCTGGCGGCCGAGCGCGGCAGACTCCAGCATTCCGAGAAGCTGCGGTCCATCGCTGAATTCGGGTCCGAAGTCCTTTACGGAGAGAGCGGGTCCGCCGTCGAGCGCCTGAAATCCACCCTCCAGCGCCTGCGGGACGGGGCCAAGCTGGACCCCTGCCTGGCGCCGCTAACGGCCGCCGTCGAATCCACGCTCTTCCAGGCAGAGGACGTAGCCTCGGCGCTGCGGGCCTATGGAGAGAGGGTCCAGTTTGACCCCAAGCGCCTGGAGATGATCGAATCCCGCCTGGATGAGATAAACAAGCTAAAGAAGAGGCATGGGCCATCACTGGCGGAGGTCCTGGCCTACAAGGAAAAGATCGACCTGGAGCGGGAAAATCTCGGGGGCATGGAAGATACGATATCCGAGCTCCAGAAAAGGGCTTCCCGGCTCCACGACCTGGCCCTCGCATCGGCCCGGCAGCTTTCCGAGTGCCGGAAGAAAATCGCCGTGGACCTCGGAAGGCGGGTGGAAAGAGAACTTTCCACTCTGGGGATGAAAAAAGTCCGTTTCCGGGTCCTTGTCGAACCCGAACCGGACGAAACGTCCGGCGCGGAAACGGCGCCCGGCCTGAACGAAAAGGGGATGGACCGGGTGCAGTTCCTCATCTCCCCCAACCCAGGGGAGGACCTCAAGCCCCTCGCCAGGATCGCCTCGGGGGGAGAACTTTCCCGGATCATGCTGGCCATGAAGAGGATCTTTGCCGAGGAAAGCATGGTCAAGACGCTCATTTTCGACGAGGTGGATGCCGGGATCGGGGGCGGGATCGCCGAAGTTGTCGGGCGGAAGTTGAAGGAAATTTCCCGCCGCCACCAGGTTTTTTGTATCACTCACCTCCCCCAGATCGCCTCCTTGGCCGACGCCCATTTTCAGGTGACCAAGAAGGAGGCGGGAGGAAGGACCTGCGTGGAAGTCAAACGGCTCGAAGACGAGCAACGGCCGGAGGAGATCGCCCGCATGCTCGGGGGGATCAAGATCACCGGGAAGACCCTCGACCACGCCCGGGAAATGCTGAGGAATGCGGCGAAAAAATAAAGAAAGGAATTTAGTAATTTAGTTCGGAGCCGGGATTTCGGGGTCGATCGGACCGATCCGTCGGATCCGTCGGATCGGTCCGATCGGTCTCAAGTCGACGCCATTCTTCGAACTAAACCACTGTTTTCACCATGCCCATCCGCAAAGCCAAGATCACCGATGTCCGTGACATCCAAAAGCTGATCGAGCGTCCCGCTAGAAAGGGGGAAATGCTGCCCCGCTCCTTGAGCGAGTTGTACGATAACCTCCGCGATTACGTCGTCTTCGTGGAGGGAGAGCGGGAAGAGATCATCGGGGCCTGCGCCATGCACATTTGCTGGGAGGACCTTGCCGAGATCCGCTCGCTCATCGTCGGGGAAGAGCACCGGGGCCGCGGCCTCGGCAGCCGGCTCATCGATGCCTGCCTCTCCGAAGCCATCAGCCTGGGCATCTACCGGATCTTCGCCCTGACCTACAGGGTCGATTTTTTCCTGAGGCACGGGTTCAAGGTCGTGGACAAAGCCGCCTTGCCCCATAAGATATGGGCCGACTGCGTCAAATGCGTCAAATTCCCCGAATGCGACGAAGTGGCGGTCCTCCTGGAAGTCTAATCGCTGAAAACCATTAAAATTAATTACAATTTTTAAAAAATTAAAAAACTTCTAAAAAATGGGTTGACAGGTAATCTCTGGCCGTGATAAATGCTTTGAGTTAGTGGGGCAAAAGTCAATCGCGCGGGTATCTCTCACTCATTGAAAGCGGACCGCTTCAGGCCCCAGGAATAACCCTTGAACTCTGGAGCTGAAGATTGGGGCAGAAAAAATACACGATTCTCGTCTTTTCCCAAAAGGCTTCCAAAGTCAAGAAGTTCATCCTATCCCCTCTAGTCCTTAAGGCGGGGGCCGCTTCCCTCGCAATCCTCCTGGTCCTCTCCGGTTACCTCTTCTACGACTACCTGGCCTACCAGAAGAAGATTATGGATCTTAGGGAGCTGCGGACCGAAATGAATTCCCAGCAGGCGGAGATCCAGTCATTCATGGAAAAAATCTCTCTCCTCGAGGAGCAGCTGTCCAGGCTAAAAGTCGTGGAGGAGCAGGTCAAAAAGGACCTGAAGGACGTCCAGGAGCTGAAGAAAGAAAAGAAAGTAAAAAAAATCCCCTCTCCGGTATCTTCCGCCAAGATCCCTGAGGCTCCCCAACCCGCGGAGAACAAACCCAGGACCGCCAATTTCCTGGGGGAAGAACGCTCCTCCCTGGAGCGGGAAAGGCCCAGGCTGGTCAGCCGCCTTCACGAAGAACTCATGGAGCTGTCCAAGAAAGCCTTCCACCGGGAACAAACCCTGAAGGAACTCCAGGAATTCCTCCAAGCCCAGAAGTCGGTCCTGCTGGCGATCCCCTGCCTGTGGCCGGTGCTTGGAAGGGTTAGTTCTCCTTTCGGGGATTTCCGGGTGAACTTTTCCTCGGGGGGAACCAGGCCTCACATGGGCGTGGATATAGCCGCGCCCATGGGGGCCCCGGTCCTAGCCCCCGCGGACGGGATCGTCACATTCGCCGGGCGGGAATCCGAATATGGCCTCCTCGTCTCCATCGATCACGGCTATGGATTTACCACTATGTTCGGCCACCTCAGCAAAATGAACGTAAGACCGGGCGAGAGGGTCAAAGCCGGGCAGAGCGTCGGGGCCGTGGGCGCCTCGGGCAGCGCGACCGGGCCTCACCTTCATTACGAGGTGCGGATCCAGGGGAGACCGGTCAACCCTTCTTTGTACCTAAACCGGATGTCGTAGGGGGGCTTTCCCTGACCCGGGAAATATGGTAAATTATCAAGTGGGTTTCTTCACTGCCCCGATAAGGAAACGCTTTATCGGGGTTTTTCTTATCCAAATATACAACGACGAATGAACCACAGAGAACACAGAGAAGGACTCCAGATCATTTCTTTCATCCGTGTTCATCCGTGTCCGATTAGAAATTAGACGAAATGTTCTTCGACACCCTCCAGAAAATATTCGGAAGCAAGAATGAGCGGGAACTAAGCCGCCTCCAGCCTCTGGTCCAGTCCATCAATGAGTTCGAACCGGAGATGCTGAAGCTGACCGACGACCAGCTCAAGGGCAAGACGGCGGAGTTCCGCGAGCGGCTCTCCCGGGGCGAGGCTCTGGACGACCTTCTGCCCGAGGCTTTCGCGGTGGTGCGGGAGGCTTCCCGGCGGACCTTGGGACAGCGCCATTTTGACGTCCAGTTGATCGGCGGGATCGTCCTCCACCAGGGCAAGATCGCCGAGATGAAGACCGGCGAAGGCAAAACCCTCGCATCCACCCTTCCCGCCTACCTGAACGCCCTTCCCGGCCTCGGAGTCCACGTGGTCACGGTGAACGACTACCTGGCCAAGCGCGACGCGGCCTGGATGGGGACCATCTACAACTTCCTCGGGCTCTCCGTCGGGGTCGTCGTCCACGAACTCGACGACGCCGAACGCCAGCGCTCCTACCGCTGCGACATAACCTACGGCACAAACAACGAGTTCGGGTTCGACTACCTCCGGGACAACATGAAGTTCCGGATCGAAGACATGGTCCAGCGGGAGCTCAACTACGCCATCGTGGACGAAGTGGACTCGATTCTCATCGATGAGGCCCGGACCCCCCTGATCATCTCCGGCGCCGTCGAAAGGATGTTGGACGAGGACGGGTTTTACGACGAACTGAAGCCCCTGGTCATCCGCCTTCGTCAGAGCCAGAGCCGGATGATCGACGCCATCCTCCAGGAAGCGCTGAAGCTCCTGAAAGAGGAGCCGGAGAGCGAAGAGGCCATTGAAAAACTCCTGCTGGTCAAGCGGGGGGACCCCAAGCACCCTGGGTATCCTGGACCTCATCGCCAACCAGCCCGCCCTGAAGACGCGGGTCGACCGGATGGAATCCTACCTCTCCGGCCAGAAGATCCTCTCCCAGTTCGACGGGAAGCTCTACTGCGCCATCGACGAGCGCTCCAACGCCGTGGAGATGACCGAAAAAGGCCTGGAGCTCCTCTCCGAAGGGACAGCCGGACGCCTTCATCGTCCCGTCCCTGGACGAGGGGTACGTGGAGATCGACTCCCAAGCCGACCTCTCTCCCGAGGAGAAGATCGAGGCCCGCCAGGCTCTGGAGACCCGCTACCGTCAGGCCTCCGAGCGGATTCACACCGTCCACCAGCTGGTCAAGGCCTACTGGCTCTTCCAGAAAGACGTGAACTACGTGATCAAGGACGGCCAGGTGATCATCGTGGACGAGTTCACCGGCCGGATGATGCCCGGCCGGCGCTGGAGCGACGGCCTCCACCAGGCCATCGAGTCCAAAGAAGGGGTGAAGATCGCCGAAGAGAACCAGACCCTGGCCACCATCACCTTCCAGAACTACTTCCGGATGTACAAGAAGCTGGCGGGCATGACCGGCACCGCCGACACCGAAGCGGCGGAATTCCAGAAGATCTACAAGCTGGAAGTGATGGTCATCCCCACCAACAAGCCCATGATCCGCAATGACTTTGCCGACGTGATCTACCGCACCCAGCGGGAAAAGTACAAGGCCGTCGTGGAGGAAGTGAAGGACTGCTACCAGCGGGGCCAGCCGGTCCTGGTGGGGACCATCTCCATCGAAAACTCGGAGAAGCTCTCCCAGATGCTCAAGCAGGAGAAGGTCCCCCACCAGGTGCTGAACGCCAAGTACCACGAGATGGAGGCCAACATCATCGCCCAGGCCGGCCGGTACCGGACGGTGACCATCTCGACCAACATGGCCGGCCGCGGGACCGACATCATGCTGGGCGGGAACCCGGAAGGTCTGGCCCGGGAGGAGGTCCGGCGAAGAAAGCTGGACCCGGCCGCCGACCCGGAGGGTTGGCAGAAGATCCTGGAAGAGATGCGCGCCCTCACCTCCCAGGAGTACCAGAAAGTCATCGAGGCGGGAGGGCTGCACGTCCTCGGGACGGAACGGCACGAGTCCCGGCGGATCGACAACCAGCTCCGCGGCCGGTCCGGCCGCCAGGGAGACCCCGGGACTTCCCGGTTCTATCTTTCCCTGGAGGACGATCTGCTGCGCATCTTCGGGTCCCAGCGGATCTCCGGGGTCATGAGCCGCCTGGGAATGGAAGAGGGCCAGCCCATCGAGCATTCCCTGATCACCCGGGCCATCGAAAACGCCCAAAAGAAGGTGGAAGCCCACAACTTCGACATCCGCAAACACCTCCTGGAATACGACGATGTGATGAACAAGCAGCGGGAGGTGATCTACGGCCTTAGGAAACGGGTCCTGGGCCGAGGAGACGGTCACCGAGGAAATTCAGGAAATCGATCGAGGAGCTGAGCGAAAACATCGTCGAATCCATCGCCGAAGAGAAGACCTACCCTGAGGAATGGGATTACCGCCGGCTGAATGAATCAGCTCTGCGCCTCTTTGCCGCCGTCCCGGATATCCGGCCGGATGAGACCGCGGGAGATGACCCGGGAGAAGCTCCTGGAACAAGGTCGTAGGCCGGGCCAAAGAGATCTACGCGCGAAAGGAGATCGGAATTCGGCGCGGATGCCATGCGCTACCTGGAAAGGGTCGATCTACCTTCAGACCATCGATACCCTTTGGAAAGAACACCTCCTGGCCATGGATCACCTGAAGGAAGGCATCGGCCTCCGGGGCTACGGTCAGCGCAATCCCCTGCAGGAGTACCAGAAGGAAGGGTACGAGATGTTCATCCGAGCTGATCTCCGCGATCAAGGAGGAGACGATCCAGAAGATCTTCCGGGTCGAGGCCGCCCGCCCGAAAGAGGTAACCCGATTCGAGGCCGTTCGCCAGCGGCCGCTCGTCATGCAGCACGGCGCCGAAGCAGGCTGAAGAAAAGTCCCAACCCGTGAAGCGGGAAAGCAAAAAAGTCGGCCGCAACGACCCCTGCCCCTGCGGCAGCGGGAAAAAATATAAGAAGTGTCATGGCAGGTGAAAAAGTGCGGAGCTGAGTCCGAGACGATCCGTCGGATCCGACCGATCGTTCGGATCAACGCCCAAGTAGTTCCTTACTTAGCGGAGCCTTTATGACCGACCCCATCCCCCCGGATTTCCGCGTTCCCGGATTCCTGGCTGCGGGCGTTGCGGCAGGGATCAAGAAGAACCAGGCGAAAGATCTCGCCCTTATCTACTCCGAAACGCCGGCGGTGGCCGCCGGGGTCTTCACCGCGAACCGGGTGAAGGCAGCTCCTGTCCTCGTTTCCGCGGGACGGGTAAGATCGGGGTCTGCCCGGGCTATCCTGGCGAATTCCGGGTGCGCTAACGCCTGCACCGGGAAAAAAGGCGTGGCGGACGCGGGGCAGGCTCTCGCGCTCGGTTGGCTCCCTTTTGAAAATAAATCCGGCAACGGTCCTCCTGGCCTCGACGGGGGTGATCGGCAAGCCCCTTCCCATGGAGGTGATGGAGAAGGGGATCCCTCACCTCGTTTCGTCTCTTTCCCCCGACGGCCTGGGCGATGCCGCGCGGGCGATTATGACCACCGACACCGTCGCCAAAGCCGTGCTCGCCCGGGAAAAGGTGAATGGGAAGGAAATCACCGTCGCGGGGATGGCCAAAGGCGCCGGAATGATCTCGCCCCGCATGGCCACCCTCCTCGTCTTTGTCCTGACCGACGCGGCAATTTCCCCGGGGGCCCTGCAAAAAGCTTTGCGGCAGGGGGTGGAAGGCTCATTTAACCGCATTACCGTTGACGGCGATATGAGCACGAATGATACCCTGCTGGCGCTGGCGGGTGGAAAGGCGGGAAATCGGGAAATCACCCCCTTGTCGAGCGGTTTCAGAGACTTTTCCTTCCTCCTGAGCGACCTCCTCTTCAACCTGGCCAGGAAAGTGGCGGCGGACGGCGAGGGGGCGACGAAGCTGGTGAAAATCGTGGTGGAGAAGGCCCGGACCTTCGCCGAAGCGGAAAAAGTCGCCCGGGCCGTGGCCAATTCCCCCCTCGTGAAGACTGCCTTTTTCGGCGAAGACGCCAACTGGGGCCGGATCCTCTGCGCCGCCGGGTACTCTGGGGCCGACATCGATCCCGGCAGGGTGGACATCTATTTTGACGACGTCAACATCGTGCGCCGGGGCTCGGGACCGGCCCGGAGCGGGAAGACCTGGCCACTTCGGTCATGAAGAAGCGGGAGTACACGGTGCGCATCGACCTGCACCGGGGTACCAAAAGTACCTTTCTTCTAACCACCGATTTCTCCATCGATTACGTGAAGATCAATGCCTCGTACCGCAGCTGAGAAATGCCGTTGATTGGCCCGATCCGTCGAATCGGTCCGATCGGTCGGATCAATACCTCGTGCTCCGACCTAAATTACTGTTTTAACCTTGCGCCTTTGCCCGGCAATGTTATAATAGTGAATTCAAAACGCACACTTTCCCGTCGGCTCCGGGTTCCCCAAATCAGGGGGTGAAGCCGGGAATAAGGAAAGTGGAGGAAAAAACCCAGGAGGAAGAATCTATGTCAACCGTCACGATGAAGCAGCTGTTGGAAGCCGGGGTCCACTTTGGCCACCAGACCAAGCGCTGGAACCCCAAGATGAAAGAGTACATCTTCGGATCGCGCAACGGGATTTACATCATCGACCTGCAGAAAACCGTCCGGCTTTTCAAAGAGGCCTACAAGTTCATCGTCGACACCTGTGCGCAACGGAGGGACCATTCTCTTCGTGGGAACGAAGAAACAGGCCCAGGACTCCATCCTGGAGGAAGCCCAGCGCGCCGGCATGTTCTTCGTCAACCAGAGGTGGCTCGGCGGGCACGCTCACCAACTTCCGGACCATCAAGAAGAACGATCGAGCGGCTGAAAAAATTGGAGGCGATGAAGGAAGACGGGACCTTTGAGGCCCTGCCCAAGAAAGAAGTCCTCGGGCTGGAGAAGGAGACGGGTCAAGATGGAAAGGACGCTGGGCGGGATCAAGAACATGACCAAGCTCCCCGACGGGATCTTCATCGTCGACCCGCGCAAGGAGAGGATCGCGGTCCACGAAGCCCGCAAGCTGGGAATCCCCATCGTGGCCATCGTGGATACCAACTGCGATCCCGACGAGATCGACTACATCATCCCCGGAAACGACGACGCCATCCGGGCCATCCGGCTGATCTCCTCCAAGGTCGCCGAGGCCTGCCTCGAAGGCAAGCAGATTCGGGAGGCTTCCCTGGCCGCTCCCGAACCGGCGGCTCAGGCCGCCCCGGCCCGGAAAAGCCGGAGCCCGCCGCCCCGCGCCGCTCCGGGCATGCCAGAGATCGAAGCCGAAACGGAAAAAGAATAGGAGGAATGATTCGTGGAAGTTTCAGCCAACATGGTTAAGGATTTACGGGAGAAGACCGGCGCAGGAATGATGGACTGCAAGAAAGCCCTGACCGAAACAGGGGGGGATTTCCAGAAGGCGGTGGATTACCTGAGGCAGAAAGGCCTGGCGACGGCCGCCAAACGGGCCGGGCGGATCGCCTCCGAGGGGAGGATCGGGTCATACATCCATGCCGGCGGGAAGATCGGCGTGATGGTGGAGGTCAACTGCGAGACCGATTTCGTGGCCAAAACCGACGATTTCCAGGTCTTTGCCAAGGACATCGCCATGCACATCGCGGCCAGCAACCCCCTCTACATCCGGAGGGAAGAGGTCACCCCCGAGGCCCTGGAACGGGAAAAGGAGATCTACCGGGCCCAGGCGCGGGACGCCAAGAAGCCCGAGAAGATCATGGACAAAATCGTGGAAGGGAAACTGGAGAAAGTTTTACGGCGAGGTCTGCCTCCTGGAGCAGCCCTTCGTCAAAGACCCCGACATCACCATCCAGGACCTCCTGAACGGGTTCATCGGAAAAGTGGGAGAGAAGGTCGAAATCCGCCGTTTCGCCCGTTTCCAGGTAGGCGAAGGGATATCGCCAAGGTTGAAAACCGCCCCCAAGCCCGTCTTCCAGCGGATCCTCCTCAAGCTCAGCGGCGAGGCCCTGGTGGGGGATTTGGAGTACGGCATCAGCCCGGAGGTCGTCCAGAAAGTGGCCGGGGAGGTGAAGGAAGTCCGGGCGCTCGGGGTGGAGGTCGCCATCGTCATCGGCGGCGGGAACATTTACCGCGGAGTGGCGGCCAGCGCAGAGCGGGATGGACCGGGCCTCGGCCGATCACATGGGCATGCTGGCCACGGTGATCAACAGCCTGGCCCTGCAGGATGCCCTCGAGAAGGCGGGGATCTTCACCCGGGTCATGTCGGCCATCGAGATGAACCAGATCGCCGAGCCTTACATCCGCCGCCGGGCGGTCCGCCACCTGGAAAAGGGCAGGGTGGTGATCTTCGCCGCGGGGACCGGAAATCCGTTCTTCACCACGGACACGGCGGCGGCCCTGCGGGCCATGGAGGTTAAGGCCCAGGTGATTCTCAAGGCCACCAAAGTGGACGGGGTGTACGACCACGACCCCCTGGTCCATAAGAAGGCGAAAAAATTCGAAAGGCTCTCCTACATCGAAGTGCTCAACCGGGGTCTGAAAATCATGGATGCCACCGCCATCTCCCTGTGCATGGACAATCATCTTCCCATTATCGTTTTCAACCTCACCCAGAAGGGGAACATCACCCGGGTCGTTCTGGGACAGAAGATCGGAACCATTATTGGGGGGAACAAGAATGTTTAAGCGTGATACTTTCGTACCGGAGTTGAAGAACCAAAACGGAAAAATCCCTCGAAGCCCTGCGCAAGGATTTGAGCCGGGTGAGAACCGGGCGGGCGTCGCTCGCGCTGCTGGACGGGGTACGCGTAAATTACTACGGGGCCCCCACGCCGCTGGCCCAGGTGGCTTCTCTCTCGGTTCCCGACAGCCGGACCATCGCGATTCAGCCCTGGGATTCCAAAATGACGGGCGAGATTGAAAAGGCCATTCAGAAATCCGACCTGGGCCTGACCCCGATGAATGACGGGAAAGTGGTCCGCATCAACATCCCCCCTCTGACGGAAGAGAGGCGCAAGGAACTGGTCAAGGTGATCAAGCGGATGGAAGAAGAATGCAAGGTGGCCCTGCGAAACCTCCGCCGGGACGGTAACGAGCAGTTGAAGACGGCCAAAAAAGACAAACTCCTCTCGGAAGACGATCAGTTCAAGCTGCAGGACGAAGTCCAGAAACTCATCGACAGTTCCATCGAGAAGGGCGCAGGAGATCGTCAACGCCAAAGAAAAGGAGATTATGGAAATTTAACCCTTCCGTCGGCTTACCAAACCAGACTTTGGTCGACTCTTCCCTCCGGTTGGATAATTCTCTGAATCCGAGTCTGGTGTTCTCTGTCAGTTGATTTTTTTTGCTTTTCGCTCTTTAATTATGGACCGTCTGATTAAAGAAAAACTCCCCCAGCATCTGGCGATCATCATGGACGGCAACGGGCGTTGGGCTGCCCGAAAATCGCTGGACCGGGTGGCCGGCCATCAGAAAGGGGCCGAGTCCGTGCGGGCCGTCGTCCGCGCTTCCCGTGAGATCGGCATCCCCTATCTCACGCTCTTTGCTTTTTCCTCGGAGAACTGGAACCGCCCGCCGGCGGAGGTCGAAGCCCTGATGTTTCTCCTGCAGGAACTACCTCGAAACGGAACTGCAGGAGATGCTGGAAAACAATATCCGGCTCATGGCGATCGGAGACCTGTCCCGCCTGCTCCAAGGAGGTCCTGGCCACCCTGAATGAAACCATCAAGAAGACTGCCCACCGCAACGGGCATGACCCTGACCCTGGCCCTGAGCTACGGGGGGCGCGACGACATTCTCCAGGCCATCCGGAGGATCATGACCCACTGCCAGGACGGGAACCTCGCCCCCAGGGATCTCGACGAGAACCTCTTCTCCAAATACCTGTGGACATCCAACCTGCCCGATCCCGACCTCCTCATCCGCACCAGCGGGGAGATGAGGATCAGCAATTTTTTCCTGTGGCAGCTGGCCTACACCGAAATCTATGTCACTTCCACCCTCTGGCCCGACTTCGACCAGGAAGAACTCATCCAGGCGCTGCTGAGCTACCAGAATCGGGAACGGCGATTCGGGATGACCAGCGAGCAGATCAAGACCGGGATCGGGTAAATCATGCATTTGAAACGCTGGATATCCGGGCTGATTCTCGCCCCGGCTTTAATCCTGTTCCTGCTCTTCGCTCCCCCCTGGCTTTACCTTCTTTTTTTCCTGGCTCTGATCTTGATCGGGCTGAAGGAGTATTACGCCCTCGCGCTGCCGGCAATCTCCTCAAGGGAAAAATGGACGGGCATTCTCCTGGGACTGCTTCTTCCCCCTGTCCTTGTATTCCCCAGAATCCCCGCTGCTTCCTTTCCGCGCTGGCCTTTCTTCTTCTCTTCGTTCTCATCCGGGCCCTCTTCCAGCCTGAAGAGTTCTCCCAGCGGGTCGAGAAGGCCGGCAAACATCTTCTCGGGATTCTTTACATTTCTTTTCTCCTCTCCCATTTTATTCTCCTGCTGAAAATCGACTCAGGCCGGCTCCTGGTCCTTTTTACCCTGGTGTCGGTGTATTTTGGGGACACGCCGCTTTTTATGTCGGCACGGCGTGGGGCAAAAGAAAGCTGGCCCCCGCGAATCAGCCCCGGTAAGACGGTGGAGGGGGGCTGGGGGGCGGTCGCCGGTTCCATCGCCGGGCGCTCTTATCGCCAAATTCCTGTTTCTTCCCAGAGCTCGCCTGGTTTCATGCGCTTCCCCTCGGCGCGATCATCGGAGTGGTAGGCCAACTGGGAGACCTCTGGGAATCGCTTCTCAAACGCAGCGCCCAGGGCAAGGATTCCGGAGACTCTCATCCCGGGCCATGGCGGCTTGCTGGACCGTATCGACAGCGTGCTTTTCGCGGCCCCCGTCGTGTATTACTACGCTTTGGCGGCGGGGATGAAATAATAAATTGGGCGATCGGACCGATCCGTCGGATCGGTCGGATCGGTCCGATCAATCCCTGCTCAGGCTTCTTATTTTTGTGGGTGCCATAAAAACACTTTCCATCCTCGGTTCCACCGGCTCCATCGGGGTCAACACCCTCGAAGTCGTCCAGCTGCACCCCGATAAATTCCAGGTGGTCGCATTGGCGGGAGGGAGCAATATCTCCAGGATGGAGGAGCAGATTGCCAGGTTCCGGCCGGACGTGGCCTCGGTGATGGACGAGAACACGGCTCGCCACCTCCGCCGGAGCCTTGGTTCTCACCCGACCCGGGTCCTTTCGGGTGAGGACGGACTCATCGCCGTGGCCACCCACCCCGGCGCGGGGACGGTGGTTTCGGCGCTGGCGGGCAGCGTCGGACTTCTGCCCACGCTCGCGGCCGTGAGAGCCGGGAAGAACCTCGCCCTGGCCAACAAGGAATCCCTGGTCATGGCCGGAGAGATCGTAATGCGGGAGGTGCGCGAGCGCGGGGTCACGCTCCTTCCGGTGGACAGCGAACACAGCGCCATCTTCCAGTCGCTGGCGGGGCACCGGAAGGAAGAGATCAGGAGAATCATCCTGACCGCCTCCGGGGGGCCTTTTCTCAACACCCCCTTGGAAAAGCTGGAGAGGGTCACTCCGGCCCAGGCACTGAAGCACCCCCAGTGGCGGATGGGCAGGAAAATCACCGTGGACAGCGCTTCGCTGATGAACAAAGGCCTGGAGGTCATCGAAGCCTGCTGGCTCTTCGGCGTCCCGCTCTCCAGGATCGAAGTCCAGATTCACCCCCAGTCGATCGTCCATTCCATGATAGAATACATTGACGGGTCGTTGATCGCCCAGCTGGCTCTCCCCGACATGCGGGGTCCCATCGCCTACGCGCTCTCCTATCCCGAAAGGCTGGATCTGAAGCTCCCCCCCCTCGACCTCTGCAAGGCGGGCCCGCTCTCCTTCAGTCCCGTGGATCAGGAGCGGTTCCCGGCCCTCGGGCTGGCGTACCGGGCCCTGGAACAGGGCGGGACCATGCCGGCGGTCTTGAACGCGGCAAACGAAATCGCCGTCGAAGCTTTTTTGCAGGGCCGGCTGCCGTTTCGGAGCATCCCTCGCTTGATCCGGGAAACCATGGAAGCCCACCCTGCCGGCGGGCAGAACAGCCTGGAGGACACCCTCCGCGCCCACGCGTGGGCCCGCGAGAGGGCCCAGGACATTTTAAACAGAGGTAAATTGTGACCACCACGATTATCGCAACCGTCGTCGTTTTGGGAGTCCTGATCTTCGTCCACGAGCTCGGCCATTTTCTCGTGGCCAAATGGTCCGGAGTCGGAGTGCTCACTTTCTCCCTGGGCTTCGGCCCCAAACTGCTGGGGAGAAAAATCGGTGAGACTTTATACCAGGTCTCCATCATCCCCCTGGGGGGGTACGTGAAGATGGTCGGGGAAGAACCGGGGGAGAAGATTCCTCCTGAACTCATCGCCAAGTCCTTCTCCGCCCAGCCGGTGCGGCGGCGCCTGGCCATCGTCTTCGCCGGCCCTTTCTTCAACTTCCTTTTCGCGGTGGTCGCGTTCGCGGTCATTTTCATGGCCGGCATGCCCACTCTTCTGCCCGAAGTGGGAGAAGTGAAGCCGGATCTCCCGGCCGCGCGGGCCGGCCTGCAGAAAGGCGACCGCATCCTGGAGGTGAACGGGACTCCGGTGAAACGATGGGAAGACCTGGCCGGCGTCATTCACGACAGCACCGACCGGCCGCTGGAACTGAAAGTGGACCGGGGGGGGAAGACGTTCCAGGTTTCGGTCACCCCCCAGGTCAGCGCCCAGAAGAATATCTTCGGCGACGAAGTGAGAGTGGGCCTGATCGGCATCTCTCCTTCGGGCAACTTTTTCAAGGAGCGGCTTGACCCTTTCACGGCAAGTTATCGAGCCCTGGTCCAATCCTGGAGAGTCACCGAGCTTACCGTGGTCAGCATCATGAAAATGATCGAGGGGAAGATCTCGGCCAAGACGATCGGCGGCCCGATCCTCATCGCCCAGCTAGCCGGCCAGCAGGCGAAAGCCGGCGTCCTGAGCCTGATCCTTTTCATGGCCGTCATCAGCATCAACCTGCTCATCTTGAACATTCTCCCCATCCCCGTCCTGGACGGCTGGCATATCTTTCTGTTCCTGGTCGAGGGGGTCATCCGAAGGCCGGTGAGCCTTAAGATCCGGGAAAGAGCCCAGCAGATCGGGGTTTTCATCATTATCTTCATCATGCTGCTCGTCTTTTACAACGACATCTCCCGGATCATCGGAACGGAATAGAGATGCTCATCCTGGCCGTCGAAACCTCCACCCTGGCCGGAAGCGTAGCCCTGGTAGAGACTCCGCCGGGGGGAGGCGGCTTCCGGGAGAGAGAAACAATCCTGGGGGAAACCACCTTAACGACCCCGGAGACCCATTCCGCCCGCCTCATGCCGGCCATAGACCGGCTGCTCCGCGAGACCTCCCATACCATCCACCAGGTTCAGGGGATCGCCCTCGGCCTGGGGCCTGGGTCCTTCACCGGGCTGCGCATAGCCGTCTCGACCGTCAAGGGACTCGCCTATTCTCTCGGCGTGCCCGTGGTCGGCGTCCCGACGCTCGATGTCCTGGCGAACAACGTTCCCTATGCATCGACCCAGGTCTGTCCGGTGCTGGACGCCCGCAAGAAAGAGGTGTACGGCGCGCTGTTCCGCGGGAACGGGGAAGGACAGCTTGCGAAGCTGAACGAGGAGTGGGTCCTATCCCCGGAGGATCTCTGTCTCCGCGTCGCCGAGAAGACTCTCTTCCTGGGAAATGCGCTCGACACGTACGGGGAACTGTTCCGGGAAAAACTCGGCAGCCGAGCCCTCTTCGCCCCTCCGGAGCTATGCGCGCCGCGCGCTGCGGTCGTAGCCCGGTTGGGGGCGCCCGGTTTCAAGGAGGGGCGGACTCTGGACCTGTTCTCCTTCACCCCTCTTTACGTCCGCCGCTCGGAAGCCGAAATGAATTTCCCCGCCAAAGACCGAGAATAATTCCTTCCCCCTGAAATGTACCGAAGTTTCGCAAACGGGCGGCTTGCCGGGCCGAAGGAAGCCTGCAAAATTGAAAAAGGAGATCGGCTCAAATCGGCGAGAACCGGGCTCCGGTCCCATCCTATTCCCTGACTCCGGCGTGCGTCTGGAGTTTAAGGAGAATCTCGAATTCTCCGATTCCGCTGCCGGTCCAGGGGAATCAGGCAAGCGGTTTTCTCTCATTTCGAACTCCCATCCGTTGTAAAATAGAGGGTAAATGTCCCCCCCGTAGAGTTCTATGAGCAGCAAAAAGATCAAATCCACCCGATCGGCCGAACAAGCGCTCCGGAAAACGGCAACCGAAAAGTACGTCCTGCGTCTGTACGTTGCCGGAACAACGCCGAGGTCCCTCCTTGCGATTACGAACATCAAAAAAATATGCGAGGAGCACCTGCCGGGGCGTTACGACCTGGAGGTCATCGACATCTACCAGCAGCCTACTCTGGCGAAAGGCGAGCAGATCATCGCCGCTCCCACCCTCGTCAAGAAAGTCCCCCTCCCCCTGCGGAAATTCATCGGAGATTTAGCCGATCGGGAGCGGGTCCTGGTGGGTCTGGATTTGAAACCAAAGGCACGCCCAGAAAAGACCGAGAAGGAGTCTTCTCCTGCTGCACCCAATGACTAGAAGGAATCCATGAGGGCATCCAAAAACAAGCAACACTTTCTTCTGGAAAACGAGGAGCTCCGAACGCGCCTGGAGGAAGCCGAAGAAACCTTGCGGGCCATCCGGGCCGGGGAGGTGGACGCCCTGGTCGTTTCCGGCCCTGAAGGGGACCAGCTTTACACGCTGAAGGGGGCCGATTATTCTTACCGTATACTGCTGGAAACGATGGAGGAAGGCGCCGCGACATTGGCCGGGGACGGCGCGGGTCCGGAAGAAAGACGGCAGCCTCATCCACGCGATCCTCAACGTTTCGGTGAACGGGGCGGGCCCGCAGCCAAGCAGGGTTCTAGTGGTTGCGTACGACATCACCGAGCGCAAGCGGATGGAGGAAGAACTTCGTAAATCCCGGGACGAGCTGGAGATCCGGGTCCGGGAACGGACCGCTGAGCTGACCCGCGCCTACCAGGAATTACAGGGCGAAATCGCCCGGCGCGAAAAAGCGGAGCAGCAGCTCCGCCAGGCGCAGAAGATGGAGGCCGTGGGCACTCTGACCAGGGGCATCGCCCATGATCTCAACAACATCCTTGCTCCTATCGTGATCAATTCGGAACTCGCCCTGCTGGACCTTCCCAGCGGGTCCAGGGTGCGGGAGAACCTCGACCTGATCCTCAAATCGGGAAATCGGGGCAAAGACCTGGTGAAGCAGCTCCTTCTGTTCAGCCGCAAGTCCGAGAAGAAGCAGGAAATGGTGACCTTGACCCCCATCATCAAAGAAACCTTCAAGCTGATGCGCGCCTCCATTCCCGCGACGATCCAGATGAAGCTCCGCCTCGAGACGGAATCCGATGCGGTTTACGCAGATCCTTCCCAGATCCAGCAAGTCATCATGAACCTGTGCACCAATGCGGCTTACGCCATGCGAGGGACGACGGGGTCGATCGACATCTCCCTGAAGAGCATCCTCTTCGGTTCAAATGACCTGCCCCAGCCGGACATGGACCCGGGAGACTACCTGGTGATTTCGGTGAAGGACAGCGGGCACGGGATGGATGAAGAGGTGACCAGCCGCCTGTTCGAGCCCTTCTTCACCACGAAACCTGCCGGTGAGGGAACGGGGCTCGGGCTGTCGGTGGCCTATGGGATCGTGAAAAACCACCGGGGGAACATCACCGTCTACAGTGAACCGGGGAGGGGTTCCATTTTCAAAGTTTATCTTCCCAAGGCGGACATTGGCGCTGAGGGGAACGAGGAAATTTTGAAACCCATTCCCAGGGGAAAGGAACGGATCCTGTTTGTCGATGACGAGGAGTTTATCGTCCATTCCGTCAAAAACATGCTGCAGCGACTCGGGTACAAAGTGACCGCGGTGACGGACAGCCGCGAGGCCCTGAAGCTTTTTTCGACCGACCCCTCTCAATTCGACCTGGTGATAACCGATCAGAGCATGCCGTTTCTGACGGGCGAGAGCCTGGGCGCCGAGTTGATGCGCATCCGGCGCGATGTTCCGGTCATTCTGTGCACGGGATACGTGGACTTCATTTCGTCGGAAAGAGCAGCCCAAATGGGATTCCGCGCCTTCGTCATGAAGCCCTTCACGATTCGAGAAGGGGCCGAACTTGTGCGGCGGGTGCTGGATCAGAACCGAACCAAAGAATCACCTTCTGTTCGCGGCTTTGACTAAAAAAAATGAGGTCCCGGTTTACCGGGAGGGGCGATCCCCGGGCTCTTTTCTTCTTTTTCCCCTGCTGCGTTTTCCTTACCCTTGAGCCTTTTTTCTCTCCATCAGGGGCCGGTATTTTTCCATCGTCTCCCGGTTGATCTCCAGGGGAACCGGGGCGTCAAGCGGGATCAGGGGACGGTATTCGCGACCGCCGAGCCGTTTCTTCAATTCCCCTTGGGCATCCTGGATCAGGGCCGGGTCCAGCAACAGGTCCACTGCGGTTGCGGTGAGGACTTTTGTCGCGAGGAGCATCCCTTTCCACCCCAGCCCGGAATTGGACGCCGCGTTCACCTGCCAGTTGTGCCACCCCACGCCCGGTGGAGCGCAGGCAACCCAGCCCATGACAAACGGGGCGAACCAGCTGTACTCGGAATTATCGGACACCGCCGAAGAACCGGGCCCCAGCGGCGGAATTTCCCTGTTCATGCCGGTCTCCGGCGCCCCGCAGCTCCTCTGGAGGTCGCGGGCAAATTTCTCCTCTTCCGGCGTGTAGGATGGCAGGCCGAGGGCGGTGAGGTTCCGGTGCATGGCGCCGGCCAGCACCGAATTGGGGATCTTTTCGTGGGTAACGGTGATGAACTCCGTCGTTGCTTTCGTTCCGGTGGCCAGGGCAGCTCCCTCCGCGCAGCGCTTCACCTGTTCCAGGATAGGTTCCATCTGGTCAACCGTTTGAATCCGGCCGACGCACCAGAGGGTTGACCGGTCGGGAACCACGTTGGGATATTCCGGCCCGACGTCGGAAAAAGTGTAGTTGATCGTGTTCGCCCCGGTGGGCTCTCCGGGGGGGATGTGCTCCCGGAGGAGCTCAATGGCGTGCCCCATCAGAACGGCCGAATCGAGCGCGCTCCGCCCCTCCCAGGGAGAATTGCCGTGGGCCGTCCGGCCACGGAAATGGAACTTCATGTTGAAGTACGCGTTGCAGGTGTCGTAGAGAACCTGGCTGAAAGACCAGGGATGCCAGTCGATGATGGCGTCGATGCCGTTGAAAACTCCTGCCCGCGCCAGGAAGGGCTTTCCCGCGCAGATCTCTTCCGCCGGCGCTCCCAGAATCTTAAGGGTCCCTGACAGGCGGGCCTTTTCCATGGCCTTCTTCAAAGCAATGGCCGCGCCCGCGGCCCCGGTCCCGAGCAGGTTGTGGCCGCACCCGTGCCCGGGGGCCCCGGGGACCAGGGGTTCTTTCCGGGCGGACGCCTCCTGAGAGAGCCCGGGGAGAGCGTCGTATTCGCAGTTGATCCCGATGACCGGCTTTCCTTCTCCCCACGTCGCAACGAAGGCGGTGGGAATTCCGGCAACGCCCTTTTCCACTCCGAACCCTTCCGCCGTTAGAAAGTCGGCCAGCACCCGAAAGGATTGGTGCTCCTCCAGGCCCAGCTCCGGATGTTCCCAAATCTTCCGGGCGCAGTCGATAAGCCTGGACCCGTTCTCCTCAATCCAATGGAAGCCGATGTCCTTAAGGTCCTTTACATGATTCATCTCTGTTCCTCTATTTAAAAAATTGATCCCCGAATATTTTTAATCCGCAATCCCCAAGCCCGCAATCCGAAATTTACTAATGAATCCTAACGCCATCCTATCAGACTTCAAGAAATATGAAAAGTGTAAGCGAAAAAGACTGCTTCCTGTAAGAGTTGAATCTACTTTTATCGCAGAGATACAAGATTTCAACGGGTAATGATCACATCTACGCAGACCCCGACTACCCCTGGGATGCTTACCGTCGGTCGTAATAAAAAATGGGGAATAGAAGGCGGAAGGAACCGGTGTGGTTGGTTGGGCCACAAAACCGTCTGTCGAGCCTCGCCGAATCACTGAAAACGCGCTTTCGCCACCTCTACCCCGAAACTCCCCCGAATCCCCGCTGAAAAGCCCCCAAAGTGAACCCAAGATGTTGTGCTAAAATCGCCTTGAGACACAATTCCCTTTTTTTGCACATTCAACCCACCCAAAAGCGAGTTCTTATCCATATCAATAGGCGGCCCCCGCTCCAGCCGGGGCAAGGACGAGGAGGACGAAACCGGTTCTCACGGGCCGAAGAGCCAGTTGGGGAACCAGAGGGCGATCTGGGGGAAGAGCATGACCAGGAGCAGCGCGATAACCTGGAGGATCATGAATTGCATCATGCCGGCGTAGATCGTCCGCAGGTCCCACTGGGGGACGACCGCCTTGAGGTAATAGGCCGACATCGCGACGGGCGGCGACAGGAACGCCGTCTGGATGTTCACCGCCGTGAGGGCGCCGAACCAGACCAGGTCGATCTTCAGGGCGACCAGAATGGGGAAGAAGATGGGCAGGAAGATGAGGACGATGGCAGGCCACTCGAACGGCCACCCCAGGAGAAAGATCATGGCCATGACGATCAGGAGCATCAGGAAGGAGGGGAGCGAGAGCGCGATCAGCGTGTTCGTGATCATGGTCGCCGCGCCGAGCCGGGCAAAGACCGAGCCGAAGATGTTCGACGCCACGGCCAGGAAGAGGATCATGCTGGAGGTCTGAAGGGTGTTGTAGACCGCGTCCTTCAGCTTATTCCAATCGAGCTGCCGGTACAGAAGGGCCAGCACGACTGCCCCCGTCGCCCCGACCGCGGCCGCCTCCGAGGGGGTCGCGAGTCCCCCCAGGATGCTGCCCAGGGTGGCGAAAATGAGCCCCCCGAGCGGCACCATGCCGACGAGGAACTCGCGGACGATCGCCCGCGCGGAGCCGATGCGTTCCTCCAGCGGCACTGGGGGGCCGAGAGCCGGATTGAGGTAACTCCGGACCAGCAGGTACCCAATGTAGAGGGCGGAGAGGAGGAAGCCCGGGCCGAAGCACGCCGCATAGAGCTTCGCCACGGAGACGCCGAGCACCGGCCCCATGACCACGAGCATGACGCTGGGTGGAATGAGGATCCCCAGGGTTCCTCCCGCAGCGATGGCACCGGCGGAGAGCCGCGGGCTGTATCCGGCCTTGATCATGATCGGCGCGGCCATGATCCCCAGCACGGTGACGGCGGCTCCGACGATGCCGGTGGCCATGGCGAACACGGTCGCCGTCAGGATGACCCCGAGGTACAGCGAGCCTTTCAGGGGAGCCAGGATGTCCCGGAATGCCCTGAACAGGCGCTCCATCAACCCCGCCTGCTCGACGATGTACCCCATGAAAATAAACAGCGGGACTGCGGCCAGGGTTTCTTCCTTCATGAGCCCGAGCGTCTGAAAGACCATCAGGTCGAAGACCCTGGCCCCGAATCCGATGTAGCCGAAGACGACGGCAAGAAAGAGAAGGGTGAAGGAGATGGGGAACCCGAAGAAGATCGTGACGATCAGGGTTCCCAGCATGATCATGCCGATCAGCTCGGGGCTCATAGCGTCTCCCCCCGGAGCGCCGCATACAGGCTTCTCACAAATTCGGGGACTCCCTGGAGCATCAGGAGGAAGGCGGACACCGGGATTACCGCCTTGAAGGGATAGATAGGAGGTCGCCAGGCAGTGGCCTCCGCCAATTCCCGGATCCGCCACGATTGCGCCGCCGCGTCCCAGCCGGCGATGAGGAAAAAGGCCATCCCCGGGAAAAAGAAGAAGAGGTAGCCGCTGGAATCGACGAGCCCCTTCGTCCGCACCGACCAGTTCGCGTAGAAGAAATCCGTGCGGATGTGCCCGCCCTTGCGCAGCGTGTACGCCGCTCCGAGCATGAACAGACTGCCGTACAGCATGTACGTCAGGTCGTAGGCCCACGTGGTCGGCGAGTTGAAGCCGTAGCGCGCGAACACCTCGTAGGTGACCCCCCCCACCATCGGGATGATCATCCAGGCGGCGAGCTTCCCCGACCACTCGCTGATGGCGTCGATGACCTTGAGGAGATTGAGCAGTCCAAGGGGTAGCTGATTCATGTCTCCGCTCTGTAAGCCGGGGCTAGCGGCGGTGCTAGCCCCATCCCTTTTGGCACGCTTCGCTTGTCTCTGCCAGCCCGTTACTTCTTCTTGCCGGCCGCCGCTTTCCGGCGGCGTTGCGGCCCGCTTCTCGGGCCAGTAGTAGTTCGCGGCGAATTCGTATGGCGGATACATGAACCGTCGCGCGGGAACGAGGAGGGAAGCGTACTTTCTCTGAGATTCCAGCACTTTCTTGAAGAACGGGTCCTTTTCGGCCTCCTGCTTGGCGATCTTGTCCCAGGCCTTCAGGAATTCGATGAGGATGTCATCGGGCGTTCTCAGGACCTGGACCTTGTGCTTGTCCCGGAGTTCAGCGAGGGCGAGGGCGTTCTGCCTGTTGAACCACCCCATGTAGCGCAAAAAGGTATCGGTGGCCGCCCCCTTCACGATCTCCTGGAGGTCCGGGGCCAGCTTCTTCCAGACATCGCCGTTGAACAGCAGCTCGGCCACCGTGACGTTTTCGTGCATCCCGGGGGTGTAATAGTACTTCCACACATTGTGAAAGCCCATCTTCATATCTTCGCCGGGAGTTATCCATTCGGCGCAATCGATGACGCCACGCTCGGCGGCCGGCACGATCTCTCCCCCGGGCATGTTCACGACGCGCATCCCCATGGCGGTGAAGACCTCGGCCGCCATTCCGCTCTGCCGGCACTTGAGCCCTTTGAAGTCCGCGAGGTTCTTGATGGGCCGCTTGAACCAGCCGAACGCCTGGGGGCCGGAGGGCATGACGGGGAGTCACCGTGACGTTGAGCTTCAGGATATCGCGGTAGAACTCCTGATAGAGCGCCAGGCCTTCGCCGTCGTGCATCCAACCCATGTAGTCGATATAGTCCATCCCGAATGTCCCGCCCGGGCCGCCCGTCAAAAGGATCGCGGCTCGGTGCTTGCCGACCCAGTAACCCGCCCAGGTGTGAGCCCCATCGAGGACACCCTTGGAGGTCGCATCGAGGACCTCGAAGGGCGCCACGATCGCCCCGGCCGGGAGGGTTTCGATCTTGAGCCTCCCGCCGGACATTTTGTCCGCCCGCTCGGCAAACATCTTGAAATTTTCATAGAGCAACGACCCGGCCGGCCAGCTGGCCTGAAACTTCAGGGTAATAGGAGCCTGGGCAGCGGCCTCCGGGGGTCCCTGGCTGCCGCCGAGGAACACCAAGGCGAGCATCAGGGTGGCGAGAGCGATCCTCGCAACGATCGAGACCCGTTTCGTCTTCTTCAGCATGATCACACCTCCTCTTTGGCGTTATTTTTCCAGGACGAATACTACTGATGATCTCGTAAAAAGTCTCTTGGAGCGTCACCCCGGCGAAAGCCGGGACCCAGAACATCCTGAAATAACTGGATTCCGGCTTTTGCCGGAATGGCGATTTCCATGGGATTGCGACTTTTTACGAGTTCAACATTATTGATAAGGACTTTTTAAGGTTGGATGAATTTAGCAAAGGGGGAATTGCATGTCAAGGAAATATTAGGAAATTTTAGCATTCCTGAAATCAAAGGAAATCAAAGGTTGACAGAATCCTCCAAAGGACGTATGTTCCCGCCCATAATCGATAAAATGGTTGTTTTTGGGAATACTCCAGAGTCAGTAGGTAGACGGTTTTCAGGGAAAGCTGCCGCGACCATCGGCGCACAATTCCAGGGAGAACGTTGATGACCCAACTCACACGTCGCCAGATGCTCGTCGGCACTGCCGCGACGGCGGTCGCCGCAGCCGTTCCGTTTGCCGCATCCTCGCCGGTGGGCGCTGCCGCCCATGCCTCCGGGACGTTTTTCCCTGGATTGCATAACGCACGACAGCCCTCCGTGAGCGGCCGGGGTGGTTGAAGTGGCAATATCTTTGGCGGAAATAGCGTGGCGCATTTGGAGTGAGCACGTCCAGCATCGTCAGGGGTTTGCACGATTGGAAGCAAAGGGTAATGGGTGCAGATTGTACAAGGATGCCTCGGATACAACGCAACGTCCCCTGAATTACTGAAGAGGCGGCCTCGTTTCCGGGGGGAGGAGAACAGTGGGGGGGAACGGTCATTTCGGTGCCCGTAGAACGGAGGATCAGTCCGAAATTTCCCTCCGGGTCATACCCCAGGCTGAAAAAAACCCTTCGGGAAGTTTCAAATGCCGTTGAAGGTCTTGCTCCATCCGGGTCTTTAGAACGTTGACGTCCCGCCGAAAACGTTCCCATTCATACTCGTTGGAAAACTTTTCTACAAAGTCCAATCCGAAGGCGTCGGCAATAGCTTGGATCTGGTGGTATGTCCTGAAGGGAAGGTTCAGTTACCCGGGCATCGAAGTAAGAGAGGGAATGCTCTACATCAACCCCAAGGACCACGTCTACGGCCCGTCAGTCGCCCTGGAAGACTCCCTCGTCCTGGAGATCTAAGACGGGCCGCATTATTACCCGGAGAAGAAGCCGTACTGACAAAAGCATAGACCCCAGGGCATAGAGCATAGGGCAAAATGCATTTTGGCGGGCGCGGGCACGTACGATACATAGGCTGTCAAATGATCAGGTTTCAGCCATAGACGGGCAGGGGCGATTCATGAATCGCCCCTACACCTCGCTTGCAAAAGCCGCGTCCCCGCACCCCACACGGTGTCCGGTAGGGCACGCCATATCACACGAGAAGTACTTCCTGAAGTCCTGTTTTGCGGTTTTTCCCTCAGAATACGCTACTTCAAATGGAAATCATCAATTTTGGCTGGCAAGAAAGGCGCATCTTGTGGAGACAATTTCCCCCTTGACTACCCCCACAAGGATAAGAGTTTTTTGGCATTGTTTTAAATATTGCATTCCCCGTTTTCTGAAAAGATAGCTGAGCTCCGGCAGAGAAAGATGAAGCCGATCCAAAAGTGTATGATTTCGGTTCTTCACCCGGGGTACGCGTACGTATCAGAAAAACTCTTTGCCGGATCATTTCCCGGTACGCCCGCGTTTCCTTACCTGAATGCGAACGGGCGGGGCATTTAATTGGTCCGAAGCATCTAGGCCCTCCTCAATGCGTGGTTTGCCTGCCGCCAACCATCTTACCTAAGCCAGCCCCTTTTTTCATGCTGATTTTTGCAATATGTGTGGATTTGAAATTCCCTTGACTAATTCATCTGGTCTGCTATTATTTCCGCAGGGATCCCGCCATTGGCGTGAGGCGATCCTGGCTGAACTTGTTGCGTTCGGATCGCGCTCGCCCATGACGAATAAGATTTGCCTCAGTATCCCGCGAAAATAAGATTAAGAGGAGAGGAAATTTTCGGCTTGGACAAAGCAACAAACCTTGCGTTGAAGGCTTGAAGCATCATTACTTGAGGCTCCAAATTCAAAACCGAATCTCTGACGTTTTGGAGTCCCATGAGGATCGGTTTCTGTGAATAAGAGAAGAGCCCTCTCTGTTCTCCTGATCTTTTGCCTTTTCCTTTTTTCGTGTGCCTCTACCCAGGAAACAAAGAGGCCGCCTGCCTTTCGGGTTGCGGATATTACCCTGTCAAAGTCGGTGGAGGACCTAACCTCCACTGCATCTCCCAAAAATCCCGCCATCGTCTTCTCGCCGAAAGATCCTGAGGTTTTTGCTTTTCTGAAACTCCAAAATCTCTGGGGAATGCATACCGTCAAATGGGATTGGATTGATCCCGAGGGACGTCTTTATTACTCCACGGGGAATTACACCATTCAATCCGCCGAGGGCCAATATCTGAAGGAAGTCAATACCTGGCACAAGCTTACGATCCGGGGCGACAAGGCAGAGAAACTCCCCGGGCAATGGACTTTGAATATCTCCGTCGATAAGGATCTCGTAGCCGTGAGGAAGTTCAGAATCGATCCGGAAGCGAGCGGGCCGCCGGCGATAGCTCCCGGTCCTAAGTGATAACAGGATTTTGCCCGGGGAAACGGCGGGCATTTACGGGCTCGGGCTAACAACGCCGGAGTCGTCTCTTGGGAATGAAATGACCAGGAAAATGTTTATCAGCTTCCTTATTTTTTCATTGGTGACTTTTTATCTGCCCCGAATCGTTTTTTCGCAAGTGGGAGATATAGAACAGGAAATAACCCGAAATGACCCCGAGATGCGAGCCACCCCGGCGGAAAATATTCCAGTCGAAGAAGTGACCCAGAAGTGGCCAGGCTGGGTGTGGTGGGTCTTAGGTGCTCTCGTGGTTGGAGGCGCCATTGCCGTAGCAGTAGCAGCGGGCGGAGGAGGCGGTGGAGGTGGCAGCAGTAGCACTACGAGCAGTGGGAGCGGGAGTGTAGCTGTTGGCTGGTAAAGGAAAGTTAATAACTTTTAGCGTAAATGGGTACAGGTTTTGAGGGTGGGTAGGTAAGGTGAAAGGCAAGATAAAATTTCCTCTTTGGTTCATGGCCCCCTACATTCTTCATCTTTTTTTGTCAGCCTGCGGCAGTGGTGATAACTCTTCTCCGGCGAACAGTACCTCTTCTCCCTCCGTCGAGACTGGCTCGATTCAATTCAATATTGCCTGGCAAAACACTCCGATTTCCACCTACGATTCGTCCACCCACGCCCAACTAGCCGAATTGGACTGTGCCAACAGTGGTATTTCTACAGTAGAGGCGAAGATCTATGATGAATCGAATTTGCTCATCGCTTCGGGTGAATGGAATTGCAGTGCCCATTTTGGGACGATTGCAAATGTTAAAGCGGGCTCGAATAGAACGCTGGTAATTTTGGGCAAAGATTCTCAGGGAAATAATATTTTTATGGGCGGTCCATTGGTGGGTATAACCATCCTACCCAATCAAACCTATAATGCGGGAACCATCACGGCAAATCCTTATTCGATAACCCTAGTTTCACCTAAAAAAGATGAATCAATTGTGAACTGCAATTTCAGTTTCCAATGGTCTGCGGCCCCAGTGGCCCCAGTGGGCAAGTTTGAAATCCAAGTAGATGATAGCATTGATTTTAGTTCCCCCGTCATTACCCAGAAGGATCTAAGTACAAGTTCATATACTCCAGCCAGTTTGAATCCAGGGCAATACTACTGGCGAGTGAGAACGGTTGATGCCTTTGGGAATCTATCGAAATGGTCGGATACCGGGAATTTTACAGTAGTAAACGGAATAGGTCTGCCGCCACCTTCGCCCGCAGGGGTCAATGCGACGCCCGGCGATGGCCAGGTGACCATAAGCTGGAACAGCGTTTCCGGGGCAACAAGCTATAACCTTTATTGGTCAACATCCCCGGGGGTGTCTAAGGCTTCCTATACGGAAAAGATATTCAATGGCACCATCAGCCCCCTTACTCATACGGGGAGAATTAATGATACGACCTACTACTATGTGGTAACGGCAGTAAATAGTTGCGGGGAGAGTAATGAGTCAAGCCAGGTGTCGGCGACGCCTGGCCGACCCCCATCTGCACCTACGGGGGTCAATGCGACGCCTGGCGATGAGCAGGTGACTATAAGCTGGAACAGCGTTTCCGGGAACACAAGCTATAATCTTTATTGGTCAACATCTTCGGGGGTGTCTAAGGTTTCCTATACGGAAAAGATATCCAATGTCACTACCCCCTTTACCAATACGGGGAAAATTAATGGTACGCCCTATTACTATGTTGTCACGGCAGTAAACAATTATGGGGAGAGCAGCGAGTCAAGCCAGGTGTCGGCGACGCCGGGCCGCCCCCCATCCGCACCCACGGGGGTCAATGCGACGCCTGGCGATGAGCAGGTGACTATAAGCTGGAGCGTTTCCGGGAACACAAGCTATAATCTTTATTGGTCAACATCTTCGGGGGTGTCTAAGGCTTCCTATGCGGAAAAGATATCCAATGTCACTACCCCCTTTACCAATACGGGGAAAAGCAATGGTACGCCCTATTACTATGTTGTCACGGCAGTAAACAATTATGGGGAGAGCAGCGAGTCAAGCCAGGTGTCGGCGACGCCGGGCCGCCCCCCATCCGCACCCACGGGGGTCAATGCGACGGCTGGCGATGGTCAGGTGACTATAAGCTGGAACAGCGTTTCCGGGGCCACGAGCTATAATCTTTATTGGTCAACATCTTCGGGGGTGTCTAAGGTTTCCTATGCGGAAAAGATATCCAATGTCACCAGCCCCTTTACCAATACGGGGAAAAGCAACGGCACAACCTATTATTATGTGGTAACCGCAGTAGACAGTTTTGGAGAGAGTAGTGAGTCGAGTGAAGTATCGGCGAGTCCTAACCATTGAACAAAACAGCGTATATATTGTCGAATTTACCAGCCATGAGGCCTATGAATAATGAGCGTGCAGTAAAGGCCTCTATCAATTTTGCTCAAAATGGCTTCGTAACGGGGCCAGTAAATAAAAATGTGAGTCGATTTGCCAAATCCCCATGAGCCGCACCGGTTAAAATAATATCCGGTATATTTTAATTTTGAAAGTAGATGGCCGATACCTGATCTAAAAGGGTTCAGCACAATGACACGTGTCTTTGGACTGAGAGCGACTATTTCGGGCAATCTCTTGAATGCCGCATAATTTGTGCTTGGAACTGCTTGCGTGGAAGAACTAGTTAGAAAAATAGGCGATCTTTTGATCTCAGCTGAAGGCAATACTTAAATGGCCTGACTGCCAATTTGACAGCTGTTTTCGGGCAGATTGAAATGTCCTCTTAACAAATATACGCCTACTTACACACCATCAACATGTTTGGGGACAATTTCTGCGGACTTGCAAGCTGACTGGAGTAATAACCGTTAGATTCTTTTACATAGAGAAGACTCGAGAACTCTAAGGTTCCCCTGAAAACTGTGCATGGGGTAATTTGTGCTTTGTTGGTTATGCGAAAAGGGAATGACAGAAATGGCCCTGCGTTTTTGTGCACATTTCAACTGGTAATTTTCAACTGCCGAAATGGTATCATCCTCACCATTTGTAGGTGAAGTCCTCAAAACCAGATATTCAATTGGAAGGCAAAAGGCAGGACTAAACCCTGACATTCACTCCTCAAAGCTCAGACCCGTAGGAAAGAGCTTTATTGCATATCCTGGAACAAATTAGCTTCCGCCAAGATAGATCCTTTTCACGTTGGCATTTTCGATCAAGGCAATGGCATCACCGGAGAGCACGATCCGGCCGCCTTCCATTACATACCCCCGGTTCGAAACTTGAAGAGACATCCACGCATTCTGTTCCACCAGTAAAATCGTGAGCCCTTGATCCCGCAACTGCGGGATGATTTGGAAGATCAGCACTACCATCATGGGCGCCAATCCAAGAGAAGGCTCATCCATCAACAGCAGTTTCGGTCGAGCCATCAAGGATCGAGCGATTGCGAGCATTTGCTGCTCCCCTCCCGAGAGGGTCCCGGCAAATTGGTTTCGTCTTTCATTGAGGATTGGGAATAAATGCCAAACATTTTGGCGCAGATCGGGATTTAAACCCCTTCTTCCCCGTGCCGCCAGCGCTCCGATTTCAAGATTCTCCAATACGGACATGCTGTTAAATAGGGCTCTCCCTTCCGGGACCTGGATGATGCCTGCCTTGGCGACCTTATGGGGCGGCCATCCATGAATGGGTTTACCCTGAAAGTGGATTTCCCCCTCCGAAATCTTGACCGTTCCGGAGATAGCATTTAGGGTAGAAGATTTTCCGGCGCCATTAGATCCAATCAGGGTAACGATTTCTCCCTCCCGGACCCCAAACGAAACTCCACGGACGGCCAAAACGCCGCCATAAGTAAGGTGGAGACCATCAACGATGAGCACGCCAGGAATCCTCCCTTTTCCCCAGATAGGCTTCGATCACCTTGGGGTCATTCTGGATCGCTGTAGCGTTACCCTCAGCTATAACGTTACCGAAGTTCAGAACGGTGATTCTTTGAGAGATGTCCATAACGAAGCGCATGTCGTGCTCGATGAAAAAAACGGTGACTCCCAGCTTTTCAATGCGGCGGATGAGTTCAATGACTTCCAACGTTTCGCCTTCGGTCATCCCAGCCGTAGGTTCGTCGAGGAGAAGGAGCGACGGCTCGGTTGCCAGCGCCCTGGCAATTTCCAGTCGCCTTTGTTCGCCGTAAGATAATTCTCGTGCTCGAAAGTGAATCTTTCCGGACAGGCCCACGAATTCCAGGAAATGCAGAGATTTTTCGTTGATCTCTCTCTCCTTCCGCCGTTTATTTGGAGGATTCGCAAAGGCGCTCAGAAGAGAATAGAATGTTTTGGTGTGTCGCCCGATCATGACATTTTCCAGCACGGTAAGGGTTTTGAAAAGTCGAATATTCTGGAATGTCCGGGCGATCCCCAACCGGCAAATCGCGTATGCCGGCAGGTGTTCGATGGGTATCTGCCGGTATTGAATCCGGCCCTCGTCCAATCGGGATAGCCCGGTCAGGACATTAAAGAGGGTTGTTTTTCCCGCCCCGTTTGGCCCTATTAAAGCATGGGTCTTCCCCTGTTCAATCTCCAGGGAGACCCGGTTTAATACATTCATCCCGCCGAAACTTTTCGCGACATCTTCGAATTTTACAAGCATTCCTAGGCTGAAGCCTTCCCTTTTTTGGAAATAAATAATCTGCGGTCCAGGATGCCCTGGGGTCGTAATATCATCATTAAAACCATGATGAAACCGTAAAAAACCATACGGTACTCCCGCATGAATCGGAGGGCCTCAGGCGATGCCGTGAGCACGATAGCGCCCAGTACCGGTCCCCAGATCACCTCCGACCCGCCAAGGATCAGAAAGAGAAGCATTTCCACCGACCGGCCGAAATTGTAGTTGTGGCTATCAATATAGAACATGTAGTGGGCATCGAGGCAGCCCGCGATGCCGGCAATCGCGGCTCCTAGCACGAAAGCCGTTATTTTGATTGAAGTGACGTGAATCCCCATTGCTTTCGCGGCGGTCTCATCGTCCCGAACGGCCTCAAATGCCCGTCCCCATCGAGAGTTCATCAGCTCCCGCGCGATGTAGATGACCGCCACGACAAGGATATAGACCAGGGTTACGGTTGTGCCGGTCATTCCTTGCATTCCCATCGACCCTCCCGTGGGTCCGAAGTTTTCAAAAAAGACCTGCACGATGATCCCGAAACCCAGAGTCGCAATCGCCAGGTACAGCCCCCCAAGGCGGAGGGCGGGGTACCCTACGAGGAGGCCGAAGATCCCACTGGCCACCGCGGAGATCGCGAGCGCCGCGCCCAGAGGAAATCCGACCTTCACGGTCAGATACGAAGAAAGATAGCCCCCGATGGCCATAAATCCTGCGTGACCGAGCGATACTTGCCCGGTGGAGAAAGTAATGTACAAACTAATTGCCAGGATAATATTGATCCCGATCTGGATCAGGATTCCGGTTAGATAAGATTCCCCCATGGTCAGACTTTTTCCTCTTTGAACTTCCCGGACAGGCCCGAAGGCTTGAAGAGCAGGATCAAGATCAGGATAATAAAGGCGATAGATTCCTTATATCCGGTGAGTTCCATCGGAAGGTAAGCCATAGCGGCCACTTCCCCGAGCCCCAAAAGCAGACCGCCGAGCATGGCTCCTGTCGTGCTACCCATGCCTCCCAAAACAATGCAGGTCAGTCCCTTCAGTCCCATTTCAACACCCATGAAAGGAGTGATGGAGTGATAGGCGAGGGCGGTTAGGACGCCGGCGATTCCTGCGAGGCTGGAGGAAACAAAGAAGACCGCCGCCTGAATCCGCTGAGTGTTTATCCCAAACATGCTGGCGACTATCCCATTTTCTGAGATGGCCCGGATCGATTTGCCGAAAGCGGTGTGGAAGATCGCCCACTGCAAAACCAGCATCAGGATCAAGGCAATCGCTAGAATCAGGACCTGCACCCCTGAGATGACGAGATTGCCCACATAGAACGTGAACTCCGGGATCGCATCCGGGAAGCGGACCATCTCCCCTTTGGAGAAGACCAGAGCGACATTTTGCAATATGATTCCGAGGCCGATGGTGCTAAGGAGAGATGCAAGGGGGTATTCCTTTCTTACCAGGCGAAAGCAGAAAAACTGGATAAGAAGACCGAAGCAACCCGCGAAAAGACTTGCAGCGATGAGGGCCGCATAAAAAGGAAGCTGAGCGCTAACCACCAGTACCCACCCCAGAAAGGCTGCCATCATGTAAACTTCACCGTGGGCCATATTCAGCATCTGCAGCAGGCCAAAGACGAGAGTATACCCGACGGCCAAAAGTGAATACGTCGATCCCAACATGAGGCCATTGATCAGTTGCTGCAGAACCTTTTCCATAAATTCTCTTGGATCCTCTCCAATTTAGTTGAAGGAAAATACGGCGGGACTGGTAAATTGTGCTGGGGTTCCAGGGGTCCGGAAGGAAAGGCAAATTCCGCCACAATCATGACGCACCTATCCGTTCATGGTTCTGGCGGGGATGTTCTTCTGTCCTTTGAAGCAGGCCCGTTCAGGCCCCCGCTGCGCATCGCGGAGAGCCATTCGGCCCTTGGTACCGAAGCTTTATCCCGCCAATGCTTGTGTCGGAATTTGCCTTTCCTTCCGAACCCTTGTTAGGTTTTCAAGAAGAATTCGATCAACTAAATTGGAGATGATCCATTCTCTTTACTGCCGCGCGGACGCTACTCAGACGCCTGTTGGTTCGCCTGGCGAGGGCTCTTTTCGAGCCCCGCCAAACCTTTGTGGACCTTTAAAACGGAACCGTTGAGAGACGCCCGGGAGTCCTGTCGCCCCGGATGAAGGGAGTTCCTGGATGCGAAGGAAGCTATTTCTCCAGAAGGACAAATTTGGCATCTTTTATTATAGTGGGATACCCCCGCCGTATGGCGTCTCCACTCTTCTGCTCAAAACCGATCACCCCGCTAGGCCCGGCAAAGTCCTTAATGCCGCGGATCGCACCCGCCAGGGCGTCAGTATCCTCGGTGGATTTAGATTTTTCCATCGCGTAAGCGAAGATCCTGACAATGTCATAAGTATTAGCATCGGATTGTTGAGGATCCTTACCGGTTTTTTTCCGGAAGACTTCCACAAACGGTTTGGCAGCCGGCAGGTCCATTGACCAGGTAGAAACAAAAAGGGCATTGTCTGCCGCCTGCCCTGCGATTTCCAGGATTTTGGGAGACGTAAACCCCGCGCCGTCAAGGAAGCTTCCTTTGAAGCCCTGCCGCCGCGACTCCAACATCAGCAGCGACTGCTCATTGTACAAGCCAGCCAATACCATGGTGTCGGGTTTGGCACCCAAAGCGCGAGTCACTCGGGCGCTGAAGTCCGTCTCTTTCTGCTTATAGGGGAGGACCATTGCGACCTCGACTCCCTCCTGCTTCAAAGACTCAATAAAAACATCCCCCATGCCTTTGCCGTATGGGTCGTCCTGTACCTGAAAAATTACTGCCCTTTTTATATTCCAGAGTTCTTTGGCTTTCTTCACGCATTGGGGCACAAGCTTATCTTCTGCGGCGGTGTTGCGGAAGCAATACTTCAAACCATCGGTGAGGGCAGGAGCGAGAGAGGAAGGAGACATCACGATGATCTTGGCCTTTTCGAGAATCGGAAATACCACCTTGGATTCCTGGGAGGAAACGGGTCCGGCGATCATTTTCACCTTATCCTGCTCGATCAGCTTCCGGACAACGTTTACCGTCTGACGATGATCGCTTGCCGTATCATAATGAATGACAGCAAGTTTTCTCCCGAGCACACCGCCCGCCTGATTGATCTCTTCGATGGCGATCTTCGCGGCTTCTACCTCGCCGATCCCATAACCGCTCAGTTGTCCGGTAACCGCGATCGGCAGCCCGATATTGATGAAATCCGCTGCCTGAATCTCCATGATTGGGATCAGCACCAGACTAAACGCAAGCAAACACCCTACAGCAGCTTTTCCTTTTTTCATACTGTTCCCCTTTCTATTTCAGTGAATCATCATCCTACAAAAAAAAGGAAGGGATTCAACCCTACTTGGCGGGCCCCGCGTCCCAAAATCGTCCTCGCGTTTAGGATCTATTCTTTTTCCGGGAAGAGTTTGCTTGACACCCCGCGGGGCATGAACATGATGGTCGCGACCAGCATCGCGCCGTAAATCATGAAGCGGTACTCTCCGAATTCCCGCAGGTATTCCAGGAGGACGGTCAGGGAGAAAGCTCCAATGATCGGTCCCCAGAAGGTGCCCAGCCCGCCCACGAGGGTGACGGCGATCACCTCGGTCATGAGTCCCACGCTGAAAACGGAGGTAGGGGTAAGAATGAGGATGTAGTGGGCGTAGAAGCTTCCCGCCACTCCGGCGAGAAAAGAGCTGGCGATAAAGGCCAGGAGCTTGAACCGGGTGGTGTCGATTCCCAGGCTGAGCGCGGCGTCCTGCTCGTCCCGGATGGCCCGGAAAGCCAGCCCGATGTAGGAACGCACCATCCAGCCGATGAACGCGAGGGAGGCAAAGAAGATGCCCAGGATCACGTAATAATAGGCGGTGCGGTCCCCCCCCGAAAAAGTGACTACCCAGCCGCTCCCCAGCGGAATATCCGGGAACTCCGGAATCCCCCAGAGGCCCAGCTCTCCGCGGGTCAAGCCCACCAGGTTCATGCAGACGATCCGGGCAATCTCTGAAAAGGCAAGGGTCGTGATGGCGATGTAAGGGGCGACCCGCAAACGCAGGCACGGCAGCCCGATCCCCAGGCCGATGACCGCCGCTCCGAGGCCGCCGGCCAACAACCCCAGCCATGGGGAAAGGCCGACTTTCATGGAAAGCAGAGCCGAGACATAGGCCCCGATTCCAAAGAACGCCTGGTGGCCGAAGGTGAATATGCCGGTGTAACCGCAGATCAGGTTCCAGCTGCAGGCCAGGACCGCGAAGAGGAGAGAAAGGATGACGATGTTCATGATGTAGGGGTCCTGGATGAAGACCGGGAGGATCAGCAGGACGATCACCATGGCCAAAACGGCTTTGCTTTCTTTACTGGAAAAGAATCGGCTGAACTTCATCTTGGATCACCCAGGCTGCCCGTCCATAAATTCACCCCACAACCCGTTACCATTCCTTCGTCCCAAAGAAGCCCGAAGGCTTAAAGACCAGGAACGCGATGAGGACCACGAAGGCGGCAACGTCTTTCCATTCTGAAGAAAGAAATACAATCGCCAGGCTTTCGATGCAACCCAGGAGGAAGCCGCCGAGGATGGCTCCTCCAAAGCTCCCCAGTCCGCCCAGAACGACCACGATGAAGGCTTTCAGCTGCGGGGGGATCCCCATCCAGGGATTGACCAGGAAGAGGGGGGCCAGCATCGTCGCCGCCAGCGCGGCCAGGGCCGAACTGATCCCGAAAGTCAGGAGATAGATCCGGTGAGAGTTGATGCCCGAAAGAGTGGCCGCGTCCCGGTCCTGGGCCGTGGCCCGAAGGGCCATGCCAAACCGGGAACGCTTCACGTAAAGCCAGAAGCTCACCATCACCGCGCCCGCCACGACGAGAATCAAGATCCGCTGGTAGGCGATGCGGAACCCGTACAGGTCCAGGGTCCCTTCGATGAAATAAGGCACATTCTTAAACCGCTCTCCCCAAGCCTTTAAGGCGAAATTCTGCAGGAAGATGGAAACGCCCAGGGTTGCCACGATGGGACTCACATCCCAGCCGGGTTTATCCAGGAGGGGATGCAGGATCGTCCGCTCCATCAGGAGGCCAAGGGTAAAGGCGATGACCATGGCCAGGAGGATTCCCCAGAGGGGATGAACTCCCAGGAGCAGGAAAGAGAAGTAGAGGACGTACCCGCCGATCATGTAGAGTTCGCCGTGGGCAAAGTTGAGCATCTTCATCGTTCCCCAGATCAGGGTCAATCCACTGGCCACCAGGGCGTACATGCTTCCCAGGACGAGTCCGTTGAGCATCTGTTCGGCGATTAATTGAAAGTTCATGTTCTATCTGTGCTTTTAAATTTAGGCCCTTTAGCGCACTTTATACACTTTAGCATTTCACAGCCCCAGGTAGGCTTGCTTAACATATTCGTCCTGGAGAAGTCCGGAAGCCGGACCCTCGGTAACCACGTGCCCGGTTTCGATCACATAACCCCGGTGGGCGATCTCGAGAGCGACATGGGCATTCTGCTCGACCAGCAGGATGGTGACCCCCTTCCGGTTGATGCCCTGGACGACCTCGAAAATTTTTTCCACGATCACCGGAGCCAGGCCCAGCGAAGGCTCGTCTAATAGAAGGACCTTGGGCTGAGAAACCATGGCCCGGGCGATGGCGCACATCTGCTGCTCTCCACCGGAGAGGGTGCCGGCGAGCTGGCCCGCGCGCTCCTTGAGAATGGGAAAGATCTCCATCATCTCTTGAATGGCCGGGGACCGCGACTTCCAGGCCGAAGGAGCGTAAGCGCCCACCAGGAGATTTTCGACGACGGTCATGTTCGCGAAGAGGCGCCGTCCTTCGGGGACGTGGGAGAGCCCATGAAGGATGATCTGGTGCGGCTCGATCTGATCCAGCCGCACCCCGCCTAGAGAGATGCTCCCCTTTTTGAGCTTCAGGAGTCCGGAAATAGCCCGCAAGGCGGTGGACTTCCCGGCCCCGTTGGCCCCCAGGAGGGTAACAATCTCCTTCTCCTTCACCGACAGGGAAATATCCCACAGGGCCTGAGCGTCCCCATAAAAAACGTCAATGTTCCTGACTTCAAGCATAATCAAACCGGTAAAACGCAAGCGCAGTAACGTACAGAATCTCGAAATTCTTTTAAGAACCTCTCGCCGCGCCCCCTCACCCCAGCCCTCTCCCCCGAGCCGGGGGAGAGGGCTGGGTAAGGGGGTTCAAGGCCGTTAAGTTTGGTGCGGCTCTGCCGCACTATGCGTTTTCTAACTGTGTTTCACTTTCCCGAGGTACGCTTCTATAACCCGGGGGTCGTTGGCGACTTCCGCCGGCTTTCCCTCCGTCAGCTTCTTCCCGTAGTTCAATACGACCAGGCGGTCGGAAAGGCCCATGATGGCTTTCATCACATGCTCGATCATGAGGATGGTAATTCCTCCCTCCCGGAGTGTGCCGATGAAATTGGCCATATCGCCCGCTTCCCTGGGGTTCAGCCCGGCCACTACCTCATCCAGAAGCAGGATCTCGGGGGCGGTTGAGAGCGCCCGGGCGACCTCCAGGCGCTTCCGTTCAACGAGATTGAGGTTCTTGCACCGTCTTTCCGCCTTCTTCTCTAAGCCCACCCGCTGCAGCGCGGCCGTAGCCCTGCCCTTCGCTTCTTCCATGACGTGCCGCTGCTGGTGGCCGAAGAAGGCCCCGACCAGGACGTTTTCCAAGACCGTCATCTCGAGGAAAGGCTTGGTAATCTGAAAAGTCCGGGCGATGCCCAGCTTGCAGACTTCGTTGGGCTTCAGGGAGGTGATATCCCGGCCCCGGAACAAAACTTTCCCATGGCTCGGCTTATAAACGCCAGCGACGATGTTGAAGAGCGTCGTCTTCCCCGCCCCGTTAGGTCCGATCAGCCCGAGGATCTCGCCGGATTGAAGCTGGAAGGACACCTCGCTTACGGCGGCCAGGCCGCCAAAATATTTGGTAAGCTCCCGCCCCTCGAGCAGAGGGCCGTTTCCTTCGGCCATAGTCGTTTCTCATAAAGTGTGAGTGAGAGGGTGAGTGTAAGTAGGAAAAATCAATATTCACTCACACTCACACTGACACTCGCCATTGTTCTATTTCAGCCACGGCGGAAGCTGGAACGTGCCCGCGGCCAGGCTCGCGGGCCAGATGACCCGGTGCTTTCCCTCGAGGATCTGGCAGGCCGGGACCGGAACGAAATCTTCCCCGTGCTTGATCTGGTGGTTCGATTGCTCGAAGACATACCGCCCCATGATTCCTTTCAAATCCAGTTTCGAGAGGGCCTCCACGATTTTCTTGGAGTCCAGGGAGCCGGCCCGCTGGATCGAATCCACAATGTTGTACATTCCGTCGTAGCCGGACGCATGGTCGCTGTTCACGACCACATTCCATCTTTTCTTAATTCTATCCCCAAACTCCTTGTGCATGGGATTATTCTCCGGATCCACGAGCAGGGTGGACCACACGAGGAAATCGGCGGATTTCCCGGCCTGGGGGATAAACTCCGGACGTAGGGGGTAGTAGATGGCATGGTGGTACGATTTCAACCCGACTTCCTGGAACTGCTTGGTCAGGGCGACTCCCGAGGAGAGAGGAGTAAAAACCGACATCAGCACATCCGACCCGAGGTTTTTGATCTTTCCGAGCTGGGGATAGAAATCGGTATGTCCCAGGGGAACGGTTTCCATGGCCACGCTCTGGAATCCGATCCCGGAAAATAGTTCTTTGGTCTTTTCAGCGTTGGACCGCCCGTAATCCGTATCCTCCACGATAAAGGCGATCTTCTTGGTCTTGGATTTGAAAGACCCCTTGCTTTCCAAAAAGCGATAGGTGGAAAAAACCGAGTCCGCATAGGCCGATACTGCCCCAGTCCCCTTTCCAAAAGTTCCAGTATCGCTTGGGGTTGCTGGCGACCTTCTTGGCAATCTCCTCGCTCACCGGCTCCACGCTCATGATGGGCTTGCCGTATTTCGGAGCGAGTTCCATGATGGCCATCGTGACGGAGCTGTGGAAAGCGTCTCCCAGCAGCACGTCGACTTTGTCACGGGTGAAGAGCTTCTCGGCAATGGCCACCCCGACTTCCGGTTTTGACTGGCAATCCTCGATGAGGACTTCCACCGGTACCTTCTGGTTGAACTCCTTCAGCATGACCCCGCCCTTGGCATTCCACTCCTCGACGGCCATGATAAACCCCTGCTTCAGAGCCACGCCCGCCTCCGCGGCCGGCCCGGTCAGAGGGGCCGTGATGCCGATTTTGATTGCCTTCGGCGGCGCAGCGGCCAGGCACGTGCCGGCCAGGAAGGCTACAATGCCGGCAAACACAGCCAAAAACTGAATAGTTCTACTTGCCCTTCCTCCCATGTTGAACCCTCCTTTTTGTTAAATTGCCGAAACGAATGGAGTGCTCCCTGTGGTATTGCCGTGTATTCTATAATTTAGTAAAGAAACTCCGAATCGGGATACTCGCCCCAGAAATCCCCCCAACCCCCCTTTGGCAAAGGGGGGCAGGGGGGGATTTCTGGAAAGAACATGGGGTTACAGGTAAGTTGATTATTTGCTTGCGGACCCGCCGCGCTATGATGTTAGCAGTTCTTTCTCTTCCGCAATCCGCAATCCGCCATGCACCACGTGGGGTGCATGGCTGCCCTGAACCCGACGTGGTTCAGGGCGCATTCCGCATTCGATTTATTCCGCCTTCTCCGCCATCGCCTCTTCCAGGATTTTGAGCCCCCGATCGAGCTGCTCATCGGTTACCACCAGCGGAACCAGGTGCCGGATGACATTCCCGTATCCCCCCGCGGTCAGCAAGATGAGGCCCTTGTCGTAACACCGGCGGACGATCGCCTTCGCCAGGTCCCCGTTGGGTTTGGGGTTCTTCTTATCCACCACGATCTCCATCGCGTTCATCGCCCCCAGTCCCCGGACATCCCCGACGAAAGGGTACTTTTTATAAAACGACTGGAACTTGTCCATGATTTTCTTGCCGACCCCATTGGCCCGCTCGACCAGTTTCTTTTCTTTCAGGATCTTCATCACGGCGAGTCCCGCCCGGCAGCATACCGGGTTCCCGCCGAAAGTGCCGCCGATGCCCGCGTTGTCCACCGAATCCATGATCTCCGCTTTTCCGGTAACGGCGCCGAGGGGCAAGCCCGCGGCCAGTGACTTCGCGGTGACCACCATATCCGGCTCTACTCCGAAATGCTCGAAGGCAAACATCTTCCCCGTCCGGCCAAACCCCGTCTGAACCTCATCCACGATGAACACGATCCCGTGGTCCCTGCAGATCTTCTGCAGTTTGCCGAGGTATTCTTTGGGGGGCACGATGAACCCCCCTTCCCCCTGAACGGGCTCAACGATAATCGCGGCGATGGATTCCGCTGCCGCGTACAGGTCGAAGAACTTCTCCTGGATGAAATCGGCGCAATAGTTCGCCGCACGAGGGGTACTTCATTCCGTAGGAGCAACGGTAGCAGTACGCATAAGGGGCCCGGTATATTTCGGGCATGAAGGGCCAGAACCCGTATTTGTAGTTTTTCACCTTGCTGGTCAGGCTCATGGTCATGGCCGTCCGGCCATGGAAGGCGTTCTCGAAGCAGAGGATGCCCGGCCGCTTGGTGTAATATTTGGCGATCTTGACCGCGTTCTCCACGGCCTCGGCCCCGCTGTTGACGAACATGGTCTTCATGGGTGTTTTTTTGGAGACGAGCTCGTTCAGTTCCTTGGCCAGGGCGATGTAAGGCTCGTACATCTGCACCATGAAGCAGGTGTGCAGGTATTTCCCGGCCTGGTCGCGGATCGCCTCGACGACCTCGTCCGGGCAATGGCCGACGTTGAGCACTCCGATGCCGCCGGAAAAATCGAGAAACTCCCTTCCTTCCACGTCCCGTACCAGCGCGCCTTTGGCCTCGGCCACCATGGCCGGGATGAACTGATTGACTCCCCGGGCGACGTTGTCCTGCCGCATTTTAATGAGATCGTCTTTGCTCATAGGTCCTCCTGAAGAATCCCTCATCGTTGAAATCTGTTGGTGTTTTGACTGAATAAGTTCAATATTGTTATAAAAAGGGTGGAGCATTGTCAAGGTCGATTTTATAGATTGAAGGAAGAAGCCCGAGGAGTCATTGACAGAGGGAGTATAAGGGGTGTTATGTTGGGGTACATCGGATTGGAGCAGCGCTAAATACAGGAAGGTAAGGAGATCGAAATGGAAAATCTAAAAACGTACCGGGAATATGGAGCAGAGCTTGAAAGGCGCCTGCGGCTCAAGACCTTTCCGGTAGCCATAAAGCTGCTGGAGAAGGAGAAAGATATCCCCGAGGGGGCAAAAAGACCCCTGAAGGACTTTGGTCATCATTTTTCCCTTTGCCAAACCCTGGAGATGTCTCGCCGGGATGGGAAGATCATGGCCATGCTGAAGGAAGACCACTGGTGTTTTGAGCCGGTAGTGGGCTACGGACTCGGCGAGCCTCCGGATTATTTCCTGCAGGGGCATAACCGCTACCCGAAGGACGTGGCGACGCTGGAGGCCGGCAAACATTACGCCGAGGAATTTCCGCGGCTGGAGGTCGGGAAATACATCGGAATGGCCTCTGCTCCCCTTCCCTCGACCAATTTTCAGCCCGACGTGATCATGATCTACTGCGACGCGGCTCAGCTTTGCCTCCTACTCTTGGGCAGGGAGTATAAAGATGGACGTAATCTGAAGTGCTCCATCTCCGGCCACGCCGCCTGCGTGTACGGGGTCGTCCCGGCCGTGCAAAGCGATGAATGCCAGCTGGCGGTCCCATGCCGCGGAGATCACTACCGGGCCATGGCGGGGGACGAGGAGATGATATTCACGGTACCCGCAGGGAAATTGGAAGATTTGATGCTGGGCCTCCGGGCTATCGAGAAGACGGGCTCGAAACTGCCGGTGGGATATTCCTTCCGCCCCGAATATCCTCTTTTGGATAGTTATCAGAAGATCGGGGAAATCATGGGTTATCTCAAAAAGAAATGAGACTCCGGGTGAACCTCAGCCATTGCAAGAATTTCGTTTGCCATCCGCGAAAGCGATCCGGGAAATGCTTTTGAGGATCCAAGCAAGTGCCCTCTTATCGTTGATACACACCAGGATTGTGTATCTCCATCCATTTATCCGGGAACTTTAATCCTTGGAACCCAAACCGGGCATACAGGGCATGAGCATCCCGCGTGGCCAGCATCCACCTTCGCAGGCCCTGCAGTTCGGGGTGGGCGGTCATGCTCTCCACCAGCCACTTCGCAAGCCCTCTCCCCCGGTATTTTTCGAGAATAAACACGTCGCCGATGTAGGCAAAGGTTGCGTAATCGGTGATCGCCCGGCCGAAGCCGATCTGCGCGCCTTGATGGTGGATTCCGAAACACAGGGAGTTCTCAATCGACCTCTTCACCGTTTCCAGGGGTATGCCTGCAGCCCAATAGACCTTCGTAAGAAAGGCGTGGATGAGGTTGAGGTCGAGCCTTGATGGATCGGTGCTGATCAAGAAATCGCCCCTCTGAAATTCCACGATGGCGTTCGGCAAGAAAACCTCCTGGGACCAAACTTCGCCCCGGTCGCACCCGGCTTACTTTTTTTCGTAACAGAACTCTCCGCCCACGAGGGTCGCCACGATCGGAATATCCTTGATCCGCTCCGGCGCAATCGAGGTCAGATCTTCCCCCAGGATCACCAGATCGGCTAATTTTCCCGCCGTGATGGACCCTTTGATTTTCTCCTCGAATGTCGCGTAGGCCCCGTTCATCGTGTAGCACCGCAGGGCTTGTTCCGGCGTGATTTTTTCGTCCGGCGCGTACTCCTGTCCGCTCATGGTCTTTTGATTCACCGCAGAGTGAATCCCGAGGAGGGGAGCCCCGGTCACCACCGGCCGGTCGGAACTGAAGGCGATGGGGACGTTCTGCCCCAGCAGAGACCGGAAAGGTTTGAACCGGGAGGTCTTTTCTCTGCCAAGCTGGTTGAACCAGTTGTCCCCCAGCTCCCAGATGAAGCCGGGCTGCATGACAGGGATGACTCCCAGCCTTTTGATCCGCTCGACCATCCGGGGCAACACCATCGTGCAGTGCTCCAGCCTGGGCCGGGGATCCTTCCTCGGGCTGGATTTCAGGGCGGCTTCGATCGCGTCCAGGCAGACGTCAATCGCCCGGTCGCCGATCCCGTGAATGGAGAGCTGCCAGCCGAGCCGGTGGACCAGCGAAGCCAGCTTGGCCAGTTTTCCGGGCTCGATTACGAGAACTCCGCAACCCCGCTCGTTGGGGTTGATCCCATAGGCATCATAAGTTACGGCGGTTACTGTGCTGAAGGCCCCGTCCACGATGATCTTGAAAGGACCGATCCGCAGCCTGTCATCCCCCAGGCCCGAGCGGATGCCGAGCCCGAACAGCTTCCCTTCGCCCTGTTTCAAGGATTCATCGAAATGGGCGTAGTCGAACACAGCCTCGCTCCAGACGGCCAGGTTATGGCGGACCTTCAGGACTCCCCGCTCCACGGCTTCCTGGTAAGCGGCGACCTGGAGCGGTATGTCGTTTCCCCCCACGGAAGCATCCATGGCGCTGGTGATCCCCTCCGCCAGGAATCTCCGGCCGGCGCCTCCCAGCGCGGCGACCAGGTCCTCCAGGGTTGGCCTCGGGGTCATGTCGTCGATCAACTTCATCGCCGGGGATTCGAAAAGCAGACCGTTCGGCTCCCCCGTCTCCGGATCTCTGGCGATCTTTCCCCCTTCCGGGTCTGGACGGCCTTTGGTGATACCGGCTTTCGCCAGGACCAGGCTGTTCACCACGTATCCATGGGCTGAGGTGTGCCGCAGGCTCACCAGGTGCTTGGGAGCCGCTTTGTCCAAATCCTGACGGGTGGGATGCCTCTTTTCCTTCAGCTCGTTCTGGTTGTACCCAACGCCCGTGATCCAGGTCGCCTCCTCCTGCTTCGCGGCCCTCTCTTTCACGAGGGCCATCATCTCTTCGATGGAACGGACTTTCGTCAAGTCAATCGCCTGGAGCCCAAGCCCGAACATCAGGGTGTGATTGTGGGACTCGATGAAACCGGGGACCACCGTCAGACCCTTCAAGTCCCGTACCTGCGTCCCTCGCCCGACCGCCTGTTTCACCCCCTCATCGGTCCCGACCCAGAGAATCCGTCCATCCTTCACCGCCACCCCCTGGGCCCGGGGGGTTTTGCCATCTAGAGTAATGACGTTTCCGTTAAACAGAACCACGTCGGCATCGACCATGAAACCCATAATTCCTCCCAGCGCTTGATCTCCAAATTCCTCAATCTTGCCCCATCTGAAGAAGCTCCCTCAGAAATGCCTCCGGTCGTTTTCAAAAAGGGGGAGCTTTTCCATGGATTCCGTAAACATTCAAATTCCCGTCCCCACTCTCACCGCTGGCCCGGTGGGGCCGATGCCGTAGGAGAGGGTCTCTTTGGAACCTGGGTGGAAGAGATAGACATCCGCATCATCGAACTCCAACGCGACCCGGCTCCCCTCCAAAAATTCCTGCCCTGTCCGGCCGACCACCTTTACCTTCGTTCCCCCGGCAGTCTGGATTAACACTTCATCCTCGAGCCCGAGGGGCTCCCGGAGAAAAATCGTCCCGCCGATCCGCCCGGGCGCCGGCGAAGTCAGACGGAAAGCCTGAGGCCGGATGCCCACGTTCACCTGCTGGACCCCCTGCAATTTCCCGGCACGAGTGGAGTCTATGGGAAATCTCTCCCCCAAGAATTCCAGCCATAGGCGGCCGGAAGAAGCGGTCAGAGTGGCGGAAATGATGTTCATCGCCGGAGTGCCGACGAACGTCGCCACGGTTTGGCTCCGGGGAAGAAGGAAAACCTTTCGGGGCGAATCGATCTGCACGGCGGCCCCCTTGTCCATCACCGCCAGCCGGGTGGACATGGTCATCGCTTCCACCTGATCATGGGTGACGTAAATGATCGTCGCGGAGATTTCGCGATGCAGCCGGAGAATTTCGGTGCGCATTTCCGTGCGCAGTTGGGCGTCCAGCGCGCTTAAAGGCTCGTCCAGAAGCAGGACCTTGGGCTCTTTGATGAGAGCTCGGCCGATGGCCACCCGTTGCTGCTGGCCCCCGGAGAGCTGGGCGGGCTTCATGGCCAGCTTGTCCGGGATTCCCAGGATCTCGGCCACCCGGTCGACCTTGCGGGCGATTTCCTTGCGCGGAAGCTTGGCGATCCGAAGGGGGTAACCGATATTTTCCCGGACGGTCATGTAGGGGAACAGGGCGATGTCCTGGAACACCATGGCGATGTCTCTCTTTTGAGGGGGAAGGTGGGTGACGTCCTGGTCCCCGAAATAGATCTTGCCCTGGGTCGGAATTTCCAGTCCGGCCACCATCCGCAGGGTGGTCGTCTTGCCGCAGCCCGAAGGTCCCACGAAGGTGAAGAATTCGCGCTCCTGGATCTCCACCGAAAGGTCCCGGACCGCGACGATCTCTCCCCCTTTCCGGCCGAAGGTCTTATGGATTTTCTCCAGGCGCACCGCCGGGGGCATAAGTCAATTCCCTCCCACCCGAAGCCCGCTCAGCAGGTATCGTTGGAGAAAAAAGACCAGCGCAAACGTGGGGATCGAGACCAGGACCGCGGAGGACATGATCATCCCCCAGTGGATCGCGGTCTGCTCCACAAAGGTGGCCAGGCCGAGGGGCAGGGTAAACATTTTCTTATCCGTCTGCAGAATGAAGGCGAAGGTGAAATCATTCCAGGAAAGGGCAAAAGAAAAAATGGCGATGGACAGGATCCCCGGCTTGGCCGAGGGCAGGCACACCTCCCGGAGGGCCCTCAGCTTGCCGGCCCCGCAGACCCAGGCCGCCTCCTCCAGGGAAATGGGGACGATCTGAAAATACTGCCACATGATCCAGATGTTCAGCGGAAGGCTGATGGACATATGGGCCAGGATCAGCCCGGTGTAGGTGTTCCGCAATTGCAGGGCGGAAAGAATGATGTACAGGGGAATGGCCATCAGCATGGGGGGGAACATGTAGGAGAAGAGCGTGCCCTGGGCAAACTGCCGTTTGCCGAAGAAGGTAAAGCGGGTGAGCCCATAACCCGCCAGGGTGGCGGCAAAGACGTTCAGCGCGATAGCGCCGGCAGCGGCGATAAAGCTGTTTTTGAGATAGGTCAGAAATTCGGTGGCAAAGAAGAGGTCCCTGTAGTTCTCCAGGGAAAGATCGAGCCGGAAAAATTTGTAGGGAGGCTGGAAAAGGACTGTCCGGGGGGTGAAGGAGCTGAGCATCATCCAGTAAAAGGGAAAAGCCACCACCACGAGCACAATCATCAGGATGACCAGCAGCCACCGGCGCGGGGAGAGGAAAGGCATTACCGGCCCACCTCCACCTCTTTCGTGGGGTCGAAGAGCCGGAAATAGACGACCGACGCGGCGACCAGGACCAGGAACATGACCGTGCAGGCCGCTGCGGCGATACCGAAATTAAACTCTTCGAAGGCGATCCGGTAAGCATAGACGGGCAGCGTCTCCGTCGCCCGGAGAGGCCCCCCGCGGGTGAGCAGGTAAATGATATCGAACTTGTTGAACATCCAGATCCCCCGCAGAAGAGCCAGGAGGACGATGGTGGTCTTCAGGTTGGGCAAAGTCACGTCCCAGAAACAGCGCAGGTTTCCGGCCCCGCACACCCGGGCCGCTTCGTAGAGCCGGGGAGGGATGGCCTGGAGGCGGGCCAGCACCATGAGGGCCACGAAGCTGCCATACTGCCAGCTGGCGGTGCCGATCACGGAATACATGGCCGTGTTCAGCCCGCCGATGAAGTTGATGGGGTTCTTAAGAATTCCCGTCTGGAGGAGAATCTGGTTCACCACCCCGTATTCCTGGTTCAAGAGCCACTGAAACACCAAGGCCACTACGATCGTGGGAAGAAGGTAGGGGAGAATAAAGAGGCTGCGAACGGCGGTCTGTCCGCGGAAGGTCCGGTTGAGGAGGAGGGCGGCCCCCACTCCCCACACCAGTTGGACCCCCACGGAACCCACGGTGAAAACCACGGACCGGCCCAGGGCGCCCCAGAAATCCCCGTCTTCGAAAATGGCCAGGTAATTCTGCAGGCCGGACCACGAAAAAGCCGCGGAGAAGGCGGTCTTCTTGAAGAAGCTGATGGACACCGCGTAGAGAATGGGCAGATATGCGACCGCCGTGAGAAAGAACAGAGCCGGGACCGTGGTCCCCAGGATCCAAGAGAGGCTATGGGCATGATCTTCCGTCTTCATCTCACGGCCCTCGAGCAGGGGCGGCCTGCGACGAGTCCCGCTCGTGAGCGGGATCGAGCGTTCGCGAACCGCCCCTGGACAGCGGCACGTTTACCCCCGTTTCATCTTCTTGCGGATCTGGTTCGCCGCTTCGTCGACGACCGCCTCCGCCTTTGTATTCTTGATGTTCCTCATGGCGACCATCCAGCCGCTCAGGTTTTCGTTGTGATAGAGGCCCACGTAGGGGTTCATCTCCTTGCCGTCCCAATAGTAGATGGGCACCCCTTTTCCCCAGATGGAATCCAGGAAATTCAACACGTCCATCCGTTTCTGGATGACCGGATGGTCCTGGTATTTGGCCGACCGCAGCACTTCCCGGCTCGCGGGGATGATGTGCAGGGGAACGGCATGGTACCACTTGATCACGTCGGGGTGCTTCAGGAAGAATTTGCAATACTGCTTGGCGCCGTCCACGTTGCTGTTGTTCAGGATGTGGAACCCCTGGATGGATAGAAAGTAATGGTCGCTCAGCTTCTTCGGGAACGCGACCGGGAGGGTCACGTCGGCGATCCTGGCGTTGTTGGCCATGACCTGCTCCAGCAGCCGGGCGCCGACGTAATACGAGTTGGCGGCCTTCTCGGTCACGTAGGTGCTCATCAACTCCGCCCAATTGTAAGTGCTGGCCTCCGGCGAATACTTGTGGAGCTCGAAGAGGAACTCCAGCACTTCAACGGCCCGCTTCCTGTTCTCTCCCTTGTCCAGGGCCACCTCGTAATCCTTTTTGCCGCTGTTGTACTCGAACCAGTGGACGTTGTTGCTCATGAAAGCCGTTTCCAGAAGAACCGTGGCCGGCCCGGTCTCGGCCGAGGGGATGATGCACCCGTAAAGGTTGGGAGGGTTGTTCAAGGTCTTGGCGATGTTGAGGTAGTCCTCCCAGGTCTTCATGGGCTGCAGATTCTTCTGCTGGTAGAGGTCTTTGCGGTACCAGTTATAGGTGAACTGCTGGCTGGTGGGAACGGAGCGGTCCGCCCCTTTGTACACCATGCGCAGATTGTCCGGGACCCCGCCGGTCTCTTTGATGATATCCCCTACGTCCACCAGCTGGTTTTCCAGGGCCAGGTTCATCGCCTGGCCGGCCCCGTACCAGACGATCTCCGGGGGCGTTCCGGCGGCGATCAGCGTGGCCACCCGCTTGTGGATGTTGGCGAACCCCGGGTACTCCATGACCACCTTGATTCCGGTATTCTTTTCGAATTCGCCATTGATTTTTTCGTAGACGGCGATGGCCTTGGGGTTGGATTCCTCCGAGACAAAGACCACCTGGTCTTTCTTGGCTCCCCGGGCAGAGGGAATGAGGATCTGGGGGCCTACGGCTGCCGCCGCTCCGAGGGCGCCGGCCGCTTTGATAAAGGTTCTTCGGCTGATGCCCTCATTATTTTGTCTTGCTTCTTTCTTGGCCTTCATGATGAGAACCTCCTCTTTTGGATATGCGTTATAAGTTATTTTCCGTATTCGCATGTAGGGACAGGTTTAAAGCCGCCCGCATGTAACGCCGGTTCCAAACCCGCCCCTGCAGGATGAAGGATGATCGACGATCCCAATGCCCTCTCAATCATGGACCGCTCCCGTGATAAAGGAAGAGTATATACCATTTGCCGGGGCCGAAATCAACGGTTCAAAGAATTTTCGTGGAGGCTGCGCGTGCGTCCGCCCTGAATCTCATTCATTCCAGCAATCCCTGCTCCGCCCGAACCGAGAGGAGGTGATACAAAACATGGCATTACCTTCCGTAAAGATTTCTACTCCTATCCGCACCACTCCGCGATGAAGAGCGCCAAGGTTTTTGTGACCTTCAGGACGGGCGGCAGATCCACGTACTCGTCAATCCCATGGTGGTTCGCACCCGTCGGGCCATAGGCGATCGACGGAACGTTGAAGTACCGCCCGAAACGCGCATCCAGGCCGCCCGAAGCCCCGGTGAGCTCCGGGGCGGCCCCATGAATCTTTTTCGCCGTGTCCTGGAAGGTCCTCACCAGCGGGGAATCCTGCGGCTCCACCCAGGGGTCCGTGTCCCAACCGAACCAATCGATCCGCAGGGGGCGCTCCTCGAACCATGGATCGTCTTTCACCAGGTGCCGGATCTTCTGCTCGACCTCTGAGGCGACCTGCCCCCGGGTTTCTCCCGGGACAAACCATTCGGCACTCCAGGGTGGCCCAACCGGCGACCGTGGAGACCCAGTCTCCGGCCTGCATCTTTCCCAGCGAAAGATTGCAGGGCCTCCCGGTCTGCTTTGCACAGGGGGATGGAGAGCCTCTTCGCGCGGTCCAGGTCCAGTTCGTCCAGCGCCTTGATGATCGGGCACCATTTTGACGATCGCGTTCACCCCGGTGTGGGAGAGGGCTGCGTGCGCCGTCCGCCCGAACACGGTGACTTTGAAATACTTGATGCCCGGGTGGGTGACCCAGATCTTTTCCGAAGACGGCTCGGAGATCACCAGAGCATCGGCGGTGACCCCGTGCAGCAGGCAGGCCAAGTCCCCCCGCTCCCGCCCAATTCTTCCGCGATGACGCTCTCCAGGATGATTTTCCCGCCGGGCCGAATGCCGCAGCCCAGGACAGCTTTCAACGCGAACAGGTTCGCCGCGAGGCCGGCCTTCATGTCCACCGCGCCCCGGCCGTAGAGGCGATCTCCTTTCACTTCCCCTCCCCAGGGGTCCACGGTCCACAAGGAGAGGGGCTCGGGGGAGACCACGTCCATGTGCCCGTTCAGAATCAAGGAGCGCCCCTTCCCCGCGCCGGGCAGTTCCGCAATGACATTCGCCCTGCCTGCATAATCAAGGTCGATGGCCGTGTAAGCGGGAGGGAGGTTTCCGGATGGAATTTGACTATCATTCAACTTCGGTTCATTTTACATAATCGAGGTGCAATGTCAAAACGGTTTCATCCTGCTCTCCCGCGTCCTCCGCGGTTTCCGCCCTATTTACTTTTGAGGGAACTCTAAGAGAATGCACGAAGGTCAATACAGGCAGCTCCGGGATTCAGAAGAATCGACCTAACTAATCCGAAAAATTTCCATGTGATTAACAGCCAGGCTGCTTCTTCAAGGGTCTTCAAAAGCTCAGCAAACCCATTTTCGCTGATTCAGATCGACTCAATATTTGGCTTTTGTTTTACTTCACCGGGCGTGGCCTCCTGCAACGGTTCATTTTACACAATCGAGGTGCAATGTCAAAACGGTTTCATTCCGCCCTGCCCTCGCAGATCCAGGTTCCCGCCCTATTTACTTTTGAGGGAACGTAAAAGAGAATGAAAGAAGATCAATTACGACCGGCTCCGGGGGTCAGAAGAGTAAGAGGGTCAAGCAACGAAGCCCGACCCCAGCATGGAAAGGAGAAAGAGATGGCTTCCCATTCGTTTCTGAGAAAATTCCTCCTGGCCTTTGTGGCGGGTTTCATCGCAGTCCTCCTTTTCCACCAGGGGATGCTCACGTTGCTCTACACCATCGGCTTTACTCCGCGCGCGCCCTTTCCCATGCAGCCGACCAAACCTTTCGGGCTTCCCACAATTTGGTCGATCGCTGTTTGGGGCGGGGTTTGGGGACTTATCTTTGCCGCTTTTGACCGCTATTTTCCCAAGGGGGCAGGGTACTGGATCTGGTCCGTCATCTTTGGGGCCCTGGGACCCACCCTGGTTGCCTGGTTCCTGGTTGCGGCCATGAAGGGACAGCCGCTCGGAGGCGGGTGGAAGGGCTCCACGATGATCACCGGGCTGCTCGTCAACGGCGCCTGGGGATTGGGGACCGCGCTGCTCCTTCGCGGGTTTTACGGCGGCCGGCGATAGATTTCCCATCTCGTTGTGAGAAACTCATCGGCTTCTGTCCTTCAGGATTCCCTTTTCTCCTTGACCGCCTTCATCCCGGAGGTATGATAGGGCTGGAAAGAGGAATGACTCTTGTCCAACAAGACGGGCGCTCGCCTGGGACAGAAGTGAGGACCGGCCATGGAGAAGAAAGAGATTAGACTCGAGCTCACCTACAAGCTCCGGCGCCTGACGGCGAAAATGGGCGGGGACCTGTTTGGCATAGCCTCGCCGGAAATCCTCGCCGCCGCTCCGGAGGGGTTTCGGCCGCAGGATATTCTTCCCGGCTGCCGGTCGGTTGTCGTAGTCGGGAAAAGGCTTTCCGACGCAACCGTGGACACGACTCCCAGCCGCATGTTTGACAACATGTATTCCGCCACGAACAGCTTCCTTGAATTCCTGATTTTGAAGATGACCGACACGCTCGCCGCGGAAGGATTCAGGGCGGTGGCGGTGGGACCTCATTCCCTGGACGGGAAACGCTTGATGGGGGACATCTCCCAGAAACACGCCGCGGTGGCGGCCGGCTTGGGCAGGTTCGGGCTGCAGTCACTCGTCCTAACTCCGGGCTTCGGCCCGAGGCAGCGCTGGGCAACGGTGATCACCCACGCGCCGCTCCAGCCGGGCGCTCCTTTGAAAAAGGAACTGTGCCAGCCGGAAAAATGCGGTCAGGCTTGCGTGAAGAGCTGCCCGGCAAATGTTTTCTCTCTGCCCCAAAGCGAAGGGGTGACGGACCTCAATTTCCTTCCCTCGGGGTTGTGGTACTACTGGAAAGTGAACAAGTCGGCCTGCAGCACCTACCGGGCCAACCGGAAGAAGGACCTCGGCTGGGTCACCGAAGGGGGCCACGCGTGCGCGGTCTGTATGAAGGTATGCCCGGTGGGGGACAGGACCTGATGCGGCGACGCGGGATCAACACATTGGCGGAGCCGAAATGGGCTGGAAAGCGTCTCGGACTTTCGAATCAAGGGAGGATTAAGAAGGGATAGTGCCGTCAAAGGGCCGGATCGCAGCGCAATTCGCCTTTGCTTCTCGCAGAGTCGAGTCTCCGACCGGACGCCTCCTATCTCAACACCATGGTACTCAAGGCTCTAGCACTCCTCATCGCCGGCCACTTCGTGACGGACATCAACACGGGCGCCCTTCCTGCTTTTCTCCCGTTCATCAAGGATTCTCTCCGCCTCTCCTATACGATGACTGCGGCGATCATCCTGGTATTCAACGTCACCTCATCGGTCATCCAGCCCATTTTCGGATATATTTCCGACCGCTGGTCAGCCCGCTGGCTGCTCCCCCTGGGACCCCTGCTGGCGTCCCTCGGCCTGGGCCTTCTGGGCCTGGGACCTTCGTATGCCTGGATTCTGCTCTTTGCCTCCGTCAGCGGGATCGGGCAGGCAAGCTACCACCCGGAAGGGTTCAAGACGGTGAGCCTGCTGAGCGGAAAGAAGAAAGCAACCATGTTTTCCCTCTTTCATTTCGGAGGAAACCTGGGGTTCGGGGTAGGGCCGATTCTGGCGACTTTTTTCTTCGTCCATTTCGGAATGAAGGGCTCTCTTCTTTTCATTATCCCTGGGGTCATCCTGACGGTGATCTTCCTTCTCGTCCCCTACTGGAAAGTCGAGCCGCAGCCCGCCCCCCTGAGGGCCTCGGCTGGGCAAAAGGGGGCCTCTTCCCGGCAGAGTTCGACGCCCATGATTCTCCTGTTGCTGGTGGTGATCCTCAGATCCGCAACCCGGTTGGGCCTGATGACCTTTGTACCTTTTTACTTCATCAATATCTTGAATCGCGAACCCATGGTGGCCGGAAAGTACCTTTCCACTTTCCTGCTCGCCGGAACGGTGGGCATCCTCGCCGGCGGGCCTCTCGCCGACCGGTACGGCTACAAGAGGATCGTCCTCATCACCCTCGGCCTCAGCTCGGTTTTCCTATACCTGTTCTTTCTCACCCACGGCACCCTGTCCCTGGTTTTTTTCACGCTGGCCGGTTTGATCCTGATCTCATCCAATCCCATCACCATGGCCATGGGTCAAAGCTTCATGCCCCGGAACCTGGGCATGGTTTCCGGGCTGATCATGGGCTTGGCCATGGGGATCGGCGGAATCGTCACCACGGCCCTCGGCTGGGTCGCCGACACCTGGGGAATCCCCTTCACCCTGCAGATCATTTTCGTCCTGCCGGTCGCGGCCTTTCTAGCCTGCTGGCCTATCTCCTACCCGCCGGAAACACCAGAGGTTTCCCCGCACCCCTCGCCCGAGCCTTCAAAAATCTGATTTCGACCAAAATTCACAATTAGGACCCGGTCTCAAAGGAAGGGGAGCAAGGGTAAGGGTGGGATTTTGCCTGGTCGGCATTCACCGAAATGAAATTCCCTCCCCCTTGACGGGGAGGGCTAGGGTGGGGGTGATTGGGGGAGAGAAAACCGTGAGGGCCTCCGGGGAGAAAAATTGAGCCGCGGGTCTACCGCTGATCGCAGGCTCCCCCATCGACGGTGATCGTCTTTCCGGTCACATAATCAGACAAATCGGTGACCAGGAACTCCACGACGTTCGCGCAGTCTTCGATGGTTCCTTCCCTTCTGAGCGCGATCTGGCCGGCCATGCCGCTTCGGTCCCCCAGCCTGCCGGTCCGGATGATCCCCGGGGCAATGCAGTTGACGTTGATGTTGAAAGGGCCGAGTTCCTGGGCCAAATCCCGCGTGTAAAACAGGATGGCCGCTTTTGCGGTTCCGTAAGGATGGTATCTTCCCTTTGCGGCAATGCCGCCGATGGACCCGACGGTCACGATTTTTCCGGACCTCTGCTTCTTCATGTAGGGAGCGACTGCCATGCAGGTGTACATGCAGGTCATAAGGTTAATGTCGAGGACCCTCGTCAACATCTCCTGGGAGCAGTCCGAAGGGGTTCCGGTGGTGGAAAGGTCGCCGGTGTCCGCCTGCTCCGGCCCGGTTTCCCCCGGCCGAATCTCATCGGCGAACTTCACCGTACCCCCGCCGGCATTACAGACCGCAATGTCGATCCTGCCCATCTGTTGAACGACTTCGGCGACCGCCTTCTCCGTCGCCCCCCGGTCCGTCAAATCGACCTCCAGGCCCATTGCCCGGACACCGAGTGATTTGCATTCATCCATGACCGTAGGGGCGGTCATCCGATTCTTCTCGAAGTCGTACACTTGATAGGCCTTGAGGTTGCGGTCGACGACGGCCACGTCGGCGCCGAGCCCGGCGATCCGCAGGGCATAGCCTCTTCCAAGGCCCCGAGCCCCCCCGGTGATCAACGCTACTTTGCCCGCCAGCTTCTTTTCCGCCATTCTGCTCTCCTTTTCTCTAAATCGAAATTTCCCCTCATGCCTGACCTCTCCCCTGCTTAAGGCTTGTCGTAATTCACCGCTGGCCCTTCGACAGGCTCAGGGCGAACGGCTAAGTTAGTGATTTTTGATGTGTCGTTTCCGTTCGTGGTGAGTCCCGCGAAGCGCGGGATCGAACCATGAACGGAATTACGACACACTCTCATTCGGGAAGGGGGGAAGGGTGAAGGGGGAGTTGCTATTCGCATTTTATTAACAGTCGGTCAATACGCGCTCGCCTGGTTCAATTCCTCCACCGCCGAATCTTCTAGTACGAGGCCCGGAGCCTTCATTAAGTGTTTCAACTGCTCCACCGTCGTTGCGCTCGCGATAGGTGCGGTGATGCCGGGCCGGGAGATCAGCCAGGCAAGAGAAACGGTCGCCGGAGTCGAGCGGTATTGCTTTGCCACCTCATCCAGGGCCTGGAGAATCCGGAACCCCCGGACCTCCAGGTATTTCTTCACTCTCTCGCTTCGAGCCTTCCCGGCCAAATCTTTTTCCGACCGGTATTTCCCCGTCAGAAAGCCGCTGGCTAAAGAAAAGTAGCTGATCACGCCAAGTCCATTTTCGCGGCAGACGGGCTCCATGGAGGTTTCATATTCGGCCCGTTCATACAGGTTGTAGTGGGGCTGAAGGGTTTCATACCGCGGAATCCCCCGCTCTCTGCTGACCTGCAGGGCCTGGGAAAGCCTTTCGCCTTTAAAATTCGAAGCGCCGATGGCCCTTACTTTCCCCTGCCGGATCAATTCCGCGTACGCTCCCAGGGTTTCTTCAAAAGGCGTCTCGGGATCGTCGATATGGGACTGGTACAAATCGATGTAATCCGTCTGCAGCCGGCGCAGCGAGTCTTCTATGGCCCGGAATAGGTATTCCCGGGAGAGCCCCTTTTTCCCGGGTCCCATCTCAATCCCTGCTTTCGTGGCGAGAATCACGCGGGTTCGCTTCCCGGTTTCCCTGAACCAGTTCCCGATGATCGTCTCGGATTCGCCCCCCTTGTTGCCCGGCACCCATTTCGAGTAAACGTCCGCGGTGTCGATCAAATCAAACCCGGATTCGACAAACTCGTTCAATAACCGAAAAGACGCCCGCTCATCGACCGTCCAGCCAAAAACGTTCCCCCCGAAGGCCAGGGGGGAGACTTCCAATCCGGAATTTCCCAGTTTACGTTTTTCCATTCTGCTTTTCCTCCGGTGGTGGATATGGAGTGCGGCAGTCCCGCGAAGCGCGGGACTGCCGCTTTCAAAGGCGCAAGCATGGCTTGCGCACTCCTAAAAACTTCCTTGTGCAAAGCCGGATCATCATGGCCCAGCGGTGGCCACGACCACCAGGTCGCCGGATTTCTCCTTGACGAATGGGCTGCCGTCGAGCCCCCCGAAATACTCCCGGTTCCCGAAGCCCGCGCGGGTTAAGCACTCCTCCAGGTCCGCCGCCAGGAGCGGCCGCTGGAGCGTGCTATTGACCTCCACCGACCAGGACGCGGCGCCTTCCGTATTTTGTGCAAGCTTTCGCTCGAAAAGGGCCGTGTGAAAGGTGATGAGCTCCGGCCCGTAATCCGCAAAGCGCCAAACCAGTTCCTCCGCTGTGCCGTTCGCGGAGAAGAAGCGCGGCTTTGCTTTCATGCGGAAGTCGTAATTAAGATTGTGAAGGATCAACACTCCTTCGGGGGTGAGCCGGCCGCGCATTGCACGAATGGCCTCCCTCAGGGCTTCTTGCGAGAGGAGGTGGGGCAGAGAGTTGCCCAGGCAGAGGACGGCATCAAAGCATTCGGCAAAAATATCCAGCCCGGTGAAATCGGCGGTCTCGAAACGGACGGCGACTCCGGCCCGCGCCGCGTTCTCCTTCGCCCGCTCGATCATCTTTGGGCTGGCATCGCAGCCGGCGGCCGTGTACCCCCGTTGAGCCAGGGCGATGGAGTGCCAGCCGGTGCCGCAGGCCACATCGAGCACCCGTTTCGCCTTTTGCCGTCCCAGGACCTCCTTGATAAACGGCAGCTCCCGTGCCAGCCGGGACTCCCAGTCGGTCATCACGTCAAATGCACGGGCCAGGCGGTCATAGAATTCACTGCTGTTCAACGTCGTTCAACCCTTCGAGCCGGATTTTCTCCCCCACCGGGGAAATGACCGAGGTTACGAGTTGACCCCCCAATCAATGCTCGTCGGGGGCGGGGTTACCCCGCCCCTACATCCTGCGCCGTTTTGGCCCGAGCTTTTGTGCCTGAAAAGAACATAAATCGAAATCTTGCCCACTGTCAAACGATAATTACCTTGGGCGATTTCAGGTTGAGCGGGCTTTCCCAAATCGAGTAAAATATTCCTGGAAGGACAAGGAGGGGATATGAAGAACCGACCTCGTTGGACGCGCCGAGAGTTGCTCGAAGCGGGCGGAGGGGCCATCGGCCTCTACGCAATGGCGAGCAATGTTCCGAAATCCTCAGCGGGCGAGAAGAAGGACGAACCGGAGCCGACCCGGCGCGACCCGGCCCGGCTGAAACGGCTGCTCGAAGAGATGGATTCCAAGGGCCACCAGTTCTGGAGCGTGCCCCGCAAGGACGCGGAGTTTCTTCATTTACTCGTGAAGGCCACGCGAGCGAGAAGGGTTCTCGAAGTAGGGACTTCCCAGGGATATTCGGCGATCTGGATCGGGCTTGCCCTGGAGGAAACCGGCGGACGTTTGAACACGATCGAATCCGACCGGGAGCGCGCGGAACTGGCGCGCAAAAACCTGGAAGAGGCGGGGCTCTCTCCCGTGGTGAACGTCATCCGGGGGGACGCCCACGTGGAGGTGGCCAAGCTGGGCGGGCCCTTCGATTTCGTGTTCCTGGATGCCGACAAAGAGGGGCAGGTAGACTATTTTCGTAAGCTCTACCCGAAGAAGCTGACCCCCGGCGCCGTCCTCCTGGTCCACAACGCCATCCGACAGGCAAGCTCGATGAAGGATTATCTGGACATGATGCAGAAGCAGGAGGATTTTGACACCGTGATCCTCAGCGTAACGATGGATGACGGCTTCTGCCTGAGTTATCGCCACCGCAAATGATCGGCCCCTTCCGCAGTGGAGGTCCGGGTTTCGGATGGAAGGTTCGGAAACACCTGACCGACCGTTTAAGAAGTTCGCCGATCCAGAAAATAGTAAATGAAGAGAATGGCCGCCACGGCTCCCAGCACCAGCAGGGGAAATATGCCGGTGAAGCGGTGTTGAAAGTTGATCCTGCCCAGGTAAGCGAAAAAAACAGCCGCCGCCGCCAAGACCGCCCATTTAAGGATTTCACGGTTCTTCAACGTTTTCCCCCTTCGAACACAGGAACGGGTGCCTCGCGCCTCAATCGCCAGTACTGGCTGGAAAGCACCGCCGCAATCAGCACAAGCCCGATCAAATCCGTGATCCACCCCGGCTTGATGAGGAGCACCGCGGCTGCAAAAAGCATCAGCCGCTCGGGAATTCGGTTGTGGGTCAGCAGAAAGTTCCCCACCCCGGCGCCCAGGGCAAAGGCTCCGATGGTCGCCGTGACTAGTGCCTGCAACACGGCGAGCGGTTTTCCGATGAGCATGATCTCCGGGCCGTAGACGAACATGTAGGGAATGACGAAGGCCACGCAGCCGATCTTGCAGGCTTCGATCCCGGTCCGCATGGGATTCGTACGGGCGATCCCCGCGGCGGCAAAGGCGGCCACGGCGACCGGCGGGGTTATATTGGAGATCACCCCGAAGTAAAAGCAGAACATGTGGGCGGCCATGGGCAGCACGCCCATCTTGATGATCGCGGGAATGATCAAAACCGCCAGGGTAATATAAACCGCCGTGGTGGTCATCCCCATCCCAGGATGAGGGCCACGATCATCGTCAGCACGAGAGCGAGCCAGAGCTGACCGTGAGAGAGCTCAATGAGGGCCCCGGTCAAGTGCATTCCCAGGCCCGAATAGGTCACCGAGGCCACGATGATGCCGGCGCATGCGCAGGCCGCCCCGACCGAACAGATGACCCGCGTCCCGTCGATGAACGAGGAGAGGAGCTCCACCGGGCTGACCCGGTTGGAACGGGAGAAGAAGCTCAGAATGAGGACCGCCACAATCGCCCAGAAGACGGCGTAATCGGCCTGGTAGCCCGCCATGAGGAGGCCGATCAGGAAAACGATCGAGAACAGGGTGATTCCGTTCTTGAGAGTAGGGAGGATTTTGGGCAGTTCGGAACGCGAAGCCCCCTTCATCCCCCTTCGCTTGCCGATGAAATGGACGACGAAGAAGAGGGACACGTAGTAGAGAATGGCCGGAAATGCGGCCCGCAGGCAGACTTCCCCGTAGGTCACCCCCAGGATGCCGGCCATGACGAACGCGGTCGCCCCCATGACGGGAGGCATGATCTGCCCCCCGCTGGACGTGACTGCTTCAATTCCCGCCGCCTCTTCCCCGCTGAAACCGACTTTTTTCATCATGGGGATGTTGAAGATCCCATCCACCGCCACATTGGCCACGGCGCTTCCGGAGATGGTCCCGAACAGAGCGCTCGAAACGCACGACTGCTTGGCCGGCCCGGCGGTCATCCACCCGGTCAAAGAGATCGACAAATCCACGATCACATTGGTGGCCTTGGTCGCGCCCAGGATCGAGCCGTAGAGGATGAAAAGGACCACGTAAAGGGCCATCATGGCGACCGGAATCCCGTAAATTCCGTCCATCTCCAGGAATTGGATTCCGATGAAGCGGTTGAAAGACAGGTCGATCCCGTGCATGAGCCCCGGGAAATGTCCGGCGAACAAGGCGTGCAGGGAGAAGAAGATTGCGACCAGGGCCATGGGAAGCCCCACCGTCCGCCTCGTGGCCTCGATGACCAGGAGAAAGATGCCGGCTCCGACGATCAGGTCGTGAGAATTCGGGTTGATCGCCCGCATGGGCAGATCCTCGATGTCCAGGTAGATGTAGGTCTGGGCGTACACGAGGAAGACGATGATCAGGGCGTCAAGAAGGAAGAAGACGTTCAGCTTATCCTTCCAGGATTTTCGCCCGGTGGGGTAAAGGAGAAAAGTCAAAATCAGGAGAAAAGAGACGTGAGTGCTCCGGTAGGCGAACGCTTCAGGCCCGCCGAAGGCCCCCATAAAAAGATGGTACGCGACCATTCCCAGCCCGAACAGGCAAATCAGGAAAGCGATGGCGCGTTTGGAGGACATTCCCCCCGGCTGCAGGAGAGTCTCGATCGCTTCGACTTTCGGCTCAAGCTCCACATCTTTGATGTGCGACAGAATCCCGGCTTCGCCGGGCGGGCCTGTCGCTAGGTCGGATTTTTCGGGCGGCATACGGTTCCTTCCGGGAGTGAAAAATCAAGGTCGAGGTTAAGCCTTTCTCCGCCTAACCTCGACCCGAGTCTGTCGTTTTTGAAACCCTGCTTCCGCGGCCAGGTTGTTGGCCCGGGAAAAGCCGGGCAGCTATTTCATCCGCGCGCCTTTTTCCTTGAAGTACTTCTCCACCCCGGGATGGTACGGGATATTGGCTGCCACGTAGGAGTTTTTCAGATCGAAAGACTCTCCCAGGCCGGCTTCCGCTTCCTTCTTGTAGAAATCCTTCAGGGCCGGGGTCTCGAAGAACACTTTGGCGATCTTGTAACCCAATTCGTCGGGAAGGTCGGCCGACATACAGAGGGTGAGCGGGGAAGCCATGAGCGGAGTATCTTCGACAACCCCTTCATGGGCGCCCTTCTTCAAGGTGACCTTGTAGTAGCCGTTCAGGCGCGGGTCCTTCAGGATCTCGTCCGCCTTGTCGATCGGGAGCACCCGGATCCCGGGGTTGGAAATGACGGTGAGCACGTGGCTGGTGACGAGGCTCCAGCTGGTCAGCATGTCAAGCTGTCCGTTTTGCATCATGTTGGCCGCGTCGGAGTAACTCACCCCATGAACGATCCCCCCATTCTTCTGAATGGACTCGTAGGTGATTCCGTACTTCTCCAGGATGGCCTCCACGATGAACCGGGTGACGGACCCTTTGGGAAGCACGTTGATCCGCTTGTTGTACAGGTCCGCGATGCTTTTGATCTTGGAATCCTTGGGGACGATGAGCTGGGTGGGCATGGGCTGGCCGAGCCCGATGTAGCGAAGTTTCTTGTGAGCCTTCTTGAACGGCGGCTTCCCTTCGTAGGCCAGAAGCTGGGTCCCCGTATCGCCCATTCCGATTTGGATCACGCCTTCCTCAATGGCGGTCATGTTCTGGACCAGAACGCCCGGCTGGGAGATGAAGTTGATCCCCGGGATCTGTTTTTTCATCGCTTCCACGAAGGCGCTGCCGGCGAGGTAGGCGGTGCCCCCCATGGACGATGAAGCCAAGATCACGTTCTTGACCTCGGCGGCAAAAGTGACCGTGGCGCCCATGAGAATCATGGAGACGACGATCGCGGAGAGGATGATCCTTCGCAACATTTCCTTTTCCTCCTTTTTCTGAATTGCCAGGAGCCCTGGCTTATTTCTCTTCCCGGAGTCGGCCCCTCCCGGGACTTCCGGAAGGAAGGGTTATTTTTCGACGTTCGAACGGAAATCCGCACCCCTGGACTGCTGGGCGGCCCCGGTGATCGCCTCGATCACCCAGTAGTTGCGGGGCGGACACCCCGGGGCAAATCGGACTCCCTCTTTTTTCAGTTTCGCCGTGCAGGCCCCGACCAGGACCATGTCGCGGCGGTCCAGATCCGGCAGCTCTTCCATCGCCCCTGCGACGACAGTCAGCCCGTTCAGGTATTCCAGGAGCCCTTTGCTCTGCATGTCTTTGATCACGCTGTACATGGTGTTCCGGCAACCCGTGCAGGAGGTCTCGTTGAAGAGAAGCTGGAATCCCGGGACCTCGATCTTCTTGATATCCTCTTCCGCGGACTTAAAGCGCCGCTTCACTTCGTGGATCTTCTTGCCGATGATTTCGATCTTCGAAAGATCGCCGGTCCCCAGCCCCATTTCTTCCGCAAACCGGATGCAGAGGACCTGCTTGGGGTCGATCTCCATGATGTTGCAGATCACCGTGTCCACCGCCACCGAGTCCTCCCCGGCCAGGATGAGGTCCATTTCCACGGGGTCTCCGAAGACCGGCCCCAGGCCTTCCTGGGCGATGATCCCGTCGACCACCACCAGCTTCGGGCGGAGGAGGGCGTTGATCTCCGCCACCCCCTCGTTGAGGCCGTCCTTGTGGAGCCGGTTCTTCTCCTTTTCGGCCAGCGCGCCCTTCATGTTCTTCAGCGCGCCGCTCATCGGGATCTGGTCGTGGGTCTTGATCTTCGGGATGTTGATGATGACGTCCGCCTGCTTCACCAACGTTGGGATCATCACCTTCTGGATCACCTTCGCGCCGGGGATGGTCATTTCGACGTTCTCGATCTTCTTGAAATCCACCACCTCGTACCCCTGCTCGCGCAGCCGGGCGTGGCCGGTCTTTTCGAAGACTTTCTCCGTGTCTCCCCCGGTGCCGCAGGACTCCCCGATGACCGCCCGGCCGCCCTGCTCCCGGACCAGGTCCGCAACGGCCCTGGACACCCGCCAGTCCACCGTGGCCCCGGTCTCGGAGCGCATGGAGATGACCAGGTTCGGCTTGATGATCGCCAGGTCTCCACGCTTTCACAAACTTCTTCATCCCGCCGACGGCGTCGACCGCCTCCCGAACTTTTTCCCGGATCTCCTCTTCCCCCGGATTTTTTCCGGTTTTGAAAATAGCGACCCGACTCTTAGCCATGGATTCGATCCTCCTCGCCTTCAATTTATCCAATGTTAGGGTATGAATTTAGCGGTTTGAAAAGAGTTCCCAGAAATCCCTCCAACCTCCCTTTTCCAAAGGGAGGAGATATCGGTTCCCCCTTTGAAAAAGGGAAGCTGTGAAAAAATATACCTGTGGAGACCCATGACCTGTCTTGTTGTCCAGGGGACGGCAAAAATTTGCAGGCCAAAATCGGCGGGACATTTTTATGTCCAATGGGTTTACCTGAGTTCCGCAAAGGAACGCCGGCAAACTCGAGTTAAGCCCCGGTAAATCCAACAGGTTTCCATTTGCTGTTCCATAAGTTCAATACACCACGGGCTAAGAAGGAATCAGTGCCTCTTTTGGCCTGCAAATTTTTGGCGTCCCCTGGACATGGTAACGCTCCCCAATTCCCCTCCGCTGAATTTTTTCTCAGCTTCAGGGGGATTAAGTGGGATTTCTGACGTTTCCTGGCAATTTGGAACGTTTCTTATAGGGCTAAACAGTTACCAATCAGGCCATGGACTCCTTGATGAAACCTGATCAAGAATTCTCCCCTCCATCCTCTTCAGACGGTAATCGCCCGGGCGATGCGGTCGCACCCGCTTTCGATTGTTTCCATGCTGCAGGCAAAAGATAACCGCAGGTGCCCCTCCCCTTCGAAGGCGCTGCCCGGAACCACGGCCACCCCTTCATTCTCCAGGAGGTAATTCCCCAGCTCGAGGGTGTTCCGGACCCGCGTCCCCCGAAAAGTCCTGTTCAGCAGCCCGGACACATCCGGGAACGCGTAGAACGTCCCGTGGGGAGAGAAGCAGGAAATCCCGGGGATGGAATTCAGCCGCTTCACCATATAACGGCGGCGCCGGTCATATTCCTCGACCATTTCCCGGATGAAATCCTGAGGCCCGTAAACCGCGGCGATCGCGGCTTTCTGGGCCATCGTGTTCGTCCCGGAGGTGAAATGCCCCTGGACGTTGCCCATGGCGGTGATGATCGCCCCCGGGCCGGCGGCATACCCCACCCGCCATCCGGTCATGGCGTAGGCCTTGGAAAACCCGTTCACCGTGATCGTAAGCTCCTTTACCCGGGGCTCGAGGTTGGCGATGCTCACGTGCTTCCGACGGTCATAGACAATTTCGCTGTAGATCTCGTCGGATATGATAAAAAACTTATGCCGCAGGGCGAGGGAGGCAATCTTGGCCAGCTCTTCCTCCTGCATCATGCTGCCGGTGGGATTGCACGGGGAATTCAGCAGGAGCACCTTCGTCCTGGGGGTGATCTTTTTTTCCAGAGCGCCGGCCTTTAGTTGAAATTCTTCTTCTTTGCGGGTTGGGACAAACACGGGGACGGCATCCACAAGTTTCACGGACTCGGCATAGGAAAACCAGGCGGGAATGGGAATCAGGACTTCGTCACCGGGGTTCAGGAGGGAAATCATCGCGTTCACCATGGCGTGTTTCCCCCCCACGGAGATGAGCACCTCGGAAGGCCCGTACTCCAGGCCGTACCTCTTCTTGAGCAGATGGCAAACGGCCTCCCGGAGTTCCGGGAGCCCGGGCGTCACGGAGTACTTGGTCCACCCCTGCTCGGTCGCTTCGATGCCCGCTTTCTTGATGTGGGCGGGGGTGTCGAAATCGGGCTCTCCAACCGCGAAAGAGACGACGTCTTTGCCCTGCCGCAGCATTTCCTTGTAGCGATAATGGATTGCCAGCGCGAACGAGGGAGCCAGCCGGCGAACTCGGTCGGATAATTCCATCGTGCTCCTGGAGAAAACAGTTACAGTTATTGTCCTGAATGGGTACCGGGTTTTCGGAAAAAAACGGGAATGGGAAATGCGGGGATGCGCCGAAAGCAACCGCTTGCTTCTAAGACTCTTCTGCCGTTCTTCCCCGTCTTGATTGGATGTTATAGAACTGCGGACCGGAGTTGTCAAGGGCATAGCAGGTCCTGTACGTCCGTACGTCGCACTGCTTTGCTTCCCCCGGCCTTGAGATCACCGGAACGCCTGACCTTCTTTAGGCTTGACCTTCCTCTTTTCCGTTTGCTAAAAATAATAGCCTGGATGCCGATAAAAGTTCCGGGTTTGCTTTTTCTGTGGTGAGGGGAATTCCGGGACAGGTGGAAAATGTCAGATATTCTGGCCCTCCCGTATGAGCGGGTCCCCAGGGAAGAGGTGAGGATCGGAATCGACGGGTGCGGCGTCCCGACCTTTGCCGTACCCTTGAAGAACCTGGCACTCGCCTATGCAAAGCTGGCGGTCGATTTTTTCCCGGGAGGGGCAACCGTTCCCGATGCCCCTATCGTTCAGCACATGAAAGCGGCCCTCGAACACCCCGAAATGATTGCCCGCGACGAGAGAATCTGCACGGATCTCATGAGGGCGGCGCCGGGCCGGGTCTTCGCCAAGACCGGCTCGGAAGCAAGCTACGGCCTCAGCCTGATGGGCAAAGGCATGGGGATCGCCATCAAGATCGAGGACGGCAACGCGCGGGCGGTGGGCCCCGTGGTTATTGAAGTCCTGCGCCAATATGGTATTCTCCAGGGTGAGTCTCTCGAACGCCTGCGGCCCTACGGGCCGAGAATCCCTGTTGTCAATTTCCGGAAGGAAGCGGTAGGAGAGATTAAAGCAGTGTTTCGAACGCGGAATGATCCGCGTTGATCGATTCGCAAACGGAATTCCATCTTCCGGCTTTTTTCCTCGAAAGGAGCCATCCATGAAAGAGGTATCCCTTTTCATTCCCTGCACGGTTGACCTCTTCCTGCCCCGCATCGGCGAGGCCGCGGTATCGCTTCTCCGCCGGGCCGGGGTAAATCCGGTATACCACGAGGATCAGACCTGCTGCGGCCAGCCGGCCATGAACGCGGGATACCAGGACGAGGCCCGGAAAGTGGCCAAGCACTTCATCTCCGTTTTCGAAAAGGATGAGGTCGTCGTCAGCCCTTCCGGGTCCTGTGTCTGCATGGTGAAGTACCATTACCCGGAACTCCTGGCGGAGGAACCAAGATGGCTCAGGCGGGCCGAGCAGCTGTGCTTCGCGAATCTATGAGCTTTCTCAATTCCTGGTGGACGTGCTCAAAGTCGAGGATCTCGGCGCCTCGTTCAACGGAAAGGTCGCCTACCACGAGTCCTGCCACATTCTCCGCGGGCTCGGGGTTTCGGCTCAACCCAAAAAGTTGATCCAGGCGGTAAAGGGGGCGGAGCTGATCCCCATGAACGCCGCCGATTCGTGCTGCGGCTTCGGGGGCGAGTTTGCCAACAACTACCCCGAGATCTCCGAATCCATGCTGCAGGACAAAGTGGAAGATTTTCTTGCCAGCGGCGCGGACTTGCTGCTCCTGTGCGAGCCCGGCTGCCTGCTGAACATCGGCGGGTACCTGCACCGCAACCACCCCGGGAAGAAGGTCATGCACCTGGCCAGCTTCCTGGCCTATAACGGCAGGGAGAGCGACTATGGAAATTAAGACCGAAAAATTCAACGAACTGGCGAAGAAAGAGCTGAAAGACAGCAGGACCCGGACGCTTCCTGAAACTGATGCCCCCGGTGCTCAGGCAAAAGCGGGAGATCGGGCTCGCCACGCTCCCCGACATCCCCGCAGCCATGGCTTATGGCGCGGCGATCCGGGCGGAAGCCATCGCCCGCCTCCCCGAGCTTCTGGAGGAGTTCGAAAAGAACGCCCTGGCCAACGGCGCCAAAGTGTTCTGGGCGCGGGACGACCGGGAAGCCAACGAGTACATCAAGAACCTCGCCCTGGAAAGGGGAGTGAAGTACGTGACCAAGGGGAAATCCATGGTCACCGAAGAGACGGCCCTGAATGAACTTTTGAGCAAGAACGGCGTCGAGGCCTGGGAGACCGACCTCGGGGAGTTCATCGCCCAGCAGCTCCATCGCCCGCCTTTCCACATCGTCGGCCCGGCGATCAACGTGCCGGTGGAAGAGATCCGCGACCTCTTCATGGAAAAGGCCGGCATGAAAGAGCCCACGCTGGACCCGGTCCAGCTCGGGTACGCCGCCCGCGTCTTCCTCCGGGACAAATTTCACCACGTGGAGATGGGGATCACCGGAGTGAACATCGCCGTCGCCGAAACCGGCACGCATCATCAACGTGGAAAACGAAGGGAACATCCGCTTCACCAAATCCTCCCCGCGGACCCAGGTATCGGTGATGAGCCTGGAGAAAGTCGTTCCCACCATGGAGGATGCCCTTCACCTGCTCCGGCTCCTGTGCCGGAGCTGCACCGGCCAGAGGCTCTCCGCGTATGTCTCCATGGACAGCGGCCCCAAGAAGAAAGATGAAATCGACGGCCCCGAAGAGCTCTTCATCGTCATCGTCGACAACGGCCGCTCCAAGATCTACCAGGACCTCAAAGCCCGCGACGCCCTCCGCTGCATCCGCTGCGCGGCCTGCCTGAACATCTGCCCGGTTTACCGGCAGATCGGCGGCTACGCGTACGGCTGGGCCTACTCGGGCCCCATGGGCCAGGTATTGAACCCCCTCCTCCTTGGCCTTCGACCGGACCCAGGACCTCTACCGGGCCATCCACTCTTTGCGGCGCCTGCAAGAGCGTCTGCCCGGTGGGGATCGATCATCCCAGCATGTTCCTCTATTACCGGGCCAAAGATGTCCTGTCCGACCCGGAAATGAAAGGCAAGAAGCGGCCGTGGGCCGAGGAAAAGTTCTTTCGAATGTGGGGCCGGGCGGCGACCCACCCCTGGCTCTGGAACTTGGGAGTGGGCATGGTCCGACCCGTTTTGAACAAAGATGCCCGGGACGGAGTCATCCGGAAGGCCAAAGGTCCCTTCGCGGGATGGTTCCGGACACGGGACTTCCCGGCCATGACGGGAACCCCGTTTCATGAGCGATGGAAGAAAATAAAAAAAGGATAAAGACGCGATGTCGCTGAGGGTGAAGCCTGGTTACTCGTTCCTGGTCGCCTGTTGCGCTGTTGCTCGTTAAAAGTGAAGCGCCATGCGCTTCCTGGGAGGTTATGATGAACGCCCGAGATGAAATCCTGTCCAGCCTGAAGAAAGCGCCCAAGAAGGCGAGTTCCCCCCCGGCCGTCCGCTGCCCCCCTTACAAGACACTCTCCATGACGAGAGAAGAGCTCATCGGGGAATTCACCAGGATCCTCGTGGAAGAAACCGGGGTCGTCCACCGGGTGAAAGACGATCGGGCCGCGCTGGACAAACTTGGCGAGAGATCGCCGCGGAGGAAGGATGGAAGAAGGTCATGGCTTCAACCGATGACGTGATCTCCCGCCTCGACCTGCCGGCCTGGGGTAAAAACAAAGGCATTCAGGTCATGACCCCCAGGGATTTTCCGGACCGGTATTCGTACCGGGACGCGGTCTTCGACGAGGCCCAGGCCGGGATCACCGGCGCCGATTTCGCCGTCGCCGAATCCGGAACCCTGGGGCTTATCCACAACAAAGATCAGGCCCGCCTGGTATCCCTGGCCCCCATTCTCCACATCGCCATTGTGCCCGTGGACCGGATCTTTCCGGTCTACGAACAGGCGATCGAGAAAGTCTTCGGCAAAGTAGGGGTCAGTACCCCAGCCAGTTCGTTTTCATCACCGGCCCGAGCATGACCGGAGACATCCAGGGCGTTCTCTTCAAGGGGATGCACGGGCCGCGAAAAGTGATCGTGATCCTGGTCGGGTAAATCGAAGCGCAAGTCATGTAGGGGCGACGCATGACAGCGTCGCCCCTACTTGCCGAGGAGAATGCGATGCAAAAAATTTCCATCCCTTCCCGCCTCTGGTACGAAAACGAAGAATGGGATTTGACGTTTCCCGACCGCTGGCAGGTCGATAACTTGAACCCTCCCGGGTTCGAAAAACCCGGCCTCGCGGCTTCGCAGATAAGGGAAAAGATCGATCACCCCGTTTCGGGCGCTCCGCCTCGGAGGAGCTGGCCAGGGGGAAAAAACAGGCGGTCATCGTATTTGACGACATGACCCGGCCGACGCCGGTCAAAGATATCGCCCCCCATGTCCTGGAAGCCCTCCACCGGGCCGGGATGAAGAAGGACCAGATTCGGTTCATCTGGGCCCTGGGAACGCACGGGGCCTATGACATGATCAATGCCCGCAAGAAATTGGGAGAGGAGATCGTCGAGAACTATGCCGTTTACAACCACGATCCTTTCCAGAACACTGTCCGGGTGGGAAGGACGCCCACGGGCGTGGAGCTCTGGTTCAACCGGGAGTTCATGGCCTGCGACCTGAAGATCGGCATCGGGTGCATCACCCCTCACGTTCACGTCGGCTTCGGCGGCGGGGCCAAGATCATCCTTCCCGGAGTCGCCGGGATCGAGACCATCAACCAGTTTCACAATCAGCTTTACCGGGACCCGGCTCGGACGGGCTTGGGGAATTTCGAAAATAACATCATGCGCGCCGAATGCGATGCCGCCGGAGATGCCGTGGGGCTGAACTTCAAGGTGGACTGTCTGGTCAACCGCCGCGGGCGAGATCACCAGCCTTTACGCCGGCCCCTTCCGGGCCACCCACACCGCCGGGGCGGAGGAAGGAAAAGAGCACTACGCCATTCCTCATTCGACGGACTATGACCTGGCGGTGTGCAACTCCTACGCCAAAGCGAACGAATCGGCCATCGCCCTGTACTTCTCTTCCTGACGCTCCTGAAGCCCAAAGAAGGAACGGCGGTGCTGATCTCCGATGCTCCCGAAGGGCAGGTCCCCCACTACGTAATGCGGGCCTGGGGAAGCGACTACGGCGGCCGCCATTATAACCCCCGGCCGAAGGGGTTCGTCCGAAGGCTCCTGAGGAAACTGATCGTTATGGCCCCCTACCCGGACCGAACCAGCCTGGATCTGATCTGCCATCCCGATGACGCGATCACCGTGAAGACCTGGCCGGAGGTCCTGGCCATTCTGGAAAAAGATTTTCCCGGCCGCCCGAAAGTAGCCGTGGTCCAGGACGGCACCATGATGTACATGAAACCCAAAGACACAACCGCCTAGGACATGCTTAGCTCGGCAAGCCAAGCATGATCGCCATGGACCCCCTCACCCTCCCCTCTCCCCCGATCCGGGGGAGAGGGCAGGGGTGAGGGGGCGCTGTATTCTGTACGCTACGCGGTAGGGGAGGTTCCATGGAACCAAACGCTCTTTTGATTCATCCCCGGGACAACGTGGTCGTCGCGTTGCGGAATTTAGCCCCGGGAGAAGAGGTCAACGCTGAAGGGGTAGAAGCTTTCCCGGTCTCCGAGGAGATCCCGGCCAGCCACAAGATTGCCCTGCGGGACATCCCCGCGGGGGAAGAGATCATCAAATACGGCGAGATCGTAGCCGTGAGCACCCGGCTCATAAAAAAGGGACAGTGGGTCCATACCCATAACCTTGAAAGCAAGAGGTGGAAGAAATGAGGGAGATCACCGGTTACGAAAGAAAGAATGGAAAATTCGGGGTCCGCAATCACGTCCTGGTCCTGCCCACGGTCTCCTGCGTCAACGGCGTTATCAACCGGATCTCCCGGGAGGTGCCGGAGGCGGTCTGCGTTCCCCATTCCGGGGGCTGCGGCCGAGGAGGATCGCGGGACACCCAGATTCTCTTCCGCATCTCTCGCGAGCATGGTTCATCACCCCAACGTGGGGGCAGTCGTCCTGATCGGCCTCGGCTGCGAGAGGTCCAACACCAAGGCTTTGTGCCCGTTTCTGGAAAAAGCGGCGAAGCCGATCGAGATCTTCAACGTACAGGAATGCGGGTCTCTGCAGACGGCGAAAAAGGGGGCGGAGGCTGCCCGGCGGATGCTGGCCGAGATCTGCGGTCAGCGGAGGGCCTCCCTGCCCTGGGATAAGCTTCTCGTGGCCATGGAATGCGGCGGCTCCGACGCCATGTCCGGGGTGACGGCCAACGTGGCCCTCGGAGCGGTGTCGGACTGGGTCGTGGGAAAGAGGGCAGCGTGATCTTCGGTGAAAACACCGAGATGATCGGTACCACTCATGTCCTGGCCCGCCGGGCCAAAAATGAAGAGGTGGCCAAGACGGATCGGGGAGATGATCGACAGCGCCGAACAGCGGACGAAGGATATCATGGGCAACCTGGCCAGCTGGGTCATCTCCCCGGGAAACATGGACGGGGGAATGAGCACGATCGCGGAAAAATCCATGGGCTGCATCTTCAAAGGCGGCTCGACGCCGCATCAACCAGGTCGTCGATTACGGGGAGTGGCCCACGGAAAAAGGGCTGATCCTGCAGGACGGCCCGGGCTACGACGGGGACTCCATGGCCGGCCTGGCGGCCAGCGGCTCCCAGATCATGTTCTTCTCCACGGGCCGCGGAACCCCTGCCGGTTTTCCGGCTGTCCCGGTGATCAAGGTGGCGAGCAATTCAAGGGTTTACCAGGCCATGACGGATGACATCGATGTGAATGCCGGCGTCCTGGTGGAAGGAAGGCCCCTCGAGGAACTGCGGGACGAGATGATCGATCGGATGGTCCGGGTGATCAACGGCGAAAAGACCAAGGCCGAAGCCAACGGGATGGACGTGTTCACGATGATGACCGTCAGCCCACCCTTCTAGAGAAAAGACGCAAGTCGCAAGGCGCGAGGACGCAAGGCGACCGAAATCCCCCCAACCCCCCTGAAGCTGTGAAAAAATTCAGCGGAGGGGAAATTGGAGAGCGTTACCATGTCCAGGGGACGCCAAAAATTTGCAGGCCAAAAGAGGCACTGATTCCTTCTTAGCCCGTGGTGTACTGAACTTATGGAACAGCAAATGGAAACCTATTGTATTTAACAGGGCTTAACTCGAGCTTGCCGGCGTTCCTTTACGGAACTCAGGGAAACCCATTGAACATAAAAATATCCCGCCGATTTTGGCCTGCAAATTTTTGCCGTCCCCTGGACAACAAGCCAGGTCATTGGCCTCCATAGGTATATTTTTTCACAGCTTCCCTTTGTTAAAGGGGGGCAGGGGGGATTTCTGGAAAAGATGCCCTGAGACCGAGCCGCTTTGTTCTCCCTCACGCATTCGCGCCCTGCGCCGTCGCGGCTTACGACGATGTTGTTTCGCCCTCGCGCGCTCGCGCCCTCGCGACTTGCGAACTCAAGCCTTAAATGAGAGGAATGTCTTCTGATCGGCTCCAGCCCCCGCGCGGATGAATTCCGCCTTGAGAGGGGTTCCGATCTTGATCTCTTCCGGCTTCTTTCCGTTCACTCCGGTAATCCGCCCCACGATCTTCGCTCCCTCTTCCAGCTCGATCACTCCCACGACGTAAGGATTGTTCTTGTTAAACCCCTCCTTGGCCATGGCCGGCGGTGGCGATGAAGATGCTGGTAAAGGCGGCAAGCTTCCCCGCCCCCCGGAACTGAAACCATTCCAATTTGGTGCCGAAACACGACACGCACACCGGGCGCGGAGGAAGGGCCAGGGCTCCGCATTTTGCGCACTTCGCGCCCATGATCTTCTCTTCCTTCAAGAACTGCTCGTAGGAATTATCGTTGAAAGGCCGGTCGTACATGGGCTACCTCCTCTCCAGGATGGTGAAGGTGCAGGTTCCGCCCGTGCCCCCCAGGTTGTGGGCCCCGCCGACTCTCAAATTCCGGTTGGGGACCTGCCTTTTCCCCGCCCTGCCCTTCAACTGCAGCCAGACCTCGTAAAGCTGGGCGACCCCGGTGGCGCCCACCGGGTGGCCTTTCGATTTCAGATCCTCCCGAAGTGTTGATGGGCTTCTTTCCGTCCAGGCGGGTCAGGCCCTCGGACGTCGCTCGATGCCCCTCCCCCGGTTTGAAGAAGCCGAGGTCTTCGAGATGAATGATTTCGGCGATGGAGAAACAGTCGTGGACTTCGGAAAATTGTACGTCATCGGGCTTGAGGCCGGACATTTCATAGGCCTCCTGGGCCGCGGCCCGGGTGGCTTCGAACGAGGTGATATTCGGGGTGGCATGCAGGCTGTATCCGCTCCCCTGCCCGATTCCCGCCACGTAAATCGGGTCATCGGTGAATTTCTTGGCGAGGTCCTCGGCCACGAGGAGGAGACAGGAGGCGCCGTCGCTGATGGGACAGCAGTCGAACAGGTGCATGGGCCACGCCACCGGAGGGTTCGCCGAAAGGTCGCGGAGGAAGTCCTTCTCGTCTTTCCATTCGGGTACGGGCTCTCCTCTTTTCCGGCGGCTTTCCATCCTGGCGTTCATGAAATCCCGGACGGTGAGCGGAAACTGGGCCTTGGGGTTCAGGGGAGCGTTGAGGTGGCTCTTGATGGTGACGTCGAAAAGAGACTCCCGGTTCGCGCCGTACTTGGCGAAATAAGCCGTCGCGATGGTCCCGAAAACCCCGGGAAAGGTGAATCCGGCGGCCACTTCGTAGGGACTTCCGGCCATGCCAAGCCCTTCAGCCACTTCTTCCGTGGATCGCTTGGACATCTGTTCCAGGCCGCCCACCAGGACCATGTCGTAGAACCCCGACGCGATGGCGAAGACCCCTTCCCGGAAAGCCAGGGCGCTCGAGGCGCAGGCCCCTTCCGTCCGGGTCACGGGCTTGGGCACGTGTCCCACCAGGTCCGAAATGATGGGGCCCCAGTGAGCCTGGTTCACGAAGAAGTCGTTTGTAAAGTTGCCGATATAGATGGCGTCGATCTCCTTCGGGTCGAGCCCCTTGTCCACCGAGCCCACCATCTCCAGGTAGGCTTCGGCGAAGAAATCCTTGGAATTGCGGTCTCTGAACATCCCGAGTTTGGACAACCCGCCCCCGACCACGGCTACTCCCCGGGACAGCTTTTTCTTGGCCATGTTTGACTCCTTTCCTTCCGGAGATGGACACGAACCGGAAACATTATTTATTATGCTCCAGCTGTCGGGGAATTAGCAATGCTCGCAGTGGAAGGAAAATTGATTGTGGAAAGAGAGGGGGAGAAGCCAAGGGTTAAGGAATCGCGAGGCACGGAATTCATCGAACCCGTTGCAAACAACAAACACCCGACCCTGAAAGTCTTGTAGGGGGCAATTCATGAATTGCCCCTATGCCAGTGGTAATGGGAAAGCTCTCCACCATGGGAATGGGGCTGGAGGAGGGAATCCCTCAAAAGAAGGAGGGAGTAAATGGGGTGAACCGTGTATTTTGGGGGAGAACCGGACCTTATTCGCTAACGAATTCCCGGCCTGCAGGCCGGCCTGAAAAATTCGCCGGTGGGAACCTTTTCCTTGGTTTCAGCGGCCCAGAAACCTCTTCATCCTCTCCTTGACCTGGGAAAGAGTTTCCCATTTCTTGGCGAAGCAGAACCTGACTTTATCGCGCCCGTCCTCCGGGCGATGATAAAAGCTGGAGCCGGGCACGACCGCGATGCCGGCTTCCTCGACCAGGGCCATGGCGAAGGCCTCATCGTCTCCCCGGCCGAGCCCGTCGATCCGGATCATCATGTAGTAGGCTCCCGACGGCCGGAAGACGGGGATGGACAGCTCTTCAAAGGTATTCAGCAGGTGGTCTCTTCGCTCACGGTAATATTCTGCCAAATCCCGGTAATAGGAATCCGGGAGACCCATGGCGACGACCGCGGCCATCTGAAAAGGAGTCGGGGCGGCGACGACCATGTAGTCGTGAACTTTGCGGATGGCGGACATGAGTCCGGGGTTGGAGATCACGTACCCGACCCGCCAGCCCGTGGCGCTGTAAGTTTTGGAGCAGCCGCTGATCGTCACCGTGTAATCCCACATCCCGGGGAGGCTGGCCATGCTAACGTGCCGCAGGCCGTCGTAAAGGATGTGCTCGTAGATCTCGTCTGTGATGACGTACGTCCCGTGGTGCCGGCACAGGCTGGCAATCATTTCCATCTCGGCGCGGGAGAATACCTTCCCCGAGGGGTTGGCCGGAGTGTTGAGAATAACCGCCTTGGGCTGCTGGGAAAAAGCTTTCTTCAGCTCGCCCTCATCCAGGGCCCAATCGGGATCTCGCAGCCTGACGAAGAGGGGGCTCGCCCCGCACAGGGCCAGTCCGGGAAGATAGTTTTCATAGAAATGGTTCGAAGATGACTACCTTTTCCCCCGGGTTTACCAGGGCCATCAGGGAAGCCACGATCGCCTCGCTGCTTCCGCAGGTGATGGTGACCTCCCGCTCGGGATCGGCCATCCGGCCAAGGACCCGGGAATACTTCCGGGCTACCGCTTCCCGCAAAGCGGGCAGTCCCCAGGTGATGGAGTACTGGTTGTTCCCCTCCTGAATGGCTCGCAGAGCTTCCTTCAGGACCTCTTCCGGGGGTTCCTTTTCCGGGAAGCCCTGAGCGAGGTTGATTCCCTGGTATTGCTGGCATACCCGGGTCATCTTGCGGATGACCGATTCCTGGAACGTTGCGGTCCGTTTCGCGACTCTGTATTCCATAAAGATCTCCAATTTTCAGGTGAGATAAAAATCGTAGAGGCACGCTGCGGCGTGCCCCTACATCAATCCAATAACTCATTCCCCTCTTTAACCAGAATTTCGACTGCCCTCTTTAACTTATCCTCTTTGACCAGCAGATAATCGGTGTCGTAGGTTGACACGGCAAAGACGGCGATCCCTGCCCGGGCCAGGGGGACGGTCAACGATGCCAGAACGCCGGTGAGCGAGAACTCAAGGGGCCCCTGGACTTTGAGACACTTCCAATTTTCTTCTCTTTTGATTCCCGCGGGGACCAGCGATTCGGGGCATACGACGGAGAGTTCTTCCGCCGTCCGGGTTACCGAGAAAAAAATCCCGTTGGCAGCCCAATCGGGGAGGGCCTCATTTTTGCCCAGGCGGCAAATGGCAAAATTTTCATGCAGAATCCGAATACCCAGCTTGGCCCCGTTCCGAGTCATCCTTTTGCCCTGCCTCTGAAGGTTTCCAATGGCCTTAATCTTAAATGAACCGCCGCAAAAAAGACACCCAAATCTGCCTTTGCGGTCTTCAGGTATTCAAATTCTCGATCAAAAGAATCGAGAAAAAATCATTGACAAATTTGGCCGAAGGCTAGATTATCTTTTCTCGGCGGACCATCCGCATAGGTGTCCGTGTTTTTTGTCCCAACGGTATCGACACCCCGTTTGAACGGGTCCATTCTGGATAGAAAGGGGGGATATTGCGATCTGGTTCCGGAAAGGAACCCTGGCCCATTTCAACCCTAACCCGCCAAAGGAGAAAGGAAATGAGCTCTGAGAAGATCACCCGAAGGGATTTCATCGGAAGCGTTGCCAAGTATTGCGGGGCCGGCGTCGCCGCGTTGGGCGTGCTGGGACCCGTCCGCGCCCATGCAGTCGCGGACCTCGACACCCCGGCTCACGAAGGCGTGTGGAGAATGCGGGATGGCCAGCTCATGCAGTACGGGGAATTCATCAAGAATGCCCCCATCCCCAAAGATTATTTCGACAAGCCCGCCGAGAGCCTGATTAACGGGGGCGCCCCCGTAAACTGGTCCCACCTTCATCCAAACTACTACGGGGAAGGGAATAAATCCCTGGTTGGGCTCGTCATGGCCACGGATCTGGATAAGGATCTAAAAGGAGACATCAAGAAGGCCATGAAGCTGGTAGGCGGATTTGAGAAGTCTCTCAAGAAGTCGGACAAGATTTTGATCAAACCCAACATGAACACCGGCGACCCCTGGCCTCAAGGGGGCACGGACGCCGATTTCTTGAAAGCGCTGATCTCGGTGCTGAAGGACGAGGGCTATACCAATCTGACCGTTGCCGACACCTGCGGGCCCTGGGGGCCGACGGATCGGGTGATAAAGAAATTGGGTTTAGACCAGGCCTGCAAAGAAACCGACACCCCCATCAAGAACTGGGAAAAAGAGAAATGGATGAACATCCGCAACGCCAAGGCTGAATTTCTGGGCCGGGTCGGCGGCGGGGATGGCACGGTGGGCTATCCGGCGGACCTGCAGAATTACGACAAGATCATCTACACGCCGGTGATGAAGACCCACTTCCTCGGCGGGATCACCATGGCCTTGAAGCTTTCCGTCGGGATCCTGCATCGGGCCGACCGCGGAGGCTCGCTCCATAACTTCAATCACCTGTTCGTCGCCGAACAGGCGGCGGAGATCAACCTGCCCTCCCAGCCGGACCTGATCGTCATGGACGGCAGAAGATCCCTCATCAGCGGCGGTCCCTCCCATGGCGAGCAGGTCAAACCCGGCGTGATCCTGGCCTCGGGAGACCAGGTAGCCAACGACGTCACGGGCATCCGGATCCTTCAGGAATGGTATCCGAACATGGCCGCGAATAAGATCGGGATGTATGCCTGGTACCAGAAGCAGATCGCCCAGGCGGTAAAAGTTGGCGTGGGATACGCGAGAAAGCAGGACGACATCAAGCTCATTCTCGGTTGATTCCCGGCCGGAAATCTCCCCCTTCCCGCAACGGGAAGGGGGGACTTCGAATAATTTCTCCTTTTCCGCACTCATCGAAAAAACGATTCCATGAACTTGGATTTACCCTTGCACCTCTCCCGGTCTGTTCTTGGCAGACATCTTCTTTGGAAATCATCGGCGAAGGAAAACTCAGCGGTATGCAGACTCCGATAAGCGGATTGCGTAGACCCAACCCTCAGGAAGGAGAAAAGACCATGAGTTCAGAGGAAATCACCAGAAGGAAATTCATCGAGAAAGTGGCCAAATACTGCGGCGCCGGGGTCGCGGCCTTGGGCCTCGTCACTCCCGGGCGAGCTCACGCGGTCGCCGATCTGGATTCCCCGGCTCACGAAGGGGTCTGGAGGATGCGCGATTCGCAGGGATTGCAAGGGTCCGAGTGGAGAAAAAACGCCCCCATTCCCCCGGACTATTTTGACAAGAAACCCGAAAGTCTGATCAACGGGGGAGAACCGGTCGAATGGTCCCATCTTCACCCGAACTATTACGCGGAAGGGGATAAATCCCTGGTCGGCCTCATGATGGCCACTCCGCTGGATAAAGACCTGAAGGGGGACATCAAAAAAGCCATCCGGCTCGTCGGCGGATTCCAGAAGTCCCTCAAAAAATCGGACCGGATTCTCATCAAGCCCAACATGAATTCGGTGCACCCGTGGCCCGGCGGCGGAACAGACGCGGCCTTTCTCGAAGCCCTGATCCTGGTCCTGAAAGATGAAGGTTATGAGAATCTGACCGTCGCCGATACCTGCGGTCCCTGGGGGCCGACAGACCGGGTGGCCAAAGCCTTAGGCCATCGATTCGGTATGCAGCGCGACCAAAACCACATTCGAAAACTGGGAAAAAACCAAATGGATGAACATCCGTAACGCGAAAGCCGAGTTCCTCGGGAAATTCGGCGGGGGGGACGGCACGGTCACCTATCCCGAACCCCTGAGAAACTACGACAAAATCATCTACACCCCGGTCATGAAGACCCACTACCTGGGGGGTATCACCATGAGTTTGAAGCTCTCCGTGGGGATGCTCCATCGGGCGGACCGCGGCGCTCAGCTCCACACGTTCAACCATATTTTTGTTGCCCCTGCCGCCGCGGAGATCAACCTCCCTGTTCGGCCCGACCTCATCATCATGGACGGCCGCAGGTCCTTCATCAGCGGCGGGCCTTCCCACGGCGAACAGGTGAAGCCCGGAATGATCGTGGTCTCCGGCGACCAGGTAGCCTGTGACGTTACGGGGATCAAGATCCTGCAGGAGTGGTACCCGAACATGGCCCAGAATAAGATCACCACGTATGCCTGGCACCAAAAGCAGATTCTGCAGGCCGTGAAGGTCGGCGTGGGATACGCGAAAAAAGAAGAAGACGTTAAACTGGTTTTGGGTTGAAAGCTCAGGGCAGGGTTCCCCTGAGGTGCGGGCCCCCTGCCACTGCAAAACACGGAGATGATGATGACCAAGAGAGCTGCCTTTTTTCTGACCCTCATTTTTTTCATCCTGCTTGCGATTCCGCAAGGATCCTGGTCCCAGAAAGCGGAGGGGACCATAACAGGTTTCAAAGTGGAGGCCCTGTACCGGGCGGCCAAGCTCACCTGGAAAACGAAAGCGGATCTTAAGAAGGAAACTGCCGTTCAGGTTCTGCGGGCCGACAGCTTTGAAGACGCTCCCTACAAAGAAGTGGCGATCGTCAACGTCAGCCCCGGAAAAAGCGCTTACGAATACATCGACAAGAGCATGGGGTCAGAGGCGAAATATTTTTACAAGCTGGTCATAAAAGATAGCAAGGAAACTTTCGGCCCCCTCCCGACGCGGCCTTTTTTCTCGCCGCCAGCGACGTAAAAATAACCGGGGAAAAGGGGAAAGGGCGAAGAGGCGAAACAGGAATAATTCAGATCAGGTACCTTCCCTTTTCGCCTTTTTCCCTTTCCCCCTTTCACCTTCCTTTCTGGATGATTTGGCATGAGCAAGGAAGTCGGCCGGCGCACGGTTCTGAAAGGCATCACCCTCGGGGCTTTCGGTCTTGGCAGCGTCGTGGCCGTCGGAGACCTGCTGGAGGTTCTCACCTTCCCCGACGGGCAGAAAGTGGCCCTGGCCAAAGGAGTGATCCTGGCCGACAAATCCCTCTGCTCCGGGTGCCGCATCTGCGAGATCGTCTGCGCCAACTTCAACAGCGCCGGGCGCAACTCCCCTTCCCTCTCCCGCATTCTCCTGGAAAAGGAATATCATGCAGGGGGACTACCAGCCGAAAGTTTGCCACCAGTGCGTGGACCCTCCCTGTCTGAAGGCCTGCCCGGTAACGGCTTTGCAGGTGGACAAGCAGAGGGGAACGTACGCCCGGGTCATTGACGAGCGGGTATGCATCGGCTGTCAGAAATGTGTAGAGGCCTGCCGGCTTCACTTCCGGCCCGCCCGGCCGAGGTTTGACGCCCAAAAGCACAGGTCGGTCAAATGCCATCTCTGTTTCGGAGAGCCCCAGTGCGTGAAATACTGCCCGCTGGGGGTGCTTCGAATGGAGAGGTCGGAAAAGGGATTGCTGGTGGGGTATCCGGTGATCCAGGAAGACTAAAGAAATTTTTCACCGCAGAGGGCGCTGAGTGCGCCGAGATATTTGATGAACCAGCAAAAGTCGAATCACCACAGAATCCGTCATTCCGGCGAAAGCCGGAATCCAGTTAATTCATTCTGGACTCCTGCTTTCGCAGGAGTGACGGCTTTTCTGATTATTTACGAATTCTGTCGTATTTAACCCTCTGCGTTCTCTGCGCCCTCTGTGGTAAATTTTTTATGAAACCTCAAGGCGGATGGGTCGGAAAAATTCTTCGGGTTGACCTGACCTCCGGGAAGACCACCGAAATCTCCACCTACGATTACGTCCCCAAATTTCTGGGGGGACGCGGGCTGGGCGCCAAGATCTGCTGGGACGAGGTCCCCCCGGAAGTCGGCGCCTTTGACCCGGAAAACCGGCTCGATCTTCGCCACCGGGCCCGCTGCAGGGGACCCTCGCCCCCACATCCGGAAGGTTCATGGTCCTGGGGAAAGCCCCCCAGACCGGTCCTGTCGAATCTTTCTGCCGCTCGGGCGTGGGAGGGCATTTTGCGCCGGAGCTGAAATGGGCCGGGTATGACGCGATCATCATCCAGGGCAAAGCCCCCAAGCCCGTCTATCTCTGGATCACCGACCACAAGGCCGAAATCCTCGACGCCACCCGGCTGTGGGGCCTCGACACCTACCAGACCCAGCAGATGATCTGGAAGCTCCACGGTCCCAAGACCCGGGTCATGGTCATCGGCAGGGCCGGAGAAAACAAGTCCCGCATCGCCTGCATCCTGACCGACACCGGCGACGCTTCCGGCCAGGGCGGGTTCGGCGGGGTCATGGGCTCCAAGAACCTGAAGGCCATCGCCGTTCGCGGCACCGGAGCGGTGAACGTGGCCCGGCCCAAGGCCCTGATGGAAATAACCCATCAGGTGCAGAAGCTCTTCTCCCGCAAATCCTTGAAGAGCGATCCTTACCAGCCGGAGGAGAAGAATTTCAAATACAACATCTGGGGCGGTGGTTACGGAAGGGGAAGCCTGTCCCTTCTCCCGGGGGAGCTCCTCGACCTGTGCAATACCCCCTCCTCGGGCTACTCCCAGACCCCGGACGGCTGTTTCGCCTGCCCGGTGTCCTGCCGTTCCCGGGTGAAAGGTCCCGGACATAACCCCCGGAGTGGCCTTCTGCGCCCAGTCCTACATGTACCTCGAATCGATGGTCCACCAACCGGAGAAGGGCTACAGCAAGGTGACCTGGCAGGCGGCCAAGCTGGGCGACCTCTTCGGGATCAACGCCTACGATCTCATGGCCATTATCCCCTGGCTGTCCGACTGCTTCCGGGAGAAGCTGATCACCGAGGAGGAGACCGGCCTGCCCTTGAAAGAGACCGGTTCCTGGGACTTTATCCTCAAACTCCTAACCAAGATCGCCAACCGGGAAGGGATCGGCGATCTTCTGGCTGAAGGGGGGCAGCGGGCCGCGGCCAAGCTCGGAGGGAAAGCGGAAAAGCTTTCCCACATGTACTACCCCCGGGCCGGGAAATTTGCGGGATACCGGGAGCACTGGGTTTACCTGGGAGGATTCCCGACCGGTTACGCGGTCCCGCAACTGGCCCTCATGTGGGCTCTGGACAACCGGGACGCCCTGGTCTCCCACAGCTACATCTCGGCGCTCTGGGGAGCGGCGTTTACCGTCGGGCAGAACGCCCTCACGGCTGTTCCCGAGAAGATCATTCCCGTTCTCAAGCCGGTGATGAAAGCCGCTTACGGGTCGGAGGAAGCCGCGGAATTTGTCCGCCCGGACGGAAAAGGCCTCGACTGGAAATGGGCCGCCCCGGTGGTGAAGCGGTACCATGAGCACTCTCTCCTGAAAGACTGCATACGTTCTTTGCGACATCCTTTTCCCTTACCTCTTCAACGCCAACACCCAGGACCACGTGGGAGATGCCACCCTCGAATCCCGCATCTTCTCCGCGGTCACCGGCATCGACATGACGCCGGAGGAATCTTATCAAAAGGGCGAGATGCTCTGCACCCTGGAGAGAGCCCTGGCCGCCCGCGACGGCCGCACCCGGAAGGATGATGTCCTGCACGACATTTATTTCGATAAGGAAGATGCCGGCGGACGGAAATACGTACGAGAGGACCTGGAGCAGGCGAAGAGCGATTATTATCAGCTGATGGGCTGGGACCTCAACACCGGTATCCCCACCCGGTCAACGCTGGAGAAGCTGGAGCTGAAAGAAGTGGCCGAAGGACTGGAGAAAAGGGGAGCGCATGGATAACGAAATTAAAATTGCGGATTGCGGATTGAAAAACAATACTGACCGCTGACACAGACACTAAACACTCTAAGATGAACGAGCCTTTCTCCCTTCCCGCCTTCACGATGGCGGATTACAACCTTTACCGGCTGGATGACCGCATTCTGTTTGCCTTCATCATCGCCGCCCTGGCGTTCTGCATGGTCCATGCCGCCCGCAGGGCCTTCCGTCAGCCCAGGCCCACCGATCTCCCCCCGGAGAATGGGACTAGTCCTGCCGTTGAGGAAGAGATGATGGGGCGGCACACCCTTTTCCAGAGGATCTTTCATGGGTCAAACGCGATTGCCGTCATCGCCCTGGCAATCTCCGGCTGGATGATGTATCAGCCGCACCGGGTTCCGACTATGGAGGCAACGACCTCGGAGTGGTTCTTCTGGCACAGGTGGGGCGTGGCCCTCCTCCTCGCAGGAATCGTTTACCATATGATCTACGAGTCCTTCATCTCTAAAGAAGAGAACCCGATGGCCATGAGCAGGGCCGAGGCCGCGAGAATTCGGGCAATCGTGAAAAACTTCCTCGGTCTTTCCAAGACCTACCCGCTCGCCTCCAAATACCACCCCGGCCAGATCTTTTTGCACTGGGCCGTGGCCGGAAATCTTTTTCTCCTGATCCTGACCGGAATGGTGCTCTGGAAACCTTTTCGGGACTTGCTGCCTCTCACGCTGTTCGGACTGGGCTGGGAGTTCATCTTCTTCAGCCGGATTCTGCACGGTTTCTTCTCCGCCACCCTGATCGCCAGCCTGATCGGCCATGTCTATTTCGCGTTGTTCATCAGGAAAAACTGGCCGGAGGCCAAGTCCATGATCACCGGCCGCATCCCCGTCCGCGCTTACCTGGATTCCCATTCCCCGCTGGATTAAGGACCCCTTTCCCGCGATCCACTCTTGCAGCCCAGGTGATCAGTCCGGGTCATTTCAAATTTGGTATCCAACGGGAAACCAGAAGCTCCCATTTCGCCAATTTTTCTCTTGATAAAGGATTCTGAGAGAGAGTACTTTCAAATTGTTATCTCCACGCAAAGACGAGTCGCCTCGTCATTCAACCTCAACACAGGTTGAACTCGGTCACATTCTTATTACGGGCCCCTCGGAGTTGGTCCCCGATAATCCCGCCAACACGTAGCCGATTACGGGGTTTTCGGAAAAAATTCCTTTCGAAGTGAAATGATATCTGGTTTTGTTTTCTCATCCTGCTGAACGGAGAAAAAAGGTTGGTGAAAAAGATACGACCCATTAAACGACGTGGGGCAAAATCGCCACGCTTTGAGATCACCCAATGGCCCCCAAGGAAGAGAAACAGGAGACATTCATGGACATGATTGAAAGACTGCCGGAATTGGTCAACGGGGATGATCGGCTGGTAAACCGCGGCCGCTTTCTGACCGCCGATTTCCTGGTTGAGGTGGGCGATCTTTCCTATATCGTTTCAATCCGGTCGGGGCGCATCACCTCGGTCGAGCGCGGTCCTTTTTACCTGAGGCCTTGGCGCTTCGCCGTCCGGGCGACGGCCGAGGCGTGGGAGAAGCTCTGGGAACCGGTACCCCGGCCCGGGTACACCGACATCCTGGGGGTAATGAAGCGCGGGGAGGCCCGCATCGAGGGCGATTTGCAGCCGTTCGTGGCCAATCTTCGCTACATGAAGGAAGTCCTGGCCGCCCCGCGGCGCCTGAAGGGAGGGTCCGCGAATGCCCGCTGAAATCGAACCCATTGTCGGACGTTATCTGCACCTGAGTCTGGGCGGCCGGCCATGCCGGGTTTACTTCGAAGAGGCTGGCAAGGGGATCCCCCTGGTCTGCCTGCACACAGCGGGGTCGGACACCCGGCAGTACCGGCACCTGATGGTGGACCCGGCAGTCACGGAGCACTACCGCGTGCTGGCGTTCGACCTGCCGTGGCACGGGAAATCCACCCCGCCCGCCGGCTGGCACGATGAAGAGTACCGCCTGACGACCGAGGCCTACTGCGAAGGGGTGATGAGTTTTTGCCGCGCCCTCCAGCTCGAAAGCCCGGTGGTGATGGGTTGTTCCATGGGGGGACGCATCGTCATCCCCCTGGCGGCCCAGTACGGGAAGGAACTGCGGGCGGTCATCGGCCTCGAGGCGGCTTACCAGGTCCAGTCCTGGTTCGACAACACCTGGCTCCATCACCCCGACGTGCACGGAGGCGAAATCGCCGCGGCCCGCGTCTCCGGGCTGATCGCGCCCCAAAGCCCGGAGGAGACCCGCTGGGAGACGCTGTGGGGGTACATGCAGAGCGGCCCCGGCGTATTCAAGGGCGATCTTTATTTCTATTTTCAGCGGGCTGAATCCGAATTTCTCGCCTACATGTCCCGCATCGACACCGAAACCTGCCCGGTCTACCTGATGGCCGGAGAATATGATTATTCCTGCACGCCGGAAGACACGAAGGCAACCGGATCGAAGATCCCGGGCGCCGAAGTCATCATCATGAAAGAGATGGGTCACTTCCCCATGTCGGAAAACCCCGAGCTCTTCCAGCGGTATATCCTACCGGTCCTGGAAAAAATCCGCCGGCCGAAATGATCTCCGCCAGGAGAACGAGTTTTTGTTCTTCCTAGTTGAGGGGGCTCAGGTCCAGTACTGACCCGGAAATTGCTCACTCTATTTCCGCCTACGTAAGTACAGTCCACGCACCCTGTTAAGGAAAGGCTATTTCTCTGATAATAGGAAGGGACCATCTACTTTGGTGGCACTTTGCCCAAGGACTTCTTCCTGTAATTGAGTTTTTGGGGTTTTCCCCGAGAATACAACATTTCAAAGGCAAGTCATTAATTTGGACTTGAAAATCGAGCCTATTTCCCAAAGCTAATTTTCACCTTGACAATATTTCTGTCGAGTATAAAATTCAGTCGTAAGTTGCCCGCCTGTAGCGAGTCAACCAACAACAAAACCTCTAACCTTCTAGGACGTCAAATGAGAAGGTGGAGGCACCAGAAGGATCACATGTGAAGGCCCCAGCGAGATTTTAAAATCCGCTTGGAGCGTTTCTTTTCTGCAGTTTCAAATTTTCCTTCTCCTATAAATGTCAATGAAATTGTCAAAATAGAAGAGGAGACGAGTTATGAACCTTTGGAAGACTTTAATTTTCAAAGACATTGAGTGGGAGGACCCCCCAAGGGGATATTATCTGACGAAAGTCAAACAAAAGGTCCTCTGGGAGGACAAGAATACGGGTGGAACCTTAGCTCTTGTCAAATTCCCAGAAGGTGTCGCAGACCAGATACATTCACACCCAGAAGCTAATCAGACGGCAATAGGATTATCAGGAGAGGTCGAGATGCCACCTAACAAAGTAACCGCCCCACTTCAAGCCGATATGGCCATTACAATCCCAAAAGGGGAGAAGCACGGAGGGACCCGGTTTACAAAAGAGAGCATTGTCCTATTCTTCTGGGACGGCTTCCCCAAACCCGTAATTGAAGAATAAATAATACCCATACCTTAAGATGGAAGATGGGACAAAAGCTGATTGTGAAAGGCAGGGTCATTTGGCTCGGCATTTTTCATGCGTAGTTCTTCAACCAATAATTGTTGAGCCACAATAGCCCTTACCGTAACTACTCGTAGGTGTTAGAGGTAAATTTGGGGGAACGGTGACTTCACCCCCCCTCCCCCCCGCAAAAAATGGACTCCTTCCTGTAGTCGAGAATCAGAATAATCTTACGAATATGCTCGATTAAACCTGGTAATTGATAGAAAGACTATTTAGACGGACCATTTATTCGAGCGGAAATTACCTTCCTTCTCAAAATCTCTTACGGCCTCATCCCACCTTCGGAACCTTAAGCTTCCTTCTTTCATCTAAAAAGTGTGAAGGGAATGTATTATGCAGGGTTTTCCCCTTTCAGGATGGGAACCCGAATTACGGATTCTGTGGAACCGTCCTGGTGGAAAGATGGGAGTGGGGGTGCCATGCCGTAACTGAGGAAGGGGCGAAGGAAGATGAATGCGTCGAGATTATCCTTGCTCATTTCTTTGATCTTCCTATTGGTGTTGCTCCCGGTTGCTGCTTACGGCGCGGCCGGCGCATACCCACCCTCGGCGACAACCCCGACGGATCAGGGGAGGAACGGACCTCCTCCGGTGGAACAGGCCCTGGTGCCCGAGGGGGTGTTCGCGATTCAACTGGTGGAGGCTCTGAAGATGGGGCCGGCGCGAGATGAAGCCCAGGCGGAGGCCCAGTTGAGCGCCATCGGCATTGAGCCCCCAAACGGCTGGATCGCCGGTTACCCCGTGACCCCTCCGGTCATGGGAGAAATTGAAAAGGACGTGGCCGCGGCGGCGGAGGGGGGCAAGTTGAGGATGGGCAAGGCGGAAGCCCTAAAGGCCCTGGGAGACCTCAAGGCCAGGCTGGGATTGAACGTCGACCCGGCCCCCCAATCGGAAGCGATTGCTGCTCAACAGGTTTCCGGGAGGGGTTCGGGCAGCACCGTAATCTATAAATACATAGACAGAAGCGGGGTGATTCATTTCACCAACCATTATGAATCCACCCCCCAGGCATACCGCGACCGGGTGGTGGAGATGATTCGGGAAACGGTTCAACCCCCGCCTGCCGCGGAGTCCCCGACCCAGGAGATGCAACCCCCGACTGAAGGGTCCATCCCGAGTCCGGGTCCCGAGGTAGTCAATAATTATTATTATGACTACGGCCCCCCGGTGGTGACTTACTACGCCCCTCCCCCGTCTTACGGTTATCTCTATTCCTGGGTTCCCTACCCCTTCTGGGGTTCGGGATTTTATTTCTCCGGGTTCTTCATCCTCCACAACTTCCACCGGCATGTGTCCCACCACGGCAAACCTTTTGTGTGTAGCAACCATGTAGTCAGCCATAAAGGCGGGTTCGTGGTCAACCCACACACCCATCGCTTGCAGGATAGCAAGATGGTCAGCCGCGGCAGTTCGCCGCACGTCTTTAATTCCCCGGGAGTCCAGTCAAGTGCCCGGACCATTTTCTGGCAAAGCCAGAACCGCCGGTCTCCGGCAAATGCCGCGGCGCAACCCAGGATGGCTCCCCCGGCCCAGAACCCTGGCATGAGCAGATTCCAGGCGCCACCCCGCCCGACAAGGGGGGGGGACTTACCAGGGGTTCGGGGAGGACCGGCGCAACTCAAAACCCTCCCGCAGCTGGATTTCAAGCCCCCCCTCGCCCGACCACTCAGCAACGGGCGGGGAATAGCCCGGTTGTCGCGCCCCGGACTCCTTCCGGGGGTCCTGGACCCGGTGCGGGGAGGTTTTCCGGCCCGCCCCCTTCAGGCGGAAGGTCTTTCACCCCCTCTCCTCCTCGGGCAGCCGGGTCACTGCCGGCGGCAATTAGCCAAGCACCGGCTTACAGCGCACCCGCATCCGGCGGCAGAGGCTCTTTCTGGGGAGGTCATACGAGCGGCGGGGGCTTCCACACCGGGGGCGGATCTTTCGGGGGCGGTTTCGGCGGGGGCCGCCGGTAAATCGACCTCAAAGATGTAAAAATACCCCCCTTGGAAAGGGGAAGATGTGAAATATTTGGAGAAGTTCCCCCCTCAGCCGTCCTGATCATCTCGTACTGATCCATCCCCAGCATCCTTTCTCCTCCGCTGCCTTGTCGAGTCTTTCCCCAAACTCAACAGTTTAGCAGAGGTCTTCCGGGGGTGGGTCACTTTTGTGTTATCACAAGCCCCTTAGGTGGGTCACTTTTACTTTATCGAAATCACATAGTGAAGGCCCGGATGACGACTTCTTCCTGAAGTCAAGCTGTTAGCATTTTTCCTCAGAATACGATACTTCAAACCGAAATCGTCAATTCTGGCCAGAAAATGAGGACACTTTTGGGGAGGCGATTTTTTCTTGACGACCCATTCCCAAGAGAGTATTTTTAATTTGTCGTTACCACTCGTACCCAAAGAAACCGTCCAACCAAACCTCTAACCTTCTGGGTGCAATATGAGAAGGTGGGGTTTTCAGAAGGATCGAAGATGAAGGCTCTAAGGGGATTAGATTTCCCTTTGGGGCCTTTTTATTTACCTCTTCAAAAGGATTAATCATGAGGTTCAGATTATAACAGTTTAAGGGGGTTCGGACCATGAAGATTCTTGGCATCGTGGCAAGCTGCCGGCGTCTGGGAAATTCCGAGATCCTGACAAAAGAAGCGTTGATGGCGGCACAGGGGCAGGGGGCAGAGGTAGCTATCGTCCGATGGTCCGATTATAAAATACTACCTTGCGAAGGTGATGCAACATGTATGTTCATGGGCAGAGGCTGTAAACTGAAGGATAAAGACGACCACGATTTTTTGTTGCATCAGATGTATCAATATGATGGCGTTATCTTCGGCGCCCCCTGTTACATTCTGGAAGTGCCCGCGATTGTAAAGCAGTTCATTGACCGTCTCTTTGTTTTATCGAGCCAGCCATCTCAGATGAGAGGCAAGCCCGCCGGTGTAATCATCCCCTATGCCACGCGTGGATGGACACAGTACGCATTTCTGCAACCGACCATCATTCTTCACTTTCTGGGCATGGATATAATCGACCAGGTGGCAATCAACATTCAGGCCATGGCCGAGGCATCCAATGACGAGAGGGCTTTAAATAAAGCAAGAAAAATTGGGCTTGAAGTTGCCAATGCCGTAAAGACCGGCGACCATAAGTATCTCGGCGACCCAGGGTTATGTCCCGTCTGCCATGACCGCAACATACACATATTCAAGGATAACGAAACGGTGGAATGCCCGACATGTGGAATAAGAGGCAAGCTGAATATTATCAACGGCAAGATCAAAGTTGATTTCAATAAAAATGAAATTGACTGGAGCCGTTTTGCCGAGCAGACTGGATATCGCCATTTCACCTATGAGGTCAAACCATCAAAAGACTATTTTTCCAGAACGTGGCCCGTTCTAAAGGAGAAGCGTAAAAAGTACAAGGACTATCTGAATATTGAATGCCAGCCTATTTTGCCGGAGGAGGGGAGGTAGTCATGGATGAGATAATGGCAAAACTCAGATGGTTACCGCTAGGACCTGCGTGCGGAGCAAAAGTTCCCATTATTCAAAAGGACCTGGACGAAATAGCGAAACAGCATGGGGTTAATATCTCTGTTGAAGAAGTTATCGCCAAGAACCTGCAACGGAATGGTAATGTAATCCGGGAAGAGACGATGGACAGTACCTTAGAGGAGATTACACAGACCGTGGTTACTGTATCTGCTGCCAATGAAAGAGCTTTTCGGCATACGATAATGGCTCTTTTCAAGAAATACCGTTCTCCACGCACCACACAATCATACTGGGGAAGCTCTGAAAAGGGTAAGGGTATTATTCTTGAAGTGCTGGATGAGTACGACGGCTGGTCCTGATAAGCTTTAGAACAGTAAAGACTGAGTGACCGATATGGTTCCGGAAGGTCAGTCTCCTCCGTCCCTCCTGCCTTCTAGAGGACCTTTCAAGATATGTCTTAGAAAGTCCTTCGGCACGGTCATCATTGGCTCTGCCGTTTTATGCACGATTACTAACCGTAATTGTTGATGCACGTGGCAGCGTTGGAATAGGGATTTGTAGGTGTTATCCACTTTCAAAGAAACCAACATCGGATGCGTCATATGCCCCCTCTGATCCCAGGCCAAAAACCACACTGGCAAACCAGCCGGGCCTCAACCCACAGCACGCCGGCCTCTGAGCTCCGGCCCTTCTGAAAATGTAGAATCCGGTCGGACAGGGGAACCAGGCGGTGAAGCAGGTCTTTTGATTGCCCTGGAACCCGAAATCGGTCTGCCCCACATACACGAGGCGGTCGGTCTCGTATACCAGGAAACATTTCTTAATCGCCCTGATTCAGTCGATAGTTCTGAGACCCTTACGAATCCTCAATATCCCGCCAGAAGGCCTCCAGCCATATTGAGCTGGAAATCCTTCGTCCCCTTCGTTCAGGGCCCCCGTATGCGCCCCCACTTCCCCTCACTGGATCGGTCCGCGGATTGACCCACCTTCCTTCCGACGGCCGAAAAAAATGGCTGATTTCATTCTTGTTAATCAGAACGGAAAGGAGCTCATTTCGGACGTAATCAAAATGGGGTTTCTCTCCTCTGAAGATCACGCGGATATATGACATAAGATCTCTTCTCTTAACCAAAAGGAACTCCAAGTCTAATTTCACCTTGGAGAGGATGCAAAACATAATCCGAGCTGGACGGTTTCGCTAACTTTTCAAAATAGTTATCGATTCGCTTTGAGCCCATTAGTTATAGTGAGGCCAGGTGGAAAATATATTCCCTTAATATCTGGTGTTTTTCCGCTTTCTCTTGCACGGTTTGTCTATCCACCCGGATTTAAGTTCCGCATCCGCCCGGGCACGGTAGGGGCTTGGAGCTGGTCCGCGGTAGCTGCCTCGAATTTCCACCTCCGGCGGCTTTGGCCTATCTCCCGGGGAGGCGCCCGCGGCTAGGATAAAGTCATGGCCTCCGCGGCCTGGCTCGGCCTTTGGAGGGGAAGACAGGCAGCAAGTACTTCCTGTACTATTGTTCCCGGGGTTTTTTTCAAGAATGCCACATTTCGAATCCAAATCGTCAATTTGGCTTAGAAGACCCAAGCTATTCCCCCCACCCCCAAAAATCCCTTGACTGCCTGGGAACAGGAGAGTATTTTTTTTAACTGGTTGGTAGTCCGCCTTCCAGTATCCAAGTAAACCGGTCAACGAACCCCTCACCTTTTGGAGTGTCGTATGAAAAGGAGTTTCCAGAAGGTGTCAATATGAAAGCCTCCAAGGAGTAGCTTATCCTTCGGAGGCTTTATTCTGGGCAATTGATTAAATGCTCTAATGATGAAGTGATAAGGCATTGATGCTTATCAAGGTAAATAAAATTCGAAAAGGAGGTCTTAGAATGAAGAGGATTGGAGATGGAGCTGTAAGGATTCTGTATTCGGTTCTATTCTGTCTTGTGAGTCTGGGATTGACCTGGGTGCCTTCTCCTCAGATAACAATGGCTCAGGCTACGGGCGATCCCTGCGCGGCACTCAACGGTATGGTGATTCCCGCTAAATCGATTGACTTGCCGACTACCGGGGGCTTGGTCACCAGCACAACATTAGTCCCAGCGGCCGGCACGGGGGCTGCAGCCATCGGAGAATATTGCAAGGTACTGGGCGAAATCAGTCCAGTGGACCCCACTGCGCCGAAAATCAAGTTCCAGGTCGACCTGCCTACAAGTTGGAACCATAAAGCGATGGCGTTTGGCGGCGGCGGCTTCGACGGCACGATCCCGGCTGTGGGTGGGAATGTGGGATTCGGTCCAACGGATCAGTTGGTGCCGTTGGGGCGTGGCTATGCCACCTTCGGCAGTGACTCCGGTCACCAGGCCGGGTCCTTAGGCTCGCAGGACTGCCTTTTCGGCCTCAACGACGAGGCTTTGCGCAACTTCACCGTCGACGCACCGAAGAAGACCCACGATGCGGCAGTCTACATCATCAAATCCTACTATGGCCAGAAGCCGAAAAAGATGTATTTTATGGGCGGGTCGACCGGCGGGCGTGAGGCATTGGCCGCTATCCAACGCTGGCCTCATGACTGGGACGGCGCCATCGCCTTGTATCCGGCGTGGAACGATATGGGCGCCCTGCTTCAAGGTCAGCGCATTATGAGAGCTATGGCGGCTCCGGGTGCCTATCCCAACCAGGCAAAGCGGAAATTGATCTATGATTTGGCGATGGCGCATTGCGATGCTTTGGATGGTATTGCTGATGGCATAATCAGCAACCAGAAGAAATGCAATGAGATATTCGATCCGAAGATGGGTGCGCTGTGCGGGAGGTGTGGACACCGGTGACACATGCCTGTCGGATGCGCAAATTGAAGCCTTGAACATTTACAACACGCCCGCTCACTTCCACTTCCATATGGCGAGTGGATTGCAGTCATTCCCCGGCTGCAACGTATGGGGCGCCGATCTTGGCAGGACCTATGCGGACTCGGGAAATTATGCGCTGCAGGTCTACGTAATCTTCCTGACCCTTGGGAACAGTACAGCCGGCGCTCCCCGCGAACCAAACCATGCCCTATCTCAGTCCATTTATGGACCAGTTCATGAAATACGCCGTGGTGCGCGACCCAACTGGCACTTTCAACACACTCTCGATCGACCCCGAACACCCTGGCCCCTATGCCCATCGCATCAGCGAGCTCAGCAAGGAGCTCGACACGAGTACGGACATCTCGGCGTTCGTCCACAAGGGCGGCAAGCTGCTGCTTGCCCACGGTCTGCAGGACGTGCTTGTCAGCACCCGTGCCAGCGAGATGTACTGGGAACTATTGCAGGATCGATTCGGGCCGTGGGATGTCGAGAAGTTTGCCAGGTTTTACGAGGTCCCGGGGGCCGGTCATGCCTTCGGTGCCGCGTTTACCCCTGGCTGGGACTCGCTCACCGCGCTTGAAAACTGGGTAGAAAAGGGAATCGCTCCGGAGAACCAGATCATGACCGATACCGCCGTCCATGCGGGCCGCACCCGTCCGCTGTGCGAGTATCCGACATGGCCGAAATACAAGGGATCCGGTGACCCCAACTTGGCATCAAGCTTCACCTGCTCCTACGAAGGATATCATGACCGAGATCATGACCGAGATTGGGACCGAGATTGGGACGACGAGATTGGGACCGATAGCCGTCCATGCGGGCCGCACCCGTCCGCTGTGCGAGTATCCGACATGGCCGAAATACAACGGATCCGGTGACGTCAACTCAGCATCAAACTTCACCTGCTCCGATTAATAATTTACTTTAGGTAGCTCCCAACCCCCGGCTCTGCCGAAGGTTGGGGGCTATTCCTGGATGGATATACCATTCAGGAGGCAGATCATCGGGGCGTCAAAAACCCGGGGAGGTAAAAGCCTCTCAAGGTTACCTGGTAACTCTTCCATGAGATATTCCGCAATTCTTCCATGAATTAATTCCTTCTCATTGGCAGGCAGTCTGTGCCCTATTTCGATTGTTAATCTTCACGATGGACCCCATTTAAACTCCGAAGATAAGTAGGTGAAGTACTTAGCTACGTCTTCTTCAAAAAACCCATCGGGGCGAGGAAGGTTCAATAACCCTCACATGCTCGCTTCCATTATTCTGCCGAAACCCATGAACCCCTTGTCGGGCCTTGACAAGGCCGACTGTTTGAGAGACGTCGTCGTGATCGGGGAGACGACCCCGCGGTACTTCCTCAAATCCATGTTGAACCTCTCCATATCGCGGATGACCCTCCCCTACCCTGCCGGGTTTTCGCCAAGCGGTACGGGCGGGAGACGGGGTCCTGCCGTCCCTTGAAGTTCCTCTGGACGTTTTCCATGCTCCAATGCTCGCCGGAGATCCGCACGAACCTCTTCGGGCCCAACACTGCGGCTGGGCAAAGGGTTCCCCCGTATGCAGCCTGATCGGTTTTCCTCGCTCGTCCGTCAGGATCTTTTCCCCCGGGCGTGGTTGTTTCTGGTCCGCCATGCGGTACCCTTCAGGCAGCCTCGCTGAAGGAGGGGGAAGCCAATTCCGGAGCCGCAGGTAATCCTCCCGCCGAGCGCTCATGGCCTGCAGCCCCTCAGCCCCTTCCCTTCCGAGTCCGGCGTAAGCCCTGTAAACGGTATCCGCCGACGCCCTTGGCCTCTCGCCGCCCTTGCCCTGGCGGTAAATTTTTAACCAACTCTGTTCACGCTACCTATTCATGAGTCAAAAATGGGGGTAAAATTGGGTGACACTTTTCTGGGGATGTGCACTTTAATAAACCCTTTGGACTGGAGCCAAAACTCCACCGCAATTCTCCAGGCCGCCTCCCGGGCCGATTTGTCAAACTGATTCATAGACACCAAAATCCTCTCGACCCTTTCCAGCAAGATATCATAAATCTCCCTCCGTTCCAATTTCGAAAAAACCGGTCTCTCCCCAGGAGAGAAAAACACCTGACAGGAGGTCTTCCCATTCAGACACGGCCGTAGACGATGGTTCAAATCATGGGCGGCAACCTCCGCATACACGGCCATAGAATGATTCTCGGAGCCTGGAGAGGTCGGGAATCAGCTTCTCCCGCAAACACGCCTTCAGCTCCCGCTGCGACTCCTCGATCGCCCCATTATAGGGCGCATAATACGCCGGGCTGTTCAACGGCAACACAAAGAACTCCGCAAGAACTCCATTCACCGCTCCATGATTCAGATTGCCCCCGTTATCCCGCTTCAAAAACAGGGGCGGACCAAACCGGCAAAACTTCTCGCTCAAATACCCGGCAATCTCTTCTCCCACGGGACACTCTCCCGACAAGGGCGGAAACTTATACCGCGATCCCAAATCCTGCGTATTCTGCAAATAGATTTTACCGGCCATTCCCAAGTCATCTTCCGTTACATCCATAGCCCATACCACCCCGGGCACCAGCCAATCGATCTGCCGAAGATTCTTCCGATGATCCGCCGTCACTTCCTGCCTCACCTGCCCAACCATCCGGGAAAGATCCCGACGCGAAAGGCTGCCCTGATACCGTCCGTACAGCTTGGTTACCCCTTCACTTCGCTTCGTGCCATGGTCTAACAACCGGATCTCCGCCTCCAGAGTGGAGGGATCGAACGGCTCCACCTTCTTGGGCCCCGGGCGATTGAGGAGGGGATGATTCTCCTTCCTCCTCCGCCGCCACCGGCCCAAGGTCGCCAATGGAATCCTCATCGCCCGGCAAATCATCCCATAGGGCATCCCGGTTTTTCCTTTTATCTCCTCGATGATCTCCATCACTTTCCGGATCGCCTCTTCCCGCCCTTCTGCTTTTTCTTCTTGTTTTTTTTAGCCTCGTGAAGATCGAAGGCCGAAAGCAGATCCTTCACCTCGATCGTCTTCTCCGCTAAGTACAACCTTTTCTCCAGATCCCGGACTTTGCTTTGAAGCTCCTCCTTCTCCGCATCCAGAGGAACAGGGGGTCTCCCGGGGGAATGATTCTCCAACGCCAGGGCCATGGCCTGCAGAGCCCGATCCTCCCACTCGTAATACGTCTTGCGCGAGATCCCCAACCGCTCCGCTCCCTCCGTCGCGGTCAAAGCCCCACTGCGCACCTGTAGGATGATGGCCGCCCGCTCCCGCGCCAGCTTTCTCTCCTTCTCCATCGGGATTCTCCTTGAGGGTCGCTAAAGCCTTTTCTCGGTTGAAACCTCCGGCACTTCCTGGGGCACCTTGATATTTTTCTGCAGCTTCTTCAATCTCCGGTCCAGCCCCTTCATCAACCCCGCCTGGCTCTTCTTCTCCAATAATACGGCAAGACGGGGGCTCAGGGCCACCCCCCTCTCCACCTGGACCCGGGGCTGCAAGGCCAAGAGCATCCCCTCCATCGCCCGATCCTGCCACTGCTGCAAGACGCCCCACGCCACCCCCATCTCCCGACAGACCTCTCCCGGCTTCCTCCGCTCCGTCCACAGGGTCAACACCGCCTGGCACTTCTCCTCTGCCGTATGCCCCAACCCCCTCCGCCTTCTCCTCTCCTCCACCCCCGACTTCTCGACCTTCTCCCTCTCTGCTTTTTCCATCTCTCTCCTCCTTTTCCTTTTGCGGGTTCACCTCATAGACCATCTCCTGCACCTTTCCGCCATCTTCATCATCCACCATCAACCGCAGCTTTCCTTTCTCCGCCCGGAGCACCACCGACTGCCCCTCCATCCTTCCCACCATGTAAAACGGCTCCCGCGGCTTCCCCCGAAGCGCCATCTCCAACACGTTCTCCGCAATCCCTTTCTCCATCACCTTCCGCAGTTCCCCCTGAATCTCAAAATACCGATCCGCAGGAAACAGCCCCCCAATCCCCTGGTGCGGCCGCTTGTGATTGTAATACTTAACCCATTGCCGGATCCGCTCCTGCGCCTCCTCAAAACTCCCAAACTGCGCCCGCACCAAAAACTCCTCATAAATCGTCTTCCAAAACCGCTCGATCTTTCCCAACGTCATCGGATGATGCGCCTGCGATTTAATGTGCTTTACCCGGTCCTTTCCCAACTCCCGCTCAAACCGGGTCGTCCCCCGCCAGTTCGTGTACTGCCGCCCCCGGTCCGTCAACACCTCCTTCGGCACCCCGTATTCCCCAACCGCCCGCCGGTACACCTCGATCACCTGATCCGCCGTCTGGCTCCGGTACAACTCCAACCCCACCATGTACCGCGAATAATCATCCACCATCCCCACCAAATAGGCATACCGGCCCCCCAGGCGAAAGGTAAAGATATCCCCCTGCCATAACTGGTTCGGTGTGGACCGCTCAAAAAATCGAGGCCTGGTTATGTTCGCTGAATGTTTCTTCCGGGAGGGAACAATCAAGGACTCTTCCTGCAACGTCCGCCGCACCGTCTCCGGCGAGGCGCTCAGGAAGAACACCCGCTTCAATAGATGGGATATCCGCTGGACTCCAAAGAATGGCTCTCGCTTCTTGATCTCGACAATCTTCTCGCGTACCGGACCGGGAAGCTTCCGCCGACTCCCCGACGACCTAACTTGATTCCGTAACCCCGCTTCTCCCCGCTCCTGATACGCCTTCACCCAACGATAAATTACGTCTTTACTTACTCCCGCCTCCTTGCTCAACAAAGAAACCGGCAACCCCTCTTCCAACCGCAGCTTCACACAACGAAGTTTCAGCTCAAACCCATACCGCTTCCCAAACCGACTCTCTTTCCCCTTACTCTTCCTCTTGACTTCCTCGACACTCTCCATCTTGACACTCCCTTTCTCCCACAAGAGAGTGTCACCCATTTTTACCTTTTTCCCTATCTCATGATCTGGTAGTTAGCACAGGTTTGAGTCTCCGCAGGATCTCCTCGAGCATCTTCTCGTGTTCCAGGCAGATGGACAGGAGGATTGTTTCCATGGGAAAGGAGTGGGCCTGGTAGACCGCGGCGTGGGTGTGGAACTTTGCCCGGTCAAAGAGGCGGTCGAACGCCTCCTGGTCCTCCTTGCTCATGGCTTTCCGAAATAGTTCCCAGCTTTCCTTTTCCAGAACATGGCTGTAAGGCATAACTGTCCGGCCCATTTTTCCCTCCCAAAAGATACGGTGAGTTGCATCCCATGGTTCACCACTTTAGAGGGACCACAATACTCATCATATGATGAGCTGTCAACACAAATCCTTCCGACCATCCGATCTCTCTCCAGAAACCTGATTAAAAATGTCTCAGAAAATGCCGTGAAGAAGAGGCTAATAAGCCCTCTTACGCCAGGCTGGTCACGCGACACGCATGCGAGGATTTCTTCCTGTACTCTTCAGATGACAGATTTTGACAAATGGTGTAGAGTTCAATCTTCAAAAGGCTGCTGGGGAGCGAACATAACAATTTGAGAGGGCTAAACTGGATGGAGGAGACTGGCAAGCAGCAGGAACACCCAGATTTCGGGAAGATTGTACCGCAGGCAACGGACTCAGGGAAAAAATGCAAATATTGCGATATGCCTATGCCCCGCCTTGCGCGAGTATGTTTTCACTGCAACAGAGACCAAAGGTGGTTTTCAAACTACTTCCGGTCCGGAGACGTTCTTTTATTAATCTTCATCTTGGTTTCCTTGGCTTTGGTCTATGCTTTCCATGAAAACTTTCTCGAGTCGAGAGAGGAACGGGGCAAGGCAGGTGAAGCGCTTCAGCGGGCACTATCTGCCGAAGACCTCGTCAAAAAAGCTGAGCAAGAATTAGAGAAGCTTAAGCGGTCTGGAGAAGAAGGCAGGAAAGAGGTGGACAGAATTACTTCCCTTGTAAAGGAAGCCGAGGGGAAGCTATCCGCTGTGGAAACCTTAACAAAAGAAGCAAGACAGAAAGCTGATAGGCTACAATATTATGATATCGCCCTTTATAACGCTATAGGAAACAAATCTGCCAAGGTAGCGGCCATACCGCTGGTGGCAACGCCGATAAATGACTGGAGTGATGAGTTCGTTATTCGCAGCAAAGGCAAAATCGGCTTTGATTGCAGCCCTGAAGCGGTTGATGCATGCAAAGCAATAATCGAGAAAATGCCGCTATATCCGTTTTCCTACTATTTCTTGGCCAGATGCTTAAAAGAGCAAAAAGACCCGCTTTGGCGGGAATATGCCTTGAAAGCGCAACGCATCCTTAATGAAACAACGGCTTTTCCTTCGCATAATGGGGACCATGATGTGGCTTTCAAAGAAATAGGTGAGTTGCTCAAAGAATAATACTAATACCTCGAAATAATTAAAGACACCCTGGAATTATGCGATATGCCTAAAGTGATATAGGAATGATATGTTCAATCCAATCCGGGTCTTTAAGAATCGAGTGATTGGCACGATCTCTTCAACTGGTCCCCGTTGACTTCTTCCTGTACTCGTTATTTTTGAGAATCTCGCCTCCATGCGACATTTCCATGAGTAATCAACAGAAGCAATCCAGGAATTAAATTTGTTCAAGTTAGACTATTCATCTGCGCCAGAATAACAAGGGACATCAGCCCATTTGTCAGAAAATGCTCTTATTTTACCTTCACGTCGGCCTTTCCCTGATGGCATGTATTACAGGTATATTTCTTCTGCTCTTTATTATTCATGTCCAGCATATATCCCAGCATAGCTCTTGCAATTCGCTGATGTACAAGCACGGTTAACTCCTCAGCACTGGCCGTTTTACCTGCCAGATCCTTATAGGTTTGACTACGATTCGAGGTATGGCAGAATTCGCACTTCACCCCGAGCGCTTTATTCCATTCCAGCATCGTCTTTGTGACTTCGTCTTTCCCTAAATATTTCGGATCCGCGTGCGTAGTGCTAACAAAAACAACGATGGCACAAAGAGCCAAAATTACGCATGGCACAGTGTTGCCCTTTTTCATAATTCACCTCCATCATGATAGAAGAATCTTATAAAATGGTATGGTAATGGCGTCTAATTGTCAATTCTGAGAAAAGCCATCCGTTTCGGCATAGGGGGGTGCGGTTCTTCACCCTGGCTCTTTACCAGAGCAGCTTGAGGCGGTTTGAAGCCTGCTCCTGCAAGCCGGCTCCAGGGACCTCCCCTCATCTCTTGTACAACCTCTTGGCGCACTTACCAATAGAAATGCCGTGTCCTGGGGGGTCTATCGCTCAGATCTTAACCGATCCTGGCGGTTTTGAAGGATTTTTAATGCTCGTCCGTGCGACGTTACTTCCTGAACTCTTGTTTTAGAGTCATCCCAAAAAATTCAATTTTTCAAAAAGAAGTCATCAATTTGGGTTTGAAAACCGAAGCTATTTTGAAAAGAGATTTTCTCCTTGATCACCTTTCTGCTTAAGTGTATCTATTTGATAACCGCTTCCCCTTTGGGGCCTGTTTCATTTACTCGCGGAACCCAAGAGTTGTTTCCTATCAAATCTCCAAAAAGGAGGAGAAAATTATGAAACTCCGGCCGATATTCGGTATTCTAACCATTTTCTGCGTATTAAGTTTACTCCTTGGTTGTGTTTCAACCGGGAATCTTGGAATCATCTCCAAAAGCATGGGTGATCCCGGGTCGCTCTTATCCTCTTCCCAGCCTTACAAAGAAATAGGACCCGCAAAAGGGGAAGCCTGTCGGTATATTCTCCTTGGAGTTATACCATGGGGTGATTCAACAATCACAAAGGCAGTCAATAACAGTCTCGGGAAAAGCGGGGGGGATGCGTTAATCAATCTTTCAGTGGCAAGCAGTCTTTATACCTTCATTCCCATCTATAACGTTTTTTGCTATACTTGCACCACAGTCGAAGGTATTGCGATTAAATTTGAACTTCCGCAGCAAGCGAGGTAAATTATACTGACCTTTTCAGCAGAGAACCTTCCAGACCTCTCCCGCGACCCAGTTCCGGTCAGGGACGGAAAGAGCCAGAATTGCCCCTTTTTTATTCTGAGCATTTCAATCCGTAATCCTCAATTCCAGAAATGGGATCGTACACACTCTTTGTAGGTGTTAGCGGTGAATTTGGAGAGAGGAAATTTACAAAGGAGATGCCGGGGGGAATAGGAACCCCAAGATCCTAACCCCCCCCGGGGATGGCCTGCGGTGGATGAACTGCTCATTACTCGGGGGTGGGAACCCTTTTCATGAGTGCGGGGAACAGGCCATCGTGAGGACCCCGCGGCCTATTGGGCTGGAACGGTTTTCTTCTTGGAAAACCTCAGTGGATTGCTTGCACGGTACCAGCTGTTCCTTTTCTCGGAGACATATATTCAACAATTCACTGGTTTCAATCGGCCTTTGTCCCTTGCTCAATGCTATTTGAAACTGCTTAATGGCCTCATTAACCAACCCCATTTGTTTACATACCAATCCCATTTGATAGTAGTAATTTGGGTATAATAGCTCCGCAGCTCCGGAATTATTCAGTTCTGCGATAACATCCTCAGACTTGCAGTTTTCTTGGAATGTGGCCGACGTGTCTTGTCCCAATTCAATTGGCTCTTTAGCTTGTAAGCTTTCACCTAGGTCAAAAAAGGAAGGGTAAGCCCTTGTTTCGGCAGGATGGTCTAAAGCAACTGTACCACTTTTCTCATGCGCTCCTATTCCTTTCAAACTACTTTCAGAAGCCCCTGGATTTGAATTACCTAGTGTAAATTTCTGCGGATCCAATTCAGCCATTACCGCCAAAACCTCTAAGGCTTGACATTCAGCCCCGGTTTTGTTGTAGAAGCAAAAAAGTTTATGGTATAGAGTAAATGCTTGCTCTGACAATCCCATCTTCCTGTAAGTATCAGCCAATTTGACTTCCACGGAATCCAGATCTGGGTTCTCTTTTAAAATTCTCGCGTAAATTGCAGCGGCTTTGTGGTATTGCTCGAGACTGCAGAAAATTTCCGCTGCCTTCAAAGACTCTTGAAGCGCGTTCTGCCTTTGACCCATTTTTTGGTAAATTTCAGCGATTCTGAGGTGGGGATTGGCGTTTGCCGGCTCTTTGCTGGCCATACCTAAAAGCCATTTAAGATTCTTTGAAGCGTTCTTTTTTTCCCCTCGGAAAAAGTGAGTAAATTGAAAGAGGAATCCGCCCACTTTTTGTTTCATTTTTTAACTCCCAATTGTCCCTCGTGTTCAGCTGTACAAAGAGGCAAGTTCCATACCGCAAAAGAGGTCTAATCGGATCGAGGAAACGTCATAAAATCAGTGGCCTGTACCTTTTCAAAAGCAAACTCAGCAAAGATATCATCTGGAGTGACATAAAAAAATATCGAGGCGACAAATTATGCAACAGCAGCAGGAGAGGAAATTCCGATTTAGGTCAGGGACGGCTGTGGATATATCTCCCGGTCTATCCACCCGAACCGTATTTCCGCCCGGGCATCCTGCGGATTTCCACACCTCTGGCGGCTTTTGCCTTTCCTCCGGTGAGGGGGCCTGCGGAAGGAAATAAAAATCATGGCCTCCGGGGCCTCGATCGGGTTTGGACTGGGAGACAGCAAGGAGTACTTCCTGAAAGTGTTTTTTCGCTTTTTGGCGTCGGCATACTATACTTCAAACCGAAATCAGTAAATTGAGCAAAAACAGATGAGTTAATTTACCCAAAATTGCCTTGACACATAATTCCTTTCTCATTATATTCAGACACTCAAAAGCAAGCTCGATCCCAATTGATATATTATTGGTGCAAAGCGGAGGGGAGGAATTGGCCATGATGGATGAGCACCTGCTGAAGAAGGAAGCCAAGGATCTGGAAGAAATCTTTTTTGCAAAAGAAAACGAGCGGTTGCTCCGTGAGCTTCGAGCGAAGGCCAAGCTCAATGAGAAGCGTAAGGCCCTCAGCGCTGTCATAAAAGCGAAGGATCCGGCAATTATCGACCATTTGATGGAACTGGGAGTAGGGCCTGAGTCAGTTCTGGCCGTTGGGCTGGTTCCCCTTGCCGCGGTTTCTTGGGTTGACGGCCGATTGGACGATAAGGAGCGAAAAGCCATCCTGAAAGCTGCCTCCGAGCGGGGCGTTGAACCGGGGACCCCGAACTACGCCATGCTTGAGGCTTGGCTCAAGGAGAAACCAAATAAACGGCTGATGGATGCCTGGAAAAAGTATGCAAGGTCCATCTGGGAAGAGCTGACGGAGCATGAGCGGGTTCTCATGCGCGAGAGCATTGTCGGAAAAGCCCGGGAGATCGCTGAGGCGGCAGGAGGTTTCTTGGGGATTCAGTCCATCTCCCCACAAGAGAAAGCCTTGTTGGAGGAACTCGAAAGGGTCCTCAGCTAAGAGCCGCCGGATAGACGTATGTTTTGGGGCGGCGCTGCTATTCGTGCGGAGTCGTTGACGTGGAGTTCACCTGACTTCCCGGAGGGCAATCACCTGTTGAGTAGCCCTCAAACCATCGACATAAACGAGCCCTCGCCTTTATGGTGTGGGAATCCTCCACTCGCCCTTATCCAGGTCCTGAAAAGCCCAATCTCTGGTCCGCATGTAAGGCCCTGCCTTTTTAGTTTGTTTCATCCGGTAATCATTGGCATCATGGCTCACCCTTCTTCGAGGACTTGTAGGTGTTAGAGGTAAACTAACGTTTGATCGGCAGATGCCGTAGAAAATGAGAACTCCTTCCTGTCCTCGGCATTTTGAAATCTCGCCGGGTGCAATATTTTATCCAAAACACCAGCAATATCGGCCAAATGAGTGAAGCAAACTTTCGTGTCAGGCTGTTACTTAATATTTTTGTTTCCGGCGACGACCTTTGCGCCAGGTTCTGAACATACCTGCGGCATTCGTCCTATCCTGTGAATCCTATGAAAAGGCAGGTCACGACCCGAGCGTGGCCGCGGATCGTGGAGGCGATAACGAAACATACGCAATGGGCCAAGGGGGTATGGTAAGAAAAAATAATAGTTGACAATATTACTGCAAGCGCTAACAATCATTATTAGTTCCCCACCCGTTCAAGTAAACCCAACAACAAAACCTTTAGCCTTCTGGAGCGAGTCATGAGAAGGAGTTTCCGGAAGGTGCCGATATTGAGCCTCCAAGGAGATACCCCTGTCTCCTTGGAGGCTTTTGTTTTTGCGCACGTGTATCCGGAATGAGAAGTCAAGGGAGAGAGCCTTCAGGTAATCCACCTCGCCCTTAACTGCTGCTTGAATGGAGGAAGAACATGCTTGCGATGTGCGTCCATACCTGGAACCCTAAGGGATTGACGGAAAAGGATTTCCTGCCGCGCCGGGAAAAATTCATGCAAGAGCTGATGGCCAAGAGGGTGCCGGTGCGAAGCCTGCAATCGGTTTTCAACTGGGAACAGGGCAAGGCTTGGTGTCTCTGGGAAACGGATACGATAGGGAGGCTGGAAGCGATAATGGCTGAGCAAGCCGTACACACCGAGATCATACCGGTAAAACAGGCTCCCCAGATCATGTAGGATTTCGAGCCCGGCGGGTTCATTCACGCCATTGTCTGGATAAATTGCCTGCATGCCCCAAGGCGACGCATAGCAGGACAGCGAAACGCGGGGTCAAACGCATACGAAGGAGGAAACAAGATGCCTCTCATTCAAGTAAAGCTGATCGAAGGCGTATTTTCGCAGGCGCAGAAGCAGGAAATCGTTAAGAAGCTCACCGATACGATGGTCTCCATCGAGGGAGAGAACATGCGCCCGGTCACCTGGGTCATCGTCGAAGAGGTCAAAAGCGGCGAGTGGGGGATCGGCGGAAGGGGAATGACGACGGCAGATGTGAAAGCGCTGGCAGCGGGGAAAAAGTAAGTGGGAAAAGGCTGCAGCGCCTTGTTCAACCAACAGAATACCGGAGGTCGCAAATGCCAAAATATCTCGTAAAGGCAAACTATGTCGGCGACGGCGTGAAGGGACTGCTCAAAGAAGGCGGCTCGAGCCGGCGGGCGGTTGTGGACAAGTTGATCAAGTCCGCGGGCGGTAAGCTGGAAACTTTCTACTATGCTTTCGGGGAAACCGACCTTTACGTCATTGTTGATCTCCCCGACAACGCCAGCATGGCGGCGGTCGCACTGATGGTCGCTGCGAGCGGGGTCATCAACCTGAACACGACCGTGCTCATGACCCCCGAAGAACTCGACAACGCGGCAAAGAAGACGCCCATTTATCGGCCGCCCGGAACATAGGTACGGGTTTGTTCAGTGCGGATGACGGCAAAGCTTATCATTAGGGCAGGGCCTTATTACTTAAGGCTCTGCTCTATACGTAAAAAGTCTTTAGATCCTTCTATTAGAGTGGATTACAACCTATAATCCGTGATATTTTGATTTTTAGGCCCTTATTCAGCGAACGAGAACTTATTGGGGGTTCACCCTGGTCAACCTAAATGATGCAAAAATTCCCCCCTTTAGAAAAGGGGGGAAAGGGGGGATTTTCTTGGAGAGCCTGGGTCAGAAATCCCCCCCGCCCCCCTTTAATAAAGGGGGGGCCAAATGTCACCAGCGGTGAATTCCTGCAAGAATGTCGGAACGCTTTTTGACCCAATGAAACCGGGACTGCGGAAGCACTTGCAAGGAAAATTTTTGCACTTGTTGAGTCAAGTTTCGCTCCGATTGTAATCAGATGGGCGAGCGCTTTCGGGACCATCCGGGGCGAAAAGAGCCGAGGGAAACGATCTGGGGCGGTAAAACTCTGCAGCTCGCGAGGGCTTTTAAAGGGGTTGATTTTGTCCCAGTCGAGAGGCGGGAGAATCAAGTCGATCAAGTCGATCAAGTCACTCATTGTCTCGCATGACTAGCTTATACTAGCGAAAGGGCTGGCGGAATTCATTAATTATAGTGAACGACTTAAATAAGGTGACGTCAGATGAGCTCTCATAAGATTTAGTTCCCGTGCCAAATCCCCCCTGCCCCCCTTTTACAAAGGGGGGTTGGGGGGGATTTCTTCAGGGAATGCCGGATAGCAGTGACTACTTTCTTTTGCCGTTGACTATAGTTCTCGTCCGAAAACTAAGAAATTCCGCTTCCCCTTCTACGGGGGAGCCAAGGTGTGCGGGTGGGGACGCATGGAAAATGAAGCCGTTTCGATTTTCATTCCCCCCCACCTCGCCCTCTCCAGCGAGGGGAGAGGGAGTTTCCCGATGGAAACTAAACTAGAAGCGGGCAGCGTTCGGGATGGTGCCCCAGACGAGGTGCGAATAGCTATGGTCAAAACAAAGCAGGACATCTTGAATGTGCTCGATCAGAACCGATCTCACTTGCGAGAACTCGGCATAAAAACAATTGGGTTATTCGGCTCCTTTGTTCGGGGAGAGCAACACCCTGAGAGTGATATTGATCTATTGGTCGAATTTGAGCCCGGACGAAAGACGTTCGATACTTTCATGGAATTGTCTTTTTTTCTGGAGGAGATCCTCCAGCATAAGATCGAACTAGTCACAGTGGAATCCCTAAGTCCCCATATCGGTCCTCACATTCTCAGAGAGGTCGAGTATGCCGCTATCGCCGCTTGAATATCTTCGTCACATGCTCGATGAAACCGAATACCTGATGGCCGAAAGCCAGGGGTTAGGCAAAGAGCAATTCCTGCAGGATGCTACCCTCAAGCGCGCACTCGTGTGACGCACTGAAATCATTGGAGAGGCATCAAAGAAAATACCTGCCGAAATCAAGGATCGATACCCGGAAGTACAGTGGAAAGGGGTAGCAGGCATGAGGGATCGGCTCATCCACGATTACTTCGGGGTAGATTATGAGATCGTCTGGGATATCGTGGAAAATAAAATACCCTCTCTCCGTGGATATATAAAGAAAATGCTAAAACAAGAGCATTGAATTTCCTGGACCTTCTTACAACCTTCAGGAAAATGCCTTCCTGCCCGAGATTTTTTTCCGCGGCCTTGGCCTCACAGCCAAAAGGGTTTCATTGAGAGCTGAAATCCCCGCCCTTGGGTCCTGTTTCAAATAAAATTGTCTCACTATAGTGCCCGACCAAAGAAAGTGGACATTGCATGGGCAATCCCTGGTAAATCCCCCCCAACCCCCCTTTATCAAAGGGGGGCAGGGGGGATTTTACGGCGGGACATAAGTCAATAAGAGGGCAACTGGATGTCGACTTACTTAAGCCGTTCACTATAGATCCGGGCGCCGGGTCACGCCTCGATTACTTCCCGGCAGGGATGAGGAGCTCCTGGCCGGTCCGGAGATGGGTGGTTTCCAGGCGGTTCAGGCGCATGGTTTCATCGAGGCTGGTTTTGTATTGCTGCACGATCTTCCACAGCGTGTCCCCTGTCTTCACCCGGTGGCGAAGGGGCTCCGGGTCGGCGGCGGGAGCGATCTCCGGCTCGGGATCTGTTTCTTTGCCGGCCACGGCCCCTCCCGCGGGGACTTTCAGCTTCTGTCCCACCCGAAGGACTTGTTTCTCCTTTATCTGGTTGAGTTCGCAAATGACTTTGATGTTCGTGTGATAGCGACGGGCCACTCCGTTCAAGGTTTCCCCTTTTTGGACCGGGTGCAGAACGTAGTGCTTCTGGATAAGCTTGGAAGCGGGGATTTCGCTGAGTTTCGCCAGGAGAAGATCGGCTTTGTCCTCGGGGACCTTGAGGTCATATGCCCCGGGAGGGGTAAGCTTGAACCTGAGTTCCGGGTTTAAAATCTCCATGCGTTTCAGGTGAAGTCCCCAAGGTTTTGGCTACATCCTTCAGGAGCACTTGTTTGTAAGTCTTGACCGCCTGATAAGGGATCGGGGGATGGATTTCTTCCAGATTGAAACCGAACGCCCCCGGATTCCCGAGGATATGCAGCGTGGCGATGAACCGGGGGACATACCGGGCCGTCTCCTGGGGCAGCTTTTCGAAAAGGTCCCAGAAATTGTCCAGGTAGTTGACCCGTTGCGTGCGGATGACGTCGAGCACCCGGGCCTCCCCGCAGTTGTAGGCCGCGAGAACGGTGCACCAATCGCCGAATATGTTGTGCAGGTCCTTCAGGTACGCGATCGCGGCGCGGGTGGATTTTTCCGCGTCCATCCGCTCGTCCAGCCACTTGTCCCTCTTCAGCCCGAACTTGTAGCCCGTGGATGGGATGAACTGCCACAGTCCCAGGGCCCGGGCCCGGGAGAACGCCTCGGCCCGGAAACCGCTCTCGATCAGGGGAAGCCAGGAAAGTTCTTTGGGGAGCCCGGCTTTTTCCAGGGCCGCGACGATCATGGGCCGGTACCGCCCCGAGCGCTTATAGCCGTCCAGAGAAAAATTTCCTTTCCGAGCCCCTTGAACAGGTTGATCTCCCTCTGCACGTAGTGGTTCATGACCAGCGGAATGGCTTTCTCCGAACCGTTGGCGGTCGTGTGCTGGGTGGCGTAAATTTCGACTCCCCGTTTGCAGATCATCAGGCGAATGGCCTCTTTTTGCTGGGCCAATTCCCCATCGCCCTTCGGATCGACCTGGAGGATCAGCCGGTAAGCCTGGTCCAGGGCGGCGATCGCCTTGCCAAAATCTCCCTTTCGCCAGAAGACCTGGGAACGCTGAAAAGACTCCAGCGCGTCATCCAGAAGACGCTCCGAATTTTGAACCGGATTTGTCTCGGGCTTTATTACCATCGGTTCGGAAGATTTCGGGGGAACGGCTTCATGACGGGGACGGGCGCCTTCTACGCGGGCGGGTGCTTGGCTCTCCCGGGAACCGGAAATAGATTCGGGGCTGCCCTTTCTTTGCGCTAAAGGAGCGGCCTCATCGGCGGCTTTAATCCCCAGCGAATCCTCGTTATGCGGAGGTCCGTTCTGCAAAGGCAGGGAACAGGCCGCAACGACGGGCAAGATAACGGTCAGAATTGTTTTGGCAAGGTAGGATTTCATTTCGGCCCTTCAATCCTTCCTTATCGCTGGTTTTCGGGAAAAATTAAACCATTTCGCCTCTTTTAGAGGCTGCCAAGGAACCGGAAAGAAGGCCGGCGGCAATTTACGGGCGGGGGTGTTTAGCCGGGAGGACGAAGGCGAGGGTGAATTTTTCCATGTCGTTCATGGAAATTTCACGCGTATTCTTTCCACCGGTGAGCAATTCTGCCACGGCTCGACGGACGGGCGCCATCTCATTGACGGCTGCGGGCGAACATGTTAGGTTCCGCTAAAGTCGGTCATAAATTCATTTCAGAAAAGGGGAGGAGAGGTTATGAAGATCACTTGCGTGCTCGGGAGCCCGAGGCCCAACGGCAACGGCGCCGTCCTGGCGAAACACTTTTGCGAAACCGCCGAAAAAATGGGGGCCCAGGTCCAAACCTATCTTTTGAACCAGCTCAACTACAAGGGCTGCCAGGCCTGCATGGCCTGCAAGACCAAGTCGGATAAATGCGTTCTCAAGGATGACCTCACCCAGGTCCTGGAAAACGTCCGCGAAGGCGACGTGCTGGTCATGGCTTCTCCCGTGTACCTGTGGGACGTCACCAGCACGCTCCGGGCTTTCATCGAAAGAACGTATTCTTATTTCGTCAACGATTTTGCCACGAACCCGAAACCCAGCCGTCTCACTCCCGGCAAAAAGCTCGTTTTCATCCAGACGCAGGGGCAGCCCGGGGAAAACATGTTCGCCGACCTTTTCTCCAGGATGGAGCCGATCTTTAAAAGGTACGGATTTACCGAGACCCACCTGATCCGCGGGTTAGGCGTGCGGAAACCCGGCGAGATCGCGACCAGAGAAGAAGTGATGAAGAAAGTGGAAGAGACGGCCAGGAAAGTCATGGCCTGATTCGGAAGAATTATTTGTAGGGGCGGCCCTCCGTGGCCGCCCGCAACATGGGCAACCATCACGCCACCGGCATGATTGCCCCTACATTCGGTCGATTGAACAAGTGGACTAAGTATAACCAAAGAGTGGTTCCCACCTCGAAACAGCAGAAAAAAGGGCGGCCCGCGTGGGTCGCCCTTTTTCATAATCCGTCTGCGTTATAATCCCAAATACGCTTTCTTAACCTTCTCATCCTCAAGCAGGTCCTTGGCGGCCCCGGCAAGCGTGATCCGGCCCGTCTCCATGATGTAGCCGCGAACGGCCGTGGTCAGGCTGATCGAAGCGTTTTGCTCGACCAGGAGGATGGTCGTGCCCCTTCGGTTGATCTCCCGGATCACTTCGAAAATCCGTTCCACCACCAGGGGGGCGATTCCCAGGGAAGGCTCGTCGAGCATGAGGAGCTTGGGGTTGGACATGAGGCTGCGGCCGATCACCAGCATCTGCTGCTCGCCCCCGCTCAGCGTCCCCGCCATCTGGGTCTGCCGGTCGTTCAGGATCGGGAAGAGCTCGAAAACTTCGCCCATGTTTTTCTGAAGCTTCGAATAGTCCCTCCCGTGCACCCATCCGCCCAGAAGAAGGTTTTTCATCACGCTCATCTGGGGAAAGATCTTCTTATCTTCCGGGCACAGGGTGATCCCTTCCCGGACGATCCGGTGGGAGGGCATCTCTTCGATTCTCCGCCCGATGAATTCAATGGACCCCCGGCGGGGCTTGACCAGGCCGACGATGTTTTTGAGGAGCGTGCTCTTCCCGGCCCCGTTGGCCCCCAGGACGCAGATGAGCTCCCCTTCTTCCACGGTCAGCGAAACGCCGTGGAGGGTCTGGGACCGCCCGTAGAAGCTTTCAATCTCGATCGACGCGGAGCAGCATACTTGTCTCCCAGATAAGACTTGATCACCTGCTCGTTCCGGCAGACCTCCGCCGGCGTTCCCTCGGTTACTTTTTTCCCGTAATTCAGGGCCATGATCCGGTCCGAGATGTTCATGACCACGCTCATCTTGTGTTCGATGAGGCAGATGGTGACCCCCGAGTCCCGGATCCGGGCGATGAGGTCGATGAGCACCCCGACCTCCTCCATGTTCACCCCGCCCGCCGGTTCGTCGAGGAGAAGCAGTTCGGGAGCTGCGGCCATGGCCAAGCCGATGGACAGCTGCTTCTGGGCCCTCTGGGGCAGAAGGCCCGCCTGGATGCTGTTTTTCCCCCGCAAGGCCGATGAAATCCGCCAGCTCGTGCGCCCTCTCCAGGTTGCCTTTTTCGGAAAGCTTCTTCCGGCGGCCGCCCAGCAGAGACTCGATTACGCCCATCTCCCGGGTCGTCTTCTGGCCGATCACCAGGTTTTCCAGGACGGTGTTCTTCTCGAAGAGCGTCGTCAGCTGAAAGGTCCGGGCGATCGCCTTTCTGGCCACCTGGAAGGGCTTGAGGCCGGAGATCTTCTCCCCTGGAAAAAGACCTCCCCCCGGGTGAGCGGGAGAAAAGCGGTGATGAGATTGAAGAGCGTTGTCTTCCCGGCGCCGTTCGGGCCGATGACGCTGAAGATCTCCCCTTTGCGGATGTCGAAGCTCACATCGCTGATGGCCTGCAGGCCGCCGAAATCCTTGGTCACCTCCCTGGCCTCGAGCAAGACGCCGCTCATTTCCCCTCTCCCCTCTTCCCGAAATTCAGGGCTGCCGCCCGCAGGCCGCCGGCGATCCCCTGGGGGAGAAAACCCATGATCAGGATGAGGACGATGCCGTAGACGACCAGCCGCAAGCCTCCCAGGAAATGCAGGCCTTCCGTCAACGTGGGCAGAAGGATGCCGCCGATCACCGGGCCGGCCATGGTCCCGACGCCCCCGATCATGACGTTGAGGAGCATCTCGAAGCTGCCGAGGAAGTGGGCCTGCTCGGCCATGAGGCTTCCCATGTAGCCCGCGTAGAGGCCCCCCGCCAGCCCGGCGATGAGGGTGCTGATGCTCAGGAAAACGACCTTGTCCCGCATCGTGTCGATGCCCACGGACTGGGCCAGGGCCTCGTTCCCGCGGATCGCGGCCAGCCTCTTCCCGACCAGGGAACGGACGAAGCGGGAGATCGCCAGCATGGTGAGCAGGACGAAGAAAAGGACCAGGTAGTAGCAGGGCAGCGTGGCGTCGAAGGAGATCTCCCCCACCAGCGGCACCGGGATCGGGCTCGGGCGGGGGATGCCGAAGAGCCCCCTCGCGCCGCCGGTCAATTCATCCCAGCGGGCGATGACGTAATAGATGGAGATCCCCAGGCACATCGTGGCGATGGGGAAATAGTGGCCCCGGGTTCGAAGGGTGGGGAGCCCGGTGAGGAAACCCAGGACGGCCGTGATCGCGCAGCCCAGGGGAAGGGCCAGCCAGAAGGAGAAACCCAGGCTCTGAACCAGCAGGGCCGTGGCGTAGGCGCCGATGCCGAAGAAAGTCCCGTGGGCCAGGTTCAGCTGCCCCACGTACCCCAGGATCAGGTTGAGACCCATGGAGGAGATCACCCAGATCCCGCACATCACCATGATGTGGCGGGGGTAATCGCCCTTGATCACCAGCGGCGCGGCGATCGCCAGCAGGATCAAGAGGCCGTAAACCCACTCGTTTCCGAAATTCGTTCTTGGCCACCGCTTCAATGCTCCTTTCCAAACAGCCCGGTCGGCTTCACCGCCAGGACCACCACCAGGATCCCGAAGATCAGCGCCTCCGTGTAATAGCTCGTCACGTAGGTGGAGACCAGGGTCTCCAGCAGGCCGATGATATATCCGCCCAGGACCGCCCCGATGAAGCTGCCCATTCCGCCGAGGATGATGATGACGAAGGCCATGGCGATCACCGCCTCGCCCATGGTCGGGGAGATGAGCAGGATGGGCGCGACCAGGACCGCCGCGACCGCGGCCATCGCCGTGCCCAGCCCGAAGGTCGCCTGCCCCACGAGGCTCGTGTTGATCCCCATGAGCTGGGCCCCCTCCCGATTCTGCGAGGTGGCTTCGATCGCGGCCCCGAGGCGGGTCTTCTTGATGAACAGGTGGATGGCGACGATCAGCAGGGCGGCCACGCTGATGACGATCAGGCGCTGGGAAGTGACGGTCGTGCCGAGGAGGTTGAAGATGGCGCCGCTGGGGGGGGAGATGCGCCGGAAGTCAGCCCCCCACAAGACCAGGGCCCCGTTTTCCATGATGAAGATGAGCCCGACGGCCACGATAAACGAGCTGATGTGCGGCTGCTTGTAGAAGGGCCGGTACACGAACCGCTCGATGAGCATGCCCACGAGCAAAGAGGGCCGCCACGGATACGACCAGGGCGATCCAGTAGGATACGCCCAGGGAGGCGATGCAGAAAAAGGCGATAAACGCCCCGATCATGTACAGGGCGCCGTGGGCGAAGTTGGGGATCTCCAGAATGCCGAAGATGAGCGTGAGCCCGAGGGCGACGATCGCGTAAACGGAGCCGAGCATGATGCCGTTGATGATCGTCTGCAGAAATAAGCCCAATTAAATGCCTCTCCTTGCCACTGGCGCTTCTCCTCGTCATTCCGGCGGAGGCCGGAATGCTCCAGGACTGTAATAAATGAATAAAACTTGAACTGGATTCCGGCCTTCGCCGGAATGACGACCCTTCATCGAGCGATTCGCGACAGAGTCGACTTTGGCGAAGGGGGCGAGCAAATGGCGCTCTCCCCTTTTCTCTATTCCTTCGCCGTGTAGATTGCATCCGGCGTGTCGATGAGGAAGCTGTCCGTGTATTTGCCGTTGGCCACTTCGATCCCGTAGGTCTTCGCCTTCAGCGCGCCGTTGGGGAAGGCGCCGGTGTACCCGTAGGGGTCGTTGTTCTTGACGAAAGGCAAAGCCAGGACGTCCTTGGTCTTATTCAGCATCGCGTCCATGATCTTGTTCACGTCCGTCGTGGTGCCGGCGACGACCATCGACCCCACGTAGATGAGGGCGTTCGCGTAGGAGATCCCGAGTTCCGTGGCCAGCGGTTTGTCCGCCCCGTATTTCTTGCGGAACTTCTCCGCGAAGGGTTTCACGTTCTCGCGCGGCGTCAGCTCGAGGGGAGTCGAGCCGATGCAGCCGTTCAGCGTTTCCATGTTGTCCACGAAAGTCCGGATCTCATCCAGCTTTCCCCTCTCGATGAGAATGAAGCCGCCCTTGAAACCCAATTCCCGGGCCTGCCGGATCTGCATGGCGTCCGGCTCGGAGGAGGAGCCCAGGAGGAGCACGTCCGGCTTGGTGGCCAGCGCTTTGGTCAAGCAGCGGGTAGTAATCGGTGGTCTTCATGAAATCGACGGGGATGAGGGTGGTGACGGTGCCGCCCTTTGCCTGCCAGGCTTTCTGGAAGAGGCCTGCCCCAGATCTTCCCGTACTCGTAGGCGTCGGGCATCATGGCGCAGCTCTTCCAGCCGTGGGCCCAGGCCTTTTCGGTGAAGGCGTGAACGTAGGCTTTCATCGGCAGCGGGCCTTTGAAGATGAAGCTTGTTCCCGGAAGTCACGACGTCCTGGGTGGTGGTGTAGGCGCCGACGATGAATTTTTCCTTCTCGTTGATGGCCATCAGCGCGAAGATGCCGCCGGTGTTGGGGTTGTAGACCATCTTCGCGCCCTCGGCATGCACCAGCCGCTTGGCGTTGTTGACCGCGAGCGCGGCCTGGAAGCGGTCGTCCATGCTGACGATGCGGACCTTGTACTTCTTGCCCGCCACGTTCGCTCCCCCCAGGGCGTTGATCTCATCGGCCGCAAGTTCCATCCCCCACTGGATGTTAAATCCGAACTTGGCCGCGCCCCCGCTCAAGCGGGCCGCTGTACCCGATCGTGATCTCGTCGGCCGCCCGTGCCGTCTGGCCGGGAGCCGCCAGAAAGAGCGAGAAGTCCCAGGAGCGAAACCCAGAACCAGGAATTTGTCTTTTTCATTTCGTCCCTCCTGTTAAAAGGTTTTTCATCATCGTCCGGTAGTTTCCCAGCTTTTAGCAGTAAAGGCAGGCGCTGTCAAGTTTTGGGGAATTGATGATTCTGACGGGAAACTCAATTGAGAGCCAGAAGCCAGACTCCCATTGAAAAGGCCAAGAAGGCCGAGCCCGGGCATGGACTGGATTCTTTCAACCTGGTACAATCCCTCGTTAAGGATTCGGCGCGGGATAAAGACTGCGGAGGAAGCCTCCGCAACTTTGGCCAAACCGTGCGTCTGCGGGGTCTTCAATACCCGGCGGGCCAACGAGCTCCTTCGGGCAATGATATAACCCCGGAGTTTTCGCGAGGAGGAAAAATGGACCTTAAAAAACAGAGCAGGGTCTTTTCAGAAGACAATCCGCTTTCCATGGTGCGTCGCTCCATGCTTTACGCTTGCGGATGGACCTATGAAGAGATTCAGCGGCCCTTCGTAGCGGTCGTTAACACCTACAACGAGATGCACCCCGGCCACATGCACCTGAAAACCCTGGCGGAGCGGGTCAAAGCCGGGGTGCGCACGGCCGGCGGGCTCCCGACGGAATTCTACGCCCTGTCCCTTTGCGACGGGCTGGCCAACGGCCACGAAGGAATGAAATACGTCCTGCCCAGCCGCCAGGTCATCGCCGACTCCGATCGAACTCGGGCTGCGCGCCCACTGCTACGACGCCGCGGTGCTGATCGGGTCCTGCGACAAGATTCTCCCGGCGTTGCTGATTGCCGCCGCCCGCGTCAACATCCCGGCGATTGTCGTGACGGGAGGCCCGATGCCGGCCGGTCTTTGGGCCCGCGAAAAAGTCAGGGCTTCGGTCTCCAATTACGGGCAGATGGTCCAGAAGGTGTACGGCGGCGGGTTGTCCAAGGACATCCGCGAAGAGGCCCTAGCCTCGTTTTACCCGTGCGCCGGAGCCTGCTGGGGCATGGGGACGGCCAACACGATGGCCTGCCTCTGCGAGGCGCTGGGGATGAGCCTTCCGGGCGACGGGACGGCCCCGGGGGTGATGTCGGGGAAATCCCGTCTGGCCGAGCAGGCCGGGGAAAAGATCATGGAGCTCCTGGCCTGCGGCCTTACGCCGGCCAAAATCCTGACCCGCACGAGCCTGGAAAATGCCCTGAAAGTGGACCTGGCCATCGGCGGCTCATTGAACACCGTTTTGCACCTCCCGGCCCTGGCCCACGAGCTGGGTTTCAAAATCGATTATGGCGACTTCGACCGGCTCTCCCGAAAAATTCCCCATCTGACCAACGTAGAGCCCGCCGGCCCCTATTCGGTCGTCGACCTCGCCGAGGCCGGCGGAATCCCCGGAGTCATGAAAAGCCTGGGAACTTTTTTGGATGGGACGGCCCTGACGGTCACGGGGAAGACCCTGGCTGAAAACCTGGAGAAAGCTTCCGTCTTCTCGAACGAAGTGATACGCCCCCTGACCAACCCCGTTCATCCCTATGGGGGCATCGCCGTCCTGAAGGGGAATCTGGCCGAGCAGGGGGCGGTGGTCAAGCAGGTGGCGGTCAAGCCGGAACTCTGGCGATTTCGTCGGCGAAGCGAGGGTCTTCAATTCCGAGGAGGAGGCCCTGGCCGGGCTGGGCGCCGGGAAAATTAAGAAGGGGGACGCCATCGTGATCCGGTACGAGGGGCCGAAAGGCGGGCCGGGGATGCGGGAGATGGCCTTTTTTCGCCTGGCCCTGAAATTCGCCGGGATGACGGAAACGAATTACATCATCACCGACGGCCGTTTTTCCGGGTACAGCGACGGTCCTTCCATCGGCTATCTTTCCCCGGAAGCAGCCGAGGGAGGGAATATCGCCCTGGTGCAGGACGGAGACGTAATCGAGATCGATATCGAAAACCGGAAGCTGGAGATGAAAGTACCCGATCAGGAGCTCAAACGGAGAAAAGAAACGCTGGTCGCGCCCATCCAAAAAGTTTCCCCGGGGGTACCTGGACACCTACGCCCGGATCGTCTCCTCCGCGGCCGAAGGGGCGGTGGTGAAATTCCCCGGGCAATGAAAAGAAACGAGAAAGTCCTGCGTTCCAGGGCCGCGCCGGACGTTGCATCCCTGGATCCTGCAAGGGAGAAGGGCTATCGCTCAGTTTCATTGACGGAATTCCTTCTCTGATGTATGGTAGCGTGTCTCCGGGGGGCTTTCCCCCAATGTGAACCCCGAAAGCGGTCTTATTCATTCAGCTGGAGGAAACGGATATGGAAGTGAAGATTAAGGGTCAAAAAGAGCTGCACCAGGAGGTCAGGGACGCGAAGCTCTGCACGGGCTGCGGCGCCTGCGTGAATCTGTGTCCCTACCAGGCCGCTTATCAGGACGAGGTCATCACCCTTCATGCCTGCGACCTCAAGGAGGGGGGATGCCACGCCTTCTGCCCCCGCACCCCGGCGGACCTGGACGCCATAAAGAAACGTCTCTTTGACCCCAAAGACCTGACGCCCGAGATCGGCGCCGTCAAAAATTTCTACATCACCCGCGCCGCGGACCGGAAGGTGCGCGACGGGGCACAGCATGGCGGGACGGTAACGGCCCTCATGTCCCTGGCCCTTAAGGAAGGAATGATCGACACGGCCGTGGTCGCCGAAGGAGCGGCCAGCCTCCTCCCCCAGGGCGCTGCTGTCCGCGACGGCGCGGGGGTGAAAAACGGGGCAAGAGCAGGTTCGTGGTTTCCCCCGACCTGGCCGAATTCAACCGGCTCGCGAAGGACGGCGGGAAAAAGATCGGCGTGGTCGCGACCCCCTGCCAGGCGCTCGCCCTCGCCAAGATGCGGATGAAGCCGCATCCCGGCCTACGCGGAACGGATCGACCAGCTCAAGCTGGTCGTCGGCTTGTTCTGCGGCTGGGCGCTCTCCTGGCGCAACCTCACGGCCCTGCTCAGAACGAAACTCGACCTGGCGGAGATTGAAGGAATGGACATCCCCCCCAGCAAGTATCACATCCTTCAGGTTTACACGAAGAAAGGGCTCGCTGGATATATCCCTGGACGAAATCAATCCTTGCGTCCGGGAGGCCTGCTGGAATTGTCCCGACCTGACGGCGGAGTTCAGCGACATCTCCGTGGGATCGGCGCGTCTGGAGGAAGGATGGGAGGAGGCCAGGAAGTGGAACCAGGTGATCGTCCGGACGGCGGCGGGCGAGCGGCTTCTGCAGCTGGCGAAAGATCGAAAGGTCCTGGAGTTCCGGGAAGTGCCCAAGGGAAACCTGGCCAAGCTCAAGACCGCCTCCATGGGTAAGAAAAAGACGGCGGTGAAGAACCTGGCCCTGAAGAGCGGCGACCCGGAGAACCTGCTCTACCTGGATTCCAGGGACCCGGTCCTGAGCGCCCTCATCCATCGCCCGGCATAGTTTTCTCCAGGAGAACGGAGGTCGACATGTCAAAACTGACTGAGAGTAAGGAAGGCTTGGGAGCTTTGCTGATGGGAAACGAGGCCATCGTGCGCGGCGCCCTGGAAGCGGGAGTCAACGTGGCCGCGGGCTATCCGGGGACCCCCTCCTCGGAGATCATCGAGAACCTGTCCCGGGTGGCGAAAGAGCGGAACCTCTACGTGGAATGGTCGGCCAACGAAAAGATTTCCCTCGAGGTGGCCGCGGCGGCTTCTTTCGCGGACCTTCGCTCCCTTTGCCCGATGAAACAGAATGGGGTGAACGTCGCCTCCGATTTCCTGCTCCACCTTGCGGGCTCGGGGACCCGGGGGGGAATGGTCCTGGTCAGCTGCGACGACCCGGGCGCCTTGTCCAGCGCGAACGAAGGCGAATCGCGCCACTTCGCCCGCCTGGTGGAAATCCCCCTGCTGGAGCCGGGGGATTTTCAGGAAGCGAAAGACATGACCAAGTGGGCTTTCGAGCTTTCCGAGGACATCAAGAACGTGGTCCTGGTGCGCTCCGTGACCCGGATGTCCCATGCGAGCGGCATGGTGTGGTTCGGGGGATTGCCGGAAAACAAGGCCCGGGCCAAATTCGACTGCCATGGGCCCTTTCTGGACCAGAACACCGGGCCGATGATCAGCACCCCCGTGAGCTTCCACCACAAAGCCCAGCAGCAAAAACTCGCCAAGGTGCGGGAAATCTTCGAGGCCAGCCCGTTCAACACCTATCAGGGCCCCCAGGCGCCGGAGCTTTTGATCATCACCAGCAGCGCCTGCAATCTGTACAGCCGTGAGGCCGTTCAACTGCTGGGCCTGAAAGACCGGGTGGGCATCCTGAAGCTGGGCACGACGTGGCCCCTCCCCTCCAAGCTCGTCAAAAAATATCTTTCCATGACCGACAAGATCCTCATCGTGGAGGAAGTCATCCCGTTTCTGGAGGAGAGCATCAAGGTCCTTGCGGCGGAACTCGCCGGCGAAATCGGGGCCAAGACCTTTTACGGCAAGAACGACGGCACCATTCCCATGACCGGCGAGCTCAACCCGGACCTGGTGTCCATGGGCTTTATCGAAGATCCTGGGCGTTCCTTACGCGCCCATGGACCCGCAGTACGAGAAAGACGCCCAGCGCGCCGCCTGGTTCATGGCGCCCGGGAGAGAGCTCACCTTCTGCCCCGGCTGTCCTCACCGCGCGTCTTTCTGGTCGATCCACAAAGCCCTGCAGCTGGACAACCGGAAGGGATTTGTCTGCGGCGACATCGGGTGCTATAGCCTGGGGGTGCTGCCCGCGGGCTTCAGCACGATCAAGACCGTCCATGCCATGGGTTCCGGCATCGGCCTGGCCAGCGGGTTCGGCAAGCTCGGGATGTTCGGAATGGATCAGCCCGCCCTGGCGGTTTGCGGGGACTCGACGTTTTTCCACGCGGTCCTGCCGGCCCTGGTCAACGCCATTCACCACGAGGCAAACGTCACCCTCGTCGTCCTGGACAACAGCGGCACGGCCATGACCGGATTTCAATCCCATCCGGGCCTTGCCGGTGAATGCCATGGGCGAAGAAGCGCCGAAACTGGATATCGCCCGGATCTGCGAGGCCATGGGCGCGAAGGTGGAGACCGCGGACCCCTTTGATCTGGAGAAGACCCGGGTCGACGATCAACCGCCTCCTGGAGGAAAAGGGGACCAAAGTCCTCATCCTCCGCCAGAGTTGCGCGCTCAGCCCTGAGAAGAAAGGGAAGAAGCAATTCGACGTGCGCGTCGACGAGACGCGCTGCGTAGGGGAAGAGTGCAGCTGCAACCGCCTATGCACCCGGATTTTCCGGTGCCCCGGCCTGGTATGGGACAAGGGGAAGAAAAAAGCCCACATCGACGAGGTGATTTGCGCGGGCTGCGGGGTCTGCGCCGACGTCTGCACCCACGGGGCGATTGTTCGAGAGCAGGCGAACGTCCGGACGCAATAAAAAATGAACCACAGAAGGCGTAGAGTGCACAGCCGCAACCGAAATCAAATCTTAGGACGCGGATAAACGCAGATAAGAATTAGAATTAACGCATCACCCCCACCCACGCCCTCCCCCCTTCGAGGGGGAGGGTTAGGGTGGGGGGGCTGAGTGATTTTTAAAGGAGGCCCAAGACAAATGGAACCGTTAGCGCAGGATCCCTACAACATTATCATGGCCGGAGTCGGCGGGCAGGGAAATGTCATGGCCTCCCGGGTGCTTTCCAACATGTTGTCCTCGAAAGGGTACCTGATCACGATCGGGGAGACCTTCGGAGCCTCCCAGCGCGGGGGCTCGGTCATGAGCCACATCCGCGTATCGGCCACATCCACCTGGAGCCCCCAGATCCCCAAGGGCAAGGCCCACATCGTCATCGCCCTGGAACCCGTGGAAGCCATTCGAATCCTCATGACCTACGGGAACCGGGAGGTGAGCGTCCTCGCGAACACTCGGCCCATCCACCCGGTGAGCGTGATAGCGGGAGAGCAGAAGTACCCGGACTTCGAGGAAGTCAAGAAGGCGCTGAATGGTCTTTCATCCCACGTCTGGCTCATCGATGCCACCGAGGAAGCAATGAAGCTGGGCAATCCCATCCTCAGCAACATCATCATGATCGGGGCGATCAGCGGCCTGGGTCTTCTCCCCGTCGGGCTGGAGGAGTTCATGAAGGTCATCCGGGAGACGTTTCCGGAAAAGCTCCTGGACGTGAACCGGCGCGCGTTCGAGATCGGAAAGAACAAGGTGGCCCAGTAACGCGCCCCCCCCTCGGCCAACTCCCGTCTGGCAAAACCTTTTGTAGGGGCAGGCCCCCGTGCCTGCCCCATTGACCCTGCGAAAGAATACCTACGCCTGCTGCCTGAATTTTTCGATATCCTCCCGGATGGTCTTCGTAGAAATTCCGCTTTGGCTCAGGACCAGAAACCCGATCAGCCAGACCGGGGCGATCAGCAGAAAATACACCACCAGGGAAAACCCCGCCGCCGACGTTTTGTCGACTCCGAAGAGCGTGAGGCCCACGACGCAGAAAAACTGGTAAACTCCCGCGTCCCCCGGCGCGTTGGGCAGGATCGTGCCGAAATGGACGATCAGGAAGACCGCCGCCCCGACCCAGAGGGGAAGGTCGAGTCCATAGGCCACGATAATGAGCCAGAAGGAAAGGGCCTGGAAGAGAAGCCAGAGAGGAGAGATCAGGAAGGCCAGCATGGACTCGCGCGTGAATCCGATATCGCGAAACCCCATGGCCAGGTGGCCGAGGAACCATTTCAGGGAACGGAGCGATTTGCCCCCCGCCCCTTTCTTCTGCGCCCAACCTTCCAAAACCTTTTCCCGGCGGTGGGCGAAGTAGATCAGCGACCCGGTTCCCCCCGCGATGAGGATCGCGAGAATCGCCCCGCCTACAAGGAGGTCCTTTGGCAGGCGGACGAAGAAAGCTGTTACGGCAACGCCGGCCACCGACCAAATGCCGTCCAAGAGGCGGCTGGCGATTACGGAGGGGATTACCATAATGAATTCAGCGGAGACCCAGCGCGAGATCAGGTAGGCCCGGATCAGTTCCCCGAGACGCGCCGGGAGCATCGCGTTGGCGAACTGGCCGGCGTACACGGCGCGGGTTGCGTCGTAGACGGATACCTGCGCTACGGGCAGGAGGAGCCATTTCCAGCTAAGCCCCCAATTGATGTAGCTCAGCGTATTTACGGCGATGGCCAGGGCCACCCAGGACCAGCGAATGCCCCCCAGCTGGGAAAAGAGTTTGTCCAGGTGAATCCCGTGGAGGATATAGGCGAAACCGCCCGCGAGGAGAAGATAACCGAAGATCGACTCCAGGTAACCCCAGACGTTTTTCTTCTTTCCCTTGTTCGTTGGGTTTGAAACCTTTTTCCTGGGCATTTTTGGCGGGAAATCTTTGACGCCTTCAACTTCGAGGGAGGTTTGGGGAGAGGAGCTTAACTCGCTGAGTATAAGCTCCCGGCCCAAGTCAAGAAGTTTTCAAATCAGCTAAATCCTCCCGCGTCTTCCCAATAGAAGGGAGACGACAAAAAGGACCAGAAAAACAAAAAACAGCACTTTGGCGATTCCCACTGCCGTTCCCGCGATCCCCCCGAACCCCAGAATGGCGGCGATGATCGCGATCACCAGAAAAACGAACGCCCAGTGAAGCATAGGTCCCTCCTCTCTCGCATTTTTTTCAGTATAAAAAAAAGAACTGCCATTTTAATATGGAGGGAAAACGGTATTTGGGAGATCCGGGAACAGTATTTCGATAGTCAATTGATACCATGTTGGATGAGTTGACCTCCTCCTTGACGGAAAGAGGGGTTGGGTTTCCGAATAGAGGCAAATAATGCTGAAGGTAACGAAGCCCCCTGATCGCCCGGCCGGAAACCGCGGCCTTCCGATTCCCCGTTTCCTTGCATCCCTCTTTCTTCTCGTCCTCCTTTCCTGTCAGTCCGCTCCCCGAATCACCGTCGAAACCCTGCCCCTTTATGAAGCGGCATTCCAGCGCACCTCCGGGTGGACCGGCGGCGACGGGGCCTACTCCGCTGCGCTGGGAGGCGGGAGGTTCCTCTGGCTCTTCGGGGACACTTTCGTTGGCGAGGTAAAAGAGGGTCGCCGGATCAATGATCTGCTGATCAATAATTCGGTGGCGATCCAAGTCGGCAAGCAGCCCCGGCTGCATCGATCGATTTCTTCTATAAAGTTTCGCCCGACGGCTGGCCGGCGGCGTTTGTGGAGCCGGAGGACGGTTCAGGCTGGTTCTGGCCTTATCACGCCGTGCGCACGGCGGAAGGCTCTGTATCTTTTTCTCTTGCGGTTCGAGCGAGCCGAAAACATCTTCCCCTTCAAGCTCGTCTCCACATGGTTAGGAAACGTCTCCAATCCCGAAGAGCCTCCCGAACGGTGGATCCTGTCCCAGCGAAAGATCCCCTGGGGGAGCGAGCAACGGCAATTCGGTTCATACGTTTTGAAAGAAGGGGAGTACTGCTACGTTTACGGCACCGTCGTTGAACGCGTGCAGGGGGGTCGAGAGGAAGGACATGATCCTCGCCCGGGCGCCCGTCGCCACCCTCGCGGATTTCGACGCCTGGCGTTTTTATTCGGACGGCGAATGGATTTCCGATGTCAACCGCGCCAGCCGGATCTGCGAAAACGTGGCCGGCGAGTTCTCCGTTTCCTATCAACCGTCTCTGAATCGCTACGTCCTCGTTTACACGGAGAAAGGCATTTCCGAATACATCGTCCTTCGATATTCCCCCACCCTTCATGGACCGTGGAGCAAGCCCACCCGTGTTTACAGATGCCCCGAGGCCGGGCGAGACCCCCGCATATACTGTTATGCGGCCAAAGGCCACCCGGAAATCGCCTTGTCCCCCGAAGAGCTCATCATCACCTACTTCGCCAATTCCGCCGATTTCGCCCTCATCCGCCAGGATGCGAGCCTGTACCGTCCCCGCTTTTTGCGTATCCATTTTGTCGATCCGGGAAAAAACTGAAGCATCAGCGACGAATCGATTTTCTCGTTGAATGTGAGAAACGCATGGATGATCTAACCGTGAATGCCCGGTTGAAAGATTTTCCCAAAAAGTGTACATTTCACCCACACTCTGCAAAAGTTTTCGAGGGCATCCCTCACCCTCTCCTACCGTCAGATTATAGGGGATAACCGTGATCGTCAAACCCAGAATGAAAAGGAGGAGCACCCATGATTTGCATGCTGATCGAAGTTCACGTTAAGCCGTCCGCGCTCGACGAGTTCCTGAAGGTCATCAAACACGATGCGGTCCACTCCGTGAAGGACGAGCCGGGATGTCTGCGCTTCGATGTGCTGCGGGACAGCGACGACCCGCTGAAGTTTTTCTTCTACGAAGTGTACAAGGACGAGGCCGCCCGGCAGGCCCACCGGCAGATGCCCCACTTCGCCGAATGGGCGAAGTTCATCAAGCACGGCCTGGATCGGGAGATCGTCCGCCACTCGACGACGAATTTCCACCCGTCCGACAATGAGTGGCGGTAGGTAGCTGACCCTTCCAGCGACGGAGGGAGTGCTAACTCTTTAGCGGCATCGATAGAGCCGAGACGGTTAGCTTTTTCAAAATTTCGCTGGGCTGCAAGTTCTCGGGCTGTAACCATGGCCTGTTTAGAGCCACGTTTCAGCCGAAAAAGGCTGAGGGCGAATGCGGATCCGTATATCCTCCGGATCTGAAAAATGTTCGGATGAGTGAGGCATGAATCTGTTATTCGATCTGGACGGCACGCTGACAGATCCCTTTCGGGGAATAACCCGCTGCATTGCGTATGCGCTGGATGCCCTTGGCAGGCCGTCACCGGCTCCTGAGGACCTGCGGTGGTGTATAGGCCCTCCGTTGAAGGAGAGTCTTGAGAAGCTGCTCGGATCAAAGGATGACCGGGTTGCAGAAGAGGCCTTGGTAAAATACCGGGAGAGGTTCAGTTCGATTGGGCTATTTGAGAACCAAGTCTACCCAGGAATTGCCGAGGCGCTAGGCACCTTGAAAGGTTGGGGCCATACGCTCTATATCGTCACATCGAAGCCAACGTCCTATGCTGATCGCATAGCGGTTCATTTTGGCCTACATGAATACTTTCATCGAATCTACGGAAGCGAGTTGGATGGTAAGCACAGTGACAAGACCCGTCTGATACTCCACGTTCTGCGGCGTGAAGCTATTTTGCCGTCCGAGACGATCATGATCGGCGATCGCGAACACGACATGCTCGGCGCTTGCAACAACAGGATTCGTGGAATCGGTGTCCTATGGGGATACGGAACCCGGGAAGAACTGCAGCGCTCGGGAGCCCATGCTTTTGCCAGGTCTCCACGAGGCTTGGTTGCAGCCATAAATGAACTCGGTGAACAAGCGAAAACACCCGGCGCGCGGGTTCCGGCCCAGCGAGACCTGATGGGTTCTCCCCATACGGGGGCCGGATCAGAAGCCGCCGATTTCCCGACGAGGGCGCAAATGGCCGGGAACGTCTGTCCTCACTGGGTCGGTTATCTGCTGGCCAGTCCATTGAGGCGGTTATTCCAGAATCCCAAAAAGATCTTGGGCCCCTATGTTGAGGCTGGCATGACCGCCCTGGACATAGGCTGTGCCATGGGCTTTTTTTCGCTCCCCTTGGCGAGGATGGTTGGAGAAGGAGGAAAAGTCATCTGTGTGGACGCCCAGGAAAAGATGCTGCGGTCTCTCCGGAAACGGGCGCGCAAGGCAGGGCTCTCCGACCGAATTATTCTCCACCTGTGCCCTCAAGATTCTCTCTTCCTGAATGCCTTTGAGGGAAAAATCGATTTCGCCCTTGCTTTTGCCGTGGTCCATGAGGTCTCCGACGCCCTAAAATTCTTCTCCGAAGTTTCAAGGGCGATGAAACCGGGTTCAAAATGCCTGGTGGCGGAGCCAAAGGGACGAGTATCAGCGGAAGATTTCGCGAAGACCCTTGTGATGGCCAGCCAGAATGGCTTCCGCCTGGCCGGCCAGCCGAGAATCGCCATAAGCCGCACCGCTCTCCTGGTCAAAAGTCAAATGGGAGGAGACCACCACGAGAAATTCTGATGGCCGCCCACTGAAAGTCCAATATGTTACAATAAGCCCTCCCGGTCATGATGAAGCACAACAGTCGAATGGATGAAAACCATGACCATCAAAACCTATATTCGATTGATCCTGCTGTCGGCGTTTCTCACCCTCTCCCTCGCGGGGTTTATGATCCACTCCCGGATCCATCATATATCCGAGAATTCGTCTTTCATCGTGCCGTTTGCCGCCGGCATCCTGAATATTGCCCTCCTCCCGGCACTCTTTTGGTTCAAGAAGACGCTCGCCTATGGCTATGTGCTGAATGGGTTTCTGTGCATCCTCGGGACCGTCACCATGAGCCACTTGGCCATCGCCCGCTGGTTCGCGCCGACATCGCCACAGGACGTCGTGTTGAAGAGCATGGTGATCGATATCCTCATCGTCTGGGGAAAGTTCTTCGTCGGGAAGGCACTGTTCGAACTGGAGACCTTTGGTTATGATCCAAGCCGGCCGAAATCAGGCATTACCTACCGATATCCGAATCTGGGATGGTGGCTGATCCACCTCGTCGCCATCAGCTTTGTCTATTACCTGGGCAACACTTTATGGAGCCGGCCATGAACCAATTTAAATGGTTTACCCGAAACTGGTGGATACTGCACATTGCCGCGGTTGTGTTTTTCTTCTGGCTTGGACACGCGATACACTTCTGAGAAGAGCAAAATCAAACGGGAGATTAGACCCAATCCTCTGTTTGATCCAAGCCGCAAGGCAAAGGATAGGCCAGGGCAATTGAAAGCTCTTCGGAACTCACTGTCTCTCTTTCTGTTTGCAGATAAATCCTCTGTTTTTCCTATTGACTATTACAAACGAAATAAATAGAGCGACATTATTCGATCCAAGCAGGAAATCAATCCCCCCCACCCCCGCCCTCCCCCTCGAGGGGCATAAGCGCTAACTTAGGATTTTTTTCTTCAATTCCCCCCTTTGCAAAGGGGGGCCAGGGGGGATTTCTGCTGATAGGTTCTCTTTAAGGGTACGGTAGATAACCTCCGCCACCGCCTCCCTTTCCTTCAGAACTTCTCTGCTGGTAAATCGCAAGACTTTGAACCCAAGAGAGGCCAAATAGTCATCGCGATTTTTATCTTTCTTGGCTTGTTTTTCTTCCACATGCTGTGATCCATCAACTTCTATGACCCACTTTGCCCGTGGCGCGAAGAAATCCACGATATATTCGCCAATGGGTTTCTGACGATAAAATTGGACACCAAGGACCTGTTTACTCCGCAATCCTGACCAAAGAGCTCTTTCGCTCTCTGTCAAATTACTTCGCAATTGGCGGGATTTGGCTTTGAGATTTGCCCAGTACTTCAACACGGCTCGGCTCCCACTGAAAATCCCCCCTCCCCCCCTTTTTCAAAGGGGGGTTAAGTTAGCGCCTATGCCCTCGAGGGGGGAGGGTTGGGGTGGGGGTGAAATTGCCGTTTCCTTTAAATGAAAATCTTTTGTAAAGATATTTATTACGTTTGTATTAGTAATTCCCATAAGATTTTATTTTTCCCCATTCCCCACAAAATTCTCTCCCTGAAGGCTTTCGAGATTAGATCGATTTCGCCCTCGCCTTTGCCGTGGTCCATGAAGTGCCCTAGGCTTTCAATTTCTTCTCCGAAGTTGCAAGAACGATGAAACCGGGTTCAAGGTGCCTGCTAGCCGAGCCAAAGGGACGAGTATCCGCGGAAGATTCCGCGAAGAACTTATCATAGCCGGCGAGAATGGCTTCCACCTTGCCGCCCAGTCGAGAATTCCCGGAAGCCGCACCGCCCTCCTGGCCAAAATCCCAGATCGGCAGTAAACCGATATATTAAACCGTTAGTGACTTCTTTCTGGAGTCTTGTTTCTATAATCACCGCAAAGAGTGGAACCTTTCAAATGGCAATCCTCACTCTTTTGAAAACAGAGCTAGTCCAAAGGCAAGTTTCCCTTGATTATCCATTCCCATAAGAGTATTGTGACTTCATTTCTTCCTTTAATAAATAACCCCAATCTCTTAACCCCTCAAGCATCTGGAGTAAAAGATGAAAAAGGGTTGCCCAAAGATGGTGAAGTCAAGCCTCCGAAGGGCTTAAGATTTCCCTTTGGGGGCGCCTTCCCGTTCGCTCAGCGGAAATCTCGCTTCCAGGTCATCTGCTCTTCCATACACCCTTCACTAAAGGAGAGAACCATGAAATGGATTCGATGTGCAATCATCTGTTCAGCTCTTGTCTTAGCTATGGCCGTTGGTTCCCAATCGTGGGCACAAGACTCACCCCAGCGCAAGGAATTGCGCCGGGCCGACCTATCGGGTGCACCGGGAATGGAGGTCATACTTTCGGTGGGAGAATATAAGCCCGGCGACAAACTTCCCGTCCATTTTCATCACGGCATTGAGACAGGATATGTTCTGGAGGGCGGCATGGTGGAGATGCCGGGAAAACCTCCATCTGCGCTTTCCGCCGGAGCGCCTATCATGAACCCCCGCGATATACCACACGGCGGGTGGACGGTCGTGGGCGATAAGACAATTAAGCTTTTGACGGTTCACATTGTTGACAAAGGCAAGCCACTCTACGACCCTGCAAAGAAATAAAGCGACATGGCTTCGTCTGTACGGTCCCGGTGCTTATTCCCGACCCTGTTTTTTTTGACGTCGGCGTGTCGTCTGTAAGCGCTGCGACCAGTTCAGCTTCGACCAACTTTGCTCTTCTGGAAAATTTATGATGCGGCTTTCCAGAAGGATCCAGAAATTCGGTTAACCATGCCGCATAATTAGAAAGCTCCTTGAAAAGGCAGGGTCATCATGGCTCTGCCTTTTTTATTTATTTTTCGCGGTAGGCATCCGCTCCCTCACTATCTTCCCGCTAGCTACCGCCCCATTCCGCAGAGAATTCAAAGCCGATTCGCCTGGCGGTCCCTCGATTCCCCGGGAGCCGATGGGATCTACCCTTTCAGCAGAGGGAAGGTTCTTTTCAATTTAGCTATTTCAGTTCGGCCCATTTGGGATTCATCAATCTTCCTCAGTACTCTGCGGATTGCCCGGTGTCGAGGAGATCTGCGGAACGGTTCCCCAAGACTCGACGGCTGACAACACGTGCCGGCTAAGCTTACAAAATAAAGCTTTCATTTTACGATCAGGGGATGAACTTCCTTCATGGAGTTCTCCGATGGATGTATAGGAGTCAACAGGCCTATATCCCGCCTCGAAGGCCCGGGATTGGCATTGCACCTTGGGTCACAGATCTCCTCGGTGAAATAACCCCATTCCGGCGTACCCCCTGCCCCTTAATGCCAGCCTTACGGTCAATCTGCTTCGCTTTCTCTGAAGAAACTGACCACGACCTCAACTGTCTCTGGATTCATCATTGACATTCATACAATTTCCGAATATTGTTTGCGCGTTTCCCGCCCTATCAGAATCCGGAAACAATGGAGGGGCACAAAAATGAAACGAAATGGCAAAACATTGTTGTTTTTTTTGCTGTGCTTATCCGGAATCTTTTTGATTCTGTCGGCCACCGCTTTCGGACAAACGCGTCCCAAGATTAAGAATATAGGCTTAGAGAAGCCCACAACGGTTTTATACATTGGAAACAGCTTCTTTTACTTCAACGACAGCATGCATCGATACGTCACCGGGCTGCAAGCGGCGGCAGATCCGGAAAACAGAGCCAAGTATCGAAGTACCTCCATAACCATCAGCGGTGCCGGGCTGAATTGGCATGACGTTGAATCCTATTTTAAACCCGGGGGAGTTGGGTCCTATTCCTTTACTGCGGACAACAAGGTGGTCTTCAATAAATTCGACAAGCCCTTCGAAGTAGTGATCATGAACGATTGCAGCCAATGCCCTGTTCACCCGCAGTTGAAGGACATCTTCCACGAGTACGCCCAAAAGCACAGCCAAACAGTCGTCAAGCACGGGGCCAAACCGGCATTCTTCATGACCTGGGCCTACGCGGACATGCCGGAGATGACTTCCCAACTGGCTGAGCAATACACCATAGCAGGGAATAATAACGACGCTTTGGTAATTCCGGCGGGCCTGGCATTTGCGAAAGCCCTCAGCAGAAATCCGAGTATCGTTCTATACAACCGGGACAAACGGCATCCGAGCCTTCTCGGAACCTATCTTTCTGCCTGCACGATCTACGCGTCGCTATACACAAAATCCCCCGTTGGCAATCCATACAATGGTGGAATTGAGGCGAAAACTGCGAACTTTCTCCAACAAGCGGCCTGGGATACGGTGAAGGAATACTTTGGGGATTAGGGGTGTAAGGAGTAATCTCTGAAGAGCTGACTTTCGGCGAGGAATTGGAGAAAGACATGTTCGAACTGGGTCTATCCGGTCAGATGTTCGACGATCACCCTGTGTGGGACCACCTAGATGCGGCGAAGCGGTTCGGCTACCGGTGCGTGGAGCTAAGGAGCACCCATGTGAAGCCGGGAATGTCCGAAGAAGAGCTCGGGAGAATCCGGGCGACCATTAAGGACAGCGGCTTATACACGAGCTGCCTGTCCTGTTTTGTGGGGAACTACGGCCTCTGTTCTGACCGGGAATGCGAGTTGGCCTTCGAAACCTTCAAGCAATATGTGGAGCTTGCCTGTTTCCTCGACGCAGAGATGATCCGGATTTGGCCGGCGTGGCAGGAGTCCTCCTCCGCCCCCGAGTCCGTCTGGGCGAAGGCCGCCTTGTGGATGAAAAAATCAGCCCGGCATGCCGGCCTCTTCAATAAAAAGCTCGTTATGGAGATGCATCACGGGACGTTGTGCGACTCGGCCCCTTCAAGCCTCCGCCTGCTCAAGATGATTGACGAAGAAAACGTCGGGTTGACCCTCGACCCCGTGAACCTCTACCAGGTGCCGGCGGATTACGGCGAGGAGGCCATAAGGGCCCTTGGGAAAAATATTTTCAACGTTCATGTCAAGGACATCGTAAAGCTCCAGACAAGCGATTATCCTTACAGCTTTCCCTACTCCTACTACGCCAAGCACATCGGGCGTTTCGCCACCGTCATTCCCCCTCCCCGTAATCAACCGGAACGATACTATTGCCACCGACGAATTAATGCCGGCGGAGTGGACTGGGCCCACGTGTTGAAGAGCCTCAAATCGCACGGGTACCGGGGAAGGCTCATCGTCGAAAGCGTTTCGGAAACGAACCGGCACATGCCCTCAGGAAAAGATCTCGCCAAGGTCTGTTACAAGGACGTCATGGATCTGCTTGGCGTGTTATTTTAAGGGCCGGAAGCAAACAATCCACAGAATGCCCCTTCTCAATGCAGAACCCTTCCCGGCCAACACTTCCTTCCTGTACTCTTCGAGTGTCAGATTTTGCCGGGAGCGCAGATTCCCAACCGAAATCAGCGATTGAGACCTCAAGAGTGGGACAAATTGAGGAGACAAATTCTTCCTTGACTATCCCTTTTTCTAGAGAGTACTTTGTACCTATCTTTTCCCTCCGTAGTGTTTATTTAATTTTATGGACCCATAAAGTCTAAAAACCAAAATATAAACAGTCCAAGATCATTAATCGGGAAACAAGCCAGGGCGGAAGAGGAAAGCCGATTCATCGAAAGGAGGAAAACTCATGTTGACCAGACGCGAGTTTATGGTCGGGGCAGTTGCTGCTGGAGTGATCCTGAACACCCGGTTGGCGTTTGCCAAGCCGTCCCAACCAGCGACGCCGGTGAACTTTGAAGTGCCGCCGGGGGCCTGTGATTGCCATACCCATATCCATGGCGATCCCGCCCAATTTCCCTTTTTCGCAGGGCGCGGATATACTCCGGAGGTGGCTCTGCCTGAGGAAATGGCCGCGCTTCACAAGGCGCTTCACATCCAGCGGGTGGTGATCGTGACCCCGAGCGTGTACGGAACCGATAACTCGGCCACGCTGTGGGGCATGAAGGCGCGGGGGAACGACGCGCGCGGCGTCGCCGTGATCAACGACAAGACGCCGGAAAGCGAGCTTGACGCCCTGGGCCGGGCCGGCATTCGCGGCATCCGGCTCAACCTCAAGACGACCGGCGTGAAAGACCCGGCCGTCGCCGTCCAGATGTTCCAGGCCTCGGCCGAGCGCATGCAAAAGCGCAACTGGCATATCCAGCTAAACGTCACCATGAAAATGATGACGGAGATCAAGCCCCAGCTCGCCGCTTCACCCGTGCCGCTCGTCTTCGACCACTTCGCCGGCGCCGAGCCGGAGAAGAGCGTGGACCAGCCCGGATTTCCCGATCTGCTAGACCTGGTTCGGGCCGGGAAGGCCTACGTCAAGATATCGGTCACGGAAGGACCGCGCCACGATTATACCGGCTTCATTCCCCTCGCCAAGGCGCTGATTGCCGCGAACCCCGATCGAATCCTGTGGGGAACCAACTGGCCCCATCCCAACTCGGTGACGCCTCCGGGACGCAAGCCGACGGACTTGACCCCCTTGTGGCAGGTTGATGACGGACTCGTGCTCAACCTACTGCCGGTGTGGGCGCCCGATCCGGCAATCCGAAAGAAGATCCTAGTGGACAACCCATCCCGACTTTACGGGTTTTGAGCCTTTTGGGCCGACATGACTCGTTAAAAAAGGCAGGGTCATCATAGCTCTGCCTTTTTCATTCCAGCTTTCTGCCAGTAATTGTTACCTATCCAGCCACTGTCAGAGCCTACTGTTACCAGGTGCAATGTTGGCGAACGATCCCAAAAAATGACCTGCTGGTCCCGGTTTCGGCCTTTGATTCTTCTCGCTTTTCTTTTTCAGCTTCCTGATTATTCCTGTTTGTCAACGATGACCTTGCTTCATCAGGATACGTGAAAAAGAATTTGCTTTTACCCCCTGAAGTCATTAGGTGGGTCCCAAGGATTACTTTTGAGATTGCCGGGTAGGACGATTGAGGCCGTGAATTATCAATTGAACTCCTCAGCCTTGGCGGCGTGATCAACAAAATCTTGCCCGAGCACCTCGCATTTGGAGAGATTTTTTGTCGTCCTCATGCAATCTTTCTTCCTGAAGTCGAGTTTTTAGCATTTCCTTTTCGAATACATCATTTCAATCCGAAATCAGCAATTTCGGCCGCAAAATGGGGACGCGTTCGGGGGCAAATTCTCAATGGGTCGACTGGGGCGAGACGTGGAACTTTTTGAAAAAAAGTGGTAAATTCGGCCAAAGGGAATAAGCTGTGTCAAGTAATATTGAACCCTCGCTTTCACAAAAGTAACGGCTTCTCCGGCTTTTTAGGAGATCATGAAATCTGAATTCTTTAATAAGCCCCGCAATAAACTGCAAGGCCTGATCTGAAAAAATTCAAGGATCTGGCCTTCCGTGGGAATGACGTTGAATGTCTTGGCGGGAATTGAGGGGAATACGAAATGTCTCTCTTATTAAAAAGGCTGCTTAAACGACTTCCAGTCGGCCTGCTACACTTTGTTTTCCTAGTGATACTCATCCCGCAACTTGGCGCTCCAACCCCGGCTCATTCGAAAGCCGTGCCGGACGCGAAAGTAAACCCGGCCCTTGGGGAAGCGACGGAGTCGGTGACCGCCCCCGATCTCTCCAGGAAGAATGTCTTGATTCTCCATACGTTCGCGTACGATACATCCGCCTACCTCGTTATGGACCCGATCTTGTTGAAGGGGTTCACTGACGCAGGCCTCAACGCATCCAACCTCCATTTTGAGTTCCTGGATCTCTTGAGACATCAGGGCCAAGCTCATCGGAGCGAGACAGCCGAATACCTGCGCCGTAAATTTACTGACCAGCCTATCGATCTGATTATCGCGTTACATCGCAGCGCCCTCAGTTACCTACTTGAAGACGGCAAGAGGCTTTTCCCGGGAGTTCCCGTGATTAACGTGATGGCAGATCCCGATTGGCTCCGCGAGGATTTCCGAAAAGCGAATGAGAACCGGCTGCAAGAGTTGAAGCGCCCGTCTATCATCATGCCTGTTGCAATAGGCACGGAGCCAACCCTCAAGAATATCCTCACCCTGCTGCCGGAGACCCGTACCCTGGTTGTGATCAGCGGAAGTGATCTTCTGGACAGGCTGACGGAACAGAGCGTTCGCCGCATCCTGGAGGCTTGGCACGGGAGATTACAGGTTGACTACTTGAGTGGCCTGCCCTTGGAGGAGATTCTCGAACGAGTCAGCACGCTGGCCCCGAAGAGTGCTATTTTGTATACGGTTTTTGGGGCCGACGCAAAGGGAAAAGCGTACAGAAATTACGATGTTCTCCGAAAAATCAGCAGGGCGGCCAATGCCCCCATTTTTGGTCTCTATGACACACTCCTTGAAAATGGGGGTATTGTAGGCGGCACCATGCCGACTTATACCGGTGAGGCGGAAAGAACCGTTCGACTGGCTCTGGAGATCCTTCGCGGCAGACTTCCGGCCGAGCCTGTTACGATATCACCGGCCAGTCTTTTTCCCATTTTCGACTGGGAACAGTTGAACCGTTGGAGGCTGGGAGAGAACAGGCTACCCTCTGGAAGCATCGTTCTGAATCGCCCCAAGACTATATGGAGCGAGTATAAAGGGTTTGTCATCGGAGGCATTGCCGTCTTCCTCGCCCAGGGTCTGCTGGTCATCGGGCTATTGGTTCAGAGGAGCCTCAAGAAAAAGGCCGAGTCTTCGGTGCGTCAGAAAACGGAAGAGCTGGATCAATTCTTCAATGTCAGTCTCGATGTCCTGTGCATTGCGAACATCGACGGCTATTTCCTGCGCTTGAACCCTGCCGTGGAATGGATCCTCGGTTATACTCGTGAAGAACTCATGGCCAGGCCGTTCCTCGACTTCGTGCACCCTGACGATCTGGACAAGACTCGCAAGGCGGTCTCCACACTGTCCTCCGAGCAGAAAGTCTTTTCTTTCGAGAACCGCTACCGCTGCAAAGACGGTACGTATCGATGGCTGCAATGGAGCTCAGCCCCCGCTGGAAAGCTGATCTATGCGGCTGCCCGGGATGTGACCGAACACAAGCAGGCGGAGGAGGACTTGAGGCGGCACCAGGAGCACCTGGAGGAGTTGGTCCGGGAGCGCACGGCGGAGCTGGTTATGGCCCGGGATCAGGCTGAGGTCGCCAACCGGGCGAAAAGCACTTTCCTCGCCAACATGAGCCATGAGCTGCGCACGCCGCTGAACAGCATTCTCGGATTCGGGCAGGTGATGGAGCGGGATGCCGGGTTTCCGGAAAGATACAGGCCCATGCTGGGGGTCCTCAGCCGGAGCGGGCAGCATCTCCTGGAGTTAATCAATGATGTGCTGGAGATGTCCAAAGTGCAGGCTGGCAAATGGACCGTTACCCCGACGGCCTTCGACCTCCATGGGCTCCTGGCCGATCTGGTTGAAATGATGCGCCCGCGGGCCGAGAAGAAAAATTTGGAGCAGGTCTTTGAATGGGATCCCACATTGCCCAGGTATGTTCAAACCGATCAGCGGAAACTCCGCCAGATTTTGATGAATCTTCTCAGCAATGCCATTAAGTACACTGAGAAGGGCCGAGTCGTCCTGAGGGCCAGGTGGAAGGGGGCAAATGCGTCCTCAAGGGTGGAGTCGGCTTCCCTTCCTCATCTGGAGTTCGAAATTGAGGATACCGGGATCGGGATCCCTCAGGAGGAGTTGGAAAAGATCTTCGAGCCATTTGTGCAACTGAATGCGGGCCGGGGCAGCAGCGAGGGGACTGGACTCGGGTTGACCCTCAGCCGTGCTTTTGTAGAAGTGTTGGGGGGGAAAATGGTGGTGGTCAGTGAGGTGGGCCGAGGGACCACCTTCAGGTTTGACATCGCGTTTAACCCAGCCACGGGTGCCGAGATCCAGTCTCCAGCGGACTGCCGTCCATCGCTGGGGCTTGGACCGGGCCAGTCCCCCTCATTTCTGGTGGTTGATGACAGCCCGGAGAATCGATTCATGTTGCGGCAGTTATTGGAACAGGAAGGATGTCGTGTTCTGGAGGCAGGGAGCGGGCTGGAAGCGTTCGACCTGTTTCGGAGGGAACGGCCGGACTTGATCTTGATGGATTTGCGGATGCCGGGAATGGACGGTTTTGAGGCTGCCCGGAGGATCCTGGAGGCGGAGAGGGCCGGAAAAGGCACGGCAACCCATACCCCGATCATTGCCGTGACCGCGAGTGTAACGGAAAGTGAAGCATCCGTCGCTGGTTCGGGCCTCTTTGACGATTTTGTTCGCAAGCCCATTCAAGCGGCAGAGATATTCGCAAAGATTGAAAAGCATCTGGGCGTGCAGTTCCTTTCCCAGACGTCCATCTTTTCGGCGGGCCAGGCCGGTCCGACGCAGGGCAATGCCGCCTTGACTGCAGCGGCTCTTTCCGGTTTATCTTCGGACTGGCTTCATGAATTTCTCCGGATGGCCCGGAGAGGGCGGTCCCGGAACCTTCTTGGCCTGATCGATCAGATTCGTTCCGATCATCCCGATTTAGCGGACGCGCTGGCCGAGATGGTTCGGGTTTATCGATTGGATACGTTTATCC
>CAVQIK010000003.1:0-471004 GCA_963712535.1 uncultured delta proteobacterium | reverse complement strand
CCTAAATGATGGTGCGCCGGTAAAAACCGGCAGAGAGTAGTGGATGAAAGTTCCATACGATGAAGGCCTAGCGAGCCACATCGGCCCCGAGTCATGCGCAGGCGACCGTGAGGGCGCAGGCGAAGCGTTGACAGGGGAAAGTGCGGGCCGGGTATTGAGCCGCGAAAGTAGGTATGCTTCGGGGTGCCGACGGTGTCATCAAACGCGGAAGGCAACACGGTCCATCCCGCTATCGCGAGGGATGGACTGGCCCTGCGTGGTCGAAGACCCCGCGCACGCACGGAAACTCTCTGCACGGGAGCCGGGAGATCCCACGCCTGCCCCTGGGAAATGGCCCTGGGGGACGCGCCATGAATCCGAAAGGAGCACGATGGCGATGAACGGGCGTGGGAAGTCGGACAGGCCCATAGGTACCGTAGAGACCTTTGAACAAAGGCAGGTGAGAATCCTGCTGGCGGAGAAGGTGGAGGGAAGGGGCCTGACCAAAGGGAATCTGCTCTGGCAAAACAAGCGCCGGACACAGGACCGGGCGAGGGGTCGATATGGAGAACCCTAAACGGGCACGAAGTGGGAAACCACGGATACCGCCAAGGGGAAGCACCTGCGTCGATTCTTCGGGCTTGCCAAGTGCGGTGGAGCGGATACGGCAGGCAGCGAGCCGGGATAAGGAGCTGCGGTTTACAGGGCTCTGGCACCATGTCTATCAGGTAGACCGTCTGCGGAAGGCCTATTACAGCCTGAAGAGGGGAGCCGCTCCGGGAGTTGACGGAGAGACATGGCGGCACTACGGGGAAGATCTGGAGGAGAACCTTCAGGATCTCTCCGGGAGGCTGAAGCGCGGGGCATATCGAGCAAAGCCCGTCAGGAGAGCCTACATTCCCAAAGCCGACGGGCGGCAGAGGCCGCTGGGGGTGACCGTGTTGGAAGACAAGATTGCCCAAAGAGCGACGGCGGAGGTGATGAATGCGATCTATGAGAAGGACTTTCTCGGATTTTCGTATGGGTTCCGGCCGGGGCGCAGTCCTCATGATGCATTGGATGCGCTCTACGCGGGGATTATGACGAAGCCTGTAAGCTGGGTGCTGGACGCAGACATTCGGGGTTATTTTGATGCCATGGACCACGAGTGGCTGGTCAAGTTCGTCGAGCACCGGATAGCGGACAAGCGGGTGATACGTCATATCAAGAAGTGGCTCAATGCCGGTGTACTGGAGGATGGGACGAGGACGCAGAGTGAGGAGGGTGTGCCGCAAGGAGGAAGCATCAGCCCCTTGCTGGCTAATATCTACCTGCACTATGGGTTTGACCTTTGGGTCGATCATTGGAGGCAGCGGTACGCACGAGGATGTGTAGTGGTGGTGCGTTTTGCCGATGATTTCGTGGTCGGATTCCAGTACCGGGAGGATGCCGAGCGGTTTTGGAGAGAGCTTCGGGAGCGCTTTGCGAAGTTCAACCTGAGGCTGCAAGATGACAAGACGCGGCTGATCGAGTTCGGACGGTTTGCGACGGAAAATCGGAAGCGGCGTGGCGACGGTAAGCCGGAGAGCTTTGCCTTTCTTGGGTTCTTGCACGTGTGCGACAGAACCTCGAAGGGGAAGTTCATCGTGCTTCGGCAGACTCTGCGGAAAAGGATGCAGGCCAAGCTGAAAGCGATCAAAGTCGAACTTCGGCGGCGCCTGCAGAATCCCATCCCGGTGGTGGGCCATTGGCTGCGGTCGGTCCTGCTTGGACACTATCAATACTTTGGAGTGCCACGCAATGGGCGCAAACTGGCAGCGTTTCAATACCAGGTCCGATGGTTGTGGTACCGCGCACTCTGTCGGCGGAGTCAGAGGCATCGACTGACTACGGAGCGCATGGACCGCCTGGTAAAGAGATGGCTTCCTTTTCCGCGAATCGTGCACTCGTATCCCGATTTTCGCCTGTACGTCACTACCTAAGGTAAGAGCCCAGTGCGGTAATCCTGCACGCTGGGATCTGTGGAGGGGGTTATGGGTAACCATTAATTCCTACTCCGACCAAAAATTCCCCCCCTTTGGAAAAGGGGGGAAAGGGGGGATTTTCTTGGAGAGCCTGGGTCAGAAATCCCCCCCGCCCCCCTTTAATAAAGGGGGGGCCAAAAGTCACCAGCGGTGAATTCCTGCAATAATGTCTGGAACGCTTTTTAACCCAATGAAACCGGGACTGCGGAACCACTTGTAAGAAATATTTTTGCACTTGTTGAGTAATGATAGCCGCTTCATCGTCAACTAATACAAACGTAATAAATACCCTTTACGAAAGATTATCTTCCTGGGAAACGGCAATGTCACCCCCACCCAAAACCCTCTCCCCTCGGAGACTGTGTCGTAACGTCATTGCGAAGGAGTGAAACGACTGAAGCAATCCGATAAGACTTTGAAAATAATCAGATTGCCGCGCTGCCTTCGGCCGCTCGCAATGACAAATCCAGATTACGACACAGTCTCTCGAGGGGGAGGGCCGGGGTGGGGGGTTGATTTGCTGCCGGGCGCGGATAATGTCAGTTTATTTGTTTCGTTAGTATTAGTGCTTTCATTGCCCTCAGAAAAAGTTTTTTGCATGGGGCAGAACCCACCGCTCTTCCCTTGAAAGGAGGCTGGAGGAATTCCCGGTTGGTAGGGAAGATGTGAGATACGGGAATGAACTCAAAGGGCAGGAATACAGTGCAGCAGATCGACTGCAAGTGAATCCCGATTCTTTTCAGACATGAAGATCAAATGTACATCCTCCCGCTCTTTTATCTTCTCGATGAAAGGCCCTCCTTTCAGGGCCACAGATCCGATTACCGGATTCCGGGAGTCAAGGGTTTCGATCAACGTTTTACGGAAAAGAGGGGAGAGGCACTCCATTTTTCCGATCTCGTCGATGATCACGACCTCCTTCGGGCTCGAGGGGATCATGGAAGGAACGGCGATTCGATCCAGCTCTTGAACCTGGATTCCGTATTTCCCTACTTTGAAGGGGCTTTCGACGTTCTCATGGGCCAGCGTCGCTTCCTTCCCGTCCAAGGTCAGGATGGAAAACCCGACTCGTCTTCCCTTTTCTCTGATTTCCCGAGTAAAAAAGCCCGTAACCGGCCGGCCAATCCGGTTCACGAGCTTTTCGATCAAAGTGGATTTTCCGGACCGGGGAGGACCGGTGATAAGGATGTTTTTCTTGGCCATTCCTTTCTCCGGTGTTCCCTTTATGATCCTGCTCCCAGCAGGCGGAGGGCATTTTCCCGGAATATGAGCTGCTTCTCTTCTGCCGGAAGGGGAAGATCTCTCCACCACTCGATCTGGGGAACGGGGTCCGTGGTGGAGGGGTAGTCCGTGGCGAAGAGAACTTTTTCAGCCCCATGCCTCCGGATTAGCTCGATGACGACTCCCGGCTCGAGGCTCTGGATGTTCGGGCCCCAGCAAGTGTCGATGTAGATATCCTTCCCGATAATCCATTTCCGCGCTTCTTCCAGCATAAAAAGACCACCGAAATGGGCGGCCACAATCTTGAGAGCCGGGAAGCGGTCGCGGAGGCGGGCGATGTCTTCGGGCCCCGTCCCCGCAGAGTGCGAAGGGTGCACCGGGTCTTTGCCCACGTGAAAATAGGCGATCATCCCCAGTTTTTGCATGGCCTCAAAGATGGGCAGAAGGTTTTCATCCCGCGCTCGGATAGGCTGAAAGAGAGAATGAAATTTGATGCCCTTGATTCCTTTCTCCCGAATCCTCTTGACCTCTCCCGCCGGGTTCTCCATGTCGGGAAGAATGGTGCCGAAGCTGAAAACGGTCCGGCCGTCATTGATTCCCGCCAGAAAATTATTTGCGGGCACCACGAACTGCGGGCGGTCCGCCACGCTGAAGGTAATCACCGCTTCGATCCCGCATTTTTTCATGTACCCCCGGATGTCCCCGATCGTGAAATCCCCGGCAAGAGGGATGGCCTCCCCGATTGCTGAGGTCCGGAACCTCTCGACAATTCGGGGGGCAAGCTTGTCCGGGAAAACATGGGTGTGGCTATCGATCATCGGCCCTCTCCTTTCTAAATTTAAAATTCGGTAATCCCCCGGTCGCCGGGATTAAAAGTCTGGCATTCGGAAATATCTTAGACTCCCATTGGGATTCGATCTCGGCCCAAGGTCGTCCGCCTGAGGCGGAAACCCATCGACCGGGGAAAAACAATTTTTCCAGGGTGGGGGAGTGGCGAACTCTACCTCCTCTCCCTGAGGCACAACTTGATTGAACTTATCGCTCTGAACGAGCCCCTCACCCTAGCCCTCTCCCCCGAAAATCGGGGGAGAGGGGAGGGTGAGGGGGAATGAAATAGGGGAAATCGTTTTCCTAGAAGCTGCCGTCCAGAGCGACATCGATGAGAACCGGGCCTTTGTGATCCAGGGCGCGGGCGAGTGCTTCCTCTACCTGCTCCATTTTGTCGCACCGCTCGCCGGGAACCCCCAGGCTTTTCGCCAGCCCCACGAAATCGATCGCCGGCTCGATCAAATCCATACCGAGGTAAGTGCCTGTTTGAGCCGAAAACCCTCCCAAGGCCCGGGTCCGTTCCTTGAGGATGCGGTAACTCCGGTTGTTGCAGATCACGACCACGACGGCAAGCCCATATCGGGCCGCAGTCCAGAGCGCCTGGTAGGAGTACATGGCGCTCCCATCCCCGATGAGCGCGAGGACCGGGCGATTCTCGAGCGCCAGCTTTACGCCAAGGGAAGCGGGAAGACCCCAGCCGATCCCACCTCCCCGGATCCCGAAGTAGCTCTTCGGGTCCTCGCCCTTAAACAGGGCCCTCAGCCCCCGTCCGGAGGAGATGGTCTCGTCCACGACAACTGCGTCGGCGGGAAGGCGGCTGAAGATGCCTTCCAGGAGGGCCAGCGGAGCGATTGGGGTGCGGCTCATCAGCGCTTGGGCTTTTTCCTTGAGGGCTTTCCGCTCTTTCTCTTTTTTCCGGCGGACTCCTTCGATGCGGAGAAGTGCCTCGCGCCTATAATCTGCGGTCAGGCGCTCTTCCACTGCTTTCTCCAGTTCGGGAAGGGTCTCTTTGGGATCGGCCAGCGCGGCGACCCGGGCCGGATAATTCTTGGCCAGTTCGAAGGGATCCAAATGAAACTGGATGATCGGAAGTCCGGGGGGCAGGGGTTCGATCTCTGAAGGGAGAGACATGGGCATGAGCTCGGCTCCGATGGCGAGGAGCAGGTCCGCACCCTGGAGGGCGGTCCGGACCGTTTTCTGGTCGCGGGGGAGCGGTCCCATCGAGAGGGGGTGGGAGGAGGGAAAATTGCACATTCCGGAGATCGTCTGCTCGTAAACCGGCGCGCCGATGAGCTCCGCTACTCTGGCCAGCTCGGCATGGGCATCGCCGCGGGCCACCGCATCCCCCGCGATGATCAGCGGGTGCCCGGCCGCGGCCAGCATCTCTGCCGCGGCGGCAATCGCGGCACGCGACGGGCGCGGTCGGGGGTCCACCCGAGTCGGGGCTCCCAGGTCGATCTCCTCCTCACACCGCAGCATGTCCGCGGGCAGCGAGAGGAAGACGGGGGCCGTGGGGAGAGAGGTTGCGATTTTTGCGGCTCGATGCACCGCGCGGGCCAAATCCCGGGCGTGGTGAACCTCGTAGGACCATTTTACAAAGGGTTTGGGAATCTCCGGGATCTCGGAAAACAGGATAGGTTCGGAGAGGAGAAAGCTCTGGTCGTGCTGCCCGGCGGTGACCAGGAGGGGAGCGTTCGCCTTGAAGGCATTATAGAGCATCCCCATGGAGTTTCCCACTCCGGGAGTCGTGTGGACGTTCGCCACTCCCAGGTTCCCCGACGCCACCGAATAGCCTTCGGCCATGGAAATGGCCACCCCTTCGTGGAGGCACAGGAAATACCGGATCTCCTTCTCTCCTCCCAGGCTATCCATGAGAGGCAGCTCGGTCGTTCCGGGATTCCCGAATATGTGCCGGACTCCCTCCTGTTTTAAGATTTCCAGAAATGCCCGACCGCAGGAGATCCTGGGCATATCCCTCCTCCTTCCAGCCCGGAGGTTCACGGGCTCAAAATCAATCGTCATGCAAGAATCGGAGAGCCTGGATTCGCGCGGCCCTCAATGGTTCCATCATAGCATAGGAGAGTATACAGGGCACCGGAAAAGCCTTTGCGGGTCCGGCTCTCACCGCTCCTCCCGCCCAATTGCTGTTTCATATTCTTCGTCCTTTGTCATATAATAGCCGCATGAAATCTGTTGCCGTCTTTTGTCGGCAGACGGGGCCAGATCCGCACCATGAAGTTCAGCGAGGAGGAAGAATATGCCCCAGGAGTTGGACACCCGGGTATTTCGCGATTTGAGCTACGGTCTCTATATTGTAACCTCTCGGGCGAACGAACGTTTGAACGGCCAGATTGTGAACACGGTGATTCAGGTCACCTCCGACCCGCCGAGGATCGCAGTGGTGATCAACAAGAAGAATTTTACCCATGAAATGATCGTAAAAAGCGGGATGTTCGGAGTATCCGTGCTCGACGAATCGGCCACCATGACCTTCATCGGTCCGTTCGGCTTTCGCTCGGGCAGGGAGATCGATAAGATTTCCAAGGTGGAGCACAAAGAGGGGATCACCGGGGTTCCGCTCGTGATCCAGCACGCTTTGTCGGTCCTGGAGGCCAGGATCGCCGAAAAGATCGACCTCGGGACCCACACCATCTTCATCGGCGAACCCGTTCGTTCCGAAGTGCTCAGGGAAGGCCGGCCGCTGACCTACCAGTATTACCATGAAACGCTGAAAGGAAAATCGCCCCCCTCCGCCCCAACGTACACCCCGGTGAAATAAGGCCAAGGGGCCGCCCTCTTCTTGCGTCTTCCCTTTCACGAGCGGGCCCGTCCATTCGGATCGGAGGATAAGAAAATGAGCCGTGCGCAGGGAATGATTGCCATCATGGGTTCCGGCGAGACGACGGATTCCATGGTGCGGGTGCATCGGTCGCTGCTGGAAAAGCTTTCTCCTCCGGTAAAGGCGGTCTTCATCGACACCCCGGCGGGGTTTCAGATGAATGCCGACGACCTCTTCGAAAAGTCACGGGAGTATTTTCAAAAGCGCCTCAACCAGCCGCTGGAGCGTGCCTCTTTCAAATCGAAGGATATTTCAGCCTACGAGGCCGAGAGGGCATACCAGACTCTCCGCGAAGCCGATTACCTATTTGTAGGACCGGGCAGCCCCACGTACGCCTTAAAAAACTGGGCCGGCACTCCCGTCCCACGGATCGTTGTGGACCGGATCCGACAGGGGAGTTGTTTCGTGGCCGCCAGCGCCGCGGCCCTGACCTTGGGCCGATTCACGGTCCCCGTTTATGAAATTTATAAAGTAGGCGAGGACCTGCGCTGGGTGGAGGGGTTAAACATACTCGGGGAGTTCGGGCTTCCCGTCGTCGTGATTCCCCACTGGAACAACGCCGAAGGAGGGACTCACGATACTCGCTTTTGTTACCTGGGGGAGCCTCGATTGACCGAACTTGAAGCCATGTTGCCGCCGGAGACTCCCCTCCTGGGCATCGATGAGCACACCGCGTGCATCCTGGATTTCTCGGCCGGCAAGGTTTTCATCCGGGGGATCGGGGGGGTGACTCTGCGCCACGGCCGCAGCCAGAAAATTCTGCGGGACGGGGAGGCCCTTTCCCTTGGGGAGTTCCGGGAAATCCTGATGCCTCGGCCGCTCCCGTTCCCTCCAACCGGGGTGCAGACCCTCGAGCCCGCCGCCGAACCTTTTGTGGAACGGGTGAAATCCTTCCAGGAGTCTTTCGGGCGGAATCTGCAGGAAAATAAGATCGATGGGCTCATCGAAGGGCTCATAAACCTGGATAAAATGATCTGGAAGTCCTGGCGCGAATTTGAAGACGAAGAGCAGGTTTCCCAGGCCCGGGAGGCCCTGCGGGGGATGATCGTTCAGCTGGGTCTTCGTCTCCAGGAATCTCCAAGGGACATCCATTCCCTCCTGTCCCCGCTCGTGGACATTCTCCTGGAAGTACGCGGGAAACTCCGGGCGGCCAAAGATTGGGAGACGGCGGACTTGATCCGGCAGAAGCTGGACCAGGCCGGTATCATTATCGAAGACACCCCCCGAGGCCCCGAGTGGCGGCTGAAAGGCTAGAGGTTGACGTATGCGTGAGAGCCCCGTCCTGATCGAGCCCCGGAGAATTCCGGGAGACCCCGAGATTGACCACCCGATCATTCTCAACCTTTTTGAGCCCTTCCTTGATTTTCTGCGGAAAGAGCTGAAGATAAGGAAATCCTCTCTCCAGCGCTTGCGGTTTCCCTCCATGACGCATTACGCCGCCACGGTTGGGGGGAAAAAAATATCCCTGTTCGGGACGCCCCTGGGCTGTCCGCAGGCGGCTATCATGCTGGAGAGGCTCATCGCCATGGGCGCAAAGAAGATCCTGGTCTTCGGGTGCTGCGGCTCCCTCCAGCCGGGCCTCGAGATCGGGCAGCTGGTTGTTCCTTGCCGGGCCCTCGGGGAAGAAGGGACTTCCGCTCATTATCCTCTCCCGAAAGGGGAGGAGGCGAAAGCGGACGACGAGATCACCCGCCTTTGCGTGGACATGGGCAGGCAGAGGAATTTAAAGTCCGCGGCGGGAAAAGTATGGACCACGGACGCCCTGTTCCGGGAGACGCACGAAAAAACCAGGCGGTACTCGGAAATGGGTCTGCTGGCCGTGGAAATGGAAATTTCGGCCCTCTTCACCATCGCCGCGTTCCGGAAGGTACGAATCGGCGGAGTGCTCGTGGTGTCGGACGAACTGGCTTCGCTGAAGTGGAAAACGGGGTTCCTCAGCTCCGCTTTCTGGCTGGCTTCAAAAAAAGCGGCCCGGCTGGCCGTCGATATCGCCTTTCGTCTGGCAGATTAACACGGCGACCATGTTTGAGCACACAACCTCTTTTCGAAATCCCCCCTCACCCCCGGTCCTCTCCCCCGTTTTGCGGGGGAGAGGGAGGGTGAGGGGGCGGTCGCGATCCCATTTTGACGAAGGGCTATGCAGCACAATACCCGTACCGCCCTTTTTTCCCGGTTCTCATTCCTGCCGCCGAAATTTGTTTGACTGCCTGAAGAAAGGTTTATAAAATGTAATCCCTTATAGAAGGGTTGTAGAGACGCCCTGTCGGCAAATCTGATATTTTGAAAAAACGGGTAAATCCTATGGAAAAAGTCAAAATCGTGGCCCGGTACCTGGATGGGAGAATAGTTAAGGGTTTCACCCAGGACTTTAATCCCAACAAGCCGTCATTTCATATATTTTCTCAGGAGGGAAGCCTGACTCAGGAGAGCATGGAGGTTTTCGTCAAAGATCTGAAAGCGGTCTTCTTCGTCAGGGATTTTGCGGGGAAGCCCGATTATGACGAGCGAAAACATTTTGCCGAGGGGGAGAAGCCGTCCGGAAGGATGATGGAGGTGAAATTTACGGACGGCGAAGTTCTGGTGGGCTCAACCCTGGGATACGCTGCCAACCGTCAGGGCTTTTTCATTTTTCCCGCGGACCCCCAGAGCAACAACGCGAGAGTGTTCGTCGTTACCAAATCAGCCCGGGTGCGCTACGTCTAACCGGCGCCGGGAAGGTTCTGGCCCCGCCGCTGTTTCCGAAGGGGAGCGCAAGGGGGAAGGAGGAAGGAATGAGCGGAAGAGATTCGGCCAAGTTTCGATGGATCACCGCCGCCCTGATCATTCTGGGCCTTGGAACTCAGTTGGCCTGCGCCAGTGATAAGGCTGCCCGAATGAGCAAGGAAGAGCTCAAGGAAATCCTGGGCAAGCCGGACGTGGTCGTGCTGGATGTGCGGGCGGGTTCGGATTGGAAAAACAGCGACCAAAAGGTACTCGGGGCGGTCCGGGAAGACCCGAATGAACCGGCCAAATCCTGGGCTGAAAAATATCCCAAGGACAAGACGGTCGTCCTCTACTGCGCCTGACCCAGCGAAGGGACCAGTGCCCGGGTGGCGCAGGAGATGATCGGGCTGGGATTCAAGAAAGTTTATGCTTTAAAAGGCGGATGGAAAGAATGGCTCCAGGGCAAATACCCGACCGAGCCCAGGTGAATGGTTAGTGTGGTTTTTCTGAGATACCTTTACAATGATACGAAAAGCCGTCATTCCTGCGAAAGCGTGCGACTGAGCTCACGCCGAAGGCAGGAATCCAGGATATTTAAAGGCATTTCTGGATTCCGGGTCAAGCCCGGAATGACGTACCCGTAGAACTTTCGCTGAAACACCACACTCGCGATCCCGCCCTCCGGCATTGCGCCAGGGCGCTTCAGGTTCATTCGCAACAAGTCTTTTCATTTCCCGGAACCCGTTCTCCTTTATCGCTTGCGGGACAAGACAGATTTCCTACCATCACTCCGCTCTCCCTTTCCCGTGCAGGCGCCGGCTGCTCGATTTCGACGGCCATGAATCATCCCGAAAACCGGATTGAATCTTTTGTTTTATGAAAGGACCGAAAATGAAAGAAACCGACCTATGTTTTTGGACGGCCGCCGAGCTGGCGGCCGGAGTCAAGAAAAAGAAAATATCCCCGGTGGAGATCGTGGATGCCGTCCTCGCGCGGATCGAGAAGGTGAACCCCAGGGTCAACGCGTATTGCACCGTCGCCGCCGAGATGGCGCGGGAAGCCGCGAGGAAGGCCGAGGAGAAGGTCATGCGGGGCGACAGGCTCGGTCCCCTCCACGGCGTCCCCGTGTCCGTAAAAGACCTCACACCGACCGCCGGGATCCGGACCACCCGGGGGTCAAAGATCTACGAAAATTTCATCCCCGATGAGGACGCGCTCAGCGTGGAGCGTCTGAAGAGCGCGGGGGCCATCGTTATGGGAAAGACCAACACGCCCGAATTCGGAGCCGGGGCGAACACCTATAACGCGCTGTTCGGGGCCACCCGAAACCCCTGGAAGCTCAGCCACACCTGCGGCGGTTCCAGCGGAGGGGCCGCGGTGGCCCTGGCCTGCGGGCTAGGGCCGCTGGCGACCGGGAGCGACCTTGGCGGGTCGCTCCGGATCCCCGCTTCTTTTTGCGGCGTGGTGGGGTTCCGGACTTCCGCGGGCGTGGTCCCCGTTTTCCCGTGCGATACGGCATGGGACGCGCTTGCCGTCGAAGGGCCGATGGCCAGGACCGTCGGGGACACGGCCCTCATGCTCTCGGTGATGGCCGGGCAGGACGACCGGTCTCCCATATCTTTTCCCCTGGACGCGGGGAAGTTCCTGGCGGCCGTGAAGAGCCCGCAACTCCGGGGGCTCAAGGTGGCCTGGAGCCCGGACCTGAAAATCTCCCCCGTGGATCGCGAAGTGGAGAAGGTGTCGGCCGCCGCGGCGCGGCGCTTTACCGAGCTGGGATGCGCCGTGGAGCAGGCCGAGCCGGACTTCAGGGGCGTCGAGCAGATCATCGATGTGACCCGCGCCCTCCGGATGGTAACCCTTCACGCTGAGAAGCTGGAGAAATGGCGCAATCAGATGAATCCCAACCTGGTGTGGAATGTCGAACGGGGACTTCCGCTCACGGCAAAACAGATCGGGGAGGCGGATAAGGAGAGGACGGCGCTTTACCACCGGGTGCGCAAGTTTTTTGAAGTCTACGATCTCCTGCTCACCCCGACCGTTGCCGCCCCGCCTTTTCCCCAGGAGATGATCTACCCCAAAGAGATCAACGGGAAGCCCATGAAGAATTACCAGGAGTGGCTGTACCTCACCTATGCGGTAACCATCACTGGGCTTCCGTGCATTTCGGTCCCTTGCGGTTTTACCCCGGAAGGGCTGCCGGTAGGGCTCCAGATCGTCGGCCGCAGGCTGGCCGAGGCAACGGTCCTGAAAGCGGCCGCCGCATTCGAAGCCATCGCCCCGTGGAGGGATAAGAAGCCGCCGGTTGAATAGGGATGGTCGGGAGAGCACCGTAGGGGCGGGGTTACCCCGCTCCTACAACGACAAGAGTGTACGCAGGTTTCTCCTGCGGGGGAGCGAGGGCTGCGCTCCGAGTTTCGTGACCGCCAGGGCTCCGGCCGCGTTGGCCATTGCCAGAATGTCGGGAATGGGTTTCCCCCCCGCAATTCCGCACGCGAGAGCCCCGATGAAAGCGTCTCCGGCGGCTGTCGTGTCCACGGCCTTCACCCGTAAGGCATCCATCCAGATCTCGCGGTCGTGATTCTTAAAGAAGAGTCCCCGCGGGCCCAGGGTGATGATCACGTTCTTAACCCCTCTCCTCAAGAGTCTCTCCCCCATTTTAGGCAGGTCTTCCCGGTGATTCATTTTCATCCCCGTGAGACGCTCGGCCTCGCCCTCGTTCGGGACGAGAAAATCCACCAGGGAGAGAGTTTCGGGCGGGAGCGGAATCGCGGGCGACGGGTTGAGGACGGTCGCCGCCCCGTGCTTTCCGGCCGCCGCCAAACCGGCCTGGACCGTGGGTAGGGGGATCTCCAGCTGGGTTACAAAGACCCGGCTCTCTTTCCATAATCCTGACAGCGTCTTAAGATCCCTCACGGAAAGCGCGGCGTTCGCACCCGGGGAGACGATGATCCGGTTCTCTCCCCGGGGACTCACCTCGATCACGGCAACCCCGGTGGGGAGTTTTGAGTCGCGGAGAAGGCACGCGGGGTTCAACCGGTTGCGGATAAGGTACTGCCGGTAGGATCGGCCGAAAGGATCATTCCCCAGTTTGGTCAGAAAGGTGACGTTTCCGCCCAGCCTTTTCGCGGCCATGGCCTGATTGGCGCCTTTCCCTCCGTAGGACGTGACCAGATTGTTCCCGGTGATCGTCTCCCCGGGGTCGTGGAACCTGGGGATTCGGAGGATGAGGTCAACGTTGGAGCTGCCGGCGACGAGAATTCGGTTATTCATATTCTGCTATTATTAACAACTAGTTTTCATCGGGCAGAGTCATGTATAAGGATCCGGCAAAATTGTAGGGGCAATCACGCCATGGAGTGATGGTTGCCCATCTTGTGGGCGGCCGCGGAGGGCCGCCCCTACAATATTTCTGTTAAAGTGTGACTTTGCCCTTAAACTTCAAGGCGGCTTACAAAAAGCTCCAGGAATTTTTCCCGCTCCGCTCCCAGGCAAACGTCTGCCGGGGACCCCGTCGGCGATTCAAAGCTTCGGCCATAATCGTTCCCTTCTCTCGTTTCGACGGAGATGGACAGCCTCTCCTTCCGCACAAGGCCGGTATCTATCACCGCTCCCACGGCGAGAGGATCGTGGAGGTAGAAGACCTCCCGGCGTCTTCGGAATTGTTTATCCCTTGGATTAAAACCCGTTGCCTGGAGGACGAAACGGGAGAACGGACCGGCAAGCGGTGCGATCCGGGTCTCCATGAATCCGGGAGTTAATGGGATCTGATGGGTTGCGTCAAGAGGCACGAGAGTGGCGGGGATCCCGGATTCCAGGACGATTCCGGCTGCGAGAGGGTCCGCAAAGAAATTGAATTCAGCGGAAGCGGTGATATTTCCCTTCTCCCGCACGGCGCCGCCCATGATCACGATCTCCTTCAGCCTCCTCATGCCGTCTGAATCCTTCTGCACTGCTAGGGCGATGTTGGTGAGGGGGCCGATGGCCGCGAGCGTGATTTCCCCGGGGTGCCGGCGGGCCATTTCCGGGATGAGCTCCCCGGCAGGGCCTGGATAGGTTTCCCAGTATTCCCCTCCGTCTCCCGCCTCGATCTTGGCCCCGCCCAAGCCGTCTTTCCCATGGAAAGCTTCCGCGTAGACAGGTTCGCCCCGGAGCGGCCGGTCCGCTCCGCGGGCAATGAGCGGCCGGCCGGGAGGTGCGATAAGGGAAAGCACCTTCTTGATATTCACCATGACTTTATCAACCGAAACATTTCCATTTATTCCCGTCACCCCAAGGACGTTCAGCTCGGGGGAATGGAAGGCGAGTATCAGCGCCAGGGCATCGTCCACCCCCGCGTCGCAATCGATGATAATCCGTTTCACCTTTGCCCTCTCCTTGGCCTGGTAATCGGGTCATGACTACTTATTATAGCTTCGCCTGCAAGCATGTCAAAATCAAGAACGCGTGGCTTAGGAGTACGCGGCGATTCCCTTTCCAATCTCATTGACTCGACCCACCTGATTCACTACACTGGAAACAGGGAGAAGAAAACACTCTTTCCGGATCCGGGAACCGGTTCAGCCGTGTTTTCGGCCCCGGGACCTGGAGTTTCAGCGGAGGTTTACAATGAAAATGACGCGCGTGGTCGGAATCGACAAGGGGCCCATCCTCCTTTACACGCTGAGTACGTGTGTTTGGTGTAAGAAGACCAAAAAACTCCTGGAACAGATGGGAGTGATGTACGACTTCATCGACATCGACCTCCTGCCGGGAGAAGAGAAGACGATCGCCACCGAAGAAATGAAAACGTTGAACCCCCGTTGCTCTTTCCCTACCCTGGCAGTCAACGGGCAGTGCATAGTGGGATACGACGAACAGAAGATCCGGGAGGCGATCGAATCATGACCGGGAACCCTGAGATCAGCCAGGAACAAATAGAGCGGCTGCACAACCGGCTGAATAAAGAAGGCGAATCCGGCGGATATCATCTCAACCCGGACGTCCCGTTCACCCAGGATCTGGTGCGCGGCCTGCTGATCAACGAAAACAGGTACGGATACTGGTCCTGTCCCTGCAGGTTGGCCTCCGGCACCAAAGCGGAGGACCTGGATATCATCTGCCCCTGCGACTACCGGGACCCGGACCTGACGGATCACGGTGCCTGCTATTGCGCCCTGTATGTTTCGGATGAGGTTTTGAAAGGGGAGAAGAAGTTGGGGCCCGTCCCCGAGAGACGGCCTCCTGCCGAAGAGAGGCAAAAGACCGCGCCCGCGCCCGACCTCCTTCCCGCCTCTCGTCCCTTCCGCTGCCCGTCTGGCGCTGTAAAGTATGCGGCTATCTTTGCGCCAGGGAGGGGCCCCCGGAAATATGCCCGGTATGTAAGGCTAAAAAGGAAAGATTTGAGAGGTTTATCTGAACTTTCCTCTTTTTTTTGGTTGAGCCTCCCACCACAGCCCTCTTCCCAAGAAAACCGGGACTTTCTTAGGGCCAAAGAAGGAACGAACCACGCCCCCCAAACCCTGACGCCCGCCTTTCCCGTCCCCAAAAAGTTGCCGTCCCCGTTTTTGACTCTCCCTCGAAGAAACGCTAATATGGGGCGAAATGATGGGGTGAGATGATGAAGTTTCTTGCGGACCGGACAACTGGAAAGCTGGCCAGGAAGCTCCGGGCCCTCGGGTATGACGTCGTTTCCCCCGGCGGGGGGCAACTGGCCGAGGCGGCGGGAAAGGCTTCGCATGAAGGCCGAATTCTCTTAACGCGCAGCAGGCGAGTCCCGGGAAAGAGTTCAGTCCCCCGAACCCTGATCCTGGAGGCGGACCGCCCCCGGGAGCAGGTTCTGGAGGTGCTTCAAAAGCTGAACCTGGAACCGCAAGCGGCCGATCTCTTTACAAGGTGCTTATTATGCAACGAAAAACTGCTTTCCCTGTCCAAGTCAGAGGTGGAAGAGAGGGTGCCGGAGTTTATCTACCGGACTTATGACTCTTTTCAAGCCTGTCCCCAGTGCGCCCGGGTTTACTGGCCGGGTACTCACCTTCGGAGAATGGAGAAAGATTTCGGGGAAAGGGATGCTAGGAAAAAGAATCCATGAGGAGGCTTTTTAACAGGCTGCGGAGAAATCCGTCACTCCCGCGAAAGCGGGAGTCCAGAATGTCTTTCAAATCCTGGATTCCCGCTTCCGCAGAGATTTTTATGGCGCATTTTATTTTACGTTTTTACCTTAGGTTTCTTAATTTTCGCAATGGGATTTCACAGCATTCATCAAATTGTAACTGTTTAGCCCTTCGTAAAGTGTTCCAAAATTGCCAGGAAAACCCCAGAAATCCCCCTTAATCCCCCTTTTTCAAAGGGGGAAAACCCTATCTCCTCCCTTTGGAAAAGGGAGGCTGGGAGGGATTTCTGGGAAACACCTTTCAAGCCGCTAAATTGACGCGTCAAATGAAATATGGCGGTATAGCCAAAAATCTGATTAAAGAATCCTTTATTTTGAGAAATCCTTCCACTCCATTGAACGCATATCACCGGAAAGACCGCCATATTTTATTTAACATATTTACTCAGGAGTGGTCGGTTGTCTGAATACATCTGACACTTCGGCCTCAGAAATGTAAAATTATGTACCCCATTAAAATCTCTGCTTCCGCGGGAATGACTACTTTTTACACCCTCGAATTTAGGTCAGAGATAATTACATTCGAAATGGAAAGGCAGGAAAGAAAGATGAGTCTTTGGGATTTGATCAAGAAAGGGGCGGAGGAAGGGCTGGAGGCGTTGAAGGATGGGGTAACCGTCCTTATGGCCGAGACGGGAAAGACCAGCAGAATCTTACGAAGGAGAGTGGATCTGACCTCAGTCCAGGGCCAGGTCCGAAAGACTTTCATCCGCCTGGGAAGCCTTGCGTACGAGCTTCACTCCCGGGGGGATCGGGAGGTTTTGCTGAATGAGGAGGTAAAGACCCTGATTGCGCAGATCGATGCCTACAAGGCCAGGGTTCGGGAAATCGAGGCGGAGATCGAGAAGATCAATCAGGAGGAGAAGCGGAAAGCCTCCGAAGAGGCATCGAAGAATGACCCCCAGCCCCCGGTCAATCCCGGTTGAGAGAGGCTAAGGGTTTTTTGGCGGCAAAGGAGCGGCGAGGCTCGCGCAATCGGAAAGATCCCCCTGGACCTTTTCCAGGGCATGTTTCAGAACGGGCAGGATGACGGAGAGATTTTCCCGGACGGCACGCGGGCTTCCGGGAAGGTTGACGATCAGGGAACACCCGCGGATCCCGGCCGAAGCCCGGGAGAGCATGGCGAAGGGGTTGATCTTCATACCTTCGGCCCGCATGGCCTCGGCGATTCCGGGGATTTCCCGGTCCAGGACTTTCCGGGTCGCCTCCGGGGTCACGTCCCGGGGGCTCAGCCCGGTGCCCCCCGGTCGTGAGAATCAAATTCAGGCGCTTCTCGTCGGCGTACTCCATCAGCTTGCCGGCGATGATCGTCTTCCTCGTCGGGAACGATTTCGTAGGCCTCCACCTCGCGCCGGGAAGCGAGGCGATGATCTCGGCGGATTTCCGGGCCGCTGCAGGTCTTCCCGTTCCCCCCGGGAGCCCTTATCACTGATCGTCAGAATCCCCACCGAGAACATGGATCTCGTCTCCCACCTTGATCTCCCCGCCCTCCAGAACCTTGGCGAAGATCCCTTCTTTGGGCATGACGCAGTCGCCCGCCTGGTAATAGATGGCGCAGCGGGTGTGGCAAACCTTGCCGATCTGGGTCACTTCCAGCAGAGTTGTTCTCGCCGATCCGGAAGCGGGTGCCGAGCGGGAAGCTTCAAGCAGGTCGAGCCCCTGGGTGGTGATGTTTTCGGCGAAATCCCCCGGGCCGACCTTTAATCCCAGGCGCACCATCTTATCGATGGACTCCATGGCCAGGAGGCTGACCTGGCGATGCCAGGGGCCGGCGTGGGCATCGTCCTTGAGTCCCAAGCCCGGGGACCAGGCAGGATGTGCCCACATTTTTTTTCCGGGTCCCTTTCTTGGGGCTGATGTTGACGGCAGAACGACTTTCCCCGCGCGGTTCATCTTATCCCTTTCTCTTGTACAGGAGTCTTGCCGGCGGAGCGGGTCAGAACCGAAGAGACGTTCTTGCTCCGGGACAGGTTCTGGAGGTCCCGGTCGTGGAGATAATCCAGGAGTTTGATGGCCAGGGGCAAGGGGGTCTTCGGGTTGGTTACCAGGGCCAGCTTTGACCAGGTAATTTTTGATCCAGGTCTTGTGTTTGGCGATCGCCGAGAAGACATCCTCCGGGATGTTCTCTGCTGGGCGTAAAGGATGACTTCCGTCTCGCTGATCTTCGGGCTCCGCAGAACGGCCAGGGGAGATGATCTTGTTGCGGTCGTGGATGAGCAGGTTGCGGGCCTCCTGGTTTCCCAGCATGGCCAGGCGGATCTTCTGCGGGACGGTCATCTTTCCGATCCATTGGGACAGATGCTGGCGGGCCGTCGGGGGCCGGTTCTTTATGGGCTTCCGAGGACCAGTTCCGCGGGAAATTGGGCAGCATCCTCTTCGCGTGACCCGGATCTCGTCGAGAAGAATGCAGCTCCTCGGAGGAGAAGTCTGTACGTTCTCCTTCCGGTTGCCGTCGATGGGTATCTTATCGACGGCCATGTTCATCGGAACTCAAGCCGGGTCCTGCACAGAGGGCCCGACGCTTAGGCTTCTTTCTGCTCCGCCTTGGTCGCCGCGACAACCTTCTCGGTCAGGTGGGCCGGAACTTCTTCGTAATGGGAAAGCTCCATGGAGAAGGACCCGCGCCCGCTGGTCATGGAGGTGAGGTCGGGGGCGTACTTCAAAACCTCGGCCAGGGGGACCTGGGCCTTGATCAGCTGCCCCTTGGGCCGCGGCTCGACGGCCAGGACGCGGCCGCGCCGGCTGTTGAGGTCGCCGATGACATCCCCCATGTATTCATCGGGGACGAAGACCTCCACGTTCATGATGGGCTCCAGGAGAATCGGGTTGGTTTCCATGACTCCCTTTCTTGAAGGCCATGGCCGCGGCGATCTTGAAGGCGATTTCCGAGGAATCCACTTCGTGGGATTTCCCGTCGTAGAACTTCACCTTCACGTCCACGACCGGATAGCCGGCCAGGACCCCGCTCTGCATGGCTTCGGTCACGCCCTTTTCCACGGCCGGAACGAAGTTCCGCGGCACGTTCATGCCGACCAGGGCGTTCTTGAATTCGAAACCCGGTGCCCCGGGGAAGGGGAGAGAGCTCGAAATGGACCTCGGCGAACTGCCCGCGGCCGCCGCTCTGCTTCTTGTGGCGGTAGATGATCCCGCTCTTGGTGGCTCTTGATCGTTTCCTTGTAGGGGATCTTGGGGGTCTTCAGGTTCACTTCCACCCCGAATTTGCGTTTCAGCTTTTCCACCGTCACTTCCATGTGGACCTGCCCCATGCCGTAGAGGATGAGCTCCTTGGTCTGCTCATCCCGCTGGAGCTTGATGGTGGGGTCTTCCTCGATCAGACCGGGCCAGGGAGGAGGTGATCTTTTCCTCGTCCCCTTTGGACTTGGGCTCGACGGCGAAGGACACCGGCGGAATGGGGAGGGTGATGCTGGGATAGACGATGGGCTTCTTCTCGTCGCAGAGCGTGTCCCAGGTGGTGGTTTCCCTCAATTTGGCTACGGCGACGATATCCCCGGGGCCGACGGATTCGATGGGCTTCTGGTTCTTGCCTTCCAGCTGCAGAATCTGCCCGAACCGTTCCTTCACTTCCTTGTTGGCGTTGTAAAGGGTGCGAGTCCGCGCTGGAGCGTTCCCGACCAGACCCGAAAGATGGTCAGTTTCCCGGCATAGGGATCGGCCACGGTCTTGAAGACAAAGGCCGAGAAGGGCTCCTCTTCCTCCGGCTTCGCGGATTTCCTCCGCCTTGGTCGCCGGGTTGGTGCCTTTGGCGGGCCCGCGGTCCAGGGGAGAAGGCAGGCACTGGATGATGGCGTCCAGAAGGGGCTGAATGCCCATATTCCTCAATCCCGACCCGCAGAGAACCGGGAAGATGCGTCTTGTTCAGGACGCCTTTTCTCAGGCCCTGGGTCAATTCCTCCGGGGAAAGCTCCTGTCCTTCGAGATATTTTTCCAGCAGGGCGTCGTCCGATTCGGCGATCACCTCGATGAGTTTTTCCCGGGCGCTCTTGGCCTCTTCCTTCAGGTCGGCGGGGATTTCTCCTTCGGTGAATTTGCCGCTCAGGTTGCTTTCGAAGTGATAGGCCTTCCCGGAGAGCAGATCGACGACCCCGGTGAAGGAATCCTCGGCGCCGATGGGCAGGTTCAGGGGGATGGCCTTGGGGGTGAGCACCTTCTGGATATCCGCCAGAGCCGTGGGAGAAGTTGGCCCGCTCCCGGTCCATTTTGGAGATGAAGAAGACCCGGGGAAGATCGAACTGGTTGGCGTACTCCCAGACTTTTTCGGTCTGCACTTCCACGCCGGAGATGGCGTCCACGACCACGACGGCCCCGTCCACGGCCTGGAGGCTGTTCTTGGTGTCGATGATGAAGTTGGCGTCCCCCGGGGTGTCGATCGATGTTGATCTTGTGTCTTGTCCCACTCCAGATGGTTGAACGAGGAGCTGATGGTCAGGCTGCGTTTGATTTCCTCGGGCTCAAAGTCCATGACCGAGGTGCCGTCGTCGACCCGCCCCAGGCGGTCCGAAACTCCCGCGTCGAAAAGCATGGCCTCGGCCAGGGTCGTCTTGCCGGCTTTCCCGTGGGCGATCAGGGCGATGTTGCGCAGGCGGTTGGTTTCGTATTTCTTCATAGCGACTCCTTATTTTTATTGAATCTTTAAAATAATTTATATTAAGATAAAAAGTCAAGTCAAATTCAGAATCGGATAGGCGCGCCGAGACCGGTCAGACAAGACTCGGACATCAGACTCAGACCTCGACTAGTTTCTTCTTCCTCTCGATTTTAGTCTGAAGCCTGAGGTCTGATGTCCCTGATTTCGTCCGAATCCGGATTCGTGTTTTTATCCATTGATAAATCGAGGAGATCTGTTAAGATACTTTTTTTCATCGAGGCGGTCTACGGAGTGAAAGCGCTGATCGAAAAATTCCTGGATCATCTGAGGGTGGAGAGGAATGCCTCCGCCCACACGGTCCGGAATTACGGCTCGGACCTGGAGCAGTTCCGGATCCTTTTTGAAAGCGTCGGGGATGCAGCCGGGACAAATCCACCGGGGATGTTTCCGTGCAGAGAAGATCGACCATTTGGCGATCCGCGCCTATCTGAGCCACCTTTACCGGGGGCACAAGAAATCGTCCCTGGCCCGGAAACTCGCCGCCCAGAGGAGTTTCTTTCGTTTCCTGGTAGATGAGGGGCATCCTGCGGCAGAGTCCCGCGGAGATCGTGGCGACCCCCAAGCAGGAAAAGAACTTGCCTTCCTTCCTGCCCGTGGATGAGGTGTTCTCCCTGATGGACGCCACGGAAAAGTCCCCTCGCTGGGGAGCGCGGGACTGGGCCATGCTGGAAACCCTTTACTCCTGCGGCATCCGGGTGAGCGAGCTCGTGGGCCTGAGCGACGGGGACGTGGATTTCGCTCTGGGGATCGTGAAAGTGTTCGGGAAAGGCGGGAAAGAGAGGATCGTTCCCGTCGGAGAGAAGGCGCTGGAGGCCTTGCGGGCGTATCTGCCGGCGAGGGATGAGGTCCTGGCCCGGCATGGCCGGAAAGGCCTCCCCGGCTCCCCTCTTCATCAACACCCGGGGGACCCGGCTCACCTCCCGGAGCGTGGCCCGGATCCTGCAGAAGCATATTTTGCAATCCGGGCTGCTGCGCAAGGTCAGCCCCCATGCCCTGCGCCATTCCTTTGCCACTCATCTTGCTGGACGCGGGGGCGGACCTGCGGGCGATCCAGGAACTGCTGGGCCATGTCAGCCTGTCCACGACCCAGAGATACACCCACGTGAGCGTGGACAAGCTCATGGAAGTGTATGACAGGGCCCATCCGCGGGCGAAATGAATACAGTCACAGGCGCACAGAGGCAAGTAGGCTCTGGGCAATAGGGGCCTGAAGCGGCAAAGGGCAAATGATGAGTCGATTTCCTATAGCCCATTGCCCATAGCCCATTTATCTCTACGGATGACCGTGCCCGCTGTAGGCCGATGAAATGATTATGCCGAACAAAACCAAAAGATTATTGGAACCACGATCATCGCCGTCCGGCACGGGGGAAAATTGCCATGGCCGGGGACGGGCAGGTGACCCTGGGAAACACGGTGATGAAGCACGGCGCCCGGAAGGTCCGCAGGCTCTACAAGGACCAGATCATCGCCGGGTTTGCGGGGGCCACGGCCGACGCCTTCACCCTCTTCGAGAAATTCGAGACCAAGCTGGAGCAGTATCACGGGAATCTGTACCGGGCCGCCGTGGAACTGGCCAAAGACTGGAGGACGGACCGCATGCTCCGCCGGCTGGAGGCGCTCCTGATCGTTGCCGACCGGGACCGCGTCCTGGTCCTCTCCGGGACCGGGGACATCATCGAACCGGATGACGGGGTGGCGGCCATCGGCAGCGGCGGCCCTTACGCCCTGGCCGCGGCCCGGGCCCTGATCAAGTATTCCGATCTGGATGCCAACGGCGATCGTCCAGGAGGCCATGCGGATCGCGTCCGAGATCTGCATCTACACGAACGACCAGGTGGTAGTGGAGGAATTGGGAGAAAAGCCCAGGAGCTGAAGCGGACCTGATTCAGAAATGTGAACCGCAGAGATCGCAGAGAGAAACCTCGTAATGCAACATTTATGTCTTCTCAAGAAAATATTTGGCGAAGTCTCCTCTGTAGTACTAATCTGGGATCTCAAATTTTGTTAAGAAATTCCGAATTGGGAAACCCGCCTCAGAAATCCCAACCCCCTTTGCAAGGGAGGGATTTCTGGAAGGCTCACAGGAATCGGATTTTTTGGTTGCGAGTCTGCCTCTGTTCTTGTGGTTCAATTAGATTGAAGGGAAGAATGACCAGGAAATTTCAGCCGGACGGGAACAAACCAAGGCCTTACACCCCGCGGGAAGTCGTTGCCGAGCTGGATAAATACGTCATCGGCCAGCAGAACGCCAAACGGTCGGTGGCCATTGCCCTGCGGAACCGCTGGCGCCGTCAGCGGGTGGACGAGGACCTGCAGGACGAGATCGCTCCGAAGAACATCATCATGATCGGCCCGACGGGGGTGGGGAAGACCGAGATCGCCCGCCGGCTTTCCAAGCTGGCCCAGTCCCCCTTCCTGAAGATTGAGGCCTCCAAATTTACCGAAGTCGGCTACGTGGGGCGGGACGTGGAATCGATGGTCCGCGACCTCACCGAACTCGCGGTCAACATGGTCCGGGCCGAGGAGACGGAGAAGGTCCAGGTCAAGGCCCGGGAGATGCGCCGAAGAGCGGATGCTGGACCTCCTTCTTCCGCCGGTCGCGGAAGGGAGTCGCCGCCCAGAGAAGCGGAAGAGGAAAGCCCTGAAGCCGCGGACTCCGACTCTGCCTCCGTCCGAGGAAAAATTCCTACCGAACCCCGGAAGTCCTCCCCGACCCGGGAGAAACTCAGGCAGATGCTGCGGGCCGGGAAAGCTGGACGATCGGATGGTGGAGCTGGAGCTGACCCAGCGCGAGCCTGCCGATCGTGGAAATCTTCTCCAGCGCCGGCATGGAGGAGATGGACATCAACCTGAAAGAGATGTTCAACAACCTTCTTCCCAAGAAGACCAAGCGGCGGAAGGTGAAGGTCCCCGAAGGCCTGGAGCTCCTCACCGAGGAGGAATCCCAGAAGCTCATCGACATGGACAAGGTGACCGGCCTGGCCATCGAGCGGGTGGAGCAGGGCGGGATTATCTTTCTGGACGAGATCGATAAGATCGCCGGGACGGGAGATCGACCCACGGGCCGGATGTCTCCCGGGAGGGGGTCCAGCGCGACCTCCTGCCGATTGTGGAGGGGACGACCGTGACCACGCGCTACGGCATGGTGAAGACCGATCACATCCTCTTCATCGCCGCCGGCGCCTTCCATGTCTCCAAACCGTCGGACCTCATCCCCGAGCTGCAGGGCCGCTTTCCCATCCGGGTGGAGCTGGACGCCTTGACCAAGGAGGATTTCATCCGCATTCTCACCGAACCCAAGAACGCCCTGATCAAGCAGTACAAGGCCCTGCTGGCGACGGAGGGGATCCAGCTGTCCTTTCACCGAAGACGCCATCGCCGAGATCGCCGAGATCGCGACCCTGGTGAACCAGCGGACGGAAAATATCGGCGCCCGCCGGCTGCACACCATCATGGAAAGGCTTCTGGACGAAATCTCCTTTGATGCCCCCGACCGCTCGGAAAAGAAGATCGTCAGTGGACGCGCGAGTACGTCCGGGAAAAGCTGGCCGAGATCATCAAGGACGAAGACCTGAGCCGGTACATTCTGTAAGGAAATGTCCGCGGTGTGAGAGTAGGGGCGACCCGTCACGCGTTTCGCTTGATCGCCCGAGATCAAAGGAAGAAAAGGATGCAGAAATACATCGACAAAGCGGACGTTCTCCTGGAGGCGCTGCCCTACATCCAGCGGTTCGCCAACAAAACCATCGTGATCAAGTACGGCGGCCATGCCATGGAAGACGAGGACTTGAAGGTCAGCTTTGTCCGGGACGTCATCTTGATGCAGTTACATCGGCCTGAACCCGGTCATCGTCCATGGGGGCGGGCCGCAGATCGACGGGATGCTGGAGAAGATCGGGAAGAAATCGAAGTTCGTCGAAGGGATGCGGGTCACCGATGAGGAGACCATGGATATCGTGGAGATGGTCCTGGTGGGGAAGATCAACAAGGAGATCGTCTCCCTGATCAACTCCAACGGGGGCCACGCGGTTGGCCTTTCCGGTGTCGATGGGAATCTCATCCGGGCGAGAAAAATGTGGATCCCGCCGGCGGGGGAAAGAAGGGCAGGAAAAAGAGCTCCTGGATATCGGCCTGGTCGGGGAGGTGGAGTCCATCAACCCCGAAGTTCTCGAGACTTTCACGAGACAACAAGTGGATTCCGGTCATCGCCCCGGTCGGGGTAGGTCCCGCCGGCGAAGGTGTACAACATCAACGCCGACCTGGTGGCCGGGAAAGTGGCCGCCGCCCTGCAGGCGGAGAAATTCATCCTCCTCACCGATGTGGAAGGGGTCCTGGACGCGGAGAAGCGCCTGATCTCCACCATGAATGCGGAGATGGCCCGGCGGTTCATCCGCGAAGGGATCATCAACGGGGGGATGATCCCCAAGGTGAACTGCTGCCTGGAGGCCTTGCGGGAAGGGGTGAAGAAGACCCACATCATCGACGGCCGGGTGAAACACGCCATCCTCCTGGAAATCTTCACCGACGAGGGGATCGGGACCCAGATCTATTAGAGAATGTGCAGTTCGGCGAGTCGCAGAGGTGGGTTTGATGGGACAACGATCGGTCGGATCGACTCTCAACGCGCATTTCGGAGGAAACAACAATGACCAACGAAGAGGTCATCAAAATTTCCGAGGAAGTCCTGGCCCAGACCTACGGGCGGCTTCCCGTGGTCCTGGTCAAGGGGCAGGGGTGCAAAGTCTGGGACGCGGAGGGAAAGGAGTACCTGGATTTCGTGGCCGGGATCGGAGTCTGCAACCTGGGCCATTGCCACCCCAAGGTGGTCCAGGCCATCCGGGAGCAGGCCGGGAAGCTCCTCCACGTCTCCAACCTCTACCACATCGAGCCGCAGGTCCAGCTGGCGAAGCTCCTGGTCGAGCACTCCTTCGCCGACCGGGTCTTCTTCTGCAACAGCGGGACCGAGGCGAACGAAGCGGCGATCAAGCTGGCCCGGAAATACAGCCAGGACCATTTCGGCCCGAACCGCTACGAGATCATCTCTCTCCTGAAATCCTTCCACGGCAGAACCATGGCGTCCCTGGCGGCCACGGGGCAGGAGAAATTTCACAAGGGGTTCGAGCCCCTGATGCCGGGTTTCAAGTTTGTCCCCCTGAACGACCTTGAGGCCATGGAGGGGGCGGTCACCGACTCCACCTGCGCCATCCTGCTGGAACCCATCCAGGCCGAGGGAGGAGTCAATTTCCCCGCTGAAGGCTACCTGGAGGCGGTGCGCAAGCTCTGCGACCGGAAGAAGCTCCTGCTCATTTTCGACGAAGTCCAGGTGGGGATGGGGAGGACCGGCAAGCTCTTCGCCTACGAACACTACGGCGTCACCCCGGACATCATGACCATGGCCAAGGGGCTGGCAGGGGGGGTGCCGATCGGGGCCATGCTGGCCAGGGAAGAGGTGGCCGAGAGCTTCACCCCCGGGACGCATGCCGCAACTTTCGGGGGGAATCCCCTCTCCAGCGCCGCCGGCGTCGCGGCCTTGCGGGTCACGCTCGAGGACGGAATCCTGGAAAACTGCCAGCGCTCCTCGGCCCATTTCTTAAGAAGGCTGGGCGATCTGCAGAAGAAATATCCTTTCATCAAGGAGGTGCGCGGGAAAGGTCTGATGATCGGCATGGAGTGCAGCCGGGAAGTCAAGAGCGCGGTCAACGAGTGCCTGAAAAGAGGGTTCCTGATCAACTGCACGAGTGACACGGTCATGCGTTTCGTTCCGCCCCTGATCGTCACCCCAAAAGAGATCGACCGCCTGGTTCAATGCCTGGATGACATCTTCTCTTCCTGGAGTTGAAATGGAAGCGCGCCATCTTCTGCGACTCACCGACCTCACCGCGAAGGAGATCGACGCCCTTTTGAAGCGGAGCCTGGCCCTTAAAAAACGCGTTAAGGGGGGGCTCAAGGACGCTCCCCTGGCCGGACAATCCCTGGGTTTGATTTTCGATAAGCCTTCCACCCGCACGCGCGTATCTTTCGAGGTCGCGATCCGTCAGCTGGGAGGGGGCTCCATCTACCTCGATCCTGGGACTTCGCAGCTGAAAAGGGGCGAGCCCATCTCCGACTCGGCCCGGGTCCTTTCCCGGTACGTGAACGGGATTGTGATCCGCACCTTCGACCACCAGATTGTCGAAGAATGGGCCCGATGGTCCTCGGTTCCGGTCATCAACGGTCTGACCGACCTGCTTCATCCCTGCCAGATATTTTGCGATCTGCTCACCATCGTTGAAAAGAAGGGGGGCTACCGCGGGCTCAAGGTGGCTTACATCGGCGACGGAAACAACGTGGCCAACAGCTGGCTTGAGGCTGCGTCCATCCTGGATTTCTCCCTGGCCCTGGCCTGCCCCGAAGGGTATGATCCCGACGGGGCGATTCTCAAAGGGGCAAAGCAGTCTTCGCCCGGGGGAGTCGCGGTGACGCGGGACCCTCTGGAAGCCGCGGAAGGGGCCGATATCGTGTACACGGACGTATGGGCTTCCATGGGGCAGGAGGAGGAGAAAGAAGCGCGGAAGAAAGCTTTCAAGGAGTACCAGGTCAATTCCCGGCTCCTGCAGAAAGCGAAAAAGAACGCGATCGTCATGCACTGCCTGCCCGCCCACGCCGGCGAGGAGATCAGCCAGGAGGCCCTGGAAGGCCCGCAGTCCGTGGTCTTCGACGAGGCAGAAAACCGGCTGCACGGGCAGAAGGGCATCCTGGAATTTTTATTGAAGTCTTAGCCACAGAGGGCACAGAGAACACAGAGAAAATTAAGATAAAATTATCAAATTATTCTGTAAAATTATCTCAAAGTCATTAATGTCTGGTTTGAATTTTATTCTCGGTGATCTCTGTGCCCTCTGTGGCCAAAATTAAAGATAGGAAATGAAATGAAAGAAAAAATTAAGAAAGTGGTGCTGGCTTACTCCGGCGGTCTGGACACCTCGGTGATCCTGAAATGGCTGATCGAAACCTACGGGTGTGAAGTGGTCGCCTTCGCGGCCGACGTCGGACAGGCGGAGGAGCTGGACGGCCTCAAGGAAAAAGGGGTGAAGAGCGGGGCCAGCAAGGTGTACATCGAGGACCTGCGGGAGGAGTTCGTCCGCGATTTTATCTTTCCCATGCTCCGGGCCAACGCCGATCTACGAGGGGGGATACATGATGGGCACCTCCATCGCCCGCCCCCTGATCGCCAAGCAGCAGGTGATGATCGCCCAGAAAGAAGGAGCGGACGCTGTCTCCCACGGGGCCACGGGGAAGGGGAACGACCAGGTCCGGTTTGAGATGACTTACCTGGCCCTGAATCCACACATCAAGATCATCGCCCCCTGGAAGATCTGGGATTTTAAATCCCGCACCGACCTCATCAATTATGCCGAAGAAGCACGGGATCCCGGTTCCGGTGACCGCGGAGAAGCCGTACAGCAGCGACCGCAACCTCTTTCACATCAGCTTCGAGGGGGGAATCCTGGAAGACCCCTGGAACGAGCCCCCGGAAGACATGTTCATCCTGAGCCGCTCGCCGGAGAAGGCTCCCGACAAACCCACGGTCGTGGAGATCGAATTCGAGCGGGGGAATCCCGTGGCGGTGAACGGAAAACGCATGTCCCCGGCGGCCCTGCTCACGGAGATGAACCGCCTGGGCGGGGAAAACGGGATCGGGAGGGTGGACATCGTCGAAAACCGTTACGTGGGGATGAAGTCGCGCGGGGTCTATGAGACCCCGGGAGGGACCATCCTCCATGCCGCCCATCGCGCGGTGGAGTCGATCACGATGGACCGGGAAGTGATGCACCTCCGGGATTCGCTGATCCCCCGCTACGCGGAGATGATCTACAACGGATACTGGTACGCCCCCGAGCGGGAGGTCCTGCAGAAGATGATCGATGAGGCCCAGCTCACGGTGAGCGGCACCGCCCGCCTGAAGCTCTTCAAGGGCAACTGCACGGTGGTCGGGAAGAAAATCCGGCGAGTCCCTTTACTGCCCCGATTTCGCCACCTTCGAAGAAGACCAGGTGTACGACCAAAAAGACGCCGAAGGCTTCATCCGCCTGAACGCCCTGCGGCTGAGAATCCGCTGCTTACTGAAAAAGAGCTGAGAAGTCTATTCTTTGATTGTAGGGGCGGTTCGCGGACCGCCCTTTTATTTTTCCCACCCCTAAATGAAATTGTTTAGCCATCCCAGAAATCCCTCCCAGCCTCCCTTTCAAAAAGGGAGGAGAATAATCTCCCCCTTTGAAAAAGGGGGATTAAGGGGGATTTCTGGGGATTCCCGGCATCCTGAAACTTTATTTTTCAGAGGGCCAAACAGTTACCAGAAAATTAAGACTCAAACATTAAAATTTCTTCCAGCCCTCATTCTTCTCTTCCTCCTCTCCGCCCTCTTAGGGAGCTGCGGAAAAAAGGCCAACCCCGTCGCCCCGGGGAGCACCGCCCCGGCGCCGGTTGCAGACCTTCGGGCGTGGCCCAGGGAAGGCACGATCCTCCTCGGATGGACCCTGCCCACCAAAAACATAAACGGGTCGCCGCTGAAGGACCTGTTGGGTTTCCGTGTCTTCAGGCAGAGCCGCGCTCTTACCGATCAACCCTGTCCGGATTGCCCCCTGGATTTCAAGCCCGTGGCCGAAATTGACGTGGAGTTCCCCCGGGCCGCCCGCGTGGAGGGGGGCAGGGTGCTGTGGCAGGACCCGTCCGTCCAGCCTCAGCACGAGTACACCTATTTCGTTCTGGGATACAATTTTCACCGGACACCGAGTCCCGAATCGAACCGGATTAGAGTTTCGTGGAATGAGCCGCCTCCCGCGCCTGAAGCCGTGAGCGTGAAGAGCGACAACCAGTCTTTGGAGATCACCTGGAAATTCCGAGCTCGTCCGGAACAGGAGGGAGCCGAGCCGATCGGCTTCAACCTCTACCGCCGCACGGAAGGAGAGCGATTTGGCCTCTTTGCTATCAACCCCCAACCCGTAAACGAAACCCGCTTCATCGATGGCGGCCTGGTGAACGGGACGCGCTACTTTTACGAGATCCGGGCGGTCGGGCAATTTTCGGGGAACTCTCATAGAAGGACCGGCGTCACCCGAGGCGACCGGGATCCCCGAAAAGCAAATTCCCCCGTCGCCTCCAACCGGACTCGTGGGAGTTTTCCAGGAAGGAGGAGCGGCCCTGCGCTGGCGTGAAAACCCGGAACCGGACCTTACGGGTTATAATCTTTATCGCAAGGCCGAAGGGGAAACCGTCTTCACGAAAATCAACGCCCAATTAATCAAAGAGCCTTACTTCCTTGACCGGACAGCAGATCCCAAGAAGTCATACGTCTATCGCCTGAGAGCGGCCGATACTTCGGGGAAAGAGAGCGAGTCTTCCAATGACGCCGAAGTCTCACCCTGAACATTTCTCGCCGCCTATCATGATTTTGACCGGGCGGAAACGGGACGCGGTGATCCGGATGCGGCATTTGGTTAAAATCACATGCCTGCTTGCCGTATTTCTAGTTGCGGGCCTCCTGGGCTGTGGCGAAGTAAGGCCTCCGGTTCGGAATTCTGCGATTACCGATTCCAATCTTCCTCCTTCCTTCCTGATTGAAGGGGTTCCCTGGTACCGGCAGGACGGAAATCAATGCGGGCCCACCTCCCTGGCGATGGTCCTCAATTATTACGGCATGAAGGTAACCAAAGACGACATCGTGAAATGGGTGATGAGCGTCGGGTTGCTTGGAACCCCCCTGGAGGAGCTGGAGTATTATGCCGGGACACAGAAAGGGTGCAAAGTATACCGTTTTTACGACGGCACCAAGGGAAAAACCCGGGTGAAAGGTTTGATCGCCCAAGGCTATCCGCTGATCGCCATCGGCCGGATCCCGACTCGCTGGCACTCTCGGTCGAAACTGTGGGAAGGACACGCCGTGGTCGTTGTGGGTTATGACGACGTCGGCGGAAATTTTATCATCCAGGATCCAGCCTGGGGCCGAGAAGGAAGAGAACAGACAAAAGTCCCCTACGGGGTCTTTGAAGATTTTCTTTTCCGTCCCACTTTGCCTAACATGCTCCTTTGCATATACCCATCGCGTGAGTTTGGTACAGCTGCTGAATAGAGATCGTACAGCAGCGGAAAAAGTGAACGCGGTTCAAAAGATCTCCACCTAAAAAAAACGAGGAGGGAAGGAATTTCCGAGAAGGACTTTTCAGATCTTAAGAAGGTATCAGTATTTCAGATATTTCTCGAGAAAGCTTTTCACCTGCCCAACCGCATCTTCCGTCGCCGCGGGATCGGACCTCATTTGATGGATCCCTGACGAGCCTCTGACCTGCCGATTCAACCCTCCCTCCGTGTCGAAGCCGTGATAAGCGCCCGGATAAACTTTCAGGATCACTTCCTGTTGGGTCTTACCTTGCGGCATGTTCTTCTCGCACAACATTGCGGGAGTCCAGTCATCCGAACCGCCGATTAAGATCAATAGCGGGCTTTCCAAGCGGTCCAGCCGTTCCCCGCAATAAGGATAAAAAGCGATCGCCGCCCGGAAGGGACTGTCGGGACTTGTGAGTCCGGGCCCAAGTCCTCGGGCGGATTGCCGCCAGGGTCGACCATCCCCCATGAGACCACCCCATTATGGCGATTCGGTCAGGGTCCACCGTGGGCAAGCCGGCCAGGAACGACTTGGCGGCAAAGGCATCGCGGACCCGCAGGGGGATAAAATCGTTCAGCAGCGCCCGGCTGGCGCAGATGTTTGACTCCTGCCGGGGCCCAAAGCTGTCCACCTGGAGGGCCGCATAACCCCAGTCGGCGAGCCGTTTGGCCCACACGTCATCCCTTTGGCGGGAGATGCCGCCGCATCCGTGCAGCAGGACAAGCGCGGGGAAAGGCCCCTCCCCAGACGGTTTCGTCAACTTTCCCTCAAGGGTGAGAGAATGATCCGCCGTACTCTTGAAATTCACGACCTCGGCAGGGAATCCAAGCCGAACAAGACTGAACAGAAACACCATGGCGAGGAAGAGTGATTTCCGCATTCTCGGACTCCTTTCCCAGCAGGTCTTCCGACCCGGGATGACCTCGGAAGACATGGGTGTTATAAACGCAGGGCGGATCATCTAATGTCCCCGCCCCTCCCTTCCTTGAAATCCGCCTGACCCCGCAACCGAATCCCGGGTTCTCTGAATCACTGGAGATCCATTTCGATCTTGAGCCGGTAGATCGCTTCATATTGTAAATTGTAACTCCGATAAGACCATATCATGCTCACGATTTTACTAAAATCGGTAGTGGTCGTGGTGCTGCTCCTGTGTCCTCTGGAATGCGGAAGTTCCGGAACAAATACAGGCGGAAGCAGCTCCGGGGGTTCGAGTGGAGGGAGCGGCGGAACAGGCGGAAGTGAAGAGGCCTCCCGATCGAGCTATCCCGCAGCCGCCGAGGATTGCGTCCAGATCATCAACCAGTACCGGGCGTCCATCGGACTACCCCCGTACCAGCGGTGGACCGATAGCGAGTCTTGCGCGGATGATGAAGCCAAAAATGACGCGGAAATCAACGAGCCGCACGGCTCCTTTGGCTCATGCGGAGAGCGCGCCCAGAATGCCTGCCCGGGGTGGCGCGGGACTCCCGAAGACATGATCGGCACTTGCCTGCAAATGATGTGGGCCGAAGGTCCTGGTTCGGACTTTTCCGAACACGGGCATTTTCTGAACATGTCGAGCACGAACTACACGAAAGTTGCCTGCGGCTTTTACGTGACCCCCCAGGGAGCCGTCTGGGCCCTTCAAGACTTCAAATGATGCCTTAGCCCATCTTGCCAACCAATGCTAACAAAATAGACCTGACCCTAAACGCGGGTAAAGATTTTGCCAACAATTGACTCTGTCTGGCTCGGCATACCCTTCTTCAGCAGGACGCTCTTCCAAGTGGCTGGGTAGCTGCCAATTTGCAGATGGGAAGTAAAGGCGAAGCAGGGAAGATTGCCGAATTCCAAAGGAGCCTAATGCAAAGCTCTGGTATTTTTATATTCCAGTAAATGGGTCCTGATGAAATTAAATCTGTCTAAAATGGTAGGCCTGTAAAATAGTCTAATCACCAGTCGCTGGACGTCCTGCCCCGAGGTCCCCGAGTTTCATGCCACAACCTTTAGAAATTGGGCCGGCGTAAGAATCCGGATCGACTCGAATTCCTTTAATCGAAGGAGGTGAGTATCGCCCGAAACAACGTATTCTGCATCCGCAGTCACTGCACATTCGAGAACCATGTTGTCATAAGGATCGGCAATAATGGCCGCAATGCGGCGGATTGGCACAACGAGATCGCTAATTGACTCCAGCTCCCGGACAATGCTGAGGGCCACTTCAGGGGGATACCTGAATTTCCGTCCCTGGAGGACGCCCGCGACTTCATCGAGCATTTTCCTTGATATGGCCATGCGAAATGTCTGGGTCATAGCCATTTCGAGAACTCTCTGGGGATTGCCACCAAAGAGAAGGGCGGAAATGATGACGTTGGTATCAAGAACAATGGTCATCGCGTCTTCTGTAAACCCTGCTTCTTGCGATAGGCGCGGATTTCATTTGGCACATCCTTCTCTTGAAGGCCCAACTGCCGTGCCTGCCTTTTCCCGTAAGCAAACACCTCCCTCCATCTCTTCTTGCGGTCGATATAGATCCTGGCAGCCTCCCGGACCAGCTCTGACCGGGACCTCGCTTCTTCCCTCGCAACCTCATCGATTTGGCGTAGAAGGTCTTTTTGAAAAGAAATATTGACCGTTCCTGTCTTCATGGGCTCACCTCCAGACATATTTTACATACAAAGTTTGTATGAAGTCAAGCCGACTCATCGAGGCCAAAACCTTTTGACTTGATCTCCAGAGGGAGAATAGAGGAACGGGCACGGAAAAGGGGACGTTGGTTCTGAGTAAACTTACGGAGATTTGGGTCAGGCAAAAGCAATAAAGTAATTTTCTCTTCCTTAAGTTTTCGACTCCTTTTTAATCTCCCTCACCCGCTCGAGACGCTTTCGCATCGCGCCGACAAGATTATCGACTAATCCCATCTCCTCCCAAAACCGCTGGTCTTTCACGCGGCAATGTGCTTCTCTCCTGCTTAACCTCATTTAGCCCCTCCAAAAGAACTGCCGGTGGGAAGAAAAATACTTTCAATTGGTGGCCTGAGATAGGCAACAAGTCCTAAAACTCTCCGCTTCATCTCGAAGGATGTCTGGTTTTTATTTCCCTTCGGGATCAGATCAAAAAGGAAGGCGGAAAAACCAACTCGGGGTTTTCGAAGCAAGAGAACTTGTATTCCAAAAGGCCTCAGGCGAATACTTTCATACTATTGCCTGACCCTAAGATTCATGACCCTAAGATTCAGAATTTGCCTAAACATGGTGCGACTCTTTCTGCATTTGCCCTTTTACCATTTGAGGGTATGATGCAACCTTGGATACACGCCTGACCCCCGGAAACTCTCTCGTGGTCTTTTTGCTGGACAAGGAACTCAGGTGTCCGTATATTCATCGAATAAGCCAACTTCTAATTTCACAAAGGAGGTTTCCAATGGTTACTCGCAGACGGATTACCAAGGTTGTACCCACCGCAGTCGGATCAACTACCACGAATGCTTGCATTGGTGGTATGTGTGATCCACAAAGGCTCCAAGGTCTCAAAGCACCCGCTCCGAAAGGCACTTACAATCTGATCAATATCGAAGGGCCCGGTCTTTTCCTCGCGGGGCATGTATCGAAACAGGGAGGCTCAACAGGCCTTTCCTTTGTGAGACTTCAAATAGACGGCCGGAGTGTTGTTGACCTGTCCTTTGCAGCAGCTCAGAACTTGGGGTTCAGGCAACAGAATCCTTACGGGCTGGTCCTTTTGGGAAGCGGCGGGTTACAGAACTTCACTTTCGGCTGGCCTGTTCCCCTTGTTTTCAAGAGAAGCCTCGGCCTCTCAGTAGTCGTAAACGAAACTGGAGTTGTCCAAATACTGGCGAATGTCATTCGAGGGAGCCTCACGTAGGGATCTTTCCTTCAATACGCCCGGGTACATGATCCTCCAGGGCGGTCGGGTCTTCCTGAATTGGCTCAATCTCTAGCCGGAGCCGATCTTCCTCCAGGGAGATGTCCAGAAGCTCGAACAGCAGGGGTTAGGGGGTAGCGATGAAGTAGATAAGGGCATTGTCGCCGCTGATACAGCCGACGGTGCCGCCCCGATGATGCTTCTTCCCGTGCTAATGAATCGTTTTCAGGTAATGATCGAACTCCTCAAAAGCAATGCTCAGGGGGATGGCAAACCCTATGCCCTCGAATTTATGGGTGATCAGCTTCATGGTATTGATGCCGATGACTTTGCCGTCGGAGGCGATGAGTGGGCCCCCGCTGTTTCCCGGATATATTCTTGCATCCGTTCGGATGTAATCGGGGTCGTATCCCGATAAGACCCCAGAGCTTACCGAATCACTCAACCCCAGGGGACTTCCAATAGCAAAGACCCTCATTCCTTGCATGAGCTGGTGTGGTGCGCGCGCCTGAAGGTACGGGGAACGGCAGCCATCGATTTTCAGGAGAGCCAGATCATGATCTTTGCTTACCGCGACAAGATAGGCCTCAATCTCCGTTTGGTCCTTCAGGATGACGGTAAAATGCCGGGCATGCTCGGCCGTTCTGGTTTTCCCGGTGAATTCCGTCTTTTCCTGCTGGTATTTCCCTTTCTTTTCTTCGAAGTCGCTTTTTCGTTTCCTAAGCTGCGCTTTGTAGAAATCATATTCCTCAGATTGCCTCCGGTAGCTTTGCATGGCCATTATTTTCCTGTTCGGATCCGTCATCCGGTCAATTGCCTCCTTATACTCATCCAGGTCGGTTTTCATCCTTCTTAGTCGTTGTTCGTGTTCCACCAAGCGTGCTTCATCATCTTCTATCTTTTGATCCTGGCGTTCGATGAGCTCTTCCGTTCTCTTGATGTGCGTTTCATCCCCCCTCAGCACATGTTTATTCGTCATGATATGACCTTCCCCGCTGATGAAGAAACCCGATCCTTGTCCCATGGGTGATTTAATGGTTACGGTACTGAGGCAGGCCTTCTCGATTTCGTCTTTCGGACGATATTTTCCGGTCAAATCCTTTTCTATATCTCTGAACCCGGAAGACTTCCCGCCTTTGTTTCCAATAATCTCCACATTTCTCGAATCCGCGGGGGGGGAGTCCGTGAAAACCCAGTTCCCGCTCTTGTCCTGGTATTTATAATATTCAGCCGCCGCATGCCTTTCTCCAAACAATGGGAAAATAAGGAATCCGAGGATTAGGAAAATAGAAAGCGGGCCGTGCTTGGCAATCCGTACATAGGAATATCTCCTATTCAGAATGAATTCTTTGTATTTCCCCATCCGTTCCCTCCTCATTTGCCTCTTATCTCCGAGTTCCTTACTATAGGTCGGTGACCCTAGCCCAATTGACTTTATTGAAATTGTCCGACGATCTGGGCACCGACCGCGTTGCCTGTGATCAGCCAGAGGTATTTGCCGGTCAGAGAGCCATGGCCTTTCTTGTTGATGCTGAAGCTGATGGAAGTGTCCGTCCAGGATAGCACCTGATTCTGCAGCTCGGATTGAACAGGAGCCGGAGCACCCAGGTCGTTCCAGGCCTGGTTGGAATCCGAAATCTCCAGGCGGGCGGAGGCGTGAAAATCACCGCCCACAGGCACAAACAGATGCCTTTCCATGCCCTGCTCGGTAACATCGTTCATCCTTTCAGCTGCCGGGAGAGTGATTGGACCATTTCCGGGTAGGCCAATTCCTGATTTGTCATCGTCTTAATTGGGGAAAAGCTTAAGTTTTCAACGGGCTGGCAGAAAAAGGGGAAACGGGGACCCCCATGAAGGGCAAAAGGGCCCGCCGTGTCCTTCAAAAAAATAATTCACAAAAAACCGGGGGCGAGCTTGGATTTTGCAGGTCCGGTGCTTGGCAGGCCCGGCGCAAAACCAATGCACTTGGCGGAAGCAGAAAGGTAGGTCTAAATAACGCCCTAGCTTCTAAATTTCTTTCGGAATGCGGCAATACCGACCAGACCGGAACTCAATAAAAGAACGGCGGCGGGCTCGGGCACCGCGCCCCTACATTCCGCTGGCCCGGGAGAATGGACATATCGAAGCGGAATGCATTCAGAGTTGGTTTGTGATATGTTTCATTGGATCGATCCTATGCAGGGGCCGGGTGATCCGCCCCCACGGAAATAAGCCAATGTCAACCACCCCGCAAATTCTCCCATTAAGTTGAAGGAGCCGAAAATGCCGACGCCACATTCCAAATTCAAGATCGCCGCTGTGCAGGCCTCGCCCGTTTTTTTGAACCGGGAAGCCACGGGGGAGAAAGCCTGCGGACTTATCGCCGAAGCGGCGGGGCAGGGGGCGCGTCTCATCGTTTTCCCGGAGTCCTTCATCCCCACTTACCCGGACTGGGTATGGGCAGTTCCGCCCGGCCGAGGAAAGGTTCTGAGCGAACTATATGCCGAATTCCTGGCCAACGCCGTGGAGGTTCCCGGCCCGCTGACGGAGCAACTGGGCGAGGCGGCCCGGAAATCCGGGGCTTATGTAGTCATGGGTGTCACGGAAAAAGACACGGAGGCAAGCGGCGCCAGCCTCTACAATACCCTGCTCTATTTCAGTCCTGAAGGACACCTCCTGGGGAAGCACCGGAAACTGGTTCCCACCGGTGGGGAGCGGCTGGTGTGGGCCCCGGGAGACGGCAGCACCCTGGAGGTGTACGACACGCCCCTCGGGAAGATCGGCGGTCTCATCTGCTGGGAAAACTACATGCCTCTCGCCCGATACTCGATGTATGCGTGGGGTACCCAGATCTACATCGCCCCCACCTGGGACCAAGGGGAGCCGTGGCTTTCGACCCTGCGGCACATCGCCAAGGAAGGACGGGTGTACGTGGTCGGCTGCTGCATCGCCCTGCGCCGGGATGACATTCCCGACCGGCTGGAATACAAGCAGAAGTTTTATTCCGGAGACCGTGAATGGATAAACGTGGGGGACAGCGCGATCGTGAACCCCGAGGGCGAATTCATCGCCGGTCCGGTGCGGATGAAAGAGGAGATCCTGTACGCCGAAGTGGACCCCCGGCTCATGCAAGGGCCCAAGTGGATGCTGGACGTCGCGGGCCATTATGCCAGGCCGGACGTTTTCGAACTGATCGTCCACCGGGATGCCCATCCGATGATCAGAGTCGTTGAAAGCGGTCCAGTCGGAAGACCCGTGCCGGAGGAAAAAGCAGGGGAGAGATAGCGAATATACTTTTCCTAAGAAATGACGATACATCCGGCAGGGGGTGCCGCGATGATCTCATTTCTCAAAATCTTTCTTCTTCTCGTTTTCGTATTTTCTTTGTCCTCAACCGCCTTTCCGCAGATCTACCAATGGAAAGACAAAAACGGGAATGTTGTTTTTTCCGATACTCCCCCGCCCGGGGATGCCGGGAAGAAAGTGAAGATCCTGAAGGAAAGGGAAAGGACGGTCCCGCAGGAGGAAATACGTCCCCAAGGGGAAGCCCGCAAGGCCTCCGGCCTTCCAGCCGAACAGCCAAAAGAGAAAAGGGAATACCGGGATATCAAGGTCATTCTATATATGACGGAATGGTGCCCCTATTCCCTGAAAGCAAGGGCCTACCTGAAATCGCTCGGCGTGAACCTGACCGAGTACGACGTGGAACGGGATAAGAGTAAGAAAGAGGAGAAGGTGCAGAAGAGCGGGAGCAAGGGAGTACCCGTGATAGATGTGGAAGGAATCATCGTGAAAGGATTCAGTGAGAGCAGCATCAAGACGGCGGTGGAAAAAAGAAGGAATTTATAACCCCGGGGACGGAAACACATTCTCCCTTGAATTCCGGTGAAGATGGATGACCCGAAAATTCGCTCGAAAATTGGCCAAGGAGTACATCGACCGGGGGGATCCCACCGGGTGGTTCGAGGCCTTGTATTCGAAGGCCGGGGGCGATGCCTCCCTGATCCCCTGGGCGGATTTGAAAGTGAACCCGAGCCTGGAGGAATGGATCGCCCGTGAACGGATCCGGGGAGACGGAAGGAAAGCTTTGAAAGTGGGTTGCGGGCTTGGAGATGATGCCGAACGCCTGGCCGAACTAGGGTTCGAAGTCACAGCTTTCGATATCTCTCCGTCGGCCATCGAATGGTGCCGAAAACGCTTCCCCGGATCGAAGGTCGACTATCAAGTTGGGGATCTTTTCCGCGCTCCCGGGGAGTGGAACCGAAAATTCGATTTTGTGCTGGAATCCTACACCCTGCAGGTGCTCACCGGAGTCTCTCGAAAAGCGGCCATCGCGTCCATAAGCAAGTTTGTGGCTCCCAGCGGAACGCTCCTCTTGATCGCGAGGGGACGGGAGAGGGGCGATCCTCCGGGGGAGATGCCGTGGCCCCTGCTGCGCGACGAGCTGGAAGAGTTTGAAGCGCTGGGGATGAAGGAGATTTCCTTCGAGCGCTATTTCGATAAGGAAGACCCGCCGGTTTTGAGATTCCGCGCGGTGTATTCCCGGAGTTGAAACAGCGGGTGTTACAATGGGTGATTGAGGACAAAGCGGAAATCAAAAAGCAAAGGGCAAAAATCAAAAATACTTTTTTTGAGTTCGGTCCAGCCCGCAGGCAGGAGCGGAAATTTTTGCCCTTTGATTTTTGCCATTTGGCTTTTGATTTTTCATCGTCAGTTCGATGTTCTAAACGACTCTCGATGGGACTCTCTTCGGTAAATTCATTCAGGCCCGGCCATACGTCTCTGTCAGGCCACGAAGATATTCGGTTAGCTCGAGGGGTAATCTGTTCCGGCAGCAGCTTCCACTTCCAATTGCCGGACCCCGCCGAGGGGGTATTCATTCGGCCTTCAGCGCCCAAGCCCAGGAGATCCTGGATGGGCATGATGAAGATCTTCGCTACTGACATCATCCCCATCCGGATAAACTCCGCCGCAACTTCCCCCGCCGGGATCTCTCTCCCCATGTAGCGGAAGAGCCTGGACCGGTCTTCCGGAGTCGCGTCGCTTTCGAACCAGCCGCGGACGGTATTGTTGTCATGCGTTCCGGTGTAGAGTACGCAGCCGGGTACGTGGTTGTGCGAGACGAAGGGGTTGGCGGAGAGGTCGTCCCCGAAGGCGAAAAGGAGCACTTTCATGCCCGGGATGTCGAAGCGTCCCATGACCTCGCGGACGGCGGGCGTAACCAGGCCGAGATCTTCGGCAATCAGGGGAAAGAACGGGAACTTCTTGAAGAGCACCCGGAGAAAATCCTCCCCGTGGGCCTCTACCCACTTCCCGTTGATAGCCGTTTTCTCCTGGGCTGGAACTTCCCAGTAGGCGACAAGGCCCAGAAAGTGGTCCACCCTGACCAAGTCGTATAAAGCCTGGTTGTGGCCCATTCTCCGCATCCACCAGGCATAATCCGTTCTCCGCAGGACATCCCACCGGTAAAGGGGGTTCCCCCAGCGCTGTCCGGTTTTGCAAAAATAATCCGGCGGAACGCCGCCGACGACGTACGGCCTCTTCGCGCCGTCCAGCTTAAAAAGCTCCGGGTGGGTCCAGAGGTCGGAACTGTCGTACTGGATGTAGATGGGCACATCTCCGAACATCTGAATCGCCCGCTCGTTGCAGTATCTCTTGAGAGCGGACCACTGCCGGTGAAACGCGTATTGAAGGAACTTCTCCCGTTCCCTTTGAAGTTGCAGCTCGCCATCCAGGCGCTTTATCGCCCCGGGCTCCCGGTCCCTTATTTCAGGCGGCCAGTCACTCCACACCCGTTCTCCATAGCGATCGTGGCAGGCTACGAAACGGCAATAATCCTCCAGCCAGTCCGCATGGCACAGACAAAAATTCCGGTAATCCTCCGTGGGCTCCCGGAGCCGGAAACGTTGAAAGGCCAGGTCGAAAATCCTGTTCTTGTATTCAATGACCGGGAGGAAGTCCACCAGGTTTCCGGAAGAGGGAGGAAAGGGAGAAATCTCGGAAGGGTCGAGGAGTCCCTCCCCGACCAGAAGCTCAGGGCTGATCAGCAGCGGGTTGCCGGCAAAGGCGGAGCGAGCGTAGTAGGGGGAGTTCCCGGCGACTGGATGAGTCGGGGTCAGGGGAAGGACCTGCCAAAAACTCTGTTTCGCCTGGTTGAGAAAATCGGCAAACCGGTATGCCTGCGGCCCCAAGTCCCCAATCCCGAAGTCCGAGGGCAGGGATGAAATGTGGAGAAGGATTCCACTTCCTCTGGTTCTCATTCATCCTCCCGTGAATGTTTTTTATTTATTTGGGACGCAGGCTTCGTCGCGAGCTCAGCCGAGCGATAAACGCAGATTTACAGGATTCTGAACGGGATTGGCTCCTTTCCCCAAATGCGGTTTTTCTTCTGTATTCTTCCGACGAAACAGCCGCAGGAAAGGTTGAGCGCCCGCGAAAAGCCCTCCGGATCCCAGACTCATTTTAACACGGTCCCGGTCCCTCCCGGGTCCCATTTCCGGCGCAAAGGGCCTGCGCGTCAACGTTGACAGCGCCGCGGGGATTGTGGGAAACTGGGACTGGCCCCCCTCCAGTTCTTCCTGCGAATAATCCGGTTCTCACCGCTCGGGCTCGATGAAAGGAGTTTCGTTGCGGATCACGCTGCGAATCATTCTCTCCGTTTTTTTCGTGATCAGCACCATTGTCGTCCTGTTCACGGTGCTGCAGGTCCGGCAGGAAAAGGAGAGGATGAGCCTCGACCTGGAACGCCGCGCCGCCGTGCTCGGCGAGAGCCTGAAGGAAGCGGTCGAGCCCCTGGTTGAGAAGGGACGCCTCGACCGCCTGCAGAAGATCGTGGAAAAGTTCAGCAACCGGGAGAGGCTGGCCGGGATCGCGGTTTACGATGTCCAAGACCGGCTGGTCGCCTCGACTTCCGAACTGACCCCTCATCTTCGAACCCCTCCCCCGTCCGTCGTCACCGCCATGAATGCCGACCAGGAAGACGGAACGTTTGTCTCGATCGGCGGCAAAGAGATGTACCTTTACGCTCTTCCCCTGTACCGGGAAGACCGGGTAGCGGGGGCTTTGGTCATCCTTTATCTCACCGGCCACATGGACGAGCGGGTTTCCTTGATCTGGAAAAATAGTTTCTTCCGGCTGCTGGTCAGCGCGCTCTTCATTTCCCTTACCACCCTCCTCCTCGTCCGGTGGAGCATGGCGGGGCCCATTGCCCGCATGGCGGAATGGATGAAGAGCCTGCGGACGGAAAAAGGCAATTTCCGCATGGAGGCTCCTCCCAGCATGTTCGAACCGTTAACCCGCGAAGTCACCCGCATGGCCGACAGCATCTCCGAGGCCAGGCTGGCGGCCCAGGAGGAAGCCAGGCTGCGGAGGACGGGAGAGTCGCTCTGGACGCCGGCGCGGCTGGGGGAACACGTACAGAGCCTCCTCCAAGGGAAACCCCTGTTGGTGATCTCCAACCGTGAGCCGTACATCCATGAAAAGAGGGGAAAGAAGATTGAATGCAGCGTCCCGGCGAGCGGCCTGGTTACGGCCCTGGAGCCGGTCCTCGAATCGTGCGGCGGGACCTGGGTTGCCCACGGGAGCGGGGACGCCGACCGGGAGGTCGTCGATAACCGCGATACGATCCGGGTGCCCCCCGATGAACCCCGGTATCTTCTAAAAAGGATCTGGCTCACCAAGGAGGAAGAAGAAGGCTACTACTACGGCTTCTCCAACGAAGGACTCTGGCCGCTCTGCCACATCGCCCATACCCGGCCTTCCTTCCGGGCCGCGGACTGGGGATTTTACGCGGCGGTGAACGAAAAATTCACCCGGGCCGCGCTAGAGGAGTTGAAAGGAGCCGCCGAGCCCTGGGTCCTGGTCCAGGATTATCATTTTGCCCTCCTGCCGCGGATGATCAAGGAACAGCGCCCCGATGCCCGGGTCGCCCTCTTCTGGCACATTCCCTGGCCGAACCCCGAATCGTTCGGCATCTGTCCGTGGCAGAGGGAGATCCTTCACGGGATGCTCGGGGCCGATCTCATCAGTTTTCACGTCCAGTTTCACTGCAATAACTTCCTGGACACCGTGGACCGGTTCCTGGAGTGTACGATCGACTGGGAACATTTTGCGGTCAAGCGGGAGAAACAGCTTACCAAAGTCAGGCCTTTCCCGATCAGCATCGGGTATCCCGGCCCATCCGCTTCGGGTTCGGCTTCTTCGGGGATCGCCCCAGCGAAGGAGACTCTCCTGAGGGACGTGGGCGTCCAGGGGAAATACCTGGGTGTCGGAGTGGACCGCATCGATTACACGAAGGGGATTCGGGAACGTTTCCTGGCCATCGAGCGGTTTTTGGAAAAATACCCGGCCTACGTCGGCCAATTCACCTTCGTGGAGCTTGGCGCGCCGAGCCGGACGCATATCAAGGAGTACCGGGACCTCATGGCGGGCGTCGAGGCCGAGGCCGAAAGGGTCAATTGGCGCTTCCAGAACAAGCAGTGGAAACCCATCGTCTTCCTGAAGAAGCACCACAGCCATGAAGAGATCGGGCCGTTCTACCGGGCCGCCGACCTCTGCATGGTGACTTCCCTGCATGACGGGATGAACCTTGTGGCCAAAGAGTATGTGGGCGCCCAGGAGAACGGGTCCGGAGTGTTGATCCTCAGCCAGTTCACGGGAGCCGCGAGGGAGCTCCGGGATGCCCTGATCGTGAACCCGTATGACGCCGAACAGATGGCCGAGGCCATCCGTTCGGGGCTGGAGATGGACCCGGGTGAAAAGAAGGACCGTATGGAGAGGATGCGGGCCATCTTGAAAGAACGAAACATCTATCGCTGGGCCGGGGACTTGATTACCAGCTTGTCCAAGGTCCGGCTCCAGTCCCCTCCCTCTCCTCCGCCCGGCTCGACACCGGGCGCCAACGGCGGCCGCTGATTTCATTCGCAACTCCAGCTCCCATGGGGCCCACCCGTATTGGCTAACCCTGATTTCGGGGACATTCACTCAGGGGTTTCTCGCGCGAAAAGGCCTGTGCTCGACAAAGGAGGCACAGTAACCCTATCGCGTCTTTTGCGTGGTCGGAAAATCGCTGGCCCCCGGGGTATCTTTATCCCCGGGGGCTTTTCTTTTTCGTGGGAAATCAAGTTCAGGACGAAATCAGCAGGAGTGAATCCGGGCAAAGTGAGCTCTTCTGGAGGAGGCGGAGGGGGTACATCGGCGGATGGGGTCCACTTGGGAAGTCAACCCGTTCTAAGTGAGGGCGGCTGCAAATTGGGCAAAAGTCCCCATGCCGGGCTCTTCCCCAAACCGTGTGGCAATTGGTTTTTGAGGCCGCACGCTCTCCCAGGATTCCGCGTCTATAGATTCTATCGCTGAAGGGGTTCGGGCTACTTTCCCATGACCAGGTTCGGCAGCCAGGTGACCAGCGGCGGGAAGAACGTGATCAGGACCAGGACGGCAAGGAGCGGAATGATAAAAGGCGCAGTCGCCCGGACGACCCGCTCGAAGGGCAGGCCCGAGACCCCGCCATGACGAAGAGGACCACGCCGAAGGGCGGGGTCAGGAGGCCGATCATCAGATTGAGGACCATGACCAGGCCGAAATGGACCGGGTCGATACCCACCTTGACGATGATCGGCATGAGCATGGGAGTGATGATCAGAATGGCCACCACGGTTTCCATGAAGCAGCCGATGACCAACAGGAAGATGTTGATGAGCATGAGCAGGACGAGGGGATCGCTGGTCAGTCCGCTGATGCCGGCGGTGGCCTTGATCGTCAGACCGGTGCGCAAGAGCAGCCAGCCGAAGAAGTTGGCCGCGCAGATGATGATGCCGATGGCGGCCGTCTCCTTGGCCGTGGCGATGAAGATCTGGCCCAGGTCCCTCATCCCGATTTCCCGGTAGACCACCACTCCCAGCACCAGGGCATAGGCCACGGCCACGGCTGCCGCCTCGGTGGGAGTGAACTGGCCGGACCAGATGCCGCCCAGCAGGATGATGGGCGTGAGAATGGGCAGAAAAGCATGGGAGAACCCTTTGAGGATTTCCCGGAAACCCGGGAAGGGAATACGGGGATAATTCTTGCGCCGGGCGTAGATGGCCACCATGATCATCAGGGCAACGGTCATCGCCAGGCCGGGGACCACCCCGCCCAGGAAGAGCCGGCCCACGGAGACCTCGGCCACCAGCCCGAAGATGACCATGGGGATGCTGGGCGGGAAGATGGGGCCGATGGTCGAGGAGGCAGCGGTGATGGCGACGCTGAAGTCGTCGTCGTAGCCTTCGTCTCTCATGGCCTTGAGCTCCACCTGGCCGAGTCCCGCGGCGTCAGCCACGGCCGCGCCGGACATGCCGGCGAAGATCAGGCTGGCCACGGTGTTGGCGTGGCCCAGTCCTCCGGGCAAGAAGCCGACCAGCAGCCGGGCGAAGTTGAAGAGGCGGGTGGTGATTCCGGCGGTATTCATCAGCTTGGCGGCCAGGATGAACAGAGGGATAGCCAGGAGCAGGAAGTTATTGACTCCGTACTGCATCCGCTGGGCCAGCATGGGGATGTTCACCCGGCTGCCCATTTCGTTGAAGTAGGCCAGCAGACCGGCCACGCCCAACGAGTAGCCCACGGGTATGCCCAGCAAGAAGAGGATGATCATCCCGGCGGTGACGATGAAGGTGGTCATGGGGTCAATTTCCGGTCAATTGGCCCGGCTGACGCTGAAGCGGCCGGGGAAAAGGCTGCGGGCCATGTTGAGCAGAAGATAGAAGAGAGTCAGGATCCCGCTGATCACCAGGCCCAGGTAAAGGTAGGCCAACCGGAACCAGGGCATGCTCGGGGCGTAGAACTCCCAGCTGTTGAGGACGTTGATTCCAGGAACTCCAGACGAAGACCGCTCCGAAGGCGGCCAGGACCAGTTGGACGAACAGCCTGTGCCACCGGGCCAGAAAGGCAGGAAGGCGGTCGGAAAGAATGGCGATGCGAATGTGTCCTTCATTTTCCATCAGGGTCGCCGAACCGATAAAGACGATGTAGACGAAGAGGAACTTGGCCAGTTCCTCGGTCCACATGGCGGTGGTGAACAAAACGTTTCTGGCCAGGACCTGGTAGAACGTGGACAGAAACATCAGGGCGAGCAAAGCCCCGTTGAAGCGGTCAACCCACTTTTTCATGCCCATTTTCTCCGGAAACAGCCCCGTCCGGTTAAAAACCGGGGCGGGGCTGGTTCCCGTTTTATGTTAGCGAGCAGGGGATTACTTGATGTTGCGGACTTGCTTGAGCAGACCTGGTTCGAATAGTTCCTTGTCCAGTTTTTCCATGGCCGGCTCCACCGCCTTCGCAAAAGCGGCCTTGTCCACCTCAATCAGGGTCATGCCGCCTTCCTTCTGGAGCTTGGCGGTATAATCCTTGTCGGCGGCCACGGCCATTTCGTTAGCGTACTTGGCGGCGTCTTCCCATGCCTTGATGATGAGGTCCTGGGTGTCCTTCTTCAGGGTGTTGAACCATTTCATGGAGATCTGGTACTTGCAGGCCGAATAGATGTGCTCGGTCCTCATCATGTACTTCTGGGCCTCATAGAACTTGAGGGACCAGATCGACTCCGGCGGGTTCTCCTGGGCTTCCACGACGCCGGTCTTCAGGGCCATGTAGACTTCCTGGAAGGGGACGGGGGTCGGCAGAGCGCCCAGTGATTTCCAGACTTCCATCCACGGTTTGATCTCCGGCAGGCGGAGCTTGAGGCCCTTGACCTCGGCCGGGGTCTTGATGGGCCGGTTGGCGGTCAGGAGACGGGGGCCGCGGTAGACGATGGCCACGGTCCGGACGCCTTTCTGCTTCAGCGGCACGTCGTTGACGATCTTGCCCACCGGGCCGTTCCAGAACTTCCAGAAGTGATCATAGTCCCTGAGGACATAGGGCACTTCGAAGACCAGGTACCTGGGGAAGAAAATCGAGATATCGCCCGAGCCCATGGCACCCATCTCCAGGCCGCCCGTGCTCATCGCTTCGAAGACGTCCCTCTCGCCGCCCATGGCGCCGAGGGGATGGATGAAGACTTCGATCTCGCCCTTGGAGCGCTGTTCCACCAGTTCCTTAAATTTTTCCTGGCCCTTGTAAACCGGCGCGCCGGGGCCGAAAGTTGAACCAACATTCACTTTCATCTTCGCGGCTGCCAGGCCCGGCATGCTTGCCAGGCACAGGATCGCGACCGCGGCCAGGGACAACGCGAGTCTTCCTTTCATGATTCTCCTCCCGTGAATTCTGAGAAATTTACCTTTGGGGGTGAGATAGTCTAGCGGAAATGGAATACCCGCGTCAACCCGCTTCATCAGATCCTGTCAGTCTGCGGAAAAACTAAGAATCCCTCACTCCAGCGAAAGCGGGAGTCCAGAATGGTTTTAAAATCCAGGGTTCCGGCTTTCGGCGTGAGCTCAGTCGAACGCTTTTGCCGGAATGATGATGACGTGTAGAGAAACCTTGGGGAGCCTAAACTAGTCGCGGCTCAGCGTTGTCTCTGGGCGTGCTTTGCGCCCGCCTATTAAGCGGTCCACACTTGGGCAGAAAAGTTCGGAAAATTCCCCCTCACCCCGGCCCTCTCCCCCGGATTCGGGGGAGAGGGGGAGGGTGAGGGGGGGATGAGAACGTATTGGAGTGTCTAAACAACCATGGCCTAGTGAATAAAAAGAAAACGATTATTTCTTGGATGATCCCCCCTCGTATTTTTCGACCATTTCTTTGAGTTTGGATCTGAGCTCTTCTATTTCAGATCTCTTTTCGCCCGGCGACCGGTCCTCCCCGGCGTGCATCTCCCAGATGGGCTTCTGGGGGCGGCGGTTGAGGTTGAGAGAGAGGACGTCGAAGCGGTTGTAGTGTCCGACGATGTCATGCTGCAGCTTCTGGTCGATGATCTTTTCGAGATCGATCTCGGCGATGACCATGCCCTCTTCATTAGGATCCATGGGTCCGGCCAGGTGCTTTCCGTCCGGCCCGTAAATCGCAGTCAGCCCCATGCTCCCCTTGGAGGTCATTCGCCGCTTCTCCTCGGTGTCTCCCAGAATTTCGGCGATCTCCTTGCTGAAGATGCTGCAGGAGACCACGTTGAAGAGCTTCCCCTCGAAAGCATGGGCTGCGCTGCGGATCTCGATGGCGTGGGCCAGGTCGTAATTGGACTCGTCGCCCATGGGCTGGCCGGGATAATTCGCCACGTGGACCTGTTCTCCCTGGGCGAGCAGGGCGAAGCGGGCCAGGGTGTTCGTGTTTTCGCCGCAATTGAGGGTCCCGAGCTTTCCCGCCTCTGTGTCGTAAACCTTGAGGGTGTGTCCGTCTCCGCCTCCCCAGGTGATCTTTTCCAGGAACGTGGGAACCAGCTTGCGGTGGGCCCCGAGGATCTTTCCCTTGCGGTCGATGATCAGGTTGGTGTTGTAGATGGTGCCCAGAGTTTCCGGAGTTCTCTCGTTGATCCCCATGACAACGTAGGCGTTTGCCTTTCGGGCGCACTGGCAGAGAATGTCCGTGGCCGGGCTGGGGACTTCCACCGAATTTTTCACCAGCTCCCGAAAATACTTGTGGCCCCGGTAGGCGTTGTCCAGGCGGTGCCACCAGGGATAGGCCGGGATGAAGACTTCCGGGAAAGCGATGAGCTCCGCCCCTTTGGCGGCGGCCTCCTCGATCATCCGGCAGGCTTTCTCCACGGTTGCTTCACGGTTCAGAAAAACGGGCGCGGCCTGGATGGCCGCGGCTTTGAATTTGGGGAGAGTATCACCCATGGAATCCTCCTTCTATTTGATTGGACGCAGATGACGCAGATATGACTTCAGGCCAATGTAAAATAAAAAGCTGGAGGTGTCAATTCTGGGTGGAAAAAAGAAGATACAGGCGAGGCACGCTGAGCTCGCGGATGTTATGAGGAAGCACAGAGGCCGGGGGGTACCAATCGGGGCGAATAAATGGTAAGATTCCCGTGCCTGATAAGGGGCATTTTCAGCCTTTAGATGATTTCAGGGGGATATCCATGGGCAGCCAGATTCAAATCCTTTATATCATCGCCGGGGCGGTGCTCGGGTTCATTTTGGCCTGGCTCTTCCTGCGGAATAGGATTCAGCAGGCGAGGGTCCAGGGGGAAGCGGAAAGCGCCGTACTGAACGAGCGGCTCCAGGGAAGGGAGCAGCAGATCCAGGAGCTGAGGGGCTCCGTTGAGAACTTGTCCGGGGAAGTGGCCCGCCAAAGGGAAGAGCTGAAAGCGGAGTCGGAGAAGAGGTCCGCCGCGGAGGAACGGAACCTGCGGATACCGGAGCTGGAGGCGAAATTCAAGGAGAAAGAGGAACAACTGTATCGCGTCCAGGGTAACTGCACCGACCTCAAGGAAAAGATCTCCGGGCTGGGAACCAAACTGGAAGAAGAGCGGAAAGCGGCCGAGGAGAAGCTGGCCGTCCTGGACGAGGCGCAGGGGAAGCTTTCCGACGCGTTCCAGGCCCTCTCCGCCGAGGCCCTGAGGAGCAACAACCAATCCTTTCTGGACCTGGCGAAAGCCACCCTGGAGAAATTCCAGGAAGGGGCCCGGGGAGACCTGGAGACGCGCCAGAAGGCGATCGATGCCCTCGTCCAGCCGCTTCGGGATTCCCTGCAAAAAGTCGACGGCAAGATCCAGGAGATTGAAAAAATCCGGACCAGCGCCTACGCCACACTCACCGAACAGATCCGGGGGCTGGCTTCCACCCAAACTCAACTGCAGTGCGAGACGGCGAACCTGGTGAAGGCACTCCGCACCCCGACGGTCCGGGGGCGGTGGGGGGAGATCCAGCTGAAGAGGGTGGTGGAAATCGCCGGAATGCTCGAATACTGCGATTTTCTCCAGCAGGAGTCCGTGAACACCGACGACGGCCGCCTGCGCCCGGACATGGTGGTGAAACTGCCGAACAGCAAGAACGTCGTGGTCGATTCGAAAGCCCCCCTGCAGGCCTACCTGGAAGCGCTGGAAGCGGCGGATGAAGAGGGCCGGGTCCTGAAGCTCAAGGAACACGCCCGGCAGATCCGGACCCACCTGACGAAGCTGAGCAGCAAAGCCTACTGGGACCAGTTCAAGCCCACCCCTGAATTCGTCGTCCTGTTCCTGCCCGGCGAGATCTTCTTCAGCGCGGCCCTCGAACAGGACCCGGGGCTGATCGAGTTCGGCGTGGACCAGCGCGTGATCCTGGCCACCCCCACGACCCTGATCGCCCTTCTCCGGGCGGTGGCTTACGGCTGGAGGCAGGAGCAGATCGCGGCCAACGCCCAGGAGATCAGCCAACTGGGAAAGACTCTCTACGAAAGGTTGCGCACTCTTTCCAGCCATTTTGCCGACGTCCGCAGGGGGCTGGACCGGGCGGTCGAAGCCTACAACAAGGCGGTCGGGTCCTTCGAGGGAAGAGTCCTGGTCTCGGCGCGGAAGTTCAAGGAACTGGGCGCCTCGACCGGAGAAGACATTGAAGGCCTGGAAGTCATCGACACGTCAACCCGGAAGACCGCGGAAGACAATGACGGCACGCTCATGGACGGGGCACAAAAAGAGATGATTTTGCCCGCCGGGGAAGAATAGACACTTTTCCCGGGGCCGCTGCCGATCGATCCGGGCTTTGAAAAATATTGACAACGCATTCTCAATAATAATATCCTTTCTGCAAGAATCACTATTTTCGGCCGCATCCTTTCCAAAGAACAGTTCCGGTTCAGAGTAGCCAGTTCAATTCAGAAAAAGAAAAACGAAGCACCTTTTGATCGGGGCACTCGTGTTCTCTTTTCCCCCGAAGGAAAACGAATTCTAAATCCCTTGTTTAGAGAGGGAAATCTATACTCAAAAAGGAGGACCGGTTATGAAATTGTCCAACAAAACAGCTCTGATCACCGGAGCAGGATCGGGCTTCGGGCGGGCCAGCGCCATCCTGTTTTCCGCAGAGGGAGCCAAAGTGGCAGTCGCGGATATTGACGAGAAGACCGGGCAGGAAACGGTTTCCCTGGTCAAACAAAAAGGGGGCGAAGCCATTTTCATCCGCGCCGACGTATCCAAGGCGAGCGACGTGGAAAAGATGATCCAGACGGCGGTCAAGACCTTCGGTAAGCTGGATATCCTCTTCAACAACGCCGGGATCCCCATATCCTTCACCCCCGTCGAGAATATAAAAGAGGAACTGTGGGACCGGATTCAGGACGTCAACGTGAAAGGCATTTTCCTGGGGGCCAAATATGCCCTCCCGTACATGAAAAAACAGGGGGGAGGAGTGATGATCAACACCGCGTCCATCAGCGGGATTCGCCCCCGGCCGGGTTTGAGCGCCTACAGTGCCTCCAAGGCAGCGGCCATCATGTTGACCAAGGCTTTGGCGATCGAATTTGCCCCCTTCAAGATCCGCGTCAATTGCATAAATCCCGTGGCGGCAGAGACGCCCATGCTGGCGAAGTTCATGTCCGACCAGGCCCTCACGGCTGAAAAATTCGAGGAAGGGAGACAAAAGTTTACCGCTACCGTACCCCTGGGCAGGCTGGCGCAGGCCGAAGATGTAGCCTACGCAGCATTATTCCTGGCCTCGGATGAGGCCTCCCTGATTACCGGGGCAAGCCTGGACGTGGATGGGGGCCGCGGGATCTAAACCGGATTCTTTCTTTGCGGCTCGGCTTCCCCCTGGAGAAGCAACCCTGCAGAAATGAACCCGATTTCCCAAAGGGGAACTATAACGAACGGCTTGGGAAGAGCGAAGCGACGCGGCGATCCGCAGGGGCAATTCATGAATTGCCCCTACTGCATTCGCAATACCCCATCTCTTTTTTCAGGAGTCACTGATGAATTATGAAAATTATTTTCGGTCTATAGTGCCCGACGAAAGAAAGTGGACATTGCATGTTAGGCAATCCCGGTAAATCCCCCCACCCCCCCTTTATCAAAGGGGGGCAAGGGGGGATTTTGCGGGTCAACCAGAGGCCAACAGCATGTCAACTCATTTAGGTCGTTCACTATAGTTCGTATCCTATTTGATCTTATTTGGACAAGGAGGATGGAACAATGAAAGGTCAAGTGGCCATCTTGATGGGAGAAAAAGAAATCGCTATGAAGGAGTTTGATCTGCCACCCGTAGAGCCGGGCGCGGTTCTGCTCGAAGTAGTAAAAGCGAACGTCTGCGGATCGGACTTGCACATATGGCGGGGTTTGCACCCGGTTATTAAGAAGGGTGTGGTCATGGGGCATGAATTTGTCGGGCGGGTGCTGAAATTGGGAGATGGGGTAAAAACCGATTATGCGGGGTCGCCGGTCGCAATCGGAGACCGGGTCGTGGCCCCCTATTTTCTTACCTGTCTCAAGTGTGCTCCCTGTTTGCGGGGTGATCTTTCTCTGTGCCAGAACGCTTATAAATTCACCGCCGCATCCCCGGAGACTCCCCCCCATTTCCATGGCTCCTACGCCACTCATTACTATGTTCATCCCAACCAGTACTTCTACAAGGTCCCGGACGGCCTTCCAGACGCGGTTGCCGCGGGGGCAAACTGCGGCCTCTCCCAGGTTTTTTATGGGTTGGATAAAGCCGGGCTATCCATGGGGGAAACGGTTGTCATCCAGGGTGCGGGGGGCCTGGGCCTTCACGCCAGCGCCGTGGCCAAAGAAAAGGGGGCTCAGGTTATCGTGATCGAGGGGGCGCCGGAGAGATTGGCATTCGCCAAGTCTTTTGGCGCGGATTATTTGATCGACTTGAAGAAATTTGCGACGGTGGAAGAGCGGGCCGAACAGGTAAAGAAGATCACGGGGAGTGACGGAGCGGATGTCGTCCTCGAAGTATCCGGGGTTCCCGCCGCCTTTTCAGAGGCTCTCCAGTTGGTGCGCACCGGGGGCCGGGTGATAGGGATCGGCAATATTTTGATCGGCCGCGAGTTCGAGACTTCCATTTCTCCCGGAGTGATCACTCGCAAGGGTATAACCGTGAAAGGAATCGTCCGATACGACCCCTTTTACCTCCACCGTTCTCTCAAATTCCTGGAACGAAATCACCGGAAATATCCGTACGAGAAATTCTCCGACCGAGAATATCCTTTAAAAGAGGCCAAAGAAGCCCTCGAAAGGTCGGAAAGCAGATCGATCGCCCGGGCCATCATCGTTCCCAGGTAGGAAAAGGGGTAATTCAACATTGATGGTCTCGCAAAAATTCTCTTGAATCGTCACCCCGGCGAAAGGCTGCGGCGTGAGCTCAGTCGAACGCTTTCGCCGGAATGACGGAAAAACTAACTTTCGACTTTTTAGGAATTTATCAACATGGGAATGCCCGGTATTTTTCAGTGAAACTTCTTCTTGCGTGAAAAAACGGGGTAGGACTGATGGCGATTCTAGAGATTAAGAACCTCACCAAAAACTTCGGCCACGTCGCCGCTCTCGAGAACGTGAGCCTGTCGATTCGGGAAAAAGAGATTACTTCCATTATCGGGCCGAACGGGGCGGGGAAGACCACTTTCTACAACGTCCTGACCGGGAAGTTTCCTCCCACTTCGGGAACCGTCCTCTTCAAGGGCAAGGATATCACCGCGCTTCCCCCTTACAAGGTTTGGAAGATGGGAATTTCCCGTTCTTTTCAGATCACCAACATCTTCAAGACCCTGACCGTGCTGGAGAACATCCGGTCCGCCTTGATCGTGCACCAGGGGAAGAACCTGAAGTTTTTCAAACCGATCGACCGTTTCGATGACCTCTATGAAAGGAAGCATGCAGATCCTGAAGCTCATCGGGCTGGAAAAGCAGAAGGACATGCCTTGCCAGGCCATATCGCACGGCGACATGCGGATTGTGGAAATCGGGATTGTTCTGGCCAGCGAGCCGGAACTGGTCTTTCTGGACGAGCCCACCGCCGGGCATGAATCCGGAAGAGACCCACAAAATGGTGGAACTGATCAAGGAGCTTTTCACCACCACGGGGACCACCTTCATCCTGACCGAACACGATATGAATGTAGTCTTTTCCATTTCCCACCGGATCGTTGTCCTGAACTACGGGGAGATTCTGGCCGACGGGACTCCGGACGAGATCCGGGGAAACGAAGAAGTACGAAAAGCTTACCTGGGAGGGTTCATAAAATAATGCTCCAGGTCGAAGACATCCACACCTATTACGGCACCAGTTACATTCTCCAAGGTCTCTCCCTTGGGGTAAAGACTCGGGAAATCGTATGTCTCATCGGGAGGAACGGCGCCGGGAAGACGACCACCCTGAGAAGCATTACCGGCTTGACCCCTCCGCGCAGGGGGAGCGTAGAGTTTAACGGCCGGAAGATCATCGGTCAGCCTCCCTATTCGATCGTCCGGATGGGGATCGGGTACGTTCCGGAAGACCGGAGGATCTTCCCCCGACTTACCGTGAAGGACAACCTGGAAATTGCCAGAAGGAATCCCATCTCCGGCGGCGCCGGCTGGACCATTGAGAGAATTTACGAATACTTCCCGAAACTAAAAACGATTGAAAACCACTTGGGAACGGAAATGAGCGGGGGCGAACAGCAGATGCTGGCCATCGCCCGCAGCATGATGGGAAACCCGGTACTCCTCCTGGTGGATGAAATCACCCAGGGATTGGCTCCTCTCATCGTGCAGTCCTTCGTGGACCTGATCAAGCGCCTCCGGGAAAGCATGAGCATCCTCCTCGTCGAGCAAAACGTTTTGTTTGCCTTCAGCGTATCGGACCGGGGCTACGTAATCGACAAGGGAAAGATCCTGTACCAGGGTGGGGTGGAAGATTTGAGGGAAAATAAAGAGGTTCACGACCGGTATTTGGCGGTATGACCCGAAACTTGGAGAAGGGAGGTGACCCATTTCCGTCGAGTGACTCGCGTGCTGTATTTGCGAATCGAAGCACTGAGCACCTGAAATCAGGAAAGGAGGAAATCAAATGGGAGAAAATCAGTCCTAAGAAAAAAAGAATGGTCCTGACTCGAAGGGAGTTCCTGAAGGCCTCCGCCGCGGGACTGGCCGGCGTGGGAACGGGATCTTATCTTTCAACCAGACCGGCTTACGGTCAAAAGCCCATTCGGATCACCTGCCTCAGCCTCTTTTCCGGAAGGTCGGCCGTAGTGGGGAAGACCGATCAGGACGGCATTGAAATGTGGAAAGATGAAGTGAATAAAAAAGGAGGAGTTGCTCAAAAGAAAAGTGGAAGTGAAATACCTGGATTCCCAGGCGAAGATCGAGGAAGCGGTCAGAATGGCCCGAGAGGCCGCGGCCTCGAAGGAAGTGGATCTCCTTTTCGAAGGCTGCAGTAGCCGGGAAGCGTTTCTCCGTAAAGGAAGTCTCCAGGGATCTTAACCTGCTTAACCATCGCCCTGAACTCGAAAACAACCGAACTGACGGCAGATCCAAAGACCTTTGCTCCCTATCATTTCCGGGCCGCGGCCCAAAACATTCACGACATGGCCGCCGGGGCCAAGTATGCCGCTGAGCTTTCCAAGAAGAACGGCTGGAAAAAATGGGCGATGATCGCTCCGGACTACGCCTATGGACGCGAGAACGTCATGTACTTTGTCCGATTCCTGAAGATCTATTTTCCCGAAGCGGAAATCGTGACCGAGCTTTGGCCTAAGCTGAACGAGCCCGACTATACTCCTTACATCAACAAGATCATGGGCGCCAGAGTCAACGCGGTCTTCACCTCCCAGTGGGGAGGTGACATCGTGGCTCTCCTGGAGCAGGGGGCCCTGTATCGATTCCGTGAAAAGGTTAAGATCTTCAGCATTGACCTGGGAGATTTTACCGCCATCAATCCCGTCAAGAAGGCCTTCGGGAAATTCCCCGAGGGGATCTACATGGGGACCAGAGCTAATCCTATTGTACCGGATACGAAGCTGAACCGAGATTGGTTTGACGCCATCACCAAAGAGCCGGGTATGAGCCTTCGGGATGGTCCCAGCAAGCCTATGCCGCCTGCCAATTCTACCAGAAGGCGGTAGAAAAAGCAGGAGACCACGGATCAAAAGGCCGTCCGGGACGCCCTGGAGGACCTGGAAATCGTATCGGCCTGGGGAACGCCCCCGGACCAGAAGATGAAGATGCGGAAGACGGGATCATACGAATATTCTCTACACCGAGGCCTGGGGAAAAACGACGGACAAAATGCCCTATGTGGCCGACGTCCTCACCCTGTCCTGGGATGATATCCTCAAGGTGGAAAACGAGTGGCTGAAAGAGAAAGGCTGGCTCAAATAGGGTAAAACGGCCCCGGCGGATAAGAGGGCCCTCCACGGCCGCTGGAATAGACTTGTTCAGAAGATTTTCATGGAATTTAACCTCATCCTTCCCTCCCTGTCGGGAGGGGTGGGGAAGGATGGGCGGGGGGAAGTGAATGGATATTGCCAGCCTGTTGAACTGCCTGGGTGAGCCAGGATGCATCCTGGCCCAAGTGATTAACGGGTTTATCATCGCCATGATCCTGTTTCTGGTGGCTTCCGGGCTTACCCTGATCCTGGGGGTCATGGGGGTGCTGAATTTCGCCCACGGTTCCCTGTACATGGTGGGGGCGTACCTGACTTACACGGTAATGGCCTCTCTGGGAAATTTCGGGCTGGCCCTGATCCTCGCTCCCATGGGAGTGGGCGTGGTGGGGGTGGTGTTGGAGCGGTTTTTCATAAAGAGAGTGTACGGGCTTTCCGAGCTTTACCAGCTCCTGCTCACTTATTCCTTCATTCTCGTCTTCGACGACCTGGTGAAACTGATCTGGGGAAGTTTTGACCTCTCCGTTCCCGTGCCCGGTGTCTTCCGGAGGCCCCCGGTGAACCTCCTGGGGAGCGTCGTTCCCTTTTACTACCTTTTCATCATCCTGGCGGGAATCGGGCTGGTGATCGGGATTTGGGTGTTCCTGGCCAAGACGAAATTCGGAAAGACGATCAATGCGGCCGCTTCCGACCCGGAGATGTTGATGTGCGTGGGGATCAACGTCCCCCTGGTCTACACCTCCGTGTTCGCCCTGGGAAGCGCTCTGGCCGGATTGGGCGGCGCGATTGCGGCACCGTTGCGCTCCATCGTTCCGGAGATGGGCTTTGCCATCATCATCGAATCCTTTGTGATCGTGGTCATCGGGGGAATGGGCAACATCCTGGGCACCTTTTTGGTCGCCCTGATCTTCGGACTCATGCGGTCGTTCGGAATCCTGGGTTTTCCGTTCTTCGAGTTGACGTTTATCTACCTCCTCATGGCCATCGTTCTGATCCTTCGTCCTTCCGGCCTTTTCGGCCGGGCCACCGCTTAAAGGGAAGTGGAATGAAACTCCTTCGATCTCACAGCTGGCTCCTCTTGTTCGCCGCTTTCCTCATCGTGGTTCCCCTGTTGTTCCCGCGGGTCGGGTTCGTGAATATCGTCTCGGAGATGCTCATCATGGCTCTTTTTGCCGTAAGCCTGAATCTGCTGATCGGCTACACGGGGTTAGTCTCCTTCGGGCATTCGGCCTTCTTCGGGGTAGGCTCCTACACCGTGGGGATCATGCTGCAAAAACTTTCCACCTCTTTACCCCTTCCCATCCCCCTGGCCTTGCTCTGCGGAATGGTCTTGTCGGGGTTGGCCGCTCTGGTGATCGGCTACTTCTGCACCCGGCTGACGGCCATCTACTTCTCCTTTTTGACCCTGGCATTCAGCCAGATCATCTACGCCATCATCATCAAATGGGAGAAGTTCACGGGGGGAGACCAGGGGCTGGTCGGAGGAATCCCCCGTCCCCCTTTTCATCTCCTGGGGTGGTCGATCGACATGGCTTCTCCCTTCAACTTGTATTTCCTCATCTTGATCCTCACCGTCCTTGCTTTTCTTGCCCTGAAAGTGTTGACGGAGTCGCCCTTCGGCTGGGTTCTCCGCAGTATCCGCGATAATCCGGAAAGGATCAGCTTTCTGGGGATCAACGTCAGGAAATACCAGATATTCGTGTTCATCATCTCGGGGATGTTTACCGGCCTCGCCGGGGGGCTGATGGCCCTGCACATCAGCGGCTCCTACCCCGATCACGCCCACTGGGCCAAATCCGCCGAGCCCATTTTCATGATCATGGTGGGGGGGATGAGAATCTTCGCCGGGCCGATTCTGGGGGCGTTTCTCGTGACCCAGCTGAGCGCGTACCTGAGCTCTTTCATCGGCCTGAGGGGCCTCATTTTTGGGGGCATTTTGATCCTGTTTTTGATGATCAGCCGGGAGGGGATTCTCGACGTATTGGCGGTCAAACGGAAAGGCTTTAAAAATGCGAGCGCGGAAAAATCAAAATAGGTAACTGTTTAGCTTTTGAAAAATAAAGTTCCCAGATGCCAGGAACCCCCAGAAATCCCCCTTCATCCCCCTTTTTCAAAGGGGGAGACTATTCTCCTCCCTTTATGAAAGGGAGGCGGGGAGGGATTTCTGGGGCGGCTAAACAATTTCCAAAATAAATGTTCGGGGTCACCCGGCTGCTCCGGTCCAACCCGCGTAAGGTGAGCGTGAACTCCCTCGAGGAAATCTTCAACCGCGCTTTCTGAGGCCGGCGGAGAACGATGGAACGAAACAACGAAGTGCACTTGGCGGTCGAGGGGTTGTCCCTCCATTTCGGGGGGGTTCAGGCCCTCCACCACGTCGCCCTGAAGGTCCCCCGGGGCATGCTCTTCTCCCTGATCGGCCCCAACGGGGCGGGGAAGACGAGCCTGATCAACTGCATTTCCAAATTCTACGAGCCGAACGCGGGCACGATCATCTTCAACGGCCGGGAGATCACCCGCTTCCGTCCCCACAAGGTGGCCCGTTTCGGAATTTCCCGGACTTTCCAGAACATCGAGCTCTTCAAGGGGATGACGGTCCTCGACAACATCAAATTGGGAAGGCACATTCACCTGCGTTCGGGGGCTCTGGCGGGCATGGTCTACCTCGGGAAAGGCGAAGAGGGAGGAGAAGAGGCTGGAGGAGTTTCTCGACCGGGAGATCCTGGATTTCCTGGGATTGGGGGCGATCCGGAATCAAGTGGTTGCCACCCTGCCCTACGGTCTGCAGAAGCGGGTGGACCTGGCCAGGGCGCTCTCCGCCAAGCCGGAACTTCTGATCCTGGATGAGCCGGTCGCCGGGATGAACCGGGAGGAGACCCAGGACATGATCGCGCACATCCTGGAGATCAAAAAGACCTGGGGACTCACCGTGCTCCTCATCGAACACGACATGGAAGTGGTTATGAACATCTCCGATTGGATCGTGGTCATGAATTTCGGGGAGAAGATCGCCGAAGGCACGCCGGCGGCGGTCCGGAAGAACCCGGAGGTCATCCGGATCTACCTGGGCCATTCCTACGCGGAGACGTAAGGGGAAAGCGAAGCCATGGAACTTCTGATTCAAGTGCTGATTGCCGGGATTACCATCGGCAGCATTTACTCCCTCATCGCCCTCGGCGTCGTGCTGATCTTCAAATCGAGCGGCGTGATCAACTTCGCCCAGGGTTCCATGGTCATGGTGGGGGCCTTCATCACCTACGCCCTGGTCGTCCAGTTGAAGCTCCCCATCCTGCTCAGCCTCGCGCTGACCTTCCTGATTTCCGGGCTGATGGGAATGATCATCGAGCGGTTCGTCCTGCGGTACCTTTCCGGAGCTTCGCTCATCTCGGTCATCATGGTGACCATGGGGATCTCCTACATCATGGACGGCGGGGCGCTGGCCGCCTGGGGCTCCAGCAACTTCACCTATCCCAAGCTTTTCCCGTCTTTTTCCATCCAGCTGGGGGGGTTCAAGGTTTCCTCCGTTTACCTCTGGAGCTTTCTCACCTCGATGGTGCTGCTGGTGGTTTTTCTTCTCTTCTTCAAATATTCGAAGATGGGACTATCCATGCGGGCGGCGGCGGACAACCAGAAGGTGGCCGTGGTCCTCGGGATCAGCGCCCGGCGGGTCCTTTCCCTCACCTGGATCATCACCTCGGCGGTGGCCGCGGCCGGGGGGATCCTGCTGGCCAGCATCAGCGCCCTCCATGTCAACCTGAGCTACATCGGGCTGGTCGTCTTCCCGGTGGTCATCCTGGGAGGATTGGACAGCATTGCCGGGGCGGTGGTCGGCGGGCTCATCGTGGGGGCCCTGGAGGCCATTGCCGGGGTTTACATCGCCCCGTTTCTGGGAGGGGCCTTCCAGCAGGTGGCGTCGTTCGCTTTCCTGCTGATCATCCTCCTCATCAAGCCCTACGGGCTATTCGGGACGAAAGAAATCGAGAGGCTTTGATATGGGATTTTCCCGGCGAAAACGATGGCCGTATTACCTGCTTTTCCTCGCGGTCTTCCTCCTCTTTCCCTTCAGCCTTTTTCAGTACACGAAGTACATCCTTTTCCTCGTCAACATGACGGCCATCGGCGTGATCGGCGCGCTGGGGTTGAACATCCTCACCGGCTACACCGGCCTCATCTCCCTGGGGCAGGCCGGATTCATGGGAGTGGGGGCCTACACGGTGGCCATTCTGGGCACCAAAGTGGGCTGGCCCATGTGGATCAACCTGCCCGCGGCCGGGATCGTGACCACCCTGGTGGGAATTATCGTCGGAACCCCCTCCCTGCGGCTGAAGGGGTTTTACCTGGCCATGTCCACCCTCGCGGCGGAGTTTCTGCTCGAGTATGTCTTCAAGAACTGGGAAAGCCTGACCCACGGGGTTCAGGGCCTCTTCATCACCCCGCCGCAGATCTGGGGGGTCCACATCAACAACGACCGCGTTTTTTATTTTCTCTCCGTGAGCCTGGCCGTCCTCGCGGTGATCGGCACCCGGAACCTCTTCCGCACCAACGTGGGCCGGGCTTTCATCGCCATTCGCGACCGGGACATCGCGGCGGAACTCATCGGCATCAACGTCTTCAAGTACAAGCTCGTCTCCTTCGCCATCAGCTCGTTTTACGCGGGGGTGGCCGGCGGCCTCTGGTGTTACTACATGACCATCATCAACCCGGAGGCCTTCCAGCTCTCCATCTCCATCGACTACGTGGCCATGATCATCGTCGGGGGGATGGGGACCTTGTTCGGCTCCGTGTATGGAGCCATTTTCGTCGTCCTTCTCCCGGAAGCGATCCAGCGCCTGATGGAAGTTCTCCAGCCGGTGCTGCACATGGAATACACGTTTGCCGCTTTCAAACAGATCGTCTTCGGCGTGATCATCGTAATTTTTCTGGTCTTTGAGCCCAAGGGGCTCTCCGAGATCTTTTCCCGCCTGGGCGGCAGGAGTTCCAAACGAAAAAGAAAGGAGGTGGCCGAAGCAGGAGATTGGCGCGGCGGAAAAACGATTCCTAAAAAGGAGGGGTATTCATGAAAAGAGTATGGGGATTGGCATTGATCGTCATCATCGGTTTCGCGGGCCTCGGCGCCCATGCCGGGGAGGTGCCGGTCGGGATCTACGGGACCCTGACGGGAACGGACACGGACGTGAACGGGATGTCTTACGGCCCCAAGGATTGCCTCACCTACCTCAATGAAAAAGCCGGCGGGGTGATGGGTCACAAGTATGTCCCCGTCCTGCTGGATGGAAAGAACCAGATTCCGGAGGAAGTCAAAGTCTTCAAGCGGCTGGTGGACGTGGACCGGGTGGTGGTGATCAACGGCTGGTCGACGGGCGGAACCAAGGCGCTGCGGGATCAGATCAACACGCTGGTCAAAGTCCCCTTCCAGGCCCAATCGCTTTCGCGGGACGTCCTGGACCCGGTGAAATACCCCTTCATCTACCTGCTCGGCCCGACGTACGAAGACCAGGTCATCATCGCCATGAACTGGGCCAAGCAGAAAGGCGCCAAGACCTTCGCCTTCATCCATGCGGACATCGAATATGGGCGGGCGCCCTGCCGGAACGCGGTGGAGCAGAAGATCCCGGAAAAACTGGGATTGAAGGTTGTCGGTGACGTCGAATACCCCGGCGCTTCCCCGGACCTGACGCCGCAGCTCCTGCGGATCAAAGAGATGAACCCCGACTTATGTCTACATTCAGGATTCGGTCAACAACTGCGTGAAGGTTCTCCGGGATGCCGCCAAGGTGGGGGTCCCGGCGTCCAAGTTCATCGGGAACAATTATGACTTCAGCCACATCATTCCCGGAACGCTGGGCAAGGACGCGGAAGGTTTTAAAGCCATCCAGATCAACGCCGACTGGGGAGAGAACATCCCCATGATGAAGGAGATCGAGGAATACAGCAAGAAGCATGAGATCGCCAAAAAGGACACCTATTTCATGAAGGGATGGGTGCAGGGCAAAGTCATTAACGAGGTGGTTACCCGGGTCCTCAAGAAGAGCGGGGGGAAGATCCCGGAAATTTCCCAGTTCCGCCAGATGGTCAGGGATGAATGGGAGCAGGTGGCGAATTTCGACACCGGCGGCGGCACTCCTCCGCTGACCTACAAGGACCACCAGGGCCACACCCAGGCCCGGATCCTGGAGATCCGGAACGGCAAATACGGTTCGATCAGCGACTGGATCAAGACGCATTAAATTAACTTTCCGCCACAGAGGGCGAGGCCACAGAGGATGTTTAAAAAGCAAAAAGAAAAATCCTGACCCTGAGAAATCTTCTTAAGGGTGATGAGGAACATTCTTTTCTTTTTCGGACATCATATCTCTGTGATCTCTGTGACCTCTGTGGCCAAAAATTCAATAAATCTTTCCTTCTCCTCTGCAGAACCTATGCTTCTGGAATGTAAGGATATCGAGGTTCTTTACAGCAACGTCATTCTGGCCCTCAAAGGCGTGAGCCTGGAGGTTTCCGAGGGCGGGATCGTCACCATCCTCGGGGCGAACGGCGCCGGGAAATCCACCATTCTGAAGGCCATCTCCGGGGTCCTCCTGCTCGAGAATGGGCGGGTGAGGAGAGGAGAGATCCTCTTTGAAGGCCGCCGGATCGACGGGATGGACCCGTCCGAGATGGCTCGCAGGAAGATCTCCCTGGTCATGGAGGGGCGCGAGCTCTTCCGTTCCCTCACGGTGGAAGAGAACCTGAAGGTGGGCACCCTCGTACGGCGGGATGAGCCGAAGGAAATCCGCCGGGACCTGGAAATCATCCTGTCTTACTTCCCCATCCTGAAGGAGAGAAAAGGCCAGCTGGCCGGCACCCTGAGCGGCGGAGAGCAGCAGATGCTGGTGATCGGCATGGCCCTGATGACCCGCCCCAAGCTTCTGCTCCTCGACGAGCCTTCGCTGGGCCTGGCTCCGCTGATGGCGGAGTCGGTCATGAACGAGGTTAAGAGGATCAACGAAAATTTGAAGACGACCATTCTCCTGGTTGAACAGAACGCCTCCCTGTCTCTGCCGATCTCCCAGTTCGTTTACGTGATCGCCAACGGGCGCGTGGCTCTGAAGTCGGCCGCCGCGGAAATAAAAGGAAATGAGATCAGCCAGTATTACCTGGGAGCCGGGTCGCGGGAGCGGGGTGATTCGGCATGAATCGCCGAAGCCGGTTAGAAAAATGTGTGACACCTATATTTAGCGGTTCATTGCTCCATTTGAAAAGAGTTCCCAGAAATCCCTCCCGGCCTCCCTTTTCCAAAGGGAGGGGATATAGTTTCCCCCTTTGAAAAAGGGGGATCAAGGGGGATTTCTGAGACTTTAGGGCCATCTTGGATTACTTTTCATAAGCCTAACCAGTTACCTGCTTTGAGCCTTAATCAAGCAGGAAAATCCTTGCGGATAAGATCATCTTCCGCACTAAGTGGGCGTGCTTTCCAACTCCGAAGTCATTGTAAAAATAGAATAACTATAGTACATTGCCCCTGATACCAATTTCTTGAATAGGAGGTTCCATTATGCCGACCGGATACAACGGAAAGATCTTACGGGTAAATCTCACCACCGGAGCGATCAGCGAAGAAGCCCCTGCCGAGATGGTCTACCGCATGTACATGGGAGGGTCCGCGCTTTCGTCTTATTATTTATTGAAAGAGCAGAAACCGGGTGTGGATCCCCTCGGGCCCGACAACAAGCTGCTCTTTATGTCCAGCGTAATCTCCGGGGCGCCCCTGCCGGGTCTGACCCGGTACACCGTGGCCGCCCGTTCTCCCCTGACCGGCGCTTTCGGGGAAGCGGAGGCGGGGGGGTTTTTCGGGCCGGAGCTGAAGATGGCAGGGTTTGACGGGGTCATCGTGGAAGGCCGGTCGGCCAAGCCGGTATATATCTGGATCAAGGACGGCAAGGCGGAGATCCGCGACGCTTCGAAAATTTGGGGAAAAGACACCGGGGAAGCGGAAAGGCTGATCCGGGAAGAGCTCGGGGACAAGCGGATCCGCGTGGCCCAGTGCGGGCCGGCCGGGGAGAAGATGGTCCGCTACGCCTGCGTGGTGAACGAGCTGAAGCATGCCAACGGGCGGACCGGGATGGGGGCGGTGATGGGGTCCAAGAATCTTCGGGCCATCGCCGTCCGCGGGACCCAGAGACTGCCGTTTGCCGATCCGGAGAAAGTCAAAGAGATCGGGAAGAAAGTCCTCGAAATTCTTCCCCAGTCCGCCCTGGCCCAGAATCTGAAAAAATTCGGGACGCCCATGTTTGTCATGCCCTTGAACAACTCCGGGATCCTGCCCACGCGCAATTTCCAGAAGGGGCAGTTCGAAGGCGCGGAGGCCATCTCCGGTGAAAAGATGACCGACACCATTCTCGTCAAATCGGAAGGCTGCTACGCCTGTGCGGTCCAGTGCAAGCGGGCGGTCAAGGTGGAGGGGAAGTATAGCGCCAGCCCGGAGTACGGGGGGCCCGAATACGAAACCGTCGCCTCCCTGGGATCGTACTGCGGGATCGATAACCTGGCGGCGATCGCCCAGGGGAACGAGATGTGTAATCGGCTTGGGTTGGACACCATCTCCGTCGGGGTCTCCATCGGCTTTGCGATGGAACTCGTGGAAAAGGGCATCCTGACGGCCAAAGACACGGACGAGATCGACCTCCGATTCGGCAACACGGACGCCATGCTGGCCATGATCGGCAAGATCGCCAGGCGGGAAGGAATCGGAGACCTCCTGGCGGAAGGGGTCCAGCGGGCGGCGCAAAAGATCGGCAAGGGGTCGGAGAAATATGCCATGCACATCAAGGGGCAGGAGCTGCCGATGCACGACCCGCGGGGGAAGCAGGGGCTGAGCCTGAGCTACGCGACTTCACCCACGGGGGCGGACCATATTGAAGCCCCGCACGACACTTCCTTCCTGACCGACGGCCCGGCGCTGAAAGGGGCCAAGCCCGCCGGCGTCCTGGAGCCCGTCCCGGCGATGGAGATGGGGCCGAGGAAGGTCCGCCAGTTCGCTCACACCCAGGCGATCTGGAACTCCTTCAACTCCCTCGGGGTATGCAACTTCGCCGCGGCGCCGTACACCGCTTTTCCGCTTGTAACGCTCGCCGAGGCCGTGGAAGCCATTACCGGCTGGAATACCAGCCTATACGAGCTGATGGAGCTGGGGGAGCGGACCGTAACCATGGCGAGGATGTTCAACATCCGGGAAGGCCTTTCCAGCAAGGATGATTATCTACCCGAGCGTCTGTACGAGACCCTGGAGGCCGGCACTCCCCGGGAGAAGAAAATCACCCGGGAAGACTTTGCGAACACCCTGAAGCTCTACTACGGGGCGATGGGGTGGGACCCGCAGACCGGGGTACCCACCGAGGGAAGACTCAGCTTCCTGGGCTTGGACTGGCTGATTCAGAAGAAATAGAACGACCGGTCGGATTTGAAGCAGTAAGGGCGGGTTCACGGGACTGGTGGATCATTCACCAGCATCTCTTGCATTCCTGTAGGGGCACGATGCATCGTGCCCCTACGATTGGCACGACGAGCGCCCCGCAATTACCCTACCGCTCCCAGACCACCTTTCCTTTCTTGATCACTGTTTGTACGTGATTCACCCCGAAATGGTAGGAGATCTGACGCCAGTCAGGAATGTCTAGAATTAGAAGGTCCGCCTGCTTGCCCGGCTCCAGGCTGCCGATCTCGCTTTCCTTTTTCAGCGCTTTGGCCGCGTTCAGGGTCACGCCGATCAGCGCCTCGGCCGGGGTCACGCGCATCTGGGTGCAGGCGATCGTGGTGATGAGGGGGAGGGACTCGGTCATGCAGGAGCCGGGGTTGAAATCCGAGGCGAGGGCGACGGTCACACCCTTTGAGATCATCCGCCGGGCGGGGGCGTAGCGGCCCATGAAAAGGAAAAAAGCGGTCCCGGGGAGCAGGGTGGCGACCACCCCTTTTTCTGCCATCGCTTCCATGCCCTTTTCGCTGATAAATAGGAGGTGGTCGGCCGACACGGCCCCGAGCTCAGCCGCCAATTCCGCTCCGCCCAGAGGGGTTAGTTCATCGGCATGGACTTTCGTGGCCAGGCCATGACGCTTCGCCGCTTCGAGGATCAGCCGCGAGTCCTCGAGGGAAAATACGCCCTTTTCGCAGAAGACGTCGCAGAAGATTGCCAGCCTTTTTTCCGCCACCGCCGGGATCATCTCCTCGATCACCAGCCGGACATAATCCCCGATTTTTCCGGAGTATTCGGGCGGGATTTCGTGGGCGCCCAAAAAAGTGGGCACGATTTCGACGGGGTGCTCCCGGCCGAGATCCCGCAGGACCTCGAGCATCTTGATTTCGTCTTTCGTGGAGAGGCCGTACCCGCTCTTGGCCTCCGCCGTCGTGGTCCCGAGGGAGAGCATGGAATCGAGGTTCTTTCTGCCGATAGCGGCCAGCTCTTCCCTGCTTGCCTTCCGGGTATTCTCCACCGTAGATTTGATTCCCCCGCCGCTCGCGGCGATCTCCTGGTAGGTTGCGCCCTGGAGGCGGAGCTCGAACTCTCTTTCACGGGTGCCGGCAAAGAGAAGGTGGGTGTGGGAATCGACGAAGCCCGGGACGACAACCTTTCCGGAAGCGTCGAGCTCCTTGCCCCCGGCGAGGAGGGAAACGTTCCGGGAGCACTGCCCGGCCGGCCCGGCCCAGACAATCCGGCCGCTCCGGACGGCGAGGGTTCCCCGGTCTAGGATCCCAAGCTTCTCCTCCGCGCCGGCTGCTTCCTTCGGGGCGGCCAGGGTCAAAAGCTGGGCGGCGTTTTCCACCAGGAGGTCGGCTTCCGCTTTCATTTGGCGTTCATCCTCTCCTTCACGCGGGCCAGGATTTTTTCTTTCGTCTTTTCTCCTTCCAGCTCCAGCCGGCTCAGCTCCCGCTTCATCTTTTTCACCGTCTCCGCGTCATCCAGCCCCGAGAGGTTGACCAGGACGTTGAAAACTCCTCCGTGCAGGGCGGCATCGGCCAGGAGGGCGCCCACCGCGCCGTCGGTAATCGCGTTGGGATTTCCCTCTTCCACTGCTTTGCGGCAGAGTTTCAGGAGTTTCAGACTCGTTGCCGCGGTAAAGAGGGGCGGGTCGGCCGCCTTCCGCAAGGCCCGCTGGATCTCTTCCTTGCGCGTCTTCTTCTCTTCATCCGTGTTCCTTGGCAGGAGGTAAGCATTCATGACCCCCTGGTATGCTTGAATATCCTGAGAGACGGCGGCGGACAGGGACTCCCGGTACGAGCGGGCTTCCTCAGCCATCTTTTTCATTTCCTCCCGGTCAGCCCCGGGTTCCTTTTTTTTCATCGTCAGGTTTGAAACCATCTCCACCAGCGCCGCCCCGAGGCTTCCGACCAGGGCGGAGACGCTGCCCCCTCCCGGAGTCGCGTTCCCGCCGGCAACGGCGTCGAGAAACTGCGAGAGGGTCATATCTTCTTTCTGTGATTCCTGGCTCATAGAGACCTCTTTTCGCAACTGGCCATGTGGCAGGGGCGATTCATGAATCGCCCCTACAGGCTCACACCGAATGCTCAGCCAAACCATGAGGGTGAATCTTACATTTTTTTCCGCTTTTATCTGCGTTCATCTGCGTCCCGATAAAATTGATGCCGTCAATCATCCAAAAGATGACTCTCGATAATCTGCTGGGCATCGAACTCAGGCATCTTGAGGTATTCCCGGGCTACTTCGATCACGGCTTCCAGGGGGAGGAGGCCTACCACCTCGCATTCGGCGATCTCCAGGCCCGTTCCGGCGATCTCTTTCCGGATGAACTCCACAACCGTGGAAATAGAAGCGCGCCGCAGGTCGGTCAGGTTCATGGAAACCTGGACCCTCCCTTTCTCCTTGAGCTCCAGCCCCAGCGCCTGGACCGAGGGGATGCCGCCGCTGGACTCGCGAATCTTCCGGGCGATCTCTTTCGCCCGGTCCAGCCGGGCAGGACGCAAGTTCACGTTGAACGCGACGAGGGGGGGGCGGGCTCCCACGACCGCCGCACCCGATTTGGGGTTGAAAGTCTTGATCCCTGCGTCCGGCTCCCAGCCGGGAACCGTCAATTTCTCCCGCAGGCCCTCGTATTCCCCCTTGCGAATGTCGGAGAGTTTTTTCCGGCGGGGATCGGTTGCCGCTTCCCCGTAAAAATAGACGGGCAGATCAGCCGCGTTTCCCAGCTCCCGTCCCATCTCCCGGGCCAGATCGGCGGCTTCGTTCATCTCCATACCCCGTATCGGGACGAAGGGAACCACGTCCACGGCGCCGATCCGGGGGTGCCCCCCGGAGTGGGCGCGCATGTCGATGAGCTCCAGGGCTTTCAGTGCGGCCTTCAGGGCCGCTTCCTTCACCGGCCCTGGTTCGCCCAGGAAAGTGACGACCGTGCGGTTATGATCCGGGTCGGAGAAGTAGTCGAGGAGCTTGACCCCGGAAACGCGCCGGACCTCCTCCACGATCCGGTCCACCTTGCTTTCGTCCCGCCCTTCGCTGAAGTTGGGAACGCATTCCAGGATTTTCATAAAGACCTCATTTCACCGCAGAGGACGCAGAGACCGCGGAGAAGACGATAAGAAATTCCAAATTACAAGAACCGTCACTTTTGATGATAAAGCTGTGGCTGCATTCCGGGAAAACCGGAATCCGTAAAAAAACTGGATTCCTGCCTCGCGGAATCGACGCTAACAATTCTTTCATCCATTTTTTCAGGCGATTTTCGAATTCGAAATTTCTTCTGATCTCTGCGTCCTCTGCGCTCTCTGTGGTGAATATTTTTATTTCATCATCGGAATCTTGATTCCCATTTTTTTTGGCGGTTTCGATGGCCAGCTCGTAGCCCGCGTCCGCGTGGCGCATCACGCCCGTGCCGGGATCCGTGGTCAGGACCCGGATAATTCTTTCCTCCGCTTCCTTGGTTCCGTCACAGACTACAACCATTCCGGCGTGGATGGAATACCCGATGCCCACGCCGCCTCCGTGGTGCACGGAAACCCAGGTGGCTCCTGCTGCGGTGTTGAGGAGCGCGTTGAGGATGGGCCAATCGGCGATGGCATCGCTATGGTCCCGCATCCCTTCGGTCTCCCGGTAGGGAGAGGCGACCGAACCTGCGTCGAGGTGGTCGCGGCCTATGACGATGGGGGCCTTCACTTCTCCGCTCGCCACGAGGTCGTTGAACACCTTCCCGATCCGGGCCCGCTCTCCGTAGCCCAGCCAGCAGATGCGCGCCGGAAGCCCTTGAAAGCGGACCCTTTCCCGGGCCAATTTAAGCCATCGGCGGAGAGCCTCGTTTTCCGGGAACTCGCGAAGGACCGCTTCATCGGTCCGGTAGATGTCCTCGGGGTCTCCCGACAGGGCGGCCCACCGGAACGGCCCCTTGCCCTTCGCAGAAGAGGGGACGGATGAAGGCCGGGACAAACCCGGGGAAGTCGAAAGCGTTCTTCACCCCGGCTTCAAAGGCCTGGGCGCGGAGGTTGTTGCCGTAGTCGAAGACGATGGAGCCCCGCTTCTGGAAGTCGAGCATGGCGCGAACGTGGATGGCCATGGATTTCATGGCCAGGCGCACGTACTCATCCGGGTCTTTCTCCCGCAGCTCCAGGGCCGCGGCCAGGCTCATGCCCGCGGGAACATACCCCCGGAGAGGATCGTGGGCCGATGTCTGATCGGTGACGAGGTCGGGAACGACTCCCCGGCGGACGAGTTCCGGGTGAACCTCGGCGGCATTCCCCACGAGGCCGATGGACTTGGCGACCTTGTCCCGCTTTGCCTCCTCCGCCCATTGCAGGGCCTCGTCCAGGCTGTCCGTCATGACATCCAGGTACTTCGTCTCCAGACGTTTCCTGATCCTTTCCGGGTCCACTTCCACGCCGATGAAGACGGCGTCATTCATGGTGGCGGCGAGGGGCTGGGCTCCGCCCATTCCCCCAAGCCCGGCGGTGAGGACCAGCCGTCCCTTCAGCGATCCTCCGAAATGTTTCCGCGCGGCAGAGGCGAGGGTTTCAAATGTCCCCTGCAGGATCCCCTGGGAGCCGATGTATATCCAGCTCCCGGCGGTCATCTGGCCGTACATGGTCAGGCCCAGCGCCTCGAGCTCCTGGAACTTCTCCCGGGTCGCCCACTTGGGGACCAGCATGGCGTTGGAGATGAGCACGCGGGGCGCGAAGGCGTGAGTCTTGAATATCCCCACCGGTTTTCCGGACTGGACCAGGAGGGTTTCATCGTTTTCCAGGTCTTGCAATGACTCCACGATTTTCAGGTACGATTCCCAGTTGCGGGCCGCCTTCCCGGTCCCCCCGTAAACGATAAGGTCGTCGGGCTTCTCGGCCACTTCCCGGTCGAGGTTGTTCATCAGCATGCGCATGGCCGCCTCGGTCTGCCAGCTCTTGCAGGTGAGCTTGGTGCCCCGGGGGGCGGAGATGTTCACGTGCAGCTTCCCTTCCGGTTTGACCGAGAGTTTTTTCATTGTTTTCACTGGACGTCTTTTTTCCATGGAGTAATCTCCTGTTCATATCCGCGGTAGGGGCACGATGTCCCGCCGAGGCGGGATGCCCCTACGGCTCAAAAACCGCTCTTATTATACATCTGTCAGGTTCCGCCGAGGTAGGCCTTCTTCACCCGCGGGTCTGTGACCAGGTCCCGGCTGGGGCCGCGTGATGACGATCTCGCCGGTTTCGAGGACGTACCCCCGGTCGGAGGCGGCCAGCGCTTTCCGGGCGTTCTGTTCCACCAGAAGGATGGTCACTCCGCGGCGGTGCAGATCCCCGATGACCCGGAAGGTCTCCTCCACGTAGATGGGCATGAGACCCAGGGAAACCTCGTCCATGAGGATCATCCGCGGCCGGGGCATGAGCGCCCGGGCGATGGCCAGCATCTGCTGTTCTCCGCCGCTCAGGGTCTTGCCGACCTGTGCCTTTCGCTCCTTCAAAATAGGAAAAAGGTGAAAAGCCTCTTCCAACCTGGATCCCAAGGCTCGGCGATCGACGGGGTAAGCTCCCATGAGCAGGTTTTCAGCCACGGTGAGGTCTGAGAAAATCTTCCGGCCTTCCGGGACCGGGCTGATCCCCAGGCGGGACCGGTAGTGAGGGGGGGTGCGGGTAATATCTTTCCCCTCGAAGAGGATGGCCCCTTTCCGGCATTTCACCAGGCCCATGACGGCGCGGAGGATGGTCGTCTTGCCCGCCCCGTTCGCCCCGATGATGGTGACCAGCTCGCCTTCCTTCACGCTGAAGCTGACCCCCTTCAACGCCAGGACCTCGCCGTAGGAGACTTCCAGGTCTTGAACCTCGAGCATCAGGTCCTCCTTTCCCAGGTAGGCCTCGATGACCCGGGGGTTGGAGCGGATCTCCTCCGGAAGACCCTCGGCGATCTTGCATCCCGTGGTCGAGGACGACGATTCGGCGGCAAAGGTCCATGACCACCTGCATGTTGTGTTCGATCAGGAGAACCCCGATGCCCTGTTTGCTCACCTTGCGGATAAGGTCCATGAGCTGAGTCGATTCTTCGAAGCGCAGTCCCGCGGAGGGTTCATCCAGCAGCAGAAGGCGCGGCCGCAGGGCCAGGGCGCGGCCGATCTCCAGGCGCTTCTTAATCCCCAGGGGCAAATTCCCGGCCAGATTCCGGGCGAAGGGGAGGATGCCGGCTCTCCTCGATGATCGCCCGGGCCTCCTCGAGGATCTCCGGCCGGCGAACCGCCTGGACGGAATGCAGGAGCGAGGGGTAAAACCTCTGGCCGAGCGCTACCAGCACATTCGTCTCCACGTCGAGGTTGGGGAACGGGCGGACGATCTGAAAGGTCCTGCCGATTCCGATTCGGCTGATCTGGTGGGGCTTTAGACGGAGGATGGACTTTCCTTCAAACAGGATGTCGCCGGCGGACGGGCGCGAAGATCCCCGAGATGAGGTTGAAGAGGGTCGTCTTCCCGGCCCCGTTTGGCCCGATGATCCCGAGGATCTCGCCGGGCTCGCGGTGAAAGTCACCCCGTCCAGGGCGCGCAGCCCGTCGAATTCTTTGCCGATAGCGGTTATTTCCAGAAAGGGCATGGGCATTATCCTCGAGGAGACGGTCTGGAAACGGCTCGCCGGAAGCCGCGAGCCAGTACGGACCCGGAGCCCAGAAGCCCCTCGGGCTGGAACCGCATCATGAACATGAGCAGAACCCCGTAAAGAAAAGTCCGGTACTCCATGATCGGGTCGGGAGACCTCCGGAAGAATTCCCAGGATAACCGCTCCCAGCAAAGGACCCCAGCGGGTCCCGATCCCCCCGAAGACGACCATGGACAGGATCATGATGGAAAGCGGGAACCCGAAATTCTGGGGCATGATGAAGGTCAAAAAGTGAGCGTAAAACCCGCCCGCCAGGCCGGCGATGGCGCTTCCCAGGATGAAGGCCAGGACCTTGAACCGGACCACGTCAACGCCCATGGATTCCGCCGCCTGCTCGTCTTCCCGGATCGATGCCCAGGCAAGGCCGATCCAGGAGCGGCCCAGCTTGCGGTCGAGGAGGAGCAGCAGGGCAAAGACGGCCACGATCAGGACGAAATACTCGGGCTTGGTCATCTCCCGCCCGAACCAGCCCGGGAGGTTCATCCCCCCGATCCCCATGGCGCCGCCGAAAAAGGGGATGTAAAGGAATACCGCTTCCACGACGAAATTGATGCCCATCGTGGTGATCGCCAGAAAGTCATCGCGAACCCTCAGGCAGGGGATGCCCAGGAGCGCCCCGACGATCCCGGCGGCAGCCGTGGCGAGGGGAACGCTCACCCAGAAGGAAAGTCCCGCTTCCGTGTACAGCAGGGCGGAGGTATAGGCCCCGATTCCGAAAAAAGCCGCATGCCCCAGCGAGATCTGGCCGGCGTGGCCGGTGATGATGTTCAGGCTGTGGGCCAGGATGGCGTAAATGAGGATGGTGATGAGAATGGTGATGAAGTATCCGCCGATCATAAAGACTTTTCACCGCAGAGGGCGCAGAGGACGCAGAAGAGACGCTCAAGAAATTTCAAATTACAGGATCCAAGTGCCAAATCAGTCGCACGGGAAGAATGCCACTCATAGAATCCAAATCGCCGAATTCAATTTAGAAAATGGATGTGCCCTTTGACGTTCTTTTCTCATTTCGTTTTTGGAGTGTGAAATTTCTTCTTATCTCCGCCTCCTCAGCGCCCTCTGCGGTCAAATATTCCTAGGCTTTGCCCAGCAGCCCGTAAGGCTTGAACATCAGGACCAGGATCATCGCCAGGAACGCCACGGCGTCCCGTGGGAAGGGGATGGCCAGGACGCCGATGAAGAATGTTTCCGCCAGTCCCACGACGATCGACGCGAGGACGGTTCCGGGAATGTTCCCGAGTCCGCCCAGGACGACGATGGCCAGCGCCTTGTAAGCCGGGATGCTGCCCATCGTCGGCCACACCTGGTTGTCGTAGACGCCGATCAACACGCCCGCGGCCCCGGCCATGGCCGATCCGATGATAAAATTCAGGGCGATGATCGCGCTCACGTTGGCCCCAAAGGAGGAGGTCGTCTCCGCGTCCAGGGCGCAGGCTCTCATGGCCAGCCCCATCCGGGTCCTGGTCAGGAATGCCCACAGGAAAATCAGAATCGCGAGCGTTACCAGGAGAATGAGGACCTGCGTTTCCGTGAGATGAAAGCTCCCGATGGAAATATCTCCCAGCCCGACGCGGGCATTATAAGTGAGGGTGTGGGGTCCGGCTACGATCCGGAACCCTTCCTCCATCGCGGTGAAGAGCCCGATGGAAACGATGAGGGGAGCGATCCGGGGGAGGTGCAGGAGGGGGGTGTAAAGAAAGCGTTCCACCAGGTACCCGGCGGCGGCCGACCCTGCCATTCCGATGATCAGGGACAGCCAAAAATCGCCGACGATCCGGAACGAGAGGAGTCCGACGTAGGCCCCCAGCGCGTAGATCCCCGCGTGGGCCACGTGAAGAATCCGCAGGATCCCGTAAACCATGGTCAGGCCCAGGGAGATCAGCGCGTAAACGCTCCCCACGGCGATTCCGTTAGCCAGTTGCTGCCAGAGCATATTAATAAAATCTAGGGGCGCGTACCGCGCCGGGCCGGTTCGGGTGGAAGTCGTCTGGAAGTCGTCATTCCGGCGAAAGCCGGAATCCAGATATTTTTACTACGTTCTGGACCCCGGCTTCCGCCGGGGTGACGACTGAACGGAATTCCAACGAAATCATCGTTTCTTAGGCGGTGTTATTTTTTCGTCGGCGGGGTGATCACTTCCGGGTTGTCAACCACGCCCAGCCGGCGGAACTTGCCTTCCTTCACTACCTGGATCTGTACCGGCTTGACCACCTCGCCCTGGACGAAGCGGCTGATCTTGCCCGTCAGCCCATTGTAGTCCTTGGTCGCAAGAAGGGCCTTCTGGATGGCTTTCGGGTCCGTGCCCGCCTCCTTGATCGCGCCGACCAGGATCATAAAGGCGTCATAGCTCGACGCGCCTACCATGTCGGCGTCTTCCCGGTAAGCCTGGCGATAGTTCTTCAGGAAGTTCTGCACCACCGGCCGGGGATCATCGCGGTCAAGGTTCGTGGCGATGATCACGCCCTCGGCGGCGGGACCGGCGATCTCCAGGAACTTCGGGGAGTCAAACCCTTCCTCGCCCATGATCTGGCTTTTCATCCCGAGTTCCTTCGCCTGGCGGACGATGGAAGCGGCCTCATTGTAGTACCCGGCCGCAAAAATGAGATCGGGGCTCCCTTCCTTGATCCGGGTCAGAAACGGGCGAAAGTCCTTCTCTCCGGGGAATTTGTACATCTGCTTGGTGAGAATGGTGCCCCCCAGTTTTTGGGCGTGATCGGCAAAGCCGGCGGATATCGCCCGGCCGAAATCATTGTCCATGAAGATCAGGGACATTTTTTTCGCCTTGAGGTTCTTGACCGCAAATTCGGCGGCCGCCGCTCCTTCGATCTCGCCCAGGAACCCGTTGCGGAAGATGAAGTCGTTGGGCTTTTTGGCTTTCGGGTCCCAGGTCACGTCCGGGTGAACCGCGTACCCGGCCACCATGGGCATCCCGGCCTTCTGGAAGATAGGGGCAGTCACGCGCGTCGGCCCGCTGTAGGAGCCGCTCACCACTCCCGCGACCTTGTCTCTCTCGATCAGTTTGTTGGCGATGGCCACGGCCTCCTCCGCCTTCAAACGGTCGTCGTACACGATGAGTTCGACTTTCTTGCCTTTGATTCCGCCCGCGTCGTTTACTTCTTTCACCCCCAGCTCGACGGCATTCCTGGCGCTCGCCCCGTCAACGGCGGCGGGCCCGGTGATCGGGGCAAAGAACCCGATCTTGATCGATTCCTGGGTCAGTCCAGGTCCGGCGAGAGCGATGATTAAAATCGCCGAAAGGATCGGCGACACCCAGGTCCAGAGTCCCTTGTCCATGGCGTATCTCCTTTCGCGTTTATAGGTTCCTTGTTCACTAAAATGTATAGAAACAAGAAAAGAGGGTCAAGCGGAAAGTTCCGCGTCTGGATGCGGAATGTAGGGGCGGGGTCACCCCGCCCCTACGATGGAACAGCATTAAAGTGAAGGTTGAGCGAGTGAAATTCCGCAATTCCGACACCAGATTCCGGAGGGACGAGGTCCATGGAGCTCGGGGGTTGTTTCATCTTGACAAGGGGGCTGAAATTTTCTAGTATGAGTTATTCGAAAAGCCGTGATTTTCCTTGCCTTTCGCGAGAACGCCGATTGAGAAGCGACCCCCTGGATTTTTTAGTTCTCAGTCCCGAAAGCCGGCTTCCCCTAATCAACAATATTTTTGATCTTCTTGAGTTATGGAACAATTTCAAAGAAAAACATTTAAGCCCAATCTTCTGGCGACGGGTGTGGGGAGCCTGCCCCACGAGCGGGTCGCTGAAGCTTGCGCCCTGATCGCCCGAACCCTCCCCCATACTCCCTTCTGGCCCCAGCTCCCGAAGCACAGCTCCCTGGAGAGCATGAATATCCAGGTGAGCCCGGGGCTGCCTTTCCTGCAGGCGGATGAGAACGGCGTTTCCTTCAACACCGCTCTTGACGAAGCGAAGGAGCTGGAAAAAGTATACCGGGCCTACCTGTCCGGAGAGACAGCGCCCTATGCCTTCCCCCAGGGTTATGCCGGGGGCTTCGAAGGGATGATGAAGGCGGTCCGCGAGAAGGGAACGGCCGGCCTTCACTTCTTCAAGGGGCAGATGGTCGGCCCGATCACCTTCGGTTTGGCCGTTCAGGATGGACGGAAAAGGGATGTAATCCACAACGAGGTGGTCTTCGACGCTCTCATCAAGGGACTCATCCTGCGGGGTCGCTGGATTATCGAGAAGATGAAAACGGTCTGCCCGAGGATCATCCTCTTTCTTGACGAGCCGGGTCTCTCGGGGTACGGATCAGCTTTTTTCAGCGTGGACGAGGGAACCATCGTGGGACGGCTGAATGAACTCATCGAAGATTTTCAGGCCCAAGGCGCGCTGGTGGGAGTCCACTGCTGCGGCAACACCGACTGGTCCATGCTCTTGAAAACAAAGGCGGACATCGTCAATTTCGACGCCTGGGGATTTTTTGATCGGTTCTCGCTTTATTCCGAGGCGATCGGGGAGTTTTTAGCCGGGGGCGGGAGCCTGGCGTGGGGAATCGTGCCGACATCGGAGTTTACCGGGAAGGAAGCCGTCGAGGGCCTGCGGGAGAGACTGGAAGGGGAATTCCGGGAGCTTTCGAGTAAAGGGATCCCGGAGGGGATTCTCCGTGAAAGATGCCTGTTAACGTCGAGTTGCGGAATGGGTCTGATGAATGTCGGGGACGCGGAGAAAGCAACGGGGCTTCTTGGCGAACTTTCGCGGTCCATGCGGGAATGTATCGAAAAGCGGTGAAGGGTGGGGTGTAACGACTGGAAGGAAACTCCGGGCAACGTATTTACTCAATCCTCAGCGCTCAGTCCTCCGCACTCAGGACTTTTTTTATGCCTCCCAAGGGAAAATTAAACCGGATTCGCAATATTGGGATCATGGCCCACATCGATGCCGGGAAGACCACGGTCACCGAGCGCATCCTTTATTACAGCGGCCGTTCCCACAAGATGGGAGAGGTTCACGACGGAGAGGCGGTCATGGACTGGATGCGCCAGGAGCAGGAGCGGGGGATCACCATCACCTCGGCCGTGACTACCTGCCCATGGCGGGGGCATGAAATCCATATCATCGACACCCCCGGACATGTGGACTTCACGATGGAGGTGGAGAGGAGCCTGCGCGTCCTGGACGGGGCCGTCGCCGTTTTCGACGGCGTAAACGGAGTGGAGCCTCAATCGGAAACCGTGTGGCACCAGGCCGACAAATACCGGGTGCCCCGCGTGACCTTCGTTAACAAGATGGACCGGATCGGCGCGGATTTCTTGAGCACGGTCCAGAGCATGAAAGACAAGCTGGGGGCGCACCCGATCCTCATTCAAATTCCCCTTGGCGCCGAAGATCGGTTCCAGGGGGTGATCGACCTGATCAAGATGCAGGCCATCATCTGGGATGAGCAGACGCTCGGGGCCACTTTCCGGGAAGAGGAAATTCCCCCCGACTTTCTTTCCGATGCCCAAAAGTACCGGGACCAGCTCCTGGAAACGCTGGCCGAGAGGAGCGATCCTCTCATGGAAAAATACCTGGCGGGTCAGGAAGTCCCGCCCGAAGAAATTCACCAGGTCCTGCGGGAAGCCACTTTGAAATTTGAGCTCGTGCCCGTCCTCTGCGGGGCAGCCCTGCGCAACAAGGGAATCCAGCCGCTCCTCGACGCCGTGGTAGAGTACCTTCCCTCGCCCCAGGACATCCCCCCGATCCAGGGGTTCAATCCCGAAACCGGCAAGCCGGAATCCCGCCGGAGTTCGGACCAGGAACCGTTTTCCGCCCTGGCATTCAAGGTCATGATGGACGAGGGGAGAAAGTTAACTTATCTGAGGATCTACTCCGGGGTCCTGCGGGCAGACCAGGACGTGTACAATTCCACGAAAGGGAAGCGGGAAAGGGTCGCGCGCCTCTTCCGAATGCATGCCAACAAAAAGGAAAGAGTTCCGGAAGTCCGGGCCGGGGACATCATCGGCGCAGCCGGGCTGAAAGAGACGACCACGGGGGACACACTGTGCGACGAGGCCCATCCCATCGCCCTCGAACGGATCGAGTTCTACGAGCCCGTGACCTCCGTTGCCGTGGAACCCAAGTCCCGGGCGGATCAGGAAAAGATGGACTTCTTCCTGCAGAAACTGGTGGAAGAAGACCCGACCTTCAGGGTGAAATACGACGAAGACACGGGGCAAACGATTATTTCGGGGATGGGAGAACTCCACCTGGATGTCATCGTCCGCCGGCTCCTGGACGATTTCAACGTTTCGGTGAACGTGGGCAAACCCCAGGTCGTGTACCGGGAGACGATCACCGGCGCCGCCGAAGGGGAGGGGAAGTTTGAAAGGGAAATCGACGGGGCGATGAATTTCGGGCAGGTACGGCTTCGGGTGGAGCCTCTCCCCCGGGGCTCGGGAATTCAATTCGACCCCGGTTCGGCCGACGGGACGATTCCCCCCGATTTCCTCCCCGGGATCGAAGCCGGAGTCAGGGAGTCCATGGGGAACGGCGTCGTTGCCGGATACCCGATCGTCGACCTGAAAACGACTCTCCTGGGAGGGGAGTTCCGGGAGGGGAGCTCCACGCCCCTCGCTTACCAGGTGGCTGCGGCCATGGCTTTTCGGGAGGCGTGCCAAAAAGCGTCGCCGGTCCTGCTCGAACCGATCATGAAGACCGAGGTGGCGGTGCCCGAGGAGTTCCTTGGCGAGGTCATCGGCGATCTGGGGGCCCGCAAGGCCCGCATCGAGCAGATCCTTTCCAAAGGAAAAGTCAGCATGGTGGAGGCGTTTGTCTCCCTGAAAGAGATGTTCGGCTATTCCACGGACCTGAGGTCTCTCACCCAGGGGCGGGGGACTTTCACGATGCAGTTTGAACGATTCGACTGGATGCCGGATAAGAAAAAATAACAGATGTAACCGCAGAGGTCGCAGAGAGCGCAGAGGATTCGGTATAATGAAAATCGAAGGAAAAAATGGGCATGATCTGCGGGTGAAAAAGGCTTTTCCAGAAATGAATTTGAGCGGCATGCCCTCTGCGTTCTCCGCGCCCTCTGCGGTGAAATATTGATGAACATTTGGCGTTTGGATTGCCGACATTTCCTGGGGGACCGGCCCTGCAAGTTCAAGCGGACCTGCGAAGCGTGCGACTCGTACCAGCCGATGGGGAAGCGCATCCTCATCGTCAAGCTGGCGGCGATCGGAGACGTTCTCCGCACCACCCCCCTCCTCACCGGCTTAAAGAAGGCGTATCCCCAGAGCCATATCACCTGGGTAGTGGACAAGGAGGCGCATCCGCTTCTCAAACACAATCCCCTGATTGACCGGCTCCTCCTTTTTGATTTTCCCTCCACCCTTCCCCTGGAGCTGGAAGCTTTCGACCTGGCGATCGGGCTCGAGAAGGAACCCCGGGGAGCGGCCCTGGTTTCCAAGGTCCCGGCGGAAGTCAAAAAAGGATTCGGGCTCGGCCCGGAAGGAAACATCCGTCCTTTGAACCGGGCCAGCGAGTACGCCTTTTACCTGGGCCTCTCCGATGAACTAAAATTTCATCAAAACCGGAAGACCTACCCGGAGTTGATTTTCGAAATCGCCGAGATCGAATATGAGAAAGAGGATTATATCCTCTTCCCGGGTCCTGAAGAAACAGCTTTTGCCGAGGGGTTCGCCCGGAAGGCCCGCCTGAAAAAAGGGGATGTGGTGATCGGGCTGAACACCGGGGCGGGCGGGGTATTTGCCAACAAAGCCTGGACGGTGCGAGGATATCTGGAGCTTATCGAGAACTTGAAGAAGGAAGCCGGGGTTCGGCTTCTCCTGCTCGGCGGTCCAGGCGAGAAGGAGCGGAACCGCGAAATTTTGAGAAGGGCCAAAGGGGGCCTGGTCGATACGGGCTGTGAAAATACCCTCGGGGAGTTCGCGGCGCTGATCGGGCTCTGCGACCTCGTGGTAACCGGAGATACGACCGCCCTCCACCTGGCCATCGGCCTTAAGAAAAAGGTCGTGGCCCTGTTTGGCCCGACATGCGCCCAGGAGATTGAACTCTACGGGAGAGGGGAAAAGATCGTCTCGCCTTTATCTTGCGCTCCTTGTTACCGAAGAAAGTGCGACATCTCGCCGAACTGCATGGAGGCCATCACACGCCGAGGAGGTGATCCGGAAAATTCGGACCCTCTTACCCCACCCGAGAAGGACGAAGGCATAAAATCGATGGCCGCCTTCATCCGCCGCCACCTGAATTTTCTCATCGGGATTCTGATCAGCGCCGTGGCCGCCTTTTTCTCCGTGCGCCAGGTGGATTTCCGCGCGCTCTGGGACTCCTTCCATTCCGCCAATTACTTACTTCCTGATCCCCGCCGTGTTCTTCCAGCTCCTTTGTTTTCTCTTCAAGGGGGCGGGATGGCGGTTCCTGCTCATGCCCGCGAAAAAAGGCGTCCGGCTCTCTTCCACGGTTTCCGTGCTGGTCATCGGGCTCATGGTGAACAACCTTTTCCCTGCCAAGATGGGGGAACTGGCGCGGGCCTACCTGATGGGGGAAAAGGAGAACCTCCCCAAATCCCTCTGTCTTTCGACCGTCATGGTCGAGCATCTCCTGGACATCCTGGTGCTCCTGATTTTTCTCCTATTGCTGATCCCCCTCGTCTCGCTTCCCCCCTGGCTGAAAACCAGCGGTATGACCATGGGGGGGCTCGCCTTGGGAATGATCGTTTTTCTGTTCCTGGTGGTCCGGCGGGAAGAGAAATTCCTGGGCTGGCTCAACCGCTGGATGAGAGTCATCCCGGAGCGGTTCAGGGGAAAATTCCAGGGCATTCTGAAGGATATGCTGCAGGGGATGCGGGCGGTCACCGGACGGTACATCCTCTACGCTTTCGGCGTCCTCTTGATCATGTGGTGCAACGTGTTCTGGGTCGCCTACCTGGTCATGGCTTCGTTCGGGCTTTTCCTGCCGGTGTACGCGCCTATCATGGTGATCATCTTCATGGCTTTCGGGAAAGTCATCCCCTCGTCCCCGGGGGGCATCGGGACCTTGCACTACCTGATCATCGTGGTTCTCATGGCTTTCGGCGTCACGAAAGAAGTGGCCCTGGGGTACGCGATCCTCATGCACGGGTTCGGCTTCATTATTGAAGTGGCCGCCGGGCTCGTCCTGGTTTTTTCAGGCCACGTGTCGCTGTCCAAGATCACCGGCCAGGCGGGGGAAATTTCATGAAAGCCATGGCCATGATCCCCACCTACAACGAAGCTCCGAACATCGAACCGCTTCTGCGGGAGATCCTTTCCGCGGGCCCGGAGATAGGCGCGGTGGTGGTGGACGACGATTCCCCGGACGGCACAGCGTCCATCGTGGAGCGGCTCGGGAAAGAGGACCCTCGCGTCCACCTGATTTTGCGGAAGGGAGTGAGGGGCCGGGGGACCGCGGGGGTGGCCGGATTTCAATACGCCGTCGGCCGGGGAGTCGAGTTTGTCATCGAGATGGACGCGGACTTCTCCCATCGGCCTTCATACATCCCCTTTTTCCTGGGGCAGATGGAGGACTGCGACCTCCTCCTGGCCTCCCGCTTGGTTCCGGGCGGAGGAGAAAGGGGGAGGCATTTTTTCCGCCAGTGGATTACCCGGATGGCGAGCAGTTACATTCGCCTCATTCTGGGCGTCCCCGTCCGGGACTGCACCTCCGGGTTTCGGGTCTTCCGGAGACAGGTTCTCGAGGCCATCGAACTGGATCGGCTTTTCTGCGAAGGACCCCCCATTGTGGAGGAGGTCCTCTACAAGGCCCACCGGCGAGGGTTCCGGATCAAGGAAGTGCCGTTCATTTTCGAGGACCGGAAAGCCGGGGAGTCCACCTTTAACCGGAAAATCATGCTCGACGCCCTGAAGATGATCCCGAAGATCCGCTGGAGGTACAGGAACTATCCCTCGCCCACGATCAGCTGAGGCAGACCGCGCTGTGACTTCCCATTCTTCATCGGGTCTCCATTACCGGGCGTTTCTCGTCCTCCTCGTCGTGACTACCGCTTTCCGTCTCTTCTACATCCAGCAAATAGAGCTGGCCCCGGACGAGGCCTATTACTGGACCTGGGCGCGGCACCTGCAGTGGGGGTATTACGACCACCCTTCCATGACCGGGTTTCTCATCTGGATTTCCACGACGCTTGCCGGCCAGGGGGAGTTCGGGGTCCGGGTGGTTTGGGTCCTGATGGGGGCGATGGTCTCCTTCCTCCTGTATCTCACCGGGAAAATGATGTTTCGCAGCGAGCGGGCGGGCTTTTATTCCGCCTTGCTGATGAACGTCATTCTGCTCGCTTCGGCGGGAGCTATCGTCGCGACCCCGGACGGACCGCAGGCGTTGTTCTGGGTGCTCGCCGTATTTTGCGTTTTTCAGGCAGTTTCTGGAAAAGGGGTTCGATGGTGGTATTTTACCGGGATTTCGCTTGGCCTGGGGCTCCTCAGCAAATACACCATGATCCTCATCGCCCCCTGCATCCTCTTTTTTCTTCTCTCCTCGCCTGAAGGGAGGGGTTGGCTCAGCCGGAAGGAGCCTTATCTCGCGCTCCTCCTCGGCCTCGTTATCTTCTTCCCGGTGATCCTGTGGAACGCGCAGAACGACTGGATCTCTTTCCGCTTCCAGCTTTCTCACGGCCTCGCGGCAAAGAAAGCGGCGGGGCTGAGATACTTCGGAGAATACTGGGCCGGGCAGGCCGGTGTGATTTCCCCTCTCATGTTTTTGGCCCTGCTGTGGGCGATGGCGAAAAGCGCTCTCCAGGGGTTCCGGCTGAAAAAGAACCACCTGCTCCTCCTCTTCTGGACCTCCGCGCCGATCCTGCTCTTCTTTGCGTATACCAGCCTCCGATCCAGAGTGGAGGCCAACTGGCCCGCCCCGGCCTACTTTTCCGCGGTTATCGCTTTGGCCGGAATTTCCTCCGCGGAATGGCCCGGTTGGAAGATTGGCAAGAGAGCGCTTGCCTGGGCGGCATGCGTGAGCGCATTTCTTTTCACCTTGGCGGCCCACGTCCAGCCGATTCACGCGGTGGTGCCCATCCGCCCGGCAAAAGATCCGACGAGCCAGGTCCGCGGGTGGCGCGGCTTGGGGGACAGGTTGCAAGAGGCCGCCGGCCCGGAGAAAGGGGTCTTTTTAATAACGCCGCGGCACCAGCTGGTTGGCGAGGGCATGTTTTACACCCGCGGAAAAATCCCGATCTACCAATGGGACGCCCCGCACCGTATCCAGAACCTCTCGCCGGCGAATTCCCCGCCCGCGGGAAGCCAGGCAGTCTTCTTTAGCGAGGGCGGCAACGAGATCCCGAAAAACTTGGAAGCCCTTTTTGATTCCTGCGAAAAGCTGGAGCCGTACGTGGTGCGGCGGAATTCCTCGGTGATCCGCACGCACCCCATCTGGAAGTGCACGGGGTTCAAGGGGCTGCGGGGAACAGACAATAAAAAATGAACCACAGAGATCGCAGAGGGAACAGACAATAAATGGATCAAAAACATCCTTGTGCAAATAACGTTTCCGTAATGACGGCTCAACCAATTGTTTGTGCTATTTTTTAGCAGGGCTGGTCACTTGAACCCGTGATCTCTGTAGTACTCATCTGTGGACTCTCAAATTTTTTGTTAAGAAATTCCGAATTGGGAAACCCGCCTCAGAAATCCCCCCCAACCCCTCTTTGCAAAGGGGGGCAGGGGGGATTTCTGGGAAGGCATCACAGGTCGGATTTTTCTGGTTGCGGCTCTGCCGCGTTGTGTTCTCTGTGGTTCAAATATAAATAAATGAAACAAGCCTTGATCATTGAAATAGAAAAGATGGTTTACGGCGGGCAGGGGATGGGCCGGGCGGACGGAAAGGTCATCTTCGTTCCTTTTACTGCCCCCGGGGAACGGGTCGAAGTCGAGGTGACCCGGGAAAAGAAGAATTACGCCGAAGCAGTTCCCCGGCGGATCGAGCATGCCTCCCCCCTTCGTGCAACGCCCTTCTGTAAGCTGTTCGGGGAATGCGGAGGGTGCCAGTATCAGCACTTTCCCTACCCGGAACAGTTGAAGTTAAAAGAAGAACAGGTACAGGAGCTCCTGGGCCGCCTTGCGCGGAAGTCACCTTTTCACATGCTCCCTCTCATCCCCTCCCCCGATGACCGGGGCTACCGCATACGGGCTCAGTTTAAGGCGGGAATGAGAGAGGGGAAAAAACCCCTTGGCTTTTATTCCTGGAGGACCCATCGCCTGGTTGACGTGCGGGAATGCCCGCTTCTCGACCCAACCGCCAATGAAATTCTCCGGGGACTCCGGGAATGGATGAGCGAAAGGAGCGATGTCCCGGTCAGAGGAGCGGATATTCAGGTCAGCCCGGACGAGCGCAAGGGAGTCGTCTGCGTGAGCTTGGAGGGGTCCGCCGGTCTCCAGACAGCCGAGGAGGTCGGCAATATTCGGGGGGTGAAAGGCGTTGTCATGCAGGGAAGTCAAAGAACCTCCTGGGGCGAGTCTGGACATGCGCTATGATTGGCCGAAGATCGGGGACCGCGGAGGAGTTGCGGACCCGCACGGGCGGCGAATCTTTTATCCAGGTGAACCCGCGGCAGAATTTCAACCTCATGCGAACCGTCGTGGAATGGGCGGATCTAACCGGAAAAGAAAAGGTGCTTGACCTCTTCTGCGGGTCGGGAAATTTAACCCTCCCTCTCGCCCAAAGGGCCGGGAGTGTCTGGGGTGTCGATCAGGACAGGCAGGCTGTTCTGTATGCGGCGGAAAACGCCCGGGCCAACCGCCTTTCCAATTGCATATTTGTAGCCGCAAATGCCGCAGATGGAATCGGGCGCGTTGGAAAGGAAGGCGGCTTGCTTGATGTGGCCGTCCTGGACCCGCCACGAGTCGGAGCCCACGAGGTTTTGAAACCGCTGGCATCCCTCCGGCCTAGGATCATCCTTTACATTTCGTGCGAGCCGCCGACCCTGGCCCGAGACCTGGCCCGGCTGATCGACTTGGATTACCGGGTTGAAAAAGTGCAGCCCCTGGACATGTTTCCCCAGACCTACCATATTGAGGTCCTGGTGAAATTGACATCATCGAGATTGGCGGGAAAGTGAGATTCCCTCCCCCTCGACGGGGGATGGAGAGGGGGTGACGTAGGGATTTCCGGGTTTCCTACGTTTTTGCCTCGCAAATTTATCCTAAAGAAAGGGTGCGGTTATGACCATTCTGGTGACCGGCGGTGCAGGGTTTATCGGATCTCACCTGGTGGAGGTGCTTCTGGCGCAAGGCCATCGGGTCATCTGTCTCGACAATTACGATCCTTTTTACGACCCGGCGATAAAACGCCGCAACCTGGCCCGAGCCCTTCAGAATTCCGGGTTTCGGATGATCGAGGGGGACCTGCGGGACGAGCCGCTCATCGGAAAGATATTCCAGGATGAGAAGATCGAGGTCGTGGCCCACTTGGCCGCGAGGGCCGGGGTTCGACCGTCCGTTCAAGACCCGGCCCTGTACGCGGACGTGAACATTCGCGGGACGGTTCACCTCCTCGAAGCATGCCGGAAAAACGACGTCGGCCCGTTTCGTCTTCGCCTCTTCCTCCTCCGTGTACGGGAACAACTCCAAGGTCCCCTTTTCCGAGGAAGACCCGGTGAACACTCCGGTCTCCCCATACGCCGCCACGAAAAAATCGGGTGAACTCCTCTGCCACACGTATCACCACCTTTACGGAATCGCCGTGAGCTGCCTGCGGTACTTCACGGTCTACGGTCCAAGGCAGCGGCCGGAGATGGCCATTCATCACTTCACCCGGTCGATTTACGAAGGAAAGCAGATCTCCGTCTTTGGCAAGGGGGATTCCCTGAGGGATTACACTTATATCGATGACGCCGTCCAGGGCACCCTGGGGGCGCTGTCAAGAGAGCGCGGATACGAGATTTACAATATCGGGGAATCCCAGACGATCTCTCTCTCCCAGCTTATCCGGACCCTCGAAGAGAAGATCGGCAGGAAGGCCCGGCTGGAGTACCTTCCCGAACAGCCGGGGGACGTGAAACACACCTATGCCGACATCCGCAAAGCAAAAAAAGAACTGGGATACAATCCCCGGACGAACATCACCGAGGGGCTGGGGCGGTTCGTTCAGTGGTACAAGGAAAATTTTGACACACGCGGATGAACAGGGAGAGGTCGATGGTAGGCGAGATTTTTGACGGATCTCGGGTAATCCTTCAGATCAATCTTTCGCACTTTATACGCGTATTGTCTTTTCTGCGTTCATCTGCGTAATCTGCGTCCAAAACATTTAAAGGAATTTCATGCAAAGACCCTGGCTCCAGTTTTACGACTCTCACGTCCCTCCTCATATAGAATACCCGGATATTCTCCTCCAGCAGTTTTTGGATGATGCCGCCGACAAGTACCCCGACCGCATAGGAGTCTTCTTCTTCGGCGGGAAAGTAAACTTCGCGGAACTGCGGGCCATGGCCAATGGGTTCGCTCACGCCCTGCGGGAGATCGGGCTGGAGCGGGGAGATCGCCTCGGCCTCCTTCTCCCCAACATGCCCCAGACGATCGTCAGCGCCTTCGGGGCGTTGAAGGGCGGAGTGACGGTTTTCTTCTTCGACCCGCTTGCGGATGAAGAGGAGCTGAAGCGGCAGATGAACGAGACGGGAATCGAGACCCTCGTCGTCCTGGACCTGCTCCTCAGGCGAGTGGACCCTATTTTTTCCAAGACCCAGCTGAAAAAATTTATCATCGCCGGGGTTGAAGATTTTTTACCCTTCCCCCGGAACTGGTTCTTCTCGCTCGCCGCCAAGGGGCGCGGCATCCACGTGAAGGTGGCTCGAAAATCGAACATTTTTCCTTTCAGGGAATTCCTCCGGAAAGGGGGGCGGGATTCACCCGGGCTTGGCCAACCCGGCAAACCCGATGAACCCGCGGTGGTCCAATTCACGAAGGGGAAGGGAGGCCGCCCCAAGCCGGCGCTTTTGACCCACAGGAATCTCGTCGCGAACGTGCTCCAGGTCTCTGCCTGGAGGGGAGCAGTGGAAAAGGGCAGAGAGACGATTTTGGCCATTGTCCCTTTCCACGAGGCGTATGGAATGACCCTCTCGTTGAATCTGCCGCTTTACTTGGCGGCGTCCAGCGTGCATCTGCCCCGTTTCGAGCCGGTACAGTTTTTGAACGCCCTGAAGTCCCGGCGCCCCACAGTCTTCCCTGCCCACCCCTCCATGATCGAAGCCCTGGCTTGGAATTCCGAACTTGCCCGGTTCAAGGCCCGCTCGCTGCACACGTGTTATTCCATGGGGCCGCCTCTTTCCGAAGAAGTTCTGCAGAGCTTCGAGAAAAAAACCGGGACGAAAGTCATCGAGGGCTACGGACTGACAGAAGCATCGCCTCTCACCCATGCGAACCCGTATGGGGGGATCAGAAAGCCGGGCTCGATCGGGATTCCCCTGCCCGATACCGACGCCAGGATTGTGGACCCCGCCGGAGAGGAGAAGGAAATGCCGCCGGGCGAAACCGGCGAACTCATCATCCGCGGCCCGCAGGTCATGAAGGGGTACTGGAACCGGGTAGGGGAAACGGAAAAAACCCTCCGCGGAGGGTGGCTGCACACGGGGGACCTTGCGCGGATGGATGAAGATGGATTTTTTTACGTCACGGGCAAGGTGAAAATGTAGTCTCCAGTCGCGGATTCCGGGCCGCAATTGGAGCGTCCGCACCTGTTTTTCCTTGACATCCCCCATGGGCAGGAGAAAAATAAGTTATCTCGCGCAGGGGAATGGACCTATGAAAGTTCGCTTTTTCAAACCTTTTGACGAGCTTTCCGGGAAGGAAGAGATCGTCCTGGACCTGAAACAACCCATCCAGGTAAAGGAACTTCTGGGTGAGATCGAGAAGCGGGTCCCCTCCTTCAAACCTTACGTCCAGAAAGAAAAAGATGAAGTGTTGAATTACTTCGTAGTCCTGGTCCGGGGGGACGAGATCCTGAAGCTGACCGACATGGTCCGGGAAAAAGACACCGTGAAAGTTCTTCCTCCCATAAGCGGAGGATGAATCGGACCAAGACCGATGATCGATGGTCAATGATAAATGATAAATGACAATCGCTGAAGCTGAATAAGAAAAGCGTGAGGGCTGATTAGAAAAGGAGGTTAGGGGAAATGAAAGGGTACATGGGGAAGATTTTGCGGGTGGATCTCAGCAAGGGAAAAATTGATGTCGAGACGCTGGATGAAAGCATGGCGCGGAAGTTCATCGGCGGAAGCGGCGTCGCCACCAAAATTTTATGCGACGAGACCGGGCCGCAGACAGATCCCCTCGGCCCGGAAAACCGTTTGATTTTCATGACCGGTCCATTTGCGGCGACTCCGATCATCACCTCCGGCCGGCACCAGGTGGTGACGAAGTCCCCCCTTACGGGGGCTTACACGGAATCGGATTCCGGGGGGACGTGGGGGCCCTTCCTCAAACGAGCGGGCTTCGACGGCATCGTCGTATCGGGGAAGTCGAGCAAGCCGGTCTATCTCTGGGTGGCGGACGGCAAGGCGGAGATTCGGGATGCTTCCCGCTTCTGGGGCATGGACACCTATGAGGCCGATCCGGCGGTACGAAAAGAGACGAGAGATGAGGCGGTGGTGGCCTCGATCGGGCCGGGGGGAGAGAAAGGCGTCCGGTACGCCAGCATCATGAACGACGGGAGCGACGCGCGGGCGGCAGGAAGGGGCGGGGCGGGAGCCGTCATGGGCTCCAAGAACCTGAAGGCCATTGCCGTCCACGGGGCCCTAAAAGTTGAGATCGCCGACCCCGAAGCGCTCAGGGCTTCTCTCAAAGAGATCAGCCCCATGGTCGCGAAGAACACGGAAGGGATGCGGAAGAACGGCACCGCCGGCGGACTGGCCACCTTCGAAGCCCTGGGAAGCCTTCCTCTCCAGAACTGGAAATATCAGGGGCGCTGGGAGCAGGGGGCCGCAAAGATCGCCGGCCCGGCAATCACCGAAAAAATTCTCACCGGGAATTATTACTGCGAAAAATGCGTCATCGGGTGCGGCCGGCGGGTGAAGCTGGACAAGGGACCGTTCGCCCCGGTGGAGGGGGCCGGTCCCGAGTACGAATCGGTGGCCATGCTGGGCAGCCTTTGCCTCGTGGACGACATCGAAGCGATTGCCAAGGCCAACGAGCTTTGCAACCGTTACGGGATCGACACCATCTCCTGCGGGGGCGCGATCGCCTTCGCCATGGAGGCTTACGAGAAAGGTTTGATCACCAAGAAAGAGACCGGGGAGCTGGAGCTCCAGTGGGGCCGGGGGGACATTCTGGTGAAGATGGTGGAGAAGATCGGGAAGCGGGAAGGCCTGGGACAGCTCCTGGGCGAGGGAGTCAGAATCGCGGCGGAGAAGATCGGGAAGAATGCCGTTGAATACGCCCTTCACGTGAAAGGCCAGGAACTGCCGGCCCACGACCCGCGGTGCTTCAACGCCGGGTCCGTGAGCTACGCCACCGGCAACCGCGGGGCCTGCCACCTGTCCGGGTTCAGCCATGTCTTCGAGCGCGTCCTGGCCATGCCTGAGATCGGCATCGACAAGCCCCTGCCCAGGCTGGAAGTGAAAGGGAAGGGGGAAGCGGCGGCGAAAACCCAGAATGTGATGGGGCTCTTCGACTCCCTCAAAGTCTGCAAGTTTGCCATGTTCGGCGGCCTGAAGCTCACCCCCATGATGTCCTGGTACACGATGGTGACGGGGATCCCGATGGACATGCCCGAGTTCCTGAAGACGGGCGAAAGGATTTTCAACTTAAAGCGGCTCTACAACGTGCGCTGCGGGATCAGCCGGAAAGACGATACGCTTCCAGCCCGTTTCCTCACCCTGAAACACGAAGGCGAGGGGCTGAATCCGAGCCTCCCCCCCTTGGGAGAGATGCTCGCCGAGTATTACCAGTACCGGGGCTGGACGGAAGAAGGGTTTCCCCGGCCTGAGAAGTTGAAAGAACTGGGACTTTAGAAAAACGTGGAATGCGGAGTGCGGAATGGGAATTAATTCCGAAAAGCCCCTTCCGCATTCCGCCATCCATCCCCGATTTACACTCGTACTCCTCATCTGCCAACCCAGCATCCTGCATTTTCAACCCATCGGTTTCGTAACTGTTTGGCGTTGGGATGGATAGAATTCCCAAAACGCCAGGAACGCTCAGAAATCCCCCTTAATTCCCCTGAAGCTGTGAAAAATTCAGACGACGAGAAAGTTGGAAAGCGGTGCCATGTCCAGGAAACGGGAAAAATTTTCTTGCCAAAAGAGGCGCTGATTTCTTCTTTGACTGAAGTGCATTCAACTCATTCCCGCGGCCAGATGGAAACCACAGTGTATTTACCTAGAATTGCTTGAGTTTTGGCCAACGTACCTTTTCGGAACTTAGGGGAGCCCAGTTGGAGATAACTCTTGTCCCGCCGATTTTGGCAAGAAAATTTTTCCCGTTTCCTGGACAACAAGGAAGCTTCTACCTTCCCGACCGAATTTTTTAACAGTTTCCCTTTTTCAAAGGGGAGACAATTCTCCTCCCTTTACTAAAGGGAGGCTGGGAGGGATTTCTGCGAAAGCCAAACAATTCCAGCTTTCCTGATCCCGCGTTCCGCACTCCGAATTCCGCATTCTCCGTAATCTATTCATTGAGAAAAAAGAGCAGGTTGGATACAATGAAACCCGAAATGCGGCCGGGCGGAAAGAAAAATAAGACGAAGAAGAGGAAAAAACGGAAATGGGTTTTCCCGTTGATCCTCCTGGGCCTGGTTCTCGCCGCCGCCTGGCTTTTTTTCCGTCTCCCGCCCCCGGCCGAAAAAAAGGTCGTTCAGCGAATGCCCGCTCCTCCTCTTCCCGCGCCTGAAAAACCGGGAGAGGCGAAGGCGGAGAAAGAAAAGGCTGAGGGTAAGAAAGAAGCGAAGCCGGGGCCGGCACTTCCCCGCCGGGGCCGCCTGGCCCTGATCATTGACGACGGCGGGTACAGCGTGGAAAAGATCAGGGGCATGCTCGGAAGCGGCAGGCCGATGACTTTCGCCATCCTGCCCAACACGCCTTTCGCGCGCAAGGTGGCCCTTGCGGTCCATGAGCAGGGGGGCCAAATCCTGCTCCACCTTCCCATGGAGCCGAAGGAAAGCGAGCGGTATTCACTGGAAAAGGACACCCTCCTCACCGGCATGAGCAAGAAAGAAATCGAAGAGATCCTGCGCAAAGACCTCCTTCAGATTCCCCACGTACGGGGGGTCAACAACCACATGGGGTCGAAAGCGACGGAAGATCCCGAGCTGATGCGGGGCATGATGGACGTCCTCAAAAAGGAAGGCCTGTTCTTCATCGACAGTCATACCAGCTCGCGTACGGCGAGTCGGCTGGCGGCAAGGGAGGCAGGCGTTCGCTACGGGAGCAATAACGGTTTCATGGACCATGACAAAACGCTGGAAAGCATTAAAGCCTCCATCCGCACGGCGATGAAAAAGGCAGCCCGGGACGGAAGAGCCATCGCGATCGGCCACCCCCATCCCCTGACCGCTCAAGCCATCCGGGAGATGATCCCGGAAATCGAAGGCGCGGGCATTCAGCTCGTCTTCGCTTCCGAGGTGGTGGGGTGAGAAAGAGCCTTCTTATTTCCGTCCTTCTCTTCCTCACCGTCCTCGTGGCAGCCGGGGAGGGGTGGGCCGCTCCCCGGCTGTTGAAGGTCCGCAAGTGGTCGTCCCCTGAATTTACCCGGGTGGTCCTGGACCTCGACGCCCCCGCGGCCTACGAGATCCAATCCGCCGCCAGCGCTTCCATCCTGGTCGTGTACCTGCCAGACCTTCTCCTCCCCCAGGGACCCCGTGAAATTCTCATCGAGGACCGGGTAATCCGCAAGGTCATGCTGGACACGGGGGAGAGGACGCGGGTGACTTTTTTCCTCTACCAGCCCACGCGCTGGAAGGTCTTTCCTTTGAAGCGATCTTCGGACGGGCCGGACCGGCTGGTCATCGACATCTTCAAGCCGGCCGTGCCCCCGGAGGAAACGGCGGCGAAACTTCCTCTCCCGGAAACCGGCGGGAAAATCGCAGCCCCCCCAAAAGCCGAAGGACCGCTCCCGAAGCCGGCGGAGCCCGCTCCCAAGCCGGCAGGTCCCCCCGCGAAAATGGAAGAAACCCCGAAGATCGCCGAGCCCCCTCGGAAGAAAATAGAGCCGCCCCCAAAGCCGGAAGAATCCGCGAGGCCGGCGGAGCGGCCCCTGGCCGCGGACGCTCCTGAACCCCCCGGAGAAGTCCGGGAAGGGAGCGGAACGGCCTCCAGCTGCCCCGCGCGAAGAGGCCCGGACGACGGATGTCGGCGCTCCGAGGGCTGCCGCCAGACTGCTGGAGGTCCGGCAGTGGGCCGCGCCGGATCACACCCGGGTGGTCATTGACCTGGAGGGGGCGCCGCAATACGAGCTCGTGCCTGGCGCCGACCCCCTGACCCATTCTCTCATTCTCCGGGGCACCGTTCTGCCCAGGGGGCCGCGGGAGATCGCGGTTGCCGACCAGGTGATCCGGACCCTGAAGTTGGAAGCGGCGGGGAGAGCGGAAGCGAAATTGACCGTGTTCCTGGTGAAACCGGCAGCGTTGAGTGTCTTCCTTCTGAAACCCTACCAGGACAAACCCGATCGGCTGGTGATCGACATCTCCCGGCCGGACCTGGAGGAGAAAGAGAAAGCCGGACGGCAGCTCAGCCGGGAGCTGAAAGCCGGGAAGAAGAAGATCATCGTTCTTGACCCGGGGCACGGGGGAGAAGATCCCGGCGCCATCGGGCCCAGGGGGACAATGGAAAAAGAGATCGTGCTTTCTCTTGCCCAGGGGCTCCAGAAGGTCCTCGATTCGACGGGGGAAACGCGGGCTTTCCTGACCCGCAGGGGAGATTACTTCGTCCCCCTGAGCGAGCGGGTGAAAATTGCCCAGGAGTACGGGGCGGACCTTTTCATCAGCCTGCACGCGAACGGCAGCAGGAGCCGACAGACCCGGGGAACTTCCATCTATTGCCTTTCCCTCAAGGGGGCGAGCGACACGGCCACTCAACTGCTGGCCCAGAAGGAGAATGCCTCGGACCTGATCGGGGGAATGTCCGCGGCTCCCGCTCCAGCGGGACCTCGATTCCATCCTGCTGGACCTGAAACAGACCCATTCGATCAACGAGAGCCTGCAGCTCGGCGGGATCGCCCTGAGCGAGCTGGGGCGCGTCAACGCGATCCAGTTTTCCACCCCCCGTCAGGCCGGGTTTGCCGTGCTGAAGGCACCCGAGTTTCCGGCCATCCTGGTGGAGACGGCCTACATCACCCACCCGAACGAGGAATCCTTGCTGCGGCAAAAGAGTTTTCAGGAAAAGATCAGCCAGGCGATATTCGCGGCCGTGAAGAGGTTCATTCCCCGCCTCTCCGCGAGAGAAGAAGAATCCGCTTCAGGCGGAGAGAGCCCCCCGGGGAAGAAAAGGAGACGTAAGGAGAACGTCATGGAAAAAGAACTCGAGCCCCAGTGCGTCCTGTGCAGGGCGGAGAAGAGAATTTGCCAGTCCCCGGAAGGGAGCGGCCCCGGCTTCTGCCCGACGAAAAACAAGCCGGAGGAAGTCCGGGCCGCCCTGGAGAAGTACAAAGACCCGGAAACGATGCGTTTCGCGAAGACCGCCTCCGTGCAGGAAGCCGAATGCTACGCGGGGAGAGGAGAAGAGCCGTTCGTGTTGCGGCCGACGAAGACCCGGGTGGAAGAAACGATCGAATTCGCGAAGAAGATGGGTTACCGCAAGCTGGGCGTGGCTTTCTGCGGCGGCCTCTTCGCCGAAGGGAAGACCTTCGTGCAGATCCTGGAGAAGCACGGGTTCGAAGTGGTTTCGGTCTGCTGCAAGGTGGGCGCCGTTCCCAAGGAGTTCCTGGGCATGGCCGAGCACGAAAAGGTGAGGGTGGGAAAGTTTGACGCCATGTGCAACCCCATCGCCCAGGCGGAGATCCTCAACGGAGCGGGTACGGAGTTCAACATCCTGGTGGGCTTATGCGTGGGCCACGACTCTCTGTTCCTGAAGCACTCAAAATCTCTCTGCACGGTGCTGGTCGCCAAGGACCGCGTGCTGGGCCACAACCCGGTCGCCGCCCTGCACGGAGTGAAGGTGTATTTCCAGCGGCTGATGAAACCCTAAAGATAGGATCGAGGAACGAAGTTAGAGGCGGGGCGAAAAAAGAAATCAAAAGGCAAAGGGCAAAAATCAAATGGCAAAAATTACCGGATTCGGGGTGAATCTCGATCTGAGATGGGGTATCTATTTTTAATTTTTGCCTTTTGCCCTTTGCCTTTTGATTTTCGGACTCCGAAAGTCGTTTACTCTTCTATTTCCAATCTTCCACGAGCCGATCCAGCTTCTTCAAACCTTCCTCTTTAATTGCCTGGAAGATGCTGTTCCCCTGGCTGTCCATGCCCACAATCAAAGGACCCCATTCCCGCACTTCCAAGACCCAGATGGCTTCGGGCATCCCCATCTCTTCCAGCCAGTGGACTCGCTTCACCTGCTTTACCGCCTGGGCATGGAGCACGCCGCATCCGGGGGCGGCCAAAAGGTACACCATTCCGTACTTTTTGAAGGCCTGAATGCTGCCTTCCGCCAAGCCGCCTTTGCCCACGATCGCCTTCACGCCGAGCCGGCCCAAAAAATCGGAGTGCGGTTCCATGCGGATGCTGGTGGTCGGCCCGATGTTGAGCAGGTCAAAGCCGGAAGAGGATTTCTTGACCACCGGACCGGCATGAAAGATCACCGCGCCTTCGAGGGCTTCCGGCAGGGGCTTTCCGCTCTCCTGCAGCTCCCTCAGCCTCAGGTGGGCCATGTCGCGGGCGGTATAGATGATTCCGGTCAGATTGACGATGTCGTTGACCCCGAGCTTGCGGACGCTATCCGCGGATAGCGGGGTCGTGAGATGGATGGCTTCATTCATAGGATGTCCTCCGTCTTCCCGTCGGCGAAAAACCGGAAACCGAACCTCCGCCCGACCCAGCAATGGAAATTCACGGCCACCGGGCAGATGGCCGTGTGGGTGTAGGCAAGGCCGATTTTGACCGCCAGGGCAGTGGTTTTCCCGCCGCCTCCTCCCGGGCCGATTCCAAGCTGATTGATCCGGACTTTTAATTCCTGTTCCATGCGATCTAACTCGGGGTCCGGATTCCGATCGTCCCATTTCCTCGTGCTGATCGCCATGCGGCTAAGCTTTGCGGCGCCGTCCATCTGCCCGCCGATGCCGATGCCCAGGCCGATGGGGGGGCAGGGCTTGCCGCCGGCGTTGATGACCGTCTCCAGGAGAAAACGCTTCAGCCCTTCAAGGTTCTTTCCCAGGGACTCGGGAGTGAACGTCTTGAAGACATTGAAAAGCTCGGGACCGCACCCTTTGAAGCTCACGATGATTTCCAGATGATCGAGGGTCGGGTCGACCTGCATTTCAAAATTCGGGATGCCCGGCCCCGAGTTGTCCCCCGTATTCTTGCGAGTCAGTGGGTGGACGATGCTGGGGCGCAAGTAGCCCTCTTTCGTCGCCCGCACGATGGATTCGCCGGCGATCTTCCGGATGTTGATGCCGGCCAGTTCGGCGTTCGTGCGGATGTAAACGCAGGGAATGCCGGGGGACTGGCATACGCCTCTCTTCATTTCCTTGGCCATCTCTGCATTTTGGATCAGAGCGTCCAGCATGGACCGGCCCTGAGGAGTCTCGTCTTCCCGGGCTTCCTTGAGAAGCCGGAGAATATCCGGGGAAATGCTGGTGACCCCCCTCACCAATGAATCGTGGAAAACTTCCGCGAATTTCTGTTCCCGTGCTTTCATTTCAATGCCTCGTGGAAACGATTGGAGTTCACCCGCTGGCAGGCCAGGCAGAACCCTGCCTCCATTCCGGGTATCCCTGCCGGATTCGCGCTTTCCATCGTGAACCCGAGCGATGTTACCACAATTCCTCCAAGTTGGTAAAATATTTACGCTGAATTTCGCTTTCCGTTGAAAGCGGGAGATGATCATTGAATTAGAGGAAAAAATGGGTTAGAAAAACAGAAGACTCGCGCACCGCCAGGAGGGCTTGAGGCGGATTGAAAGGCTCGGACAAATCGAGCAAGAAATGCGTAGAATTTCTCGGACAGACGGTAGGGGCGGGGTCACCCCGCCCCTGCCCGGCTTTTTAAAAACGCTTTCAAAGCATAAACACCATCCAGGAGAGAGAGTGAAAAATTTGAATTTCGAACGGGCGATGGTCATCTTCGCCCATCCGGACGACGCTGAAGTTCAATGCGCCGGGACGATCGCCCTGTGGACGGAAGCGGGGAAAAAAGTCACTTACGTTGTCCTTACCAGGGGAGACAAGGGAACCCAGGACCCATCGATGGCGGGGGATACGCTGGCGAAAATCAGGCAGGAGGAGCAGCTCCAGGCGGCCGCCGAGCTGGGCGTGGAGAAAGTTCTCTTTCTCCCCAACGACGACGGCGAGCTGGAGGTGACCCTGGAACGAAGGCGAGCTCTCACCAGGATCATCCGGGAATACCAGCCCGAAGTGGTTGTAACCCACGATCCCTGGATGCGCTATCAAATGCACCCGGACCACCGGGCCTCGGGCACCTTGACGCTGGACGCAGTGATTTCCGCCCGGGACTTCCTGTATTTTTCCGACCAGATCGGGGAAGGACTCAAAGCCTGCCGGGTGAAAAGGGCCCTCCTCTTCGCCTCCGACCAGTCGGACTTCTGGATCGACGTCAGTTCGACCATGGAAAAGAAAATCAGAGCCCTGGGGCAGCACAAAAGCCAGGTGGCCCAATGGGCGGGGTGGCAGGAATGGATGCGAAAAAGGGCCCAGGATGCCGGAGCATCCCAGGGTTTGAAATACGCGGAACAATTTAAACTGCTGGTTCTGCGCTGACAGAAGCTTCGAAACCCAAGTAATAAATGGCGCCTGCGGGTGGCCACCGGAAACTGTAGGGGCACGATGTCCCGCCGAGGCGGGATGCCCCTACGCCTCCGATGAAGGGTGTAAGCAAACGTGAAATTCCGGTCGTTAGACCGATGCAACGGAAACCTATGAGCCGGAAAGAAAGCTCTCCAGATATAATCCAAATTCGCGAGTCCCTGCCCGTAATTCCACAGGCAGGGAGCTGCTGACCCACGAAGGTTCGGGTTCAGGGGAACCCGCCGAGACTCGAGCAGCCCTTTGTGACGGGATCGATTCCAACGCCCGCGGGAAATATCCCCCGCGTGTCATCTGATTTGAAACCGGCTGATTACGCGGGCGCGGTCCGGGTGCGCTGGGGATTCGGACGGATGCGATACACGGTCGATCCGGGTCTCTATGCCCTGGGAAACCCGGTTGCGTCATCTCTTGTCCTGGTGACCGCCAACTACAAGTTAACCTTCGACTGCTTGCGGCACGCCCTTCCCAGGCTGGATGCCTGGCTGCTGGTCCTGGATACAAAAGGAGTGAATGTCTGGTGCGCGGCCGGAAAAGGGACGTTCGGGACCGCCGAGCTAGCCCTGCGAATCCGGGTCAGCGGTTTGGACCGGGTGGTGGAACACCGGGAGCTCATCCTTCCGCAGTTGGGCGGACCGGGCATTTCGGCGCACGAGGTGAAAAAGCTCTCCGGGTTTAAAGCGGTATACGGCCCCATCCGGGCGCAGGATGTCCCTCTTTTCCTCACCGCCGGGCATAAGGCGACCCCCGAGATGAGGCGGAAGACATTTACCCTCCGGGAAAGAACGGTCCTGATTCCAGTCGAACTGATGGCCGCTCTCAAAGTCCTCGTATTCCTCGTCCCCGCCTTCTTCCTGTTGGGCGGCCTCGGGGGGCGAGGAACTTTCTGGAATAACGCCTGGACCCATGGGCTTTTTGCCGACGCCGCCCTCATTCTCTCTCTCCTCATGGGCGCGGTGCTGACTCCGCTCCTCCTGCCCTATCTCCCGGGGAGGGCCTTTTCCGTGAAAGGGCTCTTCCTCAGTATCTGGGGAGTCCTGCTCCTCCTCATCTTCTTCGCGGGCGGAAACATAACCTGGCCCGAAAGGGTTGCCTGGGCTCTCATCATTCCGGCCCTCACTGCCTATTTGGCCATGAATTTTACGGGTGCTTCAACTTACACATCTTTATCCGGGGTCAGGAAAGAGATGCGGTGGGCCGTCCCCGTGGAGATCGCGGGCGGAGTGGTCGGGCTCGCCCTTTGGCTGGTATCAATATTTATATTTTAGGACGCAGGCTTCGTCGCGAGCTCAGCCGAGCGATGAACGCAGATTTTCAGGATGAAAACAACCTTGTATTCAGGATATAATTCATTTATCTTTGATCTGCGTTCATCTGCGAAAATCTGCGTCCCGAGTAATTAAGAGTCGTGAAATGAATCGAATGATCTACCTCAAAGACGTGACCACCCTCCGGGTCGACGAGGAGAAGTGCGTCCGCTGCGGGATGTGCCTGGAAGTCTGCCCCCATGCGGTTCTCAGCCTCAATGGGGGAAAGGTGAAGATCGAAGACCGCGACGCCTGCATGGAATGCGGCGCCTGCGCCCGGAATTGCCCGACCGGGGCGATTACGGTGAAATCCGGCGTGGGCTGCGCGGCCGCGGTCATCAACGCCGCCCTGGGCCGGAAGAGCAGCGCCTGCTGCTGCGTGGTCGAAGAGAAGGCTTCCCCCGAGGAGGCAGGTCAAGATCAAAAACCCTGCTGTCCGTAAGAAGGGTGCCTTCCGGGGCCTCTTATGTTCCCGGACCCATCTCTCACCCGCCTGGCGACCCTTAACCGCGCCTAAATTGATCCTTGACAAAAAAAAGGCCCCATAATAGATTTCCGCTTAGGTTAGGGCGCCGTAGAAATTCACTCTCCGGTTGAATAGCCAACCCATCTTATTCATCGGTCTGGCCCCGCCTACGATCCATTCTCCCGGGCAGGTGTTTCCATGACATCCAGGACAAAAACTTTTTTCACGGATCAGGAGATGACTCATGAACCAGAGGGACGACCACGTCTTTTATCGTGATTGGAGAAAAACGCTTCCCATGATCGACCGGGGAGAAGGGATCTACCTCTACGACCGGCAAGGGAAGAAATACCTGGACGGTTCGGGCGGGCCGGCGGTCATTAACGTCGGGCACGGGGTAAAGGAAGTCATCGAGGCCATGATGACCCAGGCCCGCAAGGTCTGCTTTCCCTATGTGGGGCACTTTATCAGCGAGGCCCAGGTCGAGCTGTCCAAAAAAGTTATTGAATTCGCCCCTCCGGGCATGGGCCGGGTTTATTTCGTTTCCGGCGGGTCCGAGGCCACGGAGATCGCCATCAAGATCGCCAGGCAGTACCATCTCGGGAGAGGCGAGCCCTCCCGGGTCAAGATCATCGGGCGATGGCAGGGATATCACGGGGCCACGATCGGGGCTCTTTCGGTGTCGGGGCATACCTCCCGGCGCAATGACTACCAGCCCTATCTCCTGAACTTTCCCCATATCCCTCCCGCGTATTGCTACCGATGTGCTTTCGGGATGGCCCTTCCAACTTGTGCCCTGGCCTGCGCTCATGAGTTGGAGAAAGCAATCCTGCAGGAGGGAAAGGATCACATCGCCGCTTTCATCGCCGAGCCCATCGTGGGAAACAGCCTCGGGGCGGTGGACCCGCCTCCCGATTACTTCCGGGTCATCCGGGAAATCTGCGACCGGTACGGCATCCTCTTCATCGCCGACGAGGTCATCACCGGGTTCGGCCGGACCGGCAGGAACTTCGGGATCGACCACTGGGGGGTCATCCCGGACGTGATCACCACCGGCAAAGGGACGGGCAGCGGATACACTCCCTTGGGGGCGGTCATCATTCACCAGAAGGTTTACGAGGTTTTTGAAAAATCCGAGAGGCCCGCGTTCTTCATGGGGTACACCTACTCGGGCAACCCTCTCTCCTGCGCGACGGGCCTGGCGGTCCTCCGCTACATTGAAAATAACAGGCTGGTCGATCGTTCGGCCCGGATGGGCAAATATCTCTTCGAAAGATTCGCCCGGCTGAAAGATCTGCCCATGGTAGGGGACATTCGGGGGAAAGGCCTTCTTCTGGGGATCGAATTCGTCCAGGATAAGCAAAGGAAGACGCCTTTCCCGCGCTCCCGGAAAGTCTCCGAAAGACTGACCGACCAGGCTTTCCAGAATGGTTTGATTCTCATGTCCGGGGCAGGGACGGCCGACGGGGTCTCGGGAGACCACACCGTGGTTTCCCCTCCTTTTATCATTACGGAAAAGGAGATTGACGAACTGGCCGGGCTGCTGGAAAAGACGATCCGGGAAGTTTCTGACGGGATGAAGTGAAAAGAATATCATGGGACGCGGATGAACACGTAGATAATGACAGCAAAGATTCCACTCCAACTCGTAGCTTCTACCTTCTCGCCTCACGCCTCCGTGGGAGAGGGAGATGCAGCGAACCCATAAAGAAGCAGCCGCAGAATATGACCGACAAAAATGAAAGGAGTGGGCGCATGAAAACGAAAGCCATGGTGTTGGGAATCATCGCGATTTGCATGGTGGGCCTTGCTTCCGAAGGCTGGCCGCAAAGGAGTTTATCTCCCTTCTGACCTGCGGCACGGCAGGGGTCTATTTCCCGCTGGGAGGCGGCATCGCCCGCATCTGGAACAGCAAGGTGCCCGATGTCAACGCCACCGCGGAGACGAGCGGGTGCTCGGTGGTCAACCTGCGGCTCATGGAGCAGGGCCAGGCCAACGCGGCCATCTGCCAGAACGACGCCGTCTATTTCGCCGTGAACGGTCTGAAGTTCTTCGAGAAGAAGGCGGTAAAGCCCAGGGGCGTCATGATGCTCTATGATGAGCACCTCCACGTGGCCACCACCAAGCAGTCCGGGATCAAGAAGATCGAGGACCTGAAAGGGAAGCGCGTACGGATCGGGTTCCCGGGAAGCATCGCCACCGAGAACGCGGTCATTCTCCTGGAAGCCTACGGGCTGACCGAGAAAGACATGAAAGCCTACCAGATGTCCCTGTCGGACGCTTTTGAACAGCTCAAGGACGGGAACATCGACGTCCTGATTGAGCCCACCGGGGCTCCGGCGGCGGGTTTCCTGGACGTGGCCCACACGCGGGACATGGTCCTCCTCCCCGTGGACAAGGAACACACCGACAAGATCTCCAAAAAATATCCCTTCCTGTCCCCGGCGGTCATCCCCGCGGGGACTTACAAGGGGCAGCCGCAGGATCTTCCCACGCTCACCGTCACTTGTATGCTGATCGCCAGCAGCGATATGCCCAACGACCTGGTTTACAACCTTACCAAGTCCGTCTTCCAGAACCTGAACATTCTGGGCGAATCCCACGTCAAAGGGAAACTGGTGAAGATGGAGACCGCGCTCAAGGGCATGCCGCTCCCGCTCCACCCCGGGGCCGAGAAATACTACCGGGAAGTCGGGAAGATCAAATAGTTCACCATCTGGCAGCTTGGAATTCCCCTCCCCTTGACGGGGGAGGGTTCGGGCTCCGCCTGTGATGGGGGAGGGCGAGGGTGGGTGGTGACTGTTGAAGTTTTCATGAATAGGAAAATTTTCGGGGCAGCCCTGCTCCTCTTTCTTTTTCTCACCCGGGCCGATCTTCACGCCGGACAACAGGGGTTCGTCCTTGAGGTCCTGGAACCCCGCGGAGAACGGAACCTCCTGCAGTTGAAGATCCCTGCGGGGGAGTTGATCCAGATCCGAACCATTCATTCCCTGGCCCTCACTCCCTACACCCACATCTACAAGTTCGACGAGGAAGGAAACCTGATCCTCTCCGGGGCCATATTCGAATCCGGGGGGGGAGGATTTCCCGAGAAAGGGGACGGGGTCTGGTCCGTGGTGGAAGGGAAATTCCACGTGGACCAGATAAACCGGTTTGTGGGGAAACTCCGGTTCCGGGTCTCTCCGGTGTCTCGGGAAACGCTGATCGTCTCCAATCGGGAGTTCCCTCTTTACCAGATGGTCCCGGAAGGAACCCTGATAGAGCTCAAGGTTGGCAGAGAAAGGAGTTCATTTTGAGCAAGCCATCGAAGCAACCGGCTGAGCCCGATACTCCCCTGGAACAGAAGATTTTGGAAGAAGTCGGGACCTCACGAATGCGGGAATTCAAGGGAGCGCTCCGGGTCCTGGTCTTCGCCCTGGCGATCGGTTTGTCCTTTTTCCACCTTTATACCGCCGCTTTCGGGACCATCTATGTAATGTTCCAAAGATGCGTTCACATCGGCCTGGTATCCGCTCTGGTTTTTCTCCTTTATCCTTTCTCCAAAAAGAGATTTAAGAACAGGGTGACCCTCCTCGACGTGGTATGGATCGGCTTGAGCCTCGCGGCCTTTATTTATCCCATTATCGCCTTTGAAGGGCCAGATCAATCGCCAGGGGATGCCCAACACGACCGATGTGATTTTCGGGGCCATCACCATCCTCGTCGTCCTGGAAGCCAGCCGCCGGGTGATCGGGCCGTCCATTTCCATCGTGGCCTGCGTGGCGCTCCTGTACGCGGCCTACGGGCAGTACGCGCCGGGAATGCTGGCCCACCGGCCTTTCACCTTTTCCCGAATCATGGGTTTTCAGTACATGACCACCGAGGGGATCTTCGGAATCCCCCTGGGCGTCTCGTCGACCTTCGTCTTCCTTTTCATTCTCTTCGGGGCTTTTATCATCAAATGCGGGATGGGGAAATTTTTCACCGACCTCGCCACCAGCATCGCCGGCGCTTCCCCGGGCGGGCCGGCCAAAGGTGGCGGTCGTCTCCAGCGGGCTCTACGGGATGATCTCCGGGAGCTCCGTCGCCAACGTGGTCACAACCGGTTCCGTCACCATTCCCATGATGAAGAGGATCGGATACCCCAGCCATTTTGCCGGCGCGGTCGAATCGGTGGCCTCCACCGGGGGGCAGTTCATGCCGCCGGTCATGGGGGCGGGCGCATTCGTCATGGCCGAGTTTCTCGGCATTCCTTACGCCCGGATCGCCCTGCTCGCGTTTCTTCCCGCCTGCTTTTACTATTTCGCGGGGTACCTGCAGGTTCATTTCCGGGCCAAGAAAATGGGCATGAAAGGGGTTCCCCGGGAACAACTGCCGAAATTCTGGCACGTGCTGAAGAAAAAGGGCTATCTCCTCACTCCCATCGGGGTGCTGATCTATTTCCTGATGAATTACTACTCGCCCATGAAGGTGGCTTTCCTGGCCATTGTCGCGTCCATTGCCGTGGGCGTGATCCAGCGGGGGGAAGATCGTTTCACCTTGCGATCATTTTTTGAGGCCATGGAAGACGGGGCCCGAACGGCCCTCGGAGTCGCCGTGGCGTGCGCCTGCGCGGGGGTCGTGGTGGGAGTCATCACCATGACCGGCCTCGGCCTGAAATTCAGCGCCGTCATCATCGATCTTTCCCAGGGGATCCTGTTTATCACCCTCGTCCTGACGGCGATCGTCTGCCTGGTCATGGGGATGGGCGTGCCGGTCACCGCGTCGTATATCATCGTCGCCGTGATCGCCGCGCCGGCGTTGACCAAGCTGGGCGTCATCCCCATCGCCGCCCACCTCTTTGTCTTTTACTTTGCCGTCCTTGCCGATATTACCCCTCCGGTCTGCATTGCGGCTTACGCGGCCGCCGGACTGGCAGGGGCCAACCCCATGAAGACCGGGTTCACGGCTACAAAGCTGGGAATTGCCGCCTTCATCGTTCCTTTCTTCTTTTGCTACGACACCGCGCTCATGGGCCTGGGGGACCCTTTTCATGTGGTTACGAGCATGATCACCGCGACCCTGGGGGTGATCGCCCTGGCGGCGGCAGCGGAGTGGTATTTTCTGCGGCCCAATAAATTCTATGAATCCATCTTTCTTCTCATGGGAGCGGTCTGTCTCATCAAGCCGGGATGGATTACGGACCTGATCGGATTGGGTCTGCTCTTATTTGTGGGCCTGGCGCAGCGTTCAAGAAACCAGAAGGACAAAAAATTAGTGCCCGGAGGGGTCATTCTGGGAAAGGCATAGGCCAACGGGAGCGGCCGGGAGAACCCGGAGAAGTTCCCTTTTCGACGGGAGAGAATATTGCCATGAATCAAGAGGACAGAGTTTTCTATCGAGACTGGAAGAAAACGTACCCGGTGGTCGAACGGGGGGAGGGGATATACCTTTACGACACGCGGGGGAAGAAATACATAGACGCTTCCGGTGGCCCCTTCGTGGTGAACATCGGCCACGGGGTGGCCGAGGTGATCGAGGCGATGGAGCGGCAGGCCCGCAAAGTCTGCTTTCCATACGCCGGGAATTTCGCCAGTGAGGCTCAGACCGAACTGGCGGATGAAGTCATTCAGTTTGCTCCCAAAGGGATGTCTCGCGTGTATTTTGTATCCGGGGGTTCCGAGGGCATCGAGGTGGCGCTCAAAATTGCCCGGCAGTACCACGCCGAAAGGGGCGATCCCGCCCGCACCAAGGTCATCGGCCGGTGGCAGGGATATCACGGGGCCACCCTCGCCGCGCTTTCCATGGGCGGCCATACCCATTATCGAAAAGATTACCTTCCCTACATGCTGAACTTCGGCCATGTCGATGCGCCTTACTGCTACCGGTGCCGCCTGGGACGGGAGTACCCTTCCTGCGGGGTTGTCTGCGCTCATGAGCTGGAGAAGGCGATCATCAACGAAGGGAAAGATAGCATCGCCGCGTTTATCTCCGAGCCGGTGACCGGCAGCAGCCTGGGCGCGATGGCCCCTCCTCCCGAATACTTCCCGATCGTACGGGAGATCTGCGACCGCTACGGGATCCTCCTCATCATCGACGAAGTCATCACCGGCTTCGGCCGGACGGGCAAAAATTTCGGCATCGAACACTGGGGAGTGATCCCGGACCTGATCGTCACCGGCAAGGGGATCAGCAGCGGGTACACCCCGCTGGGGGCTACAATCATTCACGAGAAGGTCTACGAGGCATTCACCCGGTCCAGGCGATCAACCTTTTTCCTGGGATACACCTATGGCGGGAACCCCCTCTCCTGCGCTACAGGGCTGGCGGTCCTGCGGTACATCAAGAAGAACGGCCTGGTGGAACGGGCGGCCAGGATGGGGGCCTACCTGTTTCAGCGGTTCGAAACCCTGAAGAAAATACCGATCGTGGGGGACATCCGCGGGAAAGGTCTGCTGCTAAGTGTCGATCTGGTGCAGGATTCTCAGAAGACCCCATTCCCGAGGTCCAGGAAAGTCGCCGAATCGATCGTCCGGAAGGCTTTTGAACAGGGACTGATCCTGCTCTCCGGCCACGGGCTGCAGGACGGGGTGGTGGGCGATCTTCTGATGGTGGCTCCGCCGTTCATCATCACGGAAGAGGAGATCGAGCAGGTTTACCGCATTCTGGAAAAGTTGATCGAGGAAGCTTCGGGAAAATAGGGTATCGGTGTCAATGTGCGCGAAAGGCGGTCCAGAAATCCCTCCCAACCTCCCTTTCCAAAGGGAGGAGTGAATGTTTCCCCTTGAAAAAGGGGGAGTAAGGGGGATTTCTGGGCCTGGCGAATTTTCCCGTCCCATTTCACTTTTAAAGTTTATTTTTCGCGGAGGCCACATGGACAATCTTCTCGAACAGGAACTCAAAGAGTATTACCGCAACAACAAAAAAGCCAAGCTGTTTTACCAGCGGTCCAGCAAGTATCTTCCCGGGGGGACGACCCGGACCCTTTCCTTCTTCCAACCTTATCCTCTCTTCATTCAGAAAGGGTCGGGCTGCAAGATCTTTGACGTGGACGGCAACGCCCGGATCGATTTCTTCAACAACGCCACGTCCTTGATCCTGGGCCACGCGAACCCGGCGGTGGTCAAGGCGGTGCGGGAACGGGTGAAGCTCGGCACGGCGTTCCATGCCCCCACCGAGTACGAAGTAGAGATGGCCCGGCTGCTGTGCGAACGGATCCCCTCGGTCGAACGGGTACGGTTCATGAACAGCGGGACCGAGGCGGCCATGATGGCCCTCCGCGCCGCCAAAGCCTTCACCGGAAAGACAAAAATCGGCAAGATGGAAGGGGGGTATCACGGGTCCGCGGACCACGCCTACGTGAGCGTCCACCCCGATCTCAACAAGGCGGGCTCTGCCCTGTCGCCCGCAAGCCTTTCCGATTCCGCCGGGATCTCCGCCGAAACCATGAAGGAGGTGGTGGTACTGCCGTTCAACAACGCGGAGGCGATTGAAGAGATCGTCCGGAGAGAGAAAGACAACCTGGCCTGCATCATCGTGGAGCCTATGATGGGCGCTGCCGGGATCATCCCGGCAAAGAAAGGATTTCTCCAGGAACTGCGGCGGATCACCCGGGAGAACGATATCCTCCTCATCTTCGACGAGGTGCAGACCTTCCGCCATTCCTTCGGCGGAGCGCAGGCCCTGCACGGCGTCACCCCGGACATCACCGCGCTGGGAAAGATCATCGGCGGCGGCTTCCCCGTCGGGGCCGTGGGCGGGAAAGCGGAGATCATGAGCGTCTTCGACTCCAGCGGGGGAAAGGCCAAAGTTCCCCATGGAGGGACCTTCAACGGAAATCCCGTGACCATGGCCGCGGGACTGGCGACGATGAAGCAGCTCACCCGGAGTTCGTTTTCCCATCTGGCCAGGCTGGGGGACGAGCTTCGCGGCGGGCTGACCTCGCTTTTCGACCGATACGGGTACAAAGCCCGGGTGACAGGGGAAACCTCCTTTTTCAAGATTCACTTCACCGACGAGGAGGTCGTGGATTACCGGAGCGCCTGCAGGGGGGTGAATAAAGAAGAAGAGAGGAAAATTTTCTTTCACCTGCTGAACCGGGGGCTTTTTCTGGAATCATCCGTCAAGGGATGTATCTCCATGCCCATGGAGAAGAAGAGAAATCCATGTCCTGCTGAACGGGATGGAGGACTACCTGAAAAAGCAGAAAGAAATTTCCTGACCAACGAGGGGCGGGGCTCCAAACCCCGCCCCGCCCGAATTCCCATACCACCGATCCATAGCTCCGACACGCCACCGTAACATAAAGGCCAGACATTGCTGATTCGCTGAAGTTTCCCTGTTTTAGGGAGATTTTGTTCTTCCCCCATGCTATTTTCCTTCCTGAACTTCATTTTTCACTTTTGCTTCTGTATTCGATATTTCCATCCATAATCATTAGCTTCAGAAATTCCGATTCACTCGTCTTGACGCCAGTTAGCATTCAAAAACAATTGATCCTTGTATCATCGGCCCATTTATCTTGATTTCCCAAGCCGACTAGCATAACGATAATCGTTGGAATCAGCACTGTGAAATCCTTTTCCGACACTCTTTTATTCAATTTTCCTCTTTGATTTTTCGATTATCCCAAATAGAATAAACCAGATGGTTAGTAAGAAAATAGCCACATGAAGAAAAAAGCACCTCTGGTTAAGCTCTGCCAGGTCACGGGAGCTCCCATCAAATAAGTTAATTTGTACAGGGCCTGTGAAGTCTATGGTCTTCAGCTCGCCGATTTTTTTGTTCTTGTTCCTTCCCCTCACCCTCGCCCTCTACTTCTCTGTACCGCCAAAGAGGCGGAACGTCCTGTTGCTTTTCGGCAGTCTCTTTTTTTACACCTGGGGTGAATCTAAGTATGTCATGGTTCTAGTCGCCTCCGTGATTTTCAATTATCTTTTCGGGCTGGCTCTCGGGAAATGTCAGGCGCGGTGGCGGCAGAAGGAACTTATGGCCTTAGCCGTTGCAGTAAATCTTTCGATTCTTTTTTTCTGCAAATATTCAAACTTCGTAGTAGATAACCTGAATATCGTCTTGCCCGATCTAGGGATCCGCCGACTGCACCTTGAGCCGGTACATCTTGTCCTAGGGATATCGTTCTTCACTTTTCACTCGCTTTCGTATCTCATTGACATTTATCGGAGAGTGGCGAGCCCCCAGAAAGACCTGGTAAATTTTGGCCTTTATATTGTCTTCTTCCCCCAGCTCATCGCCGGACCTATCATTCGCTACCATGACATAGTCGCGCAATTAGCCAAGCGGATAGAGAGTAGAGCTAACTTCGCCTATGGGGTGCAGAGGTTCGTCACTGGACTCGGGAAGAAAGTCCTCATCGCCAACGTCCTCGGTGTCGTAGCTGATAAGATATTCGCTATCCCAACCCCTTATCTCACCACGAAACTTGCCTGGCTCGGGATCGTCAGTTATACGCTGCAGATATTTTTCGATTTCTCCGGTTACTCTGACATGGCCATTGGCATTTGTCGCATGTTCGGGTTCCGCATACTCGAGAACTTCGACTACCCTTATATCTCCCGCTCCATTAGAGAGTTTTGGAAACGTTGGCACATATCCCTCTCCAATTGGTTCAGGGACTACCTCTATATATCGTTGGGAGGTAACCGCCTGGGCACGACTCGGACTTATCTCAACCTGATCACAGTCTTCCTCCTGTGTGGTTTCTGGCATGGTGCGAGTTGGAATTTCATCGTATGGGGCATGTTTCATGGTACATTCCTTGTCCTGGAACGACTTCGAATAACCGCGTGGCTCGATCGCATACCTGCTCCGCTGCAACATTTTAGGACGATCCTAACCGTTATGATTGGTTGGGTCTTCTTCCGCGCCGAGACCCTATCCAAGGCGATAGATTATCTGTCCGCCATGGCCGGGGTCGCAGAAGGGGACAGCACGCTTTCTCCTGTAGCTATGTACCTGAACGGGTCCGTGTGGGCGGCTTTGGCCGCGGGTGTCATTCTTTCTATGCCTGTAATTCCCCGACTATCAACTTTGTTGCAGCGGGCCACTGCGCATTCCGCGGGTAGGCCCGGAGTGGCTGTTGTAGGTCTTTTGGCCTCGGCGAGAATTGCGGCGATAGGCCTGATTTTCATCGCTTCAGCAGCTGCGTTGGCATCGGGGACATATAACCCATTCATCTATTTTCGCTTTTAACGAGGGCCAATGGACGTAGATAAACGGTTAACGAGAATTGATAACTTTTCCCAGTGGGTTCTTATTGCTTTGTTTGTAGCCGCTACAACTCTTCCCATGCTTGGCATTCTCACGGGGTGGGGAAGTAATGATACGGGGTGGATAGAGAATCGCCGCCTCAGGACATTCCCCCGAATCGCTCTTGCGATGCGAGAAGTCAAGAACTTCCGCAAGGATTTCGAGAGTTGGTTCAACGACAATTTTGCCTGGCGTGCTTCGCTGGTGCGTTTCCATGGTCGCTTGGCCATATGGCTAGGCGTTTCGCCAACGCCAAAAGTGGTTCTCGGGAAGCAGGGATGGCTCTACTACGACGGAGAGCTAGACGAAAACTTCATCGACATTTGCTATCGTTCGGTCAAGCCCTTTACTGTTAGCGAGCTAGAGACCTGGCAAACGGCTTTAACGGAGCGCCAGCGATGGCTGGCCAAACACGGAATTTCATATCTCGTCGTATTCGTCCCTAACAAGGAGACGATCTACCCGGAGTTTCTACCCGACGGTGTGAAGAAAGTGAGGGAAACAACTAGGCTAGACCAGCTTGTTGACTACCTCCGCTGCAATTCGACCCTTGACGTCCTTGATTTGAGAGAGGCTCTTCTCATCGGAAAGAAGAGGGCACAGATATACTTCCGAACTGACACACACTGGAACAACTTGGGCGCTTACATTGCCTACGAGCAGATCATCAATTGTCTTGCCCGCCGGTTCCCGTCGTTGAGGGTGATGCCATTAAACTCTCTTCATCCTTTCCCATCCTTCCAGAAGATGGGAGGTGACCTAGCAAGCATGTTGGGCTTTGTGGAGGAATTCCCAGAGGGTATGACTATAAAGTTTGACCTGACTGCGAAGTCGCGGAAAGTGAATTTGCTGCCAGAAGACCCGGAGGCGCCTCCTGAGCTGCAACCCTTTGCAATGGAAAACCAGGACCCCTCGTTACCAAAGGCGGTCATGTTCCGTGACTCCTTTGCCACGTTGCTAGTGCCGCTGCTCTCCGAGCACTTCGTGCGAATAGCCTATGTATGGAGCCACGAAATGAAGACGGACGTGATCCTTAAGGAGAAGCCCAACGTGGTCATCGAAGAGTTTGTTGAGCGTTTGATTAGCACGCCCAGTAGGAATGAGGAAGCTCTGAGGCAAAGCGACACTTGAAAGGCATTTCCACAGCCTCGCGTTCGTTATGGAAGATAGGAACTTCAACACTTTGATGAGATGCTCGGCTTCACTCTCTTTGGGGCAAAAGTGAACTGGCTGCTTGAGTTAACAGGGATCTACTTGATTCTTTTTGCGGAATTTAAAAAAACCACCCATTTGAAGCATTCAGGCAAAAATTGATTCTGTTAGGATCAGCGGGCAAAAGGATGGAGCCCCCCGGTCTAAGGGCAAACCTCAATGAATCCCAGGGGGATGGCTTCAGGCACCTCTTTTCGGAACGCGAGCCAATACCTCCCGGAGAAAGGCGGAGGCCTTTTCGTGAATCCCGGGTGACTCCCCCTCCCGGGGACCGGCCACGTTTAGAACCTGGATCGCGTTATTTTTGAGCCAATCCCGCACTTTGCGGGGATCTGCCTCCTGAGAAAGGTCGATCAGGAGATAGGGCTTGTTCAGCCGTCTGGCCAATTTGATGGTCAGCGCGGTCCCGCCCTTGGGCGAACCCGAGGATAAAACGAGGGTGCCGTCGGAGTCTTCCACGTTCATCTGAGTCCGGACCGGGTACTCGGAGGAAGAAGCCTCCTCCAGCGGGTAACGCTCGGGAATCCTTCCATCCTCCGCCCTCCGTCCTTTGGGACACCATCCGCCGCAGGGGATTCCCAGCGCAAGGGCCGCGTCCAGGGCGGCCCGGTCCACTCCCGTCTGTCCTCCCGAGATAATTTTTTCAATCATGAATTTCACTTTTCCTCAGCCGCAGAGGTCACAGAGCCTGGAGAACCTCATTTCCAGTTAAGCGCGTCTGTACCCCAAAGACGGCACCGGCGACCCCGGCCAGAGCGAAAGTATTTAGGAAGACTCATTATAGCTTCTTGTTGTATTCGCCCATCAAGGAAAATTAGCCTCCGGTTTAAGGCCTCGAAATCCCAGGCCAAGCCCCCTATTGAACAAGGATTCCTCTCTTCTCCTTTTGCACTTGTCTTTGCGCCATATCCGCTGCTAAAATCCCTCCCAAGAGGGGTCGCTGCACGGGGAGAGCAGCGGTGATGATCACCGGTTGTTATCGTTAAGTCCTTTTCGCTTACCTGCTATTCCTGTAGTTTTTCGGTTGCCATACTTTTTACATCTCTGATGAAAGAGATGCCTGAAAAAAGGGAGGGTTTTACCATGACGGAAGCAAAGAAGAAAATTCTGTTAATTGACGACGACGCGGATTTTGTCGGCGCCATCCGGGTCATGCTGGAAGCGAACGGTTATGAATTGGCGGTAGCCTACGACGGGAAAGAAGGCCTGGAGAAAGTGCACCAATTCCATCCGGACCTGATCCTTCTCGACATGATGATGCCCGTGATGGATGGCCGTGAGGCATGCAAGAAGCTCAAATCCGACCCCGCAACTCGGAAAATTCCCGTTATCCTCCTCACCGGGATCGCGGACCACGTGACCACCACAACTTACACCCCTCACGATGTACTGGGCAGCGATGCCGAGGAGTACATTCCCAAACCGGTCAAAAAGGATTTGCTTCTCAATACCATAAAAAGTTTACTCTGATCCGGGGTTCCGGCCTGGTCAGCTCCGGCGCCAACCGGAAAGCGATCCGGCCGGCCCTCGGCTCCCCCCCCACCAAGAGGTCGCGATTCATGCTACGTATTTCTGTGGCACAACGCTAGCAAAGGAATTCCAACAGGCCTCTCTTCCGATACCGCTGCCAGAGGTGCAGCAGGTGGACGGAGAGGATCGCGGCGAGAATCCGGGGGACCCAGACCCAGAAAAAACTCAGGCCCAGGGCCGTGAAGACGATGGGGTCTTCGATAAATGAGTGATTGATGCCCAGGAAAAGGTGCAGTTTTTCCGTCTCCTGCTTCGTCAGCAGCCCCTCCTCGATTTCTTCGACGATAATCGCGGACCCGTAAATCAGTCCGAAGACCACCCCGGTCATCCATGCGATCCCCGCGTTCCGTTCCAGGCCCAGGATTTTCAGGACGGGCGACAGGCATCGGATGATCGGATGAAGCCAGCCCATATCCCTGAAAACTTCCAATAGGATCTGAAGGCCCACAATGATGAGGAATATTTTCACGCTGAGCGCGACCATTGAGAGACACCAGGCTTTCAGAAGAGAGTCCAAAGACTGAGGAGCTTCCGGCAGCGAAGCCGGCGAAGGCGCGAAGGCGGAAGGGGAGCCCAAAAAGAGGGAAACCGTCCAGACCGTGACGGCTGCCGCGGCGATGCGGAAAATGCCGGCCTTGACGGGATGCAAACCGGATTTTCCCTGAATGATCCCTTCCTGAATCAGGCTGTGGCAGATCATCATGAAGATGGCGATCAGGGTCATCTCCTCCCGGGTAAACGGCAGAGCGGACATGGCCGCGATCCCGCCATAGATCCCCGTGATCACAGCAACGAGGATAGGCACGGCGGCAGTGCCGGGGAGGCCCATCCAATTCATGAGGGGTTGAAAGGGCAATTCCATCCGGTAAAGCCAACCGCTCCACTCCAGGAGGGCGGTCAGCAGGGAAATGGGCAGAAGGATCTTCATGACCCAGAGAAAGCTCCGGCATCCCCTGCGGAACCCGGAGGCCGCGCTGTTCCGGAGCTGGTCAAGGTCTACGTTCGTAAATTCTTTCATCAGGGGATAGACATGGGATGGGCAGCCGGAAGCGCCGGATCAACGGTTGCGGGCCGGCTCTTTTTTCACCGGGGCCAAAACCTTGCGGAGAAATGCCGAAGCTTTTTCGTGGACCCCTGTTGCCTCGCCCTCACGCGGTCCGGCGACGTTTAGGACGCGGATGTCGTTGTTTTGCAGCCAATTCCGCACTCTGCGCGGGTCAGCATCGTGACAGAGGTTCATAACCAGGCACGGCTTCTTCAGCCGCCTGGCCAATTTCACTGTGAGCAGCGTCCCCCCCCGGGGCGAACCCCAGCATAAAACGAAGGTTCCGTCCGAATCCTCGACATTTAATCTGGTGCGCAGGGGGTATTCGGAAGAGGAAGCTTCCTCCATCGGGTACCGGTCGGGGATCGCCCCGTCTTCCGCCCTCCGTCCTTTGGGACACTATCCCTCGCAGGGGATCCCCAGCGCCAGCGCCACGTCTAAGGCCGCCCGGTCCACTCCCGTCTGTCCTCCCGAAACGATTTTTTCAACGATGAGTTTCATCTCGGCAGGTTTATTATATGCTTTTCTTGCCCCCGCCACTACAGCGTAATTCGGCGTGCGCCGTCCGTGGATTTCATGCAGAGGGAGGGTCAAATTGCCTTCGAACAACTTTCCAGATAGAGAACCCCTTCCCCTGTCGGTTTCACTTCCATTTGTCACGGGAGCCTCACAAGCGTAGAATAAATGGTAAGAATAGCCGAAAGCTCCATGGTCATTTTTGGTAATGCTGTTTTGTCTCTTGAGAATCGGGAATCGGACCTTTCCCGCGTGGAGGGAATATGAAAGGGAAACTTTTCGCTCTCCTTCTTTGCGTGGGGTTTTCCGCGGTTGCCCTGATTGCCGCCCGGGAAGTCTCCGGGGCCCTCGGTGAATCTGCCGAATCTGTTGCCTCGGATCGAAAAGCGCTTTCCGCCGTGCAGCGGGCGACAGTGACTCACCGCAACTACACCGTCAAAGAGCTTGTGTCCGGGAGTACGACGGTCCGGGAGTACATTTCTCCGGACGGTATTGTGTTCGCCATTGCCTGGAACGGACGAACTTACCCGGATTTGACCCCCCTTCTCGGCGAGTATGCCGTTGAATATGAAGAGGCGCTGAAGCAGATGCCGCGCAAAAAAGGCGGTAAGCGTGCCCTGGCCGTTAAAACCGAGCGGGTCGTGGTCGAAAAATGGGGGCACATGCGCAACCTGCAGGGCCGGGCCTACGCGCCGGCCCTGATCCCATCCGGAGTGACCGTGGATGAAATCAAGTAAATTTTCCCTGGTGGTCCTCTTCCTCTTTTTTCTGAGCGCCTGCGGGGGTGGGGGCGGCGATTCAGGATCCGCATCCGTACCCTCTCCCTTTCCCCCCGGAGGAGTCATCAGTTCTCCCCCTCTGGCCGGCGCCAACATCCTCGCGATTACCGTCAACGGGCCGGATCCTTTGAACAACTCCTACGTAAACGAGCCCTGCGTGACCGTGACCGTCTGCACTCCCGGTACCACGAATTGCCAGACCATTCCCGACATCCTCCTGGACACCGGAAGCTTTGGACTCCGCGTTTTCCGGCAGGCGCTCAGCGTCCCCTTGAACCCGGTGGCCAGCGGGTCCGGCCTCCTCGCGGAGTGCGTCCAGTTTGCGGACGGCACTTCGGCTTGGGGGCCCGTTCAAACTGCGGGCGTCATTCTCGGGGGCGAGCCTGCGGTTCAAGTTCCTGTCCAGGTCGTGGACGCCACTTTCGGAGCTGTCCCCGGTCCGTGCCCCAACCCGCTGCAGAGTCCTTCCGATGCCGGGTATAACGGGATTCTGGGAGTCGGGTTGTTCCTGCAGGACTGCGGTTCAGATTGTGTAAGCGATCCGGCAAACGGCACTTATTTTTCCTGTAATGGGCCGGATTGCACGGGGACCCCGGTGGATCTCGCCAGACAGGTTCAAAATCCGGTCGCCCTGCTGCCGCAGGATAACAACGGGGTCATCGTGCAATTGCCGGGCGTACCGGTGGGAGGGGCTGCTTCCGTGAGGGGCAATCTGGTGCTCGGGATCGGGACCCAATCCAATAATGCACCCGCGGGGGCCACCGCCTATGGGGCTGACGCCGTGGGTGAAATCAGGACGGAATTCAAGGGCAAGACCTACCCAAGCTTCATCGACAGCGGATCGAACGGGCTCTTTTTCCCTCCGCCAGCCGATCTCCCGATTTGCCCCGCTCCCAATTCAGTATGGTTCTGCCCTCCGTCAACGGTTACCTTTTCCGCAACCAATTTGGCAGCGTCCGGATCGCCGCGCGGCGAAGTTTCATTCCAGATAGCCAACCTGGAGGCTCTCATCAGGTCAGGGAACCGGGTATTCAACGACCTGGGGGGGAATTCACCCGTACTATTCGACTGGGGCCTTCCATTCTTCTTCGGCCGCAACGTCATCGTGGGGTTCGATGAGAAGTCATCCACTTTGGGCACCGGTCCTTACTGGGCTTACTGAACGATCTGGTCGGTTTCTTCGCCCGTAAGATTATTCCCATGGGATAACACAAGAGCCGCAAGGTATGCGGCCGTTTTTTTTCCAACATTCACCAGGAGACCGTCATGGGCAAGAAATACCTGAAATACGCGCTGTTCGTCGTGGGAGGCCTGCTCGTCATCGTCGTGGCCGTCGTGCTAATCGTCCTCGCGACCTTCGACCCGAATACTTATAAACCGCGGATCGTGCAGATGGTGAAAGAGAAAACGGGCCGCACGCTGGCGATCCAGGGGAACATCGGGCTCGCGTTTTTTCCTAAGATCGGCGCCGACGTTCCCCGCACGACCCTGTCGGAGCAAACCAGCGCCAACGAATTCGCCGGGGTAGACCGGCTCCGCATCCACGTTGCGCTGCTTCCCCTGCTCCGAAAGAGGGTTGTCGTGGACGAGGTGCGCCTGGAAGGGCTGCGAGCCAACCTGGTAAAGTTCAAAGACGGAACGACGAACTTCTCCGATCTCATTCCCAAAGGTGGGAAAAAGCCTTTGCCGGAGACCGGCGAGCCGTCGCCACCCGGCGTGCCCTACGCATTCGACGTGGGCGGCGTCCGAATTCTGAAGTCGCACCTCGGCTGGAAAGACGAGACGATGGGCCGCGACTTGGCTGTTGATGTAATAGAGCTGAAGACCGGCCGTCTGGCGGATAAGCAGGCCGCACCCGTGACCCTGGAAGCGTCCATCAAGGGGGTGCAGCCGAAAATCGACCTGAACGTCAAGGCAAACGGAACCCTGACCTTCGACCTCGCGGAACCGGCTTACAGCTTATCGGGATTCAGCACGAACGTCACCGGCAGCGCGATGGATATCAGCGGCCTCGCGGTGACGCTGGCCGGCGACATCGTGGCCCGCGGCGCGAAACCCTCGATCCAGATGAGCAAGTTGAACCTGGAGGCCAAAGGCTCGCGCGGCAAGGACCTCTTTCATGTGAAGGTATCTGCGCCGACGGTCGAGGGCAGCGCGGATGCCGTGAAGATACAGGCCTTGAGCGCGGTCGCGAGCGGCACCTTCGGCAACCTGAAACTCTCAACCGCGGATCTCAAAGCGGCGAACCTGATCCTCAACCCTCCCGACGGACAGGTGCTGGTGGACGGCCTCGCGCTGCAAGCCAAAGGCAAGATGGGCGCCGACGACCTGGATGTCACCCTCTCCGCACCCAAGCTCGAGGCCAGCCCCGAACGGGCGAGCGGGCAGCCGGCCGAGCTCCTGGTGAACCTGCGCGGTGCGGATCGAAAGGCGGCGGTTGCGCTGAAACTTTCAGGGATGGAAGGCTCAGCCAAAGCGCTCAAGATCTCGGCGCTGCAACTGAATGTAGACGCGAGCCAGAAAGGCAGCGCGGTGAAAGGGACGTTGACGACCCCCATCACGGGAAATGTGCAGGCCAAGATTTTCGAGCTGCCGAAAATCGCCGGCGACTTCACCGTGAGCGGCCCCCAAATTCCACAGAAAACGATGAAGTTGTCCCTCTCCGGGTCGGCGCGCGCGGATTTCGGAAAAGAAGACATCTCCGCCAATCTGCAAACGAAAGTGGACCAGAGCACTATTAAAGCCAAGGTCGGCATGGTCCGCTTCCAGGCGCCGGCGTACAAGTTCGACGTGGACATCGACCAAATCAACCTGGATCGCTACCTCCCCCCCGAAAAGGAGAAAGCCGAGGGCGGCGAGCCGCCTCCGGGAAAACCGGGCGAACAGCCGATCGATTTCTCCCCCCTCAAGCCGCTCGACCTCGACGGGAAGTTGCGCGTGGGTGCCCTGCAGGCCCGCAATATCAAGACCAGCAATCTGCGCGTGGATTTGCGCGCCAAGAACGGCATTCTGAACGCCGATCCGGTTTCGGCCAACCTGTATCAGGGCACGGCGAAAGGGAACTTATCGGTCGATGCGAATGCGAATCGGATTGCAGTAAAGCAGGATCTTACCGGTGTCGCGATCGGGCCGCTGCTGCATGACGCCGCGAACAAAGACATCCTGGAAGGCAAGGGCAATGTTGCCCTGAACGTAACGGCCACCGGCAATCGAGTCAGCGCGATGAAAAAGGGCTTGAACGGTACTGCGCGGATGGCGCTGCGCGACGGCGCAATAAAGGGGGTCGATATACCCGGGACCGTGCGGCGCGTCAGGGCCGAGTTGGGGGGCAAAGACGCCGAGGGTGTTGCCTCAAAGGCGCAGAAGACCGATTTCTCGGAGCTGACCGCCAGCTTCGCCATCAAGAACGGCGTAGCGCACAACGATGATCTCAGCCTCAAGTCGCCGCTCCTGCGCGCAACAGGTGCGGGGGATATCAATATCGGCGAGGACAGCCTGGACTACGTGGTCAATGTTATCCTGGTGGGAACCATGGCGGGCCAGGGAGGAAAAGCACTGGGGGAACTGAAAGGGCTAACCATTCCGGTCCGCTTGTCCGGACCTTATACCGCGCTTAAATATAAGGTGGAGTTCAGCCAGATGTTCAGCGGCAAGGAGCAGATCGAGGCAGGGAAGGAACTGTTGAAAAAAACCGGTAAAGAACAGCTCGAAACCTTGGGCAAAGGATTGCTGGGCGGAAAAGAGAACGCCCCCCAGGGTGAAAAGAAGCCGCCCGCGTCGTCACGAAAGCCGGAAGACGAAATCAAGGACAAACTGAAGGGGCTGCTGCGCTGATGCGAGATTCCGCCTAAACGCCAACTCCACATCATGGCCGGGCTTTTGGGTTAAGCCTGCACCTCGGCGGCAGGAGAAAGCTTCGCCGGTTGGAAAGGGATCCTGCCAGCGCATGGGGAGAAAGAAATATCCAATGGGCTGCCGAAAAACGATCAGCCTGATACTCGTGCTTATAGCCCTTTCCGGCTTTGAGTCCCTCCTGGGAGCAGAGCCGCAGACGGTGATCCAGGGAACCGGCTCCTACCGCGAGCGGATCGCGCTCCCGCCGGAGGCGGTTTTCGAGGCGGTGATCGCGGATGTTTCGCGCGCCGATGCGCTGTCGGACGAACTCGGGAGCGTGAGCATCGAGGCGCCGGGCCAGGTGCCGATCCGATTTGAAATTCCCTATGACGCATCGGCCATTAAAGAGGGACACCGTTACGCCGTAAGAGCCCGCATCACGGTCGGCGGGAGGATCTGGTTTACAACGGACCGTTTCTACCCCGTGCTGACGGGGGGCCATTCCGCGCGGGTCAACCTGGTGCTGGTTCGGGTTTCGGATTCGCCGCCGGCAGGCAGGGCGCCGGAGGCAGCCAGGCTTGGAGCGCTGCCGGCGACCTTTGAGGGTGACCTGCCGGCCGCGGACGGACCGGGTATCCGCTATCAGCTGGACCTGTTCCCGGACCATGGCTTCGTGCTGCGCATGAATTATCTGGGTCGCAAGGATGATGCGCAGTTCGACGATATCGGGACATGGGCGGTGTCGGCGGACGGCGGCCGTCTCACGCTCAAGGGCGGACGCGGGGCGCCGATCCAGTTTTCCGTCCAGGATATGAAGACCTTACGCATGCTCGATCGGGAGGGGCGGGAAATCGAGACGCGGCTCAACTACAGCCTGACACGCATCGAGCCTTTCGCCCCCATCGAGCCCCGGCTTCTCATGCGCGGCATGTACCGCTATATGGCGGATGCGGGAATTTTCCAGGAATGCCTGACAGGCTGGGGTCTGCCCGTCGCGCAGGAGGCCGACAACGCGGCTCTCGAGTCTGCCTATTCTAAAACGCGGCGCGAACCCGGAGAGACCCTGCTCGCCACTGTCGAAGGCAGGATCGCGGACCGGCCGCGTATGGATGGCCCCGGTATGCAGAGGATGCTGATTCCCGAACGATTCATCAATGTGCGGGCGGGTGAGACCTGCGGCTCGCGCCATTCGGAAGCGACGCTGGAGAACACGTACTGGAAGCTCACTCGTCTCGGAAGTAAACCGGTGGAAATCGGCACGGGCGGCCGGGAGGTGTTCCTGACGCTTGTCGCGGAGGGCAGGCGAGTCCAGGGATTCAGCGGGTGCAACCGATTCATCGGAAGGTACCAACTGGATGGGAATCGGCTGGCGTTCAGAGGGATGGCAGGCACCCGGATGGCCTGCGTGGAAACCATGGAGCTGGAACAGGCTTTCCTCAAGGCCCTCGATTCAACCGCATCCTGGGAAATCACGGGCGAGCACCTGGAGCTCTACGACGCGGGTGGCGGGATGCTTTTGCGATTCGAGTCGAGATAAATAGGGTAAGACTTGCCACTCAAACGGCAACCGTTCAGGTGTGGTTAGCAGACGCGGCCTTGGCCGGAGTCATGCCATGCCGCCGGAAGACCTCCATCATTTTCGAGCGGTCGGGCAGGGTGGGGGGACGTTCAGGCAGGGTGGGGACGTTCATGCAGAAAGTGCTTGGCAATTTCTGCATGAACGTCCCCGTGGGCAGCGGGTTGCTGGGCGGAAAAGAGAACGCCCCCCAGGGTGAAAGAAGCCGCCCGCGTCGTCACGAAAGCCGGGGAAGATGAAATCAAGGACAAACTGAAGGGTTTCCTGGGCCGATGATAAATTTTATCTGCGTACCATTCCACGGGGTAGGGGGGACGTTGCAGAAAGTGCTTGGCAATTTCTGCATGAACGTCCCCCAAACGCGCTTTTTTGGACTTACAAATCAGATAAAGGGGGGAATTAGATGGCAACAATGTACTGCAATCTTTGCAAACGACCTGTCGAGGGAAAGCGGAAAATTGGAGTAGGCACTCTTTTGCTTGCCTTAGTCACGATGGGAATTTCGCTACTATTCATTCCATTTTACAAAAAACGTTGTAGCATTTGCAAAAGCGATGCGCTCTCAAATACTCCTCCCACTTAGAATATCCAAAAGATTTAAGCGGCGCTTCGCTCAGCATACAATCCCGCAATGGTTTGCCTACGGATTTCGCCCAGGTCTTCCTCCAACAGAGGGATGATTCTTCCCGGTCTCCCAATTCTCCTCCCAAAACTCTCCTCAAAAACTACTTGACACCCCTTTCTGAATTTCGTAATATTCCAGCCATAACTACGTTCTCCAATTCGACAATTGGCAGGTGGCGCATGGCATTGGAGGTCGGTAAACTCCATTTCTTTGTGTAAAGAAATGGTTTTTTTTTGTCGATGAGTTTTCCGATAATCAATGCTTGAGAACCATTTGTCAAAAGGTAAGGGTTTCAGCTCGTAATGGATAGCGCGGGTCATTTCTTTGGAGGGGTCCGATTTTCCTAGTTGGCCTTTTTATGCGGAACGTCGCAACACTCCTATTAAAGGGAGAGAAAAGGGGAAAACGGAATGATTAATAGGAAATTTACCTTAGGCTTTTCTATTTTAATTCTATTATTGTTGGTTGGCTGCATGACCGCTGCTGAGCATCAACAAAGTTTGCCTTCAACTCAGGAGCGGGAAATGACTGTGGGTATTGTCCAGAAAGAAATACGTATTGGAATGTCCCAGGCTGACGTAGCAGCCGCCCTCGGTTCTCCAAATATTGTTACAAGAGACAGCGAAGGGAAAGAAACATGGATTTACGAAAACTGCTATAAAGTGCGGGACTCCAAATATGTTCGTGGAAAGTCGATCCTGTCCCTTTTCGGGAAGCTATTCAAAACAGGCTGGGACGATGAGTTCGACTCAAAAGACACTTACAGTAATTACAAAATTCAGCAAAAACAACACATTGGAGTCATTCTCGTATCATGCAAGCAAATTTTAAGAGGTGTTGAAATGAATAAGCTTTGGATATCGCTCTTTTTAAGTATCTTTGTTTTTGGCTGCGCTACAACAAATGGTACGCTTCAAAAGACGCAACTTCAGATACGTGAATTTCAGACTCGATCTTATGAGACAAATGACGTTAAAATGGTTATGAAGGCGATGCTTAATATCCTTCAAGATGATGGCTTTATCGTTAAGAATGCCGTATTGGATCGGGCCTTTTGTCTGCAGAGAAATCAGTTGATATTGAGGATAAAGGAGAAGCATTTCTTGCAGCTTTTTTCGTCGGGCCTAACGCAGTGTGGAAAAAAGCATCAATTGTTGAGTGCACTGCAAATGTAAGTGAGTTTGGAAGAAACACGTGTTCGTGCTAATTTCCAATTAAAAGTAATGAATAACAAAGGTGGCATTGTGGAAATAAAGCAAATCGAAGATGAGAAATACTACCAAGATTTCTTCTCAAAAGTTGATAAAGGAGTTTTCATTCAAAAAGAGAAACTATAAAGAGGAATGCGGCCATAGCCGTCGCAGCCTATCGTGGAGGATAATCCCTTGAATGCCCCCATGGACGTTCCAGTTTTCCAAGTACCTCTCTGCCAGCTCCCTATCCCGGATAATAATTAAATTCTCCGCATTTTCATCCTCTGCCGCTTTGCTGAAATTAAATGAGCCAGTAATGACAGCCTTTTGCAACTCTTCGATGTCGCGCCATTTGAAGTACAGGTGCGACAGGTAGCAGTCAATAGCCATTCCTGAGAACAAAATCGTGAAATTGGTGTTCTTGGAATCTAGGGCGTTTGAAGCGTACTCCAAAAGGGCGCGACCTATGTGAAATCCTTGGACATAGCTTGCGGTTTCATCAATTTTACAATCCAGGCATTTTACCTTCAAATATCCCTCGAATGATTAGAACTCGCTTTTGGAGGGGACGCCCTTAAGTTATTCAATTTCCCGGTCTCCCGATACTCCGGCCTTTTATGGGGGGCAAATCTTTATTCTTGAATCAATGTGTGTTTAGGCTAACTCCCCTTGGGGCTTTCTTCGGGAGGCGGGACGCCCTTAAATAATTCAATTGCCAGGCAAAGGAGAGGCCATCGCGGAGGAGGTCATTGGCTCACCTCGGGAGTCTCTGTGTCCTCTGCTTGCAGCCCATAATGCTGCGTGTCTAGCCGGTGAGAAAATTCTCGACCCCGGAATTCGACTGTTTTGGCCGGATAGTTATACTCGACGCCTCTTGGGGTGACCCCGGGAAGCGAAAGCTCGGAAAGTAAAAGCTCTTGCCGGCGAAGAGCAAGCAACTCACCGGGCCGTAGCATAAAGCGAACGTTGCAGCCCCGAAATCACAGACTACCCAGTAGAACCGGCGGGTAGACCTTGGTAGATGCCGAGCCTCTGCAGAGAAGGTGAAGGCCAGCGCGGGTGGGAGGAGGAAACAGTCGGCAAGCTCCATCGACTCCCGGGGTACGGACGACGGCACGGGGGAAGAGACACGTGGAGTAAATTGGGAATCCCTCGGTATCCGCCTTTATCTGACCGTAAGGCAAGGACCTCCTGGACGAAAATGATGATAAGCCGGAGGGAGATGCCGAGAGAGGCTCATGAGGTCGTAGTAAGCAGGGACCTGGAGGGACAGCATAACCCCCCGGCGAGCCAAGGGCCTCTGGACGGAAGAGTCCTCCACGCAAGACCTGTAGACGCGGTGCTACAGGAGGGAACCCTACAGGGGGACTCTGGCCGCGTATAAGACTGAGGGAGAGGAGGGGATGCGGGTCATGCGCTTAATCTCCAGTTCCCACAGGCGAAGGTCGCGGTGGAAGTTCCGTTTGAAACCGTACTGGGGAAAACCCACCGTACGGAATTTTAGAGGGGGAGCAGGAAACGTAAGGATGATCTGATGACCATTTGCCACGACATCGGAAACGATGGATACCTTGGAAGTCATTGATCTGTACCTGTGCGCGCCTGCTCTCTACTCAAAGACAAGGCCTGCCCGCTGCTGGCGATCGACTCCGGCGAAGCCGGGACCAGGCGCGTCAATATGAATTGCAGCCGGTGCGGGGCGTGTGCCGACGTTTGCCGGAAGGGGGCGGTCCGTTTTCGAATCAAGGGGACCCCGTTTACCGTCCATGCGGCCGCGCCGAGGCTGATGTTTCTCTTTGCGGCATGGATATTCGCAACGATGTTCGGCGGAAGCATCATCGCCAACAGTCTGGGAAAAATCTTCGGGTATTTCGTCTGATGGGGGAGAATATGAAACGCATCATTGCCCTCGGTTCCTTTGGCGTTGCCATTCTGACGATTCTCTTCGCCCTGGCGCTGCCGATCAAAGTGATGCCGCTGTTTTTATCCGGGGTCGGGGCTTTGGATCTCAAGGTCGCCCCCTGGTTTTCCGGCGGGGTGGTGGCCTTCGTCCTCGACCGGGGGGCGTATCAGGTTAAGGTTTATCGCCCCGTTTACCCGGCTTTGGTTGGGGAGGGGGAGCAGGGATTTGTTCAGCTGGTCTGGGAGCCAAGGAGTGTCTTGCCTGCCAAGGTTCAGGATTCCATCGATCTGGACCGCGACGGAACTGTGGACTGTGAGCTCTCTTTTTCCAACCTTGCAGAGGAAAAGGAGGGGCCGCGCCTCACGGTCATTCCCAAATCAGCCTGGGTTCTCCCTGTCCACAACTCTCGAACCACCTCTCTTTCGGAGATCCTGATTGAAAAAGGGGGAAGCGCGATTTTTGTTCGAATTCCGGTGAGAAAACTGAGGCCCTCATGAAATGAAAGAATAAGACCCAGGGATAAGACAAAACCGGATGAAATCTGAATGGCGTCGAAACAGTGGTTAGGCAAAATGGTGATGATCCCATCCCCGTCCAGGTTCTCGCTGGGGGAGATTGGAATCTTTTCTAGCAGGCCCAACCCCTATTCTCGGAAGCTGCCCGATTATGTTTTTACAATGTTATCGACTTCTTCCTGAAATCATCGGATGACAAATTTTGTCAAATCTGTAGACTTCCACCAGTAAGTACGAGCCTGGGATATACTTTTCATTCCTGGAATTTTGCAGAAGTTAGGACAGTGGTACGACCTCGGCACTTTTCAGGTCCAACCTGAAAGCTAAATAATGTCATTTTGCCGAATTATAGGCAGACAGACATCTCTCCTTGATGCCGCCTTTGACTCCCGTTTCCTCAAAATCCATTATTTACAACGGGTTATCGAACTAAGCAAACAGACGCTCTTCTTGGTACGCTTTTCGCAACTATAGTCTTACAACATAGAATGGAAAAGATGATGGGAAGATTTGGTGTTTGTTTGTTGCTTCTGAGCGGGATGCTGCTGCTGATCACTCCCGCAATGGCCCAGAAATGGCGCTGTCTACGCTCTCTTATCTTGCGGGCGAGTGCAAGGATGATCTCAAGAAATACTGTTCCGACGTCAAGAGCCCGGTCAGAGTCGCCTGATTAACTGTCTCGATAAGAAGAAGGAAGTGCTCACCGACCGACTGCAATACCGCCTTTCACGAGGCCGTTGTGAAATGATAGGAGAAGATGCAATATTCATGGAGGGGCAGGGTCGCCTGTGACCCTGCCCATTGTTGCTGAACACTTCATCCGATAATTTTCAATAATCAGTTTGAACCTCGATGAACGTATAGGTAGGTTAATTTTTTTTCGATAAACCCCAGGCTCTCGAGGGACACACGAACTTGAGAGTTCCGGAAAATTGCTTTCCCTACCAGTTGGCTCTTCGGCCCGGGGGCAAGGGCGGATGCCATGCAGAAAGCATCAGCCGGGATGGGGACGATCTCCGGAGGGTTCACTGGGCATCCTCCAAAACGAGGGGGCCCGTCAGGCGCCCACGCCGGTCGCCCTTCAATTGCACCTTCCAGAGAACTGCGATCTCGATGCCCAACCTTCCCATGAAAACCAAAAAACCTCGTCGACCTTCTAGCATCATCGCCCTTCCCCCGGCCACGGCAAGAGCTCGCCACCTCTGGTGGAGGTCATAACTTTTGCGAGGAACTTGATTGATTCTTCTCACCTATCTTCGGCTTTTCTAATTTTTCCCGCGTTGCAATTTTTCAAACCGTGGGTAGTAACAATACTAAGGTATAAAGGAGGGAACTGAAGATGAAACCGAAGTTATTAGCTCTTCTGCTTGTTATGGTATTCCTTGGACTTTCCTTGTCAAACTGTACCACCTGTTCTCAACAGCCTGCGCCTACGGCCCCTAAAGTCATGGTGTTTGAGGAAGCAGCCCTCTTTGATTTCGACAAGGCAGACCTGAAGCCCGAAGGAAAAGAGCAGATCAAAGCGTACCGCGAAAAAGCGCAAGCCGAATTGAGCCGTGCCGACAAGATAATAATCACCGGCTACACCGACAACACCGGTGCTCCAGATTACAACACGAAGCTGTCGCAGCAGCGTGCAGAAGCAGTTCGCGCTTACCTGATAAGTATTGGAGTCGACCTCAACAAGATAGTAGCCACCGGAGCGGGCGACACTAAGCCGATCGCTGATAACAGTACGAAGGAAGGTCGGGCGAAGAATCGCCGCGTCGAGATTGCAGTGACTGGTTTAGGAAAATAGTCGGGTTGCTCTAAGTTGAGTGCCGCGAACCGATCCTCGTTAATTAAACTCCTCGGTCCAGGCTGACTACCCAAGAGGTTAAGGCGGGGGAGGCGGACGCCCTTAAATAATTCAATTGCCAGGCAAAGGAGAGGCCATCGCGGAGGAGGTCATTGGCTCACCTCGGGAGTCTCTGTGTCCTCTGTTTGCAGCCCATAATGCTGCGTGTCTAGCCAGTGAAAGTCTGGCTCCGGCAATTTGACTGTTTTGGCCGGATAGTTATACTCGACGCCTCTTGGGGGTGACCCCGGGAAGCGAAAGCTCGGAAGTGAAAGCTCTTGCCGGTGAAGAGCAAGCAACTCACCGGGCCGTAGCATAAAGCGAACGTTGCAGCCCCGAAATCACAGACTACCCAGGAGAACCGGCGGGTAGACCTTGGTAGATGCCGAGCCTCTGCAGAGAAGGTGAAGGCCAGCGCGGGTGGAGGAGAAAACAGTCGGCAAGCTCCATCCGACTCCCGGGGTACGGACGACGGCACGGGGAGAGAGACACGTGGAGTAAATTGGGGAACCTCTCGGTATCCGCCTTTATCTGACCGTAAGGCAAAGACCCTCCTGGACGAAAATGATGATAAGCCGGAGGGAGATGCCGAGAGAGGCTCATGAGGCCGTAGTAAGCAGTGACCTGGAGGGACAGCATAACCCCCCGGCGAGCCAAGGGCCTCTGGACGGAAGAGTCCTCCACGCAAGACCTGTAGACGCAGGGCTACAGGAGGGAACCCTAGGGGGACTCTGGCCGCGTATAAGACTGAGGGAGTTGAGGGGATGCGGGTCATGCGCTTAATCTCCAGTCCCACAGGCGAAGGTCGCGGCGGAAGTTCCGTTTGAAGCTGACTGGGGAAAACCCACCGTACGGAATTTTAGAGGGGGAGCAGGAAACGTAAGGAGGATCTGAGGACCATTTGCCACGACATCGGAAACGATGGATACCTTGGAAGTCATTGATCTGTACCTGCGCGCCTGCTCTCTCCTCGAAGGTTCGCTTTATTTCTTTAAAGGCAAATCGAGTAGAGACCACCGGGCAGGGCGATGAAGTGTGAAAGCGGGACGTAGTCGGAAAGTATGTACTTCCAATTTTGATATTTTTGGGAGCAGAAGAGCGGTGACGATCCGTAAAGCCAGGTTAGATTCTCCTTGGACCCTCGGAGGTACGGTTCAGCACTTTGGGCATCGCCAAAGCAGTTCGAAAAAAGGGTGGGCAAGGGTGTTAATTCTTTACCACGTTCCCCGTTCACGGGTAAATAAGCCTTACGGGGTGTGCCTTTCAGAATCGGGGGGGTTCCGGAAGGAAAATAGGCTTAGGAGACCTACTTCAGCCATTCAATACCGACCAAGTGATCAACCTTTCTGAATTCAGGATCTCCGGTTACGATAAGACCTGCTCCCGCGAGGCAGTGGCTACCGCAAAGCAATCCGCGAAAGAAAGGGGAAATTGAGCCTTAATCCGGGCTGCCTCTCGATTACCTTTTGAAGATCGTTCTGGAGAACCGTGATCGGGAGGCCTGGCAGATTATGTTTTCTAGAAAATATTCAGCTTTGTCTTCTCCCCTTGTTCGGAAGAGGATGTAATAAGTCTCGCCAAGGTTGATTTCGTTCATCAGAAGGGATTCACTTGAAGTCCGGGCTTCGGCTAGGGCCGTCCGTACTTTTTCAAAGCCGTTTTCTTCATTCAGGTAGGCTAATAGAGCAAAGCTATCGAGCACTCTTTTTTGACTCACGCGCTCGCTCCTTCCGCCACTCGTCTAATAGGGCCTTCGTGAGAGAAGGCCCCTCCTTAAAAATTCCGCAAAAGTGTTCCACGGGGTCATCCGGCAGAGGAGTTAGAAGGATGTGGTGTCCCTCCGCTTTTATCAAAAGCTTCTTGCCGGGTACGATTTTCAGTTTCTTCCTCACTTCCTTGGGAATGACGATTTGCCCCCTGTTCGAAGCAGTCACGATAGGCATCGGAATTCTCCGTTGAAGTCGGTATATCCAACCACAAGATTAAAATGTCATACACTATTGAAAATATCATACGCTATTTGTTTTGTCAAAGTTTATGGAGAAGTGTTGGCATTCAATCATGATGGATGAAATCAGGCCACTGTGGAGGAAAGTTCATTTCGTTTTAATCCCCTGAAGTGACCAAAGATTTCAGCGGAAGAGGCTTCTTCCAGCGGGTAATGATCGGGAATCCTTCCACTTCCGCCCTCCGCCCCTTCGGGCACCACCCGTCGCACGGAACGCCCGCTTCCAGAGCCGCATCCAGCGCCGCCCGATCCACGCCCGTCTGTCCACCGGAGATAATTTTTTCAATCCATTTCATTTTCTTAACCACAAAGCACACAAAGATCACGGAGAATTTACTAACCTGCAGTCTCTTTAAATTCTGTTAAGGAAAAAATGCAGGGGCGGCCCCCAGTGGCCGCCCGCAGGATGGGCAACCACAGGGGTTGCCCCTACAATAAAATACATTGGAAGAATGAATACTTTTGCTCTGCCGCGCTTTGTCTTCTGTGGCTAAAATTATTTGATGGTTAGTGGAAGATCGCAGCAGAGACCACCCGGGCAAGGCGATGAATAAAATTACGAGCGAAGTGATCACGAGCGTTCCCAACCCCACCTTCAGCACATCCTTCCCCTGGATTAATCCCGTTTCATAAGCCAGCAGGTTGGTCGCCGTTTGGACCGGGTAGAGGATCACGGCGTCCACCACGATGCCCACGATCAAACCGAACACCACCGGGTTCATCTGCAGAGAGGCGGCGAGCGTGGTGGTGATGGGGATAAGAAGGGCGATGCAGGCCGACATGTTCGCGATCCCGAGATGGACGACCGTGACCAGCAGGATCAGCAGGAGAATGACCGCGGAATTGAGGCCCTGGAAAAGCAGGAGGGAGCGGCCGAGCTCGCCCGCGAACCGGCGGCCGCCCCCGTAGAGATCAGGACCTTGGCCAGCGAAAGGCAGGCGCCGAGGACGAAGAAAGTGGACCAGGAGATGCTCTGCTCCAGCTCCTTCCAGGAAAGCACCCCGACCTGAGGAGAGGCGAGGAGGACCGCGGCGAGAAGGGCCGGAATCGCCGGGTTGAGTCCGTGCCAGAAATCCGTGAACCACAGAGCCGTCGTGAGGACCAGGATAGCGATGACCCATTTCTCTTCTCTGCTCAGCGGCGGGAGCTTCCGGGAAGGATCAACGTCAATCGTTCTTTGGGGCGAAGGGTTGATCCAGTACGTCCAGAGGCCTCCCAGGATCAGGAGGAGGTAATAAGGAACGCTCATGAGAAAGAACCAGCGCCACCAGGAAAATCCTCCCAGCAGGGTTGCGGTAGTCATGGGCGCCAATCCACCGGTCATGAGGGCCGACGAGGCGAAAGGGTTCAGCAGGCCCAGGGTGAGAACGATCGATTTGACCAGCCCGTCTTCCCTCTCCAGCTTCAATTCCCGAAAAGTCTGTTCGTAAGCGGGGAGGAGAATGGCGTTCCTGGTGATCGCCGAGGGAAGGACGAGGGCCATGGGAGGGAGAGAAAGGAGGCAGTTGGCAAGGAGCCTCCGGGTGCTTCCCCGGGCCCTTCGGAGAAGGAGGACCGCCGCCCTCCGGGCGAGGCCGCTCTTCACCGTCGCCCCGCCCATGGCCATGACTCCCACCAGGAAATAAAGGATGGGAGAAAGAAAGCCGTGGAAAAGGTCGTTTACCGAGCGAACGCTGCCGGTCATCGCCAGCAGGATGAGAACCAGAAAAGAGCTGATCCCCACCGGGAGAGCTTCGGTGGACCAGAGAACGATGGCCAGCAGCACTATGGCGATCACCCTCTGCCCCTCGCTCGAAAGTCCGGCGAAAGGGGGCAGCAACACAAATAAGAAAAAGAGGAAAAAGGCTGCGGCGATTTTAAAATTCTGGGTCAAACGGGTACTCCGGAACGCTTACGCGTTACTTTTGGCTGATGGCTACTCGCTAATAGCTTATGCCCAACGTACGGGCCGACCCGGCGGGTCGCCCCTACGCCTCCCCGGTCGAAGGGGGAAGGAATCTTGGATATAGCATGACAAATGGAGTATTTGTTCCTAACATATTTTCCCCGTTTTAACAATTTTGGATCATCTCCAGTTTAGTTGATCGAATCCTTGTAAAAACCTAACATGGGTTCGGAAGGGAAGACCCATTCCGCCACAAGCTTTGGCGGGATAAGGCTTGGGTTACAAGGACCTAATGGCTCTCCGCAATGCGCAGCGGGGGCCTGAACGGGCCTGCTTCAAAGGACAGAAGAACACCCCCGCCAGAACCAAGAACGGATAGGTGCCTCATGATTGTGGCGGAATGGGTCTTCCCCTTCCGAACCCCTGGAATCCCAGCACAATTTACCAGTCCCGCCGTATTTTCCTTCAACTAAATTGGAGATGATCCACAATTTTTTACAGACCTGACGACCAACCAGTCCGCAATGCAAATCCAAGATTCGCCATTCATAGGCGCGGTAGGTGTTGAAAGAGCTTTTTTAAATTCTGATTTCGCGCTTTCGCGGCAATGACATTCACTGAAATCTTGATGAAAGGCGCTGGAAAGCAATTCTTCTTGATCAGGGGCCGCTTTTTAGGGATAATAGGCAGTAATTTCAGCCCTCCTGGGGAGAGCCAAAAGCTTCAAGGAGTAGAAGATGGTCATACCTTTAACTCCGGTCCGTTTCCTGGAGTACGCGGAAAAAATTTTTTCCGCCAAAGAAGGGGTCGTTTGCGAAGGGCAGCGGTTCACTTATGGCGAGTTCTGCCGGCGCGTCAGGAAGATGAACCATGCCTTAACTCGCCTCGGAGTCCGAAAAGGGGACCGTGTTGCTTACCTCGGCTATAATTGCCACCGCCTCCTGGAATTGTTCTATGCCCCGCCCATGGGGGGTGCGATCCTGGAGCCGCTCAACATCCGGCTTGCCGCCAGGGACTTTGAGTACATCCTGAACGAGTCCAGGCCCACAGTCTTGTTCCTGGACAAGGACTTTATCCCGGTTATCGATTCGATCCGGAGCAGGATTCCCCCGGTGGCGCATTTCCTGGCCTTGGAAAAGACCCCGGGCCTCCCCGGATGGATTTCGGGGAACTACGAGGAGATCATCGAGGGCGAGTCAGCCGCGCCAGCCTACCCGACGGGGGAGTATCCTTTCGACGAAAATGACACGGCGGAGATTTTCTACACCAGCGGGACAACCGGAAACCCGAAGGGGGTGATGCTGACCCACCGCAACCTTTACCTCCACGCCCTCGGGGCCATGGCCATGATGGCCGTGAGGGAGACGGACATCCAGATTCACCTCATCCCGCTTTTTCACGTGAACGGCTGGGGCACACCCCATTACCTGCTCGCCAAAGGCGGGAAGCACGTCATGGTAAAGAAATTTGACCCGGTAAAGACGCTGGAAGTGATGGAGAAGGAAAAAGTCTCCCGGGCTTACGTAATCCCCACCATGGTCAACGCCCTGCTCGCCGCGCCAAACTTCAAATCGTTCGACCTCTCGAACATAAAAGAGATCCTCATCGGGGGCGCTCCGCCCCCCCGCGGAATGCCGGCCCGGGTGGAGGAAGCTTTCGGCTGCACGTGCCACGGCGGTTTCGGGATGACGGAGACCTGCCCTCTCATCGCCCTCCCGGAGTTATGCGAAGAGCTTGGAGAGAAGGAGTGCCGCCACCGGCGGTACGACACATGGGGGAGGCCCCTTCCGGGTGTGGAGTTCCGCATCGTGGATCCCGACGGAAAAGACCTTCCCTGGGACGGCAAGACTGTCGGCGAACTCCTGGTGCGGGGGGACATGGTGATGAAGGGTTACTACCGCCAGCCCGAGGAGACGGCAAAAACCCTGGAAGGGGGCTGGTACCATACGGGCGACCTGTGCGCACTGGAGCCCGACGGCCAGCTCATCATTAAGGACCGGAAAAAGGACATCATCATCAGCGGGGGGGAGAACATCTCCTCCCTGGAGATCGAACAGGTCCTCTACGGCCACCCGGCGATCCTGGAATGCGCCGTCATCGGGAAGAACGATGAGAAATGGGGGGAAGTGCCCCTGGCCCTGGCAGTCCTGAGGGAAGGGTACCGGGCGACCCCGGAAGAGTTGATTCAATACGCCCGCGAGAACATGGCCCACTTCAAGGCCCCGCGGGAAGTGAGGATCCTGCAGGAGTTCCCCAAGGGGGGGACGGGGAAGATCCTGAAATCGGTGCTGCGGGAAAGGTATCGTTAAAAATTATAGGGACGCAGATTAACGCAGATAGACGCAGATAAATAATGAGGAATAGGTCGTTAGTGGCCGGGGGGAAATTAGTTTTGAATTTTAGTAGTTGAGTAGAGTTTCTTAATACAATTGTGAAATTTATCCATCGGTTTTTATCTGCGTCAATCCGCGTTAATCTGCGTCCCATAAAATAAAAGGAGATCGTTTTGGCGAGGAATGTTGTTGACGTTTTGCAGGAGAGAGGGTTTCATCGAGCAGATTACCGACACTGGACTCCGGGAGGCGGCGTCAACCCAGTCCTTGAAGTGCTATGTCGGGTTTGACCCGACGGCCAGGTCTCTTCACCTGGGCCACATCATCCCGGTCATGGGGCTCGCTCACTTTCAGCGGGCGGGGCATGTTCCCATCGCGCTGGTGGGCGGGGGGACGGGGATGATCGGGGACCCCAGCGGGAAGACGGTCGAGCGCCAGCTCCTCTCGAAGGAGGACGTGGAAGAGAACGGCCGGCGGCTGCGGTCCCAACTCTCCAGGTTTTTCAGCTTCGAAGGGGACCATGCCGCGCTCCTGCTGAACAACGCCGAGTGGCTTCTCCCTCTTAGGCTGGTCGATTTCCTCCGGGACATCGGCAAGCATTTTTCGGTGAACGCCATGATCGCCAAGGAGTCGGTCCGCTGGCGGCTGGAAGAACGGGGGCAGGGCATCTCCTTCACCGAATTCAGCTACATGCTGCTCCAGGCTTACGATTTTTATCACCTCTACGAGAATCAAGGCTGCCAGATCCAGGCCGGGGGCAAAGACCAGTGGGGGAACATCACCGCGGGAATCGACCTCATCCGGCGGATGAGCGGGGGCAGCGCCCACGGGCTGACGTTTCCTTTGCTGACGACGGCTTCGGGGGTGAAGATCGGAAAAACCGAGGGGGCGGAAGGGGCCGAGATGATTTGGCTCGACCCGGAGATGACCTCCCCCTACCGAATGTACCAGTACTGGATCAACACGGACGACCGGGACGTGATTAAATTCCTCAAGCTCTTCACCTTCCTCGAGCTTGAGGAAATCTCCGAGTTGGAAAAGTCTCTCGAGGAAAATCCCGGCCAGCGGGGAGCCCCACCGCACGCTCGCCTTTGAATTCACCAAGCTGGCCCACGGAGAGCCGGCGGCCCAGGCGGCGCGGGAGGCCTCGGAAGTCCTTTTCGGCAAAGAAGTGCGCGAGCTTTCCCCGGAGGCGTTCGACGCGCTGGCCCGGGAGGTCCCCGCAACCAAACTTTCCCGGGAGCGCCTCAAGGAAGGGATTGCCCTGGCCGATATCTTAACCGACGCCAGCCTGGTGAAATCCAAACGGGCCGCCCGGGACCTGATCGGGCAGGGTGGGGCCTACGTCAACAACCGTGCGGTAAAGGAAACCGGGGGCAACTTGGATCCGGATCAAGTCCTATCCGGCCGGGCGATCCTTCTGCGGGCGGGGAAGAAGAACTATCACTTGTTGATCGTGGAATGAAGGAAAGTTGATGGTTTCGAGAGAAAGTCTTTGTTCGTCACCCCGGCGGAAGCCGGGGTCCAGTTTAAGCCTGGATCCCGGTTTTCACCGGGAACCCTGGATTCCGGCCTTCGGCGTGAGTCCCGCTCGAGCGGATCGAACGCTTTCGCCGGAATGACGAATTGGGTGGTGATCTGACCTGTTTTAAACTCATCACGTTCGGTTTATATTTTAATTTCTAGCAAGTTAGACATTGATTTTTAAGGAGGAACATTATGTCAGTCAAAACAGTCGACGAGTACGTTGCAAGCCTTCGTAAGCTGAAGCCGACGGCTTACATGTTCGGGAAAAAATTAGAGAACGTGGTTGATAACCCCCGGATCCGGGGCGGAATCAACTCCACCGGAGCGACCTACGAGCTGGCGAATTCGGAGAAGCACCGGGACCTGTTCACCACCGTATCTCCTTTTACGGGGGAGCGGATCAACCGCTTCACCCTCCCGCCCCAATCCATTCACGACCTGGTATGCAGGGTGAAGATCAACCGCACCCTGGGAAACCATGTGGGGACCTGCCATCAGCGGTGCACGGGCCTGGATTGCATGAGCGCCCTCTCGATCGTGAGCTATGACATCGATAAGAAATTCGGGACCCCATACTACCAGCGGTTCCTGGAGTTCTTGAAGCACATGCAGAGGGAAGATTTCACGGCCAACGCCAGCGTGACCGATGTCAAAGGGGACCGCAGCCTCAGCCCGCACGAGCAGGCGGACAAAGACCTCTACCTGCGGGTCGTCGAGAAGCAGAAAGACGGGATCATCGTGCGGGGGGCCAAGGTCCACCAGACGGGGTCCTTGAGCTGTCACGAACTCATCGTCCTGCCCACCCGGGCGATGGGAAAAGGGGACGAAGATTACGCCGTTGCCTTTGCCGTCCCCGCGGACACCAAAGGGGTCATTCACGTGGTGGGAAGAAACACGCTCGATACCCGCGAAATCGAGGGCGTGGATTGCGGAAATTCCAAGTACAGCAAATACTGTCCCACGGTCATCTACGACGATGTCTTCGTTCCCTGGGAGCGGGTCTTCATGTGCGGAGAGATCGAATTCTCCGGCGAGATGGTGAACCGTTTCTCCGCCTTTCATCGCCAATCCCACGGTGGCTGCAAATCGGGAAAGATCGACGTCATGGCCGGCGCCGCCCTGGCCATGATGGATTACAACGGTTCGGCCAAAGTCAGCCATCTCCGGGAGAAGGTCGTGGAGATGCTCTACCGGGCCGAAACCCTTTACGCCTGCAGCCTGGCCGCCTCTTATGAAGGGAAAAAGGAGCCGTCGGGGACTTATTTCATCAACTCCGTCATGGCCAATGCCTCCAAGATTCATGAGGGGAAAGAGATGGCCGAGATCATCCGCCTGATGGTGGACATCGCCGGAGGTTACGTGGCCGACTTGCCTTCCGACAGGGATTTCCAAAACCCCGAGATCGGGGGGTTGCTGAAAAAATATCTCAAGGGAACCGCCGAGGCCCCGGTGGAGCACCGCGTTCAGATGCTGAGGCTGGTGGAAAAGCTCGCCATGGAGAGCGCCGACACGGTCTCGGACCTCCACGGCGGCGGCTCCCCCCAGGCCCACCGCCTCACACTCATGAGAGAGTCTGACCTCAACTACCGCAAGAACATCGCCAAGCGCCTGGCGGGGATTGAATAATCATCGCTCCCAAGGTTCCGGAGGGGAGAATTTCGTTCCCCCTGGAACCCTGGGGAAATAACGATGCCTCTGCCTGGCCCTCCCAGTAAACCTCTCCCGCCTGAGGTCCAAATTCGATATCATGTCAACCCCTGACCCCCTCTTTTCAAAGGAGAAAGCAGGATCTCCTCCCTTCGGAAAGGGAGGGTGGGAGGGATTTCTGCAAACATCTTTCAGACCGCTAAAGTGATACCAAAATCCCGATCGAAGTAAAATCCCCAAGGCCAATGATCACGTTTTGAGATGTTTGAGATTTGGAATTGGGGTTTGGAGTTTGTTTGGAATTTGGTGCTGGAGCTTGGGATTTGGTTTCTTAGAGGACCAGGATAAAAATCCCGACAACGATGCTGATGACCCCCAGGATCTTCCGCCTGTCCATGCTGGCGGAGAACAGGGGGATGGCGAGAAAGGTGACGAAGAGGACGTTCGTGCTCCTGATCGCCTCGTGGTAGCCGGGATTCGGAGCCACGTCGATCCCCTTCACGTTCAGCAAATTCACCGCGAAGGCAAAAAATGCGCACGCGACCACAAGGGGCAAGAAGAATTTCAGCCTGTTTTTATCTTGAAAATAACTCCTGAAATCCTTCCGGCAGATGAGGCCGAAGAAAATGAAGTTGACGATGTATATGACGAGGCAAATTTCCGGCGGTGAAAAGCCGAGCAGGGTTGCCTTTTTCATTCCCAGGACCGTCAGCGTGTAACCCGCCAGGGCAATGAAGGCCAGGGCGACCCAATACTTTTCCCGGTCGGCGTTTCCGGCCGGGTTCTCTTTGGAAGAAGCCCGCCTTTGGATCACCAGGGCGATGACTCCCCCCAGGATCAGGAAGACCCCCAACAGACGGAACAGGTGAAATTGGCTGCCGAAGAAAAAAACCGAAAGAGCCGTCACCGGGAGGACACTGGAATTCCGGATGGAAGTTGAAAACCCCGGGTTCGGCGCCCTCTTGATGGATTCGAAATCCGCCCAGTGGCCGATCGAGGAGGAAATGCCGGCGAACGCCCCGACGGCCAGAAAACCGAGGAAGTTTTCCGAGCTGAAAACCCTCGGGAGGGAAGGGGCCGTAATCGCCAGGAACCCCAGCAAGGCGAGGCCGATCATAAAAAGCAGGATCTGTTTGGGCGCGAATCCCCTCTCGGTGAGCCACCGGATACAGAGATACAATCCGACGAAAAGAAGGGCCGACAGAATAGAGTAAATAAACCAGGGCATTTTATTCCTCGAGAGAGGACCAGGAGTTCCGGCCTCGGCAGGACTGCCGGAAATGAATGTAATATACTCGCACCCGAGCAAGCAAGGTCAAAAGAACGCCGTTAAGAATTCCACCAAATCAATGAAGCCGTGGAAATAGAAGATTCGGCGAAGCTTGAATTGCCAATTGCGCGCCCGTGATGGAATACCGTCTGTTCTGGCGCGAAATACATGGTTCACCTTATATCTCTCGCAGGCAATCCCTTCGTAAATTAATAGATAAGCTTTGAGCGCAGGGCTTATCCCCGCCCATAAGGAGCGAGATGCAAGCGGCCGCGCTTCTTTCTTCTGCCTTCCTGTTGATTCTCCTCGACCAGGCCTCGAAGGCTCTGGTCGTCTCCCGATTGCCCGAGGGGCAATCGGCGTCCTTCGGAGGGATGGCGATCCGAAGGGTGCTGAATCGCAGACTCTATGCAAATTTCCTTCACAGCGACGCGGCACTGGCGGCGCTCTGGGGTGCCGAGTTTATTCTCCTCGTTGTCGTCGTCCAGCTCGGGCCGCTGTTCCAGGGTGCGGTTGCGTCCATTGCCCTGGGCGCGGCTCTTGGCGGAGCTGGCAGCAACCTTCTGGACCGCCTGCGGCTCGGCGGGGTCGTCGATTTCATCGATATTGGATTCTGGCCCGTGTTCAACTTGGCGGATGTAGCTATCGTCGCGGGGATCCTGATCGGCGTCCTTCATATCTGACGCGGCCATAGGATCCTGCCGCCCGGATGCCCTGAGAAGTTCCGTTGCCAAGTGGGGGGAGTGCCTATGCGCCGGGTTCTTTTTCACTGGTTCGGCAGGCCGGTCCACAGCTATCCGGCGATGCTGTACCTCGGCACCGTCCTCGGTTTTTACGCGCAACTCTACGCCGCGGTCTCGATCGGCCTCCACGCGGCATCGACCCTTGCCGCGGCGCTGCTTCTGCTAGTCCTCGCTCTTCTCGGCGCCCGGCTGCTGCACGTCGCCGCCCACTGGCGCATTCTACCGGGAGCACCCGCGGCGCGATCTTCCAGTTCTCCAACGGCGGCGCGTCCATGTACGGAGGACTCCTGCTGGCCGTTCCCCTGTCACTCCCCGTGCTGGCGGCGCTCGGGATCCCTTTCGGAACTTTCTGGGACACGGCGTCTTTCACGCTTCTCATCGGCATGATCGTCACGCGGGTCGGCTGTTTCCTGAATGGATGTTGTGCCGGCCGGCCGACTTCCGGTTGGTGGGGGATCAACCTGCCGGATAGCAACGGCGTCTGGCGACGCCGCGTTCCCGCGCAGATCCTGGAAATCGCCTGGGGCTCGGTCGTGCTGGCCGGGGCCGTGCTGCTTTGGGGCCGCCTGTCCTTTCAGGGCGCTTTATTCCTTTACACCATCGGCGCCTATGGCGCGGGGCGCATCGTGCTGGAGTCCGTGCGCGACGAGCAGGATCGCATCATGGGCATGAGCGTGCACAAGGCGATCTCGACCGGCTTTGTGGCCATCTCGCTCTGCGCATTCGCTATCGCATGGCTGCGGTAGGTTGCTGGCCGGATCCATGGGTTAGGTTCAGGAAGGAGAGCAGGATGGTCGAGTGGGCCTTCATTCTGACGCCGGCTCGTGGTGCTGCCGATCCTATTTCTGTTCCGCTTCGTCGGCTGCGCGGAAATCGCGGGCATCCGGGATCCGGATCCGGTAGCGGGGCCGCCGCCGGTACCCAAGGTGCCAAATTACCGGGATTACATTATGGGGAAGCCCGACAATCCCGGTTCGGTATTAAACCCCAGTGTCAAGCCGAACCCTGCGGACGTGATTGGCTACTGGCGTCTGGTGGATGCCGCTTCCGGCACCGTGGCTAAAGACGAAAAAGGCTTCCAGGACGGTGCCTACCGCACCAGCACCGATCCGGACACTATACCGGGGGACTTCGTTACCGGGCAGCCCAGCCTCATCGTTTCCGACCCTGGGGCGATGGGACGGTTCTTCAACGGCGGCTATGTATTGGTTCCCGCGAAGAGTAAATTATTCACCGACGAGTTCACCCTGGAGGCATGGGTCCTCCCGGGTTTTGCGGCAGGGTCGGAACACACCCTGTTTAACGCCGGAGGGCACTACCGTGCGCCTTTTGATTCATCGGCTGAATTTCATGGGTTTCGCATCTACGCGACTGCGGATCGCTCTTGGCAAGTCTCGCTGTCGCCGGGCGGGAATGTCTTTACCGCGCCGCTTTTGCCGCCGCTGATCCCGCCCGGCGGCGTGCCGACCCATTTCGCCGTCACCGTCCAGAACGTAGGCCCGGGCAGTGCTGCGAAAAGGGTCACCCTTTACGTTGACGGCAAAAAGACGGTGGAAAACACAGTCGGCTTCTACTCGCCCGCGGAAGGCGCCCCTTTGCTCATCGGCGTGGGGAGCCAAGAGCAAGAGCCGCATGACCTGGAAGCGCTCCCCCAGCCCAATGTGGCAGACCCCATGCGAAGCCGAATCCAGGAGGTGGTCCTGCATAAGAAGGCGCTCTCGCAATTGGAAATCGAGAATCACGTGTTTATCAATTCTTAGAAAGGGGCGCATGACCGCCATGCCAAACCCGTTGACCGGTGATTTCGAAGCCGTCCTTCAAGTCAGCGGCGGGACGATCAACCGCCTGCTGGCCAGCATGCATCAGAACGCGTTCGAGAATCCCAAGCTTCCGAGCTTCCCGCACAGCGTGCGGATGCGCATCGGCGACGATCACGCATTCGAGGGCGTCCGCGGGGTTGTCGCATGCCCAGGTCTCCGTGCCGCGCGTCGAGCTGATCCATGGCGCCACCGACCGCTTCATCCTCGAGGTCGGAGTGCGGGCCTGGTACCGGCCGGACCCGGGGACCGAGCCCCTGCCTGCCTTCATCAATGGAACGGTGCGCGCCGAGTACCGGGTGCAGGACATCGACCCGTCCTGCCCCGGCTGGTCCAAGAAGGCCGCCGACTTCCTCTGGATTCGCGTGGTCCGGGATTCGGTGAGTTTTCAAGGAACGGCGGAAGACGACGGAAGTATACTGGATCTCGTGGTCGCGGGCGCCGCCGAGCGACCCGGCCGCCAACATCGCGAAGATCACCCGGCAAGCCGCGCGGTTGCTGGCGCGGCGGTTCGAGGCGGCCCCTCAGCAGGTGTCGAAGCATTTCCGGCGCGGTTCGCTGCGCAGCCTGAACGCCCCGATCGGCGGGCTCTGCGGTCGCTGTTCCGCTGGGTTTGAGCGGCGAGCCCTGGGGGGACATCGCCAGCATCGACAACGTGCTCCTGAGCGGGTCCGATCTGGCCGTGGCGGTGGACATCGGCTACATCCTGACCCAGGTGAACTCGGCGCTGGAGCCCCTCCGGACCTTCAATCAGTCCATTCCGGTCGAAGCATATTCACCGTTTACCACGTCGGCGTACACCCGCCCTCCGTACAGTGGCTGCCGCACGGGTCTTACGGGGTGTTCAAGATCCGGGTGAGCGGGTGGGCGAATACCAACTCGATCCTCCCCAATGCCACCTTCGATATTGAACAGGACGTCACCCTCAACTTCGACGGCGGCTTGTAGCTCGTCTCCTGGTTCTCTCACCGTCCATGTCCACGCGAGCGGAATCGTTCAGCGGCATGGTCGTATCCGAGAGTAAAAGATGCCTTGCTCGACCGCAGTTCCCCCCATCGTGACTGGCGGCTTGCAATGCCGTCCAAGGCCCTCCTCAATAAGAAGACTAGCAGCAGGGATTGGGGAGTTGTCGTGCCAGCTGAAGAGTTGGGATGACCAGGCGAGCGTCTGGCTGGACTCTGCCGAGTTCGGGATTTACGGGCTAGTCATGCGCGGCACAATTGACCTCGCGCCCCGGCGCGGGGTCGTGGTGAAGCACGAAAAGACCGCCGGCGGGAGATGCGCACAGCGCCCTTGAGAGCTGGATTCCGGGCGGCCGGATCGACCGGCTCGAATGGTCGTGGACGTGGTCCGGATCGGGCGACCCCGGCAAGGCGACCTACCAGGACCGATTCCTGCTGCGCCGGCCATGGGGGAAGGTGGGGCGCTGGGGCATGGCGGTCGGCCTCAACGACGCCCCTCCCGGGTCTGGACGGCTGGGGAAGCGGGTCTGCCTCAGAATCACCGGAGTACGCGTCGATCCGGTCACCGGTCAGTTCGTGACCGTCACGAGCACGACGAAGTGCGCGCGCTTCGGCTTCAGTATCGGCGGAACTAACCGTGGAGGGCGGCCGGCTTTTCCTGCGCGACATGCCCGAGCTCTCGCAGGACGTCCCCTTTCCCCAACTCAAGGACCTTCCGCTGGCTGCGAGGCGGCGACGGAGCGGCGCCGGCGCGGCCAACACGCTGCTGATCTACGTTGACGAGGCGTGGACGGGGGAAACGGCCGAACTCCTCCGCGGCGGACTGGAAGCGTGCAGGCGGTACGACGCGGGGCTGGGCGTACTGGTGCTCTTCCGGGAAGGCGTGCTGGACGCGGAAGGTCCCCGGGTCATCCCCGAAATCGAAAAGTTCACGCGCCAGCTCGGCATACCCGCGCACGTGAACGAAGATGTCAACGGCGGCTGGTCCCGCTGCACTCGAACTGCGCGCCGGATCGGGCGAGCCCGCCTGGGCGATCATCACCCCGGAGGGCAATGCGGCGTGGAAGCATTCGGGGCCGTATCGAACCCCAGACCCTGGCGGCCGCCCTCGACACGCATCTGCGCCGCTGCCCCGACCTGAGGCCGGCCGCGTACCGCCCGGCTGTCGAGATTGGCGCGGCAATATGGGCCACGCGCTGCATCCCGGTATCGGCGATCTGGCCGATCTTGGCGGAACCCCGCTGCCCGCCCATGCCTCTGGGCCGCTTCGGTACCGCAGCGTGGTGACCTTCGTTCAGAGACGTTCCGGGGCCACGGCAGCGCATCTGCGAAAGCTCGCCGCTCAATATGGACAGCAAGGAGGACGAGCGGGCGCCGGCGGTCGTGGTCATCGTCGACGGTGCGGATCCGCGAGAGGCGGAGGCCTTGAAAAACGAACTGGGATTGGATTTTGCGGTGGTCGCGGACCCCGCGGGCAAGATCACCGACCGATTCGGGGTGGGCGTCTGGCCGACGACGATAAAGCTGGACCGGGTTGGGATCGTGTCGGAGGTGGAGGAAGGCATTACCCGGCAAGGAAATCTCGAAACCTCCCCGGCGGGAGGATGACGATTTCTAGCCCACCCCGCAGCGTAACCCGCCGGCACGGTGACCGAGGTTCGTTCGCCTCGTGGAATCTCTTGACCACGGAGTGCTCGGGGAGACAGGAAATTCTATGATTTTGGAATGGCTCATTCTGGTCCTGCTGATCCCGCTGGTTATCGTCCCGATTGTGTTCATCGCCGGCTTTACCGGTTGCGGATTTGCGCCCCAGGTGAGCCCTCCCCCCTCCTCTCCCGGACCCATCGGATTTCGTGGCCACGCCGGCCGGCAGCGGACAAATTCTGCTGACTTGGAACGACAACGCCACCAACACCACGCATTTTAGAATCAGACGGAGGGAGGAGGGAGGCCCGACGATTACCCTGGAAGGCATACTCGCCAAGACCGGTATGCCTCCGGTCGCGAATAATTACACGGATACTTTGGGGCTCAAGCCGTCGACGACGTACGAATATGAGATTCACGCCGTCGCCGTCAATATCGAATCCACGGGGTTGGTCCTCGCCCACGCGACAACCCTTCCCTGACCCAGGGGGATCTTATGCCGAACCCATTGACCGGAGATTACGACGCGGTCCTGCTCGTCCGCGTAAAAACGATCAACGCCCTCCTCGCCACTCTCCACCAGAACGGCGCGGATGAGGACGCATCGCCCACATTCCTGCACAGTGTAACCGCCCGCGTCGGAGACCCGCCAAGGGTTGTCCGCCCTCCGCTTTCCGATTTCGCCGGCTGGTTCAATGAAGTGCTGGCGGAATCGAATACGGGCCAGTCGGGTTCGGAGGCCGGGGCGTCGAAGCTTTCGGAGAAGGCCCCTCCCGGGGCGGCGAAAATCCTGCAGAAAGCCTTCGAGGATTTGCAGACGGCAAGAGGGGAGGTGATTTTCCCCCGTCCGCTCCCGCCGTCCGGGGGACGGCTCAAGTCCAGCTTTCCGCGCCCGCCATCGGCCTGCCGCCGGGCTCGACTTCCGAGGTGACCGTCCATGTTCATGTGCGGGCGCTTTACATCAAAGACCCGGGCACGCCTTCGCTTCCGGAGCCGGTGCATGGCGAAGTGCTCGCCACCTATTCGGTGGCCGTGAAGTCTTTGCCGGGGTTCAGGTCGGGCAAAAAGATTTTAGAAGCCAACCTGCCTCAGGGGGACGAAAAGATCCAGTTTCATCCCGCCTTGGGAATCAATTTGAGCCCCTCCGATTCTGTCCAGCTGCTCGCCGCGATTCGGAAAGCGGTGCGTGAAGCCATTGAGCCTGTGAATGCTCAGCTTCCCCGAGATTTCCCGTTTCGGCAATTCAAAGAGCTTGGGGGGGGACAGGTTCTCGCCCTGCCCCTTTCGTTGGCCCCCGGTATCGAGCCGCCCGCCCAGGCCCTCAACACGGTTACCAACAACTTCCTGAATGATCATTTCTCCATCGGCATCCGCAGGGAATTCGTCGAAAGGCAGCTCCAGCCGGCCATCGATCGGCTGCTGCAGTTCCAGAGGTCCTTCTCGAACTGGTGGACAACCTATCAGGTGGCGGTCATCGGCGTGGCGCTGGAGTGGAACAATGGCTCCATCACCCTGGTTATTCGGGCGACAGCGAGAGCTCCCCGGGCGCCGGACTACAACGTTACAATTCGACAGAGGCTGACGCTGGTGCTGAACCCTCTATTCCAAAGGGTCATCCTGGGGGCCTCGAATGCCGACCTGACAATCTCCCTCTCCGGCTTTGGCAGCAGTTTCCTGGGTTTTGTGAGCGACCGGATCCGCAGCGCGATCATTCCGGAGCGCGATGCGGCTCTTCCCCCAGCCGAAGAATTGATGAATGAAAAGTTGACCGGCGCCGGCGGCGCGCTTCCCAGGATCAACGACGGTCTAAAATCCATCGACAATTCGGCGGGGGCAAAATTCAGCGCTTTGCGGGTCACGCCGGATGGTTTGATTCTCGACGGCAGGATCTTGACCAAGAATCGCCAGGGGGCCTCGGTGGAGTTCGAAGAAACGAGCGACGGCACCGCCTTCACGGCATTCGAGAGCTGGATCCCCGGCGGACGGATCGACCGCTTCGAGTGGTCATGGGTCTTTCGCAATTCAATCATTCCGTGGGGGGGGCAACCGATGGCCGTCACGGAGAGCCATCGCTTCCTCCTGCCCAGGCCGTCGCCTCCCAGTCGGCGCCTGGTTCTCGGTGACGTCTGTCTGCGGATCGAAGGGGTCCAGGTCGATCCCCAGGGGAATGAGATCCCCGTTTCCGCAGGGCAGGCCTGCGCGGTCAGCACGCCCGAGGTGGCCTGGCAAATGCCGGGATGGATGGAAACCATGGTGACGCCGGTTTGGTTTCCCGAGGTCCCTCCGGATGCGGTCCTGGAGGAAGCCATCGCGGCGCACGGAAACGTGCTCGCATATGGGCGTCCCGAGCGCGGTCCTTCCGCGAATTCCCTGGTGCATTTTGCCGACCCGGGGATGGATCGGCCTCTGGACGCTCTTAGCGAAGTCATGGCTCGCGCCAGGCGCAGGAATATGCCTCTCCTGGTGTTCGTGGTCCTGCCGCCGCAAACTTTCAAAGGGCGCCGCCGGGATGTCGAAGAAAGACTCGGCGACCTCGGCGGAGAGTTCGCGGGGTGCCTGGTCCTGACGGAGGATTATACCGGGGGATGGAACCGGAGCTTTGACGCCGGCCGTCTGCCCGCAACCTATCTCCTGAACGGGCAGGGAGAGTTTGTCTGGAAACAGGAGGGTGTGCTCGATGCGGAGGCAATCGCGAAGGCGATGGACCAGGTTTTCGTTTCCGCCAGGCCTCCGAAATTCCGCCGACTCCAGATCGCTTCCATTCAGTGCGGGAGGGCACCGCGCGTTCTGCTAACCGATGAAGGGGGAAAAAGCCTGGCGTTGCGGAAGCTCCGGGGACAGCGAGTCCTGCTCAACTTCTGGCAATCGTGGTCGGCCCCGTGCATTCGGGAGCTGACGCGGCTCGAGGCGCTGCACGAGAAGGGCGGGGAGGGTACGCCGGTGATCCTGGCGGTGAACGGCGGGGAAAAGCCCGAGGTTCTCTCGGGAGTGCGACGCAAGCACAACCTGGGGTTTACCCTGGTGCCTGACCCGGAGAGAACAATTGCGCGGCAGTTCGGCGTCGAGTGCTGGCCGACGACTGTATCGATTGACGCGGAGGGGAGGGTGGAGGGCGTGCAGTATGGAATTCTTCCCGAACACCCGACCGGTGAGCGCGGGGAAACGATTCAAGATCCAAAACCCCAGGCTTCGAAGGGAGCTTGATATCCTATGGACTCGCTCGTTCTGCTCCTGCCGATCCTGCTGGTTCTCGCCCCGATCCTCTTCCTCGCCGGGTTTACGGGTTGCAATGCCCACCTGGGCGCCCCTCTTCCTTTTCATCCCCCGGACCCTTCCGACTTTACTGCTACGGCGGCAGGCGGAAATATCCAGCTGACCTGGAAGGACAATTCCACCAACGCCACGCACTTTAAAATCATACGCAGGGACGGCGTCCAGACCATTACGATCGAGGACCTACCCGCCAAGCCGGGGATGCCCCCGATCCCGAATGACTACACGGACTCCATCGGGATCAAGCCCGCGACGACGTACGAATATGAGCTCTACGCCGTCGCCGTTAACCTGGACTCCACAGGGTTGGTGCTGGCCCACGCGACCACCCCTGCCTGAAACGAGGATCCATCTCATGGCGAACAACTTGACGGGAGATTTCGACGCGGTCCTGCTGGTCCGCGTAAAAATCATCAACGCCCTCCTCGCCACCCTCCACCAGAATGGCGCGGACGAGGACGCCTCCCCGAGCTTCCTGCACAGCGTGACGACGCGCGTCGGGCGACCAGCCGGAATCGGCGCCCTGCCGGCTTCCGCCTTCACAACTCGCGGCATCGCCCGGGTCCAGCTTTCCGCGCCCGCCATCAGCCTGCCGCCGGGCTCAACGTCCGAAGTGATGGTCCACGTCCATGCGCGCGCCCATTACACCGGGGATCCCGGGACGCTGGCCCTGCCCGAGCCGGTGCATGGCGAAGTGCGCGCCGTTTGTTCGGTGGCGGTGAAGCCCGCCGGGGCCTTTGGGTCGACCAAGAAGATTCTGGAGGTCGACCTTCCTCAAGAGGACGGAAAGATTCAGTTTCATCCTGCCCAGGGAATCAGCTTGACCCCGATCGAATTTGCCCAACTGCTCGCCCTGATAAGAAAGGTGGTGCGAGAGGGCTTCGAGCCCGTCAACACCGAGGTCCCGCGAAGAATTCCCGTTTCGGCAATTCAAAGAGCTCGGTGGGGGACAGGTCCTTGCCCTGCCCATTTCCTTAACCCCCGGCGTCGAGCCGCCGGCCCAAGGCCCTTAACACGGTGACCAACAACTTCCTGAATGATGATTTCTCGATCGCCATCAGCAAGGAATTTGTCGAAAGGCAACTCCAGCCGACCATCGACCGGCTGCTCGAGTTCCGGAGGGACTTTTCCAACTGGTGGACCACCTATCACGTAAGGGTAACCAGCGTGCCCCCCCTGGAGTGGAACAATGGCTCAATCACCTTGATTGTCCGGGCGACCGCGAAGGCTTCCCGGGCCCCCGACTACGACGTCACGATTCGACAGCGGCTGACGCTGGCGCTGAAACCGTTGTCGCAGAGGGTCTTGCTCACCGCCAGGAATGCCGACCTGACGGTCTCCCTCTCCGGGCTCGGCAGTCGTTTTCTGGGTTTTGTGAAGGACCGGGTCCGCAACGCGATCATTCCGGAGCGCGATGCCGCCCTTCCCCAGGCTGAAGACTTGATTAACGACCGGTTGACCGGCGAGGACGGCGCGCGTCCCAGGATCAACGATGGTTTGAAGTCCATAGACGATTCAGCCGGCGCATTTTTCGCTGCGGTTCGGGTGACCCCGGACGGTTTGATTCTCGACGGAAGTATCTCCACCAAGAATCGCAACGGGCCTTCGGTGGAGTTCGAAGAAACCAGGGACGGCAGCGGGTTCACGGCCCTCGAGAGCTGGATCCCCGGCGGACGGATCGATCGCTTCGAGTGGTCCTGGGTCTTTCAGAATCCCATCACCGTATGGGGCCAGCAAGTGGCGGGCACCGTCGAAACTCACCGCTTCATCCTGCCAAAGCCGTCGCCTCCGCGCGGGCCCCTTAGCGCTTCGTTCTCGGGGATGTCTGTCTGCGAATTGAAGGAGTCCAGGTCGATCCCCAGGGTAATGAGATCCCGGTATCGGGAGGGGGCACCTGTTCGGTCAGCACGCCCGACCTGGCCTGGCGGCTGCCGGCGGGGAGCGGAGACCATGACGGTGCCGGTCTGGCTTCCCGAGGTCGCTCCGGATGCCGTGCTGAATGAAGCCATCGCGGCGCACGTGAACGTGGTCGCGGACCGCCGCTCCCGTATCACGGCCGAATTCCCTGGTGCACTTTGCCGACCCGCGGCTGGACCGGCCTCTGAATGCCCTGGGCGAGGCATTGGCCCGGGTCCGGCGCAAGAATGTGCCCCTGGTCATAGTCCTGGTGGTGCCTCCGAACACCTTCAGCGGGCGGCGGCGGGAGGTCGAGGCAAGACTCGGCTCCATTGGCGAATGAGTTCCCGGCCCACGTTCTCCTTACGGAGGATTTCAACGGGGCATGGAACCGGAGCTTTGGAGGCGGGTATCTGCCCGCAACCTATCTTTTCAACGGGCAGGGCGATGTAGTCTGGAAACAGGCGGGCGCGCTGGACGGCGAAGCCCTGGCCAAGGCAATGGACGAGTATTTCGTCTCCGGCAGGGCTCCGAAATTCCGCAGGCTCCACATCGCCTCGGCTCAGTGCGACCGGGCTCCGCGCGTCCTGTTTACCGATGACCGGGGACAAAGCCTTGCCCTGCGGAAGCTGCGCGGCCATCGGGTTCTGCTCAATTTCTGGCAATCGTGGTCGGCCCCGTGCATTCAGGAGCTGACGCGGCTCCAGGCGCTGCACGAGAAGGGCGGGGAGGGCGCGCCGGTGATCCTGGCGGTGAACGGCGGGGAAAAGCCCGAGGTGCTCTCCGAAGTGCGGCGCAAGTACAACCTGGGGTTTGCCCTTGTGCCCGACCCGGAAAGAACGATCGCGCGGCAGTTCGGCATCGAGTGCTGGCCGACGACCCTATCGCTCAATGCCGATGGGAGGGTGGAGGGCGTGCAGTTCGGAATTTTTCGCGAACACCGGGCCGATGAGCGCAGGGGAACGGTTCGAAATCCTCAACCGAAGGAGGAACCAGAATGATCGACTTGGTATGCCCTGCTAGTGCCAATTGCCGTCTTGGGGGTGGTAATGCTCTTCCGCTTCGCGGGATGTAGTTTCTCAGCGCACGTGGCTGGTCACTGTTTCCTACCCTGAAACCATTAAAGGGGACAACCCCGTTTTGTACTATCGGCTCCAGGAGACCGGGGGTCTTCCAGCGACTGCGGCGGATGAAATGAATCACAAGAATGCCACGTACGGCATTTCGCCCTCGCCCCTGAACGATCCCGCTTACCTCTCCCCGACGATACTCACGCCCAGCATAGAACTGGGTGTGTCTCCCTCGATCGTCCCGAAGGAGCCGAACGCCACGGCAGTGAGATTCAACGGGAGCGACGTATTTGCGACCGGGCCTTTCGGAGCCCTTCCCAAGTTCAGCGTGGAGGCGATCGTGCGTCCGGAGTGGGACGTGATCAACCATCGCGGGTTCTTCTACTGCGTGGTCGAGAGCTCCGTGCACATCCCGGGGCAGGGCGCCCCTACGCCGCTGAAAAATGCCGGTTTTGCGATCTTTGCCGGGCCCCATGACCTGAGCAATCCTGCCCCCTCCCCGTATTGCTGGCAACTCTGGGTGGGAACCGGCACGGAGTTCCACCGGGCCACTGCCCGTGGAAAGCGGGTCCCGTACCCCCGGTAACGCCTGAAAACACCTATCTTGCCGTCACCCTCGACGACACCGAGGCAATTCTGTATGTCTTCACCGCCGGTGGGGACATCGATTCCATTTCGCACCCGCTGACTCCGGCCTGCCTACCTGCCGGCGATGCACGCCCTAGGCGAACATATCGCTGCGGATCGGCATTGCCGGCGGTTCCGCGGCCCTCGTTCCACCGTTCCCCGGCCCGCCGGGCCTTCTCTATCCCTTCGTGGGAAGAATGGCCGAGGTCGCAATCTACGAAACCGTCCTGACCCCGGACCGGATTAAGGCGCACATCATGGCTGCTTTCAACACTTGAGGATTGCAGGGCGGCCTGGCCTCAATTCAAGAAGCATTTGAACATCCATAGCGAGTTTTTATCAGTCATTTCTTCCAATTCTCTGGTAAAGGAGCAAAACCATGGCGAAAACAAAGGCGACAGAGGCGGATGGATCTGCGCAAGCTGTACCGAGGCGTACAGAAAGATGCGCAGAATCTCCTGCAGGGGAAATTTCAGGCGATCGTGGAGCGACACAGGGCGGCTGACGCATCGCTTGGCAAGGCGGCGGCTGCGGCGGCTGCCGCTCTTCGTCGCGTGCTCGGCCGCGACGGAGAGTATGCGGCTGCAATTAAGCCCCTCGTCTCTGCAGCGAGCAAGGAGTTGCTCAAGCTGGAGCGGGCTGAGGCGAGGCTTGGACGGCCCCTGTCCCGGGAAGTGGCTCTCGGCCTGCTGTCCGGGAGCGGCATCCGCGACCTGGGAGGCTCAATCGGCGGCACCGTCGCAATGACGATGGCGAAAGACACCAGGGTCGATGTGCGGGTTCCGCCCTACAACGACGCCTGGACGGATGCCGAAGGCGGCCGTCACCAGCAGCAGGAGGTCTGGGCCGATAAGAACGACGGCAACTTCGGATTTCTCTACACGATCGGACAGGAGGGCGGCTCCGTGTCATGTGGAGCGGGTGTAGAGGTCCTATTCATGCGGGACCATCCTGGTTTCCCGCCGGGTCAGGGGCCGGCCGGCCTAGCGCAGGTACGTACCTATACCCCCTACGAATACGCCTGGCGCGATAAGTCTTATTTAGGGACCGCCCACCAACACGCTGGCTTCGGGGTGCTGGTATGGAGCGCCCCCCTTAGCGGCGGGCCTTCTCGCACGGACCTGGATCACGAGTACTGGACCTGGAGCGACGGGACCTCGTGGTTTGAGGAACACACCAATCCGAGCTTTTCCGGCCGGGACTTCGACACGGCGCTGCAGTTCGGCAACGAAGCTCCATACTTTCCCATCGAGCCAGGCCGGATCTATGGCGCCTGGATCTGGTGCTTCGCCGGCGGCGACGCCCACGGAGCAGACCTCACCTCGGCGGGATTCGCTCAGGCTTTGATTGACGCGACGGCGAAGCTGATCGTTATCGGCCAGCAGTAGGCGAGTGTCCCGCTCAATGTTCCCCGAAGGGGCCCGGAAGAGCAGGAAAGCGCGCCGAAGCCACATTTGAACGGAATTTTATCCATGGCACAAAATCCATAACCTCCCCCCCTACGAGCCGGGTCCACAAATTTCCTCAACAGTTCCGGACATCGGACTGCCCCCCGCCGCGGCATAACTTTTGCCCCTGCAACGGCAAGATTTCGGGCCACACTCTGGATTCAAACCGGCCGATCCTTGGATCGCAGTTCGAGAGCTCAATGGAAGTCTAGAAAAATGAAATTCAGGATCAGAATGCACGAATTCCATTCAAGACAAGAGGGAGGATGGATGTTAGCGAAAACGACATCCGCGATCAGGTTGGAAGATGCTTATTTTTGCCTCAGTTGCGAAGTGGTCACGAATTCGGCGGGTACTTGCCTGGTATGCGGACATACGCAGCTGTGGCCGCTCGAGAATTGGATCGGAAGAGTCAGTGATGAAAACAGCAGATTCAAAGCCGATGATTCCCAGCCGGCTTCAAGCGGCCACGACTCTTCGGTCAACCCGAAGATTCGTCCCTTCCAACGACGTAACCCGTGGGCCCCTGTTCCAGCCGAAGAATGCGCCGGCAGGCCAAATCCGATGATTGCGTGCGGACGAAGAAAATAGGTTGGCTGCGGGTAAATGTTTCCCTTGACGCAACATAGGGGTTGAAAAATTGTGGATACTGCGCGGCCTCCGGGAAGGCATGGCTCCGGAATGCTTTTCCTCATCGTCTTAATCTCCGGCTTAAACGTTCTCGATTCCGTTCTCACCCTTATGCTTTTGGACCTCGGAGCAGTGGAAGCCAACCCGATCGTAGGCGCAGCCATTCAGGTTTGCGGGGATCATTTTTGGGTTTGGAAATACGGGATCGTATCCGTGGCTTCCATATTGCTGGCTTCCTGTAGTGAGCGAACGAGCGTGAAACTTTGGTTAACCTTTATCGCGCTCGCCTATTCGGCGGTTGTTTTTTACCAAATCACCATTCTTGGCCAGCATGGCTTTTAACCGTTCCTTTCCGCCGGAGGGGAGATTCTTTACTTTCCCCCGGCACCGCCTCAAGAACTCATCGCCAACCGGCATCCTCTCCTTCTTTCGTTGCCTTTCCCAGGTTTGCTGATCCCGTGAATGCTTTCTAACAAGGTGGGCACAATTTAAGTTGACGAGCGCCGTCCATTATGATTAAAAAGAAATGAAGCGTGACGCTCCCGCAAAGTCAGAAATCGTCGGATTTGTCAAGCTCAGCTTGTCGGACCCTGGCTTGGAAGCCGTGGGTGATCTTCTGGCTTACACAAGCTTCCGCTAACCATCTTCGACTTTTATGAAGCCCATCGAGCGTCGGGCGTCGTATTCTCCTCATTCGACCGAGTTCTTTCAACCAAGACTGGAGGTCACGTCATGTCAAATCGTCGCATCCAAATCGTCGCCGTTCTGTCTGTCATGGCCCTTCTCGCAGCGGGTTCGGTGGCCCGGGCGGCTGATTCGCAGTTTACCCGAGCGGTCCGCATCATTGTCCCGTATGCGCCGGGGGGATCTTCGGACATCCTTGCCCGTTTGATTGGACCGCATCTTTCCAAGTCCATCGGTCAGCCGGTCGTGGTCGAGAACAAGGTGGGGGCCTCCGGCAACATCGGGGCCGACTTTGTGGCCAAGGCCGAGAAGGACGGCCATACCATGCTGATCACGGATGTGGGTACCCTAGCCGCCGCGCCCAACCTCTTCAGCAAGCTAACCTACGATGTGGAAAAGGACCTCGCTCCGGTCATCATGGTGATGTTCGCCCCCTATATCCTGGCTGTGCATCCGTCCGTACCGGTAAAGGACATCCCCGAGATGGTGGCCTATGCCAAGGCGAACCCCGGCAAACTGACGCTCGCCCACTCCGGCGTGGGTTCGGTCGGCCACCTGACCGGAATCGTCCTCGCCAAGCACTGGGGTATCAACTGGAAGTATATCCCCTACAAGGGAGGCGCCGCCGCCATCCGGGGGGTCGTTGCCAACGAGAGCAACACCATCATCAACGGAGCTCCGCCCACTGCGCCCTTCGTCATCCAGAACCAGCTCAAGGGGATCGCCGTATCGGGGACGAAGCGCCTGGAACTCCTGAAGAACCTGCCCTGTTTCAAGGAGCTGAAACTCCCGGCGGTGGAAAGCGGGACCTGGCAGGGCATTGTCACGACCGCCGGAACCCCGGCGCCCATGGTGGCACGGCTCAACACGGAGCTTAAGAAGGTGCTTTCCATGCCTGACATCCAGAAGAAGATCCAGGATATGGGGGGTGATGTGATCGCCGGGTCCCCGGAAGAGTTCGGCGCCTGGATGAAGGAAAATATCGCCAGCTGGGGTGCAGTCGTTCGCGAAGCCAATATCAAGGTCGAGTAGCCACTCGGCGTCGGGGTCTCGCATATGCGAAAATCGCGTGGGGATATTCCTGGCGCCGCGTTCGGGGGATTCCTGATCCTTTTGGCCATCGTCGCCCTGATAGAGACGCGGAATCTCAGCATGGGGACGGCGGAAGACATGGGCCCCGGGTACGTGCCCAGGGCCCTGGCCTTCATCATCATGGGCTTCGGGTTCGTGATCGCGGGGCGGGGTTTTTTCGCAAAGTACCGGCCGCCGCCGGCGGTCAAACCCCGGCCGATCCTGTCGGTTCTCGTCTCTCTGGCCGTCTTCGCCCTGCTCCTGCCGCGCGGCGGTCTGGCCGTGGCAACGCTGGCCACAATGGCCTGTTCGACGTTTGCCACCGCCGATTACCAATGGCGGGAGAGCGTCATCTTCGCCGTCATCATCACCGCCTTCACGATCCTTCTTTTCGCGTACGGCCTCGGCCTTCCGCTGTCCGTCTGGCCGCGGTGGTAAGGAGCGTCGCGTGGGTCTTTTCGATAATCTCGCCCTGGGCTTCTCCACCGCACTATCGGCGCAGAACCTCCTCTTTTGTCTGTTCGGCGTTCTGATCGGAACGCTGGTCGGGGTGCTCCCGGGCATCTCGCCGCTCAATACAACGGCTATGCTGCTGCCGTTCACCTTCGGCCTGGCCCCCACCTCGGCGATGATCATGCTGGCCGGGATCTTCTACGGGGCGCAGTACGGCGGCTCGACGACGGCCATTCTGGTAAACGTTCCCGGGGAAACCTCCTCCGTCGTGACCTGCCTCGACGGATACCAGATGGCCCGCCAGGGGCGGGCCGGCCCGGCGCTTGCGATCGCGGCCATCGCCTCTTTCTTCGCCGGCTGCGTCGCGACGGTCGTGATTTCGCTCCTCAGCGAGCCGCTCGCCACTCTGGCCCTCAAATTCACCGCCCCCGAGTACTTCAGCCTGCTTATCATGGGCCTGATCGCCGCAGTCGTCCTGGCGCACGGCTCCCCGTTCAAGGCGATCGCCATGGTCCTGGTCGGCATTCTGACGGGGCTCGTCGGGATCGACGTGAACTCCGGCGTTCCGCGCCTGACGTTCGGCATCCCCGATATCGCGGACGGCATGGATTTCGTGCCGGTGGTCGTGGGGCTCTTCGGGATCGGCGAGATCGCCGCCAACCTGGAAATTCCCCAGGACCGCAGCATCCTGGCGGGAAAGATCAAAAACCTGATGCCTAGCTGGGCCGACTTCAAGGCGGCCTTTCCGGCGATCCTGCGGGGAACGAGCGTCGGTACCATCCTCGGGATCCTGCCGGGCGGCGGGGCGGCCCTGCCTCCCTTCGCGGCATACGCGCTGGAGAAGAAGGTTTCGCGCCACCCCGAGCGTTTCGGAACGGGGGTAATCCAGGGTGTGGCATCCCCCGAATCGGCCAACAACGCCGGTGCGCAGACGAGCTTCATCCCGCTTCTGACCATGGGGATTCCCACGAACCCCCTGATGGCGCTCATGATCGGCGCGCTGATGATCCAGGGGATCCAGCCGGGGCCGTCGATGATCCGCAACCAGCCGGCGCTCTACTGGGGCGTAGTGGCTAGCATGTGGATCGGGAACCTGATGCTGGTGGTCATCAACCTGCCGCTCATCGGCATGTGGGTTTCCCTGCTGAGGATCCCGTACCGGCTCCTCTTTCCGGCCATCATCCTGTTCTGCTGCATCGGCGCATACGCCAGCAGCAACAGCGTTTTTTCGGTATGGCTGATGCTGGGCTGGGGGGTGCTGGGATACTTTTTCAACAAGGTGGGGGTGCAGCCGGCGCCGATGGTGCTGGGTTTCGTCCTGGGCCCGATGCTGGAGGAGAATTTCCGCCGGACCATGCTCCTGTCCGGGGGAGATCCGATGGTATTCGTGCGCCGCCCGATCAGCGCGGTCCTTCTGGCCATCGCCGCCGCCCTTTTGGTCGTGCTGATCTTCCCGGCCATCCGGGCGAAGCGCGAAGAGGTGCTCAAGGAATAGGGAGCAAGGAAAACGCTGCTGTCATGGTTTGCATGAAAACCATCATCCTATACTGCCACCCCGCAATGAGTCTCAGGCTCTTTTTCTTCTGAACACGTCTTGGGCCGTCCCGTAGATACCCTTGGGCAGGAAAATGATCAGGAGGACGAGGGCGAGCCCGTAGATAATCTGAGAAAACCCCACGAAGGTCCCGCCGTAAGAAACCCGGATGTACTCCTCCAGCGCCACGATCAGGGCGGTGCCCACCGTAGGCCCCCAGAGGCTGAACATGCCGCCCAGGATGGCCTTGAAAGCGATCTCCAGCGAGACGGCCACCCCCGACAGGGTGTGCGGGTTCAGGTAGGTGACGTACTGGGCGTACAGGACGCCCCCGATCGCGGTCATGAAGGCGCTGATCATGGTGATGATCATCTTGTAACGAATGATCCCGATGCCCAGGGTGGAGGCGGCAATCTCGTCTTCGCCGATGGCCCGAAGGGCTTTTTGCATCTTGCTCCGGTCGATCCATTTCCAGACCAGGAGGGCCAGGATCAAAAAGCCGAGAGAGATGTAGTAGAAGTGGATCTTTTTCTCCGACTGGAGGTAGAAGAGGGAAGTTGCCCATGGACTTGAGGGTGAAGCCCAGGGAGCCCGCCGGTGACGTCCCGGAAGGCGATGATCGTCAGGGCAACGATTTCCCCCAGGGCCAGGGTCACGAGGGCGAAGTAATCCCCGATCACCCCGAACCGGAAGCAGGCGTAACCGATCAGAAAGGCAAAGAGAACGGCAACCAGGCCGCCCAGGACCATTCCGATCCACGGGGAGAGCCCGTAATAATTGAAGAGCAGGGTCGCAGGTGTAGGCTCCGAGCCCCAGAAAAGCCCCGTGCCCGAGCGAGACCAGGCCGAACCGTCCCATGTAAGACCAGGCGGTGGTCACGAAGGACCAGATGAAGATCAGGGTTCCGATGTGGATGAGATAGGGGGATGGGAAGAACAGGGGGAAAGCGGCGACGATCGCAAGGAGTATGATCAAAACGAAGCGCAGTGCGCAAGAACCCCTCCTACTTGGATACCCGGATGCCCAGAAGGCCCTGGGGCCGAACCAGGATCACGGCGATGAAGATCACCAGGGCGACGATGTCGGCGATCTCCGTCGAAGTCAAGGCCGCGGAGAGCGAAGTCACGATTCCGATGATGAAGGCCCCGATGAATCCGCCCAGCAGATTTCCCATCCCGCCCAGGACCACGATGATAAAAGCCATCATGGTGAAACTGCCGCCGAAATGGGGGTGGACGGCGTAGATGGGGGAGAAGAAAGCGGCGATGAGCCCGGTCAGCAGGCCGCCGGCGGCCATGGTCAGGTAATAGACCGCCCGGGGGTTGATGCCCATGAGCCGCGCGCTGTCCAGGTCCTGCGCGATGGAGCGGATGGCCAGCCCCAGGTAGGTGCGGTTCAGGAAGAGGTACAGTCCCAGGAGGGTCAGCAGGGCGCCCGACAAAGGCGATGAGGTTCGAAGTCCGGAGAAACACATTCCCGAAGTGGATGATGGGAAGCTGGACGTTGATCCCCCGCAGGTCGGCGCCCCAGATCACCTGGGCCAAGTTCTCGAAAACGATGGTCAGCCCGGCCAGGGCCAGGAGCTGGGTGAGAGGATTGGCCTTGGCCCGGAGAAGCGGGTTGATCACCAGCCCCTGCAGGGCGATGCCCACGAGGCCCATGAGCGGCAAGGTGATGACGCAGGCCAGAAGAATCGGCAGGCCCAGGGGAACGGCGAGGGTGTAAATGAAGTAAAGCCCGAGCATGACGCACTGGCCGTAGGCCATGTGGATGATCTTGACGACCCCGAAGATCAGGTTCATGCCGAAGGCCAGGAGAGCCAGGACCCCGCCCAGGAGAATACCGTTCAGCGCTGCGTTGAGGAGTAGGTCGAGTCATGTCTTACAATCCGATATACGCCTTTTTGATGTAGGGATCCTCGAGGAAGGACTGTTGGGTCCCTTCCTTGTGAACCCTGCCGGACTCCATGAGATAGGCCCGGTCGGAGAGCCGCAGGGCCTTGCGGACGTTCTGCTCCACCATGAGAATCGCGTACCCCTGCGCCTTGATCTGGTGGACGAATTCCAGGACCCGCGAGACCACCCGGGGGGCCAGGCCGGAGGAAGGCTCGTCCAGGAGGATCAGCTTGGGCCGGGACATCAGGCTCCGGGCGATGGCCAGCATCTGGCGCTCCCCCCCGCTCATCGTGTCGGCCAGTCTGCTTTTTGCGTTCGTCGAGAATGGGGAAGAGACGGTAGATCTCTTTCAGGGTGGCGGCCGCTTCCCTCCGGGCCCTTTTCAGATAAGACCCCACCTTCAGGTTTTCATACACGGTCAGCTGGGGGAAGAGGCGCCCGCCCTCGGGGACGTGGGTGATGCCCAGCTCGACGATCTCGTGGGCCGGGAGGCTGTCGATCCGCTTTCCCAGGAAGGTGATGCTCCCGGACCGGGCGGGGAGAAGGCCGGAGATCGTTTTGAGGAGGGTCGATTTCCCCGCCCCGTTCGGGCCCACGGTGATGACCGTTTCGCCTTCGGCCACCCGGAGAGAAACGTCGAAGAGGGCCTGAAATTCCCCGTAGCTGACGTTCAGATCGCTGAATTTCAAGCATGGCTCGCCGTCTCTTCCTCGCCGAGGTAGGCTTCGATGACCTTGGGATTCTTGGAAATTTCCGCGGGCGTCCCTTCGGCGATGATCTCCCCGTAATCGAGGACGGTCACCCGGTCCACCAGGTTCATGAGCGCGCCCATAATGTGCTCAACCCAGATGATGGTAATCTTCATCTCTTCCCGGATCTTCTTCAGGACCAGCGAAGCCTGGACGATCTCCTCCTGGTTGAGGCCGCTCATGATCTCGTCGGCCAGGAGGAGCCTGGGATGCGTCGCCAGGGCCCGCGCCAGCTCGAGCCGGCGGAGATTTCCGGCGGTGAGCTCCCTGGGCAGGGTGGTGCTCGAACACTTTCAGGCCCACGAAATCCAGCCAGCGCAGCGCATCGGCTCGGGTGTCGTCCTGAGAGAGGACGGCCTTGCCCTTGCCGAAGAGAGACCCCAGCATCACGTTTTCCACCACGGTCATCTCCTTGAAAGGGCGCGGGATCTGGAAAGACCGGGTGATCCCGGCGTGGCAGATCTGGTCGGGGGTGAGATGGGTGATCTCCTGGCCGAGAAACTTGATCTGCCCGGCCGAGGCCTGGTAGACCCCGGAGATGACGTTGAAGAGGGTCGTCTTCCCGGAGCCGTTGGGGCCGATGAGGCCGCGGAATTCGCCCTCCTCAACTTTGAAGCTGATCTTCTTCAAGGCCTGAAAGTGGCCAAATAGCTTATCTACGGTTCGATTTCCAGCATGAGCGGTTGGGAATTCCGGTTCTCGCTTTTCATCCGCGGGCGTTGACTTACCGCCGTGATTTATCTAATACAAACGCATTAAATTGGTTTGCCAAATGTAGGGTGCGTTCCCCGAACGCACCGACGTCAGGCCTGATCGGGGATCAGGCCCTACATTTTGTAAAATAATAAAATGCGTCCGTATTAGTTCCCGGGTCAGGAATGGATTGAAATCCTTTCCTGTACGTTACCCCGAAAACTAGGGGGAGGCCCCAGCCGCAAATGCGTTTCCAATCGCCCCGACGGGAAGCCCCCTCCATGGCAAAAAAAAGGCCGGGCCTTCCGCAATCCCGGCCTTTCCCGTGCTTTCTCTACTTCACCGCCAGCGGCCAGTCGGCAGGGGCGGGGAGCTTGGCCTCCATGGTTTTCAGGGCGCTCGGCCACACGATTTCAATCTTCTGTTTCACCCATTGCATCACCACCGGGTAAGACCTCAGGTTTTGTCCCCCGAACTTATGGTCGGGCGGAGCGAATTTCAGCCCGTAACCCGAAGGGGTTCCGCCTTCCGGAATGTCCATCTCCAGGGCGGCCTTGCGGATATTGTCGGCGGTGGGGGATCCGTATTTCTTAACTGCCTGTTCGATGGTCTGGAGAAGAACCCACGCGTGTCCGAAGCCCTGCGTCGCGTGGCTGGGCGGTGAGGCTTCCTTGTACTTTTCGTTGTACCGTTTCAAAAACTCGTCGATGATGGGTCCGATCTCCTTTCGCAGTTTGCTCTTGTCCAGATTCTGCGCCGGAGCCGGGTCGATATTGTAAACATACTGCACGATCTCCGGACCCATCTGTTTTTCCAGGTTCAGGAAATTGGCATAACCCGCCCCGTGGCCGATCATCGCCTTGGTCTGCAGCCCCATCTCCCGCGCCTGCCGGAAGAAGAGGACGATGTCCGGGTAGTACCCGGTGTTGAGGATGGCATCCGGTTTGGCCGCCTTGAGCTTGAGGACGAGGGAAGAAAGGTCCTTGGTCTTATGATCGTACCCCTCGGTAAGGACCACTTTCATTTTATATTTTTCTGCCTGGGAGAGGTTGGTCGTCTTCACGCTCACCCCGTAGGGCCCGTCTTCATAGGTGACGGCAACCTTCACTTCACTGGGGCTCTTGTAGCCCGAGCTTGGAGAGGTTGTCCTTCAGAAATTCAACCGAGCTCGTGCCCCACTGAGACCCCATGGGCTGGGGGCGGAATACATACTGCAGATGCCGGTCCTCCACGACTTTATCGGAAATGGCGATGGTGATCCAGAAGATGGTCTTGTTCTTGTCGCACATCGGGGCGAGGGGCACGGCGATGGAGCTGGAATAAATCCCCAGGATGACGGGGACCTTTTCCACGTTGATCAGGCGTTCTGCCTCGCGGATGGCCACGTCCGGGTTGGACTGGTCATCGGCCTCCACCGGGACGATTTCGTATTTATTCAGGATGCCGCCCCGGGCGTTCCACATGTCGATCGCGACCAGGGACCCGCGCTGCCCGGCGAGACCCCCCGCCAGGGCCAGGGACCCGGTGAGGGAGTGCATGACCGCAACCTTGAGTTTTTCCTTTGCGTGCCCGGTCGATTGGAGACCTCCCCATAAGGAAATAACCAAAAAGGCCACGAAGATTTTCTTCATCGCTCCTCCTCCTCTTAAAGCTGTGGTTTGGGATAACTCTGGACAACGCGAGAATTGGGGAGATCATAGAATATTGGAAAAGGGGATGTCAAGGTTATTCCAAAGAGCTGTGTCTTCGAGGAACAACAGGTCTTTGCCTTTCGGGTTATTTCCAGCTCTCCCCCGCGGCGGGGGTGTAGGGGCGACCCTCCGGGTCGCGATACAGCGGGAGATCGCAATTCAGGTAATAAGCTGCGGCGATTGTGAACGCATTTTGAATCCGCAAGAGCGGTCAGCCGAATATTTTAGTCCAGAAATTTCATGCAACCCGTTATGGTGGAGCTTTTCTTCTGCGGTACGAACCCAAAAAATTCGTTACAATATTAGTATAGGCTTCAAGATTCCAAATGGGCCTTCCAACAAAGAGGAGGAAAGGCATGGAAAAGAAACTCCCCTGGCGCGGCCTTTATCTGAACCTCATCAGCTACTTTGGGGGGGTGCTCATCGGCCTCAGCCTCCTGCTCATCGTGTCCTTATTTCTCTTCAGTTTCACCCAGGAAAGGCCGAGCCCCTACATCGGGATTTTCACGTACGTCTTTTTCCCCGGAATGCTTGTCTTCGGAGTGCTGATCTTCCTCTTCGGGATGTGGTGGGAAAGCCGGCGGGTCCGCCGCCTCGGTGTCCGGGAGCCTCTGCCCCTGCCCGTTTTCGACCTCAATCGGCCCCAGCACCGGAGGGCCCTCGGCCTCATCCTGGTCGCGGGGGGGCTCCTGGCCGTTCTCCTATCCCTCTCGGCCTACAATACCTATCTCTTCACCGATTCGGTGGCCTTTTGCGGAACGCTGTGCCACCGGGTCATGGAGCCGGAATACGTGGCCTACCAGAACAGCCCCCATGCCCGGGTTTCCTGCGTGGAATGCCACGTGGGACCGGGAGCGGCCTGGTATTTCCGGTCCAAGGTCGCGGGAGTCCCTCAGCTTTGGGGGACCCTCTTCCGCGGTTACCCGACCCCGATTCCGGTCCCCATCAAGAGCCTCCGCCCGGCGCGGGACACCTGCGAACACTGCCATTGGCCGGAATATTTCTTCGGCGCCCAGCTGGTTCAAATTCCCTATTTCGAACATGACGAGCAGAACACCGCCAACCAGATCAGCTTCCTGGTGAAGACCGGCGGCGGGAGCGCCAAGCTGGGCGAGAACGCGGGCATCCACTGGCACATGATCCTCAACAACCGGGTGTATTTCCGCGCCCTGGACCTTCAAGAGCAGCGCATCCCCTGGGTCAAGCTGGTCCGGCCGGACGGCTCCGAGGTCATCTACCGGGACAGGAGCGTCCCGCTTTCGGAGGAGCAGCTGAATAAGCTTCCCCTGAACCTCATGGACTGCATCAACTGCCACAACCGGCCGTCGCATCTGTTCCCCGCCCCGGATATCCTCGTGGACCGGAACCTGAGCAACGGAAATATTTCGCCCAAACTGCCGTGGATCAAGAAAGATCGCAACGCTCGCCCTCATCCGGGATTACCCCAACCATGAGACCGCATCCAGCGATATTCGGAAGACGATCGAGGGCTTTTACGCCGAGAAGTACCCCGAGGTCCTCCGGACCCAAAAGACGAGCGTCGACCAGGCGATTGAAACCGTCTCGGCCATTCACCACCGTACGGTCTTCCCGGATATGAAAGTGAACTGGCTGACGTACCCCAACAACATAGGCCATCGGAACTGGCCCGGCTGCTTTGTGTGCCACAACGGGCGGCACGTCAGCGACGACGGCAAGGTTATCAACAGCTCCTGTACCGCCTGCCATACCGAGGCCGAGACGGGGCCCCCTCCTTCCCCTGGGGGCTACCACTCCCCGTGGCGAGGAAAAGCCCTGGCACCCGATGACCCTGAAGGGAAAACACACGAAGCTCCTCTGCCACGAGTGCCATCAGCGGGGATACCCCGCGATTTTAGGCTGCGCGGAATGCCACAAGATCCCGACAGGCGCACCCATGATGTCCATGGAGTGCAACACGTGCCATCTCAAGGAGCAGGAGCGTCAGCCTCAGGCCGATTGCCGGTCCTGTCATGGCCAGATCGGGGAGCTCCACAAGAATCCGGCCCACGCGGGCAGCGCGTGCACCGCGTGCCATCCGCCCCACAAGTGGAACCCGGAAAAAAGGGGCACCTGCCTAGAGTGCCACGGGGACAAGAAGGACCACAACGCCCCGGAGCTCTGCTGGAACTGCCACCCGTTCAAGGGAGAACAAAAAGCCAAGACGGCGCGGGGGGCAACGAAGAAATGAAATAAGTGAGGGGTGAGGAGTGAGCAGAAAGGAGTGAGCAGTAAGGAGTAAACAGTAAGCAGTAAAAATAAGCAGTAAGCAGTAAGCAGGAACCCCTGCCGGCAGACCTCCTGTGGCTTCTTACCGCTTACTCCTTACTGCTTGCTGGTTCGGGGGACTTCTCTTCAGTTGGGATCAACCTTGTTCAGCCGAATCTGCAGCTCCGCGAGAAGCGGCATGTGGTCGGAGGCGATGAGGGTGGACCAATTCCTCGGCGCTTCCACCTTCAGGACCTCCACGTGACCCTGGTAATAGATCTGGTCTATATGGAAAATCGGGAAGATGCCGGGATAGGTCTTCGGCCACCGGAAGAAGGGGAACAGGTCGAGGGCTTGAAAATTTTTTGAAAGCTTGTCCGTGGCCGGGCCCTTAATCCATTCGTTGAAATCTCCCAAGAGAATTTTCGGCCCGGTGATCGCGGGATCGGAAAGGAAGGGGATGAGCTTCCGGGCCTGCTCCGTCCTTTCCTTCCGCGAGGTGCCCAGGTGCACGTTGTAAAAGTGTACCCGCTGCCCCCGGATGACGAGGTCAACCCGCTGGCAGAAGCGCGGCTCGCGGCCGTCCTGGGAAATATCGAAAGAGACCTGCTCCTGAATCGGCCAGCGGCTCAGCAGGGCGTTTCCGTAGAAACGGCCGCGCAAGATGCGGGCCGGGGCCAGCACCGGCTTCATTCTCAGAATGTCGCTGATCTCCTGTTCCTGGCCGATCCCCTGCGGTCCTGCGCCCACGACCTCCTGGAGGGCCACAACGTCGGGCTTCAATCCACGCAACACGGAGGCAATCCGCTCCGGCTGCGTCCTTCCATCCATTCCCTGGCATTTGTGAACGTTGTAGGTGGCCACCCGCAGCCGCAGGGTTTCATGCTTGCTGGTCATGGAAGAGTGTTCAGAAGGTGAAAATCCCGCGAAATGTGGTTTGACTTCCGGCGCGCCGGATGATTTTCCAGGCCGTCCCAAGTCCTTCATGGAATCGTTCGCGGATCGGGCTTCGGAAAAGAAGCTCTCTTCAGAATCGAAAAAGACGGACCCCGCCCGGAGCGGGTTTTCTACGGAAAGGCCTAGGAAAAGGGACAGGCAGAAAAGGAGCCCCTTACATTTCCTTGTAATAGTCTTGATTCAATTCCTCCTCGAGCATCCGGCGGTGCCTCAGCTCTTCCTTCGCCAGAGACTCGAACATCTGCTTGGTTCCGGGATATTTGGCGATTTTGGCGGCCTTGGAGTAAAATTCATAAGCGGCCTTTTCGCGCTCCATGGCCACTCGAATCGCTTCCTGCGGGGTAGTGGTTTCGTCGATCATCTTCGTCTCCTATTCCAGAGCGGCCAGGACCTTGTACCCTTTCTGCTTCAGCGAGGCGGTGATGGGCGCGACCCGGCACCTTCCCAGGCGGAAGTAATAAACCCTTTTCTTCCGGTCCTTGTGGTTGGACATGCCCACGCTGATGATCTCCGCCCCGCAGCTTCTGAACACGGCGGAAACTTCTTCGAAGGCCTGGGGTTCTCCGCCCAAAACGAGGTCGATGCGCGAGCTGGACTTCAGGATTCCAAGGAGCTGGATGAAAGAGTGGAGAAGGTCCACGACGGTGATTATTCCCACCAGCCTCTTTCCCTCGACGACGGGAAGCCCTCCGATTTTGTGCCGGTAAATAAGCCTGGCCGCATCCTCGATGCTTGCCTCCGGAGAGACGGTAAACGGAGTTTTAATCATCACATCCTCGATGGACACCTTATCCACCATGGAAAGAAGAGAAGCCTGCCTCAGGTCTCCCTCGGTGACCAGCCCGACGATGTCCTCGCCTTCCACGACGGGAAGGTGACGAATCGAGTTCTCGCGCATGACCTCCATGGCCCTGAGGATCGGGGTTTCGGGAGGTATGGTCACAACCTTCCGGGACATCTGGTTTTTGACTTGCATCGTCCTTCCTTCCCCGGCGGAAAACCTTCTCCGTTCTGTTGAATCTACCAACCCCCCCCAGGTTTGTCAATGAGGGCGGCTTTCAGGAAGAGTTTTCCCTTTACAGCCCGGAAGGCGCCGTGTTAAAGAAAAATGGTTCCTTTGGAGGTCGTCAGAACGGATGGAAGAAGGAGTCCTGATGTTTTGGGAAAAAGCGATTGAAACGATTGGGCGGAAAGAACTCGGGCATTTTCAGCTCGAGCGCTTTCGGGAAAGCGTCCGTCAGGCCGGGAAATCGCCCTTTTACGCGCTCCTTTTCCGGGAGCACGGGATTTCCCCGGAAAAGATCAGCAGCCTGGAAGACATAGGCAGTTTTCCCTTCACGACGAAAGAAAACCTGCGCGAGCAGTTTCCTTATGGCCTCCTCACGGTCTCCAGGGAAAAGATCGTCCGCGTCCACTCCTCGTCCGGGACGACGGGGCGGGCGACCGCGGTCTTTCACACCCAGAAGGACCTGGACGCGTGGGCCAACCTGATCGCCCGCTGCATGTACATGGCCGGGGTGCGTAAAGGGGATGTTTTCCAAAATATGGTGGGGTACGGCCTGTTCACCGGGGGGCTGGGTTTTCAGTATGGGGCCGAACGCCTGGGCGCGCTCACCATCCCTTCCGGGTCCGGAAACAGCAAGCGTCAGATCGCCCTGATGCGGGACTTCGAGACCACCGTGATTCACGCGATCCCCAGCTATGCCCTGCACCTCTGGAAAGTGTTTCAGGAGATGGGTTTCGACCCGCGGAAGGACACCAAGCTGCGGATCGCGTTCATCGGGGCCGAGCCCCACTCGGAAGCGACGCGCCAGCGCATCGAGGAGATGTACGGGGTCCAGGCGTTCAATTCCTACGGCCTGTCGGAGATGAACGGCCCGGGAGTGGCTTTCGAGTGTCCCCGGAAGGAGGGCATGCATTTCTGGGAGGATGATTTCCTGGTGGAGGTGATCGACCCCAATACCCAGCGAATCCTCCCCGACGGAGAGGAGGGCGAGCTGGTCTTCACCACATTGAACCGCGAAGCCATGCCGCTGATCCGCTACCGTTCCAAGGACCTCGCGACCATTTTGCCCGGCCCTTGCCCTTGCGGCCGCACCCACCGGCGCATCAGCCGGATCAAAGGACGGAGCGACGACATGTTTATCCTGAAAGGGGTCAATATCTTCCCCCTCCAGATCGACACCACCCTGATGAACATCCCGGAAGTGGGAACCAACTACGTCGTCGTTCTGGAACGGGAGCCGGAAAGCTTCCAGGACCGGATGATTGTCCGGGTGGAAGTGCGGCCGGAGTTCTTCCGGGGCGATCTGTGGCAGCTGGAGAGTCTCCGGAGGCAGATCACGGAAGCCTTGAAATCGGAGCTGCTGGTCACGCCCAAGGTGGAGCTGGTCGAGCCGGACACCTTGCCCAAGAGCGAAGGAAAGGCCGTCCGGGTGATCGACCGGCGTCAAATGTGATTTATTTCATGTTTGGGACGCAGATAAACGCAGATTTACAGGATTTAAAGAGAAAAAAATGAACCACAGAGATCGCAGAGACGATTCTGGTCGGCAACAGAAATGAAAGAAATTTATAGCCTTAAAAGTTTTCTCTGTAGTACCAATCTGTGGACTCTCAAATTTTTGTTAAGAAATTCCGAATTGGGAAACCCGCCTCAGAAATCCCCCCCAACCCCCCTTTGCAAAGGGGGGGAGGGGGGATTTCTGGGAAGGCAGTCACAGGTAATCGGATTTTTTTGGTTGCGGCTTCGCCGCGCTGTGTACTCTGCGGTTAATTTCTTAATCTGCGTCGATCTGCGAAAATCTGCGTCCTAATAAATTGTAGGAGGGCACCATGGCTCATCAAATTTCTGTTTTTGTGGAGAACAAACCCGGGCGGATCGAGCGGGTGACGGAGATCCTGGCCAAGGCAGGGGTGAATATCCGCGCCTTTACGGTCATGGGGACCTACGAATACGGGGTGATGAAATTCCTGGTGGACAATCCCGACCGGGGCGTGGAGGCCCTGAAAGGGCAGGGGATTTCGGCGAACAAGCGGCAGATCGTCGCGATCCTCATGGACGACCGCCCGGGAGGGCTGAACCGGGTGGCCAAGGTCTTCGGCCAGCGGAAGGTCAACATCGACGACGCCTACGGGTTCGTGATCGAGGACAAGAAGCGGGCGGTCATGGTTGTTGATGTGGGAAAAATCTCAGAAGCGGAGAAGATCCTCAAAGAAGAAGGAATCCCGACCCTCACGGACGAAGAGATTTATGCTCTTTGAGTAATTTAGTTCGGAGGAGTTTAGTTCGGAGTTAACGGCCAATGTCTTTCTCGAATCGAGTAATTTATAGTGAACGACTTAAATAAGTTGACATGCTGTTGGCCTCTGGTTGACCCGCAAAATCCCCCCTTGCCCCCCTTTGATAAAGGGGGGGTGGGGGGATTTACCGGGATTGCCTAACATGCAATGTCCACTTTCTTTCGTCGGGCACTATAGTTAAGAGTTAAAGGCTATCCTTATTCCGACCGGCATGCCAACTAAGCCGTCCTTTACTCCGAACTCCGAACTAAATTACTACATTACTTTTTCTTTCTTTTCCTCATCTCAACTTCCCCTCTATCGTCTTCAGCGCCTTCATGGACTCCTTGGCGATGGTTCTTGGGCCGGGGGAAAAATCAAACACTTCCAGGGAGACCCACCGGTCGTAGCCGAGGTCTTTCAGAACCTGGAAGGCCTTCACAAAATCTCTTGTCCCGGTGCCCGCCCCAAGATGCTTCCCGTCCATTTCCTGCACGTGAACGTGACCGATACGGGGAAAGTATTTTTCGATGATCTCGTGAAAGGGGAGTTCCTCGTCGGTCGTATTGTGGAAATCGAACATGGTCTCGACCGCGGGGTGCTGAATCTGATCCAGGATCCGGATCGCCTCGGCGGTCGTGTTCACCACGTTCGTCTGGCCGGACCCCAAAGGCTCCAGCAGGATTTTGACTCCCCGACCCTGGGCATGGCAGGCCGCGCGGGCGAGGCCTTCGGCCAGATATTTTGTCGCGTCGGCAATGGAGAGACCTTTCACCGCGTTTCGGCCCCGGGGAGAGCCGAAGACCATGACTTTTCCGCCGAGGTCGCCGCAGAGGTCGATGAGCTTATGGAAATAGTCCCAGCTCCTCTCCCGCACTGAACCCTCGGGCGTGGTCACGTGCAGACCGGCGGGAGGGGGGGAGAGCAGCCAGTGAAGCCCGACGCACTCGACCCCGGATCTTTTCATGGCCGCGACCATGGCCTGGCGCTTGCGCGGGGTGAGTTCCTCAATTCCCTTTTCCACCAGGGAAAATGGAGCAATCTCGATTCCCTGGTACCCTGCGTCGGCCGCCAGTTCGCACTGCTCCCTCCACTTCATTCCCTGCATACTTTCATTGCACAGGGAGTACTTGAACCGGGGGCCGTTTAAATGCTTGGATTCGACCTTTGGTTTCGGTAACAATCTTCCTCCTTAAAGAGCACAGAATCGCAGCCGGCGGCCATGGGACTTTCCACAGGCAACAGAATAGAAGGGCGGGAGTGGGCTGTCAAGAAAAAATCCGGCTGAGCCTCGTGTCAGCGGTTGGCGGGAAGCACGATGGGAGATACCGTTCCGGGTACTTGCACTTCCTGCTGCCAAACCTGGCGGTTGCGGAACTGAATCCGCATGAGGTAATGCCCGGGGGGAACGTTGTAGAAGGCGTACTTGCCGAAGCGATCGGTTAGACTGGGCCCGATCCACCCGGTGGACCTGGCGTACAGGTGAATTTCGTAATTGGACACCGGAATCGGATAGGAAGCGCCGGGGTCTTGCCGATAGAGGACGCCGTATAGATTCCCGGTTTGCGCCTGGGCGACGGAGGAGGCCGCAAGAAAAACGAGAAGAATCAAAATCGGCTTTGCCCACCGTGGTTTCATTTCGGCACTCCTGGGGAGGCAGCGATGTCCCGAAACTCCGGACTGATCGGAGCCTCTTTGGAAGGCAAATTGGGTACAAGGAGCGGACCGGGGCTGAAAGCTTCGAGGGTGATCGGTTTGTTGAGGCTGGCCGTCCGGGTCTCCAGATTCAGGGGGATCTCGATCCGTTCCATCTTGGTTTCGACGAACACCGAGTTCTTGAGCTTGCTGAGACTTATTTTCATGGTTATCGGCGAGTAGAGTTCCCCCTCTATGTTGATGAATTGATCTTCACTGCTGTATAGAAGGGGAATTTCAAAGCTGCCGCTGTTTTCGATCCGCATTCCTTTCGGGCTCACATAGGGTTTCTTATCGGGGTTCAAATTCCTGATCTCCCCGGAAAGTTTGATCACGGTGACATCCTGCAGAACCTGCCAGGAAATGAACGCCGGAAGACAAATGGCCACGGCGAAGGCTACGATAAAGAGAGCGACGATGGGGAGGTTCGACGAGACTTTCAGCTTGTCGAGGATCTCAACCTTGATTGCCTCCGAATCGGAGAACTTCTGGGAGTTCAGGACGTCCGAGATGGTATTGCCCTTCTTGGTCGTCAACCAGGCAGCCAGGTAGGCAAACAAGGCTCCGCAGGCCAGACACGGTATAAGAATCCACAAGATCAGCATCTTACCCTCCCCTGAGCCCGAACAGTGCTGAGGACTGAGCAAAAAAAGGTCCTAACTCAGTCCTCAGTCCTCATTCAAATGGTCATCCCGCCGTCGATGGCGATGGTTGCCCCATTCATGAAAGCGGCTTCATCGGAGGCCGCGAAGAGGATGGCGGCGGCGATTTCTTCTTCTTTCCCCAGGCGCCCCATGGGCTGGCGGGCGATGAAGTCCGCCTTGGCCTTTACCGGATCGGCGAACGCCTGGATCCTCCTTTCGAGCGAAGGAGTGTAGGTAGTTCCCGGGCAGACGCAGTTCACCCGGATATTTTCCGAAAGGTAATCCGCGGCCATGGCTTTCGTCAAAGCCCAGACGCCGCCCTTGGAGGCGGTGTAAGCCCCCCGGTCTTTCACTCCCTTGATCGCAACAACCGAGGCGTTGTGGACGATGACGCCCCCGCCGGCTTTGCGCATCTCCGGGATGGCGTACTTGGAAACGAGAAAGACCCCTTTGAGGTTTACGGCCACTGTGCGGTCCCAGTCTTCCTCCGAGGTGTTATCCACCCGCCCGGGGAGTACGATCCCAGCGTTGTTGACCAGGATGTTCAGCCGGCCGAACGCTCTTATGGTCTCCTCCACCATCCGCCTGGCATCCGAGGCTTGCGACACATCCCCCTGGATGTAAATCCCCTCTCCCCCAGCCTCCTTGAGCAGTCGTAGTGTTTCATTCCCGTTCGAGGGGGTGACCGAATTTATGGCCACCCTGGCCCCTTCCCGACCGAACCGAACCGCGGCCGCCCTCCCGATGCCCACTCCGGCACCGGTGATCAGAACCACTTTGCCCTGAAATCGCATAAAAACCTCCAAGAAATTTTCACCGCAGAGAGCGCAGAGAACGCGGAAAAAGGAATTACGAAGGCAACCAACCCTCGGGAAACGATTCTGGATAACTAATACAAACGAAATAAATATCTTCGGATCATCTCCAATTTAGTTGATCGAATTCTTCTAAAAACCTAACAAGGGTTCGGAAGGGAAGACCCATTCCGCCACAAGCTTTGGCGGGATAAGCTTGGGTTACAAGGACCTAATGGCTCTCCGCAATGCGCAGCGGGGGCCTGAACGGGCCTGCTTCAAAGGACAGAAGAACACCCCCGCCAGAACCAAGAACGGATAGGTGCCTCATGATTGTGGCGGAATGGGTCTTCCCTTCCGAACCCCTGGAATCCCAGCACAATTTACCAGTCCCGCCGTATTTTCCTTCAACTAAATTGGAGATGATCCATATCTTTAAAAAAAGGATGATCTTGAAAGATACGGCAATTTCACCCCCATCCAAACCCTCCCCTCTCGAGGGGGAGGGCGGGGGTGGAGGGGGATCCTGGCGGCTCGGAGAAAGTCAATTCATTTATTGCGTTTGTATTAGGTGATCTCTGTGGCCTCTGTGGTTCGATTTATTTTTTTGAAAACCTCGGCCGCGTGGAACGAGCTCCGGACCAGGGGAGCGGAAAAGACCGCCTTGAACCCCATCTCCTCGCCTTCCCGGCGCAGCTCTTCGAACTCCTCCGGCGGGACGTACCGCACGACGGGGTGGTGCCTCCCCGAAGGCTGAAGGTACTGTCCCAGGGTCAGTAGGTCGCACGAGACCGCCCGGAGGTCGGCCATGGCTTCCACCACTTCCTTTTTCTCTTCTCCCAGTCCGAGCATCATGCCGGACTTGGTGATCTTGCCGGGTCGGATCTCCTTGGCGGTTTTCAGGAGGTCCAGCGACCTTCGGTACACCGCCTGGGGCCGCACCTCCGGGTAAAGGCGGGGCACGGTTTCAAGGTTATGATTGAGAATGTCCGGACCGCTCTCGACGACGATTTCGAGGGATTTCCGGGAACCCTGGAAGTCGGGGATCAGTATTTCAATGATGATCCGGGCGTCCTTCCGCTTCAGGGCTTCCACGGTGCGGGCGAAGTGGGAAGCGCCTCCATCTTCCAGGTCATCCCGGGTGACGGAGGTGATCACCGCGTGCTTCAGCCCCAGCTCGGCCGCCGCGCCGGCAACCCGCGCCGGCTCTTCGGGGTCCGGCGCGGGCGGGCGCTCCTGGGAGGGGATGGCGCAGAAGGTGCAGTTCCGGGTGCAGGTCCGGCCCAGAATCAAGAAAGTGGCGGTCCCCTCGGCGAAACATTCCCCCTGGTTTGGACAGAGGGCCCCCTCGCAGACGGTGTTCAGCCCATGAGCCCGGAGCAGGGACCGCATCTTCTGAAGCGACTCCTGATCGGGCAATTTCCGCCGCAGCCAGACTGGTTTCACCGATACGGCTCCAGTTCCCGAGTTGGACTCTCCGCCAGAGTCACTCCGAAGACTTCTCTAAAACAATTCAGCATTTGTCCTTCGATATCTTCCATGGGGAGTTCGCGGTTCAGGATCTTGGAGATCGAAGTCGCCCGCCGCCCCGTCCCGCAGGGGTTGATCAGGCTGAAAGGGTCGAGGTCCGTATTCACATTCAAAGCGAGCCCGTGCTTGCTGACCCAGCGGGAGAGGTGGACCCCCAGGGCGGCGATCTTTTCGTTTCCGACCCACACTCCCCGGAGGCCTTGCACCCGGCCCGAGGAGATCCCGAGATTCGAGAGAAGGCGGATCGCCGTCTCCTCCAGGTTCCAAACGTAACCCGGAACGCTCAGGCCGTAATTGCGAAGGCTGAGGATGGGATAGATCACCAGCTGCCCCGGACCATGGTAGGTCACGTCGCCGCCCCGGTCGGTGAAGATGACCTTGATCTTCCTTTCTCTGAGAGCGTCGGGAGAGAGGACATTTTGAATCTTGCCGGATTTTCCCATGGTGATCACGGGAGGGTGCTGGAGGAGAAGCAGGACGTCCCCGATCTTCTCTTCTTTCCTGGCCTCGGCGAGGCGGTTCTGCAGGAGGAAGGTTTCTTCGTAATCTACGACTCCCAGGCGAAAGGCCCGGCAGGAATGGTTGTGTTTCGCATCATCCGTCATGGCCTCAAAATATCATTCCGGAGAGCCGCGGTCAAGCGCGAGAGGCGGCTCTGTATCGGATATATGCATTGAGTAGCCCAAAGGCCCGAATTTCTCTCGAGCCCATCGACCGCACATGATAGAATGGCATCGCCGCACGGTCGGCAGACTAATCGACATTCAAGAAGGAGACTCCTATGGCCCGTTTAGCTTACCCGGAAGAGCGCGAACATCCCGAGCTGGCCGGCCTCATCGCCCAAATCCGCGAGCAGAGGGGAGGGCGCCTGGCCAACCTGTACAAGATGCTGCTGAAGAGCCCGCCGGTCGCGGCGGGGTGGCTTCACCTCCTGACCGCGATTCGGCAGCAGAGCGAGCTGGCCGGCCAACCTCGCGAATTGGCCATTTTACGCGTGGCGCTCGTCAACGGGGCGGAGTACGAATACCGCGCTCATGTTCCTTTTGCCTTGAAGGAAGGCCTCAGCCAGGATCAAGTAGATGCCCTGCCCGGCTGGGAACGTTCCGGGTTATTCGACAGCCGCCAAAAGGCCGTTCTTGCCTACACGGATTCCATGACCAAAGAAATCCATGTGCCGGATGACGTGTTCCGCGCGGTACGGGAACATTTCAACGACCGGGAAATCGTGGAACTCACGGCTACGGTCGCCGCCTATAACCTTGTTTCCCGGTTCCTGGAGGCCCTGCAGATCGACAAGGAGAAGTAAAGGATACCGCGGGGGGATGCAAGGGTAATCGTTTTCAGCCCGGTCTGCCCGGAGCCGGCAACGGGACTCTAAGAACCCGCGGTTATTCCCGCCTGGCGCCCGGATTGCGCCCAATCAGGCGACATCGCCTGCCCCGTACTTTTCGAGGTGGGAGCGCTCATTCACCACCCCGGTCCACAACCGTTGTCCCTGCTGATAGAGGATGTTGAGAGCGGCGGTCTCTTGCCGCAGCTCTCGAATTCTGCTGAGGGGAATCTTCAGTCCATGGCACAAGAGGGTGAGATTTACAAAGCTGTGGCTGCAGAGAAGCAGGGTGCTTCCGGGCGGATGAACTCCGATGATGCCTTTCAGGGCTTCGACGGCCCGATCCTGTACCTCTCGGAGGCTCTCCCCGCGGGGCATGGAAACAGATTCCGGGTTTTCCAGCCATGCCTTGCGAAAATCCGGGTACTCCTCAGCCCAGCGGGCGCCTTCCATCCCTTCGAGGTCACCCAGGTTCATCTCCACCAGACCCTGTTCCGCAAAGAGGGTGGCCAGCGGGTGAAAGACTTTTATGACATTCGCGGTTTCCATGGCCCTGGCGAGGGGACTGGAATAAATGGCCGCGAGGGGTTCCTCTTTGAGGGCCAAAGCCAGGGCATGCGCCTGATCTCTGCCTTTCTGGTTCAGTGGCAGATCGCTCCTGCCCTGGAACCGCCGCGTCCGGTTCCAATCCGTTTCCCCGTGGCGGACGAGGAGAATGCGGGTGCACGTGGGGTTCATGTCGTCGGGCATGTCTTGCTCTCTTCGTAAACTCCGCCCCGGGTAAGCGCGGGGATCAGCTCTTTGGATTCGCCCTGGCCAGAGCAAGGCGTGAGAAGGTTTCCTTGAAACCGGTTGTGAGGACCCTGCGGTCTGTCATGCAGCTCAGGATGCGGACCCCGGACTTCACCCAGCGGCGGGCGGCCTCTTCAATCTCTTTCGGCGAAGACTCGAATATTTGCACCTGAACCTCGACTTTATTTCTTTGGGCTATCCTCATGGCTTCTTCAATCCTTCGGTTCACCTCCGGATGATGCGTCTGGCCCTCCAGGCCCATCGCCTGGGAGAGGTCGAAATGGCCGAATCCTACCGCGTCGAGCCCCGGCGTGGCAAGGATCTCCTCTGCATTCTTGAATCCTTCAAGCGTTTCGACGAGGATCCAGACCATGACATTTTCATTGGACCATTTCACGTGTTCTTTCCAGTCATGGAGGCCGTGGGCGGTGGCCCGGGTACGGGGACACGCGCCTCGGTTTCCCCTGGGAGCGTACCGGGCGGCTTGCGTGACCTTTCGGGCCTGTTCGGCGCTCCCCACGCCCGGGATCAAAATTCCCATTGCTCCCGCGTCGAGGGCCTTGAGGATCCCCGATTCCGAATCGTCGGGAAGCCGGACCACGGGGGTGGATCCGGCCACCTGTACGCCCCGGATGAGATTCATCAGCGATTCGAACCCGAAGGACCCATGTTCCATATCCAGGATCAGGTAGTCGAACCCGCAGGCCGCCGCGATTTCCGCGCTCTCGGGGCTGGCGGTCTGGATAAACGTTCCCAGGGCGACCCCCGAACGCTGCAGCGCCTCTTTCACTCCGTTCCGGTAAATCATTTTTCCTTCTCCTTTCTGCCCGGGACAACGCTCGATCCGCTATTTGTATAGGAACTCACGCGTCCAATCAAGCCCATTTATGGTATTGAAGGCAAAGCAAACAATACCACAAATATTCAGTTTTTCTTGACAGCGAAGTCCCACATGTGATTACCTGGGTGCCAGAAAGGACGCCAAGGAAAAGGACCGGATAGAAGCTCAGTGACTGTGACTCATCTCTTATAACAATGACTTATAGTGAACGACTTAAATAAGTTGACATGCTGTTGGCCCCTAGTTGACCCGCAAAATCCCCCCTTGCCCCCCTTTGATAAAGGGGGGGTGGGGGGATTTACCGGGATTGCCTAACATGCAATGTCCACTTTCTTTCGTCGGGGACTATAACTCGTCAATCCATAATTATATTGAGCCCGAATGGATTTCTTCCATTACATATTAATAGGGTTCCAGGTCGTCATTCAGCCGGCGAACCTCCTCTTCTGCTTCCTCGGCGTCCTCATGGGGACCCTGGTGGGCGTGTTGCCCGGGCTGGGGCCGGTGGCGGCCATGTCTCTCCTCCTGCCCACCACCTTCCACGTGACCCCTGTTTCGGCCGTCATTCTTCTTGCCGGGATCTACTACGGGGCCATGTACGGGGGCTCGACAACCTCCATCCTGGTCAATATCCCCGGGGAAGCGGCCTCGGTGGTGACCTGCCTGGACGGATACAAGATGGCCCGCCAGGGAAGGGCCGGGCCCGCCCTGGGCATCGCCGCTTTTGGCTCATTCATCGCCGGCACTCTCTCCGTCGTCGGGTTGATGTTCATCGCCCCCCCGCTGGCCGAAATGGCTTTGAGATTCGGGCCGCCGGAGTATTTTTCCCTGATGATCATGGGCCTGGTCGTGGTCACCTTCCTGGCGAGCGGCCCCATGTGGAAGGCGCTTCTCATGGCCTCGTTCGGGCTCTTCCTCGGCTGCATCGGGATGGATACCATTACCGCCACGGTCCGATTTTCGGGCGACATCCTGGAACTCGCCGACGGGATCGGTCTCGTCCCGGTGGTCATGGGACTGTTCGGCATCTCAGAGGTCATGTTGAACGTGGAGCAGACCATGGAGAGATCCGTCTTCCGAACCGGCCTGCACAATCTCTTTCCCAACCGGGCAGACTGGGCGGCCTCGACCTGGCCGATCCTTCGGGGATCGGTCCTGGGTTTTTTCCTCGGCATCCTTCCCGGGGGCGGGGCGGTCATCTCTTCCTTTGTCTCCTACGCCGTCGAAAAGAAAATCTCGAAGACCCCAGAAAAGTTCGGGACAGGGATGATTGCAGGAGTGGCGGGTCCGGAAGCGGCGAACAACGCGGCCACCGGGGGGGCTTTCATTCCCCTCCTTTCCCTGGGGATTCCGGCGAACGCGGTGATGGCGCTCCTCCTCGGGGCCCTGATCATTCATGGAATTCAGCCCGGGCCCATGCTGGTCAAGGAGCACCCCGAGATCTTCTGGGGAGCCGTGGCCAGCATGTACCTGGGGAACGTGATGCTCCTGGTTTTGAACCTGCCGCTGATCGGGCTGTGGGTCCGGTTGCTCAAGGTTCCCTATCCCATCCTCTTTCCCATGATCCTCCTTTTTTGCCTGATCGGGTGCTACAGCTTGAACAACAGCGTGGTGGAAGTGATCGTCATGGTCGTCTTCGGACTGGTCGGGTATGTCTTCAAAAAATTTCAGTACGAGGGGGCGCCGCTCGTCCTCGCATTGGTCCTCGGCCCGATGATGGAGAACAGCCTGCGCCAGTCGTTGCTCATGGCCAACGGAAGCTTTCTGATTTTTTTCCAGCGGCCCATCTCCGCCGCCCTCATGGGCATCGCCGTCTTGCTTTTGATCTTCCCCCTCATCCCCGGCCTGAAGAAGGGGCCGGTTATCCCGGACTCCGGCTAGCGGAGCCTTCCTCGTGGGGCCACCTTTCCAACTTGCGCAACAGGGAGGGGTCGGAGAGCAAGTTGCAGTGCCGGGTTTCCCCCGAGGGCGTATCGTTCCATTCACTAAGTGGGCATTTCCATAAATATCGTATCGTATTTTTTCGCTTAAAAGGGTTCACAGTACGGCAGAGTCAGAGACAAGCAAATGGAGTTCCTTGATACGTCCCTTCCAGAAATCCCCCCCGCCCCCCTTTATCAAAGGGGGGAAGGGGGGATTTCTGAGGCTTGTTCTCATGGCCAGGGTTTCCTTTTTCCAAACTCAAGAGCCTGCAACATAGTACAGAAGCAGGCCGCTGCGTAACCTGAATACGTTAGTGAATTTATGAACTACTGTACTAAGCCATCCACGAAGTCGGTGAGGGGATTGGCTGCAAATGCGGTTGGCATAAATACAAAGCTCACAGCAGGAGGACAAACATGGCACGGGTGACTCTGGTAACGAATGAGCAGGCGCCTCCGAAAGTCCGGGAGATGTTCGAAAAAATCGAGGCTAACGGGTTCCGGGTCCTCAACCTCTATCGCGTCATGGCCCACTCGGAGAAAGTCGGGAGGAATTTTCTACGGCTCGGCAACTCCATCCTTTATCAAGGGGCCGTACCGACGAATCTTAGGGAGCTGGCGATCTTGCGGGTGGGTCAGATCAACCAGGCCCAATACGAATACCGCCAGCATGTGCCCATCGCCCTTCGCGCGGGGGTCCGGCAGGAACAGATCGATGCCCTCGCCGAGTGGAAAAAATCCAAACACTTCAATGATGAGGAAAGGGCGGTCCTGGAATACACCGAGGAGTTGACGAAGAACATTCGGGTGAAGGACGAAACCTTTGCTGCCCTCCGAAAGTTTCTGAACGAAGAGAAAACGGTGGAGCTCACCACGGTCATCGGATACTACGGCATGGTTTGCCGGATCCTCGAGGCGTTCCAGGTTGAGCTCGAAGGGGGCATTCCGAACGGCATAACCAAGTAATGATTCCCATGAGAGCCCGGGGTCCTTTGCAGGCCTCGGGCGTCCGGGGGGATCGATCGAACGAAAAAGGAGGAGTCGATGGATCAAGAAGGAAAAGCGTTATCCGGAGTCAGGATCCTCGACCTGACCCAATATGAGGCGGGGACCTCCTGCACCCTTCTCCTGGGATTTCTAGGTGCGGAGGTCATCAAGGTGGAGCAGCCGGAAGGCGGGGACCCGGGGAGGACGGCGGGGACCGAAAAACCCGGCGTGGACGCCTTCTATTTTGTGCTCCTCAACCCGAACAAGAAAAGCGTGACCCTGAACCTGCGGGCGGAGAAAGGACTTTCGCTCTTCAAGGAGATGGTGAAAAAGGCGGACGTGGTGGTTTCAAATTTCCTGGTCGGCACCATGCAGCGGCTGGGGATCGACTATCCCGTCCTGAAGGCGCTCAACCCGAAAATTATTTACGCCACCATCTCCGGGTTCGGCGCCAAAGGTCCATACCGCTCCTACCCCTGCTTTGACATCATTGCCCAGGCTACCGGGGGAGGAATGAGCTTCACCGGGTTCCCGGAGAATCCGCCCACCAAGTGCGGACCGACGATCGGAGACAGCGGGGCGGGAATTCACCTGGCCGTCGGGATCCTCGCTGCCCTGTACCGGAGGAGCCAGACCGGAATCGGCCAGGAGGTGGAGGTCACCATGCAGGAAAGCGTAGCCAACCTGATCCGGGCCCCCCTCTCCGCCCATTTTGGAACCGGCAAGCCCCTGAAGCGGATGGGCAACGCCGCGTATGGACTCGTTCCCTGGAACACGTTCAAATGCCTGGACGGGTATATCGTCATCGGCGCGGTCCCGCAGAACCTCTTCGAGAATCTTCTGAAAGTCATCGGCCAGGAAAAGCTCATTCAGGATGAGCGATTCAAGGGGATGCGCAACCGGGTGCGGCATGCGAAAGACCTGGAAGCCGCCATTGAAGCCTGGACTTCCACCAAGACCAAGCAGGAGGCCTGGAAGATCCTGGCGGAGGCGCGGGTGCCGGCCGGGGCGGTCCTCGATACTTCCGAGATCCTCGCCGACCCCAACCTTCTGGAGCGAGGAATGGTCGTGGAGGTCGAACATGCGGCGAGGGGAAGAATCAAGATGCTGGGCTCGCCCATCAAGCTGTCGGATTCGCCGGTGCAGGTAACCGCATCCCCCCTGCTCGGCGCCAATAACGCCGAGATCTACGGCTCCCTTCTGGGGCTCGATGCGAAGAAGTTGGAAGAGTTGAAGGGCGAGAAAGTGATTTAAAGAGCTTCCGGGAGGAGTTCGCCCATTGAAATCATCCGACCGATCCGACAGATCCGACCGATCGGTCCGACAAACAAGAAAGGAGTAGCGGATGGAAAAGGAATTCATCACCGGCGGGGAAGCGATTGGCCAGGTCCTCAAGGAAGAAGGCGTCAAGTATCTCTTCGGCATCGCCGGGGGACATGTTTTCCCGCTCATCACCGGAATCGTGGGGCAGGGGATTCGGATGATCCATATGCGGCACGAGCAGACCGGAGTCTACGCCGCCGACGCGTACGCCCGGTCCGCCCGGGACGTCGGAGTCTGTTTCGGGACGGCGGGGCCGGGAATGACCAACATGCTGAGCGGGGTAACCCAGGCCTTCATCTGCCGCAGCCCGGTCCTCTGTCTCTTCGGCCAGCACCTGACCAGCGAGGACCGGCGGGAGCCGATCCAGGAAGCGTATGGCACCGAGATTACCCGGTCCATTACCAAGTGGAGCGCCCGGGTGGTGGACCAGCGCATGCTCTCTTTTCTGACCAAGAAGGCGATGCGGGAGATCCGCATCTATCCCCCGGGTCCGGTCGCCCTGGAGATTCCCCTGAACATCCTGGCCCGGCGGGACAAGGCCGCGAGCCAGAGAATCTTCACTCCTAACTCCAAATTCCCCTCCCTGGACGCGATGGCGGCGGCTGGAAACCCGGCTGCTGTGGAGAAAGTGGTGGAGATGATTCTTTCGGCGGAGAGGCCGGTCATCGTTGCCGGGGATGGGGTGCACTGGGCAGACGCTTCAAAAGAGCTGCAGGAATTCGTCAAGCTGCTACAGGTGCCCGTATTAACCCGGCGGATCGCCCGCGGCGCGGTCCCCGAAACGGACCCGCTGGCCTTCAGCTCCCGGACGCGGGACGGAGTCTTGAGGAACGCGGACCTGGCGGTTGCCATCGGGCTCCGCCTCGGATACCTGGAAGGATACGGGCGGTGGGCCAGGAAGCTGCCCAAGTTTGTCCAGATCAACGAGAGCGACGCGGAAATCAAAAATGAGGTCCCGACCGACGTTGCCATCGTCGGAAATCCGAAGATCGTTTTGCAGCAGATGATAGAAATCATTCAGAAGAACCCGGAAAAAATCAAAGTCAAAAGCGAGTGGATCCGTTCCGTGCAGGAGATTAAAGCAGAGTCGCAAGAAAAGAGCAAAAAGGAAGCGGAAGGATTAAGAAAAAATTGTCCCATTCATCCCGCTTATCTCGCCCAGGAGATCGTGGATTTCCTGGACGACTCCGCGACCATCGTGTATGACGCCTTCACCGGGACTTACTATCTCACCGACCGCATCCGCTCCTCGTTTTCGGGAAAAATCCTGGACGCCGGGGAGCACGCCGGCGTTGGGCACGGGATCGGCATGGGCATCGGCGCCCAGCTGGCCCGCCCGGGCAAGCAGGTCTTCGTCATGATGGGAGACGGCGGGATGGGCATCGGCGGGATGGATGTGGAGACTGCGGTGCGCTGCAAGCTGCCCGTCGTCTTCCTGGTGAACAACAACAGCACCTGGATGGCCGGCTGCTTTGACACGTATTTCCGGAGTTATCTGGGGGAAGACAACAACTGGAACATCACCCCCGGAGTCCGCTACGACAAGATGTTCGAGGCGACCGGATGCCACGGGGAGAACGTCGAGAAGCCGGAAGAGATCCGTCCGGCCCTGGAAAGGGCATTCAACTCCGGGAAACCTGCGGTCGTGAACGTGATGGTTGACCCCTGCGTGATGCACAGGGGCATGATGTTGAATATGGACCAGCCGGCCATCGGCTGGCTGGAGCCCCACCAGGTGCCGGAAGCCGGACGAAAGATCATCTTCCCCGAGGATCCCAAGGCCCGAAAGCCTTCGACCCATGGCAGATAAAGTCTTGTTGCTTCCCCCTCCCGGCAAATTGGGAAAGACGGTGCCGGTTGAAAATCCAGACGTGGAATCCATGCTCCCGGCCACGAGAAAGCCCGCTTCAATGAGAATGTATTTGTGGGCCATTGGCAACGAATCTCAGAAATCCCCCCTCGCCCCCCTGAAGTTGTCAAAAAATTCAGCGGATGGGGAAATTGGAGAGTGGAACCATGTCCAGGGGACGGCAAAAATTTGCAGGCCAAAAGAGGCACTGATTCCTCTTTAGCTCGGGGTGTACTGAACTTATGACGAACCAAAGTGGGAACAGTTGTTGCTATTGGGGTTTAGATCGGACCGGGCGACGTCCCTTTGCGGAAGTTGGGTAAACCCGTTGGTGATAAAAAATGTGCCCGCCGATTTTGGCCTGCAAATTTTTGCCGTCCCCTGGACAATAAGAGAGGTTTTCTGTGCCGACAGGTTCAATTTTTTCACGCCTTCCCTTTGAAAAAGGAGGTTGGGGGATTTCTGAGAATGTAATCCACACAGGGGTATGCCAACGCCTGGAGGTTCGGGCAGATCATACCCAGGCATGGCGTTGAGGAGAGCGATGAAATCGTGTGTGAGTCCCTACAATGATCGCGGGCGGGGCAGGGGATGGCCTGAAGAAGTGATCCTCTGCGACGTGACCATGCGGGATGGAGAACAGACTCCCGGCGTCGGGTTTTCCCTCGAGGAGAAAATCGAGCTGGCCAGGAGATTGGATGAAGCCGGCATCCCGCAGATCCAGGTGGGCCTGCCCGGAAGGTCGAAGGCCGCCCGAATCGAAGCGGAAAAGATTTGCCGGGTGAAGCTTGGGGCGAAGAAAGAACTGATGACCCGGGGGGCTTACGAAGGATGGAGGGACGACGTCCTGGCGGCGATTGACTGCGGGGCGGAGATCGTCCATTCTTATTTCCCTATGTCCCCGTACATCCGGGCCATGGATTCGTCCCTGTCCAATTCGGAGATGATCCGGCGGGCCTGCGAGGTCGTCGCCTTCATGAAGGAGAAAGGGGTCGGGATCATCAACATCAGCCTGCTCGACGCGACCCGCACGGAAGAAAAGTTCCTATTCCAGATGGTGAAAGAGGTCGCCCAAATGGGGATCCAGCGGCTCCGTCTGGCGGACACCGTGGGGACCGCGAACCCGGAAGGCATCCGCACGCTTTTTCAAAAGCTGGGTGAAACCCTCGACCCGGTAAAAGACCGTCCCATCGTCGGTCTCCACTGCCACAACGATTTCGGCCTGGCCCTTCCCAACGTCTTCGCCGGGGTGAGCGCGGGGGCGACTCTGATCGACGTTTCGGTGAACGGCCTGGGGGATCGTTCGGGCAACCCCTCCTTGGCGGAAGTTGCCGCGGGATTAGAGGTCTTATACGGAGTGAAAAGCGGGATCCGGCTCGAAGCCCTATACGGCCTGTCAAAATTTGTGGAAAAGATTTCGGGCATTCCGATCCCCTCCAATAAACCCCTGGTAGGGGAATACGCCTTCGCCGACGAATCAGACGCCCATGTGACCGCCCAGCTCCGGGAGCCCTTTGCCTTCCAGGGGATTCAACCCGAGTCCGTCGGAAACCGGAGGAAGTATGTCCTGGGAAAAAATTCGGGGAAGAACATCCTGCGCTGGAAGTTTCAGGAGATGAACCTGCAAGTGCGGGACGAACTGTACCCTCTGATCCTGGACCGAATCCGGGACCTCAGCGAGAAGCGGAAGGGGAAACTGGTTTCGGACGAGGAGCTGAAGGAAATGGTTCGAAGCTTGTGAACTCAAAGAACCGACGGCGCCACCGAGGTATGGCGACGAGGAGATGATGGGCTCCTCGCCTCCTCGTCGTCAGGTTTCCTCGCCTCACCCCAACAGGAGAGAGTAAGGGTTTTCCACGCTTTTCTTCACCACCTGCAGGAACTGCACGGCCTGGGCGCCCATGATGATCCGGTGGTCGTAGGAAAGGCAGAGGTACATCATCGACCGGATGACGATCTGGCCGTCCCGGACCACGGGCATTTCCATGGCTTTGCCCATCCACAGGATGGCGCTTTGGGGCTGGTGGATGATGGGGGTCGCCAAGAGAGCTCCGTAGACCCCCGCGTTGGTCAGGGTAAACGTCCCTCCCTGAATATCGCCCAACGTCAGTTTCCCTTCCCGTGCTCGGGACGATAAACTCTGGATTTCGTGGCTGAGGTCCACGATGCTTTTATTCTCAGCATCTTTGATCACCGGCACCAGGAGGCTTTCCCCCGCATCCACGGCCATTCCCACGTTCATTCGCCGATGCATCACGATATCCTTCCCCTGGAGGGAAGCATTGAGGATGGGGTATTTCCTGAGGCCGGCGCATATCGCCTTAACCACAAAGGGAACAAACGTCAGGCTGACTTTGAACTCCTCTTTAAAGGACTCTTTCAGGGCCCCGCGGATTTTGACCAACTCGGTCACATCCACTTCCGCCATCGTGGTGACGCGGGCCGCAACGCTGGCGCTGTGGGCCATATGTTCGGCCATGGCCTTGAGGGCTCCGCTTAAAGGTTTCACCTCGTCTTCCGAGGTTTTCGAAACGGCCTCCATTTCGACGGCCTTTTCCGGGGGAGCGCTTTGGGCCGTTTCGAGGAAACTTAATATTTCGCTTTTTCCGATCTTTTTCCCGGGGAATCGAGCGGCAACCTCGCGGATATCGAGTCCCTTATCCATTGCCATTTTCACGGCCAGAGGGGAGACCTTCAGGTCACCCCGATCCGGAAGGGGGCCCGCCGGCGTCGGCTTGCCTGGCGGGACGAAGGCCTCGGCTTTGAGGACGCTTTGCGCTACCGCCTCGCCCGGCTGTCCGATCAGACCGATCGATTCTCCCACTTTCACCACCGCTCCGGCCGGGTGAAGAACTTTCAGGAGGACCCCCGAAACCTCCGCGGGAATCTCCACGGCCACTTTTTCGGTCTGGATGACCGCGAGCAGCTCTCCCTTTTCAATGCGGTCTCCTTCCTTTTTCAGCCACGATTCAATCGTTCCTTCGGCTATGCTTAGCCCGAAATTCGGCATGATGATATCGATGGGCACTGCGGACTCCTTTCCAATCTCAGGCCAGTAATTCCCTGGCTGCTTTGACAATTTTTTCCGCGTCCGGAAGATAAAATTTCTCCAGGATCGGGCTTGCCGGCACCGGCGTAAAGGGAGCCCCCACCCGCTTGATCGGAGCGTCCAGAGAATAGAAGGCCTCATCCGCGATCATGGCGGCGATTTCCCCTCCGAACCCCCCGAAGGTCGGAGCCTCATGGACGATCAGCACCTTCCCCGTTTTCTCGACGGATTTCAAAATGGTTTCCTTGTCGAGAGGCATAAGGGTGCGCGGGTCCACTACTTCCGCCTTCACCCCATCCTGAGAGAGCAGCTCGGCGGCCTTCAGGGCCTCCTGAAGCATGGCCCCGTACGCGATGATCGTCAAATCCTCGCCCTGCTTTTTCACCTCTGCCTTCCCGAGGGGAACGAGGTATTCCTCCTCCGGCACGGGTCCCTTTCAGGCGGCTGTAGAGGAGTTTATGTTCAAAGCACACAACCGGGTTGTCATCCCGGATGGCGCTCTTGAGAAGCCCTTTGGCATCGTAAGGGGTTGAAGGGTAGATGATTTTCAAGCCCGGTACATTCATGATCCAGGCCTCCGGGCTCTGGGAATGATGCAGGGCGGCCCCGACGCCGGCGCCGCAGGCCATCCGGAAAGTGATCGGAACCGTCGCTTCCCCGGCATACGCATAGCGCATCTTGGCCGCGGAATTCACCATATGATCCATGGCCAGGGCGACAAAATCCGCAAACATGATTTCGGCGATCGGGCGCATGCCCCACAAGGCGGCGCCGACCGAAACCCCCGCGATGGCCGATTCGGAGAGGGGCGTATCGATGACCCGCTCCGGGCCGAATTTGGCCAAGAGGCCGTTCGTCGCCCCGAAGGCGCCGCCCCGGCCGTATCCGACTCGCACGTCCTCGCCGAAGATGTACACCCGGGGGTCCCGGGCCATCTCTTCGTGCATCGCCTCGTTGATGGCTTCCAGCAGTGTCAATTCACGCATTTGTATTCTCCTTGAAAAAGCATTTTTCGGGACGCAGATAAACGCAGATTTACAGGATAAGAAAAAACAGTGCATCTATATTCCATGTTATTAATTTTCTTGCGTGAATCTGTGAAATCCGTGTCTCCTTTCAATGCAATTAATCCGCATAGACGCCCAGCAGCGTGTCCTCGGGGAGGGGAAGCGGGCTCGTCTCGGCGTATCGGATGGCGCCTTCGATTTCCGCCTGCACTCCGGCGTAGACTTCCTTCACCTTGGCGTCGTCGAGCAGGCCCCGCTTGCGCAGCTGGTCTTCGAACTTCTTGAGCGGGCACTTCTTCTTCCACGAATCCACTTCTTCCTGGGAGCGGTAGACCCCCGGGTCGTTGATGCTGTGTCCCAGCCAGCGGTAGGTCTTGCACTCGATGAGGGTGGGCCCTTCTCCCCGGCGGGCGCGGGCGATCGCCTCCTGCGTGGCTTCGTAAACGGCGAGAACGTCATTCCCGTCCACGACCACTCCCGGGAACCCGTACCCGTTGGCACGGACGGCGATGTCCTTGATCGCCAAGGAACAGGTGGCCGGGACGGACATGGCGTAGCAGTTGTTGTCGCAGACATAGACGATGGGAAGCTTCATGACCCCGGCCATGTTCAGGGCCTCATGAAAGTCGCCCCGGTTTGAGGCGCCGTCCCCGAAAAAATGAATGGCCACGGTGTCCTTCTTCTGAAGTTTCATGGCCAGGGCGGCCCCCGTGCTGATGGGGATTCCGGACCCGATCAGTCCGGTGCCGGCGAGAAGGCCCACCGAATTGTCTCCCGAGTGGGAGGCGGGTCCGCGGCCTCTTCCCGACCCGTTGCGCCGCCCGAACATACCGGCCATCATCGTCTTGATGTCGATGCCTTTCATCAGGTATTTCAGCTTCCCGCGGTGCGTGGGCATGATGGTGTCATCCTTGCGCAGGCCGTAACAGGTGCCCACATCCACGGCCTCCTGGCCGATGTTCGGGTGATGAAACCCCACGAGCTTTCCCAGCTTCAGGAGATCGAAGGTCTTCTCCTCGAACAGCCGGCCGAGCACGATCCAGCGATACATCTGCAGCAAATCTTTTTCACTTAAATCCATTTTTATCCTCCTCGAGATTGATCCCGGATCCAAGCCCGCCCGGTCCGCTCTTGCCTCGAGAGGCAAATCATCGGGAAGGGCCGGGAATCCGTGGATTTCAAAAGATGTGCCCGTTGGTCTGTTGCCAACGGGAACCAACATACGACAAATCTGCCCGCCTTCGACTAAGAGCTTATCCTTAAATATGCTCCTGGGTGTAAATCCCCCTTTGAAAAAGGGGGACATAGGGGGATTTGCTTTACATCATTTCGGGAAAATCCCCCCAACCCCCCTTTACAAAGGGGGAATATTATTTACGGACAAGTTCTTAATAGGTCATGGCCAGCCCTCCGTTGATATCCAGGATCAACCCCGTGATGTAGGATGAGGCATCGGAGAGCAGGAAAAGGATCCCGTCGGACACATCTTCCGCTTTTCCGAGCCTCTTCAGCGGGATCGTTTTCACATACTGCTCATTCACCTCCGGGGGGACATCCCAGATCATGGGGGTGTCGATCCGTCCCGGCGCGACGCCGTTCACCCGGATGCCATGTCCGGCCACTTCCCGGGCAAGAATTTTCGTGAGTCCGATGATTCCGGCCTTGGAGATCACGTAGTGGCACCCCGTGACGGCGGATCCCACCTTTGCCGCCAGGGAGGAGGTGTTGACGATGGCGCCTCCTCCCCGCTCGATCATGCGGGGAACCGCATAGTGGCAGCAGAGAAATACGCCCCGAATATTCACGGCCATGACCTTGTCCCATTCCGCGATCGACATCTCCCAAAGATTGGCCTTTTTCCCCTGGTGCTTGGGAGAGATGCCCGCGTTGTTGACCAGAAGATCGATACCGCCAAACCGGGAGACGGTCTGCTCCATCAGGGATTTCACGGCCGATTCCTGGGAAACATCTCCCGGGACGCTCAAAAAAGAGTATCCCTCCTTCTTCATCTCCGATTCCATCTTGCTCAGGCCGGACGGATTCATATCCATGACCGCAACCCTCGCCCCTTCCCGGGCCAGCGCGCGGGCGGCCGCCGCCCCGATTCCCGACGCCCCTCCGGTCACGATGGCGACCTTATCCTTGAATCGCATCATTCGTTCACTCCTTTTCTTTCTTTTTGTTTCTTTCGGCATGATCGTTGATCAACCTATTGTCCACCGTTCCTGCTCTTATTTCCGAAGCCTCCATTTCCCGCATTCCAAGAACTCAGATACCCAGGTACGCCTTTCGCAAATGTTCATTCTTAAGGAGTTCCTCTCCGGTACCTTCCAAAACGATCCGGCCATTTTCGACCGTGTACCCCCGCCGGGAAAGCTCAAGGCTCTGCTTCACGTTCTGCTCGACGAGAAGAATCGTCATGCCCTGGGTGTTGATGGACTTCACCGTTTCGAATATCATCTTAACCATGATCGGGGCCAGTCCCAGGGAAGGCTCGTCCATCATCAGCACTTTGGGCTGGCTCATCAGCGCTCGTGCGATGGCCAGCATCTGTTGCTCCCCTCCACTCAAGGTTCTGGCCAGCTGGTCCTTTCGCTGCTCCAGGACAGGAAAAAGGGCAGAGATCTTTTTAAGGTTTTCCTCCCTTTTTCCCCGAGCCCCGTGGTGAAAGGAGCCCATGTCCAAATTGCCCAAAACGGTCATAAAGGGGAAGATCCGACGGCCTTCAGGGATCTGGACGATTCCCAGGGGTACTCTTTCATGAGCCCGGAGGGAATGAATGGGGTTCCCTTGAAACATCATGGTCCCCGCCTGATGGATTTTAACTCCGGAAATCGTGTTGAGGAGGGTGCTCTTCCCGGCGCCGTTGGCTCCTACGACGCTTACAATTTCACCCTCCTCGACCGAAAGGCTGACCTTCCACAGGACTTGCACATCGCCATAAAAGACATCGAGTTCCTTCAATTCAAGCCAGGACATATTCTTCTCCCAGATAGGCCTTGATGACCTTTTCGTCAGTGGCGATCTGGCGTGGCGGGCCTTCCGCGATCTTTTCTCCGTGGTGGAGAATAATGATGTGATCGGACAGATTCATCACCGCCTGCATGACATGTTCGATGAGAATGATGGTGATTCCCAGACGTTTAATCTTTTGGATCAGCAAAATGGCCTCTTCGATTTCCGACGGGTTCAGGCCGGCCATGATTTCGTCGAGGAGAAGCAGCCGCGGTTTGGTGGCCAGGGCCCTGCCCAGTTCCAGGCGCTTGCGGTCCCCCAGGGTGAGGCTCTTAGCCAAATAGTTCCTTTTGGGATACAGCCCTATGAAGTCCAATACTGCCAGGCCCACGTCTCGGGCATCCTTTTCCGAGCGGACATGGGCAAAGGCCCCGATCATCACATTCTGCAATACGGAGATATTCCCAAACGGTTTTACGATTTGAAAGGTGCGGCCGATGCCCTTGCGGCAGACTTTGTGGGCGGGGAAAAGGCCGGTGATATTTTCGCTCTCATAAACGACCTCCCCGCAGTCCGGCGGGAGAATCCCCGAGATGAGGTTGAACAGGGTTGTTTTCCCAGCCCCGTTCGGACCGATCAGGCCGGTAATCTTTCCCGGTCGGATGTCGGCTTCCACGTTTTTCACGGCGCTCACCCCGCCAAAGCTCTTCCCGAGATCGCGGATTTTGAGGATCAGGGAATCTCCTGTGCCGGCACCCCTGGGGGCCGACGTCCAACCCGACATCAGCTGACCCAGATGTTTTCGGATTTCCGCCGTCTCGGAGGGAAGTTCCCCGGCCTTTGGGAAGCGGCGGGAAATCTGTCCTTTGATCCAGGCAAAAATTCCATTGGGCAGGAAGAGAACGCCGATGACCAGCAGCAATCCGTAAATAAAGAGGTGAAGCCCCTGGAGACTTCCTCCGAACCAACCCCGCAGGACTTCCTGCAAGGGGACCAGAATGAGGGCCCCCAGGATTGGACCTAGAAGCGTCCCCGCACCCCCCAGGATGACCATGATGGCCATTAAAACGGAAAGGCTCATGCTGAATTCTCCGCTGGGGTCGATATAAAGCGCGTACTGGGCGTGAAAAGTTCCGGCGATCGCCGTAAAGAAGGCGCTGATCATCAGCGCTTTGAGCTTCGTGCGGGACACGTTGACGCCGGCCGATTCCGCAGCATCTTCGTCCTCGCGGAGAGCGACCAGATGGTAGCCGAATTTCGATCTTTCGATCCAGCTCGAAACGAGGATCACGAGGAAAAAGAGGCCCAGCATGATATAGAGGTAAGCCTTCTTTTCCTCGAAGATGAGGTTCCACAGGCCAAATTTCAGGGGGATGCTGACTCCGACGGAACCTTCGGTCAGGTCGCTGAAGTAGACCGTCATGATCCGGAAAACTTCCAAAATGGCGAGCGTGCTCATGGCGAAAAATGGACCGCGCAACCGAAAGCAAGGGTAGCCGATGCCGACGGAAACCAGAGTCGCCAGCAGCCCTCCCGCCAGCATTCCCAACCAGGGAGAAAGGTTGAAATGGACAAACAGCAGAGTGGAGGTATAGGCTCCCACGCCATAGAATACGGAATGACCCAGGGAGAGTTGTCCTCCGTATCCGCCGACCATATTCCAGGCGATGGCCAGGAAGGCGTAGAAAAAAAGCATGATCAAGATGTGAATATAATAAGGACTGGAAATGAAAAGGGGCAAAAGACAAAGCAGAATCATCAACCCGGAGATATGAACCTTCCGCTTTCCCAGCGCCCGGTTCCAAGCCGAAGATTGAAGGATGCCCGGTGTATTCATTTGTGTCCCAGCTCCTCTGCGCCGATCATGCCCATAAGGCCTTGGGGCCGGATGATCAAGAAAACAACAAAGATCAGGAAATAGAGCGCCCCCTGCAGTTGGGGACTGATGAAAAACCCGCTGAACGCTTCGACAAAACCGATGATGAGCCCGGCCAGGAAAGCGCCGAAAACGTTCCCCATCCCTCCCAGAACGACGACCACGAAAGCGATAATGCAGAAATTCGCTCCGATGGTGGGTTCCGCCGCATAGATGGGCAGGAGGAGGGCTCCTGCCAATCCTTCCAGGCCGACCCCGATGCCGAAGGCGAGGAGATAAACTTTATCGATATCCACGCCCATGAGCTGAGCGGCAGTCCGGTCCTGGGCGACAGCCGTGAGCGCCTTTCCCCAGTAGGTCCGATTGAGGAAGAAATACAAACCGATGACGATGGCCACCGTGACGATGAAAATGACCAACCGGGGAGTGTTGATGGTGAGATCTCCGAGAAACAAGACGGCGTTCGAATAAGAGGTCTGAATGTTTCGGGGGTCGGATTTCCAGACCAAAAGCGCCCCGTTTTGCAGCATGATGGAAAGGCCGAAGGTGGCAAAAATCAGGGCGGATGGGGGGGCGTTCAAAAGGGGCCGAATAATCATCTTCTGGGTCAAGAGTCCAAAGACGAATACGAGAGGAGTAATGAGGAGAAAGGATATGTAGGGATCGATCCCGAAAATATGGAAGAGCCAAAAAGCTCCGTAGATCCCCAGCATGAGGTACTCCCCCTGGGCGAAATTAATCACCCGCACAACCCCGAAAATGAGAGTGAGCCCGATGGAAGCCAGGGCGTAAATTCCTCCCAGGAGAAGACCGTTGATGAAAACTTGCGCAACGATGGTCGGCATATTCTTTTGCTTCCCTTTCCGCGACGCGGCCTGTGGATCGCGGAGAGCCGCAGGAGAATGGGCTTTTCACCCATTCTCCTTTCGGGACTCAGCTTTTCTACCGTTCGCTCCACTTCGGGAAGGGCATGATGACCTTGATCCCCTGGGCCATGGCCTGCTTCGGCCAAACCGTGTTGAGTTTGCCATTCTGCCATTGTTCCGTGAACCAATCCGCACGAATATTCTGCCCGGCGTTGGGTTCATTCGGCCCCGCAAATTTGATTCCCCAGCCGATGGGCAAATACCCTTCGGGCTTGTCCAAGCCCACGGATGCGGAACGGATGGCGTCGGGACTGGTTGAACCCGCCATCTCCATCACTCTCCAGAGCAGGTAGGCGCCGTTGTAATTGCCGAAAGAGTGCGGGGATTGAATGTCCTCTTTCCACTGGGCCTTGTACAAAGACAGGAAGTTGGGGAACCCTTTGGCATACGCGGGATTGATCGTCGGGCTGGGCCATCCGGCGCAAAGGACGCCGTTGACGTCATTGCCTACGGCCTCCTTCAATTTGTCCGTGTTATGGCCGTTGCCCGTACCCACGAAGACTTTCACGTTGAGCCCGAGCTGTCTCATCTGCCGGTGGAGCAGGATGCCGTCGTTGATGTAGCTGGTCGGGATCAGGGCGTCGGGGGCTTTGGACTTCAGGCGCAAAATGAGGGACGAAAGGTCCTTGGTGTTGGCGTCGTAGAATTCATAAGCGACCAGCTGGGCTCCGGATTTGCCTACTACGTCCTTTACCGTCTCGCAGACCGACTTGCCGTACGAGGAGTCCTCGCCGATGACGGCAACCTTCCAATCTTTGACCGGCACCTTCAGCATTTCGGGGGCGATGACGGTCCCGAAACGGGCGGCGGCTTGGGCGAGCTTGGTTGCCGGGGGGCAGAACCGGAACAGATATTTATATCCCCGTTCGGTAATCTTGTCCGCCACCGATCCGGTTTCCCAATAGATGACCTTGTTCTTTTCGGCCACGGTGCTCGCGGCGAAGGAGAGGACGCTCGAAAAGGTCCCCAGGATGATTTTCACCCCTTCCACGGTAATGAGCCGCTCCGCCTCGCTCACGGCGACCTTCGCGTCGATCCCGTCCCCTTTGACGAATTCGATTTCTTTCCCGAACAGCCCGCCTTTTTTGTTCTGCTCGATCCGGGCCACCTCGTAGCCCTTGAAAACTTCATTCCCGCCAAAGGCCATGGGTCCCGTAAAAGGGAGGAGCACGCCGATTTTGATGACCTCTTTAGCGGGGGCGGAGGCCGGCAGAAAGGCCGCCATCAAGGTTAACGAGAAGAAAACGATTCCCAGCTTTCCAATCTTTCCTTGCCACTTCTTCATTTGATTCTCCCTTCGAGTTATTTTTCCACTTCCCGATTAAAGCTTGAGGTGCGATTGGGCGCTTTTGCCTAGGAGGAGTTCAATTTCTGCCTCCTCAAAAGTAATGCCATCCGGGGCATCTTTGGGCAGCTGGCGGATGAGCTTTACCCAGTCTTTGTTCTGCAGGCTGTACAGACGGAATGAAGGACCGTCGGTTGCAAACATGACGTTATCGGCTCCCACCAGGTGCAGCATCTCCCGCAAAGTCCTCACAAACGTAGGATAGTGCCGGATTGCATTTTGCTGCCAGCCCGAGATATCCGTGACGAAGTTGGACCGCTTGGAGATCATGGAGGCCAGCTCCTGCCACCAGCCAAACCCCATGTGGGCGGCAATGATCGTCAAATCCGGGAAATCCAGGGAAACATCGTCGAGATGAATCGGCTGGGCGTATTTATTGCGGAAGGGGGGGATCGTCGCTCCCGTGTGAAAAAGGACCGGGATTCCCAACTCCGACGCCTTTTTATAGAGCGGATAACAAAGCTCATCATTGGGATAATAACCCGACGCAGGGTCCAGCTTCAGTCCTTTCATTCCCCATTGGCGCACGGCGCGGTCCAGAAGCTCGACCGTGCCTTTTCTCCGGGGGTCGACCCCGAAATAAGCAATAATCCGATCCGGGTACCGGCTGGCCACTTCCGCATAAAACTCATTGATCTTTTCAATCGAAAGCCTGGCTTCTCCCAGCTCGATCCCCAGGTCGAGGACGGTGATGACGGTCTTGTCAATCCCGGCCTCATCCATCTCCTTGATCAGAACGCTTCCGTCTCGATCCCAGTAGGCGGAAAACAGGGTCTTTTTTACTTCCTCGACGGTGAGCGATTCTCCCCGGGTTCTTTTGCGCACCGTGCACACCCGTTGGGCCATTCCATCCCAGTAGGCCGGAGGCAGGCAGTCTTCAATCCAAAGATGGGCGTGTGAATCAATGATCATTTTTCCCTCCGCAGTTTTTCCATCCGCCATTTACGCACTCTGTTGCAGGAACTGCTCAATCCCGGGGTCGAAAGAGAACCTTGAGACCTTCTCGACGCCGGATGATTTCAAACCCTTCTGCGCCTTGGGCCAGGGGCAAAATCCTGGAAATCAGAGGTTGAAAATTCAGTTTTTTGGCCGCCAGCAGGGCCAAGACCCGATCCCAATCCGGAGAGGCGGCTCCCCAACTGCCCTTGATGGTTCGGATCGGGCGGACGATCTGGCGGGTGCCGTCGAAAGGGATGGCCTCGGAGTAAATCCCCACCAGGATCAGTTCCCCATTGGGGCGGAGCATTTGCAGACCCGAAGCCGCGGCCTTGGGCGACCCGCTGACTTCAAAGACCACGGCCGGCCCCCTCCCCTCCGTAAGCTCCAGAATCGCCTCCCGGGACCCATCCTCGCCGGCGATGAAAACATGATCCGCCCCTAAATCCTTGGCCACTTTGAATCGCGGTTCGTCTTCTTTCAACCCAAGAAGGAAAACCCGCCCTGCTCCCCGGGCTTTGCACATCTGGAGGATCATGAGGCCGATCGGGCCCGGGCCCAAAATGGCTACATCATCCCCCGGGTCGATCGTCGCCCTCCGAACGGCGCCGAGGGCGACACCGGCCGGTTCGGCCATCGCAGCTTCTTCGAAACTGACGCCCGAGGGAATCCGGTGGAGGCTGGTCCAGGGCACAGAAAGAAAGCGAGCCATGGCCCCGTTCCGCTCCAGGCCGATCCGTCCGAATTGAAGGCGCAATTCACACAAAACTCCCATGCCCCTCTGGCAATAAAAACACCGGCCGCAGATTTTGCCGGTTTCGCTCGTCACCCGCTCCCCCGGGCTGAATCGGGCCTTTGCTTCCGGACCCCCATCGACCACGACGCCGGCGAATTCATGACCCAGGATGACCGGGAAGTTTTTTTCCAGGAACTCATATCCCGATGTCCATTCGTAGATATGGACGTCACTGCCGCAGATACCGACGGCTTCGACCTGAACGAGAACCTCATCCGTTTGGAACCGGGGAATCGGCACATCCATTACTTGGATTCCGGCGGCCGGCTTCGTTTTGACGATGGCCTTCATGGTCATGCGATCCTCCTTTTCCGCGGCGGGGGCGGGCCCGTGGATTTTCGGATGATGAGTTCGACGGGGAGAACAACGTGTTTGGCCCTGATTCTCTTGCCCTGGATCATTTTCAGGAGCGTATCCACAGCCTGGTAGCCCATCTCTTGAAAGGGCTCGCGGACGGTGGTCAGGGAAGGATGGGTCATGGCGGCCAAAGGGATATCCCCGAACCCGATAATGGAAACATCCTCCGGCACACGGTAGCCCATTTCTTCCGCTGCCCGCACGACTCCCACGGCGCTGAAATCATTCATCAGCAGCAGCCCCGTGGGGGGATTCCCAAGGGAGATAATTTTTTTCATCCCGGCATAGGCGCCCTCCGGCGTAAAATCGTATTCGATCAGCCACTCTTCACGAAAGGGGAGGGCATTTTGTTTGATGATGCGGCGAAAAGCAGCCACTCTTTCGAGGGAATATTTGGAATTCATCGGTCCCGGCAGGATGGCGATTTCCCGGTGGCCCAATTGGATCAGGTGTTCCATGGCTTGCCGGACTCCATCGTAATTATCCCCATCCACGCTCGGAACATCCGTTTTCAGTGGGTCGCCGGGGATCAAGACCATGGGGATTTGGCTCTTCCGCGCTTCTTCAACGCCGGGATCATCGATCCGATTCGCCAGCACGAGGAGTCCGGCAGCCAATCGGGAATGGTACATCCGGGCATAGTTTTCTCTCTGGAGGAAAGAAAGGACCAGGTATTGACCACTCTCGTTGATCCTGGCCCCGACGCCTTTGAGGATTTCATTATAGTAAGGATTGGAGAGGGCAAATTCAGAGCTCTGAGGGATCACGATCCCCACCGTCTCCGGCTTCCTTCCCACCAAGCCCCGGGCCTGGAGGTTCGGATAGTAACGGAGCTGACGAGAGATGGTGAGGACCTTCTCCCGGGTGGCGGAACTTAACCCTTCCTCCTGGTTCATCGCCCTGGAAACCGTGGCAATGGATACCCCGGCTTTTTGAGCGATATCTTTAATCGTGGGAGCCGCTTTCTTTCTTTCCATCAAATGCCCGCCTGCTGAACGCCTCCTGGACTGTCTTTCCCGACAGGCCGCCCGTCAGGATTTCTTCTGCGATTTGTGCAGCCCCAGTTCCTTAATGATCCCCTCGTACTGCGGGTAGGTGACTTCGATCAGCTTTCGGTACTCTTCCGCCGACCGGTAGGCCGCGGGGATGTAGATCTTTTTCATTACGTCGAGAAATTCCGGATCGTCCATCGATTTCTTGAAAGCATCGCGGAGCTTATCCAGGACCGGCTGGGGAGCCCCTTTAGGCAGGCCCAACCCGAGCCAGGCCTCCACGTCAAATTTGTAGCCCAGCTCCCGGACGGTGGGCACATCGGGAACCCATTCCCATCGGCCGTCACACATGGACGCAAGGAGGCGCAGCCTTCCCGCCTTGATGTAGGGGACGACATCGCCCGGGTTTTGGGAAACCACATCGACATGGCCGCCCAGGCAGGCGGTGACCGCCGCCGTTGTCTCCTTGAAGATCACCGGCTCCCACTGTATGTTTTCGGCCTTGGCGAGCATCATCATGCTGAAGTGGTTGGGGGAAGCCAGGCCGATGTGGCTGAACTTCACCTTCCCCGGGTTGGCCTTGGCGTAGGTAACGAGGTCCTTCAGGGTCTTAAACTGCGAATCCGAACGAACGCACGGACCATACATGTACCGTCCATATCCCATGATGAAGTCGAAGCTCTTGAACGGGTCGTAGGGCAGGTCGTAAATGTGAGGTCCCATGGTCAACGTGCCGGACGTCGTCACGCCGATGGTGTAACCGTCCGGACGAGAAGCGGCAAGGGCCCCCACGCCGATCGTCCCCGCCGCCCCGGCCTTGTTCACCACGGCGATGGGCTGGCCCAGGAATTTTTCCGCCTTCTTGGCCAGAGCCCGGGAGCTCAGGTCGGCCCCGCCGCCTGCCGAGTAGTTGGCGATGAGAGTAATGGGTCGATCGGGATATTCGGCGCCAACCAAGGTGAAGCTCCCGAAGAGAAGGGCAGCGGCAAGACCAACAGCAAACCAACGAAGTTTCATTTTCTCCTCCTTTTTTACAGTGCGAAATGAGGACGGTCTTAAGGCTGAAGCCCCTTATTCACGCCTATTTTTTCTGCTGCGACTTGTGCAGCCCCAATTCCAGAATCATGGGCTCGTTTTCCTTATACCCGGTTTCCACGAGCTTCCGGTACTCCTCCGGGGAGCGGTAAGCGACGGGGATGTAAATCTTATCCATGATGTCCAGGAATTCCTTGTCGTCGATCGATTTCTTGAAAGCGTCGCGGAGCTTGTCCAGCACCGGCACAGGCACCCCTTTGGGGGTGCCCAGGGCCAGCCAGGAGCCGACTTCAAAATTGTACCCCAGCTCCCGAACCGTCGGGACGTCCGGCACCCAGTTCCACCGGCGGGCGTTGAAAGAGGCGAGGAGACGGAGTCTCCCCGCTTTGATATAAGGCACCACGTCGCCCGGATTTTGGGAGACAACCTCCACGTGCCCTCCCAGGCAGGCGGCGACTGACTCAGGCGCCCCTTTAAAAACCACCGCTTCCCATTTGATCCCGCCTTCGGCCTTGCCCAGGTGCATCATGCCGAAGTGGTTCGGGTTGGAGAGGCCGGAGTGGCTGAATTTGACCTTGCCCGGATTGGCCTTCGCGTACTGCACCAGGTCTTTGAGGCTCTTGAATTGCGAATCGGTACGCACGGCGGGGCCGTACATGTACTCCCCGTACCCCATGATGTATTCAAAGTCCTTGAGAGGGTTGTAAGGGAGCTGGTTCATGTGGGGGGCCATCGTGAGCGGCCCAAAGGAGGTCACGCCGATCGTGTACCCGTCGGGCTTCGCCGAGGCCACCGCGCCGACGCCGATTGTTCCTGCCGCTCCAGCCTTGTTCACAACGGCGATGGGCTGGCCCAAAAACTTCTCGGCTTTCTTGGCCAGAGCCCGAGCGCTCAGGTCGGCGCCGCCCCCGGCGGTGTAATTCACGATCAGAGTTATCGGCCTTTCGGGGAACCCAGCAGCCCCCGCTGACCCCCAGACGCATAAGAAGGCTATCATGGCTACGCAAATCGTTGACAATCCTTTCAAGTTTCCTCCCTTACGTTTTAAAGTTTTTCTATTTTCCACCCCATCAGATCTCTTTGGTCATCTTCGCCCGCCGCTTCCCAACCCAGGGTAAAAGCGGCGATACGACAAGCAGAAGGGCGGCCAGAATGCCGATGGCCGAGATAGGCCTGGAAATAAAGATCGAGAAGCTGCCGTTGGACATGGTGAGCGATTGGCGCAGGGCCATCTCCAGCATCGGGCCGAGGACATACGCGAGTACCAGGGGGGCGCCCTCGTACCCGAATTTTCTCATCAGGTAACCCACGACGCCGAAAACAATCATGATAAGAACGTCGATTGCCGCGTAGTTGATGCTGTACGCCCCGATGAGGCAAAAGACCAGGATAAGGGGGAAGAGGATACGGTACGGGACCTTCAGCACCTGGACCCAGAGGCCAATAAGAGGCAGGTTCAGCAGGAGGAGCATGCCGTTTCCCACGTACATGCTCGTCACTACTCCCCAGAAAAGGTCGGGGTGATTTTGGAGCAGCATGGGGCCGGGCTGCATGCCATGGATAAGCAGCGCTCCCAGGAGCATGGCCATAACGACGTTTGCCGGGATCCCGAGGGTGAGAAGGGGGATGAAGGCTCCCCCGGTCGCGGCGTTATTGGCGGTCTCCGGGCCAGCGACTCCCTCGATTGCCCCTGTTCCGAATTTTTCGGGATGGCGGGAGATCTTTTTTTCCATCGCATAGGAAACAAAGGAAGAGATCAGGGCGCCTCCTCCGGGAAGAATGCCCAGGAAGAATCCCAAAATTGAGCCGCGGGTAATCGGAGCCGCCGAATCTTTCCAGTCCTGGAGATTCGGGAAAAGCCCCCGGATCTTCGCCTGGAAGATTTCCCGTTTCACCCCCTGCTCAACGTTGAGGAGGACTTCGGAGATGCCGAAAAGCCCCATAACCAGGGGCACCAGGCCGATCCCGTCGTTCAGCTCCAAGACGTTGAAGGTAAATCGCTGCGCGCCGGAAGTTGGATCGATCCCGATGATCCCCAGGACAACGCCGAGCGCCCCCATCATCAAGGCCTTGGGGATCGAGCCCGAGGTGAGATAAATGAGCATGGTCATGCCAAGCATCATGAGGCTGAAGTATTCCGGAGGCCCGAATTTCAAGGCGGCCTCCGCCAATACAGGAGCGACAAACATTAAACCAATGATGCTGACCGTCCCGCCGATGAAGGAGCCCATCGCGGCGATGCCCAGGGCAGGTCCGGCCCGGCCTTTGCGGGCCATCTGGTATCCATCCATACAGGTAACGACCGAAGCGGCTTCTCCCGGAATGTTGAGGAGGATCGAAGTCGTCGATCCCCCGTACATGGAACCGTAATAGATCCCGGCCAACATGATGATGGCCCCTACGGGGGAGGTGTGCAGGGTGGTAGGGAGGAGAAGAGACATGGCTCCCACCGGGCCGATTCCGGGAAGGACGCCGATGAGGGTACCGATAAACACGCCCAGAAAACAATAAACGAGATTGACCGGGGTCAGAGCGACGGAAAAGCCGTAAACCAGAGTGCCGAAGAAATCCATGTAGGCTTCCTCTTCGTTTCTTGTCGGGGCGGTTCAGAAGAGCATTTTTTCGACAATCCCCGCGGGCAGCTGCACATCGAGCCACCGGGCGAAGAGCACGTAAGAGGCCACCGAAGCGACCAGCGCTCCCGTTATCGCGACGGACCACTTTTGCGGTTCGATGGCTTTGAACAGAAAGAGGAGAAGGAGAATCGTGCTCAGGATAAACCCGAAATAGGCGAAGGTGAAGTTATAGATCAGCAGCGCCGCCACGACGAACAGCCCCTTGTACCACCGGGTTCCGCCCCAGAGGCGTTTGAAGGTCCCTACCGCCTCGCGGGGTGACAGCATCCCCTTAACGAAGACGAGCACCGAAAGACCGGCAAGAATCGCCCCGCATCCGAAGGGGAGAAAACCCGGCCCGGGGTGACTTAGCGTACCGATGCCCATCCCGTAAGATCCTGATGTGATGGCCAGCCCGAGGATAAGCCAAAAGACGGAACTGAATTGATTCGCCTTTTCCATTGCCATCCCCCGATTCCGTAAACGTTTACGCAAATCATGAACAAACCGGCCAAAGTTGTCAAGGGAAAAATTAACCGGCGAGGGGAGGGGACATCGGAGAGCGCACGGGGCTGTTGGCAGACGGCGGGGGAGGGTCGGAATCGTTCATACAGGGATGGCTAAAATGGCCTACCGTGGCCGTGGTTGCCCACACAATGTTCATCAGGGACTCTTTTAAATCTTATCGGAAGCAATCTCCCGGCCGGCGCTGCCGGAATTTGTTCTTTCCTATCAAAACCTCACCGCCCCGCCGCAGACGCTCAGACACTGGCCGGTCACGTAGTCGCTGAGGTCGGTGACAAAGAACTCCGCCACTTTGGCGATGTCCTCCGGGGTGGCCATGCGGCCCAGGGGGATTTGACTCAGGACCTCTCCTCGCTTTCCGGGCAGGCTGAAGACTTTCTGCTCGAGCCTTTCGGTGCTCACGTACGCCGGGACCACGCAGTTCACCAGGATCCCGAAGGGGCCCAGTTCCTGGGCCAGATATCGGGTGTAAGCCATTATGGCCGCTTTCGCGGCCCCGTAATGAGCGTAGAACCCCCCGGGCTGGGCCTGGAGAGCCGCCTGGGATGAGGTGTTCACGATCCTTCCCCATTTTTGTTTTTTCATCGGCTCAGCCACCGCCTGGCAGCAGAAGATCGTCCCCATGAGGTTGCGGTCCAGGGTGGCCCGGATATCTTCTTCCGGGGCCAGGGAGGCGTAGCTGCGCATCACGTCTCCCGCCAGGCCCCCGGCGTTATTGATGAGGATGTCGATGCGTCCGAACTCTTCCAGGGCCTTCTTCACCATGGCCTCCACCTGGACCTTCTTGCCCACGTCCGCTTCGATCCCGATGGAGCGCACGCCCAGGGCGCTTACCTCCTCCACCACCGTCGGGGCGGTGATCTTCTCTCCGAACTCCTTGTAGGACTGGAGATTGATGTCGTTCACGACAATGTCCGCCCCGAGCCCGGCCAGCCGCAAGGCGTGAGCGCGGCCGATCGCCCGGCCCGCACCGGTAATCAGGGCCACTTTTCCTTTGAGTTTCATTTCTCTCCTCCTCGGCACGACAAGAATGAACCACAGAGGGCACAGAGAAAATGAATGGAATTTAACCGGCAAACTCGTGGCTGATGATTCGGCCGATTTGTACGTGCCGGTTGTAGCGGCGGGGTCACCCCGCCTCTACCAGAAATCGCCGCACGGCGGCAAGGGAAAAGGACCCTTAAATCCCCAGATACGCTTCCCGCACTTGGGGGTTGTTCAACAGCTCTTTTCCCCCTCCCTCCAGGACCACGCTTCCGTTTTCCAGGACGTACCCGCGGGCGGACGCGGACAGGGAATGGAAAACATTCTGCTCCACTAGCAAAACCGTGATTCCCTGAGCATTGATCGCCTTTACCGTTTCAAAGACCTGCCGGACCAAAAGCGGGGCCAGGCCGAGGGACGGTTCATCCAGCATCAGGAGCTTGGGCATGGCCATGAGGCCCCGGGCGATGGCCGCCATCTGCTGTTCCCCTCCGCTGAGGGTGCCGGCAAGCTGGGTGCTTCTCTCCTGCAGGATGGGAAAGAGAGAAAAAACGGTCCGGAGGCTTTCTTCTCTAGCCCTTCTGGCTTTTTCATTAAATGCCCCGAGTTCTAAATTCTCCAGGACCGACATGTAGGGAAAAAGAAGGCGCCCTTCGGGGATTTGAACGACGCCCTGGGCCACGATTTCATGGGGATGCCGGTTCTCGATCCTCCGGCCCAGGAATTCGATGCTTCCGGAAGAAGCCCGTAATATCCCTGAAACGGTGTTCAGGGTCGTGCTCTTCCCGGCGCCGTTTGAGCCAATGATGGATACAACCTCCCCCTCTTGAATGGTGAAAGAGACCTCGCGCAGGGCTTGAACATCCCCATAGTGGGCGCTGATTCCGTTCAGCTTAAGCAAGATATTCCTCCCCCAAGTAGGCTTCAATGACCCGCTTGTCCCGGGAAATCTCGAGCGGGGTTCCCTCGGCGATCTTCTCCCCATGGTGAAGAACGACAACCCGATCAGAAAGGGCCATCACCGCCTTCATCACGTGGGCGATCATCAGGATGGTAATCCCCTGATTGGAAATCTTCTTGATCATGCCGATGATTTCCTCTGTTTCTTTGGGATTTAACCCTGCGACGACTTCATCCAGCAGCAAAAGGTCCGGCTGGGTCGCCAGGGCTCTGCCCAGTTCCAGACGCTTTCGATCGGCAATGGTCAGACTGGAAGCCGGCGAACTCTGGTGTTTCGACAGGCCGATAAAGCTCAGGATTTCAAGGGCAAGCTTCCTGGCTTCCCGGGCATTCTGCAGGCGGGCGAAGGCCCCCACCATGGTGTTCTCCAGGACGGTCATCCCTCTGAATGGCTTCACCACCTGGAAGGTTCTTCCGATGCGCTTCATGCAGATCTGGTGGGGCGGGCTCAAAGCCGTGATGGTTTCCCCCTGGAATCGTACCTCGCCCGAATCCGGAGGCATGAAACCGGTGACCAGGTTGAAGATGGTCGTCTTTCCTGCCCCATTCGGCCCGATCAAACCGATGATTTTTCCTTTCGGGACATCAAAGCTCACGTCCCGCACCGCGACCAAACCCCCGAAGTGTTTGCTCAAGGACCGGGCTTCAAAGAACCGGCCGTCTTGTTGTGCTTGAGCCCCCTCCAGCGGTCTTGCCGCGGCCGCAGACGGAAGCGCGGCCCCGTCTGTCTTCAGGGCGCTCCGTCCGCCGGGGAGCATCTGCAGAAAGGGCCCGTACCAGCTGTTGATCCAGCCCGAAATTCCCAGGGGGAAATACTTCACCGCGACCATCAGGACCAGGCCGTAAACGATGAAATTCAGGCCCGCCGAGACTCCTCCAAGCCACGCGCGGAGGAACACATCCAGGGGGGTTAACAGGAACGCCCCCAGGATGGGTCCGGCCACCGTCCCTAGGCCCCCAATGATGGCGAAGAGGGCAAGTTCAACGGAAATACCCAAGGTAAAGACGGTGAAGGGATCGATAAAAAGAATATATTGAGCGTAAAAAGTGCCGGAGATGGAGGTGAAGACAACGCTGACGATCAGGGCCATCAGCTTGGCGCGAGAGGTCTTCACGCCCAGGCTTTCGGCCGCGTCCTGGTCTTCCCGCAGGCTGATGAGGTGAAACCCGAAACGGGAATTCCGGATCCAATAGCAGATCAGCAGCACGATCAGCATCAGGGCCAAGGCAATGTAGGCGTAAGGAATCTTGCTCTTGAACATCAAGTTTTCGATCCCCGGCTTGAAGGGAATCAGCAAACCGACCCCTCCCTGGGTTAACCCCCGCCAGTAAGAGGCCACAAAACGGAGAACTTCGCCGATGGCAATCGTGGCCAGGGCAAAGAAATGGCTCTTTAGCCGGAAACAGGGAACCCCGATCCCGATGGACACGAGCACGGAGAGAGCGGCCCCGGCCAGCATGCCCAGCCAGGGGGAAAGCCCATAATGAAGGTACAAAAGGGTTGAAGTATAGGCGCCGATCCCAAAAAAGGCTGTATGCCCCAGCGAAATCTGGCCGGCAAACCCCCCCACCAGATTCCAGGCCATGGCCATGGCTCCAAAGAAAAAACTGGAGACGATGATGTCCTCGTAGAAGGGATTTTGCGGAATCAGGGGAAGCACGGCCATCAACAAGATGAGAATCAAGGGAAAGTAGATCTTCGGATGGAACAGGCTTTCGCTGAAATGACCGGAGATGAAATTCATGGGATATCCTCTGGAGCTCTATGCCCGGCCGAAAAGTCCCGTGGGCTTGAAGAGAAGGATCAGGATGAAAATTACAAAATAAATCGCTTCCTTCAGGTGAGGAGAGACGAAAAACCCGCTGAAAGACTCCACCACCCCGATGATGAGGCCTCCGGCCAGGGACCCGACGAGGCTGTTGTATCCACCCAGAATGACGACGACAAACGCGATCAAAACAAAGAGGGAGCCGACGGAGGGGAACACGAAGTACACGGGCATCAACATGGCCCCAGCCGCGCCGACACAGGCGATCCCGATTCCGAAGGCGATCTGATAGGTGCGGTAGACATTGATCCCCATCAGCATGGCCGCTTTTCTTTCCTGAGCCAGCGCCCGGATGGCTTTCCCGGTGTAGGTTTTTTTGAGAAAAATCAACAGGGCGGCTATGATGGCCATGGCCAGGAGAAAGGCCACAAGCCGGGGGAAGCTGATGATCAACCCCGCCGTTTTCAGGGTCAGGGCCGAATAGGAGGTCTTCATCGTGCGATAATCCGCCGTCCAGATAAAGAGGGCCGCGTTCTGCAGGACCATGGACAACCCGACGGTCATAAAAATCTGATTCAAAGGGGGCGCGTTGAGGATGGGCTGGATGGTGATTCTCTGAACAGCACTCCCGAGCAGGAAAAAAAGGGGGATGATGATGACCAAGCTGAGATAGGGGTCGATCCCGTAGAGCTGGAAAAACCAGAAGGCGGCATACATGCTGAGCATGAGGAATTCGCCGTGGGCGAAATTGACGATCTCCAGGACGCCGAAAATCAGGGTGAGCCCGATGCTGATCAGGCCGTACATTCCCCCCAACAGCAACCCGTTGATGACCAGTTGCAGAATGGTAATTTCCATACTTTTTCCCCGGGCGAAAGATTTTCAAGGTCGGGGAAGAAAGGGTTGGCACCTCTCTTCCCGACCGTCTTCCTATCGCGCAATCTCTATTTTACGTAAATGTTTAGCCTTATGAAAAGCGCTCCAAAATTTGGCAGGAAACCTCAGAAATCCCCCTTAATCCCCCTTTTTCAAATGGGGAAAGAGTATCTCCTCCCTTTTGAAAAGGGAGGTTGGGAGGGATTTCTGGGAACTCCTTTCAAATTGCTAAATTGAACCTATTTTACGAATTTCGTGATGCCCTTGCTTCGTTCTTCCCACGTGGGCAGGGGCATCAATGGCTCTCGAACCGCAAAAGTCGCGGGATAAACGACCCAAGGCTTCTGTTCCTGCCATTGCATCAGAACGGGAATGGCTCTCAGGTTCTGCCCGGCGGAAGGGTTGTCCGGAGGAGCAAATTTCACCCCGAAGCCAAAGACGGTTCCGCCTTCGGGAATGTCGACTTCGAGGGCCGCTTTTCGCACGGCCTCGGGATCGATGGAGCCGGCTTTGGGCAGAACCGCTTCAAACAGCAGGTGGGCGCTCATGAATCCGGCGGTGGCATGGGTGGCCGGGTAATGTCCGAATTTCTTGTTGAATCTCTCCCGAAAATCGTTCAGGACGGCCAGGGTGTTGCCCTTAAAAACCTTGGGGTTGATTCCGATCGGAGGATCGATGTTGAAAATGTAGTTCCCTTCATTGCCGAACGTCTTGACCCATTCGGGCATGCCGTGGCCGGCTCCCGTGCCGATGAAGGCTTTCACATTGACGTCCATTTCTTTGGCCTGCCTCCAGAACAGAATGGAGTCTTCCATGTAGCTGGTGGCAATGATCACATCCGGCTTCTTGGATTTGAAGATCATGGCCACGGAGGAAAGGTCGACCGTCTTGTGGTTGTAACTCTCGGAGGCCACCACGTCCATCCCCATTTCCTTTGCTTTCTTCGCGGCCATCGTCCCCACGGTTGTGCCGTAAAGGGAATCTTCGAACATGATCCCCACCTTGATCTTCTTGGGATCCAGTTTCAGCTTCGGGGCGACGACGTCCTTCGTGAAGTTCACCGCCAGATTTCCAAAATCACCGGCTCGGGCGATGGTTCGAAATATATACTTGAACCCCCGGGCGGTAATGTTGTCGGCGATCGCGCCCTGCTCCCAGTAGATCACTTTGTTTCTTTCGGCGATTTCACTCGCGGCGTAGGCGAGTGAGCTGGAGTAGGTGCCGAAAACGAGCTTGATCTTTTCAACGGCGATGAGGCGCTCGCATTCGGTTATGGCCTTTTTGGGATCGACCCCGTCGGCCTTTACCCATTCTACTTTTTTCCCCCCGATTCCTCCTTTTTCGTTGACCAGGTCCTGGGCGACCACCGCCCCGTTGAAGCTTTCATTCCCGAGCATGGCCAGGGAACCGGTAAAGGGGAACAAGGCCCCGATCCGGATCGCCTCCGCGGCCATGGCGGAAGAGGAAAAGAACATGCCCAGGGCGAACAACAACGCCACCCCAACTCCGATTCTTCTTCTCATTTTCGTTCCTCCTTTTTTTGCTGAATTTTGTAAAAAATCAAAAGTTAACTTTTTCCGTCATTCTGGCGAAAGCCGGAATCCAGTTAAATCAACCCCGCTCAAAGCGGGGTGGACCCCGGCTTTCGCCGAGGTGATGACCGAGGAGACTTTACGAGTCCATCTTTTTTGAAGATGCAAAGATTCATCGGTCTGGCGGCACGCTTCGTCTTCTGGCATTTCTCCAGCGGGTGGTTTCACCGGCAGGGCGCCTGGCCTTCGCGGCTGCAGGGCGGCTTTTTCAATCCGCTCCGGGAGAAAGAGGGCGAAGGAGCAGGGGGCAGGGATTTCATCTTTCCAAAGATTAAACGTTTAAGTGAATCTCACGCCGAATGGTGACGAATTTAAAAACTTATGTCAAGTTTTTTTTGGCTGAAAAAATCCTCCAGTCGGACCGGAATTCAAAGTTCAGGCCCAGCTCTCGGAGACCCGCCATTCGGGTCATCTTGGGTCATCCGATCCCCATGGAGCCATGCGGGATTCATTCGTACCGGACGCCCTTTTCCGGGTCGTAATCGGGCGGGCGCTCCACGACTTCCATGATAATTCCCCCGATCTTGTCGCTGCCCAGGTAAGCCAACCCCCCGCCTCCCACGAAATTGTCCCGCTGGAGCACCGGGATTCCTTTCCGGGAAAATTTGTCTATCGTCGTTTTGAGGTTCTTCACGTTAAACAGGATGTGGTGAATCCCCTCGCCCTTTTCGTCGAGGAACTCTTTATGGATCGTATCCCCCTTCCGGTATTCGATAAGCTCGAGCTGCACCGGGCCCTGCTGGGCGAACGCGAGTCTGACTTGATAGAAGACGGTCTTGCCGTGAACTGTAGCATGGGGGTGGGTGACCTCGCGGATCGAGAACGGCCCTAATCCCAGAGAGGTCAGGAACTGAATAGACGTGTCCAGGTCCTTGACCACCACTCCCACCTGACAGATATCGGTTTCTTTTCCTTCCAGCACTTTGTCTTCGGCCATGGCCTTTCTCCTTTTCCCGCCTCCCTCCGTTTCTGTTTTCACGAGAGGGAAGTCTTTGGTTGCGCATTTACATGCTTGTAAGGATCAAATCATTGCCGCCATCGGCAGCTCATCTTTTAATCGATTTTCCGCCGCCGCGGAAGAAGCCTTTCGCCGAAGCCTCCCGGAGGATGGCGGGGATGCTCGCGACCCTGGGCCCATCCAACCCCAGCGCCAGCTCCAATTGTCCCGCCGCGTTCACCTCCACTTCCCGCTCGCCGTCCAGGGCGACGATCGAGGGGGTAAGTGTAATGGGGACTCTCTCTCCGGGCCTAAGCACCCGCCAGCTCTTCACTTCCAGGGTCAGGATCAGACCGGGGGCGACCGGCGCCTGAACCTTCTCCCCGCCCGGTCCCAGCTGGACCCAAAGGCCGAACGGATCCCGAACCCGAACCGGCTTCAGGGCGGCCCCGATCGAACTGAGCCCGATCGAACCCGGCTCAGCCTGGGTGAGAAACACCTCACGAATCCTCTCCATGTCCCACAGGGCTCTCGACCCGATGAAGGATTCCGTTACTACAACGGCGTCGATGAGCGCGAGGTCTCGTTCCTCCTCCCCGGCCAGGAGCTTCAATTTTTTCATGATGGTGATGACTTTCTTTTCGTCCACGATCTTCCGGGCCAGGATCCCCGCCGCCATTCCGGCGGTGGTCCCTTCGGTCATGACCGGGAAGACGTTGTTCGTCCCCGTGGAGATGGGGATCAGGGGGACCTCGCCGCAGCCTTTGCTCACCACCCGGTTCGTTCCGTCCCCCCCGAGGGTGACAATGCAGTCGACGAAAGTTTCCTTCATCCTCCGTGCGGCCCGGATCGAATCCTCCTGATTCGCCTCGATCTCAAGGTCTAGGATGGAGATCCTCGTGGATAAGGGGTGATGGTTCAGGGCATCCAGGGCCCGAGCTCCGAGACAGTAGTAGTCGGGCATGATCACGACCTCGTCCACCCCGGCGGAGTCCAGGCCCAGGATCACCCGCTTCACGATGTCGGTTTTTTCCGTGTTGGAAATGACCGTGGCATGGGAGACCAGGCGGCGGATATCTTTGCCCGACGCCGGATTGGCGATAATGCCCACCTTGCTCATGGGGATTTGATCTATCCTTTCCCTGGCTGCGGATCCTCCGCTTTTCCTACCTCAGATCCTAATTGTATTTAACTCCGGCCTTGGGATCATAATTGGGGGGCCGCTGAGAGATCTCGATCATGAGGCCCCCGGTTTTGGTTGTGTCCAGATAAGCCATCCCGCCGCCTCCCACGGGCCTGTCCATTTGCAGGGCGCCGATCCCCTTCCGGGCGAATTTGTCCAGCGTGGCGCCGAAATCGCGGACGGTGAACTTGATGTGGTGGAGCCCCTCGCCTTTTGCATCGAGGAATTCCTTGTGAATGGTGCTGCCTTTCTGGTATTCGATCAGCTCGAGCTCCACCGGGCCCTGCTGCGATTTCGCGAGCCTCACTTCGTAGAAGGCCTTTTCTCCGTGTACCGTTGCGGAAGGGTGGGTGACCGTACGGATCGAAAAAGGGCCAAGCCCCAAGGAGGTGAGATATTCGACGGTTTTCTCCAGGTCCTTGACCACCACCCCCACCTGAACGATCTCCTTCTCTTTTCCGTCCAAAATTTCTTCCTGAGGCATGGGTTCCCTCCTTTTGTTTGCATCAAGACGGAAGCAGCATGACCTTCATGGCTTTTCTTTCCTGGCAGGCGCGGAAGCCTCGCCGCCGCGGTTCAGATCATCCGGGCGACCTCGTAGGCGTCCCAGATGGCGTTCATCACGTTCTGGGGCTTGCGCGAGTCGCCGATCAGGTAAACGTTTGGAATCTCGCTCCGCAGCACGTCGTAGAGATCGCGTTCGGGTTGCAGCCCCACCGCCAGGACCAACGTTTCGGCGGGAAGGCTCTTCTTGTGGGAATCCCGGTCCAGGAAGAGGCACTCGCGTTCGGCGACTTCCACCAGGGAGAGGCCCGTCCTGATCTCGACCCCATGGTAATTCAACAGGTCCACCAGCATGAGCCGGTTCATATGCTGCACGGGAATGCCGGCCGTCAGGATATCGTCGAGGAGTTCCACTAAAGTGACTTTTTTCCCGTGCTGGGCGAGCCAGAGAGCGGTTTCGCAGCCAATGAGCCCGCCCCCCAGCACCAACACCTTCTCCCGGGTCTCCTCTTTGCCGAGGAGAAGATCGGCTGCCGGAATCATCCGCATTTTCTCGGCCCCCGGGATATCGGGAACAATGGGCTTCGAACCCGTGGCGATGATCGCCACATCGGGCTTTTCCTTTATCACCATCTCGGCAGTCGCCGCCACGCCGGTCCTGATATCCGGCTTCAGAACTTCCATTTCCTTTTTGTACCAACCCAGCAGCCGGCCCAGGTCATTCTTGAAATCCGGCACCGAGGCCTCAAGGAGGTGGCCGCCGATCGAGCCGGTCTTCTCGAATAGAATGACCCGATGCCCCTTTAAGCAGGCGACGCGCGCCGCTTCGAGGCCGGCGACCCCGCCCCCGGCTACCACGACCTTCAGGGGCTGCCCCGTTCGTGCGAGGGCGTAGGAGCGCTCCCGCCCCGTTGCAGGGTTCACCGCGCAGGAGAGCGGTCTTCCTTTAAACATCCTTCCCATGCACCCGTCGTGGCAGCCGATGCAGGGGCGGATCCGGTCCGGCGTCCCTTCCCGGACCTTCTTCACCCAGAGAGGATCGGTAAGCAGGCTCTTCCCGATGGCCACGATATCCGCCTGCCCTTCGGAGACGGCCTTCTCCGCCAGCTCCGGAAACCCGAGCTTTCCCACCCCGATCACCGGGATCCGCACGGCTTTCTTTGCCAGGGCAGCCATTTGGATCATGGCGCCGGGTTTCTGGTACACGGGAGGGTGGGGCCAGTACCAGCTGTCGTAGCAGCCGGCGTCCACGTGAAGGGCATCGAACCCGGCTGCCTCCAGCCTTCTGGCCATCTCCACGCCTTCTTCCGTGTCTCTCCCCGCCTCCCGGAATTTTTCCCCGGGGAGAGCCCCGGAGTTGAGCTTTTTCACGTTGTGCTTCAGGCCGAAACGGTACTGAACCGGAAAATCCTGGCCGGCCGCTCCTTTGATTTCTTCGAGCACCTCGATGGGCAGCCGCAGTCTCCCGTCCAGGCCCCCTCCGTACCTGTCCGTTCTCTTGTTCCAGAGGGAGGTGGTGAACTGATCGAAGAGGTACCCCTCATGCCCGTGCAGCTCGACCCCATCGATTCCCGCGGCGGCCAAGATCGCAGCCGCCTTTCCGAAAGCTTTTATCAGCCTCTCCACTTCGTCGGTCTTCAGCTCCCGGCAGGTTTGACTGGGGTCCCAGTAGTACGGAATCGCCGAAGCAGAAACGGGCGGGCCCTCCATCCGGCGCGGCCCCACCACCCGGCCGAACCCGGCGGTCACCTGGACAAATATTCTGGCGCCCAGGGAGTGAACACTCTCCGCCAACTCGGCAAAAGGGCTTAAGGCGGCAAGGGAGATCAGCGGCGGCGCGCCGATCAACGCCTCCACCTCGTTTTCAACTTTAAAGACCCCGGTGATGATCAAACCGACGCCACCCCTGGCGCGCTCGAGGTAGTAATCCAGCGCCCGAGGACCGGGGCTGCCGTCCGGGTTCAGGAGTCCCCCGATTCCCATCGGGGCCATGGCAATCCGGTTCTGGATCTCTACTTTCCCGATTTTGACAGGCTCAAAAAGTTTGCTGAATCTGGTACTCATTGCCGGGTTTCCCTCCTTATCTTTCAACGAAAAACCTCTATCTCATATTTTCCCCGCGGAGAGATCTATAGGTCACGGCCAAACCCAAGACGAGACAGATATCAAGCTCGTCGGATTTGGCTGCCCCATTCTTTCCTCTCATCCATGGGGCGGGTTACACGAAAAGGCTGACTATTTTGGATCGGCGGTGAAGTCACTTCCGTATGGCGGAGAGGAGAAGAGGCACGGCCTCCTTTAGATCCGCGACGAGTCCGTAGTCGGTGATCTGAAAAATGTACGCGTTAGGATCGGTGTTTACCGCCATAATGGTCTTGGCCTCGCGGATCCCGACGGTGAACTGGACCTGCCCCGAGACTCCGAGGCACAGGGCCAGCCGGGGCTTCCCCTGTTTTCCGGAGAGTCCGACGATCCTGCTTTCGGGAAGCCATTTCAAGTCGGTGGCCACCGGCTTCGTGCAGGCAACCACCCCGCCCAAAGCCGCAGCCAAATCCTCTACCAATTTGAGATCCTCCGGTTTAGCCAGCCCTTTGCCCACGCAGACCAGGACCTCCGCGGCCGCAATATCCGCCGCGCCCGGGTCTTTCTCCGACCGGCGGACCCGTTTCAAGCGGGAGGGCGCCAGATCCAAGTCCAGATTCGTTACCGCCCCGGTTCCCTCAACCGCCGCTGCCGGTTCGAATGCCCGGGGCAGGATCGCAATAACCTGAACTCCGGTCGCGACGGTCTGGACCGCCTCGGCGGCTCCGCCGAAGGAATTTCGAACGCCGGTCAATCTGCCGTCTTTGAAATCCAGGGACTTCACGTCGGTCAGGCAGCCTGCATTCAGCTTCTGGGCCAAGCGCCCGGCGAGCTCCTTGCCTCGCCGGGTGGAGCCGATCAGGATCACGGACGCATCCGCGGACGCGGCCGTTTGAGCAAGGGCCTCGGCATAAACCGATGGCTCGAAGTTCTTCAGAAGATCATGGGCGGAGGTAAAGACCCTGGCCGCTCCCCGCTCGCCGTATTCCTTCGGATCGCCCTTACCCCACACGGCCGCGGCGACTTCGAGGCCCATTATTCCGCTTATCTCCCGGGCCGCACGCAAAAGTTCAAAAGCCAGCCCGTCAAGCTCGCTGAAGATCAGAATCGAACCCATGCTACCTCCTCACCAGCCCTTCTTCCTGCAGGGCCTTCACCAGTCGGGGCACCTCTTTTAATCCCTCGCGGAACATAATTCCCTTCCTCTCCTGTACCGGCGCCAGGCTGCTCAGGGTTTTCACCGCCGGCCCAGAGACCTTGAGATCGGCCTGAAGGTCCCCCGGTCGGATTATTTTCCTGGGCTTCTTCCCGGCCCGCAAAATTTGGGTGACCGCCGGAATTCTGGGTTCATTGATTTCGCTGACCACGCTGGCGAGAGCCGGAAGCTCCACCTCGACTTCCTCGAACGCGTCTTCCAGGCTGCGCAGGGCTTTCAGCGTATTTCCCTCGACGGCCATGGATTTCGCATAGGTCACCTGGGGAAGATTCAAGAGTTCGGCGAGCCGGGGGCCGACCTGGCCGGAGTAGTTATCCGCAGAGCCTTCCCCGAGCAGGATCAAGTCCCAGCTCTTCATCTGTCCGATGGCTTTCGCCAGAAGAGCGGCGGCCAGGGCGCTTTCCGCGCTTTCCAGCTCCGGCCCCGTCACCAGGACGGCTTCATCCGCGCCCATCGCCAGGGCTTCCTTGATGGTTTCCTCCAGCGTTTCCGGGCCGACGGACAGGGCAATGACCCCGCCCCCATGTTTTTCTCTCAACCGCACCGCTTCTTCCAAGGCGTTCTTGTCCAGGTTGCTCAGGGTGAGGGGAACATTCTCCAGGACGGGCTCGCGGGTCTCTTTCCGGATCCTGACCTGCTGGATGTCAGGGGTTTGTTTCACGCAAACAATAATGTTCAAGAAAGACTCCTTCCATTTTATCAGGACGCAGATTTCGCAGATGCCGCAGATCAAAAGGAAAAGACGTATAACTTTGATTCAGAGACACAATCCCCCGAGGATTCAAATTTTATATTTTTGGATCATCTCCAATTTAGTTGATCGAATTTTGCGTGAAAGCCTCACAAGGGTCGGAAGGAAAGGCAGATTCCGCCGCAAGCATCGGCGGGATGTAGCTTGGCCAACAAGGAGCTACTGGCATTCCGTGATGCTCCGCGGGGGTCGAAAAAGCCGAGCTTCAAAGGGGAGAAGGACACCCCCGCCAGACCCGACAGGGAGACGGATGCATCATGATTGCGGCGGAATCTGCCTTTCCTTCCGACCCCTGAAATCACAGCACAATTTGCCTATAAGCACTTTTTCCTTCAACTAAATTGGAGATGATCCATATTTTTTTATCTGCGTAAATCTGCGTCCCGATAAAATTAACCAAAACGAAACTGCACCCCAAAACCGCCCGCCGGGTACTCCCATTCCAGGACTTCAGTCCCGCAGGCGATCCGGCAGGCGCCGCACTCGAGGCAGCCGTCGATCTCAAGTTCGATCTCTCCCGCGCGGTTCTCGGAATAAAGGCCGGCGGGGCAGACATAGAGAGCGGCCTTGAGGCGAGGGTCCTTCTCAAAACCCGGCCGGATTCGGATGTGACGGTCCTTCCCCGGTTTGAAAACATTCTTTCCCAGCTTCGCTTTCATGTTGGATGGGGAACTCATATCTTCAGCCCTTGACGGAGGTCCTTCAGGATGCCCGCGATCTCCCTCCAGCCGATCCTTTGGCGCACCGTGGCGGAGAGCTTTCTCTTCGGACCGCTTCCTACCGTGAAAAGATCCTGCAGCACATCTCCCAGGAGCTGGGGGTAGTGGTCAAACAGCCGGGGATTGTCCAGGAAAGCCGGCGCATCCTTGAACGTTTTGAAGTCTTTTAGAACAAAGCTCTCCTCAAGCATTTTCCGGTACACCGAGAGACCCGCGGCCGAAAAATCCCGCTTCTCCCGGGCCTGCTTCACCGCCCGGGCGGCGAGCACGCCGGATGCGACCGCGAACTCCATCCCGCGCACCGTCAATCCCACGTTCAGGGAAAAACCCGCGGCATCTCCCGCCACGAGGAATCCGTCGGCAAACACGGGGATGACGCCCGCCAGACCGGCCTCCGGAAGGAGATGGGCGGAATACTCGACCGTCTCCCCGCCGGCGATGAGGGACGCGATCTCCGGGCGTTCTTTGAAATCATCCAGGAGCCGGGGAGCCTCCACCGGCGGCTCATGTTCCGCGAGGTCCTTGATCCGGATCACCAGGCCGAGGGAAAGGCTGGAACGGTTCGTGTAGAGAAACCCGCCCCCGAATCGGCCGCGGGAGAGGCTGCCCAGGAAGAGGTGGGCAGCTCCTTCTTCGCCAACCAGGTTAAACCGATCCTCTAGGGTCTTCGAGGAAAGTTCGATCACTTCCTTGAAGCCGACGGCATAATCTGCGGGAGACTGCGGGGGACGGAGCCCGGCCCTCTCGGCCATCAGGGAAAGGATACCGTCGCAGGCGATGACCACGTCCGCACCCAGCTCCTCCCCGCCTGCCAGAACTCCGACGATCTTTCCATCTCTCCGCATAAGATCGTCGACCCGGTTCTTGGTGACCAGCATGGCTCCCTTCTCTTCCGTTTTTTTGGCCAGCCAGCGGTCAAACTTGCTTCGGAGGAGGGTATAGGAATGGTAGGGAGGACGGCAGAATTCGCCGGACCGGAACCGCAGGGTAGCCGAGTTGTCGGGGGACATCACGGTGAGCATTTCATTTGTCACCGCCCGCTCGAAGGGAGCCTCCTCCCAGAGCTCGGGATGGAAGGCCCGCACCGGGTTGGGGTAAAACCTGCCGCCGGTCATGTTCTTCGCGCCGGGGTAATCCCCCCGTTCGATCACCACGGCTTCAATCCCCTCCTTGGCCAGGGTGTAAGCCGCGGAGAGGCCCGCCAGGCCGGCGCCGACGATGATGACCTCAAATTTTTCCAACGGCACTCCCCATGTTCGGAATTCGGTGTAGGGGCACGATGTCCCGCCCTGGCGGGATGCCCCTACGGGATGGGAGGAGAGGCTCAAGACAGCAGCAGGCTGCCCGTGATCACCCGCTGCAGGTCCATGACCCCTTCCACCTGCTCCGCGATGATCATGTCGCGGTAAATCCGGGACACGGCGTAATCGTCCATGAGCCCGTAGGATCCGTGAACGGCCATGGCCAGGCGGGAGACGTCCACGGCCGCCTCGGCCACAAAAGATTTTGTCAGGGCCGCCTCCTTGGCGAAGCTCCGCAGGTCTTTCATGGTCTCGGCCAGGTATCCGAGACGGTATACCAGCCAGCGGGCGGCTTCGGTCTTCTCGGCCATCTGGGCGATCGACATCTGGACCCCCTGGAACTTGCCGATCGTCTTGTCCCGGTGCTGTTTTTCCTTTGCGTACTTCACGGAGAGCTCAAGGGCGGACTGCATTCCCCCCAGGGCTCCCGAGCTGACTCCCACCTTTCCGTAAGCGATCCCCGCCTGGAGAACCCAGTACCCCTGGCCTTTCGGGCCCAGCATGTTGGTCGCGGGCACCCGCACGTCCTTGACGTACACGTCCACCATCATGCCCCCGCGCATCCCGATCTTGTGCCAGGGCTCCGAAATGCTGTAGCCGGGGCAAAACTTTTCGACGATGAAACCGGTGGGCAAATTGGTTTCGTCGTCTTTGGCGAAAATCACTATGGGACCCGGCAGGTCGGCCGCCGAGATAAATCGCTTGGTGCCGTTGAGAATGTAGCTGTCCCCGTCCTTAACCGCCGTGCTGGTGATCTGCTTGGGGTCCGAGCCGGTGCCCGGCTCGGTGAAAGCGAAAGAGGCGATCTTCTCGCCCCGGCAGCAAGGGACCATGTAGCGCTTTTTCTGGTCCGGCGTTCCAAAGATGTTCATCGCGCTGATCCCCAGCGTGTTGACCGAAAGGGTCAGGGCAACTCCCCCGGAGGCTTTGGCGACCTGTTCGACAGCGAGGGGGTAGCAGGAATACCCCGCGCCGGTCCCGCCGAAGTCTTCGGCAAAGGGGATCCCGAAGAGCTCCAGTTCGGACATTTTTCTGTAGATCTCCGGAGGCACCTTGTTCTCCCGGTCGATCTGCTCGGCGACCGGCGCGACGTATTTCTCCGCGAAATCCCTGGCAGTCTTTTGAATCAATTCCTGCTCTTTGGATAACTGGAAATCCATTCTGGGCCTCCTTTCGGGAAGGTTAGGAGATTTAAATGTTTATGAATAGTTCAGATAGATTGCAGCATTGACCTTCAAAGTTTACATCATCAAACGTAGGGGCGGGGTCACCCCGTCCCTACACCCCCTGCGCGTTGCGGCATCAAGTTATCCCAATCTGTATTATTTGGGAAAGGCATGTCAAGGGAAAAACGTTTGAGAGAAACCCGGAGGGGCTAGCCCCGTCCCCGCGCTTTCCCGGAGTGGACGCGATCCTGGGGCCCGAGATGCGGTCCACCGGGGAAGTCATGGGGGTGGATGACACCTTCGGAATGGCCTACCTGAAATCGCAGCAGGGGGCGGGGCAGATTCTTCCCGAGAAGGGGACGGTCTTCATCAGCCTCCGTAGCAAGGACAAGCGGCCGATGATCTTCCTGGCCAAGAAACTTGTGGATCTGGGGTTTCAGCTGGCGGCGACCAAGGGCACGGCCAAGGCGCTGGCAAGGAACGACATCCCCGTGACCGAGGTATTCAAAGTCTCCCAGGGACGGCCCCACGTCGTGGATATGATGAAGAACGGGGAGATCCACCTCATCATCAACACACCGGGGGGAAAGGGACTCAACCGGACGGCCTGGCCATCCGGAGCAACGCCATCGCGCTCAAGATTCCCCTGATCACGACGGTCGCGGGGGCTTACGCGGCGGTAAACGGAATCGAGGCTCTGAGGAGGAAGGGAATCCAGGTAAAAAGCCTTCAGGAGTACGGGCTGAGATACGTGAACCCTCACCGTCGCGAGAGAACTTGAAACCTGTTCGGGGGCTTACCAACGCTCCGGCAAAGTTTCGGCCAGGCTTTCCTTGTTAATCCATAAGGAATTTTAGAAACTCAGGAAGCAATTTGTGCGTTTTTTCCAGGTCTGCGATGAGGATGGGTGAAATGTAGCCCTTGCCGTTGCGAATCCTTTCGATGGCGGTAAATAGATCTTTTTGGGCGTCCTCTTTGAGAAGGTAACCCTCCACCCCGGCGGAAATCGCTTCATAAATATATTCCCTTTCCCGGTGCATGGTCAGGATCAGGATCTTCATCTCGGGGTATTTCATCTTGATCTGCCGGGCGGTATCAATCCCCTGGAGGTGGGGCATGGAGATGTCGAGGAGGACCAGGTCGGGCTTCAATCGGTCCAGGAGAAAGAGGGCCTCGAGGCCGTCACCCGCCTCACCCGCGATTTCAAGGTCCTCCTTTCCGGCCAGAATACTCCGGAGCCCCTGGCGAATGAGGAAGTGGTCATCGGCCAGCACGATCCGATAGGTAACCATAATTCTCCCTCCCGGCGGGCCCAAGCCGCTTGCGGTCCTGCGCGGATCTTCTTCTCACCTGTCCCAGCCGTTCCGGGCGATCCCCCGAAGCATGAAACCGGCGGAATCATCGTTCTCTTCTAAAAATTTCAGGTATTTGATCCCGCGTAAATGGGCAAAACCGTTTATTCCGGGCTGAAGAGGACGGTATTTTCCGGGGTCCGGTATAGCATCGGGGGAGCGCTTCTGGGTTTCCTCCTTTGAAAAATGTAAAGAGTGGCCTTCTTCCTACGGGCTATTTCAAGTAAACGTCCTGCAAATGATGGAGGAGTCGGTGAAACCTCTCGTGGGTTCCCTCCCCGATTTTTTCTCGTTCCAGCTTCTCGAAGGCTTCCAACAGTTCCCCCTGTTTTTTCGGGGGAACTGCCCGATCCCCCATCGGGAAGAGGATATTATTTTCCTTATCGATGTGGCGGGTTAAGAGGGCGATGTAATCCCCGGCGCTCTTGGCAAATTCAGCCGGCGCGGACGGGTCGCTCCTCCTCATCTTCACGGCCGCTTCCTTCATTTTTCGGACGTAGCCCCGGCCTTCGTCGTGCTCCATGAGCATGACCCCGATGGGCCCCCGTTCTTTGGGTATGCCCGATTTCTCCATTTCCGGAAACAGAAGGTCTTCTTCTTTACCGTGGTGGCACTTGTCGGCAAAAACCTGGAAGAACTCCACGATTCCGTCCAGGTGCTCCGGGTCCACTTTTTCCCCGGATTTGAGTTTCGCGCAGACCTTTTCCAGGATCTTCAGCATCAACAGAATTCCCTCATGTTCTTCTTTTAATTGTTCGCTGGGAGTCATCGTTCCTCTCCTTTCGGGACAAAGTTAAAGAAACATTCTCATTTCCCGGGATTAATGGCAGCTTCGAGCCAGGGCGGGTCTCTCTCATTATATCTAATTCGGAGGATCGAAAACCAAAGAGTATTTTGTAGGGGCGGCCCTCCCTCCCGGGCGGGACCGCCCGCAAGATGGGCAACCATCACGCCAATGGCGTGATGGCCCCTACAATTTCTGACTTCAACCCATTCAGTGCTCCTCCGGGATGTTTTCATTGAAAGATAACCCCGCACGGGATAAGATATCATTACGAGGCAATGAGGGAATAGACATGACCATCAGCCGGAGAGATTTTCTGAAATTTTCAGGACTCGCGGCGGGAGCGGCGCTTTTGGGGGAAAAGGGAGAGGTTATGGCGAAGCAAACGAGTCAGGTGAAACTCCTGCAGGCGGAGGACCGCAAGGAAGGCATACGGACGCTGCTGCGATCCCTGGGGGCCAATCCCGTCAAGGGGAAGCATGTATTCATCAAGCCCAATTTCAACACCGCTGACCCTACGCCGGGGTCGACCCATAATGATACCCTTTCGGCCCTGGTGGAAGAGGCCTGGAAGATGGGAGCCAAATCAGTCGCCGTGGGAGACCGGAGTTATCCGCTCACCCGGGAGGTGATGGAGCAAAAGAAGGTTGTGCCCATCCTGGAAAAACTGGACGCGCGGGTGGTCAACTTTGACGACCTGAAGGAGGCGGATTGGGTGGAGTTCAAGCCCAGGGACAGCCACTGGCCCAACGGTTTCCGGATCGCCCGGCCGATCGTGGAATCCGAGTGCCTCATCTCGACGGGGTGCCTCAAGACCCATCAGTTCGGCGGTATTTTCACCCTCTCCCTGAAGCTCCACGTGGGTGTGGTCCCAACCTCCCGCCACGGGTACGATTACATGCGCCACCTCCACGGCTCTCCCCACCAGCGGAAGATGATCGCCGAGATCAACGAGCCCTTTACCCCCAGCCTGGTCGTGATGGACGGGCTGGAGGCCTTCGTGGACGGCGGGCCGGCGACCGGCAAACGCGCGAAGGGGAACGTTCTCTGGGCTTCGGCCGACCGGGTGGCCGCCGACGCCGTCGGGGTGGCCCTGCTCAAGCTGCTCGGAAGCAACGAACAGATCATGGGCCGAAAAATCTTCGGGCAGGAGCAGATCGCCCGGGCCGCGGAACTGGGCCTGGGAGCGTCCTCCGCGTCCGAAATAGAACTTGCGGCCGTAGATGAAAAGAGCCGGGGTCTCCGGGACCGGGTCGCGGAGGTCCTGAGCAAAGGGTGATGACCGAAGAAAATCTTTCCCTGCGCCCGTCCCAATTCGGCAATCGGCACTCCTCCTTCCTCTCCTATCCCCTTTGCCAGCCGGATCCGTTCAAATCCTGCGGGGCCTGCTGCGGACTGTATAACTGGGAAGACCACTCCCGCCCCGCGCTCGGCTCCCTTCTCGAGGGGAGGACCTCCCTGTTCCATGCGTCGGGAAAGGACCCGCAGCGCTTCCAGGAATCCTACCTCCGGCAAAGCCTTCCGCCCAATGCGAAGCTCGAGGCTGCGATCTACAACTGTGAATTCCTGGGTTTCCTCGACGGGGAGAGGAAGAGGGTAGGGTGCCTCCTGCACCCATCGGTGAACGCGGGAGACGACCTGCGGAACCATTGCTGCTTTTACGGCCTGGAGCTCTGCGCGGGTCACTTCTGCCCGAGCTACACCCACTTAACTCTATCGGAACAGAAGACGGTGCTCACTTCCCTTTCAGATTGGTACCTTTACGGGCTGGTGGTCACCGACGTCGACCTGGTAAAAGACTTTTGTCACCAGGCGCAGACCCGCCTGGGAGACAGCCTCCGGGAAGAAAGGCTGCGGGGGGAGAGGGTCCTCGAGGCCCTTCGGGATTTCTTCCGCCTGAAAGAATCCTGGAAATTCACTTCCGGGGGAAAGCGGCTGGGCAAGTACTACTTTACCCAATCCGAATACCGGATCGCCCGGATCGAATACGAAAGGAACTGGAAGCTGAAACCCTCCCGGTATGACCGCATCCTTCTCAGCCTCTCCTCCGATTTCAGCACGCGGGAAGAGGTGCTGGAGGCGGAATCCATGATCGAAGAGAAGATAGAAAAATTCGTCCGGGCCTACGAGAAGGAAGGATGAAGCTCTTCCTATTTCCCCGTGGTTTTTGCCGGACCTTTTCTTTATAATAAATCTGCCGAGGACCGAAACGGAAAGGAGAAAAAATGGCCAGCAAGACCGAAGAGCGGATCCAGGCGCTGGAGATCGCTCTGAACAACGAATTGCGGGAAAAAGAGTTCTACCTGAAAAACGCGGAGAGGACGACAAACTCGCTCGGAAAACTCATGTTTGCGACGATCGCCAGCGATGAGGACGAGCATTATCGGAGGATCCAGGGTCTCCACAAGCGCCTGAAGCAGGAAGGAAAGTGGCCGGAGACAGTTCCCATTCAGGTGAAGGGGACCGAAGTCAAAGATGTCCTGAAGGCCTTTGTCAAGGGCGTGGACACATCCGCCAAATCCGATGAGGATGACCTGAAAGCAGTCAAGATCGCCATCGACTTCGAAACCAAAGGGGAGATGTTTTACAATGACCTGGCGAAAAAGGTTGACAACCCCATGGAGAAAAAGTTCTACGAATTCTTGACCTCGATCGAGAGGGAACACCGCCTCTCGCTCGAGGATACGCTGGAGTTTTTTGAGGACCCCGCGGGCTGGTACCGGATGAAGGAAAGACAGCACGTGGACGGGGCCTGAGTTGCTTTTGATTCGTAACCCTTTTTTTTTAACCCCCACCCTTACCCTCCCCCGTCGAGGGGGAGGGTTTTTTCCCCTTCCTGGGTTTTGCCTCTGCGTTCCATTTTCTTAACGCCCGAGAACTCCTGACAGGAAAAGCACCGCCACGACAGCCCCCGTAAGGACGACCAGGCTTACCGGAGGGATCAGCAGGCGGTACACTTTGCTGAGGTCGGCATGAAAGAACTCCATGGTCATCACCAGGCAAATATGCATGGGGGAGAGAAGGACCGCGCCGTAGCCGCTGAGATAGGCGAGCATCGCGTACACCGGGGCGGCGTCGCTGTTCTGGACGAAAGGCAGCAGGATCGGAAATCCCAGTCCCACCAGGGCGTTGGCATAGCCGGTGATCAGACCGAGCAGGGCCGGCAGCGCGAGGATCAATAGGAGGGGGGGCATCCCCATCCGGGTGAAGTCCCGGGCAACGGAGTTGATAGCCCCGGTGGATTCCAGTATCTCTTTGAAGATCATGATGCCGAAGAGCAGCAGGATGAGCTCCAGAGAGAAGCTCAGCTTCAAAAGACGCCAGACCAGGGTGCCTGGAGGGCGGGAGTAGAGAAGGACGGCCAGGCTGGCGATAGCCAGAGAATACGCCAGGTGCACTTTGAAGACAAGAATGAGCACGAGGACGGCAATGAAGGGAAGGAGATTGGCCGAAAACGAAACCCCGGCTCTGAGGGCGTTCCCGACGGTGAGAGGCACAGAAGGGCGGGGAGGAGTGTGGACCTCCCGGAAGCCGAAGAGTATGCCGCCGGCAATCGCTGCGATGGAAAGGGGCAGGTTCATCAATACAACCTGTGAGAGCGGGATTCCAAGAATGGTGGAAATAAGGAGGATGACCGGATACGTGGGCAGCATGTACTCCCAGATGTGCCGCCACCAGTAGTTCAGGAAAGTCCGGCGCTCGGGGGAAAGCTTCAGCTCATCGGAAGCTTCCAGGACGAGCGGTGCGGAGAGCATGGCTCCCCCCATAATGGGAAGTATCCCGATGATCGCCGGGATGATGGCCACTGTCGCCCGGGCATCCCGAAAGATCTCCTGGAGGGCGGAGATCGCCTGGGTCATCCTCCCGGTTTCCTTCATAATGGCGCTGAAGAACAGGATAAGAATGAAGCTGGCGATCAGTATGAGGGTCTCGTAATCCACCGCGCCCTTGAAAAAACCGGCCGCCACCTGGGGGATCGACAGTTTAAACAGGAACCCCAGGGCCGCCGCGCTGCCGAGAAGGGTAGCGCTTAAAGGCACACGGAAACGGACCAGGATAAGAATGGCGGTTATCACCATCATGACCTTCAGTGTATCCGTCTCAATTCCTTTCTCCGCCTGACTTGATTTCCAGAACCTCTTACTCCGTGGGTATTTTCCGGCGCCCCATCGCGTCCCGATTCTCCGTAAAAAAATTAGCACGGAAATCCGGTTTTTCCCAGTTAAATTCCTCGGCCCGCGGCGGCCCCTATGATCAATTTGGTTGAATTTCAGGCGAGGGATTGATTATGATGCCGGGAGATTCGGAAACCGAAGGGCTTTCGGAATGGGCAAGCCATGCTTGCGATTTGAAGCGGCAGCATGGCTGCCGCAGTCCAGAAGCGGTATTGGAGGAATTCCTTGAAACTGCCGGATTACGTGAAAGACAGATACTGGCGGAAATCCTACCCGCCGGGTTTATCCCTGGAATATCCGATCCCTCGGGTCTCTCTCCCCGATTTCGTAGGAGAGGCGATGGGGAGGAATCCGAGCCGGACGGCAATGGTCTATTCGGGTCGGGAGCTAAACTACGCCGAACTGCGGGAAAAGATCGACCGCTTTGCCGCCGCCCTCCACGGGAGGGGCGTGCGGAAGGGCGACACGGTGGCCCTATTCCTGCCCAACTGCCCGCAATTCGCCTACGCCTACTACGGGGCCTTAAAGATCGGCTCGATGGTTACGGCCATAAGTCCGCTCTTCATGACGCCGGAGGTGGAATTCCAGCTGCGGGACAGCAGGGCCCGAACGCTGGTCGTCCAGGAGGAGTTCTGGCCGCGGGTGGAACCGGTTATTAATCGCCTGGGGCTGAAAGAGGTCCTCGTCGTAAACCTGAAGGGAGAAAGAACGGAGTTGCCCCGGTTTCCGGGCTTGCTTCCTTTCGATGATTTCTTGGCGGGCAGCCCTTCGCCTGCGCCCCATGTAGAGATCAACCCGGAAGAGGACGTCGCCGCCCTCCAGTACACGGGGGGGACCACCGGGATGCCTAAAGCGGCCATGCTGACCCACCGAAATGTCGTGGCAAACATCCTCCAGAATCGGGGTTACTGGGACCTCATGGCCAGGGAGGACGGGGTGAGCCACCCCAAGGTGGTTTGCGTGCTCCCCTGGTACCACATTTACGGCCAGACGGTTGATCTCTCGTGCACGCTTTATGGGGGCGGAACCCTTTACGTCCTGCCTGGGTTCGACGCGGAACTGGTCCTGCGGACGATCCAGGAGACCCGGGCCGAGGTCTTCATGGGCGTCTCCACCATGTTCGTATCCTTCCTCAATCATCCGCGCCTCACGGAATATGATCTCACCTCCCTCAAGTGGTGCAACAACGGGGCGACGATCATCCCCACCGAGGTGGTCAAGAAGTTCGAAGAGGTTACCTCGGTTAAGATTATAGAGGGTTATGGGCTTTCCGAAGCCAGCCCGGTGACTCACACCACGTCTCCCTACCTCACGCGGAAGATCGGGTCTGTGGGGCCGCCCATTCCGAACACGCTCGAAGCCATCATGGACCCGGACACGGGAGAATTCCTTCCCCCCGGGAAAGCGGGGGAGCTCATGGTCAGCGGTCCCCAGGTGATGAAGGGGTACTGGCAGAGACCCGAGGAAACGGCGGATGTTTTTCTGTCGGTGGAAGGCCGGAAATGGCTGCGCACGGGGGATATGGGGGTCCTGGACGCGGATGGGTACTTGACGATTGTGGACCGCTCCAAGGACCTCATCAAGTACAAGGGGCATTCCGTTTACCCGAGCGAGGTCGAAGAAGCGCTTTACCAGCATCCCGCAGTCAGCCAGGCTGCGGTGATCGGCGTCCCCGATCCCGTTGCCGGAGAGACGATCAAAGCTTTCGTGGTCTTGCGCGAAGAGTTCCGGGGGAGAGTGAAAGAAGAGGAGATCATCTCCTGGACCCGGGAGAGGTTGGCGGGTTACAAGTACCCCCGGTCCCTGGAATTCCGCCGGGAGATCCCGAAGAGCGCGGTAGGGAAAATTCTACGGCGGGTGCTGCGGGAAGAAGAAATGAAGAAGAAACGTTGAGGGCTGGGCGAAAATACGGCGGAGCCATGAAAGGGGAGGAGAGATGAAGATAGCGCCCGGCTGGGCCGCGATACGGGGGTTCATCCTGGGGAAGAAAAATGTGTGGCTTCCCGCCCTTTCCATCGTCCTTGGCGCGCTGATGTGGTCCGTTTCCTTAAACGCGATCCTGGTCCATCACAAGCTGCTAAGCGGGGGAGTCTCGGGCCTGGCCCTGGTCATCTATTACCTGGTTCCCAGTCTCTCGATCGGGCTCATGGTTTTCCTGATGAACATCCCCGTTTTTATTATGGCTTGGACAATGATCTCCGGGAAATTCCTGGCCTTCAGCCTCCTGGGAATGGCGTCCTTCTCCTTTTTCCTGACCGTTACGACGCAACTTCAGATTTTTGTGGAAAACCCGCTCCTGGCTTGCCTCTTCGCGGGGGTGATCTCCGGGGTGGGTTCCGGGTTGATCTTCCGGGCCGGGGGCTCGGGGGGCGGCACGGGGATCATCGCGATGATTTTGAACCGGAGGTTTTCCGTCCGGGTGGGGATTGTCTCTTTTCTGCTCAACTCCGTTCCGCTTATTCTTGGAGCCTTCCTGATCGACCTCAACGCCGCCCTGTACTCCATTATATATGTGTACGTCTCCGGGTCCGTCATGGACCGCATTATCGCCAGCTTCAGCGAGCGGAGGAGCGTCTTAATCATCTCCTCCAGATCCGCGGAAATATGCGGGCAGATCTTATCCAAGATGCACCGGGGGGCGACCCTTCTTTCGGGCAAGGGAGCCTACACGCAAGCGCCCGTCGACGTCATCTACAGCGTGGTCTCCCCGTTCGAAGTGGCCAAATTAAAAGACCTGGTCATCACCGTGGACCCAAAGGCTTTCTTGATTATTAATGAGACCCAGGAGGTGATCGGCAAAGGATTTGATCAGCCGGCGGGATTTTGATCGAATGCGGAGTGCGAAACTATATGATTGCGGATTGCGGAATTTAACGAATCCGGAATTGGGAATCGGTATCAAAAAATTGAGTGCTTTGAAAGGTGCTTCCAGAAATCTCTCCCAACCTCCCTTTTCCAAAGGGAGGAGATAGGTTTCCCCCTTTGAAAAAGGGGGATTAAGGGGGATTTCTGGGCGCTCCGAGCACGTTTGCGAAATTTTCATATGGACGAGAAGCGTAGAAAGAACCTGATCCGGCGGGGGGAGATCCTCCAGGGCATCCGGAGATATTTCTTGCGGGAAGGGTTCGTGGAAGTAGAGACCCCGTGCCTGGTTCCTTCTCCCGGGATGGAGCCGCACCTCTCGGCCCTGGAAGTTCTTGTCACCCGCCCGGAAGGGGCGAGGGAAAAAAAGTACCTCCACACGTCGCCCGAATACGCCATGAAGAAACTGCTCGGGGATGGATGGGAAAAGATCTTCCAGGTCTGCAAGGTCTTCCGGGACGGAGAGTTCGGCGATACCCATGAGGTCGAGTTCACGATGCTGGAATGGTACCGGACCGGCGCGGATTACCGGAAAATCATGGAGGACTGCGAAACTTTGCTCCATTTTCTTTCCGTGGAGGTTTTGGGCCGATCGGAATTGACATACCAGGGCCGCCGGATTGACCTTTCCCCGCCGGCGCAGCGAATGAGCATCTCTCACGCTATGCGGAGCCACGGCGGAGTGGAAATTGAAAAGAATCTTTACGGGAGCGCCCTGCTGGAGGAGGCGAAATCCAGGGGGTACCGGTTTGATCCCGGCGCCGCCTATTCCTTTGACGAGGTTTTCTTCAAGATTTTCCTCGAGGCGGTGGAGCCCCGCCTGGGAATACCGAAACCAACGATTCTCTATGATTACCCTGCGAGCATGGCTGCCCTCGCCCGGCTGAAGCCAGGGAATCCCGCCTGGGCCGAGCGTTTCGAGCTTTACGTCTGCGGCCTCGAGCTGGCGAACGCTTTTTCCGAGCTCGTCGACCCTCTGGAGCAACAGAGGCGGTTCGAGTCGGAACAAAGGCTCCGGTCCGCGCTGGGGAGGCCGGTGTATCCCATCGACCGGGAACTCCTGCAGGCCCTCTCCCGCATGCCCCCTTCCGCCGGCATCGCCCTGGGGGTGGACCGCCTCGCGATGCTTTTTTGCGACGCCGCGAAGATCCAGGATGTCATGGCCTTTCCGCTTTCCGGGTGATGAGTGTCAGTATCTTTTATTCTGTTTCTTGACTGAACACTGAACAATTGCAACTCTCTTTTTCCTCGACCTTGTTCCGTTTCAATCTTATAATGACTCCGTGAAAAACTTCCAGTGTTCAAACAAAACATCCAGCATTCAATTCGGAGAGACTCTGGCCTTCCTGGAGGGGAAGAAGCAGCACCACATCTTGAGCCATTACCGCAAATTGAGCTCTCAAGACCAAAAAGTTTTTTTGGCTGAGATGGGCCGCCTGGATCTTAATCTTTCTTTCGCCCTTTACGAGAAATTTTCCCGGAAAAAACAAAGCGCCCCTGAATTCCGGGACCTCCATCCGGCTCCGGTCATCCCGATCTGCAGAACCCCCGAGGAAAAACGAAACTGGGAAGAGTCTTATCGCCTGGGAGAATCCCTGATCTGCAAGAACCGGGTGGCATGCCTGGTCGTTGCGGGAGGGCAGGGCACCCGTTTGGGATTTTCCGGCCCGAAGGGGAAGTTCCCGGTGTCCCCGGTCAAGAAAAAGCCCCTCTTTCAGATATTCGCCGAGTCGCTCAGGGCCTTGACTGTCCGGTGCCGGGCTACGATCCCCCTGCTGGTCATGACCAGCAGGGAAAACGAGGGAGAGACCCGCGAATTTTTTGAGAGCAGCCGTTTCTTCGGCCTGGAAAGAGAAAACGTTCATTTTTTTTGCCAGGGGATGTTGCCAAGCTTGAGTGCGGAAGGAAAGCTCATCCTGAAAAATTCCAAGGAGCTGGTGGCCAACCCCGACGGGCACGGGGGCTCTTTGAAGGCGTTGTATGAATCGGGACTGCTTCAATCTCTTCAGGAAAAAGGGTACACCGAACTCTTCTACTTCCAGGTGGACAACCCGCTGGTGAGGATCGCCGATCCCGCCTTTATCGGCTTCCACTGCCGGGAGGGAGCGGATATTTCCACCAAGGTGGTGAGACGGCAAAATCTGGAAGAGAAGGTGGGAATTTACGGAATGGCGGAGGGGAAGACCTGCATCGTGGAATACAGCGACCTTCGCCCGGAAGATTACCTGGCAGTCGATCACGGAGGGAATCTTCGCCACTGGGCGGGAAACATCGCCATTCATATGATTTCCCTTTCTTTTATCGAGCGCCTGAACCGGCGGGGGTTCGCGCTTCCATACCATCGGGCGGTCAAGGAGGTCGAGTGTCTCGGGCCGGACGGGAAACAGGCCAAAATGCCCGCGTGGAAGTTTGAGACCTTCGTCTTCGACTCCATCCCCCTCGCTCGGAAGAGCTGCTGCGTGGAGGTCCGAAGGGAGGAAGAGTTCGCGCCGGTAAAAAACCGAACCGGGGTAGACTCGCCGGAAACGGCAAGGCGGGCGATGAATGATCTTTTCCAGTCCTGGCTCCGGGAAGCGGGGGTTGAGGTCGCCCCGGAAGCAGTGGTCGAGGTCAGTCCATTGTTCGCGGCTGATAAGGAGGAGCTGGCGGAGAAATTGCGCGGAAGAAAGATGTGTATACGGGAGGATTGCTATCTGGAGGAATTTTAGTCAATCCCCTTCCGGAGGCCCCCTCACCCCCGAAAAGCGGCGGAGAGGGGAATCGAAAGATCAAAAAGGGAGAGATAAGGTAAAGTCTAGCTTCCTTATGACCCACCGCACGGAAACAGATTTTTTAGGAGAGAAGAAAGTCCCCCTCGAGGCTTACTGGGGCAGCCACACCCAGCGGGCGCTGGAGAATTTCGGGATCAGCGGGTACAGGGTGAATTTTGCGTTGATCAAAGCGCTGGCCCTGGTGAAGAAGGCCTGCTGCCGGGCAAACCTGGAATTGGGATATCTTGACGAGAAGAAGGCAGGGGCCATACTGCTGGCTTGTGACGAAGTGGCCGAGGGGAAGCTCACGGAACAGTTTCCCCTGGACGCTCTCCAGGGAGGCGCCGGGACTTCCACCCACATGAACATCAACGAAGTGGTCGCCAACCGGGCGATCGAACACCTGGGAGGAGCGAAAGGGGACTACCGATTGGTTCACCCCATCGAGGACGTGAACCTGCACCAGTCCACGAACGACGTTTATCCCACGGGACTCAAGATCGCGGCCATTTTGCTCCTGAGGGATCTCAGCCCGGCGATTGCCCAGGCGCAGGGGGCGTTTCAGAAAAAAGAAGAAGAGTTCGCCAGGATCGTAAAGATCGGCAAGACAGAGCTCCAGGAAGCCGTCCCCATGACCCTCGGCGGGGAGTTTTCCGCCTTCGGCGAGGCCCTGGCCCGCGACCGCTGGAGAACCTTCAAGTGTGAAGAGCGGCTGAGGGTGGTGAACATCGGGGGCACGGCGGTGGGGACCGGACTCACCTCCCCGCGCAGCTTCATATTCCTGGTGATCGAGAAACTGAGGGAGATCACCGGACTCGGGCTCTCCCGGGGCGAAAATCTCCTGGATGCCACGGCGAACACCGACCCCTTTGTCGAGGTTTCGGGAATCCTGAAAGCCCACGGCAGCAGCCTGGCCAAGATCGCGAATGACCTCCGGCTGCTCCATCTTCAAGGGGAGATCGAACTCCCAAGGCTCCAGCCCGGCTCGTCGATCATGCCCGGCAAAGTCAATCCAGTGGTGCTGGAGGCGGCGATCCAGGTCGGCCTGAAAGTGATGGCCAACGATCTCCTCGTCACGGAATCCTGTTCCCGGTCCACGCTCCAGATCAACGAATTCCTTCCCCTCCTGGCCCACGCCCTCCTGGAGTCGCTGGACATCCTCACTCGAATGAACCGGAGCCTTGCAGCCCACGTGGAGGGAATCACCGCGGACGAGGGGAGATGCCGCGAAGTCTTTGACCGGAGCCCGATGATCCTGACCGCCTTCCTGCCGGTTATTGGTTACGACCGGGCGGGCGCGCTGGTTCAAGAGCTGATTTCTTCCGGGAGGAAGAACGTCCGGGAATTCCTGTCCGAAAGACTGGGCCCGGAGACGGTGGAGCGAATTCTCTCCCCCGAAAGGTTGACTTCTTTGGGGTACCGGGAAGATGAAAAGATTTAACCAGAGGAGCCCGGAAGCCCTTGAGAGATAATTGAAAATCAAAGATGCCGGGCATGGACGTTGGGGCGATTCATGAATCGCCCCAACGTCACAGGGCCCTTCGGGGTAAGGGCATGCTGAAGAGTTTTTAAATGAATAAAACCCCTAAATCTTTACGCCTCCAGATCGGCCTCTTCGGCCGGACGAACGTGGGGAAATCCAGCTTTCTCAACCTGGTGGCCGGCCAGGACGTGGCCATCACTTCGCCCGTCGCCGGAACGACGACGGACGTGGTGGAAAAGTCCATGGAACTCCTGCCGCTGGGTCCGGTGGTCTTTCTGGACACGGCGGGTATGGACGACCGTTCCCTGCTGGCCGACGCCCGCTTGAAGAAGACCTTTCGCATTTTCGACCGGTCGGACGTAATCGTGCTCTTGGTAGAGCCCAACCAGTGGACGGATTACGAAGAGAACATTCTGGAGGAAGCGAGGAAGCGGGAAGTCCCTCCCATCATCGTCGTAAATAAGATCGACCTGGAGACCCCCGGGGAAGATTTTCTCGGGGAAGTGCGGAAAAAAGCCGAAAGGGTTCTCCTCTGTTCGAGCGTGGATTTCGAGCACCGGGACCCGATCATCAACCAATTCAAGAAACAGCTCATCGAGGTCTGCCCCGACGATTTCGTGAAACCGCCGCCGCTGGTCGGAGACCTGCTGCCGGCCGGGGGCTTGGCCGTGCTCATTGTCCCCATCGATCTCCAGGCTCCCAAGGGGCGGCTGATCCTGCCCCAGGTCCAGACGATCCGGGAAGCCCTGGATTTCGACGCCTCGGTCATGGTGGTGAAAGAAAGGGAGTTCTCCCACGCCCTGGAAAACCTGAAGGCCCTTCCCGACCTGGTGGTATGCGATTCCCAGGTTGTTCTCAAGATGGTGGCTGACACGCCCGAGGGGACCCCCTGCACGACTTTTTCCATCCTCTTCGCCAGGAACAAAGGGGACCTCGTCGAGTTGGCCAGGGGCGCGGCGGTGATCGAGACCTTGAAGCCAAAAGACAGAGTGCTGATCGCGGAAGCGTGCAGCCACCACGCAATCGAGGATGATATCGGGAGGGTGAAGATCCCCAGGTGGATCCGGCAGTATGTCGGGGGCGACCTTCAAATCGACGTTTATTCCGGAAGGGATTACCCGGAGGACCTGAAAAAATACAAGCTCATCGTTCATTGCGGCGGCTGCATGCTGACGAGGAGAGAGATGCTGGCCAGAATTCAGCGGGCCAAAGAAGAAAAAGTCCCCATCACCAATTACGGGCTGTCGATCTCTTTCTCCCAGGGGGTGATCCGAAGGGTCCTTTCTCCTTTTCCCGCCGCCCTGGACGCATTTCAGAGGGAGTTGGCCAGGGTCAAAAATTCCCCTCCCCGGCAAAAGAATGGATGAGATATCGGCAGCCGGAAGATAGAAATTCCAAATATTTTTAACCCTCCAGCCTCATTGACCTCCTATTTCCTAGCGGCATAGACCTTGCATAATTAAAACTTAAATACTAATATCCTCGCGGCTTCCAGGAATATTGTTCTTTCCCTTGATTAACTCGCGTTCCGAGATACCACAGTCTTGCCCGGATAATGGATCAATGAGGGAGGCGGCGAGATGGAAGCGACTAATCATTTCAAGAGAAATACAGAATGCGGGAAATCTTCCCCTCCCGGCCGCCCCCCGCGGTTCGGATAGGATTCCCCCGGGGGGCAGTCTTTCCAACTCCGTTTCCAAGAAGGGGCCCGGCCATGTGAGCGGCATCGTCTGCGTGGCCGTGCTCCTTTTCATTTTCCTTGCTACGTTAGGGGCGGGGAGCATGAAGCAAAAAAAGGAAGAAGTCGAGCTGGCGGGGAAAGTTTACTTGATGGGGAACGAGCCTTTTACCCAGGTAGGGCTCAAGACCGATGAGGGGGAAGCCTATGTCCTTCAGGGCGAGCATGAGAAAGAGCTTCGCGCGCTGCAGGGAAAGCGCCTCTCCGTCAAAGGCACGCCCGGCCGGGAAAAGGTGAGGGGAGCCAAAGCCGTCGAAGTGAAATCTTACCGGGTACTGGAATAAGCTCCCAGCCCACGAAGACCGATGAAGTTCAGTAGAAAGGGTTGCCTTCGCCCCCACGCCCTCGGTCATCTACTCGCGAAAACCGGCGGAATTAAGGAAAATTCTTCAAATTCATAAAGCAGAGAGGTGCGAATGAAAAAATTTTTCTGCGGTTCACTCGTTGTAATTTGCGCTCTCTTCCTCGGATGGGTCAGCCATCTCCACGCGAACCCGGGGAAAGCTCCGATCAGCGGGACTCCCATGCTTCGGGAGCAGAAAATGCAGATCCTCCGCGACTACGGCGTTAGGGCGAGGATCAAAGCCCAGCACGAGGGCGCCAAGACCGTCCGGGCCGACACGGTAGGCCAGGTGCAAAGCTTCTATGCCTTCGATTTCGGGACCAGCGCGTACTACAGCATCTCGGCAACCTGCAGATCCGTCACCACCCTCGGTTCTGGTTACAAACTGAACATCTATGTAGAAAATTCCGAGTGGGACCGCGATCCAACCCTGTTCACCACTGCCATTCTCGAAAACATCGCTTCGCAGTTTCAGGACACCATCCTGCCTACGGAAACGACCTATTTCGGGACGCCGCCAACCGGGGATTTCACAATTGTGCTCATGGATATCCAGGACAGCGCGGGCGCGGACTCCTACATCGCCGGCTATTTCGATTCCCGGAACGAGAACGACATTACCAACAGCAACAATCGCCACATGATCTTCATGGACAGCAAAGACGGGACGCCCGGGAACACTTCCTTCTACGGGACCCTGGCCCATGAATTCCAGCATTTCATCCATTACAGCTACGACCCCAGCGAGGAGACCTGGGTGGAAGAGGGTCTCTCCGGCCTCGCCCGGTACGTGTGCGGGTACGGCCACCAGGTCAGCCATATCAATGCTTTCGGACAGGCTCCCAACACGAGCCTGACTTCCTGGCTGGACGACCTGGCCAACTACGGCGCGACTTATCTTTTTATCCTCTACCTGGAAGAGCATCATGGCGGGGCCGGTACGGTGAAAACCCTCGTGGCAAACACCGGCACCGGGATCGCCGGGATCAACAACGCCCTCTTTTCGCGCGGGTATACGGTGACCGTGAATGACATGTTCAAAAATTGGGCGGTCGCCAACTACCTCAACAATTCTTCCATTTCCAGCGGGATCTACGGGTACCAGGCCACTTTCTCCGACACCGGGATCACCCACGCGCCGGGGAACATCCAGGTCAGCACCGTCGCTACGACCTATCCCACTTCCGGGAACGGAGAGGTGAACGAGTACGCCGCGGATTACATCAAATTCACCAACCTGGGGGGGACTTTCGATATCTTCGTCCTGATCCCCCACAACCTGAGCGAGAGCGCAATCCAGCCTTACGGCTACGAGGCAAGAATCGGCTCCCTGATCTTGACCCTGACCGGAATCAGCTCGACGTTGCTCATGGAAGGAGTGAAACAGGGAACTTCCAGTCCCGCTCCCGCCGTGGTCAACCTTTCCGCTTCGAACACCATATCCACATCCTCTGGCTCGAGCGGCGGCGGGGACAGCGGCGGCGGCGGGTGCTTCATCGCCACGAGCGCTTACGGCTCTCCCTTCCGGAAAGAGGTCTTCGTCCTGCGGGAGTTCCGGGACCGGTATCTCCTGACCCACCCGCCGGGACGGCTCTTTGTTTCTCTTTACTACACGCTCAGCCCGCCGGTCGCCCGCCTCATCGCCCGGCATGAAAACCTGAAGGCCTTCACCCGAATGGCGCTTTACCCGGTCGTGGGCATGAGCCAATGGGCGCTGAAATCGCCGGGAGAGGCAGGTTTCGCCGGCCTGGGAACATTTCTCCTGATCGGCCTCCTCCTGATGAAGCGGAAAAGAGGATGATTGAATATATTGGACACGGATGAAAAAAAGGTGTAAATCTGTACTAATCTGTGTCCAATATTTTTTCTATCCGTTTTCATCCGCGTCCGTTGGGGTTGATGTTTAGGATTTTTTCCCGACATTTCTGGGTGGTTCACCTTCTCTTCATTGGCTGCGCTGCCTGGATGGCTTCCTCCATTTGTGTAGTACTCATCCGGGACCGCCTGTCCGTCTCTCCCGGCCCCTCTCCCGCCGGGAAGCCGGTTTCGGCTCTTTCGGCGGGAGCGGAGCCGTACGAAAAATACTCCCCCATACTGGAGCGAAACCTCTTCAATCCCGGGGAGAGAGGGCTGAAGCTGCTCCCCCTCGCTGAGCAGAAGGCGCCGGGCGCCCCGGCTTCGAAAGGGACTCCCGTTTCTTCGCCGGGAGGGTACCTCCTGGTGGGCACCATCACCGGCCCCCAGGGGAAATCCTGGGCCATCCTGCAGGAAAAAGGCAGCCGAAGGCAACAGATTTACCGCATTCACGGGAACATTGAAGGGGGGAAGATCCTTTCGATCTCCCGGAACCAGATCCAAATCGAACGCGGGGGAGAGAAAGAGACGCTCCGGCTTTCCGAAGATGAACCAAAACCGGCGGCTTCCGCCACCGCCCCGGCCGCCCCTTCCACCCCCCTCTCCCGCAAGGGGGAAGAGGTGAAGAAACTGTCGGCCAACCGATACGTGGTCAACCGGGAGGATGTAGCCGCGGCGGTGGGGAACGTCAACCAATTCATGACTCAGGCCCGTTTGAAGCCCCATTTCGAAATGGACCGGCCCGCGGGCTATTCGGTTTCCGAAATCGTCCCGGGCAGCTTGATGGAGAAGCTGGGCCTGAGAAATGGGGACATCGTCAGGAAGGTGAATGGAACCGCGATTACCCGGCCCGAGGAGATCATGCAGGCCTACGCCCAGCTCCAGCGCGATTCGAATATAGAAGTGGAAATCGAACGCGCGGGCCGGTCGGAAGTGTTGCGGTACGAGATCCGGTGACGAAACAAAATCGCGAGGCGCAAGTCGCAAGGCGCAGGGCGGAAGGGGTAGCAGGGGCGGGGTGACCCCGCCCCTACGATTTCGGTTTGTGGTTTCGCGCTATCTTTTTTGACGGAAGGGGAAGGCCTGAATGGGGGAATTGCTTAAGCGCCTGCTCATGGCTCTCCTGATCATGTGCGCCATGACCGCGGCCCTGGGTTGGATCTGGAACGCCCAGGGGCAAGAGAGGAAAACTTCAGGAGTCCAGATGCCCGAGAAACCTCTCTCCGACGACGCCCTGATCACCATGGATTTTCAGGATGTGGACCTGAGCGTGGTCATCAAATTCATGGGGGAGCTCACGGGCAAGAACTTCCTGGTGAGCGACCAGGTGCGCGGGAAAGTGACCATTATATCGCCGAAGAAGGTCACGGTCCGCGAGGCGTACCACATCTTTGAATCCGTGCTGGAGATGAACGGCTACTCGGCCCTGCCGGCGGGGGAATCCATCAAGATCATCCCCTCGGCCGTGGCCCGCCAGTCTGGGCTGGAGATCCAGGGGGGAAAGGAGGCCGGCTCGGTCAAACCGGAAGACCGGATGATGACGCAGGTCATCCCCCTCGAGTACGCCGCGGCCGACGAGCTTCGCAACCTCCTCGCCTCCTCCGTCTCCAAGGAAGGGATGATCATTTCCTACAAGGCGACCAACCACCTGATCATCACGGACCGGGCCGCGAATATCCACCGGCTTCTCAAGATCATCGAACAGCTCGACGTCCCGATGGTGGAGGAAAACATAACCGTATTTCCCCTCGAGTTTGCCTCGGCGAAGAGTCTGGCTGACAAGCTGACCCTCCTCATGGCCGCCGAGCAGCGGGTTCCCGCGGCCGCCAAGCCTCCCGGTCCGGCCGCCTTTCAGCGGGTGGTGCGGGTCATCCCGGATGAGCGGACGAATATCCTGATCGTGCTGGCCAACGCAGCAGGACACGCAGGAGATCCGCAAGCTCATTTCCCAGCTCGACACCGAGGCCCCCAAGGGCAAAAGCCAGCTCCAGGTGATTTACCTCGAGCACGCCCGGGCCGAGGAGCTGGCCAAGGTCCTGAACAGCATCGTGAGCGGGAAGGCGAAGATCCCGCAGAAACCCGGCCAGCCGGCCCAGGCGGCGGCGGTCGAGGAGGCGGCCATCACCGCCGACAAATCCACGAATTCGGTGGTGATCACCGCTTCTCCCCAGGAATTCAAGGAACTGGAAGAAGTAATCCGGAAACTCGACATGATCCGGTCCCAGGTCCTGGTGGAAGCCCTGATTACCGAAGTCTCGCATGGAGAAGGCTCTGCAGATCGGGGTGGATTGGCGGCTCATGGATCAGCCGGTCGAAGGGAGCGTGCGGGGGTTCGGGGGGACGCGATTTCGGGCTCATCAGCGGAGTCCAGAGCGGGGCGCTGCCCAGCACCACCGGAGACACGGGGCTTCTGCTGGGGCTGGCCAAGGGGTTCATCACCATCGGGGGAGTCGCAGGTCCCCAACATCGGCGCGCTTGTCCGGGCTTTTCAGAAAGACACCGACGCCAACGTCCTGTCCACGCCCCACCTTTTGACCATGGACAACGAGAAGGCGAAGATCATCGTCGCCGACAACGTCCCCCTGCTCAAGAGCGATCTCACCACAGCCACTGGCGACGGCTACGGCCACGACCTCCAACATCGCCGTCTCCCGCACCTTTGAGTACAAAGACATCGGCATCCAGCTGGAGATCACCCCCCACATCAGCAAAGGGTCCATGGTCCGACTGGAGATCAGCACGGAAGTGAGCAACATCCTCTCCATCGACCCGGCCAACCCGGGGTTTGTGACCACCCGGAAGAGGCAGGCGACCACGACGGTGGTGGTGGAGGACGGCCAGATGATGGTCATCGGGGGCCTGATCCGGGATGACGGCTCCGAGCAGACCAAGAAAGTTCCCTGCGTCGGGAACATCCCCGGGTTGGGCTGGCTGTTCAAGAACTTTGCCGGGTCGCAGAACAAGACGAACCTCCTGATCTTCATCACCCCGCACATCATCCGCACGGCGGAGGACATGGAAAGGGCCACGGCCAAGAAGAAGCTGGAAGCGGAGGAGAACCTGAGAAAGCTTCGGGATGAGCGGGAGAAAGAGGTCAAGGACACTTTCGATATGCTGGTGAAGTGAGCGTTCCTCCGGGGGGCCCATGCTGGATAAGGTCATCGCCGAACTGCTCCAGGAGAAGAGAGGACTCTCTCCGGAGGCGCTGGAGGAGCTCCGCCGGAAAGAGAACGGCGGGTCCCTGTCCAGCCTTTTGCTCCAGAAAGGGGTGGATGACGGAGGAGGAGCTCCTCTCGGCCCTGGGCGCCAAGCTCCGGGTCCCGTACTGGAAGGATCTGGAAGCCCAGGGGCTGGACCCTTCTCTCGTCTCCCGGGTGCCCATCGCTTTTTCCAAGAAACATAAGATCGTCCCCATGAAGATGGAAAATGGCGTTTTGACCGCGGCCGCCGTGGACCCGCTGAATTACGAGCCCCTGGACGACCTGCGGCTCATCCTCGGCGTGCCAGGAGATCCGGACCGGTCCTCAGCAGCGAGGGCGAGGTCCTCCGGGCGATCAACCGTTTCTACGAACAGAGGGTCCGATACGCCCGGAAGAGATGATCCAGTCCATGGACGCGGAGAGCCAGCGACCGCCTCCTCCAGGAACTGGAAGAGACCGAGGACCTGCTCGACGTGAGCGATGAAGCCCCGGTGATCCGCCTGGTCAACCTCATCCTCTTCCAGGCGGTGAAGGAGAGGGCCAGCGACATCCATATCGAACCTTTCCAGAAGGAGCTGAAGGTCCGGTACCGGATCGACGGCATCCTCTACCAGCGGCTGACCCCTCCCAAGAGATACCAGTCGGCCATGATCTCCCGCCTGAAGGTCATGGCCAAGACTGGACATCGCCGAGAAGCGCCTCCCCCAGGACGGCCGGATTCCCATCAAGATCGCCGACAAGGACATCGACATCCGGGTCTCCATCATTCCCACCACCTTCGGGGAAAGGGTGGTGCTCCGCCTTCTGGACAAGAGCAGCGTCCACTTCGGGATCGAAGAGATCGGGCTCTCCCCGGATCAGCTCCGAGACGATGGAAGAGCTGATCCGCCGCGGCCAACGGCATCTTGTTCGTCACCGGGCCCGACGGGGAGCGGGAAGACCACGACCCTCTACGCAGCCCTGAGCCAGATCAACTCGCCGGACAAGAACATCATCACCATCGAGGACCCGGTGGAATACCAGCTCGGGGGGATCGGCCAGATCCAGGTGAACCCCAAGATCGGGCTGACCTTCGCCCACGGGCTGCGTTCGGTTCTTCGCCACGACCCGGATGTGATCCTGGTCGGCGAGATCCGGGACGTGGAGACGGCCGAGATCGCCATCCAGGCGGCCATGACCGGGCACCTGGTCTTCAGCACCCTCCACACGAACGATGCGGCGAGCGCGGTGACCCGGCTGATCGACATGGGGATCGAGCCCTTTCCGAATCGCTTCGGTCGTCCGGGCGATCGATGGCCCAGCGTCTGCTCCGGGTGCTCTGCCCCGAATGCAAGGAGGAGTATGTCGCCGGAAGCGGAGGCCCTGAGGGTTGCCGGGATTTCTTCGGCCCAGCTCCGGGGCGGCGCGGTGTACCGCGGCCAAGGGCTGCCCGGCCTGCTCCGGGACAGGATACCGGGGACGGACCGGAATCTACGAGATCCTGAGAGTGTCCGACGCCATCCGCCAGCTCATCATGAAAAAAGCGGACTCCAGCGCCATAGGCCGCCGGCCCTGGAGGAAGGGATGAAAACCCTGCGGGACGACGGCGCCCGGAAATTTGCGGAGGGGGCGACTACGCTGGAGGAACTGCTGCGGGTGTCACAAGATTAATATCGCAAGGCGCAAGGCGCGAGGGCGAAAATGAAAACTACCCTCTCGCGCCTTGCGCCCTCGCGACTTGCGAATTTGGAGAACAGGTGCCCGTCTTCGAATATGAAGCCCTGAATTCCGCGGGGAAGGCGGTTCGGGGGATCGTCGACGCGGAAAGCGTCCGGACCGCCCGGACGAAACTCCGGGGGCAGGGAGTTTACCCTACGGAAATCCGGGAAGAGGCGGCTGCCCTGGCGGACCGGTCTTCTCCGTGGCCTTTCCGCGCCCGGGTAAAGGCCAAAGATCTGGCCCAGGCGTTCCGGCAACTGGCCACGCTCCTCGAGGCCGGGATCCCGCTGGTCTCGTCTCTTTCGGCGCTGATCGACCAGTGCGGGAACTCCGTCCTCCGGAAAACCTTGACCCAGATCCGGGAGCGGGTGCGGGAGGGGAGCAGCCTGGCGGATTCCCTTGTCGGCGCACCCGGACCTCTTTCCCGGCTTGTTTGTCGGCATGGTGAAGGCCGGGGAAGTGAGCGGCACGTTGGGCCTCACTCTGGGACGATGGGCCGATTTCAGCGAACACCAGGTGGCCTTGCGCCAGAGGATCCGGGCGGCCTTGACCTACCCGGTGTTCATGTTCATCATCGGCGTGGGGGTCCTTTTTTTCCTCATGGCCTTCGTCGTGCCGACGGTCACCAAGATCTTCGCCGATCTGGGCCAGGCCCTTCCCTGGCCCACTCTGATCCTCATCTCGGTCAGCGATTTTCTGAGCCGCTTCTGGTGGGCTCTGGCTCGGGGCCTGCGTGGTCCTCGGCGTTCTGGGCTGCGCAAGTCCCTGCGGAGTGAATCCGGGGGCCTGTTCCGGGACCGGGTGAAGCTGCGAGTTCCCCTCGGGGGAAAGCTCCATCGGAAGCTGGCCGTCTCGCGCTGGTCCCGGACCCTGGGGACTCTGCTGGGCGGGGGGCTTCCCCTCCTTCAGGCCCTGGAATTTTCCCGGGAAGTTGTCGGGCAACCGGCTCATCGGCCAGGCCCTGGCCGAGGCCCGGGAACGGGTCCGGGAAGGAGAGGAGCTGGCCCTTTCGTTGAAGACCGAGCGGCCTTTTCCCCTCGGTCGTTCTGGAGATGGTTTCGGTGGGGGAGAAGAGCGGGGAACTGGCCAAGATGCTGGAAAAGGTCGCCGTGAGCCTGGAGAATGAAGCCGAAAGCGACCTGCGGAGTCTCGTCGCCCTCCTGGAGCCGGTCATGATTCTGATCATGGGAGTGGGGGTGGGATTTATCGCCCTCTCCATTCTGCTTCCCATTCTGGAGATGAGCCAGATTGTCCGTTAGGTCCTGGCTTAGAATCGGTCCTGAACCCTTTTCCTGGTGTAAGGGGCGTTCGTGCAAAGAAAGGTGAAGAAGATGATCTTAACCTGCCGACAGAGGCGGACGCGTGGGTTTACCCTGATCGAGCTCATGGTCGTTATCGTCATCCTGGGTATACTGGCCGGGCTCGTCCTGCCCCGGTTCATGGGCCGGACGGAAGAGGCCAAGAAGACGAAAGCCAGGCTTCAGATCGAAAACCTGGAATCTGCGCTGAAGCTGTACAAACTGGACAACGGAGCGTACCCGTCAACCGAACAGGGCCTGGAAGCGCTGGTCCAGAAGCCGGCCGCCGGTTTGGTTCCCAAAAACTGGCGCGAGGGGGGATACCTCGAGAAGTCCAAGGTTCCGGAAGACCCATGGGGGCGGCCGTACGTTTACCTATCCCCGGGGGTGAAGAACAAAGACTTCGACCTGAAATCCCTGGGGGCGGACGGAGAAGACGGTGGAGAAGGCGAGAGCGCGGACATCGAGAGATAACCGGGGATTCACGCTTTTCGAACTGATCGTGGTCCTGCTCCTCCTGGGGTTCATCTTCCTTCTCAGCTTTCCCAATTTCCGGCAGATTCTCGAGCCCCGGGACATCAAGAGGGCGGTGCTCCAGTTCGTAGGGTCGCTGAAGTACGCCCGAAGCCAGGCTGCCACTACCAAGCAGGCGCACCGCCTGTACGTGGACCTGAAAGATAATTCTTTCTGGGTCAGCAAGGAAGGAGAAAGGGACTCCTTCTCCCGGGACTCATCCACCCTGGGAACCCCCCGGTCCCTCCCGGACGGGGTAATCTTTTTGGATGTGATCCAACCGGAGCGGGGCAAAGTGCGGGAGGGGAAGGGATACGTGAATTTCTCTCCCACGGGCTGGGCGGACGAGTGCACGATTCACCTTCGAAGAGGGGAAGAGGAGATCTACACGATTTTCATCCATCCTCTGGGCGGCAAAGTGGAAATCGTTTCAGGGTACCTGGAGAAGCGGGTCCTTTGAAGAAAGCGCCGCTTCCCGGCAGGAAACACACGATGCAAATGCTCCGCTCCAGGACGAAGAACGCATGAAAGAAAAATTCGGCCACCCCCCGGGCTTCACCCTGCTGGAGGTGATGATCGCCCTGGCCATTCTCGCGCTCGTGGGAGTCGCCTTCCTGCGGGCCCAGGCCAGCAGCGTCCAGCTGTTGGATGAATCGGGTCAGATTTCTCTCGCGACCCTGCTGGCGCGGGAAAAAATGGCTGAACTGGAGAGCCTGGGGTTTCCCGAAGCGGGGAAGACTTCCGGCCGCGGGGGGGACGCGTTCCCCGGGTTCCGCTGGGAACAGGTCGTCTCCCCGACGGAAATCCCCATCCTGCGGCAGGGGCTCGTGCGGGTCCTCTGGAAGGACGGGACGAGAGAACGCAATTTGGAACTCGTGGCGTACTTCGCTCAGAAGTAAAATTGAACCACAGAGAACACAGAGAAAAAATAATTTTTGGACGCAGATGAACGCGGAAAAAACGGATGAAAATTCAAAGTACCAACTGCCCGCACCCCCTCCCTCCCCCCTCCGCGGGGGAGGGCCAGGGTGGGGGAATTTTTCGAATGAAACATGAAATTTGAGCCCTGGGGGTCTGCAATTTTTTCTTTAACTCTGCGTCCTCGGTGGTTCAAAAAAAGGCGATCCGGATTCACCTTGTTCGAAGTGCTGATCACCCTCTCGATTATGGGAGTGATCCTGTCCCTGCTCTACATGACCTTCCACCAGTCCATGATCGTCCTTGCGGAGACCGATGACCGGGCGGAGGTCGTCCAGCAGGGCCGGCTGATCCTGGAGAGGGTGGCCGGGGACCTCGGCGGAGGGGTTCTCTTCCCGCGGAGGGAAGGCGTTCAGGGGTTCCAGTCCGGTTTGATCGGGCGCTCCGAAAAGGAAGGGGACGATTTCAGGGACCGCCTGGATTTCACGACCCTGAACTCTGTTGCTCCCGGAGAGCCCGGCTGGGGAGTGGGGGAGGTGGGCTATTACCTGGACCGCCAGCCGGGAGGCAGGGGACTTACGCTTTTGCGCCGGCAGGATGAGGCCCTGGACGGCAGCCTGGTCCAGGGGGGCCGCACCCTGGCCCTCTGCGACCGGGTCCGGAGCTTGAGCTTTTCCTATTTCGACCGGCAGGGAAGAGAGGTCAAGAGCTGGAACTCCCTGGAGGGCGGGCAGAAAAACCAGCTTCCCTCGCGGGTGGAGATCCGCTTGAAACTGGAAGATTCCCGGTCGGGAGTGCATGAATTCCGGACCCAGATATTTCTCCCCTCGGCGGGCTAGGCATGAAGAGAACGGCCGCAAGAGTGATAGGAGGCGAGAAGGGCGTCGCCCTGGTATTGACCCTCCTCATCCTCACCCTCCTGGTCGTCACCGGGCTGGAGCTGAACCGGGCGGTTCGGGTGGAGGCCACCCTGGCCGGGAACTTCCGGGACCTGACCCAGGCGGCATATATCGCCAAGTCCGGGGTTGAAGTTGCCCGGGCGCTGATCCAGGGGGATGACCCCGCCTATGACGGGCTGGACGAGAGGTGGGCGGGATTCGAGATGCTTTCGGCTCTTTCCTCGCGCTTTTTCCCCGAGGGCCATTTTACCGGAAGGATCACGGATGAAGAGTCCAGGTTCAACCCCGGCGGAATTTTGGATGCCAACGGGAATATGGACCTGAAGAAGAAGGATCAACTGGAGCGCCTGCTCATGCTCCTCGGCCAGCCGGCGGACTGGATAGATGCCCTGATGGACTGGATAGACGCCGACGATCGGGTGAGAGGGCGGGGAGCGGAAAGAGAGTTCTATCTCAGCTTGAAGAAGCCTTATGCGGCGAAGAACGGACCCCTCGATTCCGTGGAGGAACTGCTCCTGGTGAAAGGGGTGGACCCGTCCATTCTCTACGGGAAAGAGGGGGTGGAAGGGCTCAGAAATTACCTGACCGTGCACTCGGCCGGAAAGATCAATATCAACACCGCCAGTCTCCCCGTGCTCATGAGCCTCTCCCCCAAGGTGGATCGGACGCTGGCGGAGGCCCTGCTCGCGCATCGCCTTCAGAAGCCTTTTCAGAAGCCGGAGGAACTCCGGGCCGTCCCGGGGTGGGACCCAGTCTTTCCGCTCATCAGCAGTGAGATCACGGTGCGGAGCACTTGCTTTTCCGTCGAGGTCGTAGGTCATTACCGGGAGGCCCGATCCGTCGTGCAGGCAGTTTTTAGAAGGGATGGCCCTAGAACCAAGGTCCTTCTCTGGAGGGCCGGGTAGATCATGAGCTTGAGAACCTGGGGCCTGGAAATTGGCTCGAAAAGCGTGAAGGCGGTGGAGGTCACCCGGACCTGGCGCGGTCCGCGGGTGACTAACTACGGGGCGTTTCCCCTGGCTGGAAAGGATAAGGAGGAACTCCGCCGCGAAAAAATCCGAGCCCTGCGCGAGATCCTCCCCAAATTGGGAAAAGACGGCGAGGAGGTTTTTGTCGCCTTTCCCTCTAACCGGACCATGGTGCACCGGGTTCCCCTCCCGTTCCGGGACCGGAAGAAAAATGAACGGGTCTTGAAATTCGAGGCCGAGCCCCTGCTTCCTTTTCCCATCGATCGGCTGGTGGTCGATTTCGCGGCCCCGGAGAAGAAGCTCGACGGGAAGGGCGCGCTGGTCTTCGCGGTGCAAAAAGAGGACTTGGGCGACCAAATCTCCCTCATGAGAGAGGCGGGGCTGGATCCCGGAACGATCGTTCCCGAAAGCCTGCCCCTCTTCTGGCTCGCGAGAAGACTGGGACTCACCTCCAATCAAAACGGCTGCCTGCTGGACCTGGGGAGCGAGAAGGCGACCGTGATCATCTGGCAAGGAGATTTTCTGGCCTCGGTCCGCTCGATTCCCGCTCCTGCTGGCATGGCGGGTGCCCGGGGTTCGGAGCGGGAGGCCCGGCTTTCCCCCCCAGCCCGGGGCGATTCGCCGGAGGAAGGGTTGGGCGGGAACGAGAGGCCCGATACGGCGGCTCTGGGCCGCATGGCCGAAGAGGTGAGGCGAACGCTTCTCTCGCACGAATGCGGACCCGGCGCGGGACCCGTGGAGAAGATTTACCTGACCGGCGGAATGTCAGGGGCGGCGGGATTGGAAACCTCTTTAGGCGAGCTCCTCGAGAAACCGGTTTCGTATTTGGACCCAGGCGGCGCGTCATCGCCTTTTCCGCGGGAGGTCCCAAAAGAGCTCCGTCCGGCTCTCGCCGTGGCGCTGGGAGCCGCCCTTGGAGGACCCAGGTCGGAAGGGATCAATTTCCGGAAGGAAGAATTTTCTTCTTCCCAAAAAGCCCGGAAGGCAAAGACCCGGGTGAGGCTTCTCCTGGCTTATGCCTCGGCGCTGGCACTCCTCGCCATCTTTTCTTTCGGGCTGGACCTTTTTCTACAAGAGAGAAGGGTTCAGGGCCTGAAGAAGGAGATCCGAAAAGAGTTTTCGGCCGCGGTGCCGGAAGCGAAAAAGGTGGTCAATGAAGTGCAACAGCTCAGGGCGCGGGTGGGCGAGGAGAAGGCGCGGCTGGCCTCCCTGGGGGGGACCTCCGGAGCCGGACACCCTCTGGAAATTCTGCGTGACTTAAGCGGCATGGCCGATCCGGCGTGGAAGATGAGGATCACCGAGCTGATGCTGGACCCCGATTCCCTGGAAGTGAACGGAGAGGCCGGCTCTTTCGATGCGGTGAACCAGCTCAAGACCCATCTGGAGCGCTCCTCCCGCTACCGGGAGGTCCAACTGAAAACGGCCAGGGCCAGCGGCCTGGAGAACGTGATCGAATTCAAATTTCAGATGAAGCGGGGGTCCGGGGAATGAGAATCACGGGGAGGGAGAGAATCTTCCTGTGGGGAGCCGGCCTGCTGGCCGTCCTCCTGGTCTTCCAGCTGCTCATCTATCCCGCGTTCAAATGGAACCGGGAGCTTACCCGTCTCATCCCCAGGAAAGAACAGGAGCTGAAAGAGGTTCGCCGGCTGGGCCGGGAACTCGATTCTCTGAAACAAGCCAGGGCCGCGCTGCTCCAGAAAATTCCGGCGTCGCAAAGGGTCCTTCCCCCCCTCTCCCGCCTGGACGGGTGGATCGAACGTTCCGGCCTTCGCCAGAATGTCCGGGCGATAAAGCCCTCTCCTTCTCCCGGTAAGGAGGGCACGGTGGTGGAGATCCAGCTGGAAAAGGCCGAGCTGCCCCAGTTCACCCGGTTTTTATACGAAGCGCAGTCTTCCCCCGGGGGATCTCAAATCGCGCGCATGACGATCAAGCCCCGATACACGGCGCCCAAGTACCTGGACGTTTCCCTCCAGATGATTTTTTACACGGGCTGAGGCTGGGAATGAAGATACGCCTTCCGTTCTGGGGGTCTTTGTCCCTGGGGCTGGTCCTGTTCTATCTTTTTCTTCTTTGGCAGTTTCCGTACGAGGGCCTCAGACGCTCGATCATCCAGAATTTTGAGGAAAAGTTTCCCCTCACCCTCTCCGTCGGGCGGGCCGGACCTTCCTTCCCGGTTGGCCTGCGGATCGAAAATGTCCGGCTCTCTTCGGATTCGATTTCCTTCCGGGTCCCCGACCTGAAGATCACTCCCAATCTTCCGGGATTCTTTCTGAGGAGGAGCGAGTGGCTCATAAGGGGGGCTGATCTTCCGCCTCGCATCGAGGGGCGAATCCGGCGGGATCAGGAAAATTGGCGGCTGGACCTCCGGCTGAACCAGGTAGAAGTTCAGGCGGCATCCCCGGAAGAGTTTTCCTTTTCGCTGAACCTCAGCGGGGAGATCTCATTCCAGTGCAGCGGGGACGACTGGGAGAAAGGAAGCGGGCAGGCCTGGGCCCTGGTGAAGCGAGGGGAACTCCAGGGAAATCGGATCTCCCGGGCTCCTTTTCCCGTGACTCTCTTTGACACCCTGCGGGCGGAGATCCGCCTTGAGGATAAAACCGTCCGGGTAAAACGGCTCGAGGCTTCCGGGAAGGAGACGAAATTCGCTCTTCCACCGGGTCTTGAGTTCCCTGTAAAAGGCGGCATTCCCGCGGATTTGGGGATTTTTTTCCGGCCCCCTGGGAAATAGAGTCTGCCTGCGAATGCCGACGATGAAACGGGGAATGATTCGTAAGAAGAGTGGGCCGGCGGCAGTGTGGTGAAAAATGGGGATGAAAAATCCTTCCCGGGAAGGTAAAATAAACAAGCTGAATTCGAAAAACCCGGGAGGAGAAGATGAAAATCGGCGAATACTTCAAAACGGCGAAGGGGCGCGGCGTCCTGGCTACGGCGGACAGCAGCGGCGAAGTGGACGCGGCCGTGTATGCCACCCCGCATGTCATCAATGAGGAGAACGTGGCCTTCATCATGGCCGAAAAGAGAACCTATCAAAACCTGCAGTCCAACCCCCATGCCGCCTATCTCTTCAGCGAAGAAGAGGAAAAATATAAGGGCGTCAGGCTGTTCCTCACGAAGAGCGGGGAAGAAAGAGACCCCGGGAAGTTGGACCAGATGCGAAGGAAAGAGTACCCCGAGCTGAAAGGGAAAGAGATCATCGTTTACTTTAAGGTAGATAAAATTTTGCCCCTCATCGGACCCGGGGCAAAAGCGTAATTCCCCTTCTGCCCCCGATTGAATCCTATTCCCCTCGCTCGGCGTTTCCCGCCGTGAGAGGGCAGCCTCAGCATGAAAGCGAGAATTCTATGCTCCTTTCACCCCGCTGCAGTTCCCGTACCGGCTGGTTGATCCTGCTCGCTGTTTTCCTTTTTGCCCTGGCCGGCTGCAGCCCGGAGGCCAAGAAAGAGCGCTCCTGGGGGAGGGGAGAGAAATATTTTTCAGAGAATAAATTCAAAGAAGCCATCATCGAATACCGGAATGTGCTGAAAATCAGCCCCGGCGATGCCAAGGCCCATTACAAACTCGCACTATCCCACCTCCAGGTTGGGCAGGTCCGCGAAGCGTATGGAGAGTTGACCAAATCGGTAGAGCTGGACCCGGAACAGATCGACGCACGCCTCCAGCTCGGAAATATATTGCTTCTGGCCAAAGATACAAAGAAGGCCCGGGAGCAGGCCGAAAAAGTTTTGGCCCGGGAACCGGAGAATCCCTCGGGGCTTCTCCTCATGAGCTCGGTGAAACTCGCGGAGAAAGACGTGGCGGGAGCCATCGCCCTGGCCGAAAAAGCGGTCGAGAAAGACCCGAAAAGAATCGAAGCCTATCTCCAAGTCGGCAACCTGTACATCCATAAACAGGACCTTCCCCGCGCGGAAGCAGCCTTCCGGCAGGCGACCCAGGTGGACCCGAAATCAACGAAGGCCCGTTATACCCTTGGGGAATTCTACCGGAGAAGCGGAAAGGCGCAGCAGGCGGAAGCGGAATTCGTCGAGGTCACCCGGATCATTCCGGCCGACCCGGGTTCCTGGACGATTCTGGGAAATTATTACGCCTCTTTGAACCGCATGGAGGATGCCGAGAAACAGTTCCAAAAGGCCATCGAAGCCGATCCTAAGAGGGCCTCTTCCATCCTGCATCTGGGGGATTTCTATCTGGCCTGGGGGAAACCCGAGCAGGCGGTCGCGACGTACAAGAAAGGTGCGGAGCTCGATTCCAAGAACACCCAGGCCCGGGCAAAAATCGGCGAGGTTTACCTGGCCCAGAAGAAGTTCACCGAGGCTTCGGCGACGACAGACGAGATTTTGAAGATCAACCCGAAGAGCACCGAGGGGAACTTGCTGCGGGGAAAAATTCACCTGGCCAGGCAGGAATACAATCAGGCGGTGATTTCTTTCCAGGGCTTCGTGAAGGAGAACCCGAAGGCGGCCATGGGCCATTACTCCCTCGCCCTCGCGCATCTGGGGAACCGCGAGATGCAGCAGGCCAAAAGTGCCCTGGCAGAGGCGATCCGTCTCAATCCGGCGTGGACCGAACCCAGGTTCTTGCGAGCCGAGCTGAACCTCCGGTCCGGGGCGCCCGACCTGACGATCGAGGACGCCGAAGAAATTCTGAAGACGGAAGCCCGGTCCGCTCGAGCTCATTTGCTCAAGGGAATGGCGTGCTTAAATAGGAAGGATCCATCTCGCGCTTCCCGTTCTTTCGAGGAGGCCATCCGCTTGGAACCAAAGAACGCCGCCGGGTATTATCACCTGGGAAGAGCGTACCTGGCCCAAAAAAAGCAGGCGGAGGCCTTGGGCCAGTTCGAGAGAGCCCTCGCCCTCCAACCCAATTACGTGGACCCGCTTTACATGATCGCGGCCGTTTACCTCGGCCAGAAGGAGAACCGGAAGGCGATCGACCGAACGGAGGCGCAGATCAAGGCTTCGCCCCGGAACCCCTATTTCTATAACCTCGCCGGGGGCCTTTATGAAGTGAGTAAAGAGATGGATAAGGCGGAAAGTAGCCTTCGCAAGGCCCTGGAGATCAATCCTAATATCCCGGAATTTTACAGTTCGCTGGGAGGATTTTACCTGCGCAGGCAGAAAGTCGAAAAGGCGGTGGCCGAGTTCCGCACCGCCCTGGAGAAGAACCCGAATTCCATCCCGTCTCATATGGCCCTGGGAACGATCTACGAATCCCAGAAGAAATACGACCTCGCCAAGGAGCACTACCAGAAAATCTTAAAGCTTAACCCCAAGTTCCCCCCCGCGGCGAATAACCTCGCTTACCTGTACGCGGACAAAGGGGAAAACCTGGAAGAAGCTCTCTCGCTCTCCCAGGCGGCGAAAGAACAATTGCCCGAGGACCCGAATATTTCCGACACCTTGGGATGGGTGTATTACCATAAGAAGATCTACACGCGGGCGGTAACCTATCTTCAGGAATCAGCCGAAAAGACGCCCAATAACCCGGTCGTGCGTTACCATCTAGGCATGGCCTATTCCAAGGCTGGAGATAGCGCGCAAGCCAAGAAAGAGCTGAGACGCGCCCTCGAGCTGGACCCGAAATTCGCGGGGGCGGAAGAGGCCAAAGCGGCTCTCCAAAGCCTGAATTAGTGTTTCGCCGCCACGAAGAACTCCCTCTCCCCAACCAAGAATGGTTCGTAACTCCCCGGCGAATCCCATACCGCGAGGGGGGAGGCCTCCCCTCTTCGTTTTCCCAATCTGCAATTTCCTCTCGGCCCCCTGTGCCCCGAATTCAATTGAAAAAACTGGAATATTCCTGCCGAAAAGAGTAGAGTAGCTACGCTGCCCCATGGGGAATGATGGGGGTGAAAAGATATAGCCTCGGATGCCCTGCCCTTTTATGTCAATTGATCGGCGATTCTCGTTCGCCTTGGCCGGTGCTCAAAGATCTTTCGGTCGAAAAATTCCGAAAACCTGAAACAATTTGAGGAGGTGGAAAATCGGGAGAGGGGTACGGTACTTGCATCCTCTACCAAGGCCCCAAATCATAACTGGAACCGAGATGATCCTCGTAATACGTGCTCCTGAATCATGATGGAAAAGACTGAAGGAAAGGAAGGAGAACTGATGGAATCAGCCGGTTTGCGGGAGAAGATCCTTCCCGAGAATGCTCCCTCTTCTTCCGATGATTCGCCTGAAGGGGAAGAGGAGAGCAGGGAGTTTATTCTCTTCCGCAAAATTCAGGGGGCCATGCGATATATTCCGGATTTTCCGGAAACCTGCAAGGCCATTCTGGATGCGGTAATGGACGAAATGGAAGCTGAGAATTGTTCCATCATGCTGCAGGACCCTAAATCTGGAGAGCTCTCCGTGCTTGCCGCCCGGGGCAGGAGCGAGAATAGCACCGTCTATTACCCGGATTCCTCCTATCAGGGAGGCCGATTCAAGCCGGGAGAAGGGATCGCCGGCTGGGTGCTGAAGGAGGGGCGGGCGGTGCTGGTTGACGACGTGAAGGATGAGCCCCGCTTTGTGACCGTAAGTAAAGGCTTGAACCCCAAGGTGAGATCTCTCATCTGTTTCCCGATCCGGGACAAGGACCAGGTGGTGGGGGTCTTCAACCTCAGCCATTCGCGCAAAGGCGCCTTTGACGAAGGGAAAAAACTGGCCCTTTCTTATATCTCCACGCAGATGGGCGCGGCCTTGAACTCAGCGCGATTTTTCCTTAAAATTCGGGAAGTTAATCGCCTATTGAAGGACGTGGGGGAGAATGAAACCATTACCCCTCCCGCCTTCTCGGCCCCCTCTTCGAGCTTCGTGGAAGTGGGGGAGATGATGCCCCAAGACCAGGGGATCTTTCTCTACGCCAGCGAGAAGATGCACCGGGTAAAAGAGATGATCGATCAGGTGGCCAACGCCGATGTGACCATCTTCATCCAGGGGGAGAGCGGGGTTGGAAAGGAAGTTGTGGCCCGGTCTATCCACATGAATTCCGTCCGCCGGGACAAACCCTTCGTCAAGGTGAACTGCGCAGCCCTGCCGGGCGAGCTTCTGGAGAGTGAACTCTTCGGATATGAGAAGGGTGCTTTCACCGGGGCTTACCGCCAGAAACCGGGAAAGTTCGAACTGGCCGACACGGGGACCATTTTCCTGGATGAAATCGGAGAGATCAGCCCGCCGCTCCAGGCCAAGCTCCTCCAGGTCCTCCAGGACCGGGAGTTTTCCAGGCTTGGAGGCAAAAAAGATGTGAAGGTCGACGTACGCGTGCTGGTAGCCACGAACAGGAACATAGAGGAGGCCGTTCGGGATGGGCGTTTCCGGGAGGACCTGTTTTACCGGCTGAACGTGGTAAATATCATGATTCCCCCACTGCGCGAACGCAGGGAGGAAATACCGATCTTCATCGAATACTTTTTGGACAAATTCGCGGCCAAGTATCAAAAGAAAGTAAGGGCCATGACTGACTCGTTCCTGAAGACCCTGCTGGATTACCGGTGGGGCGGGAACATCCGGGAATTGCAGAATGTGATCCAGCGTTTCATCGTCCTGGGGAATGAAGAGGAAATCATCGCGGAATTAGGATCCTCCCGGAAAACGGAGAATCTCCCTGGTCCCGAGAAAGAGGACCCTCTCCTCGAGAACCATCGCTCCTTGAAACAGATCCACCGCGAGGCGGCCCGCCGGGCCGAAACCAAGGTCATCACCCAAGCCCTGGAGCTCACCCATTACAACCGGAAGAAGGCGGCCCAGTTGCTTAACATCAGTTACAAGGGACTCCTTTATAAAATGAAAGAATGCGGACTCGGCAAAAGGCATAACCCGAAAAAATCATGATCTTTGGCTATGGAGGATTCGCCACAGAATTATGCATTCTCTTCCATAACGAAGAGAAGATATTGGTACCCCCCTCATCGACAAGACGCATGATCCCCCTGCCTGAAAAATCTAATTAATACGGTATTCCCCCCCGCAAAATACAGCCTTCACCCTATTCCATTTTCTTTTTATCCAGAATATTATGGGGAACCTGCAACATTGAAATTGGGAAAAAAAGACAATTGTGATCAAAAAAACCCAATTTTACTTCCATTTATTGCAAAAAATACTTCATTTTTATTTTGCCGTATAACGTATAATTTATTTTTTACAATAAATTCATATATTTATAAATCAGAAAGAGTTTTTGTATTTTGGCATTCAGATTGCAGAACTGCACCGGTTACTTGGATAGAATTCTCCAATTACTTCCCAGCTTTCCCCTCAGGGATTTGAATGGGGAAATCCTCTTGGTACCGTAAGAACGTTGGGAAAAGCGTATCCGCCCACTTGTGAAGAGATGACGGGGGTCAGACTAAAACTTGCCCGGAACAAGGCTGGCATGATCGGAAAAAATATGAAAATTGATACGATCGACCAGGTTTTCTTTTCCAGTTGCTCGAAAATGGAAAAAATGGGGAAAATTGTCAGAGAGATTGCGAACCTGGACGTGCCCGTGCTGATTAAAGGGAGAGAGCGGGACCGGGAAAGAGATAGTTGCCCAGGCGCTCCATGATCAATCTGACCGGCATGGAAAACCCCTGATCAAGATCAATTGCGCCGCCATTCCCAAGACTCTTCTGGAAAGTGAGTTTTTCGGTTTCGACAAGGGGGCGTTCACCGGGGCCCACATGAAAAAACCGGGGAAGTTTGAGCTGGCCAATGGGGGGACCATTGTCTTGAACGACATTGGGGAGATCGACATCTCCATCCAGGCCAAACTCCTGCAGGTGTTGCAGGATGGGGAGTTTTCCCGGCTTGGAGGCGAGGGGGATATTCAGGTAAATACCCGGATTATTACCACGACGAAGGATGACCTGGAAAGATCCATCTCCCAGGCGCGTTTTCGGGAGGATCTCTTCTTCCGTATCAACGTGATCAGCATTACCGTTCCCCCCCTGCGGGAAAGAAAAGAACAGATTCTCCCCCTGGCCGAGTGCTTCCTGGAAGTCAACCGGATAAAATACGGGAAACCCGCCTTTTTTCTCTCCCCCAAGACTCTTCAGTTGTTCCAGGATTATGACTGGCCTGGAAACATGCGGGAACTGGAAAACCTGGTGAAAAGGATCATCATCTTCGGGGAGCAGGAGGTTTTGAAAGATCCCCTCGTGAACTTTCTCCGTAAGAGACCAGAGGCCCCTTCGTCGCAGGCCCATGAGAACGGAGGGCCCGCGGGGGTGAAGAGCATGACCCTCAAGCGAATCGGGAAAGAAGCGGCCGAGGGCGCGGAAAAAGAATTCATCCGCAAGGCACTCCAGGAGACCCACTGGAACCGCAAGGAGGCAGCGAAGATTCTTCAGATCAGCTACAAAGCCCTGCTTTACAAAATAAAAAAATACCGGCTGAATGAGGTGAAGAATCCTAGGAAATTCATGGAGGAGCTGGAATGGCCTATGCAGTCGAGTCCCGTATGAGGGGAGAAGAAGAGTCAAATCGGCTTTTAAACCGGGACGTTTTTCTCTATCTTCTCGACCTCGAGGTGAAACGGTCTCGACGATACCAGAATTTTTTCTGCATTATGGTTCTCCGGCTGAAACAGACGGGAGAGGGAGAGGTTGAAGAGGGGCTTCGGGCCTGCTACGAGCGATTAACTCATCTTCTCCAGGAAGAGGTCAGGGACAGCGACATCCTTGGGACCGTGGGTGATAAGAAGCTGGCGGTGATCCTTCCTTACGCGGACATGTCCGCGGGGGTTTATACCCGTTCCCGTTTCGAAAACAGCCTCCAATATTACAATTTTGCCCGGGATGGATACCAGGTCGTGGTAGAACAAATCTGCTTTCCCAACGACGGGACCGACACCTCGGACCTGGTCCGAAAAGTCATTGGAACCGAAGCTCCAAATCCTTAAGGGAGGGGAGAATGAGAAAAAAATTATTCGCCGTTGGGCTGGCTATGGGGACCATTCTGGCCGCATGGTTTCCCGAAGTCGGCCTATTCCCAATCGGAGAAAGAGGTCCTGTCGAGAAAACAAGCCCAAGCTGAGGTGGCCGCCGACAGCAGCCAGTACGTCATCGGGACGGAGGACATCCTCTATATATACGTTTGGAAGGAGGAAACCATTTCCCGGACAGTCCCGGTCAGGATCGACGGGAAGATCTCAATGCCCCTCATCGACGAGGTACAGGCCGCCGGACTGACTCCCCTGCAGCTCAAGGAAGAGTTGATCAAGAGATTCCGGGAATACGTCGATATTCCGAACGTTTCGGTAATGGTCATGGAGGCGAACAGTTTCAAGGTTTTTGTCACCGGCCAGGTGAAAGCCCCGGGCGTGATCCGCCTCCGGAGCGAGACCTCGATGCTTCAGCTTATCAGCATGGTGGGAGGATTAGGCGAATGGGCTGAGGAAAAGAAGATCCTGGTCATCCGGAAGGAGAACGGAAAAGAGAAGCGCTACACGGTGAATTACAGGAAAATCGTGAAGGGAACCGAGCCCAACTTCATCCTGAAATCCGGGGACATGGTGATCGTCCCGTGAAAATCCTACTTTCGAGCTGTCTTGCGGCTGCGGGGAGTCATCCATAATGGCGAATCGAGGCAGAGAGGTTCTGAAAGTTTTGGCCGTCGCCCTATTCTTCATGGCGTTACCGAAAACAGCCTGTGCCGACTGGGAAGATGTTGCCGCTAAATTTACCCCCCGGATTTCGGTTTTGGAAGAGTACAGCGACAACCTCGATCTCAGCGCTACGAACAAGCGGAGTGATTTCATCACCACCATTTCCCCGGGATTGACTTTTTCTTCGACGGAGAATAAAGAGGTGAAATACGGGCTGGACCTGGATTACGCTCCCGGGTTCGTCTTTTACGCCAAAAATTCAGAGGATAACTATGTCAGCCACGCAGGAACTCTAAACACCTGGTACACGTTCGGCCGCCATCTCACCCTTCGTTTATGGGATTCTCTCATCCGGTCCGAGGAACCCCAAGAGCATTACGTAACCATTCAGCCTACACCCGGTGCCTATTATCTAGGAACCCAGCGGCAGAGGTCCGTTTATTGGAGGAATGTTTTCCAACCCTCCCTCACCTACCAGTTCGGCCGGGAAGATCAGGTCGAATTGACTTACATCGACAATTACTATACGAATGACAACCCGGACATCGAAGACAGCAGGGGGAAAACAATATCCTCCCGGCTTGCGTACTGGTTTGATATAAGGAATGGCGTGAGTCTCGAGTACGCCTATAACATTGGCGACTTTGACAGTTCTGCGGATTTTACGGGCCATCATACCGTTGGCCGTTACACCTATCGATTCACTCCCGTGACTTCGGTCTTTGGACAGTTTACTTACGATACCCTATTTTATGATTCCCCCGGAGTGGATTATTCTGTTTACAGCCCGAGCATTGGAGTAACCCATGCTTTTACCCAAAACCTTAGCGGGAGGGCGCAAGTGGGATATTTCTGGCGGAAAACCGAGGGCCAGAAGACCACGGACGGGTTTACGATGGACGTCGGGGTCACCCAGCGCACCCAGCGGACAACATACGATCTTGCCTTTCAAACGGGCTACGCCTATGACTTTTTTTCCGCCGAGAATCTGGGGTTTACGAAGTACTACCGGGCGATTGGGAATGTTTCCCACCAGCTTGGCTCCCGCCTGGCAGTGGTGTTTACCGGCAGCGTGGAAAGGGATGAGTATGTCGACGTTACCGATCGGGTGGACTGGCTCTGGAGGGTAAGCGGCGACCTGTCCTACCAGGCTTTGAAATGGCTCACAGCTTCCGTAGGCGTGCGTTACACCGATTGTAATTCCGATCAGAACACTTTTGATTATCAGGAATTCCGAGCTATGGCCCGTCTGACCGCGTTCTATGCAAAATAGGAGGACCTTCCCTTCTTCTTCCCTTAGGCTGGGAAGAAGAAGATTCCAGGGTCACAGGAGAAAAACATGATCAACCCCGGAAAATCTTTTAATATCCATGATTATAAGGAGGTATTCCTGCGGCGGGTCTGGTACTTCGTAATTCCTTTCGTTGCCATCCTGGTCGGGACGGCCGTCTACGCCGTCATGGTCCCCAAGGAATACCGTGCCACTACTTTGGTCCTGGTGTCGCCCCAGAAAGTGCCGGAGGATTTCGTCCGCCCCACCGTGACATCCCGGATTGAAGAACGCCTTCAATCGATCGGCCAGGAGATCATGAGCCGCACCCGGCTGGAGCAGGTTATTAAGGAGTTCAACCTTTACGAGGAGGAGACAAAATCCCTCCGCCTTGAGCAGGTCGTGAGCCTGATGCAGAAAAACATCGCGGTACAAATCAAAGGGAAAGAGGGGGGGTATTTCACCATCTCCTACATTGGGCGAGATCCCAAGACGGTCACCCTGGTGACGAACAAACTGGCTTCGCTTTTCATCGAAGAGAACTTGAAAATGAGAGAACAGCAGGCCCAGGGAACTTCGGAGTTCCTGGGCATTGAATTGAATGCGACCAAGGCCAAATTGGAGGAGCAAGAGAGGCTCCTTTCCAACTTCAAGCGAAAATTCCTGGGAGAACTTCCCGAGCAGCTGGCCGCCAACCTCCGGGTCCTGGACAATCTCCAGGCCCAGTTTCAGAGAGTTGGGGACGGGCTTAGGGCTGCCCAAGACAGAAAACTCATGCTGGAGAAAAACCTCGCCGAGGTTCAAGCGGTGATCGCCGCGGAAAGAGCGGCCCTCGAGGAAGAGGACGTGGACGAACAGGGACTGACTCCGTCGGAAAAGAAAGATCCTCGTCTGGCAAAGATCGCCCAGTTGAAAAATCATTTGGAAGACCTCCGGATGAAGTACACCGAAAAGCACCCCGACCTTCTCATCATCAGGAAGAAAATCGTCGAGCTGGAAAAAGAAGTCGAAATGGAGAAGATGACCAAAGAAGACGAAATCTGGAAGGGAGGGCAGGAGACCTATACCGGACCTACGAAACCGGTCCGTGCGGGGGGGCTGAAGGGAAAGAAAAAAGAAAAAGCAGGAATGGGAAGAGTTGGCTTGGACCCCCGGGTTAAAGAAGTTAAAGACCACATTCTGTTAGTTGAAAAGGAGATGGAACGGCTGAGGGAAGAAGACTCCAAGGTGAAGGCGCAGATCGCAAAATACCAGAACCGGGTCGAAAAGACCTTCGAGCGAGAGCAGGACGTGTACATAATCGCCCGGGACTACAACAATACCCGGGAGGCATACTCTTCCCTGTTGCGAAAGAGCCAGGAAGCCCAGCAGGCGGAGAACCTGGAGCGGCGGCAAAAAGGGGAGCAGTTCAGGATCATCGACCCGGCCAGGATTCCGGAAATGCCTTACCGGCCCGATCTGGTCAAGATTTCTCTCGTGGGGTTGTTGTTGGGTTTCTCCTGCGGGGCAGCCGTGGCTTTTTTCCGGGAGCAGATGGACCGATCCTTCCGGGACGCGGAGGATTTGCAGGTGACCTTCGGCCTCAAGGTCCTGGCCAACATTCCCAGGGTAGAGGGCAAAACGGGCTAGGAAATGTACAAGCAATTTTTTGGTCTTAAAGCGAAACCCTTTGAAATTACGGCCGACCCCAGGTTTCTGTATCTGAGCGAGAGCCATAAGGAGGCGCTGGCGCATCTGGTTTACGCCGTTCAGGAGAAGAAAGGGTTTGCCGTCGTAACCGGCGAGGTGGGGACCGGGAAGACCACCCTCCTGCAGACGCTGCTGGGCCGCCTGGACGGGAATACCCGGACCGCCTTCCTGTTCAACCCCAAATTGGAATCGAACGAAGATTTCCTCCATTTCATCTGTGAGGACCTGGAGATCGGAATTGAGAAAGGAAGCAAAGGGGACTACCTGATCCAGCTCAATAATTTTCTGATGGAGTGTTACACGCAAAACATCAATGTAATCTTGATCATTGATGAAGCGCAAACCTTGAGTCCTCCCCTCCTGGAGGAGGTCCGGTTATTGACCAACCTGGAGACGCCCAAGAGCAAACTCCTCCAGGTTCTCCTCGTGGGGCAGCCGGAGCTGGATGAGACCCTGGACCAGCCCAAATTCCGTTCCCTGAAACAGAGGATCAGCGTTCGGTACCGGTTGAAACCCTTAAATCAGGAAGAAACGAAGGAGTACATCAAGAGAAGGCTGAGAGTTGCGGGTTCGAAAAGCACGTATTTGTTTACTCCCAGGGCGCTCAAGAGAATCTACCGGTACTCCCAGGGGATCCCGCGGCTGATCAACATCGTGTGCGACAACGCTCTGATCAACGGATACGCATCCGAAAAAAAGGTGATTGGGGACGATATTATCGGCGAGGTAGTTTCCGACCTCACCGGATCTTTTCACCGGCCGTTCCTCGGCAGAATGAAATGGGTCGCGATTTTTTCTGCCTTCGCCGGAGCTCTCGTGTTATTGCTGGTGGCTTTCTATGTTTGGGGGCCGCCCGTTTTTTTTCAGGGTTTGTTGGATCGTCTTGAAACGGGCTGGCTTCACCTGAGGGGAGGGCTGAAAGGGTCCTAGGGTCCTCTTCCGCCCCCTTCCGCTGGAATTTTCCGTGAAGGGTCGGTGGCGGTTCCGGGGAAAGGGAATGGCTCTTGGGTATTTCAATTCTACAGATCGGCAGGTGAAGAGTCTTGAGCAAGATTCATAAAGCGCTGGAGAGGGCTCAGAGGGAGCGGGAAAGTGAACCCGAGAGGGACGTCCTTTTTACCCTTGATTTGGCAGAGGAACGAGAAGAGCAGGCGGATCAAGCACCTGCGCCGGAGGCCCCTCGAGCGAAGGCGTTGGTCGGGGGGGAGGGAATCGCCGCCAACCAGAGGTTGATCGCTTTTTACGATCCCGACTCTCTGGCCGCCGAGCAGTTCCGAAAGCTGCGGACGCAACTGCTGCGATTGAGGCTGCATAAGCCTCCGCGGACCATCCTCGTGACTAGTGCGACGGCCGGGGAGGGGAAAACCATGATCGCTTCCAACCTGGCGGCCGGGATCGCCCACGAACTGAACGCCTACGCGCTGCTCGTGGATTGCGATCTGCGCACCCCTTCCGTGAACCAGTGGTTCAGCGCCCGAAACGGGTATGGCCTATCCGATTACCTGATCGGAAGGAAAGAGATCTCCGATGTCATCGTAAGGACCGAAGTGGAGAAGCTGAGAATTCTCTTTGCCGGAACGGTTCAGGACAACCCCACCGAGCTGATCGGATCCGGAAAAATGGAAGCCCTGGTCCAGGAGTTGAAATCCCGTTACAGCGACCGGTACATCATCGTCGATTCGAGCCCTTTGCTTTCCACCTCGGAACCCGAGGTGCTCTCCAAGTTTGTCGACGGGATCCTCATCGTAGTCCGGGCAGGGGTCACTGCCAGAGAGACCCTGAAACAGGCCATGTCTTCTTTGGATAAGGATAAGATTCTGGGCTTCGTGCTCAATGACCTCCAATTCAAGTCTGCCGGTCTCATCTCCCGTTATTTCGGCTCTGACGACTCCTACTATGGATATCATTACGGAAAAAAAAGACGGAGGGAAAAAAAATAAGGATAGGTATTTTGGGAAGAAAGCCGCCAGATTGCTGTTGTGCCGCTGTCCTGCTGCTTCTTGCGGTGCCACTGCGTCCCCGGCGACCAGCGGGTCGGCGATCTCGCATTTGCGGTTAACTAATTTTTGTGATTTTTATCGAATACTAAAAGCAGTTTTATTATCCGATTTATTCGCATCTATTCGGGTTTCTTGGCTATTTGCCTTGTAGGTTACGGATGTAACTGAGAGGGGCGAAGCCCAGGAGGACTGTGCCTATTAATGGGCCGACAGTTGGGAACGAAGCATCCTTGCTTGAATCATCCCGCGCTGAATCCCGACTTTCAGGAACCTCTCGATAACCGGCAGAGGAAGTCTAAAATCGAGGAATTCGCGAGTCGGTACAGCCCCTGCCGTCCGCATCCATCGATAAAGGAGCGCAACTTGAACGAAAAAGTGGGGGATGGTCCCGAAAATGGCTCGAAGCAGCAAGCGTTTTTCAGATCCGAACAGCAGGCGTTGGCTCTCGAAATTGGCCTTCACCCAAAAAAAAATTTCGACCGCATCCTGTACATTGAGCGAAGGAGGACAGAGCGGTCTAGGAGACCTTTTCTTCTCATGCTGCTGGATATCCAGGAGCTTTTGGCAGATCAGAGCCAACCCGGGGTGATAGAAAGTTTGGATGAGGCCCTTTCCTGCTGTATCCGGGAAACCGATGTAAAGGGGTGGTATCAGCCAGGGAAGGTCGTCGGCATCATCTTTACCGAATTGGGGAACTTGGATGTTGTCGTTCAGGAGAAGATTTTTTTAAAGATCCAGGATCACCTGTGCCGGGCCCTGGGCTGGGACGCGCTCCAGAGGATCAAGGTTTCCTATCACTTTTATCCCGAAGCCTATCAGGGGCACGGAAAAGACCTGGAATGGTTCAATGTTCTCCTCTGCCCGGAACTCACCCAGAAAATCCAGTCCCGGAGATTTTCGTTCTTCGTCAAGAGGGCCTTGGACTTTATGGGCAGTCTCCTCGGACTGATGATTTTGTCCCCTTTATTTTTCTGCATCGCCTTGGCGATTAAGCTCACCTCCAAGGGACCGGTATTCTTTAGACAACAACGAGTGGGACAGGGCGGGAAGCAATTCACGTTCTTGAAATTCCGCTCGATGCTAGCCAACTGCGACGAGAGCTCGCACAAGGAATTCGTAACCAAATTCATTGCCGAAGGCAATGGAAACGGCAACAAAAAAGGGAATAAAGGCGAGCAGGTCATTTACAAGATCGAGAACGATCAGCGGATCACCCCCCTGGGGAAATTCCTCCGGAAAACGAGCCTGGATGAGCTTCCCCAATTCATCAATGTCCTCAAGGGTGAGATGTCGCTGGTTGGTCCGCGCCCTCCCATCCTGTACGAATGCGAGAAGTACGATATCTGGCACCGAAGAAGGCTGTTGGAGGTCAGGCCCGGGATTACCGGGCTGTGGCAGGTAGAAGGGAGAAGCAAGAGCGCGTTTAACGACATGGTGCGGCTCGACCTCAAATACATTAACGAATGGTCTCTCTGGCTGGATGCCAAGATTCTGCTCAGAACGCTACGCGTTATGATGAACGGCAGCGGAGCATATTGAACGGGAACGGACGAGAGGAAGAGGGAGGTATTGCGCCTTCTGCCGGCGGGTTTACCAACCTATGCTGTTTCCGAGCCCGACTTCCAAGAACCGAAGTGTTCCCCCCGTGAACGGCCAATCATTTAAGGGCAACTTTCAGATAAGACCCAGGCGCACCGGGCCAGAGAAGGAGAGGTTCCTATGATACGAATGGGAGTAATCGGATACGGGTACTGGGGGCCGAACATCGTCAGGAATTTTAACAGCCTCGATGGTTCGAAGGTGGTTTCGGTTTGCGACCTGAATGAAAAGGCGTTGAAGAAAGCGCAAAAGGCCTTTCCTCAGATCCAGGTCACGACCCAGAGTGAAAAACTGATCGATTCTCCCGAAGTTGACGTGGTGGCCATCGTCACTCCCGTCTTTACCCATTTTGAATTAGCCCGACGGGCGTTGAAGATGGGGAAACACGTGCTGGTCGAAAAACCGTTCACCTATACCACCGTCCAGGCAGAAGAACTGATCGAGCTGGCCGATAAAAAGAACCTCAAGATCATGGTGGATCACACTTTCCTGTTCACCGGGGCGGTGCAGAAAATCAAACAGTTGATCGAAGATGAGATCCTGGGAAATCTTTTCTATTTTGATTCCATGAGGGTAAACTTGGGGCTTTTCCAGCATGACGTGAATGTGGTCTGGGACCTGGCCCCTCATGACCTCGCCATCATGGATTTTTTGATCAAAGAGAAACCTACCGCAGTGGTCGCGACCGGTGAAGGACATTTCAACCGGGGACTGGAGGATATTTCTTACATCACCATTTATTTCCCGAACAACATCATCGCTCATATCAACGTAAATTGGCTCTCTCCAGTCAAAGTCCGGACCACTCTGATCGGCGGCCTCAAGAAGATGCTAGTCTGGAACGATCTTGATCCGGATGAAAAAATTAAAGTGTACGACAAGGGTGTGGATATTAAAACGAAAAATGGGGTCTACGACCTCCTGGTGAGCTACCGCTCCGGGGATATGTGGGCCCCTAGGGTGGAACAGGTAGAGGCATTAAAGATCATGGCGCAATCTTTCATTGATTGCGTAACCAATGGCAAAGCCCCGGTCAATGACGGGCAGGCAGGCCTGCGAGTGGTGAAAATGCTGGAAGCTGCGGACAAGTCCTTGAAGAAAAAAGGGGAGATCGTTTACCTGTGAAAAATGAGCATGTATGCCTTTCCGATGACGTAAGGCTCGGTAAAAACGTCAAATTATCCAAATTTATCAACCTGTACGGCTGCTTCATCGGGGATGACACGAAGATCGGTGCCTTCGTGGAAATTCAGAAGAACGCAACCGTGGGGAAAAGTTGCAAGATCTCGAGTCACACCTTCATCTGTGAGGGCGTCACGATCGAAGACAACGTGTTCATCGGGCACAACGTCACTTTCATCAATGACAAGTATCCTCGGGCCACCAACGATAATGGAGAGCTCCAAACCGAAGCCGACTGGAAAGTCGAACCCACTCTGGTTAAGTACGGGGCTTCCATCGGCTCCGGCGCCACAATTCTCAGCAATGTTACGGTCGGAGAAAGAGCCATCATCGGTGCTGGAAGCCTCGTCACCAGGGACGTCCCCCCCAAAGCGATCGTCGCCGGAAACCCGGCTAAAATGCTGAGGCCCCTGGATTCAGGGTTCAAGATTCAGGACCTTGGGTCAGGCAAACGGAACAAGAGAAACAAGACGCAGAGGAAGAAATAGGTATATGAATTTTGAAGGTCTTGTTGATGGGTTAAGGAAGCAAAACAAATATCCTGAATGCTTTCGAGCCTAATAGAAACGAGAACTCGTCTCCTCCAAGAAAACCAAAAACCTGACTCCCGATCCTTGACTCCTGATTCCCGGAAATTTTTATGATTCTCATCGCAGGTGGCGCTGGCTATATCGGTTCTCACACCAACAAACGGTTGAACCAGAAAGGTTTTGAGACCGTTGTATTTGACAATCTGATCTATGGCCACCGGGAGTTCGCGAAGTGGGGGGACTTTGTGCACGGAGACCTGGGGAACCCGGAGGATATCCGGGCGTGCTTCAAAAAATACAGGATTCAGGCGGTGATGCATTTCGGCGCCTTCGCTTACGTGAATGAATCGGTTGTCGACCCGGCAAAATATTACCGGAACAACGTGAGCAACACGCTAAACCTTCTGGAGGTGATGAGGGAGTTTTCCGTAGATAAATTCATTTTTTCTTCCAGCTGCGCCACCTACGGTCAGCCGCAAGAAATCCCCATCACGGAAGAGCACCCGCAGAACCCGGTCAGCCCTTATGGGAAAACCAAATGGATGGTGGAGGAGATTCTGAAGGATTACGACCGAGCCTATGGGATAAGCCATATCAATTTGAGGTACTTTAATGCTGCGGGGGCTGACCCGGAGGGGGAGATCGGAGAGTGGCATAACCCGGAGGCGCATCTCATCCCGCTGACGGTTCATGCGGCCCTCGGATTGAGGGATTCGATCCAAATATACGGAACGGATTACCCCACCCGAGATGGAACTTGCGTCCGGGATTACATCCATGTCTTCGATTTGGCGGATGCTCATATTCAGGCTTTGGAACACTTGGAAACGCATAACCGCAGCGCATCCTTTAACCTGGGGAATGAGCGGGGATACTCGGTAAGGGAAGTCATTGAGATGGTTCGCCGGAAAGCGGGAAAAGATTTTCCGATTGTCGAAAGAGAAAGAAGGGAGGGAGACCCGGCAGTGCTCATCAGCGACAGCAGAAAGGCCCGGGAGGTCCTGGGCTGGAGCCCCAAGTATAATCGATTAGAGATTATTGTCGAAACAGCCGTAGGTTGGCACAAAAAATCAAAACCATAAGAAATCCCATTTCGCCGTAACGTGTGGCTGAATCCCATAAGGTTTCTTTAGGAGCGTATTATGAAGGTTCCATTTTTGGATCTTACGGCCCAGTACCTACCGATTCGTGATGAAATACATGACGCGATCCAGCAGGTTCTGGACAGCACTGCTTTTGCCGGGGGGCCTTTCGTCGCTCAATTCGAAAAGGATTTCGCCGATTTCTGCGGCTGTGATCATGCCGTTGGGGTTGGCAGCGGTACAGAAGCGCTCTGGCTTTGCCTCCACGCTTATGGGATCGGACCGGGCGATGAAGTCATTACCGTTCCCGATTCTTTCATAGCCACCGCTGAAGCGATCAGTTTCTGCGGCGCAACTCCGGTTTTTGTGGATGTGGACGAGCGTACCTACAACATGGACCCGGACAAACTTGAAGATTACCTCAAGAAGAGGAGTCAGCAGTCGGCAGTCAGAAATGGGACAGCAAGGGGCAGGAACCAGCAACGAGCAACGAGCAGCGAGCGACAAACAATGAGTAACATTGGTTCAATCCGCAATCAGCCGAAGGCGGTCATTCCTGTTCATTTGTTCGGACAGATGGCCGATATGGATCCCATCCTGGAGATTGCCAAGAGATATGATCTCCTGGTGATTGAAGACGCGTGCCAGGCTCATGGGGCCGAATATAAAGGGAAAAGGGCAGGCTCAATCGGGGTTGCAGGTTGTTTCAGTTTTTACCCGGGGAAGAATCTTGGGGCTTACGGGGAGGCGGGGGCAGTTGTAACGAATAATGCCGAAATGGCGGCGAAGATCCGTATTCTTCGTGACCACGGACAGTCCAAAAAATATTACCATGATGTGGTCGGGTGGAATGACCGGATGGATGGGATCCAAGGAGCGATCCTGAGCGCGAAGCTCAAGCATCTTCCATCCTGGAACGAAGACCGCCGAAAGAACGCCCGTCTATATACCAAGCTGCTGTCGGGGACTGATGGAATCGGGGTTCCTGAAGAGGCGGAGTATGCCAAGCATATTTATCATATTTACGCGATCCGGGTGAAAAATCGCGACAGGCTGATGAATGTCCTGGCCGAAAAAGGGATCCATTGCGGGATTCACTACCCCGTCCCAATTCATCTTCAGAAGGCCTATCATTCCCTAGGATTAAAGAAGGGCAGTTTCCCGACCGCCGAAAAATGCGCCGATGAATTTCTCTCTCTCCCCATGTATCCAGAACTTGCCCCTGAGCAGATTGAATACGCCGTCGACGAAATCAAGAAATCGATTTAAGGTCGCTGCAGCGAAGCCAGTCAGGCCCGAACCCTGATGAAAGTTGAAATTGTCGATCCCACTCGCTATCCTGACTGGGATGAACTCTTGTTTTCCGTTCCCGGTGCGTCCTTCTTCCACACATCTGCCTGGGCCAGGGTATTGTCCGAGTCTTACGGCTATACCCCCCTTTATTTTACTGTCCTTGAAGATGGCCAGCTGCGTGCCCTCGTACCCCTGATGGAGGTAAATAGTATCCTCACTGGCAAGAGAGGAATCTCACTTCCATTCACCGATTACTGCGAACCGATAGTTGATGAAGGGATTCCTTTCCGGGATTTTCTCAGTCCTATCATTGACTATGGTAAGAAACGGGAGTGGAAATACATAGAATTGAGAGGCGCAAGGAATTTATTAGCGGATGTTCCCCCTTTTGAATCTTACCTGGAGCATACCCTGGATCTCGCCGGTGATCCGGAAGAAATCTTTTCGAACTTTCGAGACAGTACGCGAAGAAACGTAAAGAAAGCTGTAGCCCAAGGAGTGACGGTTAAGATATCCAATGACTTAGGGGCAATTAAAGAATTCTACCGGCTGAACTGTTTGACAAGAAAACAACACCGCATCCCCCCCCAACCGTACCATTTCTTTAAAAAGGTTTACGACCGTATTATTTCCAAGGGTATTGGGTTCGTCGCCCTCGCTTGCTATAATGGCTTGAATATAGCTGGAGCAGTTTTTTTCCATTTTGGCGGCAAAGCAATTTACAAATATGGGGCATCGGACAAAAAATACCGGGATCTCCGGGCAAACAATCTTGTTATGTGGGAGGGGATAAAAGGGTTAATGAATCAAGATAATAAGATATTATCCTTTGGCAGAACGGAAATTGAAAACACTGGCCTGCGGCAATTTAAAACCGGATGGGGACCGGGAGAAATCTGTATCCATTATTATAGATATAATATCCAAAAGGGTATCTTTTTGGAGAATCGCGAAGGGATCCCGGTATTCCGGGGTATGATCTTCGCAAAAATGCCGATTCCCTTCCTAAGACTCATTGCCGGCATCGCATACAGACATATGGGATAACTAACTCGGCCCTTGTGCCTCATGTGTTATTTTAAAAAGAATTCTGAATCGGCTCAGTTATTAAAAGGGGTAAAGTCAAAAACCTGAACCCGAAAAAGGGGAAATGAGTTTTATGTCTCTGATGGCTTTATATTATCAGGTCAGACCCTTAATCCCCAGAAGTCTTCAGGTGAAACTGCGCGGGGTGATGGTCCAGCGCAAGAGGAAGCGTTTTAGTAGCGTTTGGCCAATTGACCCCCAAGCGGGAAAGTCCCCTAAAGCTTGGACGGGTTGGCCCGCTAATAAGAAATTTGCCCTAGTTTTAACCCATGACGTCGACACAGCCGAAGGGCAGCGAAATTGCCGTCGATTAATTGGACTTGAAAAGACACTCGGATTTAGATCTTCGTTCGGTTTTGTACCGGAAAGGTACGATGTGTCCGTCGAACTTCGTCATGAATTGGAAAATAATGGCTTTGAGGTAGTTGTCCATGGTCTCTACCATGATGGGAGATACTATGATTCTCAAAGCATCTTCCGCAACAGAGCTTGCAAGATTAATCATTACCTCAAACAATGGGAAGCCGTCGGTTTCCGATCGCCTTCCATGCTTCGGAATCTAAACTGGTTTCATTATTTGAATATAGAATATGACTCTTCAACCTTTGATACCGATCCATTTGAGCCCCAGCCTGATGGGGTTAAGACCGTTTTCCCCTTTTATGTGGGTGGAGAGGGAGGTGGCGGTTATGTCGAGTTACCCTATACGCTACCCCAGGACTTCACCTTGTTCATTCTCATGGGGGAGAAGGATATCACCATATGGAAAGAGAAGCTGGATTGGATTGCAAGAAGAAACGGAATGGCTCTCCTGATTTCCCACCCGGACTATATGAATTTTGATCAAAGCCGATCCGCTAAAGGAAAATACCCAATCGCATTTTATGAAGATTTTCTGCAATACGTTAGAACAGAATATAGCGGGCAATACTGGAATGTTCGGCCGAGAGAAATAGCTCGTTTCTGGGCAGAAAATTGCGTACCAAAGGACCAGTTGCCTCAAAATAGAAAAGAGGGGAAATTAAGGAAAGAAAATAATATCGCAAGATTTCAGGGGAAAAAATTATGGATTGATCTTGACAATTCTCCGCATGTGCCCTTTTTCAGCCCGATTATAAATAAGGTAGAGGAAATCGGCTGCCAGGTATTGATCACTGCACGAGATTGTTCTCAGACCTGTGATCTTGCAGATCTTTTTCGATTGAAATACGAACGAATCGGGCGCCATTACGGCAAGCGAAAGGTTTTAAAGGTTGCCGGGACGGTCCTTCGAGCCCTGCAGCTTATGAAAGAGATGAAGAAACCAAGACCTGATTTGGCGATTTCCCACGGTTCTCGCGCCCAAATGCTTGCTGCCTGGATGTTGAAGATTCCCTCGATCGTAATCATGGATTACGAATATGTGAAAGGATTCCTTAAGCCCACATGGATAATGATGCCGGAGGTAATTTCAAGTAATGCCATCAGCCATAGTAAAGACCGCATTCTTCACTATCCGGGGATTAAAGAAGATGTCTATGTTGCAACATTCAGGCCGGACCCGGCAATTAAGCGGGAATTAGGAATCGGAAACGATGAATTGATCGCAACCATACGTCCTCCGGCGACGGAAGCACACTACCATAATTCGGAGAGTGAGGCCCTCTTTTCATCCATTGTAAATCTCTTGGGCAGCGTCCAAAATGCCCGTTTGATCATACTTCCGAGGAATGAAATTCAGGAGGCAGCGATCCGAAAGGAATGGATCGACTTGTGCGCGACAGGTAAAATTATTCTTCCCAGTCATGTTGTTGATGGCCTGAATCTCCTTTGGTATTCTGATTTAGTGATAAGTGGGGGCGGGACCATGAATCGAGAAGCGGCTGCCTTGGGCCTGCCGGTATATAGCATATTTCGGGGGAAGATCGGGGCAGTTGATCAGTTTCTGGTTAAAAGCGGGCGACTGACCTTATTGGAAAACATGGATGATATACGAAAAAAACTGGTATTAGCCAAGCGTAAGCCCTTGCCCGGAATTCAGAAAGGAAATGGAAAGGCGCTGAATTTTATTGTGGAGGGAATTATTAAAGTACTTGAAACCCCGACCCGCGAAATGAGGAGCACGGGATAGGAATGATTTTGCCGATGGTAATACATCTGGTGTGCGCGGCCAGGCCCAATTTCATGAAAATTGCTCCTCTTTATCATGCCTTAAGAAAAGAGAAATGGGCCCACCCTGTCATCGTCCATACCGGCCAACACTATGATCCAAATATGTCGGGTGCATTTTTCGAAGACCTCGGTCTGCCGGCGCCTGACATTCATCTCGGTGTAGGAAGCGGAAGTCATGCCGAACAAACCGGCAGAGTGATGATGGCCTATGAAAAAATCCTCTATGAGAAACGGCCTGACCTTGTAGTGGTTGTCGGAGATGTAAACTCCACAATGGCTGCGACCATCGCTGCCTCCAAAGTCGTGTATCCCAGCGGCCACTCAACCCATTTAAGTAATCCAACCAAGATGAACCATGCAACCAGTCGAGCCAATAATCACCGTCGCCCTTTAGTCGCCCATCTGGAGGCCGGGCTCCGATCTTTCGACCGGAGCATGCCCGAGGAGATTAACCGGGTTATCACCGACGCAGTGGCGGATGTACTCTGGACCCCTTCGAGAGATGCGGTCGAAAATTTATTAAAGGAGGGGATCGCGCCAGAGAAGATCCAATTGGTGGGAAACATCATGATCGATTCGCTGGAAATGCTGAGGGGAAAAATAGAACGTCAAAACAGTTGTTCCGATTTCGGCCTTGCACCCAAAGGGTACGGGGTTGTCACCCTGCATCGTCCCTCAAACGTGGATGACCCGGCCGTTTTGAAACAATTGTGCGGCGTTCTAGGAGATATCGCAGAAAGAATTCCCCTTATTTTTCCCGTTCACCCCCGTACCCGGAAAAATATAGAAGAAAACCGTTTTCTGCCAACCATGGCCAACCACAGGAAACTTCTTTTGCCTGAACCCCTGAGTTACGTTTGTTTTATGAACTTGGTTTTTCATTGCCGGCTTGTCATTACCGACTCCGGAGGTATTCAAGAGGAAACCACCCATCTTGGCATCCCCTGCTTGACGATCCGGGAAAGTACGGAAAGACCCATTACCCTTACTCAGGGCACGAATCAATTATGCGACGGGAATAATTTGAAGGAAAGAATTGGTGAAATATTGAGAGGCCCGCTACGCCGGGAGAGGAAGAAGATCGAGTACTGGGATGGCAAAACGGCGGAAAGAATCGTGAGCTGCTTAAAAGATCTGGTGAGCGGGAGAAATACTTACGAAGACCTCTCAAATGCTTGAAGTACCAGGGATACATGAATTTCGTTTCGCTTGATGAATGGGCATCAAATTAATCCGGTCCTTTCGGATTCGTTTTCCACAAAGACCTCTTTGACAGATCTAAAGTCAGTCGTCCTTAAACTCCTGGCCTACTGCGAAGCCGAGGAGTGGAAAGGGTACGATCCCTACGATGCCCTGAACAGCGAAATATTCAAACGACTACCGTTTTTGAATTCAAGAATTCCCCGTATTCTTCTCACCCAGTTTTTTAAGAGGAGTCCGTTAAATCTCCGCCCCATTTTCAGGATTCCCAAGACGCAAAACCCGAAGGCCCTTGCACTATTCCTGATGGCGTTCGTTAGGCTCTCGAGAATTGGGTTACTCGATCGCGAAGACCTAATCAAGACCATGGCCGATAAATTGGTGGGCCTCCGATCGGCGAACACCCCTTACTGGTGCTGGGGGTATAGCTTTCCGTGGCAGACTCGGATCAAATGCGTTCCTCGGGGGGCCCCAAACCTTGTCTGTACATCGTTTGTAGCTAACGCTTTAATGGATGCCCACGAAAGAACTAGCAACCCCCGTTATCTCGACGTGGCGGGGAGCGCTGCGGAGTACATTCTGAAGGAACTCTATTGGACAGATGGCGACGTTGCATCCTTCAGCTACCCCCTTCCGTCGTTGCGGTCGCGAGTGCATAACGCAAACTTCCTGGGTTCCGCCCTCCTCTGCAGGATCTATAGACAATGTGGGGAGAAGAAGTTTCTCGAACCGGCGCTAAAGGTTGCTCGCTACTCAGCTGAGAAACAGCGTGACGACGGGTCATGGGATTATGGCGAGTCATCCACCCAAGCATGGATCGATAATTTCCACACCGGATATAACCTCTGTTCCTTGAAAACCATTTGTCAATATGGCGAAACGTCTGAATTTGAATCCCACATCCTGCGAGGCTTTAAATTCTACCGAAATCATTTTTTCAGGGAAGATGGGGCCCCTAAATATTTTCACGATCGCATCTACCCCATAGATATCCACAGCGTGGCACAAAGCATTATCACAATGCTTGCCTTCAAAGATTTTGATGAGAAATACATGGGTCTAATCAATGCCGTCACAAGTTGGGCAATTACTCACATGTGGGATGCGAGAGGATTTTTCTACTATCAGGTATTTCCTCGTTTCGTTTTCAAAACTTCATATATGAGATGGTCGCAGGCATGGATGTTCCTAGCTCTCTCTGCGGTTCTTGAAAATGAGGATAAGACATACAGGAAAGAGGGGGCGGAGGGTCAGTAGAGAGATGGCTTGGGTAGAGCGAGAATTTGGGGAGAGTACACGCCGAATTGGCGAATAACAGGTATAACCACGAGTGCAAAGTTCCAACGGCGATTCTTTAAGAATATGGCCACCATTTCTCCCATGTTTTTGCGAATGCATACCTTGCAATAGGGCGATAAAAGGAGTGATATGCGAGCAAAACCGATTGAGATTTCCTGGCATCCTGGAATTCCGATTTTTGCTTGTGAATCATTTTTAAAAGCGGTGGGTGACGAATATGGATGGATTGGAGGAACAGATGATTACGGAAAGCTGCGATGTGTGTTGCCATACACCATAATTAGAAAGGCGATATTTCGCATGGTTCGGTTCCGCGTTGAAACTATTAGCTTAGGACAGCCTCTTACTGTTGGCGAGGAAAAGTCGTTTCTGAACAATGCGGTTAAATACCTAAAATCCATCGGTGGCGATGTAGTCATTCCCGGAACGAACAATACGATTTTTCGTACCTATCCGGATGGGGCCGACGTCGCCCCCTACGGCAGCTATGTAATCGATTTATCCCAGGAGGAAGACATTCTTTGGCGCAATATCGAGAGAATTACTCGCCAAAATATCAATAGCGCCCGGAAGAAAGGGGTAACCATTCGAAGCGACACCGATAATCTTAGATGCGGTATATGGTCTGATCCTGGATACCTTCAGAAGATCAAAACTTCCGTTCATGGGCCGGAAAGATTTTGAACGTTACGTGCTTGGACTGGGCGAAAACGGGAAAGTCCTTATTGCCGATCATGAAGGTCTTATGGAAAGCTGCGTTGTCTATGCGTTTAGCGAATATTGCGCCTATGCTGTTTATGGAGGGAATCGCGAAGGTCAGCATCAAGGTGCAAACAAATTGCTGCATTGGGAGGCGATCCGCTTGTTTAAGGGGCTAGGAGTTCAGCGGTATGATTTTGTAGGGGCAAGGATTGATCCCGAAAAGGGATCAAAGCAGGAGGCAATCAATTCTTTTAAAAGGCGGCTTGGAGGAAAGCTTGATTCAGGGATTCATGTGGAAATACTCTCTTCGGCCCATGAGATCTATTGCCTATACTCTTGCGGTTCGTTTTTTTAGGGGAGGGGATATCGTGGACCTTGAACGCCAAAAAATGAAGAGTTTCCAAAATCAAGCAATAGACAGTTCGGAAATTTGAAATCTTGCCCAAAGAACCTCTGGAATATTTTCCTATATTGCGTACGGTGAGAACGGATTCATCCATCATGGCAAGATCAGGAAAGCTCACGAATATTTTCACGGCAGGCTAAAAAGGGCGGTACAGCGGCATGGCATCATAGGCCTGGCCGGAGTGGCCACAGGAAAGATTGCCGGCCTTGCAAGCAGATTGCGACCATCAGTGCGTTACGAAATTCGGGAAGACGAGACAACGCGCTGCAGAATTCGACCAGCAATTCGGTGTCGATACTGCCGGTTTTATCCATCCGACGGGCTTGAGCATCAGCAGTCCGAACCGGTTTCACGCGGTCTCTTACGGAGGTAGCGACCCGAAAGGTTTCAGAAATGCGATTGGGGCCCTGGGCATTGATTATAGCCGTTTCGTGTTCATCGATTTCGGCTCTGGCAAGGGACAGGGCAATCATGCTGGCCGCGGAGTTTCCATTCAAGAGGATCGTCGGAGTGGAGTTCTCCGAAAAACTGCACAGAATCGCTGAAGAAAATATCAGACACTTCCGCACAGCCACATCCAAATATAACGTAGAATCGGTATGCATTGATGCGGTGGATTTCCCGCTGCCCGATGACTGCCTCCTTTGTTACTTCTGTAATCCGTTTGATGCAACGGTCATGGCTCAGGTGCTGTCAAACATCCGAAATTCCCTCTTGCGAAATCCACGGGAGATTTTCATCGTTTACTACAATCCGAAGGAAGCCCATCTTATTGATGAGGCCGATTGCTTTAGGAGCGTTGAAGCAAGCGGTGGGATCTGGATTTGGCGGTCAACGATAGAATCGCCGGGCAAGAAGGAGTAACTTTTTATTACCAGATTCTGGCAGCCCTTGATCTCCGTTTTTTGTCATTGTTCCCTGTGTCCCCTTTTTCAAAGGGAGGTGATGAGGGTTCTGTGCAGGGGTCACCTTTTTCATGAAAGGCCGCAAAAAAGCGTAAGGATTTAGAAATGGTTTTTTTGCCAAATTTTTAGATATTCAGCCTAGGGAATTTTCTATGTTAGGTCTTCTGCCTACAGAGAAGTGGGAATATAAATTCAGCGACATTATTCGTGGCTTATGTGCTGCTTCGGGCCGCAAAAGGAGTCGAAAGCTTTACATAGCTGGGGTTGGCAGCTGCATTCCAACAAGGTCGGCCAGAGCAGGGCTTGTCGCTGCCATCAAAGCGCTCGATTTGCCGCCCAAAGCACATATTGGAGTCCCCCTCTACTGCTGTCCTGTCGTTTTTAAAGCAATCAAAGAGGCCGACTGTACAGCGCGGTTCATCGATGTTGAGCCGTCAACGATTTGCATGTCTGCAGGAGATTTGTTCGCGAAGCAGTCCCAACTCGATGCCGTCATCGCTGTCCACATGTTTGGAAACTTGTGCGACATGCCCAGCTTGCAGAGAAGCGGCGCAGGGCAAACCGATTATTGAAGACTGCGCACAGTCTCTCGGGAGCAAGCTTAATGGCCGTACGGCCGGATCGTTTGGTACCATCGCTGCCTTCAGCTTTCGATCCGGCAAATACCTATCTGTCGGCGAGGGTGGCGCGCTGTTTTCAAATCAACCAGAAGTTTGCACCCGGTTGTCCGAAATAATCTCCAATATGCCCGTTCCTGGCCGGGCGGAGGAATGCTTTCATGTTGCAAAAACGTACATACGCTCAAAGCTTCGGAGCAAAACTCTCTGGGGTTTGGCCGGTTATCGGGTGTGGTCTATTTACAACAAAACAGTTCAGTATTCTGCAAAATCTCCCATTGCTCTGAGCCAGATCTACCGTTCAGATCTAGCCCTCACCACTCATCGGCTCGCGTTTCTGGAATCCGCCATCGAAACACAAAGGGCTAACGCCGACTTTTACTCCAAAACTCTGAACCTGGACTCCGATATGCTCTGCTCCGAAAAACCCGGAACATTTTATAACCGCTTCCAATACCCCATAATCCTTCCTTCATCAGAAGAGCGTGATTTAATTGCTGCCTATCTCCGTAGCCATAAGGTTGATACTGCGAAACCCTATCATGACATTGCCGAAATTGCCGCCGAATACTATGGGTATGCAGGTGATTGTCCCGCGGCAGAACAGATTGCGAAAAGAGTGCTTGTTATTCCCTGTAATTACAGCCTTAGGAAAAGGGATGTTAAACGAATTGCTCTGCGGCTGAACGAGGGCTGGCGGGAAATTGCGAGTCGCGGTGCCCATGTTTAACGAGCTGCGGCGCTTCACGTATGGGGCTAAAACTCAGTTGAAGGTTCATATTCTCTCATCGCCCACCAGCGCATCATCGCATCATCATGCTTGAGCTTGCGGCACCATCATGGATTCATTGCCCTTACGACGTTCTCCAGCCGAAGGCCTGGGTGGACTGTTGCCTGCTCAAGCTCGTCTAGTGATAAACAAGAGGAAAGCCCGGAGTTCTCTGTAGAACTCGGTCCCCAATGATTGAATGTATATTTACGGTTGATTACGAGATCTACGGAAACGGAGAAGGTTCGCTGAGGGAATTAGTTTATGAGCCGGCAGAGAGATTGAGGTCGATTTTCCGGCAAAAGAACGCTCGCTTTGTGATGTTCGTCGAAGTTGCGGAACTGGAAAAGATAGAAGCGGAAGGGGGGGACCCTAATTTTGAGTTAGTCAAAAACCAAATTAGAGAATTTCACCGGGAGGGAATTGAATTTGGCCTTCACTTTCATCCTTGGTGGTATAATGCTCGGCGGGAGAATGGAAATTGGCTCCTTGATTATGATGAATACAACTTATGTAACCTGCCGGAGGAGCGGATTGTTCAAATTGTCGATCGCTCGCTTTCTTATATCCGACGCCTCGTAGGGATTAATGATTTTACGCCTTTTTCTTATCGTGCCGGACATCTATTATTTCAGCCTGCCCGAATCTTGGCGAAAGAGTTGGCTGAACGTGGAATAAAAGTGGATTCGTCTGTCTACAAGGGGGGATTGCATCGTCAGTTCAATGTTGATTACCGCAGGGCATTAAGCAACGGATATTATTGGAGATTCACCAATGACTCGAATATGGCGGATCCCCAGGGCACTTTGCTGGAATTACCTATATATACTCAAATGGTTCCAATGTGGGAGATGTTTACCAGGAAACGCATCGGGCTGCAGAGAAAAGGTTCTTCAGCGGCTCGGACCGGCGGGAAAATATTTCGTCGCTTGACAGACTACCTCCACTTTTGGCATCCACAGAAGTTCGATTTTTGTCATATGACGTTGAGAGAGATTACATGCATGATGGACGGGATTATCCGAGCTGACGTGCGGAATCCATCCTTGTTTCGGCCAATCGTAGCAATCGGCCATACAAAAGATTTGATTGATTTTGATACTGTCGAATTATTCCTATCATATTTATACGAAAAGCGAATTCCAGTATCTACTTTCGCTGATGTATTCCTGCGATGCAAGGGTGATATAGAGGCCTATACCGGATAGCGATATTGGCTCCTCTTAGAGTATCCTATTTGGGGTAATAAATGAATGATACCAATTTCATCATATCTTATGAGGAACCTATACTCGTTACCGGGGCAGGTGGTTTTATAGGGGCAAGAGTTGTAGAGAGACTACTTGCTTACGGTTTTTCAAATTTGCGGTGTTTTGTCAGAGGTTCAAGCAATCTTACAACGCTGAATAGGACTATCCCAGCCGCAAAGAAAAATCAAATCCATATGATTGCGGGAAATTTGCTTTCTCGCGAAGACTGTAGAAAGGCAGCTGCGGACATATCAATAGTTTTTCATTTGGCAGCAGGCGTCGAGAAAACATTTCCCGGCTGCTATATGAACTCTGCGGTTGCGACGCGGAATTTGCTTGACGCTATTTTGGAGAAAGGAAATCTCAAACGATTCGTTAATGTAAGTTCTATTGCAGTTTATTCAAATAGAGATACGAACAAAAGTGGAACGCTTGATGAGAAATGCGAGGTGGATAGCCAATCCGCTCTTAGGAACGAAGCTTATGTGTATGGAAAGGTCAAACAAGATGAAATATTGCTGAATTATGCTGAAAAATTTAAAATGCCATACGTAATTGTCCGACCTGGAGAAGTCTTTGGCCCTGGAAAAAGGAAAATATCCGGCAGGGTAGGTATTGACACCTTTGGTATTTTTCTGCATTTGGGAGGTCGAAATCAAATTCCTTTGATCTATGTGGATAACTGTGCCGAGGCAATCGTTTTAGCGGGAATTAAAAGTGGGGTGAACGGTGAAGTATTCAACCTCATCGATGACGATCTCCCTACAAGCCGCAAATTTCTCAAAATGTATAAAAAGAACGTTCGGCGTTTTTCATCCGTTTACATACCTTATGAGATTAGCTATTTACTGTGTTATTTATGGGAAAAATATTCGGCCTGGTCACGAGGCCAATTGCCGCCTGTTTTTAATCGCAGACAATGTATAGCCGCATGGAAAAGGGTGAGATATACAAATCAAAAAATAAAAGAAAAGCTAATGTGGAAACCTCGTGTTCCTATAGAGGAAGCCCTAAGGTTGTATTTTAAGTATATGAAGGAAAGTGGAGTTGAAAAATGATTAGGGTAGGGATTATCGGTTGTGGTCGAATTGCGGATCAACATGTGATTGAAATTCAGAAAATACCGGATTGCAAGATCGTAGGGGCTTGTGACCAAGAAGAACTGATGGCTAGACAGATGTGCGATAGATTCCATTTGGAAGACTATTTCACCGATGTTTTCAAATTTCTCAATGTCGCACGGCCTGACATTGTTCATATTACAACGCCACCTCAGAGTCACTTTGAACTGGGTAAGCTCTGTTTAGAAGCCGGATGTAACGTGATGTTCGAGAAGCCCTTTGCTGTAAATGCCAAAGAAGTTGAAGATTTGATCGGAATCGCCGAGGAAAAGAATTTAAAGATCACAGTAGACCACAACGTTCAATTCAGTAACGCAGCTTTGCAGATGCGCCAGTTGATAAATTCGGGGGTTCTTGGAGGACCTCCTGTCCACATAGAAAGTATTTGGTGCTACAGTTGGGAAGATCCGGGATACGCAAAGGCAGTTTTAGGCGAGAAGAATCACTGGGTTCGGAACCTTCCGGGGAAAATGCTGCACAACATCATAAGCCACGGAATCAGCAAAATTGCCGAATTTATGAAGGGCAGCTCGCCTAGGGTGTTAGCACACGGATACACAAGTGATTTCTTATATAAAATTAACGAAAGAGATATTGTCGATGAACTGAGGGCGATTATTCATGATGATCGTTCGACAACAGCATACTTCACATTCTCCACGCGGCTTAGCCCCCCGATCCATCAACTGCGCGTATACGGGCCAAGGAATTCGTTAATTGTTGATGATCTTCATCAGACTGTCATTCAAGTTACAGGAAATTATAAGAGCTATTTGAACCATTTTATACCCCCGTTAATAGACGCTAAAAAATATTTTTGCAATGCGATGGGGAATTTGAAAAGATTTGCCAAGCGCGAAGGGTATTTTGAAGCGGGAAGAAAACATTTAATAGAAAACTTTTATAGTTCCGTTTCGAAAGGAACCGCAGTGCCTATCCCGTATAATGAAATACTATTGACATCGAGAATCATGGATAAAATATTTGAGGAACTAAATTTACCATTGCAGGGAATTAACAGAGCCGCCAATGGTGAGTGCATTTCGCGGGGTATTGATCCAGCTTTTGGGGAGCGTTGATCGCGCTGACAGCGAATGAAATATTTATTTCTAACAGATGTTCCCACCCCTTGGAGAGAAAAGGTATTAGAGTGCGTGGGTAATAGATTCGGGAAAGACTTCCATGTTGTTTATTGTAATGATAAGGAGAAGAGACGGCTATGGAAATTCGAGCTTGGTAAGCACTCCTATACATTTTTAAAGAAAAACTTGCATGCGGTTTGGGGAGGGAAGGAGAGATACATAAATCTGGGAATAATTCCCCTATTATGCAAGAATAGACCAAAGGTCATTATCTGTGAAGCTTTTGACCCAGCGGTATTTTTGACCCTTATCGTGGGAAAAATGTTGAATAGCAAAATGGCATGGATTGCGGATACCTGGCTTGGGAGAGATATTAATCTCTCTTGGTATCAGCGGGCGGCGAGAAAAATTACCTACAACTATTTTATAAAGGCATTTATAGGAGCAAGCAAGGGAACATTGGATTGGTATAAATATTATAACCGCAAAATCCCCCGCAATGCGCTTTTTTTAAGTGCATTATGTGCGGACAACGCATATTTTACTGAGCAGTTTGCCGAACGGGCATTCAAAAGGAAATATGACATAATGTTTTCTGGAAGAATTGTGAAAGAAAAAAATCCTCTTTTTATTGCAGAGGTAGGCGCAAAGATCAAAGAGAGAGCGGGTAAGTGTAGTGCATTAATAATAGGTGACGGAGACGGTGGGCTTAAGGAGGAAATGTTCAAACGCTTTGAAGAAGGGGGGATTGATTTCGATTTTCCTGGCTTTATCGAACATAGTAGGCTCCCCGAATTCTATGGGCAGGCGAAAACCCTATTGTTGCCGACTTCTGGCGATTGTTGGGGGGTGGTCATAAACGAGGCGTTAATCAGCGGAGTACCGGTCATTACGACGAACATGACTGCAGCGGCGGGGGAGTTGGTGATAGACGGAGAGAATGGTTATGTGTTGCCCCTCGATCCCGAGATTTGGGCGGAACGGATATGCTCTTTGCTGGGAAATGACGAGAGGTATGAATCTTTTTCGAATCGAGCGAGGGAAAGGGCTAGTGAATTCACTTTCGAGGGGGCTGCAGAAGGGATAATCTCTGCAATCGAATATTTGGAGAAATTGAATTAGGGATAGATGGGAATTGTTCTTCATGAAACGCCAAAGAATGAAAAGAGCGGTTTAGGTAGGGAATATCTCTGGCAAGCAGGGGCCAATTCAGAGGGATTCAAATGTTTTGAAGATTGAGAGAGTACGAATTCCATAAGCGTTACGGTGGGATGATGAAACAAGTGACTCAAAAGCTAAAGAGGGGAGATATTGATGTTATAGACGTTCCTATTCCGGAACCCCAGAACGGGGAAATCTTGGTTAGGAATATGTACTCCTGTATTTCACCCGGGACGGAGTCGAGCACCGTTAAGGCAGCCAGAAAGGGATATATAGGTAAAGCCCAAGAAAGACCTGAGCAATTCAAGCAGGTTTTGGAAAAATTCAGGACTCAAGGAATTTTACAAACGTATCGTGCGGTCATGAGGAAACTTGATGCGCATTCTCCCTTGGGCTATTCCTGTGCTGGGCGGGTTATCGAGGTGGGTAACGGTGTACATGATTTTGCTGTTGGCGATGTGGTGGCCTGCGGAGGGAGCTCTGCCTGTCATGCAGAAATCGTCTCGGTGCCCAGGCATCTTTGCGTAGGAGTTCACCCGGATGTCGACGTGAGGCAAGCGGCCTACAATAGTATCGGAGCCATTGCCATGCAGGGAATACGGCAGGCAGACATTCGATTGGGGGAAATTTGTGCTGTCATTGGACTCGGAATTGTGGGTCAGGTAACGGGCGCGTTATTGAAGGCCGGTGGTGTGAAGGTAGTGGGCATCGATGTGAATCCTTCGATGGTGGAGATGGCCGAAAGAAGTTGTTTTGATCAGGCTTACCTGAGAGACGATGCGGGAATCAAGCAAGGAATTTTCAATTTTACCGATGGAATGGGGTGTGATGCTGTCATCATTACAGCCGCTTCAGACTCCATCGATCCCGTGAATTTTGCGGGATGCATCGCAAGGAGAAGAGGAACGGTTGTTATCGTTGGCGCTGTGCCGACAGGTTTTGACCGTGAACCGTATTACTACAAAAAGGAACTTACAGTTAAAATGTCCTGTTCATATGGACCCGGCCGGTATGACTTAACTTACGAAGAAAAGGGCCGGGACTACCCGTATGCTTACGTTCGTTGGACAGAAAAGAGAAATATGCAGGCATTTCAGGAGTTTTTGGCATCAAAAAAAATAAACATCAATTACCTAACTACTCATGTTTTTAAACTTGATGATGTGCCTAAAGCCTACGACATGATGCTCGAGAGGGCGGAAGCGTTTGCCGGGATATTGATCGAATATGAGGCCGCTAAGGAAAGCAGAAGGGAAAGAATTGAGTTATTTAAGAGTAAAGGGAAAGACGGGAACCGGAATGTAACTGCTTCAATTGGTTTCATTGGCGCAGGAAACTATGCTCAAGGTTACCTTCTGCCAAATATTCCCCGCGGCCGTGGAATTGCGCTAAAGGGAGTAATGACAAAAACCCCAGCAGGTTCGCGTTCAGTGGCAGATCGATTCGGTTTTGAATTTTGTACCAGCAGCGTTGAGGATATATTGCAGAATGATGAGATTAATACTGTCTTTATTGCTACACGCCACGACAGCCACGGCAAGTATGTGATTGATGCACTGAAAGCCGGGAAGCACGTTTATGTCGAGAAGCCGTTATGCTTGGAATTGGAGGAACTTAGCGAGATTGCCGGCCTGATGGCGAAAGAGTCGGAAGGTGGTTGTCCGAATCTGATGGTAGGTTATAACAGACGCTTTTCTCCTTTAAGCGATACCGTGAAGGATAAATTGAAAAGCGAGCCGATGGCCATGATTTATAGAATAAATTCAGGAGCCATTGAAGCGGACTCCTGGATCCAGGATCCGGAAGTGGGTGGTGGCCGAATTATTGGCGAAGTCTGCCACTTTATCGATTACCTGACGTTCTTAAGCGGATCAACGCCAAGATCGGTTTATGCTGCCTATATGAGAGCACCGGGCAATCTGAACGATACTTTGAGTATCTCGGTTAAGTATCAAAATGGATCGATCGGGAATATCCATTACTTGGCTAATGGATCAAAGCTAGTGCCCAAGGAATATGTAGAGGTCTATCAATCAGGCGTAACAATAGTGATTAACGATTTTCGTGAGCTTTCAATTTTTGGTGATCGAAAGCCGTTCAGAACGAAGCTTTTAGCCCAGGATAAAGGGCAAAAGAAAGAGGTCCAGCAGTTTATTGCAAATATACGAGAAGGCAAACGTGCACCAATTTCATTTGAAGAAATTTACACCACCTCTATCGTGTCGTTTAAAGTGCTTGAATCGCTTCAATCGAGTGTTGTCGTTAACTTATAATTTAATTAAAAAAATGCGACCTTATTTATGCTTAGTCTCGCATTGAAAAGTTGAAATAACAAATGACATTTAACTCTTTGAACTTTTTCGTATTCTTTTTTGGGCTCTTCTTGATATATATTTTTATTCCCCATAGGAAGCAAAACATACTGCTTCTAGCTGCAAGCTATGTTTTCTACGCAACATGGGATATTCGGTTTGCCTTCTTAATTGTCGTATCGACCGTAGCGAATTACGCGTGCGGCATCATGATGCGGGAAGGGAGAATGACCACGGGGGAACGGGTGACCGCTTCATCCTGGTTAGCTCTTTCTTGTTTCTTCTTTGTTGTAGTTGAGTGGAACTATTCGGCCATATCCGATGGAACGCTTGTTCCTTTCCTTAATTTAGAGGCTGTGAAGTCATGGAAGAGAGGTTTGAGTCTTTTCCTGGCATTTTGCGCGTTCATTTTGTTGGCCAATTTGTTCCATACCAAAGTAGTCTTGCCCAATGAGAAGAAGAAAGGATTCTTTCTCGTTATTGGTGTAACGGCCAACCTTTTAATCCTTGGTTTTTTCAAGTATTACAATTTCTTTTTGGAAAATATAGCCTTGCTGCTCGAAAACCTAGGCTTGGAGTCAACGAGGTTTCATCTCAATATCATTCTTCCTATTGGCATTTCGTTTTATACATTCAAGGGGATAGGGTACATCATTGATGTTTACCGAGAGGACATTGAGCCCGAGCATCGTTACACAAATTTTGCCCTTTTCATCGCTTTTTTCCCTGCTCTACTGGCCGGCCCGATTGATAGGGCGAAATCTCTGTTGGCGCAGCTATCTAACAAGAGAAAGATCACATTGGACCAAACATTTAGAGGCTTTCACCTAATTTTGTACGGCTTGTTTAAGAAAGTGGTGATAGCCGATGGCGTTGCCAGAACGGTAAATGCCGTATTTGGTTCGACCGGGCAGGTGAGCTGGGTTGACGTGGCGGCGGCAACTGTATTGTTTACCGTGCAGATATACTGTGATTTTTCAGGATACACAGACATAGCCCGAGGAATAGCGAACCTGTTCGGCATTGATCTTATGATAAATTTCAGGTTACCATATTTTTCTCAAAATCCGCGGGAATTTTGGTCCCGTTGGCATATTAGCTTGTCCACCTGGCTGAGGGACTATTTGTATATACCTTTGGGCGGCAATCGCCGGGGGACTAGACGAACCTATCTGAACCTGATGGCCACAATGATTCTTGGCGGCCTGTGGCACGGCGCTGCCTGGAACTTTGTAATGTGGGGGATTTACCATGGTATTGTATTGTGCGGCCACAGAGCGCTGGCGTTGATTCGAGGAACGAGGAAATACGGGAATACCGGTATTGCAGCTGCCATAAAAATATTTGTTTTGTTTGCAATTGTGTCTTATGGATGGTTACTCTTTCGCTCGCCTTCATTGGACAAGATATTGAGCTTTACCTCAACGCTTATATTCGATTTTGGAAATCTGGATTTTGGGGTCATGCCTCCAAGAGCCGCTGCCATCTTCGGAATTCCAGTTTTATTTTGCACTGAGATCATGGAATACCTGGGGAAGGGGAAAATGATTTATGAAAGATTCCCTGTTCCGGTTTGGACTCCAGTATACGCCTCTATGATTTTTTGTTTTGCTATGGGAATGACTACTGAATCGGCTCAATTCATTTATTTCAACTTCTAGTATGCCCGAACGCATGGGATATTTGGAAAGATGTTCAAGATATCTGTGTATTTTTGGATGGACGGTCGTTTATTTGGTTTTAATTGACATTGGCGTGAACGCCATTTTTCATTATCCTAGAGATCCATTTAAGACTTCCCCCTCTTTTTTCCAGAGCTATTTTGAATATGGTCGATCTGTTGAAGGGAAGCTGATCAGAATGACGCCGCGTCCTGACGCTAAGTTATCCGTGGTTGTGGGGGATGGATGGCTCGGCGGGGACGGCTACAGGTCTTTACCGAATGTGGCCTTACGACCTGATAATCTCCTTATCGCTATGTATGGCATGTCACATGTTGGGGAGCTCGGCGAAGCTATTAGAAAAACGGACAAGCGATATTTGATTCGCAGATTTATAGCCGGGGGCGCTCCGCCAAATTGGTCCTACGCTGCCTACGATTTGGACAAGGGAAGGCATAGAGCGGATGTCGTGATACTCGGTCTAATGACTGACAGTGTTCCCCTGATTTCTGCAACCACAGGAATGACGGCTTACTTCGACATGAGCTATCCCTACACTTTTCCTCGATACGTGGCCGAGAACGATCGGCTAATGGCAACTTATCCTCCCTTCGACACTGCAGAAGGATTCAGGGAATATTTCTATAATCCAGCAAAATGGAATCGGTATCGGGAGTGGCTGAAGGAAAACGACAAATACTTTGACCCCATTCTATTTCAAAGATCACCGCTTGATCAATCAGCCACATTGAGGCTACTGCGGCGTTCATATGCGGAGAAGGAAAAGCGGGATAAGAGTAGGAGTGTTTACACAAAAAATGGTTTCGTAGAAGAAAGCCAGGAGGTTGAAATACTGAGAACGATTGTGAGGAGTTTTGCGGAATCAGCTCGAGAAAGGAATATTATCCCGATAGTTTACTTGGTCAATAACGAGGGGCGGGGGGATCATCTTTATAGGGCTGTGAAACCGGTGCTTGATGGCGGCAGAATACCGTACCTGAGTACGCACATTATTTGTCCACCGGACAACCCGAGGGTTTTTAGCGGAATCAACTCGCACTTCACCGCATCAAAGGATATGGAGTTGGCGAGGGAAATAATTAAGATTATTGAAGCTGAGTGTGCAAAGAGGAAAGGAAGCTGTTCACTCAAACCTTAATCCAGCGATAAGCCTCCAAAAAATAATGGACTAAGGTTACCCGGAAATTATAGTTGATCGGCAGCTCTGTAAAATGCGCGAAAAACCATTATGCAAGGATATATCGGAACCTAAAATGTGTGAGACTTTGCAGCGAAGTGGGTATTCCATAGTCGGCGAAGGAATACCTGTCCACCTGGGGAGAAATCTCTTCCCTTGCCGACCCCGTTGGCATTAGGGAAAACAACACTTAACCGCCTTGGGCAGCAGCTTCCAAAGATCCCACGCGCTTCCATGCATAGACAAGATCTCTCCACCATCGGTGCAAAACCGACACCTTCAGCCGAATCTGATGTCCCCTTGGGTCACCTTCGGGGCCACCAATCCGACACACCTGCCCCAACGTAAAGCGCCGGCAAAAGTCCCCGGTCGTTGTCGGATCGGGAATCTCTTTCCGCCCGATGGCCCTCTGGATCGCAATATCTTCTCGCAAGGCCTCCAGATCGTCCAAATAATCTCCGCCCATAAAAGCGTTGGCCGCCTTGATTCTTTCCGGCTATGACTTGGGAGTTATCCTTTACAATTTCGGCGAGACTGTGCTGAACCACTGAACATATGGCACCGATACTTGCTCTCATCTTCTGCGTATCTCTAGTAGCGCTGCTCCTGTATATTGAAGGGAAAAGGAATTACGAAACTTCCCTTGCTTTGTGGGTTCCTACCGTGTTCATGCTGATTTGTGCGTCAAGACCCGTTGGACGTTGGTTTGTGTACGGCCCGATCTGGTCAGAGGCAGGAAACATTGAAAGCGGGAGTCCTTTGGATGCTTTGGTGGTGAGCATGCTTATTGGACTTTCAGGGCTTATCCTTTTCAGAAGAAGGATCAACTGGTCTCAGATTTTGAAGTATAACTTCTGGCTGATTCTTATGTTCGTGTATGCGGGAATTAGTATTTCATGGTCGGAGATTCCTTTCGTGTCTTTTAAACGATGGTTCCGGTCCACTGGAGATATTTTGATTGCTTTGGTGGTACTAAGTGAACGAATGCCACTATCAGCGCTGGAGAGCGTTATCAGACGCTGTGCGTATGTATTAATTCCATTCTCGCTTGTGCTTGTTAAGTACATGCCGCATTTAGGGCGTGCATATGCGAGTTGGAGTGGGGGTGAGATGTGGACCGGGGTCACTCTCCAAAAGAACTCCCTTGGAGAATTGTGTGGATTATCGATTTTTTTCTTAATGTGGGCACTTCTGCGAGAATGGCGCTCGGGAGGCCTTTGGAAAAACACAGTTCAAAATTGTGCTGACGTATTCGTCCTTGTCATCGCGTTGTTCCTGCTCCGAGGACCCGAGGACTCATACAGCGCAACAGCCGTCGGTAGCCTCATGATCGGGATTATTTTATTGTTTCTATTAATGGGGAGGGAAAATCTTTCCAGGTCTGTTGCGAGCTCTTTGAAGGCGGCCTCGGTTTCGCTCGTCTTGATGTACCTTCTTTTCTATGACTCAATCATGCAAATCATTGCTCCTGCTCTTGGACGTGACGAAACGCTGACCGGTCGCACTGATATGTGGGGACCGATCATTGAGTTTGCCTCGCGCAACCCGCTGTTCGGAGTTGGCTACGGGGGGCTCTGGGCACCCGGGAATTGGGAGTTGGAAGCAATATTCACCCCTCACTTCATCCTCGCTAACGCTCACAATGGTTACCTGGCCATCTACGTTGAACTCGGGGTTGTTGGGCTTATATTACTGGGGCTGTTTCTTCTGGCTTACTGCGGGCGAGTCCGAAATGGGATTAAACACTCATTAGATTGGGGCATATTTGGAATATGCCTGCTGCCCATGGCGATGCTCCAAAACTATAGCGAAGTGAGTTTCTTCCAGTCGCCGAACTACCTTTGGTCAATGATGGTTTTTTTGACGGTAGTTTTTTCGGCACCCAACTTGCCCACAAAGGAAGAATGCAGCAACCTATGAGGATTCATCCTACAGCTTAGGGGATTGTCGTACATCCCTGTACATTAGGGTCTAAAGAAATGACAGAATAATTAGAACATTGTGCAGAGTATTGTCTTCGTGGAATTTTTTGCCAGACAAGAAATCCTGGAAGGATAATAGGGTTTGAAGTTAAATATGGTTGAACATCAATAACTTATACCCGTCCTCTATAGGCAAATCCAACATTTTGCCTTGGGAAAAATTAAAGCTTTTTCACGTTTGGCTATTAAATTGCACAAGCTGGCATTGTATTTGCAGTAGTTCGATAGGAGTTGGAAATAAGATTTCAGACGGCGGTGAGATTTTTGTCTTTAACAATGGGAGATATCCAGCGGAGAAATTACGGGCAAGAATAGATTTCATGATAAATTTTGGATAGATCGGAGGTAATGAATGTTATTAATTAGGCTGTCAGTAATTATTTTTTTCTGTTGGGCAACTCCTGTTTTTTGCCGGCACCTATTGGGTTTCCCCGACAGGATCGGCATCCTGGGCAAACTGCCAGAGGGCAACCGATCCCGGCTCCAATTACTGCGCCTTGAATACTGCCAACGTCAACGCGGTGGCTGGGGATACGATTTATTTAAAGGGAGGAACCTACACCGAGTCGAGGACCTACTATGGTGCAATACATCCGTATCACACGGGAACTGGCGTTGGATCAGGTAGGATTATATTTTCTGCTGCTCCCGGAGAAACACCCATTCTTAGGTCTTCCGGTGTTTATATGTTGGGGATAAATCTTGGAGCAGAAGGAACTATCAGGTACGTCAAAATAGACGGGATAACTTTTACGAACTTTGCGGTTTTGGGAAATATTTCGAATTCTTCAAGCTATAATGAGATTACAAACTGTACTTTTTCGGGGGGATGGGGATTTCAGATAATGCCCATATGTGCAGGGGGTGGAGCTTATAATTGTAATGTGACTCATAACTGGATTCATAAAAACACGTTTTCAAATGCGGGGGGATCAAATGAGGCTTGCGTAGAGGGTGGTGATATAATTAGACTTGGTGTTGCTTGTTGTTCCTCCGGTGTAACTGTAAACCCAGAAGACAATTATAACACTATCGAAGATAACTACATTGCCCATGGAGGGCATTCAGCTATTGATGCTTTTGGACGATTTACGGTACTTAAGAACAATGTCTTCAACAATGAACCTTGGAATACGCATAATTCTGGTAATTGCACCTATCCAAACACTTCAGGCTTTTATACAAACTCAAGTTATACTGGAAAATATGGACACAGAAATGTGCAATTAGCAGATGATTGGGGAAGGCCAGCATTGTATAATCTGGTTGAAGGTAATCGGTTCGGATACGCAAGCGTTAACCCCAATAACGGAGGGGCGGATAATCTTGATCTCTCCGGTCCTAAACAGATTGTAAGATACAACTACTTCTACGGAGCAATGAACTCGGGGATACGCTTTAAGTATGGCTCAGGAAGACCAGGATACGCAGGATCAAATGGGGCTGGAGGATGGGGCGGAGTCTATAATAGAGTTTTTAACAATACCTTCTACCACAACGGGTATGGGTATCCTTTTTATGAGACTTGCCAAAACGCCCCTTATTATAATCAATCCTGCCCAATGCAATTAGCTGGTCTTGCACCGGAATGTTACAATGGAAGGACAGGAGGAACATTCGGAAATATATCAAAGAACAACCTTTTTTATGATAATCGGCATGACGTTCAAAGTATAGGGGGTACGTTTGACTCAACCTGTCTTTTAGAGGTAAATAACTGGAAAGCTAATAATGGCAACCCTCTTTTCGCAAATCCAAGTATGGCAGATACTTCAAGTTTAACTCTCCCAGATTTGAGTCTTAGTAATGCATCTCCAGCCATAGACGGAGGAACATATCTGACAACGGCGGTTGGGGCGGGAAGCGGTTCAACGACTCTGGTTGTTGCGGATGCTCTTTATTTCCAGGACGGCACATGGGGTTCTGCCTTGGCGAGAGGGGTAACTTTGTTCCCCGACTGGATTGCGATAGGGACAGTAAGCAATGTTGTTCAAATTTCTTCAATTAATTATAGCACGAATGCTATTACTCTCGCCTCCGCTACTACATGGAGCAACGGCGCACCTATTTGGCTCTATAAAAAGTCGGATGGAACACAGGTGTTATATGGCTCTGCGTCAGATTATGGGGCAGCCGAATACTCCAGTGCAAGTCAACTCGCCGCTCCGGCCAAGCTTCGCCTTTTACAGTAAATTTGCAAAACTCGAGGGCGGAAAAGATCCCTGGGATATAAACACCTTCTCTGGAGAATGAAATTCGTGCATTGAAAAAACCTACAATAATTTGCTTGTGATATACCACAGTCGAGTATCCAGCGTTCCACGGGGAGATGAAGCGGTGATGTTCTGGGAAAGGGAACATGCAAAACCAGACCTCTCCTGCCTTAGCCTCACATCCATTGTTTTAACCTCGCCCAATACTTCACGTAATTCGTAAGTCCTTCGGGAAGGTCTTTGACCCAAGATCGAATCCTTCATCGAATGGTTATTATTTCATACTCGTAACCCCCCTCAAGTTGTCGATGCTCCGGGTGCTTGGGAAGTCTGGAGAAAGATAATGGAATGATTCAGGCGCATGACCATATCGGCATATGCATTTGTACCTATAAACGGCCTAAGCTATTACTGCAGCTTTTAGATAGAATACAGAAGCAAAAAACCGACAATTTATTCACTTACTCGATCGTTGTTGTTGACAATGATTTTACGCAATCCGCCAAGAAGATCGTTTGCTCCTTCAAAGAAAAAGCTTCTATTCCTGTTGATTACTACTGCGAACCGGAACAGAATATTTCTCTGGCGAGAAATAAGGCGCTCCGGAATGTCAGGGGGAACTATGTTGCCTTTATTGATGACGATGAATTCCCGATTGATCCGCTGGCTAATTCGCTTCTGCTTAAAGCCTGCCATGAATGGGGGGCGGACGGAATTCAAGGGCCGGTAATCCCTCTGTTTGAAAACGGAGCCCCCCGATGGGTAATAAAAGGAAAGTTTTATGAAAGACCGAATTATCCGAAGGGGGCAGATATCTGGAGTGGAGGCAAGGGAGAACGGGAAATCTGTTGCTTGAAACGGGAAATGGTCGATGAAAATCAGAGATGTATTTGATCCGGAAGTTTGGTAGCGGTGGTGAAGATCAAGATTTTTTCCGAAGGATGATCGCTAAAGGATATGTTTTCAGATATTGTCACGACGCAAGGGTATATGAATACGTGCCCTTGATCCGTTGTGAGAGAAGATTTTTGTTGAAAAGAGCCCTATTGCGAGGAAAAGTGGCGATTCTGTCTTCAAATTTTGGTATTCATAGTATTCTCAAGTCAATAATCGCTATTCCATTATATACTGCTTCATTGCCCTTTTTATTTCTCATCGGGCATCATTTGTTTATGAAATATTTGGTGAAGGATTTCGATCACATTGGAAAGATATTGGCATTTTTTGGATTTGATATCGTTAAGCAGAAGTATGTAACAGAATAACGCCCACATCGGAGTAAGGGACATACGAGGCAAGAAAAAGGTATTGTCCATAATGTTCATAGCTTATATTAGAACGGCGCGGCTGATCCTTTTCATTACCGCAGTCTTCCTGCTTCCCGCGATATTAAGCGTCGTTTCTGCTGCAGAGGCCGACGAGCAGTTCCCCGGTGGAATCAAACCTGTTTGGGATTTGGATAAGGGTTACCGTGAGAAGACCTCGACTCGCGAGCGTCTTTGCTTGAATGGGCTATGGCGCTGGCAGCCGGCAAGGGGGAATGGGGGCGAAGTGCCGACTGAAAGGTGGGGCTATTTCAAGGTCCCCGGCCCCTGGCCTGGAATTACCGGGTACTTTCAAAAAGATTCCCAGAAAGTTTATTCCCATTCGAGCTGGAGGGAGGAAAACCTCGGGGACATCAGTGCGGCGTGGTACCAGCGGGAGATTACCGTCCCAGGGGAATGGGGCGGGCGTCGCATAGCCGTTTCCGTGGAGTACCTGAATTCCTATGCGGTTGTATTCGTTGACGGCAAGCAGGCGGGGGAGATCCGCTTTCCGGGCGGCGAGGTGGATCTCACGCCGATGTGCCGGGCAGGCAGTCAATACCTTCTGAGCATGTTCGTCGTAGCCATGCCCCTGAAAGCGGTAATGCGTTCGTACAATGACACCGCCTTGGTCAAAGAGATCAAGGGCTCGGTAGCCCGGCGAGGTTTGTGCGGGGATGTTTACCTCTTGGGCGTTCCTTCTGGTCCGCGCATCAATGACGTAAAGGTTGATACCTCGTTCCGTAACGGGGAAATCACCTTTGAAGCCGCCCTTCAGGGATTGGATGAAGATGAACAGCACATCCTGCGTGCCCGGATTCTGGATACCAGGGACAAACGAAAGGGCGTCCGGGAATTTAATAGCGAGCCATTCCGGCGAAATAGTCTCAAGAATGGCCGGATTTCTTTCACTAAGAAGTGGAACCCCAACACTCTTTGGGACATCCATACGCCTCAAAACATCCACCAAATCCAACTTTCCCTATTGGGGGCGGGGGGTAGGCTGTTGGACACCGGCCACCCTGTGCGCTTCGGATTCCGTGAGTTCTGGATTGAAGGCCGGGACTTTTTTTTGAACGGGAGCCGGATCTTTCTCTCTTCTGTCCCATTAGACAATGCCCAACTAGGCGCGGCCCTGGCGAACTATGATGCGGCAAAAGAGAGTCTCCTTCGCCTAAAGAGTTTCGGGATTAATTGTGTTTATACTCACAACTACGGCTGCGAGCCGGGCTCCCATCTGAGCTTCGCGGAGATCCTAAGGGCCGCAGACGATGCGGGGATGCTTATATCCTTTTCCCAACCTCATTTCGGTCACTACGAATGGGAAAGGCGGGATGCCGACCAGAATAACGGTTATGCCCGCCATGCAGAATTCTACGTGCGGGCTGCGCAGAACCATCCCTCAGTCGTGATGTATTCCATGAGCCATAATACAACAGGATATGACGAAGACATGAACCCGGATATGATCGATGGGGTGAAGGAACGGCGTGACGGGTGGGCCTCGAAGAATTCCAAGCTCGCCACACGTGCGGAAGCCATCGTGAAACACCTGGACCCCAGCCGGATTGTCTACCACCACTCTTCGGGCAACCTGGGCTCGATGCATACGAGCAATTTCTACCCGAACTTCGTCCCGATCCAGGAACTATCCGACTGGTTCGAGCATTGGGGAACCCAAGGGGTGAAGCCGGTTTTTACATGCGAGTACGGCGCCCCGTCTACCTGGGATTGGACGATGTACCGCGGGTGGTACCGAGGAAAACGAGAGTTCGGGAGCGCGAAGGTACCGTGGGAGTTCTGCCTGGCCGAGTGGAATTCGCAGTTCCTCGGGGACCGGGCCTTTCAGACAAGCGAGATGGAGAAGGCGAATCTGCGCTGGGAGGCCAGGCAATTCCGGGCCGGGAACCGATGGCTTCGCTGGGATTACCCCTACCACTTAGATTCGAAAGACTTAGACGAACGGTTCCCGGTGTTTGCCATGTACCTCACTGACAACTGGCGCGCCTTCCGTACGTGGGGGTTGTCGGCAAACTCTCCATTGGAATACGGGAACTTCTGGAAATTGCGCGAGGCCGTGGACAGGGGCCGCAAGGAATTCATGGTGGACTGGGAAAACCTGCAGCGGCCGGGATTCAGTCCCGACTACGTCGAGCAGCAGGACGATCGAGAGAAGAGGGTCCTCTCGGAGCGGATGGACCTGGCATTCGAGCGCTCGGACTGGATCCCCACTGTTGCAGCGCAAGCGCTGATTCGGAACAATCTGCCGCTCCTGGCTTATATCGGCGGGAAGCCCTCGAGATTCACGAGCAAGGATCATAATTTCTGTGCGGGCGAAACGGTCGAGAAACAGCTCATCGTCATTAATAACTCCCGCGTGACCGTGACCTGCGATTGCGAGTGGTCATTCGCTTTACCCCGGGCTGTCACTGGCACCAAGAAGTTCAGCGTAAAGACCGGGCAGCAGGAGCGCATTCCGTTGAGCTTCGATCTGCCGGCCGAACTGGCTGCCGGTTCGTATCCACTGAGTGTCACGGTGAGATTCAGTACGGGCGAGGTCCAGAAGGATTCTTTTATCATCTCCGTCATGCCGCAGGTTCCATTCCCGAAAGCGATCGGGAAGAAGATCGCCCTCTTCGACCCCAAGGGTGAGACGGGTCGATTGCTGAAAGCTATAGGGATACAATGCCAGTCTGTCGATGCGAAGTCCGATCCGTCGGGGTACGATGTCCTTATCGTGGGAAAGGCTGCCCTGACAGTAGAGGGTCGGGCGCCGGATATCGCGCGGGTACGTGATGGGCTGAAGGTGATCGTTTTTGAACAGACATCGGAGGTTTTGGAGAAGCGGTTCGGGTTCCGCGTCCAGGAGTATGGCTTGAGGCGGGTTTACAAGCGCGTACCCGACCACCCCCTTTTGGCCGGTATTGAAGCAGAGCACCTGCTCGACTGGCGGGGTGAGGCGAGGATCTTGCCGCCGCGCCTAAAGTGCGAGCTCAGCCCCCGCTACGGCGGCGCTCCCGCGGTCCGATGGTGCGGCATTGAAGTGACTCGAGTGTGGCGTTGCGGCAACTACGGAAACGTTGCTTCTGTCCTCATCGAGAAACCTGTAATAGGCGATTTTCTGCCCATCGTCGACGGAGGCTTCAGCCTGCAGTACAGCCCGTTGATGGAGTACCGGGAAGGGGCCGGAATGGTTCTGTTTTGCCAGATGGACGTTACCGGTCGGAGCGAAACGGACCCCACAGCCCTAAGGCTGGCCCGTAACATCATTCAATATGTGTCGGCCTGGAAGACGGGTCCGACGACCAAGGCCCTTTACGTTGGTGATCGCTCCGGGCGAACTTATCTCGAGACTGCGGGCATCACACCGATGGCCGGGGAGACTGGGCCTCTGACTGCCGAACATGCGCTGATCGTCGGCCCGGGCGGAGGCAAGAAACTGGCAGGCCGCGCCGCGGCCATTAGCGATTGGCTCAAGGCGGGAGGGAGCCTGCTGGCGATCGGCCTGGATGAAGAGGATGCAAATGCATTCCTGCCAGTGAAGGTGCGTATGAAAAGAGGGGAACATATCTCTGCTTTCTTTGAAACCGCTGGAAAGGATTCTCTGTTCGCAGGTATTGGGCCGGCAGACGTCCACAACCGCGAGCCAAGGGACCTGGCCCTGGTTTCAGGCGGAGCCACGGTAGTCGGCAATGGCGTCCTGGCGAGGGCTGAGAATGCTAATTTAGTCTTTTGTCAGTTGGTCCCTTGGCAATTTGATTATCGAAGGCAGAATACGAAGCGGACCTTTAGGCGCACCTCATTCCTTGTTTCACGGCTTCTGGCCAATATGGGGGTGAGTGGGTCCACTCTGCTTCTCCAACGCTTCCGCACCCCGGTTGCAACATGGGAGAAACGGTGGCTGAAGGGCCTGTACCTCGATTCACCTGAAGAATGGGATGACCCATACCGCTTCTTCCGCTGGTAGACCGGGTCAGGGTTTTCCTTTTGTTTAAACTTTTGCCGCCCCCCTCATCTCCCTCTTCCTCGGATCTGCGAGGAGAGGGAAAGAGTGAAGGGAGGAGCAAGGGGGAAAAGAAGTTGGCTCTAAGCTCTTCCCTCTTTCTTTTTTGACTTTGGCCCCAGTGATCTCTGCGCCCTCTGCGATCTCTGTGATTGAGGAATTTTTTATTATTTCTCCGTACGAATGGTAGTGATAACGCAAAAGTGACCCACTGTGATAACGCAGAGGGGCCCCACCCTCTTTCTTGTAAGTAAAAGAAACATAAATCATATTGAATCCAAGGGTGGGTCACATTTCCTTTATCAAAAGGCCCTTTCCTGGGTCACTTTTGCGTTATCACTACCATACGAAACAAAAGAAAGGAAAATGTTTTAGTGTCCGTGCTCGTTTCCATTCTTATCCCCTCTTATAATGCTGAAGAATGGATCGAAGAAACGATTCAGTCAGCGTTATCCCAAACATGGCCCAGGAAGGAAATAATTATTGTCGATGATGGATCCACTGACAATTCGCTGCGAATAGCAAAGGAATACGAATCGAATACAGTGAAAGTAACATCCCAGGAAAATAGCGGAGCAGCCGTCGCTAGAAACAAAGCACTGGAATATGCGCAAGGAGATTATATTCAATGGCTCGACGCAGATGACCTTCTGGCGCCTGACAAGGTTGAGAAACAATTGAGGTCGATTGATGGTGCTGGAAGTTCCAGAATATTGCTTACGTCATCCTGGGCACCCTTCTATTACCGGTATCAGAACGCAAAGTTCACCCCGGATAACCTATGGAGGGATTTAGATCCCGTGGAATGGCTTATCACAAAATTTAACGAAAATGTCTGGATGAATCCCGCCGTGTGGCTTGTTAGCCGAAAATTAACTGAGTTGGCAGGGCCATGGGATAAGAGAACAGCGCCAGATGACGATGGTGAGTATGTTTGCCGGGTAATAGTCAAGAGCGAGAAAATTAAATTTGTATCGGAAGCGCGAAGTTACTACAGAAAAAGCAATCCAAAGAGCCTCTCCAGGACCCTTTCCAACAAAGCTCTTAAGGGGGTATTCTTTTCGATCACCCTATGTATATGCTATCTTCGATCTTTAGAAGATACTGAAAGGACGCGAGCGGCTTGCCTGACGTTGCTCCAAGAAGGGTTAAGCCGGTTCTATCCGAAGCATACGGCGATTCTGAAAGAGGCGAACGAGCTTGCTGAGGAATTGGGGGGGAAGTTATCACCTCCTGTTCTCAATTGGAAGTATTCGATGACAGAGGAAGTTCTGGGTAGGAGTCTTGCTGACAGAATAAAACAGGCAAAGGCAATGCTGAAGGTTTTGACCATGCGGCGCTGGGACAAATTCTTGTACGATCTTTCAAATAAAAGAATTAAGTATTCACCTCCGACGGCGTCGCAGTAAGCCACGATGAAGAATCGGTTTGAAACGTTTATCGATCAGAATTTTGTGAATTGTAACATACAATTTCTGAATGGCTATTTTATAAAATGAGAAAAATTTCTGTCGTTTTTGGCACTCGTCCGGAGGCAATTAAGCTGGCCCCAGTTATCGTCGGCTTGAGAGAATATTCGAACGTACAATACCACGTGTGCGTCACTGCTCAACATCGAGGCATGCTGGATCAGATGCTGGATGTTTTCGATATCCAACCGGATGCCGACTTGAATATCATGCGGCCCAGCCAAACGCTGGCCGGGTTAACCGCAAGGAGTATTCTCGGCCTGGACAGCTATATGGCTGAGGTTCGGCCCGATCTAGTTCTGGTCCAGGGTGACACCACAACGACGTTTGCCGCATCTCTCACGGCTTTTTATCATCACATCCCGGTAGGACACGTCGAGGCAGGCCTCCGCACAGGCAATCTGGAGTCTCCCTGGCCTGAAGAGGCCAACCGGATTCTTACCACACGTTTGGCTGCGCTTCATTTTGCACCGACCGAGCTGAACCGACAAAACTTGCTCGCGGAAGGAGTATCTCCGGAGAAAATTTTTGTCACCGGCAACACCGTCATCGATGCACTTTTCCTTGCGCTTAAAAGGGTGAAATCGAAGCCGATCGCTATCCCTGGGCTAAATCCAGCCATTATTGACGGCGGGCAAGGCGCTCCCGTGGTTTTGATTACAGGACACAGGCGCGAGAGTTTTGGTGAAGGACTGGAAGCAATCTGTCAGGCATTAGCCGAACTGGCCAGACGTTTTCCCCACGTTCATTTCGTCTATCCCGTCCACCTAAACCCAAATGTAAGAAACCCTGTAGCACGGATCCTTGGAAATAGCGCCGACAACTATGAAAAACCAGGAAATATTCATCTCATTGATCCTCTTCCCTACCTTGCCTTCGTCGCACTCATGGATCGTTCGACCCTCATCTTGACCGATTCCGGCGGCATCCAGGAAGAAGCTCCTAGCCTGGGTAAACCAGTACTCGTGATGCGGAACACGACGGAGCGCCCCGAAGCTATCACAGCTGGAACTGTGAAGCTGGTAGGCGCAGAATACGAAAACATCGTAAGGGAGACATCCCTGCTGCTAACGGATCGCTCTGCTTACTGGGCAATGGTTCGAAAACATAACCCTTATGGGGACGGGAAGGCAACCCCGAGGATTCTGAGGGTCCTCTTGGATTATTTCGAGAATCTCAATGCAAGTCTTGTTCGAGAGAAACATGAGGCCTGATTCCATGGATAATTCAGAGAAGTTAGCCCGGTTGATTGCATTCTACTTGCCTCAGTTCCATCCAATTCCAGAGAACGACGAATGGTGGGGAAAGGGGTTTACCGAATGGACAAATACGGCCAAAGCTAAGCCGATGTTTCGTGGGCATTACCAGCCACATGTTCCTGCTGATTTGGGTTTTTACGACCTGCGAGTACCCGAAACAAGGAAGGTCCAGGCAGAGATGGCGCGAGAATATGGAATCGAAGCTTTTTGCTATTACCATTATTGGTTCTCCGGCAAAAGAATATTGGAGAGGCCTTTTTTGGAAGTGCTAAAAACGGGAGAACCTGTTTTCCCCTTCTGTCTTTGCTGGGCGAATCAGACATGGACCGGAATATGGCATGGGTGCCCTGACCGTGTTCTGATTGAGCAGACTTATCCTGGCTATGAGGATTATAGGGCTCATTTTGAAGCCCTGCTGCCGGCCTTTACAGATAAAAGATATGTACGAGTTGAGGGGAAGCCGCTCTTTCTCATTTATATGCCCAAAGAAATTCCGGATGTGCGGAAGGTAATGGAATTCTGGAGGAGTCTGGCAGGTAGATCAGGGCTGGGCGACCTCTTTTTGGTAGGGGTTGCCATTCGAGAGGAGGCATTTACCCCTAAAGAATATGGATTTGATGCGTGTCTGAGGACAAACCTGCCAGCAATAAGGAATGCAAAAGGAATCTCGTGGAGAACGCCGATTAGGAAATTTAAGGCCATTTACAAGGGATTACGGAAAATGCCCACGGTTTATTCCTATGCGGAGCAAATATCATATTTAATCCCGGAAGAAGGTATCGATGGGGAAAATCTTCCTTGTCTGATTCCGAATTGGGACAATACGCCTCGAAGTGGTGCCGATGGCCTCGTCTTGCATGGATCTACACCGGAATTGTTTCGGCTGCAAATAAGGAAAGCCCTCAAAAGAATCCATGCAGTTGGCAGAGAAAGAAGATTAATGTTTGTGAAATCGTGGAACGAATGGGCTGAGGGTAATCATCTGGAACCAGATCTTAAATTTGGAAAAGGTTATTTGGCGGCGCTCAAGGAAGAAATAGAAACTCACCAGGATCACATGGGGGATAACCGATAGCCTGGAATGGGATGGGAGTTTCCCTCAACAGTTTTGTATAGCAATGTTTTTAGAACCCAATGAACATCCTTTGCATTAGTCCGATCTTTTCACCAATGGCTGACTCTGAAGCTTACTGTGGTGCAAAGATGGCTATCGCCCTACAGGGCCAAGGAGCAAACGTCACCGTGTTGTCAATGGGACTGTCACATCCGACAACTGGGAAAAAAGTGGACGATTCCAAGTTGTGGCGGGAAGCTTTAAGAATGACAGTCGAGGTTCCAATACCTTCCAAGCCCAGAAACTTCGATTCATTTTGGCTCGGGGCAAAATTTCATACGGTTACCTACGCGCGATGGATAGCAGTTTTGGTTAAAGTCGCTAAAGAATTGCACTCCCGAAGCCTGTTCGATATCGTATATTCACGTTCTCTGCCAATGGTTGCTCATATTGCCGGGTACTGGGTTTCTCGATCCCTGGCTATACCGTGGGTTGCCAATATCAATGATCCGTGGGATTATCATCTTTTCCCAGGCGAGCGGGTTCGAAATGTGTCCAAACTGGAAGCAGCCTTTTCGGCAGGCTGGTTGAAGAAGACGTTCAGATATGCAGATCTTATAAGCTATCCTTCCAGTAGGCTGCGAGACTACATTTCGAAATTAGGTGGAGAAGCGTCCAGAGGCGTAGTAATCCCTCATATCGGCTATGCTTGTACCGGTGGGACCTCGGCAGAAACTTTTCATTTGCTTCATGCAGGGAAGCTTGGTGCAAGTGAATTAACGGAACGTTCGCCCCGGCCTCTGCTAGGAGGTCTCGCCAGGTTTCTCATGGCGAATGAAGCCGCACGCTCCATCACTAAACTTTCTCTCGTCGGGCCAAAGGACGAAACGGCAGTGGCTTTAGTGGAAAAATTGGCATTAGGCAATATAGTGAAGCATCTGGGAAGCGTCAATTACGAGCAAAGCCTTCGTAAAATTGGATCCGCAACCATCTGTGTGCTTGTAGAAGCTGATGGTTCGGAAGGGATTTACCTTCCCTCCAAACTAGTAGATTATATCGTAGCGAAAAAGCCGATTCTGGCCTTAAGTCCCTCGGTGGGCGTCTTGTCAGACATGGTTCCACATGGGGGTATCCTCAGGGTTTCCCCCAACGATGAAGTGGGTATAGCTGAAGCCATAGGCAAATTATACAAGGGATTTCGTGACCATTCATTGGATAAATATACCCCCCCAGAGAAGTTGGTCAGGAAGTTTGAGCCTGCAGCGATCGCGGAAACATTTTTATCGGAAACTTTGAAGGTGAGAAAAAGCAGAGGATCATTAATGCGTGAACATCACAGGGCTCTTTGAAAAGCATAGGATTCGGACCTCAAAAAGCCTCCTATCCGAAGAAATCCTTGGCGAAGACAGGTTAAAGAGGAAGGAAAAATAGAGGGAACGAATAGGAGATCATTATGAGTTGGTTCGGGCGTATAAGGAGAGTCTATGGAATTTCAGGCAATGGTACCTTGAAAAAAAGTTCGGCTCTGGAAAAAGCCATTAAATGGGTTCGAAAACAAATAGTTCCAGATGGAGGGATTGCCTTCCACTATAAAAAAAGTGTGGGCTACCAGGAAGTTACCGGGTATTTTATCCCGACGCTATATAACTGCGGAGAAAGGGAGCTTGCCCGGCAGCTGGTGCGATGGGAGGCTGCTGTTCAGAAGCCGGACGGAGCCTTCTGCGCTCTGGACGATGTTCCGTACACTTTCGATACCGCCCAGGTAATTCGCGGATTTCTTTCAGCGCTGGATGATATGCCCGAAATAGAAGAGAATTTGAGACGGGCATGTGATTACGTAAACATGCATATCACACCAAACGGAGAAGTCCTTAGCCAGTCGTATGAGATGTGGAGGCTATCCGACGGGAGTACCCAGTCTGAATATTCGAACTTGTATGTTCTACCACCAATGATGGAAGCAGGACGAAAATTGTCGGAACCGAAATACTTGGATGCATACGAACGAGGAATAAACTATTTCAAGAGGAAACCTGAGCTGGTCCAGTTTAAACCCGAAATGGGGACGAATTCCCATTTTTTTGGCTATATGATGGAGGCCTTAATTGACATGGGGGAAATAGAACTCGCCAAGAAGGGCCTTGCGCAAGCTGCCGATATCCAGAGAGAAAATGGAGCGATCCCGGCGTATCCGGGGGTGGAATGGGTATGCTCGCCCGGAGTGGCACAATTAGCTGTTGCGTGGTATAAAATTGGCGATTATGAGCCAGCGAACAGGGCTATGGATTATCTTGTAAAGATACAGAATTCAAGCGGGGGGTTTTGGGGAAGTTATGGCAGGGGAGGGAGGTATTTCTCAAATCAAGAGATAAGTTGGCCAGTGAAATTCTTTATCGATGGTTTCCTGGCGATGATCAAGGCTGATTTTAATGTTGATGTTGATTTATTTCCCGAATTCATTGAGGAGGAAGACGGGCAAGTTCAGGAAATATTGTCCTTCCTTGGCGATCTGAACGGGAAAAAGGTGATAGATATTGGTTGTGGGAAAGGTCGATTTCTGAAGGTTTTAGAAGATAAGTACCCTGAATCCCGATTATATGGACTGGATATTTCAGATGAATTACTTAGCTTCTGCTCCGGAAATAAGGTAACGACTTCGATTGGAAATATGCTTAACACTGGATATCCCGATTCCTTTTTTGATTGTGTTTATTCGGTCGAAGCACTTGAGCACGCGGTTCTTATTGAAAATGCAATCAGAGAAATGGTCAGGATTCTCAAGCCAGGGGGTAGAATAAATATCATAGATAAGAATTTGAGAAAACTCGGAGTGTTGTGCATAAAACCATGGGAGAAATGGTTCAGGCCGGCAGAAATAACGAATTTACTTCAAAAGTATGGGGTGAAGGCGAATCATAAATATATAGGAGGTGGGGATTTTCTCCCCAACGATAAGTTATTTGTGGCGTGGGAAGGGATTAAAAAGGAGAGTACGGCTTGAAGTTACGGAAGAAGGAACACACAGAAAGACTAGCGGGAATTATGTAAATTAATCCTAGCCAAAATGTCTCGATCGGAAGGTGAGATGGGAAAATGTCGATGATATCGATCATTGTTTGTACGTATAACCGTTCCAGATGTTTAAAAAGAATGATAGAAAGTTTCTTTGAACAGAAGGGACTAAAAGGGGTCGACTATGAAATGATCATAGTTGACAATAATTCAGAAGATGATACGCGTTCTATCGCAGACGGCTTTATGCATTTGGGGAGTTTGCATTACGTATTGGAAGAAGGGAGAGGAGAGAATATTGCCCGAAACCGGGGAGTAGATGAATCCCAAGGAGAAATTGTTGCTTTCCTGGGAGATAACGTTATTGTCGATAGCAATTGGCTTTCCTGCCTGCAGAAATGTTATGAAGAAACCGGTGCAGAAGTTGTTGCTGGGCGTATAAACTTAATTTATGAAAATAGCAAACCCATCTGGCTCGGGCGGTTTTTCGAGAGTTGCCTATCAAGAGTTGATCTGGGGAACAGGAGAAGAAAAATTGCTTCCGGAGAAAAAGTATCCGCCCTAAACCTCTCAATGCTGAGATCTGTTTATCGGTCGGCGGGTGGATTTAATGAAGGATTGGGTCAAAGGAGGAATAGATTCATTGCCGGAGAAGAGGCGGATCTGCTTCGGAGAATCGGCTCTTTAGGGAAGAAAGTCGTTTATGACCCGGCGGTGATCGTGCAGCATATGATAGACCCCGGGCTTTTGGAGTGGAATTATTTTGTCGCCCACGCGATTAGTAGTGGACACGCCCTGGCATTCATTGAATCGCGACGAGATTGGCCATTCCAAATACTGCGCGTGGGAAATGCGCTCCGGTTATACGTGAAAGCAGTATCCGATTTAATTAGAATTAATTTTTCCAATGCCAGCCCATATGAGAAGAGTGCCTTTAAATGGAGGGTAATCCGACAGAAATATTTTGTTTTCGGTCGATGGAAGAGGCTGTGGAATAATCTGGTATAACAGGTCGCTGCTCGAATGAAAGGGGACCCCGGGGCCTGCCTGAGAGGGCCACGGGAGCTATATTGAGGTTGCCTTCCAACATTTTACCTATCTATAACAGCAATTTATTGTGCACCTGATGGGTTAACTGGAATTAATAATCTGATATGGGCATTGCTTATAGAGGAAATTGGTAAGAGGTCTGATGAAAATAATCATGCAAAATAGACCTACCGCTTTTTCTATGCCTGGCGGGGACACGATCCAGATGTTGAAGACAAAGGAATTCCTGGAAAAGAATGGGGTGACGGTTGACATCGTCCTGGAGAAAGATCCAGATGTACAGGGGTATGATCTGGTCCATGTCTTTAATATGCAAGATACAGCTGTTAAGCATAGTTATTTGCAAATTTTGAATGCGAAAAAACAGAAAAAACCTGTTGCTCTTTCGACAATTTATTGGAATTTTTCTGAAGTAAATAGCTGGAAAGATAGGATCGACAAGGAAAGTTCGGTACGAAAGAGGAATTGGAGCATAAAGGAGAAGATAAAATTATTTTTGGAAAGAACGGTTGGTTTGAAAATTATAAAGCTAAGCACTTTTGAAGACCTTTTACTGAGCGGGGGAAAAGAAACGACCAGCGAATTGATTAAATGTCATCAATTATCCTGTCTGCTCATGGCTGACGTTTTGTTGCCCAATGCCAGGGCAGAGTTGGAAATAGTAATTAAAGATTTCGGCATACCCATTACTAATGCCCGTATTATCCCGAATGGTGTAGATCTGTCTTTCCAGAACAGTGATGGCACGGGGTTTCAAAAAAGGTACGGCGTAGGAAACTTTGTTTTATGCGTGGGAAGAATCGAATACATTAAGAACCAGCATTTATTGGTCAGGGCGCTGAAAGGTTGCGGGATTCCCCTGGTCTTGATAGGAAAAGCCGAAGCCAATGATTATTTGAAATTATGTATGAGCGAATCTGATGAAAAAGTTTATTATTTAGGTCAAATGGCCCATGAGGAACTCGGATCTGCTTACGCGGCGGCAAAGGTACATGCTTTGCCGAGTTGGCGGGAAACTCCGGGTTTAGCCAGCTTGGAGGCGGGTCTTGCGGGGTGTAATCTGGTTATTACCAATAGAGGTTCAACCGAGGAGTATTTCGGAGATTATGCATTTTATTGTGAGCCTGACGATGTTTTATCGATCAGGAATGCAGTTATGAAGGCCTTCAATGCGGCCAGAACGGACGGTTTGGTAAAGCATATTACTAAGAATTATACATGGGAAAAGGCGGCGGAGAAAACACTGGAAGCATACAGATTGGTTCTCGGAATGGAACGATATCGCCAATGAATCCTGCAGCGTTAGCTTTTATCCGGAAAGTAAGCCCTTCTATTCTGCATATTTATTTGGAACGGCTAGAAATGTCCCCCTTGAGATGGCGCTTGGCACGAGGAATCTTTTGGAGCCTTGCCGGTGGGCTTATTTCGCGTGGATTGTATCTGCCTGCATCTATTCTCGTAGCACGTATCCTTGGTCGGGAAAGTTTTGGAGAAATGGGCATCATCCACAGTACGGTAGGTATGTTCGGAGGGTTTGCAGGATTTGGATTAGGTCTGACTGCAACGAAGTATATTGCCGAATTCAGGGTGAAAGACCCTGCAAAGGCAGGGCGGATATTATGCCTTTCAGGTATGACCGCGGTATTCACCGGAGGATTGGCGGCTTTGTTACTCTTCATTTTTGCGCCATGGCTGGCAGAGAACACATTAGCCGCTCCGCATCTGACCGATGTGCTTCGCATCGGATCCATAATACTTTTATTTAACGCACTAAATGGTGCCCAAGGAGGTGCTCTGGCCGGTTTTGAGGCCTTCAAGACGATCGCGCGCATAAGTTTATTTGTTGGCCTCGCGGATCTTCCGCTGATCGTTGGCGGCTGCTATCTTGCCGGGGTGAAAGGGGCAGTGTGGGGTACGGCCGCCGCAATGGGTTTGTATTGGCTCTTGAACCGTCTTGCGATTAGATCGGAATTGCATCGATTTCATGTACCAGTTAGGTTTTCCGGGTGTTGGAAAGAATGGCGGATCCTTTGGAGCTTCAGCCTGCCTACCGTGCTTTCGGGGGCAATGCTGGGACCGGTGAACTGGATTTGTTTTGCCATGCTCGTAAATCAGACGAATGGGTATGCCGAAATGGGAATATTTAATGCCGCGAATCAATGGCGGACGGCTATATTATTTTTACCCAATTTAATTGGCGGTATCGTGTTGCCCATCCTTTCAAGTCTGACTGCAATTGATCAGAGACATGATTACAATAGGATACTCCGTGCTAACATACTCATTAATGGGATTGTAGCATTTGGGGCCGCAATATTGATTTCTCTCCTTGCACCCGTGATATTGGGGGTTTATGGACGTGATTTCATTGGTGGGAAATATGTTCTCGTGTTTCTTTCTTTTAGCACCGTATTCATGGCAATGAACGATGTAATCGGACTAGCAATCGCCAGTATGGGTAAAATGTGGTATGGCCTTTTATTTAATTCTTTATGGGCCGTTTTGCTGATAGCCTGCACCTACATCTTATTAGGTTACCATTATGGCGCTATGGGATTAGCAGCCGCCATTTTTATCTCGTATATTATGCATAGCGTGTGGCAAGGTGTTTATTTTTACAGATTCTTACAGGCCAAGAGGTAAGGTGGTTAATTCTGAAATGAATGGATTGGAAGGTATTGCCCGATGATAAAAGGGGTGGCATATAAATTACGGGCAAAAAGTGACATCGGGATTTCTGTAGCGGCCCTCCTTATGCTCGTGCTGGTAATAGCCGCGCTCTGGACTCGTATTTCGGGTTTGGCCGAACGTCAATTTGCACAGGACGAATACTATTTCATAAAAAGTGTGCAGAACATCCTGGAATTCGGGTTTCCTCGATTTTCCAGCGGAGGGTATTATATTCGGGGAATCCTGTTGCAATATCTTACGGCTGCTTCGATCGTGGTTTTTGGCGACGGGTTCTTCGCATACCGGTTTCCATCCGCTTTGTTTGGCGCTGGCACTGTCGTGATGGCATATTACTTAGCACGTCACTTCCTCAGTCGGTCGTGGAGCATTGTTCTGGTTGCCGTCCTTACCATCTCTTCCTGGGAAGTCGAATTATCCCGCTTTGCACGGATGTATTCTGCGTTTCAGTTTGTCGCCGTATGTTTTTTCTGGTCTCTCTACCGTTACTCCTACGATGGTAACTCGAAAAAACGGTACTTTGCAATTGCTTTTGCGTTGATGGGAATTTTAACTCATGAATTGGGTATACTGCTTACATTATTTTTATTTCTTCCGTGTCTTGCCTGGATGGATGACAATTGGCTGAGAGAGCTTTGGCGGCAGCGCGTATATATCGCGATTAGCTTTATTATAATGGGTCTAGGGTTGTTTCTGGCCAAGTACGATTTTCGCTCGATTGGAGTGCCAAATGCTTTGCCCCTGGACTTTATATGGCCGGTTGCAAAAGGGCGCACGGTGGTCATCGTTTGGGATAACGCGTATTTGGGGATATCAGGTTTTTGACAATTGGAATTCTGGCGACGGGTTGCATCATAGCGTGGTATGTGCTGTGGAATTCGTGGGATCGACGAAGAGAGGCTCTCGAGGAGCGATTGCTTGGTGGACTGTTGGTCCTTGCTGTATGTTGTGCTGTCTTTCACCAGTTGGCGATTTCCGCCGTGGCTATGTTGGTTATTGTCTTAAGGGAGCCAAAGTCCCTTTCGAGAAAACCTCATATGTATTTTGTGACAGTACTTACCGCAGTAACGGCTTTTTGGCTTGTTCTACTGATGTCGAAGCAGCTATGGATTGATGGTCAGGCCCTGGGGAACATCGCGCGAGCCCTGCGGAACTCTATTCGCCAGAACTTTTTCGTTTTTCCAGATCTTTATTTGCCAGTTATTAATACATGGGCAGTCAAGTTGCCTGTGTTAGGGTTCTTCCTGGGAGTTTCCATGGCTCATCAGATAATTTCTATTCGGAAATTGGCGTTGGCAGTTATCGTGAGACACCCAGTCATTCCTATCGTGATCAGTGTGTTCGTTATAGGAGTCAAACCTCCTTCGGCATATGAGACGCGTTACTGCTATTTCTTATATCCCTTAGCGCTCTGCGTTGGTTTAATCTCTGCCGCGCAGGTGGAAGAGACGTTGAAACGCCATTTTATGAGGAGCAGAAATGTCTCGAAAATCCTTGGAATTACTTTGTGCCTGGTTTTATTTTCCATGAGTGAGGATTTCAATGCATTTCACTTGGCCAATTTAAATTCGGACATCATTGCGTTTAGAACCGGAACATATGAAAAATTTGCAAGTCATTGGTATTCACGCTGGGATTTCCAGCATCCGGCAGAATTGGTAAATACGGCTTCGTCTGAGACGAGTAGAATCGTCATCTCGTGCGATGTAGATACGATCGGCTTTTATTTGGATAAAGAATTTGCAATATATTTTCCCAGGGATCGGTTCGATTACAGTATTATCAGCCGCGAGAAGGGAACACGAGAGTTGTGGTCAGGCAAGCGAATGATAAGCACCACCAAGGAAGTAATCGAATTTACGGAGAAGGCGGAAACCGTTTGGCTGGTATTGTACCCTGAGTGGGGAGCTTTGAAGTTGGACCCAGAGAATGTGTGGCCTGGCCGAGTACGGAGTGTCGAAGTGTATAGACCGGGACGCGACAAAAGAATCGAGGTTTGGAAAATTGAGATGAAAAGGACGGAAGACAGGAGAACTCACAACTCATAGCAAAGAAACAGTTCATAGCTATCAGCTATGAGTTACATTATGAGTCACATGATCTGCGACTTATACTTCGCTAAAGGAAAGGAGTCATCGATGAGAGGACGACGATTTGGAAATGGTAAATCCTATTTATTGATCCTTGCAGCGCTAATACTAGGCATTCTTTCTACCTTCGGATGCGGTGGTGGGGGTGGCGGCGGGGCGACAATAGCTCGAGCGGCGGGGGTGGCGTGAGTGGCACCCCGAATATCGCTTTGAGCAGTAGCGCGGTCCAATTTTCCAACCTGGTGGTGGGTCAAACGACTGACAAGTCGGTTACAGTGCAGAACAGCGGCACGGCGGCGCTGAATATTGGTCAAATCACAGCTCCAGCAGTACCGTTCGCCATTGTGACGGATGCATGCTCAAACAAGTCCCTGGCGCCGAACGGGTCTTGCGCCGTAGTCGTGCGCTTCGCGCCGACGAATCAGATGTCCTATTCAGGCACTTTCCTCATCCCCTCGAATGATGCGGACCAGCCATCTCTGACGGTGAGCCTGAGCGGGAATGGACAGGGTCTGAACGTGACGATCAATCAGGTGGACACAAGTAACTTCCCATCGGTAAAGGTAGTGGTTACCGTTACGGATGCGGCGGACAATCCGATCACCGGTTTGCTGGAAGGTAACTTCACTGTTTCCGAGGAAAGCTCCCAAAAGGCCATTGCCGATTTTATCGGCACCGCCACAAGTCCGGTATCGATAGCCTTAGATCTCGACTTCAGCGGCAGTGTCGCCTCTGTTGCAAACGATATCAAAGAGTCGGCCAAAACTTTTCTTGCTTCCCTGAACCCAGCGACCGATGAAGCCATGGTCATAAAATTCAGGTCGGAAACGCAAGTGGCAATCGACTTTACCCCCGTGTCAAACCTTGCTGCTCTAAACGCCGCGATCGATGCGGCCATTTGTCTCTCCAGCAGGGCACGAGACTCTATGATTCCGTCTACGAGTCCATAAACCGAATGGCTCTACGCAGCCCTGCCAACCGGAAGGCCGTCATCGTGGTTTCGGACGGGTTCGATTATAACAAGCAGACAGAACAGCCGCAGCTTTCGACGCATAGTTTGGAAGACGTCATCACCAATGCACAGCAAAAAGGAGTGGCCATCTTCACCATCGGCCTGGGGGATGCGCTTAAACCCGAAATCATGCAGCCAATGGCCGTTCAGACCGGGGGGGAATTTTTGCGCGCGCCTACTTCGACTGACTTGAACAATGCGTACCTGAAGATTTCCCAGATTTTAAGCAATCAATACGAGATCACCTTTACCACTCTTAAATCCGATGGATCGGTAAACTCGTTGACTGTGGGCGCTACTAGCGGGGCCCTGCATGGGGACGACACGGTTTCGGTAACCTATTAATCCCTGGTTTGTTAGGGATTTGAAAAGAGACTGACCTGTTCAGTTGAAAAAGAGGTCCTGACGACAACGGAGAAAAGGAGCAAAATGTTCTAATCGGGACATCTACCGCCTGGATTCCTTCCTCCTCAGTCTTTTTTTGAAGGCCTTGAATACCGCTCCTAAACCCCCGCCCAGAACCGAGGGTAGAGTCTAATAAAGACGTTGTCATCCAGACCGAAGCGGGAGATCCAGGTAACTTTGAACCATTAGAGGTCTCCCCTTGATCAAATGGCATTTTCTTCAAGCCGCTCGCGAATGCGATACTGACACCAGCTTCGCGCTTCGATTTTGAGCATGATCTTGATGTGGGTTTTTTCATGATTTTTGTTGATGCTCACGTGCACATCCACGACTGCTTCGACCTGGGGAGCTTTTTTGAAAATGCCCACCGAAACCTTTGCTCCGGTGCGGAGGTTCAATCCCCCTCGAACTTCAGCGGTGTTCTTATGTTAGCAGAGTCTCGAAACGCAGGCTGGTTCTGTTCGTTGGCCTCGAAGGCGGGAAAGAATGAAAATCCTTCCGGCGAAGGCCCGCGACCTTGGAGCGTTTCTGCCACCGGAGAGGAAAGCTCCTTGAGCATCTGCCATCCAGACGGGAGACGTCTTTTTATCATTTCCGGTCGCCAGGTGGTAACCCAAGAGAACCTTGAAGTCCTGGCCCTTTTTGTTACTGCGGGAATTGAAGACGGCCACCCCATTCGGGAAGTGCTGCAGCAAGTCGAATCCCTAGGTGGCCTGGCGGTCGTGCCCTGGGGCGCAGGAAAATGGCTGGGGAAACGGGGCGAGCTTGTTCGCAGGATGGTTCAAGAAAGCGATGGACAGGCGTTTTGTCTGGGAGATATCCGTGGCCGGCCGCGACTCTCGACAGCCCCGAAGGTTTTTGCTTCGGCCCAGCAGAAGGGCATCAAAATCTTGCGGGGGACGGACCCCTTGAATTTCCTCCGTGAGCAATGCCATGTTGGCAGCTACGGTTTCTCGATTGCTTCAACGCTTAACCCGACATTCCCAGCAGAGCATCTCAAATCACTGATTCGCTCTCCGGCGACCGATTTGCAGCCTTTTGGCAGGCAGATAGGCGTATTCCCGTTCATCCGGAATCAGATTCGGCTTCGGTATAGGAAAAGCCATGGCCATTCCTCATAACCCTGGGCTCTAACATAAAACCTTACCTTGGTCAAAGCGCGGCGGATAATTTACAATGCAAAGAGACCTTAATCAACTCAGTGAGCGAAAATTCGACGTCCTGATTGTGGGAGGCGGCATACAGGGCAGCGCAGTCGCGTGGGAGGCATCACGTCGCGGCCTTCGAACAGCGCTAATTGAAAAGGGAGATTTCGGCCACGCAACATCCGCGAACACCCTTAAAATAATCCACGGAGGGTTCCGCTATCTTCAGAATTTGGACGTGAAGCGCATGCGGGCTTCCATACGCGCGCGAAATCAGTTCATGCAGTTGGCCCCGCATTTAGTCGAGCCGCTGGCCGCCGCCATTCCAACCTTCGGAAACGGCCTGCGGGGGAAGCTCGCCATGCGGATTGCGCTCATGGCAAATGACATGATCAGTTGGGACCGAAACCGGGGGCTCGAAGAATCCAGACGGCTGCCGCGGGGGAGGATACTGGCAGCGGACGCCTGCGCTGAGTTGCTCCGGATCACCCCCGGGCGGAAGATTACCGGAGGGGCTCTGTGGTATGACGGATTGGCCGTGAATACGGAGCGCCTGCTGCTGGCTTTCTTGGAAGCAGCCGACACCCAGGGGGCGTGTATTGCGAACTACCTGAAAGCCACCGAGCTTGAAATCCGGGAGAAAAAGATTTCCGGGGTCCGGGCAACGGATGAAATTTCGGGAAACTCGATCTTCATCCATTCCTCGACGGTCGTCAACGCCGCCGGCCCTTGGATTGAGACCATGCTTCCTTCCTCGATGACCCCAAGCCTGACGCCGAGAGCTTGGGCTCTAGGGTTGAACTTGGTTACCAGCAAACGTCTTGTTGAACGGACGGCTGTCGGCCTGGAAGGCCATAGCTCCCATTCCAACGATAAGTCCATGCGGAAGGGGGGAAAACGTCTTTTCTTTTTTGTTCCCTGGCGCGGCTACACCCTGATCGGCACGAGCTACCGGCGCCACGAGGGGCCTCCCGATGAGCTGAACGTCAGCCGCCGAGACATCGACACCTTTCTCACAGACATCAATGAGGTGAATCCCCACGCCCAGCTTTCTCTCGGGGACATTACCTTTTTTCACGCGGGCCTGCTGCCCGCCGTCGCAGGCCAAAACGGGCAGGTTCGGGAGGTATCGCTGGAAAGCGATGTTGAAATTATCGACCACGCCGCAAACCAGGTGAGCGGGCTGCTCACGGTCAAAAGCGTAAAATACACAACCGCCCCTTACGTCGCCAAATTGGTTGTGGACCGCCTCCCTTTTCCTGCAAAACCCGCAGCGGGAAACGGCGAAAAGGGCATAAATGGCGGCAGAGTTGTTTGCAAGCCAGTCAAAACTGTGGATTCGGCCTCAACCCGGATTCAGCCGGAAAGTTTTTCGGCGGTCGATCACCTGAAAATTCAGTATGGACCGGGATATGAAAAGATTCTGCCGTTTCTATCGGAGGGCTCCGGCGGCAACAGGCTGGTGAGTGCGAATCCGCCAGTTCTGGCCGCGGAGGTCATGCATTCTGTGCGCCACGAAATGGCGTTCAAACTGGCCGATATCGTTTTTCGGCGCACCGGCCTGGGAACAGGGGCTTGCCCCTCTCGATCCACCCTTGAAGAAGTCAGCGCCTTGATAGGAAGAGAGCTCGGCTGGGATGATGCCCGTAGGCAGAAGGAGATCAAAGAGGTTCTCGAATTTTATGCACCTTTGGGAGATCCGCCAAAATGAGCACCTCGGCAAACATTGGAACCGGCCCCGCACCTAACCTTACAAAGATGGATGCCCCGGACGTCGAAACGGCTTCCGAGGATTACGCGAGGCGGTTTGCAGGTGCCGTCGGGGACTATTTTCTGGAATTTCAGGCGGGGATCGTTTTGAAGATGCTCGAACCGATCCGGAACCCCGCGATCCTCGATGTTGGGGGTGGGCACGCCCAGCTGACGGTTCCGTTGGTTCAGAGCGGCTACAACGTGACCGTCACCGGGAGTGACTCGATCTGCCGGCGGAGATTGGACAGCCGGCTGCCCCCGGGGAGTTTTCGGTTTCAGACTGCCAGCATGCAGCATTTGCCGTTTCCGAACGAGGCCTTCGATGTGGTTATGGCCTTTCGACTGCTGACCCACCTGGAAAACTGGCAGATGTTGCTCGCAGAGATTTGCCGGGTATCGAGAGACACCATCATCCTTGACTATCCGGATGTGCGCAGTGTTAATTATTTTTCCGAATCTCTCTTTGGCAGCAAGAAAGCCATCGAAGGCAATACCAGGCCCTTCCGTCTCTTTACCCGTCGCCAAATGCTGGATGCCCTGGAGGCGCAAGGGTTCGGGCAGGCTGTGCTTCGGCCTCAATTCGTTTTGCCCATGGTAGTACATCGCCTGGTGGGTTCGCTCGCTTTCACGAAATGCGTCGAAACGATTTGCGGTTTCCTGGGGCTGAGGTGCCTGTTCGGCTCACCCATCATTCTCAAGGCCACGAGGGTTAATGCAAAACGCGCATGAATTCCGTGTGCGTGCACAGTTCTGAGGCGGAGGACGGGACGTCCGGAATCCAGATTGGAATAAATTTTGATCGGGCTGGTTTCCGCAAGGGTAGGACAACGTAAGCAGAGGGGTATTGAATGAAGGTTCTGGTGACAGGGGGTACCGGTTTCACGGGTAAGGCTTTGGTAAGACGACTTTTGGATGAAGGTCATGAAGTCACGGCATTGGATTACAAGGAAGGATTGAAGACCGAGGAGCTGAGGCAATGGGGAGCGAACGTTGTCATTAACAGCGTCACAGATAAAAGCGTCGTCGAACAATGCATGAAGGATGTTGAAATTGTCCATCACCTCGCCGCCGCTTTCCGGGAACTCAATGTGCCCAACCGTTATTACCACGAAGTCAATGTGGGGGGGACGAAGAACGTTCTCGAAGCCGCTTTTCGGGAGGGGGTCAAAAAGTTTATATACTGTAGCACCTGCGGAGTCCACGGCAATATCGACAACCCTCCGGGTGGTGAGGATGCTCCCATCCAGCCGGCGGACTATTATCAAAGAACCAAATACGAGGCTGAGCCGATAGTGAACGAGCATTCCAAGAAGGGGATGCAAACTGTAATTCTTCGCCCCGCCGCCATATATGGTCCCGGGGACCCGGGGCGTTTCCATATGATTTTCAAACGTGTGGCGAAGGGCTGTTTCCCGATGTTTGGAAACGGTGAGACACTTTATCATCCGCTTTACATCGACAATCTAATCGATGCCTTTATGCTGGCAATGGAGAAAGGCAAAGGGGATGGCCAGGCCTATTTGATCGCCGATGAAGAGTACGTCTCAATAAAGGAGTTGGTCAGGAAAGTCGGCGAGGCGATGGATACTCCCGTTAGAATAAGATATTATCCGATTACGCCGCTAATTATAATCGGGCATGTGCTCGAAAACGTATGTAAACCGTTCAAAATCACACCGCCGATATTTTCCCGGCGAGTCGACTGGTTCCGCCAAAACAGAGCGTTTAAGATAGATAAGGCAAAAACAGAACTTGGGTACTCGCCCAAAGTTCGGATTGAGGAGGGATTGAAAAGGACTGGGGCATGGTATAAGAAAGAAGGATACATTGCCCTATTCGCCCTGTTTTGGCATGGTGAGTATTTGTTTAACTTCATGTGAAAGATGAGCGCTATCTACGGAATCATAGGTGATGCGGAGATGACTGATCTCTCAGCGATGGGCGAACGGCTGTATCATCGCGGATCAATTGGACAAGAGTGGTCGATCTCGGGGACTGTCCATCTCGGCCAGCGCGTCAAGGCTGGTCAAATGGAGTCTTGCCAACCTGTCGCATTTGATGGATTCCTTGACAACGCGAACCAACTTTTAAATATGCTTGAAATGAGGGACAACATCGGAAAGATTCCAGACAAGGATATTGTCCTCGCCCTCCATAGACGTCATGGTCTTCGTGGATATCAGCATTTGAGCGGGCAGTTCGCGATTGCGATCTGGGATGAGAAAGAAGGATGCTTGGTGCTGGTTCGGGACCGATGGGGCGCCCGGTCTCTTTATTTTACGCGCGTGAAGGGGCGAGTTTTTTTCGCGAGTGAGTATAAGGCGCTTCTGGCAATTCCGGAGATTCCTGCAGTCGGTAACCGGGACGCGATTTTATATAATGTGCGTACCCGGCAGGGCCATCCAAATGCCTGCTTCCTCGCAGGGGTTGAGGTCGTCCCCAAAGGGGCATACCTGGTATTGAATGGATCACGCACTGAAAGCAAACGCTTCTGGGATATCGGTATTGACGTCTTACCTTCCTCAGAGCAGGAGCATGCTAGTGCTGTCCGAAAAGCTTTACTCGGGGCTTTGAGTCGACAAACGGCATCATTTGACCGCATAGGGGTTGCACTCAGTGGCGGTCTCGACTCGGCCCTAGTTCTTGCAGGGCTCAGAGTTGTCAGCCCGGAGAAAGAAATACATACCTTCACGGCTGGTTTCGGACAGGATGACGGCGAGATCATTCGGGGCGAGGAAACAGCCAAACACTTTAAGACGGTCCATCACGTAATCACTTTAAAGGCGGACCAATTGCCGAGTTTGATACCGCACACTGTTTGGCATATGGAAGATGCGGTCGGCGGGGAGGAGATGATCTACCAATTTGTTGCAGCTCGGGAGGCCGCGCGGTTTGTGGAATTAGTCCTGACCGGGCACAAGGCAGATGTTCAGTTTGGAGGGATGCCAAGGCATAAAGTCATGAAGCTGGCCATGATGCTCAAGCCTCTACGGGGTCCTCTGGAAGAGTTTTTCCATTTCACCCAGATGCGGGAGATGCCGGGATCCTGGCTGGGCAGGCTTTTTGTCAATTTATATTTTGGAACCGACCGTCCATTTGCTTTATCTGTATTGGGGGCAGGAGATTTGCCCAGAGATACATCCATTGCCTTTTGAGGCGACGCAGCCTCTAAGTGAGAAGCTTCGTCGTGATATCCTTCATGGTTCCTCCAAATTGGGTGCAACTTTCCAGCTTCATGCGGCCCACGGGCTTTATTGGAATTCCCCGTTCATGGATGCCGGGGTTATCGAGACAGTGTTTCGAATTCCGGATCACTTGAAGATTCGTGGTTTAAAGCAGAAATATATCCTTCGAGAAGCCTGCAGGGGGCTAGTGCCGGAGACTATATTAAATCGGAAAAAAAGCTTGCAACGATTGCGGCACGACCGTGAATTGAGCGATGTTCTCGATAGCTTAGGGGAGGAGTTGCTCTCGCCTGCAGACGTGGCAGCCCGGGGAATATTTGTACCAGGAGAGGTTGAACGGGTGAGGCGAAGGCCTGCTGGACGTATTTACCCTAAAGAGCAGGCATACGGTTTGTGGGTCCTTATTCTCACGGAAATTTGGGCTCGCCTTTATTTAGATAATCGCGGCCGCTGTCCAGTGGTTTAACAGTACTCACTCGGGATTCTACGAACTTTGGGTAGCTATACAACTATGAAGAAGAATACCCCTCACGAAAATGGATAAGCACAGTCGCTTGGCCAGACTGACAGGGGGATATGGCAGCAAGGGGCACAATATCTGGACAGGAGAGGAGACGATTTTGAAGGAGATGGGTGCGTCGATGCATGAGCGTCCAAAAACATGAGAGTCGAAATGATGCACTGTCTAGAGACCACCAAATCTCACAAAGATGTAACGGGAAAGAATTGCATCCTGCATCGGTATCAGAATTCGATGGTGGGAACCAGGTCGATTTCTTATACAAGCTACTACGAATTATGTATGATGGTGTCGGGGGTGCCCGGAGCCGGCGGGCTTTTCTTGCGAAACCTTTTGTGGCCGCGGCTTTTTCACTCGTGTGGAAGAGGCGTGCTTTTTGGATCGAGTGTCGTTTTGCGCCACCCGAATCGCATATCAATCGGGGACAGGGTGGTAATCAGCGAAGGTTGCGTTTTAGACGCCAGGAGTCCTTCAGAAAATAGCGCCATTTCGTTGGGAAATGATTTGATACTTTCGACTCATGTGCGCATTGCGTGTAAGAACGGCAGGGTGACAATTGGTTCCCGGTGCGGGATCGGTGCCCAGACGTTGATCCACGCGAGTGCCGGCAACCCTGTGTGCATCGGAGACGATGTGGCCATCGGGCCCCAGTGCTACATCACCGGTGGCGGGAGCTATGCCCTCGACCGGACGGACATACCCATCGCCCAGCAGGACACCCGGGTTACGGGAGGTTGCGTGTTGAAGGACAACGTATGGCTGGGTGCAAGAGTGGCCGTGTTAGGAGGGGTTACCATCGGTTCGGGGGCAGTTGCCGGCACGGGGGCCGTGGTCACCAAAAGTATTCCTGAAATGGCGATCGCCATGGGTGTGCCGGCAAGAGTGGTCAAAATGCGAGAACAAAACCACGGTTGAGATCAGGTGAGAAAAGAAAACATCCGACGGGCGGCATCAATCGGTAAACTGTTGCTGGGTTTTGCCCTCCTGGCTGGCTTGTTGATGTGGGAAGGTAATGCTCAACGCCTCTGGACCATCTTCCGCTCCATGAGACCGGGAGACGTTCTTGTGCTTTTCGTTGTCGGACTGGTGATGAACTGGATCTCCTGCCTCAAGTGGAGGGTTTTTTTAAAGGAAAGAGGCACCAGCGTATCGCTCTTCCGTCTGTTGAATTTGTATTTTATTGGGAAATTTTTCAATAATTTCATGCCCAGCATGGTCGGGGGAGACCTGACGAGGACCTATTTGCTGGGCAGACAGATCAAATCCCAGTCCCAATCTTTTGCCAGTGTTTTCTTGGAGAGGCTCACGGGACTGATCGCGCTGATCCTTCTGGTTATTTGTTTTTCATTGGCTGACCCTGATTTGTTGAGCGAACCCAAAATCGGCATAGCGGTCGTAGCGGTGTCATTGGCTTTGGTGCTGTTCATCGGGGTTCTGCTGAAGCGGGGATTCATCGATTGGGCCGAGATGAAGCTTGGGTCTATCCATTTTGTACCTGTTGTTTTCGGCAATATCAAGAGAGTCCAACATGATATCATCTACTTCCGGGGTAAATACAAGGTTCTCGCGGCAGCCATGGCGTATTCTTTCGGGTTCCATTTCATGACCAGTGTGAACGTGTATCTTTGTTGTTTGGCAATTCATGTCTACCCTTCGTTTTTGGACATTGCCGTGATCACGCCGATCATTCTTTTATTGAATATTATACCGGTATCACCGAACAACATCGGATGGTGGGAGTGGACTTTTAGCTTTCTGCTGGTCGAAGCAGGAACCGGGCCCGCCGAAGGCTTGGCGGTCGCGTTGATACTGAGGGCGATGTCGCTCTTGTTTTCCCTGGCGGGTGGGGCGCTTTTCCTGTTCGAGAAATCGGGCAGGAAGGAAAGGGAGAGAGTGCCGGAGGCTGATGTTTTAGGTGATGGATAATCTCGCTGTTAGGAATCGGAAGCTGAACTTCTCTTAGAACTTTATCATGACGCGGATATATGGAAAGCGGCGACTACGATGGATGTGGGTCAGAGCAGAACGCGGGCAACGGAATCTGCTGGGCAGCTGCTGCGGTGGTCGTGTCCATCTGTCCGCTGTGGATGTGCCCCGATGCGGTGAGATTTGTCGCAGGACCATGAAAATGAAAACAAATCATCATAGGAAGGGTAGTTTTGCGGTCAAGAATTGAGGCCAAGACCCCATGACCAGGCTTTTGCGCTTGGGCGTTGCGCTGGCCACACTGGTTCCCTTCTTCATTTTCGGTTCACCTGCTGCAGCCCGCCACGCGCTGACTGTCGAGGGTTCCGTGGGTGCTCCATTCCTCGCCTTCATGGGCAAACATGGTACTCGCATATGGCCCCAGCCCCCATCATTCTTGGGGCCACGAGGGTTAAGGCGAAACGCGCATGAATATCCTGGTTCTTGCTCCCCACCCCTTTTTTCAAAACCGAGGTACGCCCATCGCGGTCAAGCTTCTCTGCCAAGTATTGGCCGGCCGCGGGCATTGTATCACGCTGCTTAGCTACCATGAAGGTGAGGCCGTCGACATCGCTAACGTCGAGCACCACCGGATTCCGAATTTGCCGGGAGTCAAGGGCGTCCCGCCCGGCTTTTCCTGGAAGAAGCTGATTTGCGACGCGGTGATGTTCGTCAAGTGTTGCATGCTGCTCCGCCGGTTGCGAGTCGACGTGATCCATGCCGTTGAGGAATCGGCATTCATGGCAGCTGGTTTTCGATGTCTTTTGGGAATCCCCTACATCTACGATATGGACTCTTCCCTGGCTCAACAGCTTACCGACAGGTTTCCCGTACTCCGCGCGTTGAGGCCTCTGTTGAGTTCGTTGGAGCGGGTCGCCATTCGCCGCAGCGCGGGGGTGATCGCCGTCTGCCGCAGCCTGGAGGACATTGCCCGGCTGGAGGACGGTCGCAAGAGAGTGCTGCGCTTGGAGGACATCAGCCTATTGGCGGAAAACGCGGAGCCAGCTGAAAATATCCGGGAATCGCTTGCCCTCAAAGGGCTGATCGTCATGTACATTGGAAACCTGGAGCACTACCAGGGAATCGACCTCTTGCTCGAAAGTGTCCAGCTGGCCGCAACGGAGGTCGCCGCAGTTGAACTGGTGGTCGTTGGAGGTTCAGTCGACCACATCGATCAGTATCGGCGCAAAGCCGGAGAGCTCGGGATCGAGAAGAGGACACACTTTCTTGGCCCGCGACCCATCGAGCAACTGAACTCCCTGCTCAGCCAGGCCGATATTCTCGTATCTCCGCGAATTTCCGGAGGCAATACCCCGATGAAGATTTATTCCTACCTGGCATCCGGCAAACCCTTGCTGGCTACTCGCCTCTATACCCACACCCAGGTATTGAACGATGACGTTGCGGAGTTGGTCGACCCCGAGCCGGCGGCGATGTCCCGGGGCATGATCCGGCTCCTTCAAAGCAGCGATTACGCGGAGGCGTTGGGCCGGCGCGGCCAGAAAATGGCCAATACCGAGTATAGCTATCCCCAATATGAAGCCAAACTGGTCCAGTTCTACGATGCTGTCCAAGAGTCTATGCACGTCGCTTCTGCGGAAAACCATGGGCTTAAACTGCCAATGAAAAAGGCCAGGTGATCCGCATGCGAACTTTGGTAACGGGCGCGACTGGTTTTACCGGTTATAACTTGGCCAGACATCTGCGCGAATTGGGGCACGGTGTCCGGGTCTTGATCCGGAACAAGCATAGGATCGAAGCTTTCAACGGGCATGAGTTTGATGTCGTCGAGGGGGACATTCGCAAGCAGGATTCGGTGGAAACCGCGACCCGCGATATTGACTGGGTTTTCCATATTGCCGCGGTCTACCGGGACTCGGGAATCAAGGACCAGGTGTACTGGGACACTCACGTGGGCGGTACTGAAAACCTCTTGAAAGCGGCGCAAGCGAGCGGGGTCAAAAGGTTCGTTCATTGCAGCACCGTGGGGGTGCATGGCCATATTGCCCGACCGCCGGCATCCGAAGAGTATCCCTTCAACCCAGGCGATATCTACCAGTTTACCAAATTACAGGGGGAACGGCTGGCGTTGAAGTTTCATCGCAGTCGAGGGTTGGCCGTCACCGTTGTCCGCCCAACGGCAATTTACGGGCCGGGCGATCTGCGCCTCCTCAAACTTTTTCGTATAGCGGATCGCAAGATCGCTTTCATCCTCGGAGACGGACAGATCTACTATCATATGGTGTTCATCGATGATTTAGTACGAGGGTTTCTCCTGGCAGCGGGATCCCCGCGGGCGGTGGGGGAGGTGTTCATTATCGGCGGTCCAGACGTCTTCACCCTGAACCAGATCGTGGACGAGATTGCGCTTCAATCCGAGAAGAAAGTGAGGAAAGTGTATCTGCCGGCCGGTCCCTTCGAGCTCCTCGGGCTCCTCTGCGAGCGCATTTGCATTCCATTCGGGATTAATCCGCCGCTCTATCGGCGCCGCGTCGACTTTTTCACGAAGAGCCGGAAGTTCGATATCACCAAGTCGCGGACGATCCTCAACTATGCGCCGCAGGTCGGCATGTCAGAAGGTCTGCTGCGCACAGCTTCCTGGTACCGCCGCCAGGGGTTGCTTTAAAAAGAGGAAAGACAAGGTGACGATGTCAGAGGGGGCAGCCAAAAGGACCGAGCGGGCGATCCACAAAGAAAGGATGGTTGAGGCAATCCACGGCCACCAGTCTTCACCGCTCAAAAACTATCAGGATTTCTTTGTCGGCGAGTCGGGACTGGCGGCACTGGTAAAATACGAGTGGATTACCTGCCTTTGCGGGCCGCTGCCCGGAGCGGTGGGACTTGCCTTGCGCAAATGGTTCTATCCCTGCCTTTTGAAGCATTCCGGAAAAGGAGTGATCTGGGGGCGGAACGTAGCCCTTCGCCATCCGGGAAAGCTGACCGTCGGCGATTTTACAGCTATCGATGATGAGTGCCTTTTTGATGCCAAGGGGGCGGGAAGCCGGGGAATCAACATCGGGAGTGAAGTCATCATTTCCAGGAACTGCGTGGTTCAGGGAAAAACCGATTTTGTGCGGATTGGCGACCACGCCAACATCGGGTGCAATTGCGTTATCACTTCATCTGGGGGAATCGACATAGGAGATTCAGTTTTGATCGCTGCCAATTGCTACATCGGCGGAGGACGATACAACTTCAACCAGCCGGACATTCCGATCTTGGATCAGGGGGTGTATTCCATCGGCGAGATCCGCATCGAGGACGGCTCCTGGATTGGTTCCGGGGCGATCATCCTGGATGGGGTCCGCATCGGGCGCAATGCGTTGGTGGCGGCGGGCGCGGTGGTTGTCTCCGATATTCCCTCTTATGCCATAGCGGGCGGCATCCCGGCTAAAATCCTGCGCACGAGGAATGCGTCGGAGGTGACCTCCCCACCCCCCACTTGCTCGCTTGACGGATGATGGGAAATACCTCTAAAGGGGGTGGGGCCACTATTCCGCTTTGCTCGCTTGATGGGTAATGGGAAATGCGTCCAAGGCGGTAGCGCAGCTTCGCTCTTCGCGATGCTATGGTGAGCGCACAGCAACGGGCCCCGGAACGAGAAGGGCAATCGCTGATTAAATCGGCTATTATCAGGACCTGGTCGCACAGGTTAGTCTTCCTCTGATAAGAAATTCGATAAACGTCAAATTCAAAGAGTGAACCCTCGGTCGGGGCCTGGTTGGCATGAATTTTATTACTTCAACTCCCGTGAGTGCTCGGGAATTAGGCTATGGTTGATTATTGCACTAATAAGAATATTCTATGGCTAGTCGATCATCTTGGTTATAATGGAAATTTGCATGGGGCCGGGACGTATTATCTTAATACTATCCCTTTAATTAACAAACACAAATATAGCATTACTTTGTGTGTACTAAGAAAAAGAAATAATTTATCAAAATATTTCGAAAACAGAGGTATAAAGATTGACCACCTTGAAAGAAGCAAATTTGACCCTCTGACGCTTTTGGATGTCCTAAAGAATAATAAAGAATCGACATATTGATTTGATTCACGCGCATGGATATGGAGCTTCGAACTTTGGGAGAATAGCTGGGGCGATTGCACGAATTCCCACAATTGTGCATGCTCATGATGATGATCGAGCCTATCCAGCCTCCCAAAAGTCTGGCCGATTATTTTCTTAGCCATTTCACTCATAAAGCGATCGCGGTGTCAGAATCGGTTAAAGAGTCTTGCATAGCGAAAAGAAAAATTAGTGCGGACGGATACAGGTATTGCAAAATGGCATCTCGCTGGAATATTTTTCCGTCCCTGTTGCGGAGCGCATACAGAAAGGAAAGAGATCGTTTAGGAATCAAGATAAATAGCAGGGTGGTAGGGACCGTGACGAGATTACGGGAGGAAAAGGGAACTCGATATTTCATCGAATCGGCCCAGCATGTATTAAGATATTTTCCCGAGACGATTTTCCTTATCGCTGGAGACGGTCCCTTAAAGGAGGAACTCTGCGATCTCACCGTGACGTTGGGGATTCGTGACAAGGTAATATTTGCCGGTTATTGTGCGGATATTCCCGCAATCCTGTCTATTTTGGAAATTGTCGTTATATCCTCTTTAAGTGAGGGATTTGCGATTGGTCGTAATTGAGGCGATGGCTATAGGGAAACCGATAATTGCAACAAATGTCGGCGGGATGAGGGAGATCTTGAAGGACGGGACGACGGGCTTGTTGATTCCTGCAAAGGATCCGAATGCTCAAGCCAAACAAATAATATGTTTGATGCGAAATGAATGCATAGCAAACAGACTGGGATGGAGAGCTAAGGAAGAAAGCAAAAAATATGATATACGGCTACATGTGCGACGGCTTGAGAGTTATTACAAACAATTAATTTCCTCGGCGCAGACCACTCACGGGAACATAAAGGAAAGTCTGGAAGGCCCAAGCCAGCATAGATCGGAGTCATAAGTGAAACGTGCCGATTTCAACAGGATGAAAACATTTGTGCCGTTGCTGCTGGTCATTGTTGGATGTATTGCCATAACCGCCGGTCTTCTCTTCTATCCCGAATTTCTGGGCAAACATATAGTGAAAAGGGAAGTATTATCCAAACATTTTATAACGAAGGCCATTACTTTTCAAATAAGCTGTCTTACGCTGGGTTTCGTTATGGCAATGGTGGGCAGCTATTTGATGAAAAGGCGCTACTCAAAGAGCATTTTTATAACAGGGTTCTTAATATATTGCCTAGCAATATATAATGTATATATATCGAGGAGTTATCCGAATAATATTTTCTTCGATCCTCCACAGAATCCCAAAAGTGGGACGGGCAATACTGGGAACGGAAATATTTTTGAGTGATTTTGAACCAACATCAAACCTTGTAGTAAGGAATCGGCCAGTAGTGAGGGCCAAATACCCCGCTATTGATTTTCATTTTCATCTAAAATCAATGACACAAATGAAAGCCGACGAGCTAGTTTTGTCAATGGATAAATGCGGAATCGCAAAAGTAGTAAACTTGGACAACTCTCCAGGGGATTTTGCAAAGAATCGGGAAGACGTTAAGAATAAGTACCCGGATAGATTTGTGATGTTTACGTACGCTTGAATTGAATAAAATCAATGAACCCACATTTGTAAAAGAGCAAGTCGATTTATTGGGAAAAGCTGTGGCTATGGGAGCGGAGGGCATAAAGGTTGGAAAGGATTTCGGCTTGGGTATTAGAGATAATAAATCCAAAAGATTTGTATCCATTGACGACTTACGGTGTGACCCAATATGGGCTAAGGCTGGAGAATTGGGGATTCCGGTTCTTATGCATACGGCTGATCCCGCCGCCTTTTTCCAACCGACGAATCGATTCAATGAACGGTTTGAAGAACTAAACCTGTTTCCGGAGTGGAGTTTCTATGGGCCTGAATTCCCTAAGAAGGAAATGCTATTACAGGAAAGGGAAAACCTGCTACGAAAACATCCGGAAACAATATTTGTTGGCGCACACATGGGCAGCAGCCCGGAGAATCTTGGCTATTTGAGTCATCTCTTGGACAAATACCCAAATTTCTATGTCGATATTTCTTCCAGATTAAATGAACTGGGGAGACAACCGTTCACGGCAAGGAAATTTTTTATTGATTACCAGGACCGAATCCTCTTTGGGACCGACGGGGGATATTATTTAGGCACGAAAGAATGGCCTGCAGAAAAATATTATCGTATCCATTTTGAATTCTTGGAAACAAACAATGAATACTTCGACTATCCAATCTGGGATGTGCAAAAACAAGGCAGATGGCAAATTTATGGTCTCAATTTACCCGATGAAGTATTAGAAAAAATTTATAATAAAAATGCGCGAAAAGTTTTGACAAAGAGAAGGAAATAGATCCCTCGGACGTACTGGACCAATGGGCGCAACGTAAATTTTGAATTTCATTTTAATGAAGTTAAGGCCGCGGAATTTAAGTCAGCGGGCCGAACAAAGCCTAAGCCGGAGTGAGTATGTTTGCGTTTCTATCTAGATCCGCTCTACCCCTAGCGAGATATGTATTATCGCTTAGTATTATTTTTTCTTTTATTTGCTTTGTGGCCCCGGGTTTAGCCGATGCGGCCGTTAGAATTATGCCACTTGGGGATTCTATAACAGACGGCGTGGGGAGTAGCGACTTCTCTGGATACAGAAGATTTCTGTATCATCGTTTGACCAGCTATGGGTATAGCTTTCAATTTGTAGGAAATCAAAACGGAGGTCCTTATGACTTTGGGAGAAGCCATGAAGGGCATGGGGGGTACAATTCGCAGGATATTTATGCCAACATTTACCAGCAAGGGGGCAACTGGCTCGGAACGCAGCCAGCCGATATCATATTGCTCCATATAGGGACGAACGATGTGGCTTGGAGGAGTATTGCAAGCAGCATAACCAGTATCGAAGGAATCCTCGATAAAATCAAACAATTCGAAAGCGACAATGGTATACAGGTCACGGTAATCGTAGCTCGTATCGTTCTTCGCATGCCTACGGATCCCTGGTATGAAGAAACCATTGCTTTCAATACCGCCCTTGAAAGCATGGTATTGAATAGGATTGCTCGTGGCGATAAGCTTGTTTTGGTTGACATGGAAGAAGCGCTGAGGTACCCAGAGGACCTTAATGATAGCCTCCATCCTAACGATAACGGTTATAATAAAATGGCAGATGTCTGGTTCGATGCAATCACTGCTGTTATTCCCATCGGCGGCGGATTTAGTAATCAATATATCCCGCAAGATGTATGGTCAATTCATGGCGTAAGCAGTGAAACCGCCGGGGCCTTGGCAGATAACGCGGTTGATGGTAAGCCGGAAACGATTTGGTTGACTGGGAATGGGCTCCCTCAGGAAATCCAGATTGATCTTGGATATACCTACAACATAGACGGAATAGAGTATTTGCCGCGGCAAGACCTGCCGACTGGACGCATAGCCAATTATCAGGTCCATATCAGCTCTGATGGAGCCGCCTGGGGCACAGCGGTTGCTCAAGGAGTATTCAACAATACTAATTCGGTGCAATCGGTAAATTTTTCCAAGAGGTTAGGGCGCTATGTGAAACTGGCAGGGTCAAGCGAAGTCCTCGGAAACAATTTCATTTCCGCTGCGGAAATCAACGTAACACGATCGAATATTTCAGCGTACAATTATGCTCCTAATGGCTCCATATTAAAGCCTTTTAAGAACCGGACGATCTTTGTAGGAGATTATGTGGATTTCTCCGGAACGGGCTCAGATTCTGATCAGGATCTGCCTTTGAACTACCGCTGGAGTTTTGGGGCGGCGTCTGGGATTAGTGATATTTTTTTGAAGGATCCAGGGCTCGTCCAGTTTCAGCGTGAAGGTGTTTTCGAAGTACAATTCTTAGTTTGCGACAATGCAGGCGCTTGTGATTCCCAACCGGCAAAAAGGACCATCACCGTGGTATTCAGTAGCGGTGTGTTGCCGCGTTCGGGGTGGAGCGTTGTTTACGTGGACAGTGAGGAGACGAATTTCGAAAATGCTGTGGCCGAGAACATGTTTGATGGGAATCCGTCCACCTATTGGCACTCGGCGTGGTCGCAGGGGGTAGCGCCGTTGCCGCATGAGGTCCGGATCGACCTGGGCCAAACGTACATGGTGAATGGGTTTCGTTATTTGCCGAGGCAAGGCGTGGTGGTCAACGGCCGGATCGGCAGCTACGAGTTTTACGTGAGCGCCGATGGGGTCAGTTGGGGCACGGCGGTGGCTGCGGGAGTGTTTCCCAATGCGGCGGCCCAGCAGACGGTAAACTTTTCCAGCAAGTCGGGGCGCTATGTTCGTTTGCGGGCGCTCAGCGAGGTGAATGGGAACCCGTGGACCTCGGTGGCGGAGTTGGATGTTCTGGGATTTGTCGCATCCGGCGGCAACATAGCTCCGAACGGAAGCATTGATTCACCCAGCGCCAATGTGAGCATACCGGTGGGTGGCAGCATCAGTTTTAGCGGCAGCGGTTCGGACCCGGATGGGAACTTGCCGTTGAGTTATCTTTGGAATTTTGGCGATTCTTCGATCCCCAACTCGTCGTTGGGCAATCCGGTGGTGACTTTTTCCCACAGCGGGACGTATACGGTAAGCCTGACGGTGACGGATGCGAACGGGCTTTCAGATCCATCTCCGGCGACGCGGCAGGTCACCGTGGGCAGCAGTAGCGGTGTGTTGCCGCGTTCGGGTTGGAGCGTGGTTTACGTGGACAGTGAGGAGACGAATTTCGAAAATGCTGTGGCCGAGAACATGTTTGATGGGGATCCTTCCACCTATTGGCACTCGGCGTGGTCGCAGGGGGTAGCGCCGTTGCCGCATGAGGTCCGGATCGACCTGGGCCAAACGTACACGGTGAGTGGGTTTCGTTACTTGCCGCGGCAGGGCGTGGTGGTCAACGGCCGGATCGGCAGCTACGAGTTTTACGTGAGCGCCGATGGGGTCAGTTGGGGCACGGCGGTGGCTGCGGGAGTGTTTCCCAATGCGGCGGCCCAGCAGACGGTAAACTTTTCCAGCAAGTCGGGGCGCTATGTTCGTTTGCGGGCGCTCAGCGAGGTGAATGGGAACCCGTGGACCTCGGTGGCGGAGTTGGATGTTCTGGGATTTGTCGCATCCGGCGGCAACATAGCTCCGAACGGAAGCATTGATTCACCCAGCGCCAATGTGAGCATACCGGTGGGTGGCAGCATCAGTTTTAGCGGCAGCGGTTCGGACCCGGATGGGAACTTGCCGTTGAGTTATCTTTGGAATTTTGGCGATTCTTCGATCCCCAACTCGTCGTTGGGCAATCCGGTGGTGACTTTTTCCCACAGCGGGACGTATACGGTAAGCCTGACGGTGACGGATGCGAACGGGCTTTCAGATCCATCTCCGGCGACGCGGCAGGTCACCGTGGGCAGCAGCGGGGGTGCGTTGCCGCGTTCGGGTTGGAGCGTGGTTTATGTGGACAGCGAGGAGACGAATTTCGAAAATAGTGTGGCCGAGAACATGTTTGATGGGGATCCTTCCACCTATTGGCACTCGGCGTGGTCGCAGGGGGTAGCGCCGTTGCCGCATGAGGTCCGGATCGACCTGGGCCAAACGTACACGGTGAGTGGGTTTCGTTACTTGCCGCGGCAGGGCGTGGTGGTCAACGGCCGGATCGGCAGCTACGAGTTTTACGTGAGCGCCGATGGGGTCAGTTGGGGCACGGCGGTGGCTGCGGGAGTGTTTCCCAATGCGGCGGCCCAGCAGACGGTAAACTTTTCCAGCAAGCCGGGGCGCTATGTTCGTTTGCGGGCGCTCAGCGAGGTGAATGGGAACCCGTGGACCTCGGTGGCGGAGTTGGATGTTCTGGGATTTGTCGCATCCGGCGGCAACATAGCTCCGAACGGAAGCATTGATTCACCCAGCGCCAATGTGAGCATACCGGTGGGTGGCAGCATCGTTTTAGCGGCAGCGGTTCGGACCCGGATGGGAACTTGCCGTTGAGTTATCTTTGGAATTTTGGCGATTCTTCGATCCCCAACTCGTCGTTGGGCAATCCGGTGGTGACTTTTTCCCACAGCGGGACGTATACGGTAAGCCTGACGGTGACGGATGCGAACGGGCTTTCAGATCCATCTCCGGCGACGCGGCAGGTCACCGTGGGCAGCAGCGGGGGTGCGTTGCCGCGTTCGGGTTGGAGCGTGGTTTATGTGGACAGCGAGGAGACGAATTTCGAAAATAGTGTGGCCGAGAACATGTTTGATGGGGATCCTTCCACCTATTGGCACTCGGCGTGGTCGCAGGGGGTAGCGCCGTTGCCGCATGAGGTCCGGATCGACCTGGGCCAAACGTACACGGTGAGTGGGTTTCGTTACTTGCCGCGGCAGGGCGTGGTGGTCAACGGCCGGATCGGCAGCTACGAGTTTTACGTGAGCGCCGATGGGGTCAGTTGGGGCACGGCGGTGGCTGCGGGAGTGTTTCCCAATGCGGCGGCCCAGCAGACGGTAAACTTTTCCAGCAAGTCGGGGCGCTATGTTCGTTTGCGGGCGCTCAGCGAGGTGAATGGGAACCCGTGGACCTCGGTGGCGGAGTTGGATGTTCTGGGATTTGGCCCATAAGGGGAAGTTTATATCGTCAACATGAACTTGAATTTTTTCAAAAACCTACACCATTCATGATCGATTTTCAGACCAGACTGATCAATTTAAAAAGAAGCTGCAGGAAGAACCTTCCAGAGATGCTCGCGCTTCAAGGAAGAGAATATCCGGACTTTGTGTTCGAGAACAAACTGGATAACCTTCGAGGTGAAATTCCGATATTCACTTTCCATTCGGTTGAACCTGTTCGCTTCGAAAGTCAACTGCGCTTTTTGGCGCAAAACGGCTACCAACCTTTGATTGCCGATGAAGTCTACGAATGTATAGCCGGGAGTAGACCGATACCGAAAAGATCCGTGTGCCTCACTTTTGACGATGGATGGGGAAGCCTCTGGGGAGTCGCTTATCCGCTTCTGAAAAAATATAAGTTCAAAGCCGTAAGCTTTCTGGTTCCAGGACTGATCAGTGAATCTAAACAGAAATATCCAAATCTTGAGGACCTAAACGATCGAAAAGCAAATTTGATGGAGATCCTAGAAAGAGAAAATTCATCAGAGCCGCTTTGCACTTGGATGGAAATTCAAAAGATGCATGAGGACGGAATAGTAGATTTTCAGTCGCATGGTATGTATCACTCTTTAATCTATACTTCCTTGAAATTAGTAGACTTTATCAATCCATTATACGATTTTTACAAGAAAAATTTAAATGTTCCAATTTTTAGAAACGGAGATACTGACCAAATATCCAGAGAAATTAGCTTGGGAGCACCAATTTATGAGTTTGATTCAAGATTTAGCGGGAAAAGACGCTGCTTCGACGATGAAGGGCTAAGAAAAGCGTGCACGGACTATGTTAGGATGAAAGGAAAGCATCGGTTTTTCAAAAACTTCAATTGGCGAGCACAGCTTAGGAATGTAATTAGACAGTATAAGGAAAACAGCTCGGATGGAATTCATATTGAGACCGATGAGGAGATGAAAGCAAATATCCTCTTGGAGCTTGTGCAATCGAAATGGATAATTGAAGATAGGCTATGCAATAAATCCGTACGTCATTTTAGCTTTCCGTGGTGGGTCAGCAGCGCGGTAGCAACGAAATTATCCCAACAGGCCGGCTATCTGTCCAACTATGTTGGAATCGTAAAAGAAAGAAGGACGGTGAACCGTTGCGGTGTCAATCCCTTTTCGATCGGAAGATTACTTTCTGATGACTATATCTTTCTACTTCCAGGAGTTGGAAGGAAGGAATTTATCCAACTGCTTTACGAAAAAGGCCAAAGGAGTCTCAGGTCGTTAGTTAAGAAGCTCTCGCAGACGAGATGAACCCATGCAGCTGTTTAAAAAGTGGTATGCAAGAGCAGGAAAAGCCGGGAGATTTTCGATAAAGCTTGCTCTGAGCGGTATACTTACTTTTCTAATCATCAGGAAAATAGATATCAAGGAAATAGCAAACGTCTTTAGTTCGGTTCAATTATCATTTTTCGGAATAGCGATTTTGGGGATGATCATTGATCGTTTTTTAATGGCTTATCGGTGGAGCACCCTCATTTCGGCAGTAAAAATCAATATTCCCATAAGGAAAATACTGAGAATATATTTTTTAGGTGCGTTCGCTGGAAATTTCCTTCCTTCGAGTATCGCTCCGGATGCGGTACGGGTTTATTATGCTGCAAAGATCAGCCCCAGAATCGGATACATTGTGTCTTCCGTAATTTTAGATCGGCTTTTGGGGATCTTTTCACTGTGCGTTGTAGTTCTCTTTTCAATTAGTTATATTTATTTGGTACAAAAACAAGCCAATATTCAAATAGGAATTGGGGTTATATGCTGCCTCATCACGATTTTTATGCTGTATCGTTCTGATTGTCTTATCAAAATTGTCAATTCAGATAAACTAGGATGGGCGAAAAGGAAATTTGAAGGAAGTCGAATACGAAAATTATTTGTCAATATTTATACGGCATGGCAAGAATATAAGCATCACAGAAAAGCCATTCTTAAAACCCTACTTATATCATTTGGTAACCATATTTTATCGATTGTGGGAATTTATGTTTTATCTCTCTCGATCGGCATGCATGTTTCAATTTTCTATTTGTTTCTAATTGTTCCCCTGATTGTGTTTTTGCTTATGCTGCCCGTTTCGATGGGAGGCATAGGGGTCCAAGAAGGAGGTTTTGTATTTTTTCTTCAGCAAGTCGGTGTATCATCAGAGCAAGCTTTAACTGTCGCATTGTTATTCAGAATCGCTACTACACTCGTATCATTACCGGGTGGAATTTATTACGCGATTGAACGGCGCGAGACAAAGGAAATGTCTAGGATTTTCAAACAAATAACAGAGAGAGGAAATGCTTGAGCCCTGGAGTGAAGAACTTTTGCCTGGACCAGCAGAAATGGCCAAAGGAGTGGTCAAGCCTGATTGGCGATCGAAGGTTGACGGAGAGGATTCCAATGGGCGCAAGAGCGGAATCGGTAGGACTACTGCGGGGCCGCTTTCAAAAACACGAATTTTGATCTTTATGGAGCAAGCGCTGGGTTGATCAAGGGTGCGACAACGTAGCCAAAGAGGTATTCAATGAAGGTTCTGGTCACAGGAGGTACCGGTTTCACGGGTAATGCTCTCATGAAACGACTCCTGGATGAAGGTCATGAAGTCACGGCATTGGATTACAAAGAGGGCGTGAAGACCGAAGAGCTGAGGCAGTCGGGAGCGAAAGTTCCAGGTCGCTGAAGAAACACGGGACCCATTTTCATGGCAAGAATAAACAAGGAGATGTCGATTCCCATTTTACTGGTGGCGGTCGGTTCGCTGGGGCTTTTCGTATGGTGCGGCTTTCGTCACCTTCATCATTATGACGAATTTGCCTATCTGTATGGAGCGGCACATTATTCGATATCGGCGCTTGCGAACGGGCAATTCGAACCAAGCAACGTCCCTGGGTTTATGAACGTTAAAGTCGGTCACCTGATGTTGTTAAGACTCCTCGTCGATTGGTTTGGTATGGGGTCGAATCTAATTGGGTCTGTTCAGGCTGTTTACACGGCGCTGGTGGTCGCAACCTGTGGGATCTTCGCGATGGTTGCCTACATCATATCAAACGATGCCCGTCGTGCAATGGCGATGGGTGCAGCCGCTCTGCTCATTCCCGTCAATATTTATCTGGCGCCTAAGTTGCTGGCTGAAATTCCGGGTATGTTTGGGGCTGTGGCAAGTTTTCTTTTCTTTATGGTGGCGCTACTCAGGAGAAAACTCGTCCATAAAGGATTTTTCCTGGCTATGAGTGCGCTGGCTTTGACCTACACGATATTAGCCCGGCAAAACTTGGTACTGGCTACCATTGGCGGTTGGGCTGGTTTATGGGTCGCTTGTCCGATGGGGTCTCGCCGCCGGGACATCTTTATCCAGGTCGTGATAGTGTCAGCGCTATGTGTGGTTGCATTGGGTGTGTGCCAATGGTTTCTGGATCTGAACCTGCTTCGCGGGCTTAATTTGGCTAATAGCGTATTGGGTCAGAGAATTAGCCGTTACGAAATGATGAGGCGCGTTATATATGCTTTTGGCCCCTTTCTGCTTATGGTTCCTTTTGCCATATTCAGTCAGAAGAGGAGAGAGTTGGTGTTCTACGGCGTTTGGTTTTTGGGTAATGTAATGCCGATGTTCTTCGGTTTCCACTACCTGGAAGAACGCTTTGTGGTCGGTGGGGCGCCAGCCTTAGCCGGGCTTGCAGTCATGGGTGGGGAAGTTATATGGCGTTTCTTGGGGACGCCCCGTCAGCTATTCGCCAAGATGGCCGGATTGGGGACAATTGCGTCCATTCTAGTCGTAAGCAACAACTACATTCAACCGAAAACCATCTATGAAGTGGACGAAGCAGCCTATGGTCATGCGATGGACTGGCTCAGCAAAACGTATCCCACCGCTCCCATTCTCATTCCATGGTCAATGAGCGATTATCATTTTCTGCGCATGGCCTATCCGGATGCACCTGTCTACCTGGTCAATAGCGACGTTTTTTTTACGCCCTTTACTTATGCCCGCGATACTCAGAGCTGGGTTGCTGCTCTAAAGGGATGGTATGCGACCCGCTATGTTGGTGACTATACGTCCTTAGAGAAGTTGGGTGATCCACCCTGGATCATGCTGAGTTGGAAAGTCGGAAACCATGATACGGTCCGTTTTTCATGGATGCAGGGTGACCCACGGGTTCAAATGAAACTGGTTTTTCAAACTGGGCGATACCAAGTATATCTGGTGCACGGGGCTGATCTCGGCTAGATGATATTGGCAGCTCGGCAAGTAAAAGCCTATCTGAAAAACGTCATTTGGCGCCGAAGGATTAATACCTGTCGGTAGGGTATGCAGGATCAGGATCAAGAAGGTTAGTACGATCATTCCCCAAAGTCCCACGGGGAGGGAGGGACTACCCCGGGCCGCTTTCAACAACACGATTTCCGATTGTTTTAGAAGAAATCGCTCGTTCGATCAAGGGTGCGACATCGAAACCCACGGAGGTATTGAGCGAAGGTTCAGGTGACCGGGGGTACCGGTTACCTCTAGGGTTGTAAGGAAGCTCGGACCACTGGATAGGGGTCCCTATCGGGGCGAGGCTTCGTACCGCTTGAACGAATCGGCGGAAGTCAATTTTGCGCCTTTCAGGAGTTTTATCGATATTGCGGGACATCCCCATGGTTTATGGCCTGGAAGCGGAGTCGTGGCCGGTCGCCCCGTCGCCAATAGCTACTGCCTGCAGAACAGGGAAAGGGCGATCATCTATTTCGAATCACCCAACGGCGAAGCCGGCCACGTCTATCCGGCCGGCTCCGCAGTGCTGAAAGACCTCTGGCTCAGGGATGGCCGCTACAGCCTGCGGATCTATCACCCTAACAACGGTGAGCGTATGACCGGTATGGTTGGGATTCGGGGGGGCCGGGGTTTGATTTCTCTGCTGAGGTTCAACGACGCACTTGCGTTGCTAATTCGCTGATATTACCCAGGACAATTATAGGATCAGGACGAGCCATGAGCCCTTATCTCAGCATCGTTGTTCCCCTGTATAACGAGGAAGAATCCGTTGACAAACTTGTGACGAGGATTGGCGAAGTCGCATCGCGCTTGGAGTTCGCCTATGAAATAATACTGGTCGACGACGGCTCCATAGATTGTACGTGGAAGAGCATCGAACGGCTGAAAGCGAACGTGGCGAACTTACGAGGGATCAAATTCCGGCGCAATTTCGGACAAACCGCTGCTATGGCGGCAGGATTTGAACAGGCGCGCGGACAGGTGATTGTTACGATGGACGGGGACCTGCAAAACGACCCTGCGGACATTCCAGCGCTGCTGGATAAAATGAAGGAAGGTTACGATATCGTCAGCGGCTGGAGGAAAGATAGGAAAGATCATTGGTCGAGGGTTTGGCCATCGAAAGTCGCGAATTGGATAATCTCGAAGGCGACAGGTGTTTACCTCCACGACTACGGATGTTCGCTAAAGGCCTATCGCACTGAATGTATCAAGCCACTTAAGGCCTATGGAGAAATGCACAGGTTCCTTCCGGCCTTAGGAAGCATGACCGGTGCCCGGGTTACTGAAATCATCGTTAACCACCATCCAAGAATGCATGGCAAATCTAAATACGGGTTTAACCGGATCATTAAGGTATTTTGCGATATCTTTTCAATGAATCTTATCATTCGATTTTCCTCCCGGCCCCTGACCGGGTTTGCTCTTTTTGCTCTGCCCTTCTTCGCCCTGTCCGCATTCTTCGGGATTTTGAGCATAATGGCCGTCCTCTTCCAATGGACACCGGGGAAGGTGTCGTTTTTTATTATCGCCTCGGCTCTATCCGGTATGTGCTTGTTCGATCTCGTCGTTTTGGGAATCCTTGGAGAACTCGTTGTTGGAATGAGCGATCTTTCAGCCTCACAAATCCCGTCATTGACTCGAAAGCCAATACAGGTACGTGAGATAATCGATTTTCGGGAAAAACTCAAAAAATGATTATAGACTAGTCAAAGCTCAGATATCAGGGCTGAATATTCATTATGAAATATTCGATTATATTCATAGTAAATGACGAAAACGCAGGCTTTTCTCAGTTCGTAAATACGATCGGCGAGGTTTTCTCAAGCAGGGGTGAATCGTTTGAGATCTTGCTCATTGCCAATGGAACAGAGCAGATTTTGAAAAGACAAATGGGGCAAATCAGTGTGGAAAAAGTTTTGCTGCGAGCGTTTGCTTTGAACCGACGGGCTTCGGAAGCGGCATGTGTGAGGTGGGGATTGAGCGAATGCACGGGAAGGATCATTATGACGTGCGGCTCCTACCAGGAGTTGAGCCGCGAGTCGTTCATCACCCTGCTTGAAAGCCAAACGGACCAATTGGACGTGGTCATTCCCAAAAGAATAAATAGGATCGACCCGTATATTAGCCGAATTCATTCAAAATTCTTCAATTGCGTCGTCAAAAAAATAACCGGGTCTGATCTTAATGACGTAGGCTGCAATACGAGATTGTTTCGGCGCGAAGTTTTTGAGAATTTGGAGATTTCCGGAAACATGTATCGTTTTTTGCCGATTCTTGCCTTGAGCAGGGGATACAGGGTGAAGGAAGTAGAATGCGATTATTATAAAGACTATACCGGTAAAACCTCTTATAATGCTTACGCATACCTCGTTCGCATCATTGATATTCTGACGGTCTATTTTAATACTAGATATTCGCGAAAACCATTGCGGTTCTTCAGTTCGATTGGTTTGATTTTAATGATCCTGGGGTTTCTTATATTATCAGGAATAGTCGGGCAATGGATTTTATATGACGCTCCGATAGGGAACCGCCCCTCGCTAATAATAGGTTTAATCCTTATCGTATTGGGGGCTCAGGTAGGGAGTATTGGATTGTTGGGTGAAATCATTGCATTTGCGTACGGCCGCAACAAGCCTGAATACAAAATTGAAAAGATAATTGAATAATAGTCCCATCAGGTGCATAAAAAATGTGTTTTAGAGATCGAAAAATAATTGAAAGGTGGCCTCAGCATTGGGTAAAGTAGGATTGCACATACACTAAAATACCCGTTGCAGGAGGCCACCCCCGGTGAAGTATAGCAAAAGCGAAATAATGAGTCGAGCCTATAAAATTCCCGAGCTGAAATTTGAAGACCAGAACCTGACCTCCTTTGCCGGTCTGGTCATTTTTCAACCGCTGATGTTGGGGCTGGAGATTAAGAATCGCTTGTTCCATTGCTTTCGCCATCTGAAGACATCCCGGATTTTTGGCCACCACATCATTACGATGTTGCTGATCGTTCATCTCTTGCTGGGGTATCGGCGGTTGCGAGATTTGTCTTACTACCAAGACGATCCCATGGTCAAACGGCTCTTGGGACTGAATCAATTGCCTGATCCCTCCACGGTCTCCCGCGCTCTGAGCAGCATCGATGGAATGAGCATTGTGCGGGTGCGGGAGCTTTGCCGAAACCTGGTCATCGAACGGCTGAAGAAGGTTGCGATCTATCGGGTCACCTTGGATTTTGATGGTTCCGTGTTCTCGACCCAAAGCCGCACCACCGAAGGGACGGCCGTGGGTTACAACCGGAAGAAAAAGGGAGCCCGCAGCTATTATCCCTTATTCTGTACCCTGGCCCAAACCGGGCAGGTCTTCGATGTCTATCATCGGCCGGGCAATGTTCATGACTCCCATGGGGCTCGGGAATTTATCCTGGCCTGTATCAAGATCCTCAAACAGGAGCTTCCCTGGTTGAAGATCGAAGTTCGCATGGACAGCGCGTTTTTTAGCGATGAGATCGTATCGGCTTTAGATGCGATGGGCATCGAGTTCACGCTAAGCGTTCCCTTTGAGCGGTTTGTGGAGTTGAAAAAAAGGATTCAAGGCCGGGCGCGTTGGCGGTCGATGGATGAGACCTGGTCTTTTTTTGAGGTGGCCTGGAAGCCGAAGAAGTGGAAGAAGGCGTATCGGTTTCTTTTCATCCGTCAACGGTGTCCCATCATCCGCAAGGAGCCCATTCAACTGGATCTGTTCATTCCTTATGAGTATGGGTATGAGTTTAAGGTGATCGTCACCAACAAATGGGCTTCGGGGAAGAAAACCCTGATGTATCACAACGGCCGTGCGGCCCAGGAGAGCGTCTTTGGGGAACTGAAGTCGCAGAGTCAGATGGATTATATTGCCGTCCGAGGTCTTTTGGGGAATCAGCTTTATATGCTGGCGGCGGTTTTGTCTCATAACCTCAATCGGGAGTTGCAGATGGAGACGAGGGTTCCCGACCGGAGCACAACCGAAAAGCGAGCGCCGCTTTGGATTTTCGAGGAGTTGCGTAGTCTGCGGCATCGATTAATCCAACGAGCTGGAAGATTTACCAACCCTCAAGGCAATTTGACCCTGACCATGAGCGCCAATGAATCTGTGAAATGCGGGCTGCTGGAATACTTAGAGGCCTTTCAAGAGGCCGCCTAAACTATTAATCATATGCACATTTTTTTGCATCATTTAGGTAGTGAGTCGCTTTCTCAAGGGGGAGGGATAGAAGGTTGCTTCCTGATGGAAGGATAGAGTCCATTCATGAAAGGAAACGAATCGACACAATTTGGATCTACGATCATCTCTGGCAGTTTTCCGAGGGTACAAAGAAATAATGGTGGACGGGGACAGATAAGATTTAGGGTCGGGTTTGAACAATCAACTAATAAATCAAGCAGTCATTAGAAGAATTCTATTCTTGGGCACCTTTGCGATTGCGGCCTTTGCCATGGTTTTCGGGCCAATGAAAAATCTTCTTGCCTCATCATCGAAGGGCGAATATTATTCACATATAGTCCTTATCCCGCTGGTTAGCGCTTATTTAATCTACGATAAAAGAAAAACAATTTTCTCCAATGCCGATTCCCTATGTCCCTTGGGAGGCGCCGTGTCGGGGATCGGCGCGGCCCTGTACGTTTTTGGTGTTGGCCGGCTGGGGGCCTTGAATCAAAATGATTATGTCTCGCTCCTTACCCTTTCCTCGATAGTTTTCTGGACGGGGGGGTTTCTGCTCCTCTCGGGGCGGAAAGCCTTCCAAAAGGCGTCATTCCCGATTCTACTTTTAATATTTATGGTTCCTGTCCCCAGTTTGCTCATGGATAAAATCATTTATGGCCTGCAGATCGGGTCTACAGAAGTATCGGAGATCCTATTCATCGTCACAGGGATTCCATTCCAGCGGGAAGGATTTGTGTTTCATCTCCCCGGAGTCAGTGTGGAGATCGCGGAGCAATGCAGCGGGATCCGGTCGAGCCTGGCTCTTTTAATTACCAGCGTTCTGGCAGGACACTTTTTCCTGGGCCGTTTTTGGAAGAAGCTTACTTTGGCGCTTCTTGTGTTCCCCGTTACGATTGTGAAAAATGCCGTCCGGATTATTACTTTATCCCTTTTGGGGGCCTACGTAGATGAGAGGTGGTTGACCGGGTCCTTCCTTCACCAGTCGGGGGGGTTCGTCTTTTTTATCCCGGCGCTTGGCTTCTTGGGGCTGGCGCTTTGGACCCTTAGGAGGGGAGGCGGTAAAGAGAGAGCGGAGAAATGAGAGTCACGGAAAGTTTTAATGTTTTCCGAATTCGATGGATGAATTATGGAGGAAAGGCGAAAGGATTCCGGTGAAACTAAGCATCGTTGTCCCGTGTTTTAATGAGATTAACACGATAGAGAGTCTTCTCGACGCAGTGAGGAATTGCCCATACCCCAATAAGGAAATAATTCTAGTAGACGATTATTCGACGGATGGAACGAGGGAAAGGATTAGGGACAAAATCGGAGGCTTGGCGAGTAAGGTGATCTATCATGAGAGAAACCGGGGTAAGGGTGCGGCATTGAGGTCCGGGATTAAGGCTGCGGAGGGCGATATTGTCATCATTCAAGACGCGGATTTGGAATACAACCCTAATGAAATCCCCTGGGTTATTCAACCGATACTGGACGGGGTAGCGGACGTAGTATACGGTTCGAGGTTCATGGGAGGAAACGCTCATCGAGTTTTATATTATTGGCACTTTGTAGGGAACAAGTTTCTGACGGCATTTTCCAACATGTTTTCAAATATTAATTTGACGGATATGGAAACCTGTTATAAGGCTTTCAAGAAAGAGATCCTCGATTCGATTGAAATCGAAGAGAACAGATTTGGCTTTGAAGCAGAGGTAACGGCAAAAATTGCAAAGATGAAGTGCAGGATCTATGAAGTGGGTGTTTCGTACTATGGACGAACCTACGAAGGCGGGAAGAAAATAGGGTGGAAAGACGGCTTCTCTGCGCTTAGATGCATAATAAAGTATAACTTATTCAGATCCTAAGATATTGGAAGCGGCAACAAAGGGATAAAACAGCCCTCTCCTATCACCAAGAGATGATGGGCGGCAAACTTTGGGCCGTTCCATCCCCCCGCGAACATTTTGGAGTGTCAAGACTTCTCGCTATTTTCGTGTTTGAGGTATGAATCGTAACGCCATCTCCTCCTACTTTGCCGCGGTTGCCGCCCCTGGTCTGGCATTTGTGGTGGCATACCGCGACCCGAAGTCCCTCTTCCATCGGGGTTTTCGTGCCGGGAGGGAGTCTTGGCCTTGGAGATCGGATTTTCCGGTTTTGCTTTTCAAGCCGGCTCCCCTCCGGAGCTCGCTTACTGGGAGCGCCTGAAAACCATTCCCGCCTCTTTTCTTCCGGGAATCTGGCTCAGCTCATTTTCAGCTTGAGTCTCGGGCGGGGACACTACTTGGAGTTTCTTTCCCGGTGGAAATAGGTGATTCGGGCTTTCTTTATCCCCCCGCTTTTTTTCCTAATTCTTTATCATGGGAACCGCTTTTCCCGGAAACCCGATGCGGGACGAGTTCTTGAGCCTGTTCTTCGGGCTCACCTGGATCGGATACGCCCTTCACCTCTTTATTGGCCGAGCCCATCGTAGTGCTGATGAATCTCGAGAGAACTCTTCGTTACTTGATCGGCCACACGCGCTGGCAGATCAAATTCATGATCCTCGGTATCGGGAGTATCTTTGGAGCCCGGATGTATGTCGACAATCATGTCATTTCTCTTCCGGACCATCGACGTCGGGCTGGAAATCGTGAACTTGGGAGGTGCCCAGTCACTCTGGCGCTCGAAAGTCCTGAAGTTTGACATTTATCTCTCTCCATTCTTTTCTCTTCAATTCTTTCACCGTGCTCTTGATCGGGATCTATTTCATTTCCGTCGGGGCGATGGCCAAGCTAGTGTAACACTTCCGCGGCGCGCACAGCCCTACCCAGACAGCCCTCCTGGTTTTTTTCGCCATTCTGGTGCTGGCCCTCTTTCTCCTCTCGGACCGGTTAGGCCTCCAGCGAAAGCATCTCATCAGCCGCCATTTCAAGCGTCCTCGGTATGATTTGATTATACGCGGTGGAAGCCCGGGTCCGCTTGTGCGCTCCGTTAAGTGCGGCCGGGGTGCCTGGTGGGGGCTATGGCCGTCTTTTTTCTGCATGATTTGAAATCCCTAGCCTCCCGGGTTTCCTTGGTTACCCAGAATCTGCCTTTGCATTTTGCCAATCCCGGGTTTCGTAATGACGCCCTGCGGACGATCTCGTCGGATATGCTTTCCATCGACCCCCACTTGAAGGTCATCATCATCACCGGGCGGGGCGAGAAAGATCACGCGTTGCGGGCGGTCGCCGAGGGCGCCTATGATTTCATGTACAAGCCCGTCCAGATCGATGAGCTTAAGGTGGTGATCAAGAGAGCCTTGTACGTCTCTTCCCTCGAACGGGAGCACCACCAGCTCGAAAAGCAGCTGGGGGAGGATTCCTTCGAGGGGATGCTGGGCACGAGCGCCCGATGCAGGATGTTTTTGCGTCCGTCCGAAAACTGGCCACCACCGACGTGCCGGTCCTGATCCTCGGGGAGAGCGGCACCGGAAAAGAACTCGTAGCCCGGGAGCAGGTCATCGAGCGTATCGGGGGGAGGGAACAAATCCGGGTTGATGCCCGGGTCCTGACGGCCAACAACAAGGACCTGAAAAGGGGATATTCTGCTCCTGGCCAAAGCCTTCCTGCATCGGTACGGCGCGAAAACAAAAAGAACATCACCGGCTTCTTCAATCCGCCAATCCGGGCGATTGAAACTTTGCCTGGCCCGGAAACGTACGAGAGCTTGAGAACCGGGTGAAACGGGTGGTGATCATGGCCGAGGGGTCGAAGATCACCCCTTACGACCTCGAGTTAGGAACGCAATACTCGAAGGACGAGTACCTGAATCTTAAGGAAGCCCGGGAACTGCTGGAAAAAGAAATGATCCTGAAAGCCCTCTCCAGGAATAAAGATAACATCACCCGGGCCGCTGAGAACCTGGGCATCAGCCGGCCGACCCTCTATGAATTGATGGAGAAGCTGGGGATCGGGGGAAGCAGAAGAGGGGACCGCTAGCTCGCGCCGGATGGAGAAATAAAGGTGGGCCCGTCCCGCCGCGAGTCGGTCACTCCCTCGCGGTGTTGACCTGGCTTCGGTGGGTTGCGGCGGGGCCCAAGTTGACGCACATCAGGGTCCATCCAAGCGGCGCTTAAGGCGGAAAAAGAGAGATTTTCTCTCTGAGTAAATGAGAGGCAGAAAAGCCCTTCAGTCCTTAGGATTGAAGGGCTTTTTTTTTGGATCCTCTCCAATTTAGTTGAAGGAAAATACGGCGGGACTGGTAAATTGTGCTGGGGTTCCAGGGGTCCGGAAGGAAAAGCAAATTCCGCCACAATCATGACGCACCTATCCGTTCATGGTTCTGGCGGGGATGTTCTTCTGTCCTTTGAAGCAGGCCCGTTCAGGCCCCCGCTGCGCATCGCGGAGAGCCATTCGGTCCTTGTAACCGAAGCTTTATCCCGCCAATGCTTGTGTCGGAATTTGCCTTTCCTTCCGAACCCTTGTTAGGTTTTCAAGAAGAATTCGATCAACTAAATTGGAGATGATCCTTTTTTTTAACCCTTCTGCGCCGTTGGTTTGAGATTCGCGTGCGGATTCGTTTTCAGAAGGGGAGGGGAGCCGCCGATACACATTTATATAAAATTATGTTCAATTAGAAAAAAAATTCTTAAAAATGCCTAAATGACCGTCAAAAAATCTACGGTGGGCGGTATCGCCGGTTCTGAAAGAGCGAATGTTCACAATGGATGCGGAAGGTAGCCGTCCTGTAACTATCGGATTAAACAATCAAAATTTCGGCAGAACCCAGACTGTCGGGGAATGGCATAAGCTTTGCTTAATTTAGGCTCCGGAAATAAAGGTGAAAAAAGGGCAATAAAACCCTGTTCTTTCTTGTTTTCACCGAATACGGAGCAGGGGTGGGTAGTTGGGTCTCCCGGGTTTTTCAAATCCTCATTGCAGAATCAAAAGAAAATTCGACGGAAAGCTTTCGGTTACAGGAAGGGATGTAACTGAAGGAGCGAAGCTATGCTTGAGAAAAAAAGCGTCCCCTTTTTCATAATGCTGTTCTCATTCTCGGTCCTTCTGCAGAGTTGTGCCGGTCCGTCCAAACCCGCGGTGTCCCAGGTCCAAATGCAGGAAGTCCCCGTCGGGACCGGGTTCAAAGAAGAGGGGAAAGGCGGTTCGGGCCCGGGGAATTTGGCTTCGATGGGACAAAAGAAGCTGAATTCAGCTCCCGCTGTCAAAGAGGTAACCCCCCTCGCCGGTTTGGAGACCCCAGCGCCCGGCGTAAACGCGGCCACGACGAGGAGAGATCTCATCCGGGCCAGGTTCCCGGGGAAGAAGGTTTTTTTCCCGGATGAGCTCAGCGTTCCTGAAAACAAACCCGAATACAAAATCGGGACGGACGACGTCATCAGCGTTCTTGTCTGGAACCAGTCAGACCTTTCCCTTCCTAACGTAACCGTCCGTAAGGATGGGATGATCTCCTTCCCCCTGATCGGAAATGTGAAGGTGGCCGGACTCACGATCCCGCAGGTTGAGGATCTCTTGAAAACGGAGCTAACCCGCTTCCTGACTAAGCCGCAGGTGAGTGTGAATCCGAAGGAGATGAACAGCCAGCGAGTATTCATCATCGGGCCCATCCGGCGGCCGTCGATCCTGGGCGGGGGACCGCTGCTCCCCTATTATTTCGTTAAAGCCGGGAGCACGCTTCTCGAGGCCCTGGGGGATGTTGAATTCAGCTCCGAAGCGGATCTTGCGGCATCCTACATATCCCGCCGCGACGTGATTATCCCGATCAACGTGAAGACGCTGCTTAGAGACGGCGACCTCAGCCAAAACATCTATCTCGAACCCGGGGACCGGATTGTGATCGCGACTCCCCTTAAGGAGGTGAGAGTCCTGGGCGAGGTGAACGGGCCGCATATCTACAAGCTGAAAATGGAAGACACTCTTCTGGACGCCTTGTCCATGGCCAAAGGGGTGAAAAAGGAGAGCGCCGACCTCTACATGGCCTACGTCGCGCGAAATAAGCAGATCATTCCGGTCAGCCTGAAGAGGCTCCTGGACTTCGGCGATATGACCCAGAATATCGTCATGGAAGACGGGGACGTGGTCTATATCCCCAACATCGATGAGAAAAAATACTTCGTCCTCGGTGAAGTCCACAAGCCCGGGGTCGTGTACTACAAGGACCCGGTGGATGTGGTTGAGGCGATCGCCCAGGGCGGCGGGTTCCTGACGACGGCCCAAAGGAGCCAGGTGGTCGTCGTGCGGGGAGACCTCCGCAGCCCCCAGGTGTACGAGCTGAACATGCTGGCCATGCTGGAAGGGGCTTCCTTTGAAAGATTCCCCTTGCAGAAGGGGGATATCGTCTACATCCCCCGGACGATGATCGCGGACTGGAACGTGTTTATCTCCCAGCTCATACCCACCGCCGCTCTGGCTGCCGTGATCGACCTGATGGTAAAGCCCTAGGTTCGGAGGGAAAATGGATCATCCTGAGCCGCAAGGATTGCATCTCAACGATTACCTTCACGTCCTCCTCCGAAGGAAAAAAATTGTCCTGATCTCCGTCGCCGTCATATTCTTAACCGGCGCGATTTATACCTTGCGCCTTCCCCCTGTCTACCAGGCTTCAACTACCATCCAGGTGGATAATGAGAAGGGAATGAACATCCTTGCCCAGCAACCTGCCTGGGTAGATTACGGGGCATTCAGCGAAATGTGGCTCACCACGCAGGCGAAGGTGATGAAGAGCCGGCCCATAGCGGAGAAGGTCGTTAAGAAAATCGGACTCCAGCTGCAAAGGAAAGCCGACATTCACACCTATGAGATCCTCTTGAAAAACTGGTTCTCTAAAGCCGGCGGAGAAAAGATGAAAATAAGGCCCCTGCAGGTGGGTGAGGAGGCCAGGCCCGGAACCTATACGGGTCTATTTACCAGCGATCGCGCATTTGTATTCTTTGGTCGGGATGGTCAAGAGATTGGAAGAGGCGAAACGGGGAACCCCTTTACCTCTCCCCAATTCTCGTTCCAGGCAGACGGATGGGGAACGGAAGGGCAAAAGTTTAGCTTTCAAATCCTTCCTATCGAGGCCGTGGCGGGCGCCGTCCAGGGCAGCCTGATTACTTCTCCCGTCCGCAACACGAACCTGATCTCCGTGAGTGCCCGATGGAAGGACCCAGAAACCGCCCGGGACATCGCCAATGCGGTGGCGGAGGAGTACAGGGAACTGGTGATCCTGAAAAAGTCAAGGGAAAACTCCGAAGTCTTATCCTTTGTGGAAGAACAGCTGCTGGCCACCGACAAGGAAAGAGAAAAATCGGAAGAACTGTTGAAACAATTCAAGGGAAACGAAAAGTTTGTCACTCTGGATTCAGAAGTCAAAAAGGCGTTGGACCAGGTCGCCTCCTATGAGAAAGAAATCATGACCTTGCAGAGCTACCGCCGCCAGGCGGAAATCCTGCTGGCCTCCTTGAAAAACTCCAGGTTCTCCGAGCCGGAAGCGCTCTTTTCGATCGGGGCGGGCCTGAACAACGACTATCTCAAAGACCTGGGGAAAAAGCTGAACGAGTTAAACAGCCAAAGGGCCGGCTTGATCCTCTCTCTAAAAGAAGAACACCCGAAGATCCAGCAGGCCGACCGGGAAGTCGAGACAGTGAAGAGGAACATCGCCAGCGAGATTGGCGGCCTGATTTCTTCCCTTCGGGTGAAAGAGAGAACCCTTCAGGATAACCTGAAAAAATTTGAAGACCGGGTTCAGAAACTACCGGCGACCGAGAAGGAACTCTTTGACCTGGAGCGGGTGGTCAAAGTCAACCATGGAATCACCTCTTTTCTCCTCCAGAAACGGGCCGAACTCGCGGTGAACAAAGGCAGCGTATTAACCAAAGTTGAGGTCATCGAACCCGCCATCCTTCCCGGCACATTTACCGAGCCGAACGTTTCCAGAAAAATCCTCTGGGCCCTGCTTTTGGGGTCCCTTTTCGGCGTGGGCCTGGCCTTCTTTCTGGAATACCTGGATACCACGGTGAAGACTCCCGAGCAGCTTCAGAACCTCACCGATTTGGCCTACCTGGGAACCGTTTATCACGCCCATCCCGAAAAAAATGGAAGCAGCGGCGAACTGAGGATGCTGGAAGCTCCCTATTCCCACGTGGCCGAGGCCTTCCGCACCATCAAGACGAACCTCCTCTTCTCCCGGCTGGCGGGAGAGAAGAAATTTTTCCTGGTGACGAGCTCGGGGCCGCAGGAGGGCAAAACCTTCATTACCGCGAACCTGGCCGCCGCTCTGGCTCAATCCGGGAAGAGGGTGCTCGTCCTGGAAACGGATTTGAGGAATCCATCCCTGCGGCGGATCTTTGGGGGAGAAAAATCCCCGGGTCTTACCAACATTCTGCTGAACGGGGATGGGAAGAATGCCCTCGAGCGGATTTCCCAGAAGACCTGCATCGGGAACCTGGAGTTCATCTCTTCGGGAGATACATCTCCCAATCCCTCCGAGCTCCTGGGTTCGGAAAAGATGGACCGGTTCCTTTCGCTGGTCCGGGACAAGTACGATTTTGTCCTCTTTGATTCCCCCCCCGCGTTCCTGACCAGCGATTCGCTGGTTTTGGCCCAGAAGGCCGACGGGGTGATCTACGTGGCCCGCAGTGGCTGGGTGCAGAGAGAAATCCTCAGGGAAACACTGGGAAGGTTCCTGCAGCTCAAAGTCAAGATGCTGGGAATCATCCTGAACGATATGCGGCGGGAAGGGAAGGGATACTACTATTATAAATACAGTTATTACTACGGGAATGACGGGGGAAAATTAAAGAAGAAAACGAAGGTGCGTCACTCCAAAGGTGGGGAATATCCTCCGAGGACGAGGACCTTTCCCACGGTTCACGAGAAAAACGGCAGCTCGAATCCACAAGTATGACCGCAGGGGTGCAAAACGGGGGTACCCTGGCCTTAATCCCGGTCAGAGGGGGATCCAAGTCCATCCCGGACAAGAATATCTTCCCTTTCCGCGGCAAACCCCTGATCGTCCATTCCATCGAGCAGGCTCTTCAAGCCAGGCATGTGGGGCATAGTCCCACCACTCATCGAGAGTATTCCCCGAAGCGAAACCGGTGAGCGGGAAAAAATTCTCCTTCGTGCACCTCGACGTGGACACGTATAAAAGCACGCTGGACTGCCTGGCCTTTTTTTATGGCCGCATGAGCCGGGGAGAAATCCTGATTTCTCAGGATTATCATGCTGCTACGGGAGTCCGGATAGCCGTGGACGAATTCTTCAGAATAAACCCGAACCGGTGGTGGAAATGTTGGGGTCCCAATGCTTAATGGTAAAATTATAACCGGGTCCAACTTCTTCCCCCTTTCCAGCCGGACCGAAGCAGGCGCGGAAGGGATCATTCTTGCCGCCCCTCGGGATCTCACTATTATGACCCCGGTTTTCGACGACTGGCAGGCTTTCAAAGAGCTGGTCAAAAGAATCGATTCCGTCGAGCTCCAGGATTCGTGGAAGGTATCCATTCTGGCGGTGAATGACGGGTCTCTAACCGAACTGGGGCCGCCGGGAGAGTGTTTCCGAACCCTGCGCCACATCGAGAGAATGGATATCCTCCATCTTGCCCGTAACCTAGGCCACCAGAGGGCAATCGCCGTGGCCCTCGCTTATGCGGCCCAACATCTTACCCTGGATGCCCTCGTGGTGATGGATTCGGACGGAGAGGATAGGCCCGACGACATTCACCTCTTGGCCCAAAAGAACGTGGAAAATCCCGGCAAGATCATATTTGCCCGGAGAGTACAAAGATCCGAAAGGATCGGATTCTGTTTTTTCTATCGGATCTACAAGATTCTGTACCGGGTCCTGACGGGGTCTTCCATCTCGTTCGGCAATTTCTGCCTCATCCCCTCCGGCCCGTTAAAAAAGCTGGTGTACGTTTCCGAAATCTGGAACCATTTTGCGGCGGGAGTGGTACGGTCCAGGCTGCCCATTCTGACTGTGCCCACAAGGCGAGACCGGAGAATCGAAGGTCGGTCTTCGATGGATTTCCACTCTCTCTTTATCCACGGGCTGAGCGCCATCGCAGTTCACATGGAACTGGTGGCCGTCCGTCTTCTGTTGGTCACCCTGGGGCTGATCTTCCTGGCCGTTCTGGGCTGGGGGGTAGTCCTAGGTATCAAAATTTTAACGGATTGGGCGATTCCCGGGTGGGCGACAAACGTATCCCTCGGATTGGGAATAATCTTCCTCCAGGCCTTCCTGGTCTCCCTCTTCCTTGTTTTCCTGATTCTCACTGCACGCTCTCAGAGGCTCTTCGTGCCTCAGGCCGACTATGCCCCTTACGTACTGCGGCTGGAAAAGATCTTTCCCCGGTGAGCCCCGAAAGAAATCGGGCCGGAGCCGAACTGGAGCTCTTCGGCCGGGCCGGGAATTGGAAAAGCTACTTCGGGTCTTTCCTGGCCGGTTATCTGGGGAAACGAGTGCTGGAGGTGGGGGCCGGCATGGGCGACAGCACCGCGGCCCTCTGCGGGGGCAGGCAGGAATACTGGCTCTGCCTGGAGCCGGAGCCAAGGTTGGCCTCCGTTCTTAGGGCCAGAATTGAAAAGGCGGAGCTGCCGCCCTGCTGTCAGGTGATGCTCGGACGGCTACCCGATTTGCCGGCGGAGCCCCGGTTCGATACGCTCCTTTACGTGGACGTCCTCGAGCATATCCCTGATGACCGCCTTGAAGTCAAAGAAGCCCTGGCGCGCCTGAACTCGGGAGGTCATTTGGTCGTGGTCACTCCGGCGTTCATGGCTCTCTTCACTCGCTTCGATTCCAGCATCGGCCATTTCCGCCGCTATAGCAAAAAAACCCTGGCCAGCCTAGCCCCCAAGGAGCTTCAACTTCAGCGGCTGGAGTACTTGGATTCACTTGGTTTCTTCCTGTGCCTGGGGAACCGCGTGTTTCTGCGCCGAGAGATCCCCACTCCTTTTCAGGTTTCTGTCTGGAACTATTTTTGCGTTCCTCTTTCGCGCTTCCTTGACCCGCTGATCTGCCGGGTCTGGGGGAGATCAATCCTGGCCATATGGCAAAAAACGCAACCAACATCCTAGGGGAATTTGATTTCCATGGGCGCTGGGCCGATTCCCATCCGGGCAGGGGCGGCCATGGATGGAAAATGTTTTGCCTGGTCTCTCTCTGGTTCAGCTTGGAATACATGGGGCTGGGTCCCTTTTCCTACATCCCCGTTCATGACATCGGCGATTCCGCCATTCCTCGTTATCTTGCCTTGACGCATGGGACTCCCGGATGGGGATCCTGGTTCCCCCAAATGGGCTGCGGCGTGGACCGGCTGGCGAACGATCTTCTCTTCCCCCATGTGCTTACGCTCCTCTTCAATCTCTTCCCGGGGTGGGTGGCTTTTCAGCTGTTCGTTTTGTTCCGCCATTTTTTGAGCGGGTATTTTACCTATCGCCTGGCCAAGGATCTCTTCGGGCTGGGGGAATTTGCCAGCATCTATGCCGGTGCGGCCTACGCCTTTTGGGCCAACGGCCTTATGAGCTACCAATTGGGGTTCGCCGGGTTCCCGCTTATCCTCTGGGCCCTGGAAAAAGTCGGGACCCATTCTTCTCCTAGGCGATTTCTCTGGGCCTTATTCCTGGGAATTGCATATTCTTTTTCGTCCTCTCTCGCCTGGACCCTTCCCTTTGCTCTAATCGCTGGGGCTTTTTGGTTTTTTTTCCTGCGGCAAAAGAGATCGCCCGGCTTTCTCTTTTGCTATTTCCTATTTTGTTCCCTCGCCGTTTCCGTCCAGATCTTCACCGGCTGGGCTTACCTGGCCAACGGACCGGCCTCCCATCGGGCGGATTGGGGAGGCGGACCCCCGGATTTGTCGCTAAATTCTATCCTCAGCTTCATGGATTATGGAATTTCCTTTCTCCTGGTAGACAAGACTTCCCTCGTCTTTGCCTTGGCCGGGATCGCTCTCACTCGAGGGCGGAACCGCTCCTTGAGGATTCTGTGGGTCTTTCTCCTTCTATCCACGGTGGGGGTTGCCGTTCTCAATTTTTTTAAACTGATGTTGGGGGAAAATCTGGGATTCCTGCGTGGATACCAATTCGACCGGTTTTACGAGCTGGCCCCTCTGTTTGCCGCCTTGGGGGGGGCTTTGGGCCTTCATCTGTCGCTCAAATTCCTGCAGGCCCGGGCAGGCGGGCCAAGAAGATTTTTTGGGTGGCTCCCTTCGCGGAGATTGATCCCCGCTTTTCTCCTGCTTTCTTTCTTGCCCCTGTTTTTCGCGAGCGTTGAGGCGAAGAAAGAACACTTCTTACGATGGCTGAGACAGGGAAGCTACCAGGCCAATTATGCCAGCCCGATCCTTCGCACACTGGCCGAGAGAAAATCGGAGCTGGAGCCCTTCCGGGTGGTCACGATGTCGGACGGAATTTTGCATCCTGCCTATGCAAATGCCTGCGGGCTTGAAAGTGCCGACGGGTACATGAACCTATACCCCAAGACTTACCAGAAATTCTGGTCCCGGGTGATCGAACCGCTGACCCGTCAAGATGAGCGGATTCGCCGTTATTTCGAAGGTTGGGGGAGCCGGGTTTATCTCTTCAAGCCGAAGCTGAAGGAGCAAAAGATTCTTTTCAGCCGGTATTACCGCTTAAACCTCCTCTCCCTGGCCAATACGAAGTACGTAATTTCCCGAGTCCCCCTGGACGATGCCAACCTGCTCCAGTTGATTCAACCGGTCTTTTCAGAAGAGGGATGTTCGCGTTGGGAAAAAGTCCGCAATTGGGTGCGGGAAAATTTTGAGGGGAGAGATTCTCTATATCTTTACGAGAACAAAGCATGCTTCCCCAGATTCTATTTGACCAAACACGTAAGAGCCTTCCCCGACCTCGGCGAATTGGTGAGGGAGATGGGCGAGTCTCCGCCGGAGGTTCTTCGCGATACCGTATTCCTGGAGAACGCGACCGCCGGGAAGATTTCCTTCCCGGTCCTCGGTTATCACCGCTCGGGGATTAAGGTGAAGAAGTATTCTCCGGACCGAATCGAACTTTCTCTGGAGATCGACGGCCCGGCCGTTCTGGTTGCCTCCAACAGCTACAGCCCCTTCTGGAAGTGCCGGGTGGATGGATCTCCGAGAGATCTGTTCCGGGCCAATGGAACTTTCTGGGGGGTTCAGGTGGAGAGGGAAGACCGCCGGGTCCTTTTTTATTACGCCCCGCCCTACCGGGTTCTCCCCCGCCCGTTGAGCTTTCATGAACCCGAAAATTCATATTTTCTTTGAAGTCTTTGCCGACCGGCAGAACGTGAACGCCCAGAGTCTGAACGCCCGCGGGATTGCCCTTCGTTTGAACCCGGAGCGGTTCCGGTGCTCTTTTGTCGTGAGCGGAGAACCAGACCCGAGGCTGCTCGGAAGAAGCCAAATAAAGCTTATCGTTTTGCCGCCCCGTTTTAAATCCTTTTATTTTAGGATGTGCCTCTTATGCTCCCCGGCCAACCTGCTGGTTTATCCCAGCGTCCTCTTTCACGATCCTTTCTTTAGCCGATTTCTTAAGCGGGGCCTAAGGAGAAAGAAAATTATCTTTCCTCTGGAAGCACCGGTCGACTACCTGAAGGATGAAAACCCAGAATTATGGCGGCAGATCAGCCGGATGCTCAGGGAGAGCGATTCTGTCGTGCCCATCTCCGCTTACACGGCCCGGGTTCTAAAACAGGAGACCGGGATCGAGAGCCCCACCATTATTCCTCTGGGGATCGACACTCGATTCTTCTACCCCAAGGAACGAAAATCCGAGAGTCCTGTCCGGGTGGTTTTCGCCGGCCGCCTGATTGCCCGGAAGGGCGTTGAAAGGGTCATCGATGCTGCCGCCCGGTTCCCCGGAGTTTCTTTTTCGATCGTCGGGGCGGCTTATGGAAAGGATGACGGTCTCTTTGCCCGGAAGCTCCAACAAAGGGTGAGAGAAGAAAGTCTCAGCAACATCGAATTCCAGGGAACGCTTTCGCAGGAGCAGTTTCGCCGAGTCTTGTGGGAGGCGGATATCCTACTGCACCCCTCCTGCGTGGAAGGGATTCCCCGGGTCACCCTGGAAGCGGGATCGACCGGATTGCCCAGCATCGTGTTCGATGTTTACCAGACTCCATCGGTCATCGACGGGGTTACGGGTTTTCAGGTTGGAACTTTTGACGAGATGATGGACCGCCTGCAGCGTTTGATCGAAAACCGTAACCTGCGCCGCCGGATGGGGGCGGCGGCCGTGGAGCATGTGAGACAGTTTGATTGGGAGCTTCTGGCCCCGAAATGGGAGCAGGTTTTTACCCGAATGGCAGCATCCTAAGTGGCGGGAAGGGAGAAGAGGGATGACCGGCAGGGCACGCGAACCTAGAAGGTATCTCATCACCGGGGGGGCCGGTTTCATCGGCTCGCATCTGGCCGACGCCCTCGTTGGAAGGGGGGATTTCGTTGCCATCATCGATGACCTATCCACGGGGCGATTCGAGAATATCGCCCACCTGGAGAAGCACCCCCGATTCCAATTCGCCCTCGACAGCATTACCAACGAAGGGGTGATAGACCGCCTGGCCAGCGAATGCGAGGTAATCTTCCACCTGGCCGCAGCGGTTGGGGTCGAACTGATCGTAAAGGATCCGGTACACGTGATTGAAACCAATATCCTGGGCACCCGGACGGTCTTGAAAGCCGCCAACCGCTACCGGAAAAAGGTCCTCATCGCCTCCACATCCGAGATCTATGGTAAAAACGGGAAAGCTCCTTTTCACGAAGAGAGCGATCGGTTGCAGGGGCCCACGACTAAGTCCCGCTGGAGCTACTCAACCTCAAAGGCGATAGATGAATTCCTGGGGCTGGCCTATTTTCGCCAGATGGGATTGCCGGCAGTCATCTTCCGTTTGTTCAACACCATCGGACCCCGCCAGACGGGCCAGTATGGGATGGTGGTCCCCCGCTTTGTCCAGCAGGCGCTGCGGGGGGAGCCGCTCCGGGTCTTCGGGGATGGGAATCAGACTCGCTGCTTCTGCTGTGTGGAGGACACGGTTCGGGGGCTGCTGAACCTGGCCGAATGCGAAAGGGCCATGGGGCAGGTTTTCAACATCGGTTCCACCGAGGAAATCACCATCTTGGGCTTGGCTCAGAAGGTGCTGGAGCTGGTTCATTCCCATTCCGCCGAAAACCCTCTGGTTGATCCGGGAACACCGGGCTCCATTCCGGAGAGAGGTGGGAAGAGCATTGTTTTCATCCCCTACGACCAGGCCTACGAGACGGGGTTCGAAGATATGATGCACCGCGTCCCAGACGTGGGCAAGATCCGGGAATTCACTGGATGGGAACCCCGGGTTGGCCTGGAGGAGAGTCTGCGGCGGGTTATCCGCTTTTATCAGATGGAAGGAGAGAATGGAAACGGAACAAAGAAAGGCCAGGGGAAACGTGCCGGAAACCACGTTTAACGCCCAGAGCATCCTGGTGACCGGAGGGACCGGTTCTTTTGGTAGAGAATTTACCAAAATTCTGCTCCGCGAATCCTGCCCCCAAAAGATCATAATTTTTAGCCGGGATGAGCTGAAACAGCATGAGATGCGGATTAGTGGGTTTGACCATTCCTGCCTGAGATACTTCATCGGGGATGTACGGGACCTAGACAGGCTTCGGCGGGCTATGCAAGGAGTAGATATCGTGGTGCATACGGCCGCTCTCAAGCAGGTTCCCGCCTGCGAATACAATCCGATTGAGGCAGTCCTGACCAATGTGATGGGGGCTCGGAACGTGATCGAAGCCGCTCTGGATATGGAGGTCAAGAAGGTCATCGCCCTGAGCAGCGACAAGGCCGTAAACCCGGTGAACCTTTATGGAGCAACTAAGCTGGTGGCCGAGAAGCTCTTCATCCAGGGCAACGCCTATAGCGGCACGGGACCGACCCGTTTCAGTTGCGTTCGTTACGGAAATGTTGTGGGAAGCCGGGGAAGTGTGATTCCGCTCTTTCTGGGTCAGCGTCAAAACGGGAAGGTGACGATTACCGATGAGCGGATGACCCGGTTCTGGATCACCGTTGAGCAGGGGGCGCGTTTCGTCATGCGATCTATTGAAAAAATGCATGGTGGAGAGGTATTTGTTCCCAAAATTCCCAGCATGAACATTATGGATTTGGTCAAGGCCATAGCCCCCCACTGTGAGGTTAGGAAAATTGGCATCCGGCCTGGGGAGAAGCTTCATGAAATCTTGATCTCCGAAGATGAAGTCCACCAAACCCTGGAACTGGAGGACATGTTCGTCATCAAGCCGGCCCATCCCTGGTGGAGGACGGAAAACTGGAAGAATGGGCGGTCTTTACCCGAGGGATTCCATTACGCCAGCAACGCCAACGGAAAGTGGCTTTGTAGGGATGAGTTGAGGCAGATGATCGGCGGGCTTGAAGGATAGAGCATGATCCCTTACGGCCGTCAATGCGTTGATGAAGAAGATATTCGAGCAGTGGTGAAAGTCCTGCGCTCTGATTGGCTAACGACGGGGCCCATGGTGGAAAGATTTGAGAGAGCGGTGGCGGATTTTGTCGGGGCGAAGCATGCCGTAGCCGTATCCAGCGGTACTGCGGCTCTGCACGCGGCGATGTACGCTGCAAGCATCGGTCCGGGAGATGAGGTCATCCTGCCTCCAATGACCTTCGTCGCAACGGCCAATGCCGTGCTATATCAGGGGGGCACCCCGGTCTTCGCCGATGTAGATCCCGGCACTCTCCTCCTGGACCCCGCGGCGGTGGAGAAAAAGATCACTCCTCGGACCAAAGCCATCATCGCAGTGGATTATGCCGGCCATCCCTGCGACTATGACGCCTTGCGCCAAATTGCCGATCGCCGCGGCCTGATTCTCATCGCCGATAGCTGCCATTCTCTGGGAGCGGCGTATAAGGGAAGGAAAATCGGAACCCTCGCGGACCTGACGGTTTTCAGCTTCCATCCCGTGAAGGCCATTACCACCGGAGAGGGTGGAATGGCGGTCACCAATGACCGGGGGCTTGCCGAGAGGATGCGCCGTTTCCGCAACCACGGGTTAACGGCGAACCACCGGGAGCGGGCAGCGATGGGGACCTGGCAATATGAAATGGAAGACCTTGGCTATAACTACCGCCTGACTGACTTTCAATGCGTCCTGGGGCTAAGCCAGCTTCAGAAGCTTCCCGCCTGGATTTCGCGCCGCCGGGAGATCGCCCGCCGGTATGATCAGGCTTTGGCGGAAACCCCCGTTTTCAAACCGCTCCGGGTACACCCGGAGGTTTCCCATGCTTACCATTTGTATGTGATCCGGCAAGAGCGGGGCGACTCGGGCATGAACCGGGGAAGTCTCTTCCAGTTCCTCAGGAAAGAGGGCATCGCCGTGAACGTCCACTACCTTCCCGTCCACCTTCACCCTTTCTACCGGAGGCGGCTGGGCACCGGGCCGGGATTATGCCCCCGGGCCGAGGAAGCGTACGAACACATTCTGTCGCTTCCCCTCTTCCCGGCCATGAGGCCGGAAGATATTTCCAAGGTGATCACAAGCCTTCAAAAGGCCGAAGGCGCCCGGCGGCAGTGAGAGTCCTAGCCATCATTCAAGCGCGCATGGGAAGCACCCGTCTCCCAGGAAAAGTATTGATGGAGATAGGGGGAAAAACTATGCTGGCGCGGGTGATCGCCCGGGTGCGAAGGGCCTCTCTCGTAAAGGATGTTGTGGTGGCCACCAGCGACCAGCCGGCAGATGACGAAGTGGAGCGGGCGTGCGCGCGAGCCGAGGTACAGGTTTTCCGGGGAAAGGAGGTGGACGTCCTCGACCGCTATTATCAGGCGGCCCGGCGATTTCAAGCCGGGGCAGTGGTCAGGATTTCAGCGGATTGCCCGCTGATCGATCCCGGAGTGGCGGACGAAGTGATCGCGGTCTTTCTTAAAGAAAGTGCGGACTATGCCAGTAACACCCTGAACCGCACCTATCCTCGGGGATTGGACACCGAAGTGATGACCCTGGCTGCCCTGGGCCGGGCCTGGGTGGAAGCCAGGGAAAATTACCACCGGGTTCATGTGACCCCCTATATTTACCAAAATCCGGCTTTGTTCAGACTCCGTTCCGTCCAAAATGACCAAGATTACAGCCAACACCGCTGGACCGTCGATACCCCAGAGGATTTGACCCTGGTGAGGGCGATTCATGCCCGCCTTAACGATAAGGAATCTTACGACTGGCGCGAAGTGTTGACCGTTCTGGCTCAGCATCCCGGATTGAGGGAACTCAACCGACATATCCGGCAGAAGGAATTAGCGGAAGCATAGGGGCGATGGGAAAATGGTTGTTTCGAGCGGACGCCGGAATTCAGCTCGGATCCGGCCATGTGATGCGCTGTCTGGCGTTAGCCCAAGTCCTCCAGGACGCCGGCGAAACTCCCCTTTTGGTGATGGCGGAAACGTTCCCCTGGGAGAACCTTTTACAATCAGGCGGGATGGAAATACGTCGGATTTCAGCTCCGGCCGGAAGCGGCGGGGACTTGCGTCAGACAATTGAGATTGCCCGCGGGACGAAGGCTTCCTGGATCGTGGCGGATGGATACCGCCTGGATGCTTCGTACCAAAAAGGATTGAAAGAAGCGGGGCTCAAAATCTTGTTCATCGACGACTACGGGCATTGCCAACGATACCCGGCGGACCTTGTTTTGAACCAGAATCTCCACGCCCACGCAGGCCTGTATGAAAGGCGGGAAGCTTACACCCAGCTTCTTCTCGGTACCCGCTATGTTCTTCTCCGCCGGGAGTTTCGGAAATGGGCGAATTGGACCCGCGGGTTCCCAAAGGTGGCTCGGAAAATTCTGGTCACCCTGGGGGGCAGTGACCCGGGAAACGCGACTTTGAAGGTTATTCAAGCCCTCAAACAGATTGAATTTCCTGGCACCGAAGTGACGGTCGTCGCCGGCCCGACGAATCCGAATCTGGAGAGCCTCCAGCACGAGCTTTCTACAGCCCGCCCGACTTTCCGTCTTCTGCCCTATGGAAACGAAATGCCTGCACTGATGGCTTGGGCGGACATGGCCATTTCGGCCGGGGGGAGCACCTGCTGGGAGATGGCCTTCATGGGTTTGCCCAACCTCGCCCTTGTTCTTGCGGAAAATCAGCTGCCCATCGCCACCCGACTGGATGAGGAGGGAGCCACAGTGAATCTGGGCTGGTTCGATCGTCTCTCCTGCTCCCAAATTTGTTCCGCAGTCAACGATTTGGCTTTTTCGGCAACCGAAAGACAGAGAATGTCGGAAGCGGGAAGGAAATTGGTGGATGGTCTCGGGGCGCTTCGAGTCGTGAAAGCACTGCAGGGAGAATGACCCGCATGCGAATTCTCTACCTGGGGAATAACTGGTTAGGATGGCAAGTGCTCAAGTGGCTCAAGGAGCAGGGAGAAGAGATTGCCGGACTTGTTATCCACCCCCTTGAGAAACGAAAGTACGGAGAGGAGATCCTACGGTGCGCCGGCCTCGGGCCCGCACGCGTTTTTGACGGGTCCAGATTACAGGAACCGGAGATCAAGGACGCCATTCGATCGTTGCGGGGGGATATGGGTTTTTCCGTCCTGTTCAATTATCTCTTAAAGGCCGAATTCCTGGAGATCTTTCCCCGCGGGGTTATCAACCTCCATCCATCCTTGTTGCCTTACAACCGGGGTCAGAATCCGAATGTTTGGTCCATCATCGAAGAAACCCCTGCTGGGGCGACGATTCATTATGTGGATGAACATCTGGACACTGGAGACATCATCGCCCAAAGAGAGGTTCCAGTGGAACCCGTCGACACGGGGGAGAGCCTGTATCGAAAATTGGAGGGGGAAGCCCTTGCGCTCGTAAAGCAGGCCTGGCCTTCGATCTGCGCCGGAGGGATCCCGGGTCGGCGGCAAGACCTCGGCAAGGGAACCTTTCACAGGACCCGGGATCTAGAGAGCATTGACGCCATCGACCTGCGGAAAAGCTACCGGGCCCGAGACCTCCTCAATATCATAAGAGCGCGGACTTTCCCTCCGCATCGAGGTGCCTATTTTGAAGTGGGGGGAAGACGGGTCTACGTGCGCGTCGCGCTTGAATACGAGAAGGAATAGGGAATGGAGGAGATTCAAAGAATAAAATCGATCGCGCGGGAAGTGCAGCCCCTCGAAAGACGAATTTCACAAAATCAGGCAGCACAGGAAATCGACTTGGTCGAATGGATTGCGGATCGGGTAAGAATCATTCCGGGAAGCTTGGTCCTCGAGCTGTGCTCGGGAACCGGCAGTCAGACCCTTCGACTTCTGGAACTGACAGGATGTAATGGTCGTCTCCTGGCCCTGGATATTTCCGGTCCGGCCTTGGAAAAGCTTTCCCTCAAAGGAAAAGACTGTCCGAACCTCACGATGATCCAATCCGATATGGATGATCTGAACGGGGCGCTCCGCGAGCATGGACTACTCCCCCCGGCTTTCGATCTGGTCTTCTGCGCTTACGGGCTTTACTACAGCAAGGATGCCCGACAGGTTTTAGGGGAGGCCAAACAATGGCTCAAAAAAGACGGACGCATCGCTGTGGTGGGTCCTTTCGGGCCGAACAACCAGCCCCTCTTTTCCCTTCTGGAGGAAAACGGGGTAGTGATCTCCGATTATGTGACCTACACAAGCCGGCGATTCATGCACGAAGAGGTCATCCCCTGGGCTGCTCGGAATTTTCATCAGGTCCGGATTGACACCCTGGTGAACCGGATTCAGTGGCGTCGGCCCGAAGAGATCTTGTCATATTGGAAAAGTTCAACTTTTTTTGATCCTTGCCGGTTGGGAGCAGTAGAATCTGGGGTGCAGGGCTATTTTTCGACTCCCCTCCATTTTATCAACGAGAAGTGGATTATGTTCGTGGAAATGTCCCATGCGCGATGATGCCGCCGGCCTGATCATTGCAGCGCATCCGGATGATGAAATCTTGGGCTGTGGAGGGGCGATTGCCCGAATGGCTCGGGAGGGTCAGAAGGTAATTGCCGCCATTATGGGGGAGGGGATAACCTCGCGCTTTGAAAAGCGGGGGAAGACCATTCCATCGTTAATCGAGGGCCTTTGTCGCCGCAGTCGAGAATCCGCCAAGATGATTGGTCTTCAGAAAATTATTTTTCACAATTTGCCGGATAATGGCTTCGATACGGTTCCCCTCCTGAAAATTGTCAAGCTGGTGGAAAACCTCATTGAAGAACTTCGTCCTCGGATGATCTATACCCACCATGGGAGGGACCTGAATATCGATCATGAAATTGTGCATAGGGCCGTCCTCACCGCCACTCGCCCCGTGCCGGGGCATTCCGTGCGAGAGATTTATGCGTTTGAATCCCCTTCCTCCACGGAATGGACCTTCCATCAGTTTGATCCCGTTTTTCGTCCGAATGTGTTTGTGAATATATCCAGCACGCTCGGCCTCAAACTTCGGGCCCTTTCCTGTTATGATTCCGAGTCGCGGGTCTTCCCTCATCCACGGTCCCCGGAGGCCATAACCGCCATAGCTCAGCGCTGGGGCAGTATGGTGGGCTGTGAAGCAGCGGAGGCATTCGAATTGATCCGCAGGATCGACTTTTAGGAGTGATCGATGTGTTCATCCATTACCATCGAGGATCGTCGAATTGGCCCTGGAAGAGCAGTTTACATCGTCGCAGAAATATCGGCCAATCATCATCAGAATTTCGAGCAGGCCGTACAACTCATCCGGGCGGCCAAGCATGCGGGCGCTGACGCCGTTAAACTCCAAACGTATACGCCCGACACTCTCACCATCCCCTCCTCCAAGGAATACTTTCGCATCCAGGGTGGAACCCTTTGGGACGGGCGCAAACTTTACGACCTCTACCAAGAGGCTTATACTCCTTGGGAGTGGCAGCCCAAATTGAAGGCCTTGGCTGATGATTTGGAAATTGACTTATTCTCTACCGCATTCGATCCTTCGGCCGTGGATTTCCTGGAAGAGATGGGGGTCCCCCTTCACAAGGTCGCCTCCTTCGAGATCGTGGATATTCCCCTGATTGAGAAGATGGCGAAAACCGGCAAGCCTTTGATTCTTTCCACCGGAATGGCTACTCTGGGCGAAATCGAAGAAGCGGTTCAGGCGGCCCGGAATGCCGGGTGCAGGCACCTGGCCCTGCTGAAGTGCAGCAGCGCGTATCCGGCCCCGCCCGCAGAAATGAACCTGCGGAGCATCTCCTCACCTTGCGGAAGCCTTCGGAGTCCCGGTGGGGCTCTCCGATCACACCCCGGGGATTGCGGTCCCCGTGGCCGCGGTCGCCCTGGGGGCGTGCATTGTGGAGAAGCACTTCACCCTTTCCCGCGGTACTCCAGGACCGGACAGCGCCTTCTCGCTCGAGCCCCACGAGTTTCGTTCCATGGTCGAGGCGGTCCGCACCGCCGAAGAAGCCCTTGGGAACGTCTGCTACGGCACCGGGGAAGAGGAAAGGAAGAGCCTGATTTTCCGGCGGTCCCTCTTCGTCGTCAAAAACGTAAACAAGGGTGAACCGTTCACGGAAGAAAACGTCCGCTCCATCCGCCCGGGGAACGGCCTTCACCCCCGGTATCTGAAAAGGATTGTGGGTAAAGCGGCGGCGACGGACCTGGAAGCGGGCACTCCCCTGGACTGGGGGCACCTGGCTGAGGAAGGGAAGGGAGAAGGGTGAGAGATGTTGAGAGCAGAGCGGATGCGGTCACCCGCATCTCTCCCTTCCGCGGCTGGGTTTCCCTCAAAATCGACGAAATATGGGCTTTCCGGGAACTCCTCTACTTCCTTGCCTGGCGGGATGTGAAAGTGCGGTACAAGCAGACGCTCCTGGGGGCGGCATGGGCGATCATCCAGCCTTTTTCCGCGATGATCATCTTCAGCCTGTTTTTCGGGAAACTGGCCAAGGTGCCTTCGGACGGCATCCCGTATCCGATCTTCGCCTACACCGCCCTGGTGCCCTGGGTTTTTTTCGCCAACGGCCTATCCCAGTCTTCAAACAGCCTCGTCGGAAACGCGACGTTAATCACCAAAGTGTACTTCCCCCGGCCCATCGTTCCTCTCTCTTGCATCTTCTCCGGCATCCTGGATTTTGCCCTGTCCTTCCTAGTTCTCCTCGGCATGATGCTCTTCTACCGGATGCCCTTCACCGGAAGGGTCCTCTGGGTCCCTTTTCTCCTGGTACTGGCCGTGGCGGCTGCTCTCGGGGCCGGCTTGTGGCTCTCGGCGCTGAATGTTCAGTTCCGCGACGTCCGCTATGCCATCCCCTTTTTTGTTCAGGCCTGGATGTTTGCTTCTCCCATCGCTTACCCGAGCAGCCTGCTGAATGAGCCCTGGCGCACAGTGTACGGCCTGAATCCGATGGCGGGAGTCGTGGAAGGCTTCCGGTGGGCGTTATTGGGGACTGAAACCGCCCCCCTGGGCGTCATCCTGGCCTCAGGCCTTGCATCCCTGGCTATCCTCGCCGGAGGCGTCTTCTATTTCCGCAACATGGAAGAAAGTTTTGCCGACATCATTTGACTCTTTCTCCCCGCCGGGATTTTTTTAGAGTGCAAAACCAGGCAGCGGAAAATCGGGCCGCACGATATGAATGAAGTCGCCGTCTGCGTCGCAAACCTGAGCAAGCGGTACCGGATCGGGGCGCGCCGGAACGCCTACCGGACCCTGCGCGAGAGCCTTACGGAGAGCCTTACTGCGCCGCTCCGGTGGGTCAAACACATGCCGCCCGAATCCGCCCGCATGAACGCGGGCTCCATCTGGGCCCTCAAGGATCTCTCGTTCCAGGTCAGGCCCGGTGAGGTTCTGGGAATTATCGGTCCAAATGGGGCCGGGAAGAGCACGCTCCTGAAGATTCTTTCGAGAATAACGCGGCCGACGGAGGGTTACGCCGACATTCACGGCCGCCTGAGCGCCCTGCTGGAAGTCGGGACGGGAATCCATCCGGAATTGACCGGGCGGGAGAACATCTTCCTGAGCGGGGCCATCCTGGGGATGCGGAGGTCGGAGATCATCCGCAAATTCGATGAAATCGTCGCCTTTAGCGAGGTCGATCGGTTCATCGATACCCCCGTCAAGCATTACTCGACGGGAATGATGGTCCGACTCGCCTTTGGCGTCGCCGCCCACCTTGAGCCGGAGGTTCTCCTGGTCGATGAAGTCCTCGCGGTGGGAGACCTGGCCTTCCAGAAAAAATGCCTCGGGAAAATGGAAGAGGTCACTCAGGGCGGCCGGACCGTCTTGTTCGTCAGCCACAACATGGGCGCCGTCCGGCAACTCTGCAATCGGGTCATCTGGCTGGAGGAAGGGATGTTGATGGGCGAGGGGGAAACGGGCAAGCTTGTGGCTGATTATCAGGCTCATTCGTCGAAGGGATTCATCCAGAAGAATCTGGAATCGGACTGTCTGAGGATCGAAGCGGTTATTTTACGGGGGAGGGAAGGGCGGTCCAGGTCCATTTTCCGCCCCGGCGAGGACTTGTCCATAGAAATTCATTTCACCGCCAAAGAACTCATCCCCAGGCCTTATTTCTGGGTGAATGTGATCAGCCAGTACGGTTCTCTTTTCGGCGCCAACATGTTGTTGGACGGCCATCAGCCCGACTCCATCCTGGGAAGGGGGATGTTAACGTGTACCCTCCGGAACATCCCCCTCCTGCCTCAAATGTACTCTATCCGTATGGGTGCGCGGGCCGGAAATGGAGTCACTTTTCTGGTGAAAACGGCGGAAGTGGCTTTTTTTACCGTGGAAGGAGATGCCCAGGCGCTGGGATGGGGGGAGGCCCGGGCCGATAGCCTGATGAGCAGCTCCGCCCCGGTCTTCATCCCCTATGAATGGAAGCTTCCGGACGGCCAGATCCATCCCGTTCTTCCTCGCTGGGACCGTGATTATGAGAAAATGCTTCCTCATTCCAAAGGTTGATTTCGAAGTCAGTTGGCTGAAAAGCCATCTTCAACCGGGGGACCGGGTCTTACCGCTCGGGTTGGCCCCTTATACCACGTTGCAGAACCTCCTGCCCAACGTCGACCACCTGGAAGCCTGGGTTCCATTCCAGGAAAGCCGCCGGCTTGCCATGCGCGCGTATGAATTGAATCAGGCCTTTGCCGGCGAAGCGATGCGGGGAGCTGTGCGGGAAGGATATGACTGGCCGGGGATCTGCATCAATAATCAGGATTATTTTTTCCGGGATATCCTTCTGGCGGAAGCGTTGTCTCTGGCCCTGACCCAATCGGGAATGGAAGAGGTGGTCTGGGTGGGAAAGCCGAGTCCGGTCCCGATCGTCGCCCTTCCAACGAGCAAGGCAGTGGGGCGGACAACGCAGTTTTATCTGGGGAACCGTTTCCAAGTTCTAACGCCCCCCCGAAGCCTTTTCTCGACGAGCTGCATACCCTATGGCGAAAAAATCGTAAATGCCGGCCGTTTATTGAGGAAAAGGATTCTCTTGAGTGAAAAAAGAAAAGTCCGTGAATGCCGGGTCGTCGCGGTGTTCCCCTCAACCGGAGAATGGCAGCGCTTTTCCCAGCCTCTCCTGGAACTGCACAGGGAGTTCGGGGACGGATTTCAGCTCTGGTCTCTGGGCCTTGCCCCAAAGTCCCTGAATGAATGGGCGGCATCCGAGAGAATTCCCGTGGTTTGGGTGCCATACCCGGATCGGGAAGCGGAAGGGGATCTCCGTTTCTTTGAGTACTCATTGGAAAAGATGGCAGGCGGAGGGAAGGTCGCGGTTGGCCCGGGAATTCGACTGTCCCGTGCTGGCCAGCGATCTTCTCCAATTTCATTTTCGCTTTCATTTCACCCGCGTATGGCCTCGAATGGCGGAGTATGCCCGGGTGTTGGAGAGGTACTTGACCAGGGCCAAACCCCGTTTTCTGGTGGGATCCACGAATCCGACTTCTTCCCAGCTCTTTCCCTTTCACGTGGCCTCGAAGCTGGGGATTCCATCCATAGCCCTGCCCCACGGCTACGTTCAGAACGGGAGACTCCAAAATCGGAAGCTCCCTCATCGCTTGCCGGAACCGCTTCGAGCGTTTACACTTTGTCCGTTCCTTCCCGGAGGACCGTCAGGTCCGATTGTGTTCCAATGCCGCCGATGACCTTTCTTACTCCCGTCAGCCTTTCGCTGATTCTTTTCCTGAGCGGCAAAGAGTGGTAGCCGTTCTCACCGCCGATCCTGAGATGCCCGAAACCCTCATGGCCATGGCCGACCGGAAAGAGTTTTGGGCGGCGTGTTCCCAACTGGCGCAAGTGCCGGAAGATCTCGCCGATTTTCATTTCATCGTCAAAGCGCATCCTCGGCTCTCCCTTTCCGGTTTTTTCCAGAATTTGGAAATTCCATGTTCCCGGTTATCTGTCCTGGAACCCCAAACTTCCCTACCGCATCTGCTGAAGCGGGCCTGGGCAGTGATTATGTTCAATCACTTCGGCAGCGCAGCCGTCCATGCGATCAGGGCCGGGAAGCCTATCTTTTTTCTAAATTCCGCCGGCCTGTATTGGCCGTTTACCGAATGGTTGTCCTTCCCTGCGGGAGAGGTGGTGCAGGATGTGGCCGCCGTTTGGAGTCTCCTGCGGCAATTGAAATCTTCACCGGGTTTCTACGATGAGCTTTCCGGCCGATGCCGGAAATTTGCGGCTGAATTTCTACAACCCCCCGATAAAACCCTTGCCCAACAGATTTTCTCCCTGGAGGGCGCCCCCCCTTCCCAGAAACCTCCCCGCCTTTTTCCGCCCCGGCCTGTGGGGAGGAATTTTCCACCGGTTGCATGATTCAAAACCCTTGGAACGACAGGGCCCGCGGGCTTCATTCGCAGCGCCGGCCGGATCTTTCCCGTCCGTGGTATGCCTACGCCCGGGAATTGATCCACGGCCGTTGGGGCCAGGCGAAGAGCGGCCTTCCCGCCCTGGATGTCGGCTGCGGTATGGGAGAATTTATGCGAGTTCTGAGGGATGGAGGTTTCGAGGTCGTAGGGGTGGACGGGAACGAAGAGCAGATGAGGGCGGTTCAGGGGCTTGGATTTGAAGGGGAAGTGGCTGATCTGGAAAGAGGACTGTCCTTCCCCGATGGGGCGTTCTTTTTGGTGAGCTGCCTAGAGACCATCGAGCATATCGCCCGGGCGGAGGGTCTCCTGGGCGAGATTCACCGCGTATTGCAGCCAGGTGGGTTCCTGCTCCTCACCACTCCTAATTTTTCCTATTTCCAGAACCGCATTCGCTCTCTTCTCGGCAGTGGCCCTTATAACGAGGGCATTCACCTGCGCTATCTCAATCGCAAGACACTCCTCTCCATGTTACGCCGGCAGGGTTTCAAGGTCATCGGGCAAAATTCTTATGGGCCGATCCCGTTCCTGAGTACCTTTGCCGTCCGTGCCCTCCGAAGGAATCCTCCTCTCTGGCGTTTGGATGGCCGGCTGGAGAGCCTGCTGGCTTACGATTTTGTTTACCTGGCGGAGAAAGTCTAGCCTCGTGCGAGTTCTGACCATCTCGGCTATTTATCCCAACGAAAGAAATGAATCCATCGGCAGGTCTGTGGCCTTCCTCGACCGGGCGCTGGCCAAGGCCGGCATAAGGGGAATCACTCTTTTCCTTCGTCCCTGGGCGCCGACTTTTTTGGCCAAACGGGTGAAGAGATGGAACCACCTGGCTTTGCGCAACCGGATGGAGACCAGCGAGGGAGTTACCGTTGTCTTCGACCAGTATCTTCACCTCCCCCGAAGGCGGCGGCTTGACCTCAGCGCGCGATTCATGGCGGGGCGGGCCAGTCAGATAATGCGCCGGTACGGCTGGCGGTTTGACCTGATCCACGGCCAATCCATCTGCCCGGCCGGCATGGCGGCCTCCCTTCTCTCCTCCCGGTATCGAGTCCCCTTTATCCTTACCCTGCGTGATCACCTCGGCCATCTGGAAGATTCCCTGGCCCGGTCCGGTCCTGCTTTCGCCAGGCTAACGGAAAAAATGTTTCAGGGGGTGAAGGGCATCTTCGCGCACGGACCCGCAATTCTGCGGGATCTTTCCCGCTACGTACCGGAAGGGAATTCCGTTCCGTGCCTGTTGGCGCCCAACGGGGTTGACGCAAAAGGGATCGAAGAGCTCCTAGCCTCCCTTCCGCCCCCCGGTCCGAAGGGCAGCGGTCATATCGTCAGTGTTGGAAATCTCTTCCGGCTCAAGGGCGTTCACGAGAATCTCCGGGCCCTGAAAATGGTCGATGAGCGCGGATTCCGAAATTGGCGTTACACGATCGTAGGTTGCGGCCCTTTTCGGGGGGAATTGGAAAGGCTCTCCGCCGAACTGGGCTTGCGGGACCGGGTGACGTTCACGGGGGGAGTCCCCCATGGAGAGGCGATTAGCCTCATCCGGCGGGGAGACATCTTTTCCCTCCCGAGCTGGAAGGAATCCTTTGGCAACGTTTACGCTGAGGCCGCCGTTTGCGGGCGCCCGGCCATCGGGTGCCTTGGGTTAGGAGCGGAATTGAGTATTCGAAACGGGGAGACGGGGCTGTTGGTGCCACCCAGAGATGTGTCTGCCCTGGCCGAGGCCTTACACTTTCTTCTGACCCATCCAGAAGAGGGGCGGAGGATGGGAGAAAAAGCCCGCATCCATATCCGTCAGTTCACCTGGGAACGCACGGCCCAAATTTACAGGGATGGCATTGGCAGGGTGCTTTCAAGAGAGCTGGCCAAATGAAGAAGAAGCAAAGGGATATCGTAAACCCGTCACTTTTCGACCATTACTACCTGGAAGGTACGGGAAGAGTCGGTAAGCTAAAAGAAATTTTCACGAAAAATTTTACCGGACGAACGGCCGCAACTCCCCCCCTCTTCCTTCTGGACCTCGGGGGAAGAGAGTCCCCGTATGAACAACTCGCTCGGGGACTTCCGATACGCTGGATCTCGGGTGATATCAAGAAATATGCGAGGACCGATCTCCAACTGGACGCGCAAGCCCTTCCCATCAAGGATGGAGTATTGGACGTGGTTCTCTGCAACCAGGTGTTGGAACTCATCCCCGATCTGATTTCGGCTTCTGCCGAAATCCACCGAGTGGTTAAGCCGGGGGGAATCGCCGTTATCTCCAACCCGGCCGTTTTCCCCCCGTACGGGGGAGCCAAATGGCGAATTATGCCCGAAGGATATAAGGTCCTTTTCGGGAAATTTTCTGAATGCCAGATTGATGCCGACCTTAAAACCGTCTGCAGCTTTTTCCGGGTCGTCAACATGTACCTGGCCATCCTCCTGCACCGAGTGCCTTTCCTGAAAAACCTGTGGCGTTACTCCTTCTGCCCCGCTTTTTAATCTCCTGGGCAGGTGGGCGAACCTTCGGTTCAAAGACATCGGCTTCGCAGCGAATTACGTGGTGATAGCCAGGAAGTGACTCTGCCGGTGCCCTGCGTTATGTCTTGTGACCATTCGCGAAGAAAGGTAAAAAGGTCCCGCTGCTCCCCTCGCTACCTCTTCCGCCGGGCGAACCGTCATCTCTTCGAGAGATCTCATCCCGGATCTCCCAACCTTGCGGTCGGGGCCATCCTTTTCCTGGAAGGATGGCTGAAAAAAACCGATCTCTGCCTGGAATACGGCGCCGGCCATAGCACGGCCTGGTTTGCCTGGCGAGTCGGTAAGGTCATCAGCATTGAAAACCGTCCCGGTTGGTATGAGACTATTCGAACCGAGACCGCCCGGTATGACAACGTGGACCTCCTTCTGCTCGAGGCGAACCGGGACAGGGTGCCGGGATGCGAGGTCTCCTGGAATTATGTGAACAAGGCGAGCGAATTTTCCCCGGAAAGCTTTGATTTTATCCTGAACGACGGATGGGCCAGGTCATATGTCGCCCTTCAAGCCTTGCCTCTCCTGAAGAGAGGGGGCATCTTTTGCTGGGACGATTGGCTGGAGGGTTTTTCCGGCGCATCCCGCATTCCGCAGGACCTTGCTGCGGGCTGCCAGGCGCAAGATCCGCGGATGAAAGAATTCTGGACGAGGGTGAAAGACTGGCGTCTAGTCTGCCACTATGACGGCATCCATTCCAGCGCGCTTTTCTTCAAACCGGTGTAAGGTTTTCCCCTTGGGCGTGAGAACAAAAGATAACCGGAGGGCCTGGCAGGAGTTCTTGCCGGTCCGAGGCCATTACTTCTCGCGGCCCCTGGTCCTCTTGCATAGCGACGACTGGGGACTGGTCGGCATCCGGGATCGGGAAGGGTTTGAGGAATTGAAGGCCGGAGGATGGGAGATCGGGAACCGTCCCTATGATTACTATTCCTTCGAGAAAGCGGAGGATTTGCGCCTGCTCTTTCAGGTGCTGCTGCGCCATCACGACTCAGTCGGGCGGCATCCCTGCCTGGTTTTCAATTTCATCGTCGCCAACGTCGATTTTCCCCGGGTGCTGGATTCGGGGTTCACGAAATTGCACCTCATCTCCTTGGATCAGGGTCTCCCTGCCCCTTGGAAACGACCCGGCCTGCTGCAGGCCTACCGGGAAGGAATTGATAAAGGATTGATCTACCCCGCTCTGCATGGGGTGACCCACTTTTGCCGCGGGACCGCGGAGAAGGTGATTGCAGGAGAAGAAGAGCGCAAATCTATCCTAAGGACACTCTATTCCGCGAGCACGCCCATGATACCTCAATTGACCTCCTGGCTCGGTTTTGAATACCGGGAGGAAGGAGATCACGGGACAGACGGGTGGCTCGATTTTACCTCGCAAGTAAGCCTTTTGGAGGAAGGAAAACGCATTTTTGAGCGGCTTTTCGGGAGTTCCCCTTTATCCGCCTGCGCGCCTGGTTACAGGGCCAATGAGGACACCCTGCGGGCCTGGAAAGAAATCGGAATCCGAGTGGTCCAGAACGGACCCGGCCTGGGGCTGCCCCCTTATTTCGACCGGCACGGATTGCTCCACCTTCACCGCAACGTACCTTTTGAACCTTTCATCAATTCCTCAGGGTTTGATGAAGAGGGTATTCTGGCCGCGACCCAAGGAGTGCTCCGTTCGGGCAATCCAGCGATCGTATGCACCCATTCATTAAATTTCCAATCCACCTTGAAAAATCAGCGAGATTCAACGCTGGAAAAATTGGACCGGTTTCTTTCGTTCGTGGAAGGACATTTTGTGGATTTATTATATCTTAATGATTTCGATCTATGGCGGATGATTCAGGACGGCGCATGGGAGTGGTGCGGGCAAAGAGTCACGATTCCAGCAATCCCCCGTTGGAAACCTTCTCCGCCTTTCAGCTATTATCTGCGGAAAGCAGGAAGACTCTTGGGATGCTAATGAATAGCGCTTTTCCCCGCGGGATGCTTATGAACGGGCCCTGGATTAAATCCTTATGGGAAAATTATCGATTCTTTTTCCTGTACCACCAAATGGTGCTCCGCCTGATCTGGCGGGGTGGCCTGACCCCGGATTTCGCCAGAGTCATGGCGGTCGAAGGGCAGATCCGCAGGAGCGAAGCACGCTGCCTGTATGAACTGGCCCGGAGAGCTTCGGAGGGAGGGGTAATCGTAGAGATCGGCTCCTATCGAGGGCTTTCCACGGTGGCTCTGGCAAGGGGGTCATTGGGGGGGCCCCGGATTCCCGTTTATGCTGTCGATCCTCACGAAAGGATCGAGGGCTGCCGGCCGGAAGAAGCCTACGGCTCCAAGGATGGGGCTGTGTGGATCCGCAACATCTTGTTCTCCGGCGTAGCAGAGATCGTACGGCCCATCCATCTATTCTCCTATGAGGCGGTCGGGAGGTGGAAGAAACCCATCAGCCTGTTGTGGATTGACGGAAATCATGAATATGAGACGGTGAAGAGGGATTTCGTCGAATTGTCGAAATTTGTCATTCCGGAGGGCTATTCGGCATTCCACGATTCCATTGAACCCGGTGGCGGACCCTACCGGGTTGTTCAAGAAATTCTTCAGGAAGGAAGTTTTAAACTTGTTAATAGAGTTGAGAAAGTTTCTGTATTACAAAAGCAGAAATGTGAAATGTGAAAACTTATAAGAGACACAACCAGGCATTGCGGCAGCGCAGGGGGGGGTGTCGCTGTCGATCACGCCCGGCAATTCGATTGGGATCGGGTCGTAAAGCTTTGGGAAGAAGTTTTTAAACAGTCTCCCAGGAAAGAATAACCGGGAACTTTCTCGCGGATACGGGGAAGAGCATTTCCTAAGGTCCATGTTGGAGTCCAGAAAAATTCTATTGTTAGATGATCGCTTTGAGTTAGCCTTCCTGGAGAATTACCAGGGACGTGAGTACGAGGCGGTTATCGCTTTCTTTTGGATGGCTCCATCTACCCAGGAATATCTTTCTCACAAGATTCAGGGGCCGTGTTATGGCCTGCCTGATTTAATCTGTGATGAGGAAACCTGGGGCCGGAAGGCCTATGATCTGATTGCGCCGATCATCCATCGTGGACCCTGTTATGGCCGTCTGGCATGGCGCTCTTATCTTGCCGAGCCTCTCTACGACGAAGCGTACACGGTTCACTTGCTGCTCCAAACTGCGGAGTTCATTGCTCAACTGAAGGAGAAATGGTCCGTTTCCCAGGTGTTCATTGAGGATACTTTGCCGGCGAATACTTCCCTTCTCTTCGCCCATATTTTATCCGAGTATCCCGGACTCCTTTACCGGCCGTGGGCCCATTCTTCGGAAGGAGAGGAGAGAGTCCCCCTTCGCCGGAAATTCCGGGGGCGGTTGCGAGAAGCCCTGCTGACGGGTGGTTGGAGAAGACAGTGGGCCGACCTGCAGGAGTGGCTGGACCCCACTTACCGCCGGCGAATTTTTTGGCGGATGGGAAAACGGGAGGGATCCACAAGGCTGGGAGGCACAACTTTTTTCTCCTCCTATCAGAACAATAGTCAAATTCTCACTCCCTTTGCCGATTGGATGCCCGAGCCCGTGACCTGGGTTCTGGCGAATCATTCTGCTCGTCGGGGAATTTCTCGTCAGGGCTGCGACTATGTGTGGCTTTGGCAATACGGGCATTCTTCGAGACGCAATCAGGGAATAAAAGAAGAAGGGATCTTTTCGGCTGAGGGAGAGGGCTCGCATTCTGAGATTTTGTTGAGAAAGTGGATGGCCCAAAGCCCCACCTGGAAAAGGTGGCGATCGGTTGAACTCTCCCTGCTCGTGACTTTGACTGCCTGTTGGGAAGAGTACTTGGATCAGGCAAAACCCCGTTTGATCGTTATGGCAAATCAGTGGGGAATTGAAGGGTGGTTCACGAATATCGCGGCTCGCCGGGGCATCCCCGTATTACAAATCATGCACGGTGCTCTCGGCGGCCATTTATACACCCAAACCCCCATTATTTCCAATGATCTGGTCGTGTGCGGAAATTTTTGGCGGGATTTGTGGGTGGAGAATCAAAGGCCTAGAATCCTGGTCGGCAATCCGGATGGCTGGATTCAAAAAATTCCGAGGAGACCATCTGCCGGCAAGCGTTCCCTTACCTTTTTTTCCTGGCCCCTTTCGCACGCTCGTTTCTACAGCTTCTATGAATTAGTGGACGGATTTATCCACATTTTGCAAAGGGTGGTAAAGGCGAAGAAATATAAAATCACAATCCGATTTCATCCCCGAGAGAATCCCGGCGAATTTGTCCGACGATGGCGGCGCCTGTACGGTCCCCTTCCTTCGGAGATTCGTCTACACAAAAATGAACCTCTTTCCAAAACATTGGCCGAGACGGATGTAGCCCTGATGTTCCGTTCCACGGTCATGCTAAATTGTCTGGCCAGCGGTATTCCTTTCGTCCTGCCCGGATGGATCGATTTCGGTTGGAACCGGCTGCTTCAGGATATACGGGGGATATACCTCGCTCCTGATTTTCCTGAGGTAGAGAAGAAGATTGGAGAATGGCTCGACCAACCTCCTTGTTTTGAGGGGCAGTTCGTTAACCATTTCGTTGATCACCCTGGAGCAGGCAAAACCGCCTTTTATTCACGTTTGAACCAATTAATCAATCGCCAGCAGGAGAGCGATGAAGAGCTTTGGCCGTACTCTCTTTTTGGTCAAAGCCTCGCATGAAAATCCTGATCCTGACCCCTGTGTTTCCCTACCGGGGCAGCCCGGCCGAGGGGCTCTTCAATGAACAGCATGCCCGCGCAATCGCCCGGACGGGAAACCAAGTTGTCGTGGTCGTAGTGAAACCCTGGCTGCCGGGTCCTGCAGCCAGAAGATTGGAACGCTACCGCTGTCTTGCAGATTTGCCCCGGCAGCAAAACGTGGAGAGTCTTCGAGTTTTTTATGCGCGCTATCTTCACGTTCCCCGATACCGATTTATAGAACTTACTGTTGCGTCCTGCCTCCATTCACTCCGGAGAACAGTGCGCCGCCGCTTAGGCCAGCAGAGATTCGACCTGATTCAGGTTCACACCCCATGGCCCGCCGGGTTGGCCGCCGCCCCTCTCGCCGCAGACCTTGGATGCCCTTATGTCATTACTCTGCATATCGAGGATAACCCTCGTCTCTTTTCAAGCAAAGAGGGATCGGCTCTGTACCGCCTGATGCTGGAGCGGGCTTCGGCCGTGGTAGGAGTGGGTCGTCCCCTGGAACGCTCCTTGAAGAGCAGGCTCCCCCAAAATCTTCCCGCCTCCTTTTCCATCATTCCCAACGGGGTCGATCTGGCCGAGATTCAAATGGTTACGGGGAGCCATCCTTCGGTCCGGAACGGCTGGGGATCTTTGGTCAGCGTTGGCAATCTTTGGCCCTTTAAAGGAATCGACGTAAGCCTACGGGCCCTGGCCGTTTTGCGAGACCAGGGAGTCCCCTGGAGGGAGTATGTTGTCGTCGGAGAAGGGCCTGAACTCCCCCGGCTGCGGAAGCTGGCGGGAGAGCTGGGGATTGCGCCAAAAATCGTCTTTAAAGGAGGGCTCAAGCACCGTGAAACCCTCGAAGAGATCGCCAGGGCGGATATATTTGTCCTCCCTTCCTGGCGGGAGGCTTTCGGGATCGTATACCTGGAAGCCATGGCATGCGGGAAACCGGTAATCGGGTGCTTGGGGCAGGGTGCAGAAGACATTATCCGCCACGAACAAGATGGACTGCTGGTGCGGCCACTGGAGGTAGAGCATTTGGCCGCAGCTCTGCGCCGGCTGCTGGACAATCCCGGCTTCGCCATGCACTTAGGAGCCCAAGCAATTCGCCGCGCCCGGGATTTCACTTGGGACCAAAATGCCGCCCGATATACAAAGCTTTACCGATCTATTGTTGGTGAAAGCCTGAAGGTATTATCATTCCCGCGTGAGATTCAGCTTCACCCCGCTTTGAACAGCCAGGGGATGAATAAAGAATGACTCCTCTCGGGCAAAAGGAGGGAACAAAATTAAATATCGGGTGTGCCTCAATCGCTCCACCCGGCTGGATTAACCTGGATGGTTCCTGGAATGCATGGTTCGCAAAACACCTCTTCTTACGCCGGATTTTGCGGTTACTTCGCCTGGTTCCGCCCGAACAAATGTCTGTTCATTGGCCCAAGGAAATTTTGATCCACGATCTCCGTAGGGGGTTACCCTTTTCCGACGAATCCCTGGGAGCGGTTTACGGGTCCCACTTGCTTGAGCATCTCTATCTGGATGAAGCGGCGATGATGCTCCGGGAATGTTTTCGGGTGTTGGCAGCAGGAGGAATTCTGCGCCTCGTGGTTCCCGATCTGCGTTCCATCGCCATGGATTACCTGCAGAGCATTCCTCCGGCCGGACAATCGTATTCGGAGGGAGGGGTAAGCGCAGGCGACCATTTTTGTCGCCGGCTGGATATGCGTCCCCCCCATGCAGCGACGGGTCCCTTTTTGTACCGGCTATACTCTGCTCTCAAAGATTTTCATACCCACAAGTGGATGTATGATGCCGAGTCTCTGCGGAACCATATGAAGAGGGCAGGGTTTGAAAAGGTAACCCTCAAGTCTTTTCTAGAGAGTTCAATTCCGGGCATCGAAGAAGTGGAAAAGGAAGAGCGATTCGGCGACCATGCCGGCATTTGTCTGGAAGGAAACAAGCCCTTTGTCTGCTCTCCTTCAAAGTAATGCCGCCCGCGCGGTACGCGGGTTTTATGCCGCCCTGGTCCAAGAGGTCTCCCGAGGAAATCCTCTCCTGGACCGGGAGGAACAGGCCAGGCTTGATAGGCATCACTCGTTGTTAAAGAAGCCTGGGAGTTACCATCCGGATCTGGTGGCCAGTGTTTACCTCCGCCGGAGAATGGTCCCCGTCGAGTTTATCCTGAAAATCCCGGAACCGTTGGTATTTGACGCCGGATGCGGGTGCGGTTCCGACAGCATCCTCTTTGCTTCAGTGGGAGCCAGGGTTTTGTCAGTGAACCTTTCAGCCGAAGAGATAGGTATTGCGCAGAAACGCGTGCGGTATTTCGAAGGAGCAATCGGCCGCAAGCTGGATATTCATTTTGTCCGGGGGGATCTGAATGAATTGGTTCTCGAGAATGAGGAATTTTCGCTCACCTGGCTCGCTTCGATTCTGGCCGTGATTCGAGAACAGGACTCTTTCTTAAAGCAGGTAGCGAGAGCGACGCGCGCGGGGGGGAAGATAATCATCGTAGATTACAACCTCCTTCATCCGCCCTTCTTATGGAGAGAGTGGCGCCGTCGTCGGCGAGCCTTGAAGGAAAGCCCGGAATTTGCCCGCCAGGCTGACTTTTGGGCCATGGTAGGCCGGGCGGGGAGAACGGGGGCAAGATTTTTCCCGATGGGTAAGGGAGGATGTTTCGATGACGTCCAGTTCTTCACTCCCCGAACGTTGGCAAATCTCCTGCGCAGGGCGGGATTCCGACCTCTCCCTCCCTCGTTTACCGGCTGCGCGCCTCCCTTTCTATCCAAAGTTTCCATCTGCCTGGAACAACTGTTGTCCAGAATGCCAGGATGGAATTATCTGGGTCGTGCCTATTCAGTTATTGGACAGAAAGAGTAGAAAAAATCAAAAGACAAAAGGGCAAAGGGCAAAAGGCAAAGAAAACACGGTTTAGGGGGGCACAAACCGCATGAAACAAACGCGGGTGGCCCTGGTCACCAATGTCATGGCCCATTACCGGGTACCGTGCTTCAGCCGGTTGAGGGAGATTTTTCCCGGGCAGATGACGTTCTTCCTCCTTACCCAGAAGATGGACCATCGTCATTACGTTCTGGCAGAAAGGCGGGGAGCACCGCCGGTCGTTTCTTTGGGGGGATGGCAATTTTCGCACCCGCCTCATGACGATTGGCACCTGAACGATGTCCGCCCCCTTCTGCGGGGGAATTACGAGACCATCATTCTGGGCGGGTGGGATGAGCCGACGTATCTCGGGCTTTGGGCTTGGGCCGCGGTCCGCAGGAAAAACCTGATTTTATGGGTGGAGTCGACGGAAAAGGACAGTGTCCGCCGGGGGTTGAAAGAATCCTATAAACGTATCCTTCTGGGGCGAGCCAAGGCCTGCATCGTTCCCGGCAAGAGCGCCCATAGGTATTGCCGGCAGCTGGGCGTCACGGACGGCCGGATCTTTACCGCACCGAATTCCACGGACCGGGAATATTTCCGGAGCGAAGCAGACCGCCTGCTCCTCCGTCGCCAGGCTCTGAAATGCGAATCAAGGCTTAATGGACTGGTGGTTCTTTTCGTGGGCCGCCTGGTAGAGAGCCTGAAAGGTGTATCTACCCTGATCAAGGCCTGTGCCCGGGTGGAGAAAGAAAAAGATGAGGTTTTTTTGCTGATCGCCGGAGACGGGCCGGATCGGAAGAATTATGAGAAATTGATTCGAGCAGAGGGTCTGAATAACTTTAAATTCTTGGGGATGCTGGACCATGAGCAATTGTGCAGGTACTATGCGACGGCTGACGTCCTGGTCCAGCCCAGTCGTTGCGAGCCCTGGGGTTTTGTTTTGAATGAGGGAATGGAATTCGGACTTCCTATGGTCGTTTCGAGCGCGGTCGGCGCAGGTCCGGACTTGGTCAAGATCGGTGAGAACGGTTTCACTTTTCCGGTCGGGGATGTCTCTTCCCTGGCATGCATATTGCAAAAACTAAATAAAAATGAATCACTTCGGGCTCGAATGGGAAACGCCTCAAGAAGGATCATCGAAGAGTTCTCTCCGGACCATTGGGCCAGGGGCGTGCTAACAGCCCTCCAGGCTGTAATGAGTCCTCAAGAAGGGGGAACGGAGGCTGGTGTCGCTTCGACCTAGATTGAGGTAGAAAGGCCAGGTGCCAATTTTTTGGCTTGTGCGGGTTGGGAAAATTTTCGGATTCCCAGGACTCTCTTCTTAAATCCATGGGATCGCCTAATTGGACCGAATCGGTACCTGGCGGAAATCCTGAGCCAGGCCCCGGAGCTTTCGGCCAGAGCCACGGTCGTATTCCACCAAGACAATGATGCCCTTTCGGAGTACCGCGACCTGGGATGCCGGGTAGAGGTATGGCCGGAAGTCCATCTGATTCACCCGAGGCTGGACGTCTCCAACGCCGCCAGGAACCTTCGAACTCACACCCGGGGGTTGGCGAAGGTAGTGGGGAGGGTTCGTGCGCTTGCCCCCGAACTGGTGGTGAGCAACTCGGAAATTTTATGCCTAGGGGGAATGGCCGCGAGGGCCGTAAAAATCCCCCACGTGCAGGTAGTCCATTCACTTCTGTTCGAGTATCGGAACCAGGCCTACGGCTCGATCCTCGGCTTGTTCATCCGTTTCTTATGGCTGTGGGCCAGAGGTTTTATCGCCGTCTCGGAATCGGTCAAGCGCATGCTGATGACCTTCCGGATCGATCCGGGCCATATCGCCGTGGTTCCAAACGGATTCGATCCTTCGAAAATTCAGGAGAAGAGTCGTCTTCCCATTCCCGCGGGCATTGGCAGACTTCTGGAAGGAAGGTCTCCCCTATTGATGACGGTAGGGCGGATCGCTCCGATGAAAGGGCAAAATATCCTGATTGACGCGGTTCAACGGCTGCGGGAAAAACATCCTCTCCTGCTGTGTCTATTTGTCGGCCGCCGGGGAGAGAAGGAAAGCGCCGAAGATGTCGATGGCTATTGGGAGCATTTGAGCGACCAGATCCGCCGGTACAAGTTGCAGGACTGCGTCCAGTTTCTCGGGGAAGTGGATTATGTGCCCGAGCTGCTCCATTGTGCCGATGTGTATGTTCACCCTTCGCTCACGGAATCCTTCTCCCGGGCAGTGGCGGAAGCCCTGATATGCGGCAAGCCGGTGGTCTGCACGACAGCCGGGGCCCTGCCCGAAGTCGTGGGAAAGGGGGGGGCCGTCTTGGTGCCCCCGTCTGACCCGGAAGCGCTGGCCGCGGGGGTTGGCCGGGTTCTGGAAGGGAAAGCCCTTCGTCAGAGAATCATCTCCTCCGGCCAGGCGCATGTAGAGGAGCATTACTCCAGTTTTCAAACGGCCCGCAGATTCGTCGAGGTTGTGGCGTCGGCGGCTGATCTCCGGAGAATCCGGACTCCGCTGGCAAATGTCTGTTAAGGATCGGGTAAGAGCCTATTGGGAAAAGAATCCTTGCGATCTTCGAAATGGGCGAGGAGAGGAGCCCTTCCTCTTCTTTGAATCGATTGCCAGAAAGAGGTATGCGCTCGAACCGTTCATTGCCGATCTGGCGGAATTTGAGAAAGAGAATGGAAAACGAGTTCTGGAGATCGGAGTGGGTCTGGGGGTCGATTTTTCTCAGTGGATAAAAAACCGCGCCCGAGCCTTTGGCGTGGACCTGACCTCTCAGGCCCTTCGACTCACCCGCAGAAATTTAGACACGGCAGGTGTTTCCCGAATTGCCTACCATCTGGGTCAGGCGGATGCCGAAAATCTGCCCTTCGAGAAAGACTCTTTTGACCTGGTTTATTCCTGGGGGGCCCTCCATCACACCCCCGGAACGGAAGCCGCGCTCGAGGAGGCATTTCGGGTTCTTGTTCCAGGTGGAACGCTGAAAGCCATGATGTATCACATTCCCTCGTGGACGGGATGGCTCCTTTGGGCGCGCTACGGCCTTATGGCCGGAAAGCCGTTTTCGGGAGTCAAAGAAATAATCGCCCGGCACCTGGAGAGTCCGGGAACGAAAGTGTTTACGCGCGAAGAGATGAGTCAATTGATAGGGCAAATCGGATTTCAGAGCATCCGAACACGAGTGCTTCTGGGACCCAGCGACCTCTTGCGAATAAGTCTCGGGAATAGATATAAATCGCTAGTATACCGGATTGCCCAAGCTATCCACCCCCGCCTGCTGGTCAAAGCTTTGGGGGATCGGTTTGGCTTATATTTGTTCTTCCAGGCGGACAAGCCGATTAGCACCAGCCCCTCCGGCGCTTTCGGCCGTCCGCGTTGAGGGTGGCGATCTTATTTTTATGAATAGCTTAACGATTTCCTCAGCCTCTTCCCATTTCCTCCCCAGCGCCATTCACCCGAAAAGCCTGAGGAAGGCGCACATTTGCTTTCCAATTCTCCTGTTCATGGCTTTCTTTTTTCCCAATACTCAAATAAATCCGTTGAACGATTCCATGATCGCAGGACGCTGGGTGGCTTTGGCCTGTATTGCCGGCTTCGTTCTGCTTCGCTGGTTGTTATCGAAGAGCCTCCATTTTTCTCCGCAGGGGAGATTAAGCCGTTTGGAGATTCTGTTCATTTCGGCTTTCTGTTGGCTGGGCATCTCAATTCTTGAATCGGTAAACCCTCCGCTATCTTTTTCCAAATGGGGCGTGTTTCTCTTTTTCTTGCTGTTTTGTGCAAGCTATTCCAACCTCCTGAAAAACCGCGAGGATCTCGTCTTGACACTGTTCCCGTTTATCGTTTTCTTCGTCGTTTTTGTTTGGATGACCCTGATCAGCGCTCGTTTTTATCCCCAGCCCCTCAAATCGTCCGTCGGATATATCAATGGTTTTTTGATATTCGCCCCGGCTGTGGGGCACTTTTTGACCGCTTTCGGGACACCCGGCATTCTTTATATCCTCGCCCATTCGCTGGGCAAAAAGATGAGAATCTTCTTGATCATCACTCTTTTCCTCGGGGTATTTCTGACCATCTATTCCGGCTCACGAGCGGGAACCTTTACCACATTTTTTATTCTCGGAATGGCCCTAATAAAGTGGAGACGGGAGCGGAGCTTTGCCTTCTTGAAGGTCACAGTTTTCTGTATTGCGTTGTTTTTCATCATAGTGAGCCCCCGAGTGGACGAACAATTCCTGCAATTTCTTTACAAATATCCAGATGAAAGTGAGATATTCGCCTCGCGCAAAGACTTTTGGCAACGAACCGTGGATTCTTTTGAAGAACGACCATTGTGGGGATTTGGCTTCGGAGTGCAAAAGCAGCACGCCGACCAACCCGTGGGTTTTTTCACCATCGGTTTTAGAGAACAGGGAAGTACCTTTCTGGGCCTGCTGGAAGAAGTAGGATTGGTTGGAGCGCTCCCCATGTTCCTGTTCTTCGGGATCATTGGCTACAAGGCGCTTCTGAGCGTCTGGCGGTCTTCTGATCCCCTTGATGTGTTTCTATCCAGGGTTATCGTTGCGGGTATGAGTTTGGCGGCCATTGAAAATTATCTCCTCTACTTGGGAAATGCCACATCAATTCTGGTTTTTTTGGCGTTTTTCCTGAGAGAACGCTGGAAGGGCATGCTCATGGATGAAATCATCCGGGATAGTCCCCCCAAGAACGGGGATCAAAAAAGGTCAGAGTGGAAAACAGTCGAAACTGTGGATTGTCCAGCGAAACTTGCGGATTCCCTGGGATCAGGATCGAAACCCTGAGATGGCAACAGGGAATCCATGGCCGTTAGCTTCTCAAGCTGGGCAGGTGGGTTCCTTCCGGGAAATCCTTGTTCATTGGAAACCGCTTATCCTTTGCGGGGCCCTGCTGTGCTTCCTCGCTGTTTTTACGATTCCGAGGTCCTTTTTTCAAAATTCTTTAATTACCTCCCTTTATACGCAGGCTCATCCAGTTTCCGATTGGGATGCACGCGCGTTTATATTGAGCCTCGGCCTTATTTTTCTCACCGTATGGATAACGCATAGAGCTGGAACGGAGAAAACCTTCTGTTGTCCCATGAACCGCGCCCAGGTACCCGAAGTCGCCGGAATGAAAGCCCTGGGCGCGATGATGATCATCCTGTTTCACTGGCAACCCTATGGAAATTTTTATTTGTCTTCCAGGGCAAACGACCTTCGGCTGGGTGGTGGCCTTCATTCCATGAACGAGCTGATGAACTGGGGCTTCCAATTCGGATATTTGGCAGTCGGCCTTTTCATTATCCTAAGCGGCCTCGGTCTTTCGATGGCATATTACCGTGAAATGGCCGAGGGGAACGGAATCGGCTGGAAGAAGTTCTACTTTCAGCGAAGCATGAAGATTCTTCCTCTCTATTGGATCGTGGTCACGCTTTCTTTCCTCTTGGCTTATTATTCCGGTCAGAAAGTCACTTTCCAAGGGGCCGCAGCGGGGATCACATTACTCAGCAATTATTACCGCCCCTGGTACGCTGAAATGGCCGTAGCCAATCAACCCCTGTGGTTTATCCCCCTGATTTTCGGGCTCTATGGATTATTTCCGTTCCTGATTTGGCTCCGCCGGAATGTGGGAGACAAATTGTTCCTCATCATCCTCTTGGGATTTTCGGTCATGTATCACAATGTTTTTGTCTGGATTGCCCCTCTGGGTCGAGTCGGAGAATTTGGATTGGGCATCGTCTTGGGTGCCCGTCTCAGTCAAAATCCCGAAGGGGCCCAGCGGCGGATGAGGGGATATTTACCGGTTTGCGGGGGCCTTTTCCTGGTGATAACCCTCGTCTACCTATCCACAACCCGCTTGCACTACGGATGGATTCAGCCCATTTTGCCAATCCTGTTATTCTTCGTCCTTTGGCCCCTGATATCCGGGGTATTAAGAAAAAGATCTTTTCTCCGGGTCCTAACCTGGACTGGCTCGAGTTCCTACGCTGCATATTTATTACATCCGCTTTTTTTAAAGCTGCTCTCGCCGTTTTTCAATGAACAGAGAACGAATTGCCTCTTGGGTTTTATCTTTGTGCTGGCGACATTATTCATTTCCCGGGGGGCAGCGTACGGCGACTTCTTCTTAAGAGAAAAACTGAGGACCGCCTGGAAATCAATTGAATGGTGGGGCGTCCGGATTGAAAAAAATCGGCCCATGTGCATCGGCCGGTTTCCAATGAATAAAAATGACATGCCCGGCCGGTGAATAGGGGGGTTTTCATGAATGGGGAACATGTGCGGGATTAGCGGCTACTTCCTTTCCCCAGGCCATCATGAAAGAGTTCCCGATCTCAAGAGGATGACCGGTCTTCTTGAACATCGCGGATCCGACGAAAAAGGGTTTTTCCAGAACGATCGAGTCGGTTTAGGAATTCAGCGTCTTTGCATTATCGACCTCGAGACGGGGCAGCAGCCCATGGCCAATGAGAATAAGACCGTTCGATTGGTTTTTAACGGGGAGATTTATAATCATCGGGAATTAAGGTGCCTCCTGGAGACGAGGGGTCATAACTTTACGACCCGCAGCGATACCGAGGTCCTGGTTCATGGCTATGAAGAGTGGGGGGAGGAGCTTTTGGGGCGCCTGCGTGGAATGTTCGCGCTCGCCCTTTGGGATAAGGCAAAGGATTCCCTGCTCCTGGCACGGGACCCTTTCGGGATCAAACCTCTTTACTACGCCCAGGTAAACCACACGTTTCTCTTCGCCTCTGAGATGAAAGCCATTCTGGCGGATCGCAAGGTGCAGCGGGGAATTGACCCGGTGGCCCTGGATCAGTATCTCTCCTTTCTCTACATCCCTGAACCCCGCACCATTTTCACCTCCGTGAAGGCGCTGCCGCCCGGGCATTTCATGTTGCTGAAGAGTGGGGAGGTAAGGCCCCGGCGATACTGGAAATTTGAACCCTGCCCCGATGAATCCCTGTCCCGATCCTCGCTGTTGGAAGAGATTCGCAGCGGGATCGAAGAGAGCGTTCGCGCCATGCTGGAGGCCGACGTCCCGCTCGGGGTTTTCTTGAGCGGGGGAATGGATTCAACCGCCATCCTGGCCATGATGCCCAGGCATTCCCGGGAAAAGGTGAAGACCTTCACCTTGGGCTTTGGCGCCCGCGAAAGGAACTGGGATGAGTTGGACGCTGCCCGCCGGGTGGCGGCCTTCTTCCGGACCGACCACCAGGAATTCAGGATCGAACCGAGAATCGTTAATGACCTTCCCCTGGTCATTCGGCACTTCGACCAGCCTTTTGCCAATCCAACTTCTCTCCTCCTCTATTACCTTTCTGCAGAAGCGAGCCGATCCGTCAAGGTCGCTTTGACGGGAACGGGGGGAGACGAAATGTTTGGCGGATACCCCCGGTACAAAGCAATGGTTTATCACCGGCTCTACGGGAAAATCCCTCCCTCCATCCGTGAGGGATTATCGGCCCTTGGGAATTTTTTCCTGGAGGACGGGAACAATGGAAACCTTGGCCCCCAGCGAATCCGTCGTTTCCTGAGCGCGGGAAATAGATCATTTACGGAAGCTTATCTAAATATTCTTCAGCCCATAGATGAAGAAAAGAGAGAAGGAATTTATACTAGCGAATTCCGGGAGAGGTTGGAAGGACAGGACTCTCTTGACTTCATACGCCCCCATCTAAACGGAGGAAACGCCCTGCCGCCATTGGAAAAGCTAATGCAAGCGGATCTAAATACGTACCTTCCATTCAATCAGCTGGCCTACTGCGACCGAATGAGCATGGCCTGCTCGCTGGAATTGCGAGTCCCTTTTGTGGATCAGGAGCTGGTCAAACTCGCAGGCCGCATCCCCCTCCGCCAAAAGCTCCTGCATGGGAGGACCAAGGGGCTGTTCCGCGAGGCGATGGCTCCATTTCTTCCTCCCGAAGTCCTGAATGCACCCAAGCTGGGTTTGAATCTTCCCATCGCGCTCTGGTTTCGGAAAGAACTGCGTGAATGGATGCGGTCTCTGCTCTCCCCGGAAAAAATCAGACGAAGAGGATACTTCGTGCCCGGAGGCGGTCGAGGCAATCCTTTCGGAGCATGACTCCGGGAGACGAGACCGATCCCTGATCATCTGGGCGCTTTTGGTGCTGGAGATATGGCACCAAATTTATATAGATAATTAATCAAGAGCCAATTGTTTCGCGCAGAGACGCAGAGGCGCAGGGGATGATCGAAAATCAGATTGGAACCATTCTGGTCAAGTCAGCAATTACCATTCACCGCGAACTGGGGCCGGGGCTGCTGGAAACTGTTTACGAGGTTGTCCTGGCGCATGAATTGTGGGAAAGGGGATTGGCAGTAGAACGCCAACTACCGATTTCGATCGAATATAAAGGTATAAATTTTGACGAGGGATTTCGTGCCGACCTGATCATCGAGGGGAAAATAATCGTGGAGCTAAAATCCGTCGAGAGAGCGACAGCCGCCCACAAGAAGCAGGTTCAAACTTATCTCAGGCTCACCGGATGTAAACTCGGTTACCTGTTAAACTTCGGCGAGGCACTGACGAAGGACGGCATCACCCGCTGTGTAAACGGTCTGGAAGAGTAATACTCAGCGTCTCAGCGGCTCTACGGGATGAAAACTCATTAAATTTTATGTCCACCATTTTTCCGATAGTAACTTGCATCTGTCTGAATCTCTTCCTCTGGCTCTGGATCCTGGGAGCATTGTTTCTCTGGTGGGCCACCCGGAAGAACCGGCTGGCCAGGGTTTGGGTTTGGTTCTTCTTGTTGCCGTGTGGCTCCTGGGAACCCGGCCTGTTGCGGAAAACCTCCTGTGGCCCCTGGAAAGGCAGTACCAGGTCCCTGGTATCGCTTCTCTGCAGAAATCGGGGGTGCGGCAGGTTGTGGTATTAACCGGCGGGGGATTTGCCGGTCGGGACGAGATGCTCCATTCCGCCTTTCCCCATGCCTCCGTCTACCGCTTTCTCGGGGGAGTGGAATTGGCTTCCCAGTTGGGCCCGGAATGCCGGGTTATCTTTTCGGGTTCGGCCGGGAGGGGTCGTGGATTGGCCACGGCGTCGACCATGGAAGACCTGTCCCGGCTTATTTCTCCGGGCCGGCCGACAGCTGCGGAAATTAAATCCGACAGCACTGCCGAGCATCCGGGGAACGTGAAGGCTCTCTTGAGGGATGAACCCTTCGCGCTGGTGACTTCCGCTCTTCATATGCCTCGCAGCATGCGGAACTTTCATAGATCGGGAATGAACCCGATCCCGTACCCCGTCGATTTTCTGGTCCAAGGAAACTACGGTTCAATGGACTGGATTCCCTCAATGGAGAACTGGTGGAAGTTGAACGCAGGCTTGCGGGAATACGTGGCCACTCTTTTCTACCTGATGGGGGAGTATAGGGGAGTTCAGAAAACGAAAGCAATTTTTTCGCGCAGAGACGCGGAGGCGCAGAGTTTGATCGACAATCAAATAGGAGCAATGTTGGTCTGGACTGATAACCCTCTGCGTCCCAGCGGATCTGCGGGAAAAAATCCTGGAACGATGATTTGATAATGAAGGCGATCGTTCAAAATTTTGGCCGCGGGGATCTAGCCATTGCTGAAATTCCTGCACCGGCTCTTCGCCCGGGAGGCATTCTTGTCCGGAATGAGTTTTCCCTCGTAAGCCCCGGCACGGAAAGGCTGATGGCAGGGCTTGCCCAAAAGAGCCTCCTTGGCAAAGCCCAAGCCCGTCCCGATCTCGTCCGCCAGGTGTTCGAAAAAGCGCTCCGGGATGGGTTCCTCGCGACGGTCGAAGCGGTTCGGCATCGCCTCGATTCCCTTGTGCCCATGGGATATTCCTCGGCAGGCACGGTAATCGCGGTGGGGGAGGGGGCGCAAAATTTCGCCGTTGGGGACCGGGTTGCCTGCGCCGGTACGGGGTATGCAAATCATGCTGAGATGGTTTTCATTCCACGAAACCTGGCCGCGCGAATCCCGGAAGCCGTCGATTTCGAATCAGCGAGCTTTACGACTGTAGGAGCTGTCGCCCTGCAGGGTCTCCGGTTGGCTGACGCACAGATTGGGGGAACGCTTGCGGTCATCGGGCTCGGCCTCATCGGGCTGATTATGGTTCAACTGAGCAAAGCCGCGGGGTGCCGGGTTGTCGGCATGGACCCGAATCACGGCCGGGCAGAGCTTGCCCGGCAATTGGGGGCGGATAGCGCTGCGGAGGATGGTGATGGGTTCCGGTCTGCGGTTCAGCGGGTTTCTTCCGGCCAAGGAGCCGACGCGGTCCTCCTCAGCGCGTCAACGACAGGAAATGAACCGGTGAATTTGGCCGGGGAAGTAGCGAGAGATCGCGCCGTCGTGGTCGCGGTCGGTACGGTCGGAATGGAAATCCCGCGGAAGCTCTATTATGAGAAGGAGTTAACCTTCCGCGTTTCCCGCTCTTACGGTCCGGGGCGTTATGACCACAAATATGAAGAAGAAGGGGGGGATTATCCCGTCGGGTACGTCCGTTGGACGGAAAACCGGAACCTCGAGGCTTTCCTCCAACTTCTTGCTGAAAAGAAGGTGAGCGTAAAACCTCTCATCACCCATCGCTTTCGGATCCAAGATGCCGCCGAGGCCTACGATCTTATCCTGGGAAAGAGGACCGAGCCCTCCTTGGGTATTCTGCTTACTTATCCTCGTGAAAATGAAAAAGAGCTTGCCGACCTCACAAGGGGGACCGTTCGAGACCTGACCTCCGGACATCGAACGGCGACCGATAATAAGGATTCGGCCTCCTGTGATCGCCCGTCTGCGGTTAAACTTGGAGTTCTCGGAGCGGGCCAATTTGCACTTTTCACTCTCCTTCCAGCCATAAAAAAAGTGAGCGGCGTAAATTTCGTCGGGGATTTGCGCCGGGACGGGGATCAGTGCCGCACACGGGGCAAAGAAATTGGGGTTCCGCTTCGCTACTACGAATGAAAGTGAAGTGATTCATCATCCCGAGATCAATACCGTCGCAATTCTCACGCGCCACAATCTCCACGCCCGCCAGGTCATCGCCGCCCTTCAAGCGGGCAAAAACGTGTTTGTAGAAAAGCCCCTTTGTTTAAATGAGGCCGAGCTTCGCGGAATCATCGAAGTCTATTCCTCAATCCGAAATCCGCAATCCGCAATGCCGTTACTGATGGTCGGCTACAATCGCCGTTTTGCGCCCATGGCCCAGACCCTCAAGTCCTTTCTGGCCGGTATTGAGGAGCCCCTGATCATGAATTACCGGGTGAACGCCGGGTACATTCCTCCTGGCCATTGGGTTCACGATCCGGAGCAGGGAGGGGGGCGAGTGGTCGGTGAGCTGTGCCATTTTGTGGATTTCTTAATCTTCCTTGCCGGTTCACTGCCAAAGAATGTTCACGCTCGATCTCTTCCCAATGGCAGCCGCTATCGGGACGATAATCTCACCGCCACAATTGAATTCGCTAATGGTTCGCTGGGAACCATCACGTACACGGCGAACGGGGACAAGAGATTCCCGAAGGAGAGGGTGGAGATCTTCGGGGGCGGGGCGGTAGCTGTCCTGGACAATTTTCGTCAACTGGAGCTTGTCCGGAATGGGCGAAGAAAGGTAAGCCGATCCTGGATCGGGCAGAATAAAGGTCACCAGGAGGAATGGCAGTCACTTGGCGCAACTCTGCAGGTTGGGGGAGCCTCCCCAATCTCCTTTGAAGAAATTGTTAATAGTTCGTGCGCTACCTTCAAGATCGCCGAATCTATTCAACTGGGAAGGCCAGTGAGTCTCCCCGTCTTTTCTGGAATCGGGCAGGAAGAAATCCCGGCCCGGCGAAATGCTTCAAGCGCAGCAATCCTCGAGGGAAGCGCTCCTCGAACAGAGAGCTCGTTTAGCGAGCTCTGCGGTGGCTATAAAGTATAGCGCTCGTTCAGGCATATCTTGGGCGTGACGAACGGTTTTACGTTATGCGCTTTATTATTCACACACCTTATTATCCGCCCGAGATGGGGGCCCCCCAGGCTCGCCTTTCGAGCCTTGCCCAGTGGCTGACCGGACGCGGGCATGACGTTTGGGTTCTGACCGCGATGCCCAATTACCCCCGGGGGAGGATTTTTCCGGGTTATGGCGGGCTGCTCCGGCGGGAAAAAAAAGATGGGATTTCCATTATCCGGAGCTATATTTATCCGACGAACCGCAAGAATGTTTTCCGGCGGATTCTGAACTATCTTTCCTTCCTGGTCTCTTCGCTGATCGCCGGCGCCCTGTTTCTGCCCCGCGCGGATTACGTCTTCACTGAAACCCCTCCTCCGTTTCTGGGCATGGCCGGATGGCTGCTGGCCAAAATGAAAGGGAGCCGGTGGATATTCAATGTATCGGATCTCTGGGTCGAGTCCATGCGGGATTTCGGATTCATCGGAAAGGGGTGGGCCTATCTTGCGCTGCGGGGCATGGTTCGCTTCTTTTGCAAAAGCGCGTGGCTGGTGACCGGCCAGTCCCGGGAAGTTATTGCTGAGATCCGCTCCCAGTTGCCTTCTGCACGGGTTTACCACTTATCGAACGGGGCGGATCCGTGTTCTTTTCACCCGGAAAAGCGTAACGAGGAGGTCCGGGCTAAGTACCTGAAGTCCGGAGAAACCGGCTTTGTCTATGCGGGGCTGCACGGGTTTTTTCAAGGGCTGGACCAGGTCGTACCTATTGCCGGACGGTTTGAAAGAGATCATTTTCGGTTTCTCTTTTTTGGCGACGGTCCGGAAAAAGAACATCTCGTTAAAATGGCCCGCAATTTGGATCTTTCCAACGTCGCATTTCCACCCGGCCGTCCCTCATCAGGAGGTCCCTTCCATCATCGCCTCCCTCGACGTGGCGGTGGTGCCGTTAAAAAAAGAGATCCGGGGGTCCGTTCCTTCGAAAATCTATGAGGCCATGGCATCGGGCGTGCCGGTTCTGCTGGTCGGCAACGGGGAGGCGGCGAGTATTATCAGGGATGCGAAAGCCGGAATTGCGGTGAATCCGGGAAATGGGGAAGATCTGGCGAGGGCGATCTTGGAAATGGCCGCCGATCCCGCGCGGCGAAGACGGATGGGAGAGGGCGGCCGCCGCGCGGTGGAAAACCTGTATAGCCGGTGGGACATCGCCCGCAGGTTTGAGGCCATCCTGCTTGAGCAGGAAAAAGAAGAAAGCCGTGGCGGCGAAGTCGTTCGAGAAATCCAAACAGACTTGGCCATCCATCGAGCCGAGGGCCGGAATCTGTGGGCCAGCCGGGGTTGCCGCATCTGGGGTTCTACGGATGGGGGAGAGACCTGGAGGATCGACGGCATCCTCCCGATCCCCCGCTGGCGCAGGCCGATCGATGCTTTTTCTCTTAGCCGCAGGTTGAGCAGGGGAGGGGTGTTCGGGGTGGCCCCGCAGAGGGACGGAGCCAGGCTTTGTGTGGGGCGGAAAATGATCTTCCGAGCCGAAAAGAATTCGTCCGACTTTAAACCGGTGTTCCGCATCCCCCGGGGGTTCCGGCCTCTCAACCTGTGCGAGGCGCCCCATGGAAAGATCTACTGGGGGGAGTATTTCCTCAACCTCCGGCGATCGGCTCCCGTCAGGGTTTTCGGCTCCAGAGATGGAGGGAGGACATGGGCCGTCGTCTATACCTTCCCTCCGGGATCCGTCTGCCACATTCACCGGGTAACGTACGATCCTTATGAAGATGCCCTGCTGGTCTGCACCGGAGACCGGGACTCCGAGTCCGGGGTATGGCGAACGAAAGATCGGTTTCGCACCCTGGAACCGCTGCTGAGGGGAACCCAGGAATACCGGACGACGGCCCTGGTTGCCCTTCCCGAGGGCCTTCTCTACGGAACGGATTTCCCCGGCGGGCAAAACTATATCATGGCCCTGGACCGCGGAACCGCTTCGCCTCGAAAAATCCAGAAAATCCCCGGCCCGGCCCTGTATGCCACCCGAGTGGGAGGGCAGGTCATTTTCGCGACGATGGTGGAAAGAAGGAGCCATGAGGTCACATTATGGGCCGGAGGCGGATCGTCCTTCCGTGTGCTGGCTCATTTCAAGACAAGCAAAAGGAACCGCGTATGGCGCGAGATGGCGGGTTATGACACGGTGATTCTGCCCGAGGGGCGGAGCGACTGGCCTAACCTGTTCTGCACTCCCATGGGTACTACCGAACACGCCTGCTCTTTGGTTAAAATCGACCTCCAAAGGGCAGAGTCTCGGGGATCAACCCCTTCGCCCCTCTTCGCGAGCGAATTTTGAATATGCAGGAACGAGTAAGCAACGGGCTGGGAATCACGAACATCCTGACGGTCGACGTGGAAGACTGGCCGCAATCGACTTTGAACCCCCATCTCCCAATCTCCGGGCGCGCCCTTTCGAACACCCGCCGGCTCCTGGATCTTTTCCAGGAGTTCGGGGTGAAAGCCACTTTCTTTGTTCAAGGACGGGTGGCCGAAAAGTTTCCGAAGCTGGTGGAGCGAATCGCGGGTGAAGGTCATGAGATCGGGACCCATGGCCACAACCACATCCCCCTGTTCAAGCAGAAGCCTGAAGAATTCGCCGAAGACTTGCGGCTTTCCCTGGAAATTCTCGGCCCCATGACGCCTCCAGCCCCTCCTGGGCTACCGGGCCCCCGATTTTTCTCTCCGTCAGGATACGTTTTGGGCGTTGGAAATTCTCCGCGAGCAGGGGATCCGCTACTCTTCCAGCATCTTTCCTTTCCGGGGACGGCGCTACGGCGTGCCCGGAAACTTGTTTGGCTCCCATTCGACGCCGGAAGGGATCACCGAAGTACCCCTGTCGGTTGTGCCTTTTGCCGGGAGGGCCTGGCCGGTTGCCGGTGGCGGCTATCTTCGCCTGTATCCTTACCGCCTCACCCGCTGGGCCATGCGGCGGATTCAAAGGGAAGGTCGGCCGGTGGTGGTTTATATTCACCCCTACGAGCTCGACCCCGGCGAGATCGAGCCGTACAGACGCAAGATCCCGCTGGGCCTTTACTGGTCCCAGGCGGTAAACCGAAAGAAAACGGAATCCAAGCTGCGGGCTCTGCTTTCGGAATTCAAATTCGTTCCCGTCCGGGAGGCAATCGGGATATGAGCGAGGAGGTCCGGAAATACTTTCATCGGGCCGCGGCCGATTTTGACGCCCTGTATGGAGGGAAAGGGGCATTCGGCCGCTGGTTAGACCGCCGTTTCCGCCGGGACATTTACGATCGCTTTCGCCTCACCTTCGAGGCTTGCGGAAACGTCGCCGGCAAGACGGTGCTGGACGTCGGCTGCGGCACGGGCCGCTATTCCGTCGAATTTGCGCGGCGCGGCGCGGGGCGGGTCGTAGGTCTCGATCTGGCCCCCAACATGGTGAACATGGCCAGGCAGCTTGCCACAGAGCAAGGGGTGAAGGAACGGTGCGATTTTATCGTGGGAGACTTCCTGAAAAAGGATCTCGCCCGGACCTTTGACATCTGCCTGGCGGTCGGAATTCTCGATTATGTCTCCCGGCCATGTCTCTTCCTGGAGAAAATGAGGTCCGTTGCGAGGGAGCAGCTGATCCTGAGCTTTCCCAGTAAATCCCCGCTCCGCACTCCGGTCCGGAGAGCCAGGTACTTGTTAAAGCGGTGTCCGGTGCATTTTTACGACTCGCCCCGGATTGAGACTCTGATCGCGGGGCTGGGAGACAGCCGGATCGTTAAAATTCCGGGGCAGGGAATGGATTACTTCGTATCGATTCAGTTGAATGGCCCGGGGAACATTTTGCCGAAATGGGCATCACTGGAGGTTTCGTGAGGACGGTCGGAGAATTGCGCGAAGAAATTTCCCCAACAGGAGTCGCGGCACTCGCGCCGGGGCTGGACATTCTTCCCAAACGACGGCGGTTACGCCGGGGGGCAGCGGCGCCTTCAGTTCCCAAGCGCCGGAAAAGTTTCTTGCCGTTCTCTCCGCCTTGCATCGATGAAGAAGCCATCGCCGAAGTAGTGGAAACCCTGCGATCGGACTGGATCAGCACCGGGCCCAAAGTGAGGCGTTTTGAGGCGGAGTTTGCTTCGTTCCTCCAGGCGTCCTCCGCGCTGGCGGTGAATTCCGGGACGGCGGCCCTTCACCTGGCTCTCGCCTCCCTGGAAATCGGGCCGGGGGATGCGGTGATCACGACGCCGATGACCTTCTGTTCAACCGTCCACGTGATCGAGCAGGTGGGGGCCCGGCCGGTCTTAGTGGATGTGGAACCGGCTACGCTGAACATAGACCCAACAAAAATAGAAGAAGCGTTAAATTCCGCAATCCGCAATCCGCATTCCGCAATTAAGGCGATTCTGCCTGTTCACCTGTATGGGCACCCTTGCGAGATGGACAGAATTTTTGAATTAGCTGCCCAGCACAATCTGGCGGTTGTCGAGGACGCGGCCCACGCCCTCCCCGCGATATACAAAGGGCGGCTGATCGGCTCTCCCATTCCGCATTCCGCATTCCGAATTCCGCAGTCGTCGCATGGCGTCTTAAATCCGCAATCCGCAATCCGCAATCCGGATTCGTCCATTCCCCATCTGACGTGCTTTTCATTCTACGCCACCAAAAGCCTGACCACGGGCGAGGGGGGGATGCTGACCGGGCCGGAAGAGCTCCTGGACAGGGCGCGCATTTTGAGCCTCCATGGGATGAACCGGGACGCATGGAAACGATATTCCTCCGAGGGGTCCTGGTATTACGAGGTGGTAGCGCCCGGGTTCAAATACAACTTGACGGACATCGCGGCCGCCCTCGGATTGCACCAGCTTCGAAAGCTGCCTCGCTCCCAGGCGCGGCGGCGTGCGATCGCGAGGCGCTATGATGAAGCCTTCTCCTGCCGGCCCGAGCTGCAGACGCCTCCTTCCCGCCCGGAGGTGGAACATGCGTGGCATCTTTATGTCTTGCGTCTGAACCTCAGCCGGATGGCGATTTCGCGGAATCAATTCATCGAGGAGCTAAAGAGCCGGAATATCGGCACGAGCGTGCATTTCATCCCGATTCATCTGCACCCCTATTTCCGGGAGAAATTCGGTTATCGGCCGGATGAGTTCCCGGTCGCAGTCCGGGAATACGAGCGGTTGGTCTCCCTCCCTCTGAACCCCCGAATGACCGACGAAGACGTGGAGGACGTGATTTCCGCCGTTCTCCAAGTGGTCAAGCGATTTGGAATATGAGGTACTCCGTCTTGGGAAAAAGGCTTTTCGACTTCTGGGTGGCAACGATCGCGCTCGCCGCGTGCATGCCCCTGTTCGGGATGCTCGCGGCCCTGGTGAAACTCACCAGTTCCGGGCCCGTCTTTTTCCGCCAGGAACGAATGGGAAAAGATGGGCGGTCGTTTCGTCTCATCAAATTCCGGAGCATGAGGAGCCGCGAGAAAAAATCGGGGAAGCAGTTTACCCCGGGGGAACTGGGACGGGTCACGCGCCTCGGCAGCGTTCTGCGAAAAAGCAAGATGGACGAGCTCCCGCAGCTGGTGAATGTTTTCGCGGGCGAGATGAGCCTGGTCGGCCCCCGCCCCGAAGTTCCCGAATATTCGGAATTCTACCGGGGGAAGTGGAGGGGGGTCCTCTCGGTGAAACCCGGGCTGACGGACCCGGCCTCCATGAAATACCGGGACGAGGATGCTTTGCTGTCGACGACCGGTGACCCGGAATCTTTCTACCGCCGGGTTGTATTGCCGGATAAACTGGCAATGAATCTGGCGTACGCTCAAGAAGTGGGGTTCGCAAACGACTTGAAGATCCTCTGGCAGACTATTCAGGAGCTTGGGTTTCCGGGGAAAGGAAAAATCGCCGGAGAATCGACGGTCTCTGCTTGTTTCTCTTAAATCCTGGCGAGCCTAGCGGACCCATTTGATAGAGCATACCCTGCCGATATTATCTACCTCCACGATCCATTACCCCACGATGTCCGATCCAGCCAACTGCCATTTACCATCTGCTATCAGACCCTCCACCATCCGTCCTTCTATCCAGTAGATAAGCCGTACTTTTTCCCATTTCACAAGAGCAGCTTTTCCGCCTGGGGGAGAAGGCTCCTCCCTATATCCCATCCGTATTTGCCCGCCAGACGAAGGGGATGGAGGAAGTAGTAGAGGAACGAAAGAGAAGAAGGGAGGGGACACGACTCCCAGTCGAGAACCGATGGGGTAAAGGCGAGTCGAAGAACGAAGGCAGCCCGGTCTCGCCGGCGTTCCGCCAGCCGGAGATAATAAGACGTCAGCGGCCAGCCCCCCGGAAGAGGATCCACGGATTCTTTTCTGAAAGGGCTCAGGACTTTTTCCATAAGGGATTGCACCGCGGGGTCTTCCCGGGCCTTCTTTAAAACCTCGGGCGGAATGGGCGGGGAGAACAGGAAGGAAATGAGGCTTACGGCCAGCCGAAGAATCCTTTCACATCCTGTCTTCCGGGCTTCCCCGCAAATTTTTTCCCAGTCCAGTCCTCTTTCTCTCCGGATCAATTCCGCCAGGTCACAAACCCAGGCCAGCCTTTCCCAGCCGTGTTTGCTCCCGTGAAGGCAGAGGATCAGGAATAAATCTTCGGGAGAGAATGCCAGGATCTCACGTCCTTCGAATGGCACTTGCCGGACACGGGACCAAAAAGGCGCCATCTCCAGCCCCATGGGGAATTCCCGCGGGGTGATCTCGCTTTCGATTTCCACCACGACTTTGCCGTCCCTGCGGGTCATAAAACATCCCTCTTCCGACCGGAGAAACTCCTCCTCTCTTCCCCCCGTTAAATCGAAACACCACCGGTAGCCTTGCGAAATAATCAAGCCCTTGGCCCGGGGCAGGTCTTTCCGCCGGACCACGAGATCCAGATCACCGAAAGGCCGGAGAGTGATATCTCCGTAAACGGAAGCGCCCAGGGCGGGTCCTTTGAACGGAATCACTAAGATGCCATTTCTCTCGAACAGATCAAGAATGTTCAAAAGCTCCCGGGTCAGAAATAGACTGCGGCGGGTTTGGGCATAGAAGCCGGCCCGAAGAAGGTCCAAAATATCCTGGGGGACAAAACCCCTCGAAGTTTTCATAAAACAGGAGTAAAGGATGGGGAGGAGGCCATGATTTCGAGCCAGCCTGAGTACCTTCTCCCATTGAAAGTTTCCGGCGGAGAGCAGACGGTGGATCTTTTCGATCCGCTCCGGCTCCAGAGTTGTGCTCGCGCAAGAGATCAGCAGCTCAATTTCCGGCAGCAACGGCATATTCGGTTTCCCTTCCGGGGCAAATTCGAAGATCGGGGGTAAGAGAGTTTTCTTGGCAGGAGACCAGGGACCGGTAGTACTCGCTGGTCTCCAGCAGGGACGAATGGGTGCCCGTGGCCGCCAGGCTGTTCTCGTTCAGAACGAAGATCCGGTCCGCATCCCGAACCGCGGAGAGGCGGTGGGCCACGATGAGAACCGTCTTGTGCCGGACCAGCCGGGACAGGGGTTCAAAAATCGACTTTTCCGCCAGGCTGTCCAGGGCGGAGGCCGGCTCATCTAGGATCAGAATATCCGGGTCTTTGACCAGCGCCCGGGCGATGGAGAGGCGCTGTTTCTGCCCCTCAGAGAGGCTGATCCCTTTCTCCCCGACGGGAGTGTCATAGCCGGCGGGCAGGCTCAAGATGAACCGGTGAATATCGGCCAGGCGCGCAGCCTGAAGGATCTCTTCTTCACTCGCCAGGGGACTCCCGTACCGGAGGTTTTCCCGCACCGTGCCGGAGAGGAGGAGATTATTCTGGGAGACATAACCCATTCGCCGGCGTAAAGAAGCCAGGTCGTAATCCGAGGCCGGCCGCCCGTCGAAGTAAATCCCTCCCGAGGTAGGAAGGTAAAACTGAAGGATCAGGCTGAGAAGGGTGGTTTTGCCCACTCCGCTGGGCCCTACGACGGCGACTTTTTCCTCCGGACGGATTCGGAAAGAGAGATCTTTGAGAATGGGTTCGTCGGGCTTGTAGGAGAAAGAAACGTTTCGGAATTCAATCTCTCCCCCGAGGCGGTCCACGAGGAACGCCCTCCCCGGATTTTCTTCCGGAACGAGGTTGAAGAGAGCAGAGACGCGTTCCAACGCTGCCCGGGCGTTCTGCAGCTCCAGATTGGCGCCGGCCAGGAATTGGGCGGGGCCGAAGACATATCCCATGTAGCTCTGGAAGGCCAGCAAAGACCCGAGGGTCCACTCTCCCTGGATGATCCAGTATGCCCCGGCAGCCAGTACGATGAGGCGGGATATGCCGGGGATGGAGTTGATCAGGAAACCGGCGGCCGAGTTTAGCGTGAATTGCTCAAGTGAGATCTGGAACGCGGATTTGAGCGAGGACCCTATACGGGCCGCGGTCCGGCTTTCGTTGGAGAAGGCCTTCATCAGCGGGACGGTGGAAAGGAACTCTTGCAACAGGCTGGAGATCCGTGCCTGCTGCTCCATGCCCCGGTGGCCGAGAACGTGCATTTTTTCAGAGAAGAAGCGCACGATGAAAAAGATTCCGGGAAGGAAGACGAGAACCGCGAGAGCCAGCCTCCATTCCAGGTAAAGGAGGAAGCCGACGCCGCCCAGGAAGCGGAAAAAATTGTTGGCCGTCTGGACGATGGTGCTGGAGAAAAACCAGGTTAAGCCGTGAACGTCGGAGGAAAGGCGGGACATGAGATAGCCGGTCTGCTGGGAATCGAAGAAGGCTTTGGGGAGTCTCAGGGTCCGCTCTACCAGATTTTCCTGGATATCCAGGAGGACCTGCTGCTGGAACCGGCTAAAAAAAAAGTCCTGCAACAGAGTGGAGAGCGTAGAAAAAAGTGCGGTCCCGAGAAGGAGAATGAGCACCCAAGCCAGGAGCTCCAGGTGTTTTCCCAGAACGACATGATCGATTAGGTACCGGGTGATGAGGGGTTGGGGAAAACTCAGCAGGGGGGTAAGAAGGAGAAGGACGGCTCCTAGCACTCCCTTCCTCCAGTGCCTCCCGACGAAAGGGCGTAGATTTTTCAGACTGTTCTCGAATGAGGCGTGCCCGTTGTTTGGACCGAGCCGGTCCGGCGGTAAATGGCGCGAGAGCCCGCTTCTCAGGCAGGTAAACCAGCCATCCATTTTTTCAGGCTTCAAAGTCCAATATTTCCTTCCAGCTTCTGTGGGCGGTGTGATGTGAGGTTGTATAAGTTTAAAGAATGTATTCAGATAAAACTTCACAACCCATTATAAGAAAAGCAATATTCGGGCCAATTGGGCAATCTCTCTGGCCAGTCCTCGATGAAAAAGTTAGGCAAAAACCAACTTGTCTTCCATCCCCAGCTTGTTTTTCGGGGTCCTTGTCGTCTCTGAGCAAGCGGGAATCCAGGATTTACTAAACCGCTGCCGCTCCTGTCTTCTCTTGTCACGGAGAGAATCTTCGTTGAATAAAAAGGTTCGCTGGAATCATGGGCAGAGGTAGGAGCGAGTCTAAAACCATCCCTGCGATGAATTGTGATGGGTAATTCTTGTTTTTTAACAATATTAAGAGATTATATTAAAAACCATAAGAAGACATTTTAATTTGGGGGAACCAATCAAAGGAGTTTACCCATAACAATCTTCTTTGCCCCCAGGTACATCCTATCCCGCTCAAGCTGGTCCTCAATTGCAGAGTCTCTTTTTACCTGGAATCCCAATTTTCGGTAAAGGCAGACGGCCGGCTCTTGGTCCTCGTGAACGGTCAGCAAAAGTTCTTTTGCCCCTTCATCCTTCGCCCTGGAAATGACTTTTTGGGTCAGGCTTTCCCCGATCCCCATCCCCCGGAATGGTTCCCAAACAACCAGGCTGTGCAGCCAGTACCCGTGCAAGGGGTGGCGCTCTTCGGAATACCGGATCAATTGCCCGTGGCCGATGATCCGCTCTCCTCTCTTGGCCAGGAAGGTTGTGACCCCGGGGCCCCAAAGGTCGCCAGGTCCGTCCTCCACCAAGTGAAACCATTTTTGGAGGTTCTCCCGGTCCGTGATTCCGGCTTCCTGAATATTTACTCCCTCACGGAAGAACCCCGCAATTTTGCGGTAGACGTTAATGCCCTGAAATGTTCGAAGCCCAAAAAAATAGAACCTTGTCAAGGCCAATCTCTTCCTGAAAGGACGGGTCACGTTGAGGACCAGGCGAAGGATTGGAGCCAGAAGGCCTTTGCGGCTCAAGTGGGCAATGGGGATTCGCTCAGGCCCTAGGCCAGGGGATATTTTTTTCCCTTTCCTTTCGACCCGGACCACACGCCCCAGGATTGCGGCACGGGGGTGAAAACCATCGGCGGAGGAGGCATTGTCGCCCCGAGTGAGGTAGGCACTGTTCTTTTTCCCGACCACCCGGTGAATAAAAAGCTTCCGAGTCTCAGCAGGGGAGAAGGCGACGATATCCCCCAGCCGGGGAGAAAACTCCAGGGGCGAGAGGGTGACCGCATCCTCATCCCTGATGAAGGGAAACATGCTGAAGCCTTTCACCGTCAGCCGTATCCTGGAATCCTTTTGAATGACCGCCTGGAATAGATCCGTGAGCTCGGGCCCGGGAAGGGAAAGTTCAATTTTTTCTTGAAGAGGGGCGGGCTGAATACCCAAAGAACATCTTCCCCCTATATCTTCTGTGCTGGAACGAATCGGGATTGAGCAGATCATAGCCACTTTTGGGCGCCGGGTCAAATTACAAAAAGTTGCTTGGTTCAAGAGAAGGAAGTGCGAATGCAGCGCTTTTCTTTCTATCGGCGGCTTCAGGCCAAAAATTAAACGGGCGATGGAAGGAAGGGGTTCCGTCAATCTTCAAGTGAGGTCTTGAAGGAGACGGATCACCTTTAAATCCGGGAAAAACCTTAGTTCATAACAAGAGGTTTGCTCGACGATGTTTCCGAGGAAACTCAAGGTGAACTCTACCGCATCCCTGCTGTAAAAGGGAGGGAAGCTGCAGGCGAAGAGGCGACCCGATGACTCACTTGGGGAGAGCGGAATTAACTCGTTCCGTGCCCCCTTTCCGAGAAAAAAAATCGATTTTAGCCGGGCGCAGCCAGGAAAGGAAGACCGGGCGTCCCCGTGCCAGGGAGTTCCGTGAATCCAGAAATTCCCTCCCTTTCGGCGAATGATAATGCGGTCATCGCTGAGAACGGTAATCCCAGGCTGATCTTCCCACAGCCTGGCCATTGTGGACTTCCCAGCGCCGGACTGACCGAGAAAAAGAAAGCCATCACCACCTGAATCCGCGATCCCGCAGGCATGAACTTCCACGCCCTTTCCCCGAGCCAAGTAATTGGTGAGCAGCAGCTCATCCAGCGGATACTCCAGGGGATCCAAAGGTTGCCCCGCGGAATAGAAGGGGCGGTGTAAATGGATCTCGCCGGTGGAGAAATCAGGGGCAACGAGAGCCTCTTTGTAGGGAATAGAACCAAAGATCGGGGCAGTAAGCCGGATCAGGAGATATCCACCCAGGTCGTACAACTTCCAAGTACTCCCTGAATCAAAGACTTCTCTTCCCCGAGGCGCTTCCCGCAACTCATCCCAGAGGACGCGAATTTTCATATGGGGGATTGCCTCCTCGGTGAGGAATTTTTGGGTGGCTCCCGTTAGCTGAATTTTTGTTCCCGTGAGGTCGCTAGCTGAGGCCGATCGAGATTTCAGCGATCCTCAGGAAAATGTCCTTTGCCACTTGTTCTGCTTTCTTTAGATATGTCATCCGGAAGGTGGGAGGGACCCGGGCTTAAAGCGGGTGATTTTTTAGAACCTAAAGTCGCATAAAAAAGAAAAAGAATCAACGTTTTTTCTGAGCGCTGATTCTTTCGCTTTTTTCTCATCCTTGCTGGCACTCGGGACTCGGTCCTCAGTACTTTACCCTTGTGGTTGGATCTCCAAACAAGATCCACGTCCTCCGTACGTCCCAGTCGGTCGTGGCGGCCTTCGCCCGCTGAACGGCTTTTCCGATCTTTTAGGGATCGGCCATTATGGTGATTCACTCTCCGCTGCTTCAATGATCCGAATGAAATCCACCACCATATGGGCATGGTACTCCGCATCCGGGTAAGTATAGAACAAGAGTTGATCAAAACTAATATCCCATAAATAAAAAGGCCCCGGAGGTATGGTTATGCCTGCATCCTGGAATAAACGGTAAATTTTATCCACCCAGATGGTATTCCCTGGAGTAAAGGAGTAAAGAGCACTCTTCGAATGATCCACGATCGGATCATATCCCCCCGGAGAAAATAACAGGCTCAGCCCCCCGCTGAAATGCAACAAAACGCCCTGAAAATGATCGGGGCCAAAATTGCCAGGCGGGGCGGGATTCCTCGTCAGGGTAATATCATCAATTTTAAACTGGAGGTAAGTCTTGGGAGTCACCAGAATCGGAAAGATATCCTGGCGTTGACCCGTCCCCCCCACAAAGGAGGAATTTAACATGTCCTGCCGTCCTCCTTCGACGACCAAGAACGTAAGGTCCTTCGTCAGGAGGTTATTTGGGGTTTGATTTGAAACGATGGCAAATTCCGGATAAGGGTTCGGTCCATCCACCCCGGTATGAAACCAGGTATGATTGCCATGCAAATCATTATTCCATTCCTCGTTGAATTTGATTTCCCCGGGGCTGAAGACTTTACCGATCACGGCCCCCTCTTCTCTCCCCAAAGTACCCTGGAAAGCCAGGGTAAGCTTCAAAGAACTCAGTATCTCAACCGGGATACTGTCCAAGAACAAAAAGCTAACTTCAACGCTCTCGCCGCTTTCCAGCCTAACGCAAGGAATGGTGGCCGACCCATCAAGGCTCCACCCCTGGCCAAACATATCCCCGCTGCCATCCTCGGGGCCGCCGGGCGGAGTATAACGATACCTTAGGGCGAATTCCCCCTGCTCTATGGTTTCGTTCGGGGTCCCATTGATAATCGTCAATTTCAGCATGTACAAACTATTCCTGTAAAAAAGAGGAATAGCGGTGACCTGTAACCGGCCCCGGAAGAAATAATCAAAAAGCGCTGCTGAATACCCAATCGCTCGGGGAATTAGTTCTTTGGCATAAGTATTATGAACATTCTCATCCAACCCTAACTTTAAGGACGACAGATTCTCATTCGTGATCGAGCTTTCTTCATTCAAAAGACTCGGAGTGGCAAAATGATCCGCCATCCTTGCTTCTGTGATTGGAGGACACGCCCCACTTCCCCTGCTAACGTATCTTCTGATATCCGTTGAGCCGGGCGCCAAATCTTCGCATAATCGGGTATTTGCAGCACCTACAGTGGGGAATGGAAAGGAATGTCCTTGAGTTGGATTATTGTTGGGGATCGTCCAATCGCTGAGGTAATTGGCATTGGTGAATTCGGCCAATCCCTGGGTCAAACTATCGGAAGGATTATTCCCCATATATTGATCTTTGTCCCAGAAATCCGTGAGACGGGGATTAATAAGAGAGGGTTTGGCAAGGCCAGCACTCCCGACCAGTTCAGGTCTTCCCTTTACATAATTTTCAAATTTATTTAAAGCAAGGCCATTGATCGTGGGCCCATACGATATATAATGGGATGTGAAATCATTCCTGACATGCGCAGGGACACCCACGTCTTGAAGCAAATGGGCAACTTGCCCCAAGGCCAGGAAAGTCTTAGCAAAATTCGTCTCCCGATCACCTTTCGAAATCGCGGTCAAAGCCCAGTAGTAATAGTCTCTGGCATCCTTCCAGCCCATCCACTGATTCGTCGGGGTAATCCTTGGCCCATTGGGGGATAAGAAACCCGTTGCCCAAGTCACATTGGAGTACCATGGCCGCCAGGAACTACAACCCAAATCCAACCACCAGGGATCGTCACTCATAGCAGATTGGTCCCAGGGCTTTAGGGGATTATGGAAGTGATTGGTGGCACGACATTTGGGAATGTCTTCTATTTTAGAAGCTTCTTTTAGAAGAAACAGTATAGATCTTTCACTATTTGACGGGAACTTGGTTTCCAAGCCGTCTCTTAATCCAAGAGTTTGAATCAAATAGTTATCAACAACTGAACCATGGACCCCTTTCTCCGTGATCCGTTTGTGAGTATCCATATTATCATAAGCCAAGGTGATATTAACAGAAATATAGAATATCATCAAACCAACGGTACCGATTATTATATTCATCATCCCTCCCCGATTTATTTGGGTCTTCCCTTTCGTCTTTCTTCAAAGGCTTTATGCTCTTCCCATCTTATAGCATTCAACATAAGTTTCTTCTTTTCTAGAGGGGCCGATTCCACTGCGCCGCTTATAAAACTCCAGTGTTCACTATACGTGTATTCCGGCCTAAACTTTTCCATCTTGAATGCGTATCCATTCTGCCATTTAAAATCACTCCTTTTTTCATAATTCGGGAAAATAAATTGACTATTCCACGCGACATAACCCTTCTTATAAACGGTCACCTCTGGCGGATTGATAAATGGATTCAATTCTCCAAGGATTGTAACCTTGCCTTCCCAATCAGTGGCTTCTTCAATTACCTTATAGGTTTCGGTAACGTTCATACCCGGCATCCCTTTGGTTACTGTCCACTCCACCAAGACCACTGCCCCCTCAATCGGTTGCCCGCTCTCGGCATCAACCACGGTCCCATGCATTCGGGGAAAAGAAGAAAGCGGCGAAAAGGATAAGCAGCAGCCAGAAATCATTAAGACCATGCCAAAGGAAAGAAATTTATTTATAATGCTCATTTCATTATTTACCTCACGTACAGGGCTATTTAGCTCCCTCTTTCAAAAGCCTGATCCTCTCGGCTTCTACAATCCCGCTATTTTCCAGATCCCATTTTCATCCTGAACAAAGGTGACCGGATAGGAATATGGTCCACCAGCCTCCTGCCGAATCGCCCCACACCCCGCCACACCCCCGAAAAAGGTATAGAGCTTAAACTCAGTATTGTTTGAAAAAATCGCGTCTATTTCTTGCTGATGCAACCTCAAAAAGATTTCCCTGTATTTATCTTGGCTGCCAACTAAAATATACCCAAGTGCCCCTTCCGGATCTCCGGCCATCAAAGCCGCCTTCATCCTATTCCATGTGCTTGCGAGAAGGTTTTCCAAATCGTTCTTGGGCATGACGATTATGGCCATCGTGTCCTCATAAGCAGTTCCACCGGCATCCGTCACCGTGGTGGTGAAGCGGTAGATCCCCTCCGTAGTCATTCTTAGTCGGTATTCGGTTGGCGATGAAGAGAGTAATTCCACCTCGCCGGGGCCAGTATAAGTAAGCGAAGCACTGGTCAGGGGTAGAGAAGATTCAAGGGTTAATGCAATTTCCAGCGGAGAGATCCCCACCTCGGCGTTTGCCGTGAGCCTCATGTAATTGGCGACCCTGACGGAAGTTAGGTTTACTGAGGCCGTCGCTGTATTTCCCCGTACATCCGTGGCCGTGGCGGTGATCACGTTTGCTCCCTCGACCAAAGGAACATGGTTAGCCACAAATTCTCCTGCGTAAATATTGGCCATGACTCCATTTATCACCACGCCGGTCTCATTCCCGGTCGCATTTGCTACCCGGCCTTCAACGAGAATGGCGGATTTGGAAACGGTTCCATCATCCACCGGCGAGGTGATACTCAAACTGATCTGGGTGGTGGGCGTGGATGTGGAAAAGGTTCTGTCCCCCGATGCAGATGCCAGCCCAGAGGCATTTGTTGAAATAACCCGATAATGGTAAGGTGTGCCGGGAGTTAAATTCCCCAGAGTGATCTGGTGGCTTGTCACCAGGGCAGGGTCGGAGGTTGAGCTTCCGTAGGAGATTGTCGTTCCGTAATCTACCCGGCTGTCGGCCGCCTGGTCCGTCGTCCAGGATACTGTTGCAGAAGATGCCGTTATACCCGTAACGGATATGTTGCTTATTACGGGAGGCGCGGAGGCAGTGGAGAATATCTGATCTTGAGATGAGGCCGCGACTCCATAAATATTCCTCGAGGTAACTCGATAATGATACACCGTACCCGGGTTCAGGGGCGCTAAAACGATCTCGTGGCTTGTTGTTAAAGCAAAACCGGAGGCTGACCTTCCGTATGAACTGGTCTCTCCATATTCCACCAGGCTATCCGCTGGCTGGTTGGTTATCCAGGAGATCGTCGCCGAAGCCGCCGTTAAATCTCTGACCGCTATGTTGCTTATGATTGGAGCTATAGGGCTTAAAGCAGCAGCGACAAGGAATGACTGCCCTGGGAGGAGGGACCCTGAAAAGGAATACGGGTCATACCCGCTCTTTTCGATACTGCCAGTAAAAGGCCCGATGGTAACTCTTGAGAAATTATAATGGCCCCAAATATCGGTTAATGCGGTTCGGGTGATATTTGAAGAATCGGTGACTGAAATAGTGGCCGAGGCAAGTGGAAGACCTGTCATTGAATCTGTCACAAAAACATTGATATCTCCTTGGATTATGATATAAACATTGATGCTGCGGGACTCGGTCTGGCCATATATGTCGGTAGCTGTAACTAGGATAGTATTGTCACCCGGCCCCAAAGCTATCCCGTCGTATGCCTCAAAGGTATCCCAGTTTACGGATACCATCACCCCATTGATTGTTACATGCGCGTCGTTATTAACATATCCCCCTACCGATATGGAACCAGAATATGTAGATATTATATCGCCGTCGTGCGGGTGAGATATGGTCAGGATAAGCGGAGGGGCGGGGGGTAATTGAACAGCAATGTTCCGCGTCTCATCTGCAATGAGTGTACCCGTTACTGTCTTTCCGACATATCCCGATTTCCTAAATGTTGCCTTAAAATCCCCCGAGGCCAGGCCTGTAATCGTGTAGGTCCCGCTTTGATCCGTTCTAGTTGTAATTGTATGGATCAGGTCTTCAATGGTGACCGCGACATCAGTTAAAGGCATACTCGTGGAACTTGCGGTAACCCTACCGGTAATGATCCCATCCAGGGGATCTTCCACCTCCATCCTCTGAATGGAAGAATTACCATGATCAATTACATACAATGCTCCATCTGGGCTTACAGCGATACCTGCGGGAGAAGTAAAATCCCCATCTTCATTCCTTTCCCATTTCATAATGAAGTTTCCACTCCGGTCAAACTTCTGGATGCGATTATTGCCACTATCGGCCACGTAAATTGAGCCATCAAGGCCTACTGCAAGGCCAGAGGCCAGACTCAGTTGACCATCCCCGCTGCCCCAGTTCCCCCACTCCATAATAAAATTCCCGCTGCTGTCAAACTTCTGAACTCGGCCATTGTCTTCATCGATCACAAATACTGAACCATCCGGCCCAACGAATATAACATTCGGATAATCAAATTCGCCGTCGCCGCTGCCGTGGGTTCCCCACTTTAGAATAAAATTCCCATCGGAGTCAAACTTCTGAATTCGGTCATTTCCGCTATCCGCCACATACACGGATCCATCGGGGCCTACAGCAATACCTTCTGGTTCATAAAAGCTGTCCCTCTTGGTTCCCTCTCACACCCCAGGTTTTGATAAAAGTACCATTGCGATCGAATTTCTGGATACGGTTATTTTTCGTATCCGCTATGTATACAGAATCGTCAAGTCCCACGGCAATGGCAACGGCGCCATCGAATTGACCATTTCCGCTGTCCATAACTCCCCCATTTGATCAGAAAGTTTCCATCCCTATCAAATTTCTGGACGCGGTAATTAGACGAATCTGTGACGAACAAAGATCCATCTGAGCCGAAGGCCACGCCTGCTGGCCACCTGAATTGACCATCGCCACTCCCGCGATTCGCCCATTTACTTATGAATGTTCCATCGCTGTCGAATTTTTGAATGCGCTCATACTGGTCCGATACATATACTGAACCATCGGGTCCAACAGCTATTCCCGTAGTACAGCATAATTGCCCATCTCCTGTTCCTTCACCCCCCCACTTGGTTATGAAGTTTCCATTGCCGTCAAACTTTTGCATCCGGTAACTAAAATCCCACACATAAACTGAACCATCAGGTCCCACCGCGATTTCTTGGGGATTCACGAATTGCCCATCTCCTGTTCCGTAGCTTCCCCATTTGGCCAGAAAATTGCCATTTTGGTCGAGCTTTTGAATACGGTGATTACCAGTGTCTGCCACATAGATATAGCCATCCAGCCCTTGGCTAGGCCCGTCGGAGCATAGAACTGTCCATCTCCGCTTCCCCAACTTCCCCATTTGGCTACAAAGTTCCCGTTGCCGTCAAACTTCTGAATGTTGTTCAACGCGGAATCCAGCACGTAGACTGAGCCATCCGACCCCACGATGATTCCATCGGGTTGGTAAAATTGACCGTTCCCATTCCCTCTGCTTCCCCACTTCGTAATAAAAGTCCCATTGCCGTCAAACTTCTGAATCCGATAATTCCCGCGATCTATCACATAAATAGAACCATCAGGCCCTAAAGTGATTCTTGTTATTCCTTCGGGCTGTTTTATCTCGCCATCCTCGTTCCCCACGGCCCCCCACTTTTTAATCGAATTCCCATTCCTATCGAATACCCGAACTGGATGACTCCCCGAATTCGCAACGTACACCGAGCCATCTGGCCCTACGGCAATGCCAAGGGGATAATCAAGGCGCACCCAGTTTGCTTTTGGTAGAAAGTGGGAAAATCTGCCTAATGGATCCGGCTGTGCGGACCACACCGCAATGGAAACCATGGCTATATTGCTGTCTGCCCTCCCGTCATTGGCCTTGAAGGTGAACCTGTCCGGCCCATGATAGCCGGCATTGGGGGTGTAGGTCACATTAGGCGGCGATCCGCTCAATGTCCCATGGGCAGGCTGGCGCAACAACCTGGTAAGTCAATCCATCTCCATCCGGGTCTGTCGCCGTCAGGGTAATCGCTTTGGCCACATCCTGATCCGTAGTCACGCCTTGATTCTGGGCCACCGGCGCATGGTTCACCGCCAAGACCGTAATCGAAACCGTTGCTGCATTGCTGTCCGCCTTCCCATCGTTGGCCTTAAAGGTAAAGCTGTCTTGACCCCTGTAGCCAGCGTTCGGAGCGTAGGTGCGATTGGCCCCTGAACCGCTCAGTGTCCCGTGGGAAGGTCCGGCAAGGATCGTATAGGTCAAGGGATCTCCCTCCACATCCGTAGCCACCAGGGTAATCGCCTTAGCCGTATTTTCATCGGTGGTGATACTCTGGTTCTGGGCTGCCGGCGGGTCATTCACCGCAGTGACCGTAATCGAGACCGCGGCAATATTGCTGCCGATCTTGCCATCATTTGCCTTGAAGGTGAAGCTGTCCGTGCCGTTGTAGTTGGCATTCGGAGTGTAGGTTACGGCAGGGGGGGTGCCGCTCAACCTGCCATGCGAAGGCTGAGCCACAATCGTATAGGTCAGCACGTCCCCGTCCACGTCCGTGGCCGCCAGCGTGATGGCCTTGGCCGTGTCTTCATTGGTGGTCACACTCTGATTCTGAGCCACCGGCGCATCATTGACCGGTGTGACCGTAATCGAGACTGTTGCCAGGTTACTGTCCACCTTCCCGTCATTGACCTTGAACGTGAAACTGTCTGGACCGTTGTAGTTGAGTGCCGGCTTGTAAGTCCTGCTGGCCCCCGAACCGGTCAGCGTCCCGTGAAGGGGCCCTGAAACGATGGTATAGGTCAGGGAATCTTTGTCCGGGTCCGTTGCTGCCAGGGTAATCGCCTTGGACGTATCTTCATTGGTGGTCACGCTCTGGTTCTGGGCCACCGGTGGATCATTAACCGGCGTGATCGTGATGGAAACCTTGCCGACGCTGCTCCATATTTTCCCGTCATAGGCCTTGAAGGTGAAGCTGTCCGTGCCGTTGTAGTTGGCATTTGGAGTGTAGGTGACGTTCGGGAGGCGTGCCGCTCAACTTGCCATGCGAAGGTTGGGCTACAATCTGATAGGTCAGGCTATCGCCTTCCACGTCCGTTGCCGCCAGCGTGATGGCCTTGGCCGTATCTTCAGCGGTCGTCACGCTCTGGTTCTGGGCCACCGGCGCATCATTGACCGGTGTGACCGTGATGGAGACCGTGGCAATATTGCTATCCACCCTGCCGTCATTCGCCTTGAAGGTGAAACTGTCCGGGCCATTATAATTAGCGGCCGGCTTGTAAGTTTTACCGGCCCCCGAACCGGTCAGCGTCCCGTGAAGGGGCCCTGAAACGATGATATAGGTCAGAGGATTTTTGTCCGGGTCCGTAGCTACCAGGGTAATCGCCTTGGCCGTATCTTCATTGGTGGTCACACTCTGGTTCTGGGCTACCGGCGCATGGTTAATCTGTGCCCGAGAGATAGACACGATAAGGACAAATAAGAAGAGAGGAGCGAAAATGAGGCAAGCTTTACCTTTTAACATATTCACCCCCTATTAGATGACCGGACTTTTCAGCAACCTGTGAGGCGACCTTGTCGATCCCGTGAAGCAACTGCTCTCGGGGTTAGATTTATTCCTTCCCTTGCCTCCTAAGGGTTAAATGATTATTAAATACTTTGAAGCTTTTGAATACTTGGAGTCTTAACAAAATTAAGAAAGGCTGTCAAGCGAAAAATGGGGTACACGGGGAGAGGGATCCCCGCCTAAATAGGTCAGCATGAGAGAGTAAAAAAGCCCATGGGGCTATTCAAGATGAATTTTCAGCTAAGGGCGGGAAAAAATTGGCGAAGCACTCCTCAAATATAGCGCTCAGCGTTTTGATTTGTTCTACATCTTCTTGCATCTTCAATTCCCTATCTTTTCAGTTTCGTGGTTGGATCTCCAAACAGAATCCAGGTCCGGCGCACGTCGGGATCGTCGGTGGCCGCCTTGGCCCTGCAGGACGGCCTCTCCGATCGTCAACGATTCGCCCGTTGAAGAGGTTCTGGATTAAGGCCTTGTTCATGACCGCCTGGGGAGACGGGTCGGTCAGGCCGGAAGAGGCCCACACCGCCACCGCTCCCCCATTGGGGAGCCTTCAGCAGCTCATCGGCCAGGCTCTCGATCGCACTCGCGTCATGGAAGAACCCGTTCAGGCAGGTCATGGCAACGGCCAGGGGTAAATGAAGCCCATTGGTGAGATCGTCGGCGTCCTCGGATTGGAAGATACTTCCCCTCCAGATTCCCACCGAGCCATGCCCGATGTAGTTGACCAGGAGCGGTCCACGGCCGAAATCATTTACGATCTCTGCTTTTACCTGGTCATCATCGGCGAACCTGCTTCGGAAAACCTCCCGGACCGTAAGATCGGAAGGGAGGAGGGCCTTCACCTGGTTGCTGGCCGCCTCGAAATCAAAACCGTCGTTGATATCCGCGATCAGCAAGGCCTCGGCCAGGATGCTCTGAGACTCGTAGCCGACGATCTTGGAGACGACGATCCCGGCTTCTTCCGCGGTGCGCACCGGCAGGCGGCCGATGGCCAGATCGGGAAGGCCGTCGTCATCGAAATCCACGAACCAGTCGTCCGAGGCGGTCTCCAGATAGGCGGTCTCCACCAGCTTGGTGGGAACGAAATCGAAACTTCCATAGCCCTCGTAGTTCCGGGGATCGAAGCTGGCATCCCCCACCAGCAGGACAAACCGGGGCGGCCTGCGCCAGGAAGACCTGGCCCGGAAGAGAAAGTCTTTGAGGGCCTGGGGATTCCTGATCCCGTAGCTGAACTCACCGTAGATATCCTCGATGTCCACCAGCGCCACCGCTAAGCCCTGGCTCTCCCGCAAGGCCTTCAGGGGCGGCAAGCTTTCCATAAAGTCCGAATGAGCGATGATGACCAGGTCGGCCCCGTTTTCCGCTCCATTCCATGCCGTGGGATGATGGGCCTCCAGGGCGGCCGCGCTTTCCACCCGGTCCTCCGTAAAAGCCAGAAGAGTCCTCTCCCCATTCCCGGGTACCTGGAACTGAATCGAATACCCGGATCCTTGGGAAAGGATGTTTCCTCTGATCTCGTACAGGAAAGCCGGGTCGGTAAGGTCCATGACCCGGACCTGGGAGCTGCCGAACCCGTCCAGGGTATACTGTTTTCCCCCAGCCGCAGGAAACCGCAGAACATCCTGGTCGGCGGTGAAGGTGCGCCAGTAGGTCAGGCGGAGGGAGTCCACCAGGGTGACGTCCGTCTCCCCGGCCCGGGCGGTCAAGCCAATCGTATTTTCCCCCTCCCTCAGCGCGCCCGGAGATAGAGGGACTTCCAGGGTCCCCTGGCCCTGGCCCCGGAAAACGACCGCTCCCAGGGCCACTCCGTTCAACAGGACCTCCACATCGTGGGAGGCATCCGCCAGGCCCTGCAGGGTGACCCGCAGCAGGGCCTCCCCCGGAGGAGAGGGGTCCGGATAGAGCACATGTAAGATTCTGGGTGAGGGTTTCGGAAGAGACCACCGCCCCAAAGAACTTTTCCCCCCCGCCATTCTTGATCATGGGCACGTAGAAAAGCTTCTCCTTCTTCTCCACGGTGAAGGGGAAGCTGGGCGGGGCGGCCCGGCCCCCCGAGCCTCCTGCCCGGTGCGGGACCCTTTTGCCGGGCTGGGAGGCGGCGGTGAGCCAGTACACGCGGGCGTCGGTGAAGGGGGTGTCTATCCCCCTTCCGTAGAACTCGACGGAATCCTCGGGGCCGAACTGCCCGTCTTGCCTCCCGTTTACCCGGAGGGGCTGCTCCCGGCCGTTCTCGTAGAGCTGGAGGAAACGGGGGTTCACCGCCGGGTCGAGGCCGGCGGCCAGCAGCTCCGGCTGGGTGATCCGGTACCAGCCCTCCTGCTGGAGGAAGATCTTCACCGCGGGCCGGCTGGTTAACTCCTGCTGGATTCGGAGCGGGGCTTCCCGGGGTCTGTCGGAGAGGTTCGTCGTTCGGGCTTCAGGGTTATTCCCGCTTCCGTCATCCACTCCCCGAACGGAGATGTTGCCCCGGGGACCGGGGAATGCGGATTGCGGATTGCGGATTGCGCCCTGAACCATGTAAGGTTCAGGGCTGTCCTGCACTCCACGTAGTGCAGGACGGATTGCGGATTGAAAATGGGCCTTTGAATTGTTTGTCTCTAGGGCTTTACCCACCTCACACTCGCACTCCCACTGCCTTTCCGGCTCTTGCGGTTCAAGTGGCTCAGCAGGACGGCCTGGGTCCTTTTCGGCAGAGGGCCATCGGAAAAAACCGGAGCGATGGGTCCATGCCAGGTGCGCTTGCCCGAAAGGTCGATATCCTCCAGCCAGTAACGAACAGGACTGAGTGGTGAGGACTGAGGACTGAGGCCCCCCCACCCCGGCCCTCCCCCGCGCTCTCGCGATTCTTCCTGGCTGAGCGCCGGGAGCGGATCGCTGACCGCGTCGAGCCAACTGTACGAGTATCCGGCGGTGGTGATTCCTTGGCCGGCGCGCAGGGCAGAACCGGCGATCATCTGCGGGTTGAGCCGGATCAGCCGGCCGTCTTCCTCCCGGTATAGATGAAACCCAAGATTATCGGCCTCATAACCGGTCCTCCACTTGAGCAAAACGCCATCCTCATACGCATCAGCGCTAAAGGAAGCGAGCCTTACAGCCGTTGGGGAGAGGTGATCAAAGGCGAAAGCGAAGACATGGCCTTGGGGGGTATTAAACACTCCTGGAGAGACATCCGCTTCCGGGTCATAGTGGGTGGGGCGAGAAAAAGAGTTTGTGCTTCCATCCCACTTAAGCACCTGTAATTGAATATCCAAGGTCTCCCCATTCGCCCCCATCAAAAAGATATCACTCGACCTCGGATCGGCAGCTAACCGGATCGGGCCGACATTATTCGGCCAGGTGTGAATAGCGGAACCATTGCATGGACCATTAGAACCCTGCCAATTGTCAAGGTCCGTAATGGTTTGGCCATTTGCCGGGCAAGTCCATGAATTTGCCACACGGTCATAGATCCAGTACCTGAAGCTGTTAGAATATGAAACGGCGAAAAGGGCCTGGCCGGTAGCGGACTCCCAGGCAACGGCGACTCTTTTTGAGTTGTAGGGATTGATGATTCCGTTGTCCGCTTGCCCTGGGACGGAGATCGTAGTCCAATCCGAACCGTTCCACATTCGAACCTCATAATCATTTGAGCGCCTGCTGGTCAGCGCCAATGAAAGCGATATAGTCAGAAGTTGGATCCGCGGCGATCGCCATGCCTTGGGTTTGATTACCCATCGTAACAACGGTTCCAGTTGACCAGCTACCTCCAGAAAAATTGGCGTAGACATAAGCTGCTCGTACCTGCCAAAGACCACCATCGCATCTCCGGAACTTGCTCTCCCATGCCAGATCAAAGGTTTCCTGCAGGGCCGGTCGTTGATCAACCCGACGTTGGTGCTGAGTTGGGTGCAATTTCCAAAGGTGCTGCCATCCCAGATAAGCGCGTAAGCATCCTTGTTGGTATAATCCGAAATCCATACAAGAATCTTATCGCCGTTGATTTGACCCTTAAGCTTCACCCATTGAATGATATCGGTAATGGAGGAGACCGCCACAGAGCGTGTCATAATCAAAGGTGGATAGTGGACCAGCTTGTGCCGTTCCAGATGGCGTATCCAAAAATTGTATTACTGTCGCCCGATGAGCCGTTTTCATACACCAAAAGGGCATCCCCGGAAGTCCCCTCATAAGCGATGCCGTATGCCCGGGCGGTGCGCACTAGCTACACGTCGTCGCGAAATCTCCATTTGTCGGGAGCATTCGTTCCCAGAACTCCATGTCTGGGTTGTTCCATTCCAGATCATTGCCCTGATGTGGCCATTTGATGTTTGCTCCACAAGAATCTTTTCGTTCCGTGTCGGACAGGAAAGAAGATCCATAAAGTACGGCTCACCATGCCCGCTCTCCCCTTCGAGAGCCGAGGATTCTGACGAGGCCAAATCGCTTCCGTCCCATAAGCGATATCTCGGCGTGACTTGAGTATCCTCGCCATAAACAAGCATGCCCAGTGTCGTTTCAGCTTTTGCGTCATCAGTTGTCGGAGTAAGGACAAGGACAATGGCTAAAAGGATCAAAAAGAATGCATTCCGTAAGAGTTTCACTCCCATCTCTCCTAAAATCTTAAAACTGAATATCGAATGTTCTTCTGTATATCTCGCCATGTTGTATCCTCTACGCTCTATCTTCTATCCTCGATCCTCTATCTTCGCAGTTTTGTCGTCGGATCCCCAAACAGGATCCAGGTCCGGCGCACGTCGGGATCGTCGGTGGCTCCCTTGGCTCGCCGGACGGCCTCTCCGATCGTCAACGATTCCCCGTTGAAGAGATAACCGATAAGGGCCTTATTCATCACCGCCTGCGGGGATGGGTCGGTCAGGCCGGAAGAAGCCCACACCGCCACCGCTCCCCCCTGGGGAGCCTTCAGCAGCTCATCGGCCAGGCTCTCGATCGCACTCGCGTCATGGAAGAACCCGTTCAGGCAGGTCATGGCAATGGCCAGGGGTAAATGAAGCCCATTTCTGAGATCGTCGGCGTCCTCGGATTGGAAGATACTTCCCCTCCAGATTCCCACCGAGCCATGCCCGATGTAGTTGACCAGGAGCGGCCCGCGGCCGAAATCATTTACGATCTCTGCTTTTACCTGGTCATCATCGGCGAACCTGCTTCGGAAAACCTCCCGGACGGTAAGATCGGAAGGGAGGAGGGCCTTCACCTGGTTGCTGGCCGCCTCGAAATCAAAACCGTCGTTGATATCCGCAATCAGCAAGGCCTCGGCCAGTATGCTTTGAGACTCGTAGCCGACGATCTTGGAGACGACGATCCCGGCTTCTTCCGCGGTGCGCACCGGCAGGCGGCCGATGGCCAGGTCGGGAAGGCCGTCGTCATCGAAATCCACGAACCAGTCGTCCGAGGCGGTCTCCAGGTAAGCGGTCTCCACCAGCTTGGTGGGAACGAAGTCGAAACTTCCATAGCCCTCGTAGTTCCGGGGATCGAAGCTGGCATCCCCCACCAGCAGGACAAACCGGGGCGGCCTGCGCCAGGAAGACCTGGCCCGGAAGAGAAAGTCTTTGAGGGCCTGGGGATTCCTGATCCCGTAGCTGAACTCACCGTAGATATCCTCGATGTCCACCAGCGCCACCGCTAAGCCCTGGCTCTCCCGCAAGGCCTTCAGGGGCGGCAAGCTTTCCATAAAGTCCGAATGAGCGATGATGACCAGATCGGCCCCGTTCTCCGCTCCATTCCATGCCGTGGGATGATGGGCCTCCAGGGCCGCGCTTTCCACCCGGTCCTCCGTAAAAGCCAGAAGAGTCCTCTCCCCATTCCCGGGCACCTGGAACTGAATCGAATACCCTGATCCTCGGGAAAGGATGTTTCCTCTGATCTCGTACAGGAAAGCCGGGTCGGTAAGGTCCACGACCCGGACCTGGGAGCTGCCAAACCCGTCCAGGGTATACTGTTTCCCCCCGGCCGCGGGAAAGCGCAGAATATCCTGGTCGGCGGTGAAGGTGCGCCAGTAGGTCAGGCGGAGGGAGTCCACCAGGGTGACGTCCGTCTCCCCGGCCCGGGCGGTCAAGCCAATCGTATTTTCCCCCTCCCTCAGCGCTCCCGGAGAGAGAGGGACTTCCAGGGTCCCCTGGCCCTGGCCCCGGAAAACGACCGCTCCCAGGGACACTCCGTTCAACAAGACCTCCACATCGTGGGAGGCATCCGCCAGGCCCTGCAGGGTGACCCTCAGCAGGGCCTCCCCCGGAGGAGAGGGGTCCGGATAGAGCACAGTAAGATTCTGGGTGAGGGTTTCGGAAGAGACCACCGCCCCAAAGAACTTTTCCCCCCCGCCATTCTTGATCATGGGCACGTAGAAAAGCTTCTCCTTCTTCTCCACGGTGAAGGGGAAGCTGGGCGGGGCGGCCCGGCCCCCCGAGCCTCCTGCCCGGTGCGGGACCCTTTTGCCGGGCTGGGAGGCGGCGGTGAGCCAGTACACGCGGGCGTCGGTGAAGGGGGTGTCCATCCCCCTTCCGTAGAACTCGACGGAATCCTCGGGGCCGAACTGCCCGTCTTGCCTCCCGTTTACCCGGAGGGGCTGCTCCCGGCCGTTCTCGTAGAGCTGGAGGAAACGGGGGTTCACCGCCGGGTCGAGGCCGGCGGCCAGCAGCTCCGGCTGGGTGATCCGGTACCAGCCCTCCTGCTGGAGGAAGATTTTCACCGCGGGCCGGCTGGTTAACTCCTGCTGGATTCGGAGCGGGGCTTCCCGGGGTCTGTCGGAGAGGTTCGTCGTCCGGGCTTCCGGGTTATTCCCGCTTCCGTCATCCACTCCCCGGACGGAGATGTTGGGGCGAAGAGAGGGCTTGGCTGGAGGAGCGGCCTTGAAAAGAGATCAGGTGCTGAGTCCCGAGTGCTGAGTGCTGAGTTTAACGCCTTGCGCTCTCGCCTTACCGTTCTCACCCCTCGCGCCCTCGCGCTCTGGCGATTTAAGTGGCTCAGCAGGACGGCCTGGGTCCTTTTCGGCAGAGGGCCATCGGAAAAAACCGGAGGGATGGGTCCATGCCAGGTGCGCTTGCCCGAAAGGTCGATATCCTCCAGCCAGTAACGAACAGGACTGAGTGGTGAGGACTGAGAACTGAGGCCTCCCCACCCCGGCCCTCCCCCGCGCTCTCGCGATTCTTCCTGGCTGAGCGCCGGGAGCGGACCGCTGACCGTGTCGAGCCAACTGTACGAGTGTCCGGCGGTATTGATTCCTTGGCCGGCGCGCAGGGCAGAACCGGCGATCATCTGCGGGTTGATCCGGGTCCGCCGGCCCTCTTCCTCCCGGTAGACATGAAACCCCAAATTGTTCACCTCATGGCCCGTCCGCCAAAAGAGCAATACCCCTTCCTCATACTCCGTCGCCGTAAAGGAACTGAGCATCACCGCCGTGGGCGCGTCGCCCTCCGCCAGGGTCCAGTCCGAAAAGGAAGAAACCCCGGTAATGGTCGCCTGATTGTTGGCCGCATCCACCGACCCGCCCGGGAAGGACCAACCGCTCGAATACTTGGCAATGTAATAGCTCGATTCCGTCCCCTGGACATCCCCGGCAAGATAATTGAAGGTCAAATCCGCAGTCATGTCCAGACGCGGTTAATGTCCAGTATCTTTGCAAGGCATGGGCGCAGTCTTTCATGTTCGGATGGCAGCCCTCGGTGGCGCTGACCGTAAAATTCTCCGGGGTTGGCCACGGTCACATCCACCACCGGAGAATACCCATTGGCTGTTCCCACGGAAAGGTAAAGCTTCCTGGGGGGTTGTACCCCTTTTGGAGATTTCCAATCACATGCCCGGAGGTCCGACTGATTAAAATCTCGCAGCGCTCAGGGATAGGTATTCGAGCTCGTGGTAATGTTGCCTTGGGTAGGTGAGATACCCGTGGGGCAAAGTAGTCTGTAGCGTAACATTCCCTCCAAGGGAAATGCCGTTGGCGCGATCCAGGGTCAGATTCTGGAGGTCAACGGCGGGAAGGGTGGTGCTGGCCCCTGATCCGCCAATGGAGATGCTCGATCTAGTCCCCCCCGTCAGGCTCCCGCCTGTGGTCGAAATCGCTCCATTAATTGTTAAGGTGTTAGTGCCGATCGAGAGAGCGCCGCTTGTCAGGGTTAGCGTACCGCTGACACGTATTATCGCTGCCGAGTGAAATACCATTCGCCCGGTTGATCGTCAGATTGTTCAGACCGTTTGCAACGGCAGGAAGGGCCGTGGTGGCCCCTGATCCCCCAAAGGTGATGTTCGAGGAAGCGCCGCCGGTCAGACTCCCGCTTGTCGTTGAAATGGCTCCATTAATGGTTAAAGTGTAAGCTCCAATAGAGAGCGCCCCGCTCGTTAAGGTAAGCGTGCCGGCGACGGTATTGGACCCGCCGAGGGAGATTCCGTTGGCGCGATTGATCGTCAGATTGTTGAGACCGTTTGTGACGGCAGGCAAGCTCGTGCTGGCCCCTGATCCGCCAAAAGTGATGTTCGAGGAAGCGCCGCCGGTCAGGCTCCCGCTCGTCGTTGAAATCGCTCCATTGATGGTTAAAGTGTTAGCGCCGATAGATAGTGCCCCACTCGTGAGAGTCAGCGTCCCACTGACGGTAATATCTCCTCCGAGGGAGATACCGTTAGCACGATTCAGCGTCAGACTGTTGAGACCGTTTGTAACACCGGGAAGCGTGGTGCTTGCTCCTGAACCGCCTACGGTAAGGTACGATGAAGCGCCCCCCGTCAAACTCCCGCTCGTCGTTGAAATCGCTCCATTAATGGTTAAAGTGTTAGTGCCAATAGACAGTGCCCCGCTCGTGAGAGTCAGCGTCCCACTAACCGTCATACCTGAAGTAAGATCCACACCCGAACTGTTGTTAATCGAAAAATCATTCACTGTGGTTGGAAGACCATCGCCGGTGTACTGCGACGAGGATCCGTTATAAGTGTAGTTTGCTCCGGTGCTATATGTTCGCGTTGTTGTCAGAACATTTCCAGACGGTGCCGCCGCTGCGAGATGGGAGCCAACCTTGATATTCCCGCCACTCGACAAAACAAATTTATTCCCTGTAACACTGGTGTTTGGCCCGAGTTCCAAAGTCCCGGCACTATACACTGTCATCGTGCCAGAACCAAGAGCACCAATCTGTGCGCTGTCGGACAGGGAAACAGTCCCGTATACGCTGATTACGTCACCTTGGTTACCTCTGTTTCCAGCCACTGTGCCAGTACCCGAGATCGAAAGCGTCCCGCCAGATGCCACCGTTAAATCTGAAATCGTCTCCAGAGAAATATTTCCCGATACCGACACGCTACCGCCTGAGTTGATGGTTATTGTTCGAAGGCTGGTGATTGAACCAGCAACGGAGGCGCTTCCATTCACGGCAAGGGTTATGGGTATGGTGCTCGACTTAAATATGTTCCCGTTAACTGTCAGCGTCCCATTCGAGCCCACGGTAAGCGATCCAGTGTTGGCTCCATTACCTCCGCCACCTGCGAGTGTAGCGCCACTATTTATGATCAAAGTCCCATTAACAGTAATTGTAGTATTCGTCTCGGTAAGATCATCTCCACTTCCGTTGGCGATAGTTAGAGTAACCCCGCTGTTTATCGTAAGTGCCGAGCCAGTATTGCAGACTACTTGATCCACCGTGACATTGGCAGTGACGGTTACCGTATGACCATTTATAGTAATCACGCCATCAGAAGAGGTTGGTGTGGCTTGTTTGCCGTAAGCGCCACTGGCAGTGGCTGACGCATTTGACACGAGGGTAAGATGGGTGTCATCCGTAATCGAGGAGACTGTGCCGCGCACTGTGCCGGGAGATGCCTGCAGCATCAAGACGTCTCCGGCTGCAAGTTCAGTCGTGAATAGCGTCGACGTTCCGGTAACTGCCGTGCTGCCGTTGGTGAACTGCACTGTCCCGGTGAGATACTTAAGCCATGTCGTGTTAGCATTCCAGTTCCCGTCTTGGCGAGTGGTGAAATCTCCGGTTGCAGCTCCAGCTATTCCGGCCCCGATCACGGCGCAGATCAACGTTAACCAAAAAATTCCAACTTTTTTCATAATGCCTTTCCCCTCAAAGGAATGAATCCCCCTCGCCGTTTATGATCCAGCGGATTCTTCCGGAGGATTCAATCTCCTTCCTTTGACGGACCATTTTGCTGTTGCTTCTCTGGGGAGGATGGGGCTTATGGTTGAATGCCTGCTTATCAAATAGATATACTCATTTCTTTCGTTATCGACTTTAACTATTCAGAACTTTAGGGTATTCAGGGGCATGCTGGGACCTTCGTTGGAGCTGGAGGGGAGGGGGGTGATGAAGGAGAGTTGATACGGCTGCTATTAAACAGGGGAAGCTGACTCTGCGGGAGGCGGCCTCCCGGGCCAAGTCAGGGATGAGTGACAAAGATATTCGAGGAACTTGGATTCTATTTGGAGACCCAACGACAAACTGGGGAGAGAGGATCGAAGATAACGATAAGGAGCACTTCGCTCCGAGGACTGAGTTTTATCGTCGTCAACTCAGTCCTCAGAAGCGCCTGGGTCAGCGCAGGCTCCTTAAGGATCGAGTTTGAAATTCATTACCCCCGTCACCATCTTTCTTTTCATCTTATCCCATGTTTCCACATACCAATAGATTCTTGATCCGACGACACCATTCACCAGGCCTTTCGCAGCCTTCCACTGATTGGCGGTGAGATTTCTCTGAAAGTCGCCACTTCCCATGGCTATGGCATCTTCCACAGAGAAGGAGAAAGCATAGGTCTTTGTATCCGCCCTGGCAAAGTCAGGGTTGTTGGCGAAATGGAGCTTGTACTTATTTTGGCAACTCGTCCGCCAGGACACCGCGGGCAGCCCGTTGATCGACGTACCCGTGATCGTTGGGTTTCCGATTCCCCCGGGGGGATCGACGGTGAAGGAGCGAGGGGCGCTCTGATCCGTGGTTCTGTCCGCTCTCTTGCCTACCACCCGCCAGTAAACCACTCCGCCCGTTTGGCCGGGGATCGATAATGCCGCTTTCCAGAGGGGGGACCTAATCTGGGTTGACGCTGCCGAAGAGGTAGCTTTGACCGGGATGGAACTGAAGCCGCTGTCGGGGGAGAATTGGATTGCGTAACTTTTGAAGGCCTCTTCCGAACTCCAGGCAAAAGTCGGAGGAGTATAGGCGGAACAGGAGTTGAAGGTCGCGCCATCCGCAGGGGAGAGAAGGTTAATCCCACTGGAGAGATCGGAGATCTGGATCTGCCCGGCCGCAAGAGCATTGTTATTTTCATTGCTTTCCTGCACCTGTCCCAGATCGTCCGCAATGGCGCCCAAGTAGTACGTGCCCAGGGGGAGATCCGATGGAACCGTGAGCGACGGATTGCAGGAGGCCGTTCCGCCGGCAGACAGCCCGGGGACGGCACACGACCCGATGAACGTATCTCCGGTGGTAATAGTAGAATCAGAAGAAAGGTAGAAGCCCAGGCGAAATGGCCCTGCCGCGCCGGTCCCCGCGTTCGAGACGCTCGCCGAGAGATTGATCCTTCCGCCCCTTCTGCCTTGTGGCGGACCCGTGAGCGAAGATACGGTAAGATCGACCGTCCCGCTGTCCCCATTGTGGAGAGCGCGGCCATAGGCAAGGGTCAGAGAGCCAAAATGGGTCACGCCGGTAATCTCGCTGTAAGCGATCCTGAAATAGCCCGATTCACCCCACCAGGTACCCCAACTGTTCTTGACGATGAGGGCATGATTCACATCATCCCACCCCACGACCAAAACAGCATGGTAGCCAGCTAGGGTGCCGGTGGTATAGGAGTAAACCCCCGATCTATAGGAGAAGAAGTCGGAATAAACGGCGAATGTGGCTATCACCGGCCCCCGATTATAGACGGCATCTTTGATGGCGGCTTCCGATTGGCTGACATAGGCATAACCGTCAATTTTGTAGGAGGTCTGCTGCCAGCCGGCGCAGGCAGAGCCGCAACTACCGTTTTGTGCCCTATAGGGGTAACAGGTCTCCAGACCTGTACCCGTTTGGACGAAGAAACTTGATGCTCCCCCGGGAGATCCTCCTGAACAGCTCCCCGCCCCGGCGCAGGACACTACGATCTGCTCCGAAAGATCGAGATTCGTCCCGGGCTGGTCGAAAGTTCTTAGGGCCGCCGATTCCAGGGCCGCCGTCGCCGCAAAGGCCCAGCAACTGCCGCAGCCCCCCTGATCTCTTATGGGAGTCACATAGTTCTTTCCGTTAACATTCCTCCAGTCAAAGGAAGAGGGGAGAGAAACCGCCTCTGGGGCAAGCGATTCAAGAACAGGCGCATCGGGTTCCATGCCTGGAATCACACCCAGCCTCTTGACTTTTTCTTCCAGCGGCAGAAGGGACAGCTCGTTTTCCTCAGCGACCCATTTGGCCTCCTGGAGGTAGATCGCTGCCTTGATTTCGTTAATCTCCCGCCCGTAAGAAATTGTCGTGGATAATAGCAAAAGACAGACAACCGCTAAGATAGAGCACCATCCTAGGAGTGCCTTGTGACGATTATCCTTGAATATCATCTGTTCCCCCTCTCTATCTCCGAAGATCAATCTGGAAGTACGCTTTTTCTGCTGTCCCATCTCCCTGCCCATCTTCCATTTTTGCAATGGCCCATGCCTGGTTCCGGAAGAGCTCGCAGAGATCATAAGTCTAGCAGTTTGCTGGAAAAGTCTCCGTTCACCCTTCGACAGGCTCAGGGCGAACGGAACCGAACCTGAAATGATTAGCGATTTTCCGTTCATGCTGAGCTTGTCGAAGCATAAAAAGTGTTTTTCAGCAAACTGCTATAGTGAACGGCTTAAGTAAGTCGACATCCAGTTGCCTCTTATTGACTTATGTCTCGCCGTAAAATCCCCCCTGCCCCCCTTTTGATAAAGGGGGGTTTGGGGGATTTACCAGGGATTGCCCATGCAATGTCCACTTTCTTTGGTCGGGCACTATAGGTTCACTTAACATCGGGTGTATGAACGACCGATTCTTTTGAAGATCTTAACGACCGGATGTCCCCCGGGCAGGGGTGATGAATTGCCACCCCCGCCAGGAGGAGAAAATGACTTACTCCGCCGTAAAGTTTGTCTTGCCGGAGCCGAGGACGGCGCCGTTCTTGTTCACGACTGCCTTGACTTCGTAAGTCCCGATCTTATTCGGTCGGAACCCGACAACCTTTGCCGTCCCATCAGCGCCGGTGCGCGGGGTCATTCCGCCGGCCACCGAACCATCCGGCCGCCGGACCGTGATGACCGCCCTGGCCCCCTGAACCGCGCGGCCGCCGGACATCACGGTGACGGTAATGGCGGCCTTCTGGTTCGGGCTATAGACCGGGCGGTCTGTCGATACGGTGACAGGTTGAGAGTCGTTGGAGACCACATAGGCCGCCGAGGCGGAGGCGGTGTAATCCGGGAGTGCAGAATTCTTGGCGGTCACCCCGACGGGATAGGGCCCGTTGGCGGCACTGGCCGCTGAGGTGACTGTGAAGGTGGTAGTCGTACTCGCACCCGGGTCCAGGGAAAGCGTGGGAGCAAGGGCAGACGCCCAGCCGTCGGGCACTCTCGCCTGCAAGCTGAAACTGGCCGCGGCGCAGGCAGGGCTATCATTGTTGGTGACCGAAACCGCATAAGTCACCGCAGTGCCGGCCTTGGTTGGTTGGCTCCTCTCCGGCGATATGGAGACAGTGGGGTTTGCGGAAACACAGCTTTTCCCGTCCAGGTACCACATGTACAGATCGCCGTCTTTCTCGAACCAGCTGCTCTGGACGCGGGTTCCTTCCAGGATCATTGGGCGTCCAAATGATGAAAACCCGTAGACGGTGCCCCCCACTTTGGTATTGCTGAGGTCGACTTTGTAACGGGCCACCTTACTGTCTCCTATCCAACCCAAGTTCAAACCGTCCGCATAAATATACCCTTCTGCTGCCTGGTTTGGATCGGTTGAGTTCTTCAATAAGATGGCGGAATTAGTAAATACAATATCCTCTACGGCGTTAATCCACATTGACCCAGTCTCTATATTGAGGCCATTGGCCCAAATCTTACCCTTTTTGCCTTCCCCAACATGGTAGGCAGCACCATAGACACCGGAATAGACGTCAAAAGTATGGGCCTTCACTTGGACCCGATCCAATTCCACCCCGGTATCGCATATATCGAACATGACCAAATCCGACACCAAGTTAACTCCATTACTTACCTTTAACCCTTCGCCGGCGATGAAAATCGTCTTTTGGGCATTCATAACGACCCCGGGTTCAATTCGGACAAGACCGGGCGTCCAGATCCACACATACCCATTCCCGGCATCTACCGTTGTATTAGCGGGAAACACGAGCACCGCGTTGGTCTTCCCCGACGGATCCTGAGTGTAGTCGACGAGATCGTCAGGGACAGTGATTTCAATCCAGTGATACCCGGAGGAGTCGACATGATCATTGACCACGGCTGGCTCATCTACTCCCGGGTCGTACAAGCCGTTCCCGTTCACATCGGCGAAGGCATACATGCTGGACGGTGGGTCTCCAACCTTGGCCACGGCTAAACCGCTGCTCATGAAGAACATAAGCAAACCGACTACCAGACTCGTTGCTAAAGCTTTTTTCATTTTTCAGCCTCCCTTTACGAATTTTTTCTTTTCTCTTCTCTAAGTTTTGTTCAGCCGAAAAGAACTATTGCTGCGGAGTAAATCGCTTTGATATCCCGTCACCCTTCAAACATATCCGCCACATCGGGCCAAATGCTTGATGGATAAACAGTTAGCTTGAATAAGTGGCCGGTTCGGGCTGGAGAGCAGATAATCATAAGGCCTGGTTTCAGCAAAACGTCGGGGTATGAATGACCGATCCTCATAATGGTCGTATGCAGGACCAGATGCCCCCGGGCGGGCGGGGCTGATTGCCACGCCCGCCGGGAGAAGAAAATTGCTCACCTCATTTCGAAGCTTGTCGTGCCGGAGCCGAGGACGGCGCGGTCCTTGTCAGCAACTACCTTGACCTCGTAAGTCCCGATCTTGTTCGGTCGGAACGCGACGACCTTTGCCGTCCCATCAGCGCCGGTGTGCGGAGTCATCCCGCCAGCCACCGAACCGTCCGGTCGCCGGACGGTGATGACCGCCCTAGCCCCCTGAACAGGGCGGCCGCCTATAATCACCGTGGCGGTAATGGTGACCGGCTGGCTCAGGGTATAAATCGATCGGTCCGTCGATACGGTGACGGGCTGAGAGCCGTTGGAGACCACATAGGTGGCTGAGGCGGAGGCGGTGTAGGCCGTGAATCCAGTATTTTTGGCGGTCACCCCGACGGTATAAGATCCATTGGCGGCACTGGCCGCGGAGGTGACCTTGAAGGTTGTCGTCGTGCTTGCGCCCGGATTCAGGGAAAGGGTGGGAGCAAGGGCAGACGTCCAGCCGCTGGGCACGCTCGCCTGCAAGCCGAAACTGGACGGGGCGCAGGCAGTGCTGTCATTGTTGGTTATGGATAAGGTATAGGTAACCTGGGTTCCTGCGTGTACCGCCTGACTCTGAGCCGGGGTCAGGGCCACCCGGGGGCTTGCATGCACGCAAGGGGGTCCATTGGAGACCACATAGGCCGCCGAGGCGGAGGCGGTGTAGGCCGGGAATCCAGTATTTTTTGCGGTCACCCCGACAGGATAGGACCCATTGGCGGTAGAGGTCGGAGAGGTGACCTTGAAGGTTGTCGTCGTGCTTGCGCCCGGATTCAGGGAAAGCGTGGGAGCAAGGACAGACGTCCAGCCATTGGGCACGCTCCCCTGCAAGCTGAAACTGGCCGCGGAGCAGGCAGGGCTATCATTGTTGGTTATGGATAAGGTATAGGTAACCTGCGTCCCTGCCTGTACCGCCTGACTCTGGGCCGGGGTCAGGGCCACCCTGGGGTTTGCATGCACGCAGGGGGATCCATTGGAGACCACATACGTCGCTGAGGCGGAGGCGGTGTAGGCCGGAAATGCAGAATTCTTGGCGGTCACCCCGACGGGATAGGACCCGTTGGTGGCACTGGCCGCGGAGGTGACCTTGAAGGTTGTCGTCGTGCTTGCGCCCGGATTCAGGGATACGACGGGAGCAAGGACAGACGTCCAGCCGCTGGGTACAGTCGCCTGTAAGGCAAAGCTGGAGGCGGAGCAACTGCTGCTGTCGTTATTGGTCACCGATACCGCGTAAATTACCTCTGTGCCCGCCTGGACCGCCTGGCTCTGGGTCGGCGATATGGAAACGGCCGGGTTGGCCCTAACGCAAGAGGGGCCGCCTCCGTGGAGAGCCCTTCCATAGGCAATGATTTGGTACCCAAAATCTGTTCTGCCTGTAATCTCACTATAGGCGATCCTGAAATAGCCCGATTCACCCCACCCGCTGCCCCAGCTGTTCTTGACGATGAGCGCATGATTCACATCATCCCAGCCAACGACCAAAACAGCATGGTAGCCTACAAGGGTGCCGGTGGTATAGGAGTAAACCCCCGATCTGTAGGAGAAGAAATCGGAGTAAACGGCGAATGTGGCGATAACCGGCCCTTTGTTATAGAGGGCATCTTTGAAGGAGGATTCCGATTGGCCGACATAGGCATAACCGTCAATCTTATAGGTATCATTCTGCCAGCCTGCGCAAGCGGAGCTGCAATTACCATTGGTGGCCGTATAGGGGTAACAGGTTTCGAGAGCCGTCCCCGTGCCGACGAAGAAACTTGATGCTCCCCCAGGAGATCCTCCTGAACAACTCCCAGCCCCGCCACAGGAGACGACGATCTGTTCGGAAAGATTAAGATTCGTCCCGGGTTGATCAAAGGTGATCAGGGCCGCCGACTCCAGAGCCGCCGTCGCCGCAAAGGCCCAACAACTGCCGCAGCCCCCCTGGTTTCTTATGGGGGTCACATAGTTCTTTCCATTGTAATTCCTCCAGTCGAAGGAAGAGGGCAAGGAAACGTCCCCGCTGGAAAACGATTCATAAACCGGCGCCCCCACGGTGACGTCCAGGTTGGCGCCCAGCCATTTCATCTTTTCGTCCAGCGGCAGGAGGGATAGCTCGTTTTCCTCAGCGACCCATTTGGCCTCCTGGAAAAAGATCGCTGAGTTGATTTCGTCAATCTCCCGTCCGTAGGAAATTGTCGTGGATAGTAGCAGGAAACAGACAGCCGCTAAGATAGAGCACCATCTTAAAAGTTCCTTGTAACGACCACTCTTGAGCCTCATTTGTTCCCCCTTTCTACCTGGGATGACGATTTGGAGGGACGTTTTCCCCCGCTGACTACATCTTTGCCCGCCCTTTCCCTTTAGCAATGGCCATGTAAGGTTCGGGCACGAGAGCGTGGCAGATGATCATAAGGCCTGGTTTCAGCAAAACATCAGGTGTTTCAATGACCGACTCTCTTAAGGATCTTAACCGACCGGATATGCCCTGGGCGGGCGTGACCGATTGCCACGCCCGCCGGGAGAAGAAAATTGCTCACCTCATTTCGAAGCTTGTCGTGCCGGAGCCGAGGACGACGCCGTTCTTGTCAGCAACTACCTTGACCTCGTAAGTCCCGATCTTGTTCGGTCGGAACCCGACGACCTTTGCCGTCCCATCAGCGCCGGTGTGCGGAGTCATTCCGCCGGCCACCGAACCGTCCGGCCGCCGGACGGTGATCGCCGCCCTGGCCCCTTGAACAGGGCTGCCGCCGGCCCTCACCGTGGCGGTAATGGTGACCGGCTGGCTCAGGGTATAGATCGATCGGTCCGTCGATACGGTGACGGCCTGAGACCCGCTGGAGACCACATAGGTCGCTGAGGCCGAGGCGGTGTAGGCCGGGAATCCAGTATTTTTGGCGGTGACCCCGACGGGATAGGACCCGTTGGCGGCACTGGCCGCGGAGGTGACCTTGAAGGTTGTCGTCGTGCTTGCGCCCGGATTCAGGGAAACGGTGGGGGCAAGGACAGACGTCCAGCCGCTGGGCACGCTCGCCTGCAAGCTGAAGCTGGCCGCGCCGCAGGCAGTGCTATCATTGTTGGTTAGGGATAAGGTATAGCTAACCTGGCGTCCCTGCCTTTACCGCCTGACTCTGGGTCGGGGTCAGGGTCACCCTGGGGTTGGCATGCACGCAGGTAGGATCCATTGGAGACCACATAGCTCGCCGAGGCAGAGGCGGTGTAGGCCGGGAGTGCAGAGTTCTTGGCGGTGATCCCGACGGGATAGGACCCGTTGGCGGCACTGGCCGCGGAGGTGACCTTGAAGGTTGTCGTCGTGCTTGCGCCCGGATTCAGGGATACGGTGGGAGCAAGGATGACAGACGTCCAGCCGCCGGGCACGCCTGCCTGCAAGCTGAAACTGGCTGCGGGGCAGGCTGTATTGTCATGATTGGTCACGGATACGCTGTAGGTTACCTCTGTTCCTGCGTGTACCGCCGGACTCTGGGCCGGGGTCAGGGTCACACTGGGGTTGGCATGCACACAGGTGGGGCCACCGCCAAAGTTAACATAGACGGAAGCGCTTGTACCGTTTACTGCGGTTGTCGTAAGGGTTACGCCCGAGACAGGGTCGGTGAAGCTATTGCCGACCGTCAATGCAGGATCATACCAAGAGGCGGTCGAAGGGGTTAGGTCCAGAAGGTTGCTGCTATTGGCATCAAAGTCATAAGCCTGGTGGATGACCACCCCGTTGAGGATATTGGGATAGCCGCTAAAGAAGCTATCAAAGCCCAAAGCCCGGCGATACTCCACATAGAAAAAACTCGTCTGGCCGGGCCGGCTAACCTTCAGCGCCTTGGGGCTCGCGCCGGGGGTCTCATAAGCATCTATTGAATAAGTGCCGGTAGTCGTCACCGTTGTTATCGGAGGGGAAGCACCGGCACTGAGCCACCCCAGGTGCGCTTTCTGGTAGGCATTAAAGTGTCCCGAGGTGGCGCCCATGATGTCCACGCTATCGCCGTACTCGATCTGGGTGCAATCCCCTCCCACCACCTGGGTGCCACAATCCAGGGCATGGGAGTGCCAGAGCCCGAAGTTATGCCCCATCTCATGTCCCACCACCCTCAGCTCAAAACTCCCGTTGATCCAGGCCACCGAGGGAGAACCTCCTACCGTGCCGAGCCCCCACCAGCCGCAGGCATTGTCGGGAAAGGCAATCACCAGACGGTTGTAACTGGAAACGGTCACGCCTGCTGCATTAGCCGCTGCCTGGGCCAGGGCGTTGATCTGGCCAGGATCACATCCCGTGCTGCTCAGGGGAATCGTGTACCAGCCGACGACATCGCCGGTCAGCCAGGTCTGCTGGTAGGAGTTTTCCCGGTCAAAATCGCTGGTAGTATGGAACACCACATTCCGTGCGTAATCAAGCGTATAGGGCTGGATAGGCCGGTCCTGAAAATTAACCAACATCACAAGGGTTCTCTGCTCGCCTAAGGTGCTGGACTGGGCCGCAACAAGCGTCTGGACGCTGGTGTAGCCTCCGGACTCCAAGGCAACGGCCTGGTCAATCTGAACTCCTTTGACCCGAATACGAGAGCCTGTCTGGAGGTCAGAGGGCGGCTGGGCCGCAAAGTGCAGCGAAAACCGCTCGCCCCCCCCTTCCTGCTCGGCAGGCGAGAGAAAGTAAAGGAAGCGGCTCCCTCTCTCATAATCCTCAACCAAAACTTCCAGGTCGCCCTCAGCCTCCAGGGGTTCCTCTATATAGGGCTGGATCTCCGCTGGAAAACCGGCACGAACGTCGGCCGGGATAGCAAGCTGCAAAACTTTGGCGGGATTGCTCTGGATAAGCTCTTTGAGCAGTTGCTTGCGGTTGGCTGCGACCGTCCGAAGAGTCTCTGCCTGACTGCCGGCCCTGGTGAGTTGTTGCTGGGCCGCCAGATCCAGAAGCTGGCTCGTCAGGCTTTCCGCGGAAACGATCTTCTCAAGATCGGCCTGACGTTCAAGCGAAGCGGCATGACCGAGCCCATATAAGCTGAATAAAAAGATGACAACGAATGTCGCCCCAAGTAAACCTAAGAAGTTCCCTGCTCTCTTCCTTCTGCCGGAAAGCAGCGTTACCACCGTTTGTCCTCCCGTAAGCAATAGAATTTTGGGTGAATTGCCAGTTTATCTCCTCACTCTTCCCTCTCCCCCCGCAAAGAGGGGCCCTATTTCGCCACTTCGTTCGTATTCATTGCTACCTGCTTTTGATAAACGGCATGTACTGACATTCTGCTAAGTCAACGTCTTCTTATCGTCATCTAATCAAATAACTTTATCCTTGGACAAGAAGAAAAATAGACCCGATCTCGGAAAGAGGTATATATTTAACTCTTTGAAAATTGCTCACCATCTTAAAGGAATATTGACACCGGACTTTTAGATACCTAAACCGGTACCTTTTTCTAAATCCGAGTGTCCTGGTTTTTATTTATTCAAACATCCTTATGTTCAAAAACATTTATTTATAACGGGAATAGCAAGATCCGGGCCGGCTAAGGATTGAGGTAGATGCGAAGAAAAGTTCTAAAAGGACGGCATTGCGCCAAGGAATGGTACGATCATTGACAGAAAATGTTGAGGGGAAGAAACTGACGCTTCTCTGAGTTTGAGGAGCATCGCCTTAGGTCTAATTTGAGGACCGCTGGAGTTTTGGGGAACACCAGCATACTCCGATCCTGCAAGGAGATGGAAGATAGAGGATCGAAAATGGCCACGAACCTGAAGATTATTGCTTGCGAACTGATTTAGCAGGTTGCGGAAAAACCGTCCGTTCACCCTTCAACGAGCTCAGGGCGAACGAAAGATAGGCGGGAATAATTTGTTTTCTTGATTTTCCGTTCATGCTGAGCTTGTCGAAGCCGGGAAACCTGTTTTCCGCAAACTGTTAGAGAAATCATCCGCGCTTTCGAGCATTTTTCCCTGTCGTTGCGGAAAAAAATTCCCCCTCACCTTTCCCATCTCCCCCGGATTTCGGGGAGCGGGCGAGGCGAGGGGGCATTCAGTCCTGGTAACTTTGTTCTTCTTACGGTTGCACTCGCTGATCCCACCAGTGGATGACCTGGGCGGAGGGCGCAGTGTCTTTCAGGTGCTCTGTAAAGGGATTCTCTCCCATATCCTTACCTGTCTTGATGGAGAAATCCTTCCCTCCTGCACCGCTGGAGGTGATATATACGTCGGTAGGTGCAGTGCCTGCTCGGCTTTTGGGAGAAGACGGGCGTCTCCCCGATCCCCGTTCCTAAAGCCATAGATCGGGTCCCCACTACATTTCCAGTGGATGTCGCAAAAAGGCCGGCGCCCACCTGATAGGTTACGCCGCCGATAACGACGGGCATCATGGCTACGGCGTATAATTTCGCCTCCCCTATCCTGGCACAGAGGTCGCTACCTGTATTGGCGAAATAAGAGGTGGTCCAGGCAACCATTCCTCCGAAGACTTGAGAGTCGGCCAGCACTTTTTCTCCGGTGGAAAGTATAATGTACCACCCTTTCTTAGTATTATCGTCGAATACGTGGGAACTGATGTTTTGTAAGTCCGTAGTGGTGTAGGTGCTCGTGCGGTCAACGTCTTGTACGCCAAAAAACCAGTCTTGGGTATCGGTTGCTGTGGGGTTCTCTTTATCTCCGGTTCCCCAGAAAACCCATAATTTAGAACCGGAACCTCTGCCCACAGAAGGAATGGTATAGACCGGCCTGGCGGTGGCGGACTGAAATAATTGCCCACCTCTCCAATTTGTTGTATTACAGGCAGACCCATCCGCGCCGGTGCAGAATTTAAACCTCCAGATATTGCCGCCCAAATCCCCGATATAGGCCGTGTCGACAAAGCCGTCATTATCCGTGTCCACAATCGCCGGGGATGCAGGAATGCGGTAATTCATATTCGGAGAGGTGGTTTTTGGATCCCCTTCCCCTTTGGTAAAACTCCATATAACCGCCCCGGTGTTTAGATCAACGACAAAAAATCCTTTCCCTTTATCGCCGTCGTTGTAACCCCCTCCCCCGATAAAACCAACCCATTTCTCATTGCCGTTAATGATGACCTTGCCCATGGCCATCCGGCTCCACGGCTCGCCCAGGTATTGCTGCGTCTGTGGCGAATCGGCTGTGAAATTCAGACGCCACTTAAATACCGGCTGAGTCAAGCTTGTATCCGTCAGATCAAATGCATAGTAACCGCAATAATTATTATGGCCCGCATCATATTCTTTTCTAAATTCTGAATTACCATCACAAGACGATGAGGAACTCCACAAATAGTCGGCGGTGTCGCTTGAGTAGCCCCGAACACCCTTGCCTTCTCCGAATACCAGCAATGTATGCCAGTCCGTGGCACTCTTACTCTTGCCGTCGCCGGTCCCCAGCCACACATCCGCAACCGTCACCGGGCCATCCACAGAATACGTATGGAGAAGTTGACTTTTATCCGGAAGGTAAGTGCAATCACTTACGCCGGAATGGCAATGGGCGATATATTGCAACTTGGGAAGAAGGTTGGGGGGAATGAAGCTCCATTTCTCACTTCCATTCCCCGCACTAAAGGCTCGGAATTGCCCGTCATTAGCGCCCACGACGATAATATTCTCGCGGTCTTTGTGAGTCGTACGGAAAGTGGAAAAGGCCGTGGGAGAAAGCATATCGATAAAATAATAGGAGGGGCTTCCCACGCTGATCGGGTTGGAGTGAAATATGTCGCCTAATTTCCAGTTGTCGGCATCGAAGGCAGGATCCCCCTGGATATATCCGATAATAGGCGGAAAGTCATGGGGCGTTTGAATAGCAAAATATTTTTTGGCGTCTCCCGGGGGCAAACCCGAAAAGTAAGACGTAAAATCCTTCATCTCCCCTGAGACATAAGTATAAATCTTCCTGTCGGAAAAAAGTCTGGACCGCAACGCGGTTCCAGCATCCCAGTTGACGCTGCCAAGGCTTCCATCCGTATTGATACTATATTGCTTAAGATGGCCCCGCCAGAAGGGGTCACCGTTGATCGGCTCAAAGGACGCCGCGTAGAGGTAATTTGACGTCGAAACCCTTGTGGAAGCGACGGAAGCGAGGCTGAATGAATAGGTCGCTTGAATGATACTGATTGCGTTCTTGAGAGCCTGGCTTAATTCATCCGTATTCATGGCCATAAAGGCATAACCGGAAAGAGCTTTACTCCCGGGGTCATTGTTGGGATCATTGCAAGGATCCCATTGATCCGGGGAGGTTGTAAAAACACCCTCGGTTGAACCAACATTGGGGGCGGAGGGATCATCGGTCCCCCCGAAAAAGGCGGCCCAGTTCAGGGTATTCTTATCGATAGCCCCCATGGTGTCCCCGAAACCAATCACAAAGACCTTATATCCCGCGTCGGCCAGCGCTTTGGCTTTTTTTACCGTATCTTTTCTCCCCTTATACCTATCGCCATGGTCATTATCGGGGTCTTGACCGCAGGTCAGGTTGTCAGCACCATCGCTGATGAGGATGACACTTTTCTGGCGGCACGATTGGGCGCAAGTATCATTATTTTTATTTTCGTTAAGCTTGGTAAGGGCCAAACCCAACGAAGAGGCGAGGGCGGTACTCCCCCCTGGAACCCCATCTGCTTCGCTCTTCACATTGCTCAGTATATCGGCGTATTTGTGATTACTGCCTCCACAAGTGTAATCACAATTCGGCAAAGTCACCGGATAGGTATTGGAAGTGTCGAATCGGATATATCCCATTCTTACGCCGAGGCTGGTTTCATCAGCGCAAGTGACGGTTCCGGATTTATCATTGTCAAGAATACTCTTGACGGCAAGGTAGGCAATATCAATCCGCCGGCATTTAGTTGTATAGCCTGCATGTGTATTGTTTGTATAGAAAGGGCCGGAGCATGATGCATTGCTATACCAAAGGGTACCATTTGGGAAAGCAGGATTCGGGGGGGGGGGAGGGGTCCCCGACCCGTTATAAGATACGGTGCATGCAATGGTATGTGTGCCCTCTGACGTGGGGTAAAATGGCTGCGCTGAGGTCGGACTACAGTCAGCAGCGTTTGTGACATAGAGTTTTGAACCAGCTGGCCATCTCATGCTGCCGGATGTGTCGAGGAGGATCAATACATCCGGAGGAACCCCTTGGAAAAGTTGGGTATCGTCCAGCGGGGACACCCCGTAGCAAACATGGAAATGGAACAGGAATAGAAATTGGCCCAGGGCCAAAGTCCATATCAACTTCTTCATGGAAAACATTTTTCGTCCTCCCTGACAACGACGATTGATGCCAGAAACAAAAAAGCATAGGGCCCAGGCAATCCCCCAACCCCCCGCATCGTTCTCCTCTCCCCCGGGTCGGGGGAGAGAGGACCGGTGAGGGGACATTTTGCGGGCGCTTTGGGGCCACGTTTGGGTTTACTCAACATCAGTCAATAGGCTGCTCCTGATAAGGGCCATGTTCTACCCTCTATCTGCTATCCTCGATTCTCTATCTTTCATCTTTCAGTTCCCAGGTCTCATAACTTTGTTCTTCTTACGGTTGCACCCGCTGATCCAACCAGTGAATGACCTGGGAGGAGGGGGTGGTATCATTGAGGTGCTGTTTCCAGGGGGAGTTCGGCAAATCCGCAGCGGTTACGATGGTGGAATCCTGATCCCCTGCACCGCTGGTGGTGATAAATACCTCCGTCGGTCCAGGGCCTCCCGGCTGGGAAAAGACCGGCACTTGGGCGACCCCCGTTCCCAGGGTAACAGACCTTTGCCCGACTACGTGGCCTGACGTTTCCGCGAAAAGGCCGGCACCCACCTCGTAGGTTACGCCGCCAATAACGATGGGCATCATGGCCAGGGAATACAATTTCGATGTCCCGCCGCGGGAACAGGGATCGATGGCAGCAGGAGGCATGTAAGTGGTCCAGTTAATCATGCCGCCGAAGACGGAAGAGTCGGTCAGCACTTTTTCTCCGGCCGCCAGGTTGATGTACCATCCGGAGGCGGGTTCGTTGAAAATGGAGTTGGTAATATCTTGTAATTGACCCAGGGTATAGGTGCTGGTGCGGTCAGGGTCTTTGACGGCAAAGAAGATGTCCTGGGTAGTCCTCGCCAAGGGCTTTTCTTTATCTCCGGTTCCCCAGAAGACCCATAAGATGGAACCGGAACCCCGTCCTACGGAAGTAGTAGTATAGATCGGCGTGACGGCGGAAGACTGGAACAATCGGTTACCCGCTCCAATCGGTTTGCTTACAGGTAGAACCATCCGCAGCGGTGCAGAATTTAAACCTCCACATATTGCCGCCCAGGTCCCCGATATAGGCCGTGTCGATAAAACCGTCATTATCCGTGTCCACAAGCGCGGGGGAGGCCTGAAGCTGGTAATTCATGAAAAGCGAATCCCCCTGGGTAAAACTCCATAGAACCTTCCCGTCGCTCAATCTAACGGCAAAAAATCCCTTTCCTGCTCCCTGATTAGAACAACCTCCTCCGATAAAGCCAACCCAGGTCTCATGTCCTTCAATGAGGACCTTGCCCATAACCATCCGGCTGCAGGGTTCTCCCAGGTATTGTTGGGTCTGCGGGGAATCGACACCGAAATTCAGACGCCACTTGAGTACCGGCTCGATTGAGCTTGTTTCCGTCACATCAAACGCATAATAACCGCAATAATTCGTATGAGTGGCATCATATACTTTTTTAAAATCTGAATCACAGGACGGTGACGCACTCCACAAGAAGCTGGAGTAGTCATTATTATCCCGAACCCCCTTTCCTTCGCCGAAAACCAGCAAGGTATGCCAATCGTTGGCACTCTTGTTCCTGCCGTCCCCGGCCCCTAGCCACACATCCGCAACCGTCACCGGTCCGTCCACAAAATAGTGATGAAAAAGCGTATATCCCGCCGGAATGTGGCTGCAATTAGTGGCCCTGGGATGGCAATGGGCGATATATTTCAATCTGGGTAGCTGGTTGGGGGGAATAAAGCTCCACTTCTCGCTTCCATCGCTGGCGCTGAAGGCCCGGAATTGCCCGTCATTGGATCCCAAGAGGATAATTCGTTCCCGGTTCTTTTTATCATCCCGGAAGGTGGAAAAGGCTTCGGGGGAAAGCCGGTCGATAAAATAATAGGAGGGGCTTCCCACGGTAATGGGGTTGGAATGAATTGTGTCCCCCAATTTCCAGTTGTCGGCGTTAACAGCAGGATTGCCCCGGATATATTCGATGATAGGGGGAACATCTTGGGTCGAGGCAACATTGAAATACTCTTTTGCTTGCCCCTCGGCCAAACCCCAGGGGTAATCCGTAAGCTTCCTCATTTGCCCCAACACATAAGTCTTAATTATTCTGGTCGAAAATTCCCTGGGCTGCAATTGCGTTCCAGCCTCCCAGAGAACGCTGCCCACCGTTCCATCCGGATTGATGCCGTATTTCCTAAGATACCCCGTCCAGAAGGGGTCGCCGAGGCCGGCTTTAAAGGATGCTTCGAACATAGCATTTTCCGATACTAGCCTGGAGGCGGGCACCGAAACCTGCCCAAAGGACATCCTGGCTCGGATGATTAGCTGGAAGGCGGTCTTGAGGGCATCGGAAATTTCAGCGGCGCTGGTGGCCAAAAAGGCATACCCGGAGAGAGAAGCAGACCCGGGGTCATTCGAGATTCCTTCGTTGCATGGGTTGGCAGAGGGGGTAATCGCGCCGGTGTCCCCGGACTGGGTGTCTGATTGGTTAATGGTTCCCCCATGGTAGGCGGTCCAGTTCAGCGTATTCTTCAGTTCCGCCGGCATAGCGGCCCCAAACCCGATCACGTAAACCTTGTATCCCGCATCCCTCAAAGCCCTGGCTTTGGCCACCGTTGCCTTTCTCCGCTTATACATGTCAGGCTGGCCTTCATTCCCATTCCCGTTACAGGCATAAGTATCCTGGCCGTCGGTAACCAGGATGACGTACTTCTGCCGGCAGGCTTTTGCCTCATCCCCACCCTTGTGGGAATCCAGGTAGAGTTTAGCCTCGCCCAATGCCGAGGCTAACGGGGTCCCTCCACTCGCCTGGGTAACCCCGTCGACGCTGGCCCAAACATCGGAGTAGCGAGAAGGCGCGGCAAAGGGGGGAGGCGCTGTATTGGGAATTCGATTCACTAACAGGTTGCACCCCGCGGTATAGTTAATCCCGTCATCGTCAGATGCACAGTTGTAAAACCTCATGTAGCCGATTCTTACTGCCAGGCTGGTTTCATCGCTCGCGTCAATCACCGAATCATGGTTATCATCGAGAATTGCTCGAATAGCGTCTTTGGCCATAGCCAGTTTACTGCAGGTACTAACCGGGGAACAGGAACTCCCGGCCGGGTTCTGGTTCATACTTCCTGACAGGTCAAGGAGGATCAAAACGTCGGGGTCCAGAGTCGGTAAAACAAGATCCAGCTCATCCCCAAAACAAACCCCGCAACTAAAAATAATACTGAACATAATCCAGGGAACCAATAATCTATTCAGTCTACCCATAACGCTCCCTCCCTGCCGGTAAATTGCCGCCAATATCAACCCGTCCTTTTGGTCCTCAGCATCCTTTATGGCCATCGAATTTCTTTTGATACGGTTTCGGTTCTATTACCTATATTGCGTCGTAACCGGCACTGGTCCATACCCGACCCCCACTGCAATGGAGACCCGGCTGTTATAGTTTGTATTCGTTCCTGTAACCGAGGCTAAAAACCTGTCCTTACCCCATATCTCTCCTCCCCCGATCTCGTAACCCGAAACCTGTATGGCGGCAGGGCCGTAGGTGGGCAAGGTGGGCGTGTCAATCGAATAGAGAGAAGCCGGGTCAGAATCTGGCCCATCATTAGGATCGGTCTTAACCATCCCCCCTGTTGCGGAAGCAGGTAAGTCTGCCGGATTAAACTTCTGCACTAATTGGCCGATTCCCGCCTCAGTAGCGGCAAAGGCCTTCTTTTCGCCGACCATTCTGGAACTGTCCCTTACGTCCTGTGTAGTCACGGTAAACACCAGCAGACCCAGGGCGGTAAGGATCCACATGGCCAGCAGGGCCGCGACGAGGGCAAAGCCACTCGGCGTTACCCTCTGGAACTTTGCGATGAAACCTTTTTCTTTAGGGGCTGAGCACATGGTTCCTCACCAAAACCGTGGTTGAATAGATCATCCGTCTTCTTTGCCCCGTATCAGGGGCGATCTCATCGGTTTCAACACCCAAGGTTATATCGATTCTTCTAATATTCGGAATATCAGCAGGGGTCACATCAGGGTAGAGCTCTCCCGGGGGATTTTTTCCGTTCCAATATCGGAAGACGGCCGGCTGCCCATTGGGATTGATTATACCAAGCTGCTCGTTGATCACCCGTACCGTTCGCGGGCGCGGCGGGATCGCATTAGGATCGTCCCCTAAAAAGGCCTGTGCACCTCCGCAGTTTGTCTCCCGGGTAATGCGCTGGCCGGCCGCACCAATAAGCCATTCATACCGAATGATCTCGTTGCTGTCAGGCGGCCCAATCGTGCCGTTGGGATGATTATCGGGAGGGGTGGGGAAGCTATCCATCTCCACGGCTAGCGTTGTGGGGGTAGCTTCCTGAATCCCTTTGCGGATTTGCTCTGGGGCGGCCGCAAGCGCACAAGTAGTCGGGTTTCTCCAGATTCCGGTTTGAAAAGTGGGATTAAACGAAGCCATGCCGATCTCCATGGCCATGAGCTGGACGGCGCCCCTGACATCCTGCTGAGCCGCAACCTTCCTTTCAATGGCCCCGGAGGACTTTTGCCCGGATATCATGGTGACATAAACCGCGGTCAACAAGAGCAGACCAATAAACACGGCAAACAGAATTTCTATCAGGGTAAACCCCTGGTCTTTCCGGAATCGATTCAAGGGCATCATTCCCTAAAGCCCTCCTGTCTGACTACCATAATAGTTTCGGCAATACCTATTGGCGCGCCGGCCCAGGTGACCCGTACCGCCACTCGGAAGGCATCGGGGCCAATGTCGGCAGCTGCCAACGTGGTCGTCTGCACCGTGAAGGCGGCATCCCCTGGCTGCGGAGCCCCTTGGCCACTGGCATAAACCGTGATGGTTGAGTCGGCCGGGATGGCATTGGCCGGATTCAGGATTTGCGCTTCCGTGAGCTGGAGCTGCCTCTGTAATATGCCCGCGGCCCTGCCCACATAATCGGACTTCCCCGCTAACCTCCAAGCCGAGGGCTGCAGGGAGATAATGGCCAGGATGCCAACCGTGAGCACCATGAGGGCGATGACCACCTCGACCATGCCCATGCCTTTTTTAGAGCATAGTGAATTTAACACTTGTCCTTCCCGTAAAATTAATTTTGATCGAGGCCTGGGAGTTGAGGCTATTGAGTAAGGCGATTGTCCCACTGTTGACTGTTCCTCTGGTCTGGAAAGTATAAACTGTTGCTGAGGTCTCCCCCGGATCAAAGCTTATGTCGGGGGCAATCGAAGCGAGATTCTTAATCTGAATTTGGCTAAAACCTCCGCACGGAGAACCTTGGTTATTACACTGCTGCAAAGAGTAAGTGCCCCCTCCGGTATCTAACTGAATCTTATACATTCTATCTTCGGAAACGGCCCTTTGCTTCAGGGCATTGAAATCCGATACGATATCCCTGGCTGCTGATCTCAGGTTTCCATTGATGGCGATCCGCTTAAAATTAGCCAGGGCAATGGTCAGCACGATGGCTAAGATGCCCAGGGTCACCATCAACTCCAAAATCGTAAATCCCTTAAGTTCAGGGTTTCTCTTGAGAGTAATATTTGCCATGGGTCCGTAAATCGCCGCTCATAAAATTTCTCAATCCCTGCCAAGAACGGCCTTTTAGGAATAAAGGCTGGGTGCAAAACTCATTCCCCCTTGGGTCCTTCCATAAGAATTACCAGAATTTCCTGCCTGCACTTGCAAATTAATAAGAGAATTAACAGGTTAGTCCGGAGGCTGAAATTCTTTTTCGCTTCTTCTGCGCGAATGGTGGTACCTTCTTCACTGTATTAATCGGCTTTTCTATCGAATTTTCTAAATACTTCTTAAAAAAAATTTAATACCTTCTTTGCGTTCGTGCTTTTATCCGGATGGGCGGCTTTTCTCGAGTTATGGAATGAGAGATGGGTAGGCCTATGGAATCAGCGATAGAAATAGTCGGCTTTGACGGGGGCAGGGCCCAGGAGGCAACCAATTAATGCAAAACAAAAGACGGCCTTTAAGACTTCACACGACATGAAACTCACCACACCTATTGTGTTTGCGCAGTGGAATTACTGCCATGGGCCAAGTTACGACCAACAGCACCTCCTGGACCCGGGTGCGCTCCGGTAAAGCCGGAGACAATTAAAATCTTCTTCGAATGAATCGCGGATCTCTTTCCTCTCGGATAGTTCCTGGGCTCGCTTGCCCTTCTCCTGCCATTCACCAAGGCGGTCACCGATAACGGACCAACCCAGTCTGTTTTCGGCAGAACCGAGGAGAAATTTTAGAGATTTATTAGGATTATCAAAAGGACTGGGGCGGCTGAGGGGTTGAGGTTCCTCGTCTTGGAGAATTGGCCTTATTTTCATGATCAGGAATGAGGGATCGGAGGAAAATGCAGGAGCGCTATCCCCTCCCGCCAAGGAGAGTGGGTCGCCATTCGTCATGCCAGCGGAAGGGGGCATCCAGGCGTGTCAGGGCATGAAAAATATGAATTGTCCGGGTGCTTTCGCCTTTTGATTTTTCCTGGATTCCCGCCTTCGCGGGAATGACAGTTTTTTTCTTTGGAAAGCCAATTTAGACAAGAGTGACGGGAAATATAAGATAGTCACTCCTTCCGGCCAGCGCGGAATCGGGCGGATAGGCGATGGAGTTAAGGGGCGCAGCCTCTCTTCAGTGGAGGGCGAATCAATTTCGACTACGGGTCTGATTTAAGAACCATTCGTGTTGCAGTAGACGCTGCTTAGATTGCACCCCGAATAGCCGGGGCCGGTCGATCCGGTTTTCTTGCAAGCTCCCAGAACGGCCTCTTCGGGTTTTAATTGCACCTTTTTTGCCTCGGGCCGGGTATAAGGCTTTTTCTTCTTCTGTTGAACTGCCTTTGGCTTAGTGTTCATGGGTCTCCTTTCGCTAAACGGCGGAGGCTTTGCAAGGCGAAGCGGGTTCCTACCTTACAGCCCCGTGGGTCGTCCTCATCTCCTGGTGCCGGTTCATGGGCCGCAGAGCTTCCAGGGAGTGCAACAGGGCCTGGTGATGGATCCCTCCCCGGCAGTATTCGCATTCCCCGTGAGGATAAACGGAAATATTCAGGACCTCAGCCCTCAAATGGGCAACCTGGCAGAGGAAATCAACCGGCGTTTCCGGGTCCCGGTTCTCCAATTGCCCGTTCGCCGGGCACATGCCGCAAAGGGCCGTGAGCTGGCACGCGGTACACTTGGTCGGGCGGGAAATCTTCTTGGACCGCAAGGTGCTAAGGAAGGTGCCCCAGCCTTCCCGAAAATTTCCGTTCCGCAGGTCGAAGGTGTCCACACAGGCGAGCGCGCAAGGGCTGAGACGGCCATAGGGATCAATGGCAAAGTTGCTGAGTCCGCCGCCGCACCGGTACATTTCTTCCCGAATATCGGGACTGGGAGGGCGAACAAATTGTTGGGCGAACCGTTCCCACTCCGCCATTCGCCCTGGATCCTGCAGGTCGAGGAAAACGATTTCTTGCGGGGTCAGCCTCACGTCCAGGGGATTTAAAGAGGAATCAATCCGGGGGTTGATCATGGCGTCGAACTTAAATTCCAACCCCAGCTCCTCCTCCGCGAATTCCTTCATGGCCCAGATTTCATGCTTATTCACAGAAATGGCCATGGTCTTAAGTTTCAGGGGGAGGTCTCTTTGCAAAAGGAACCGGATTCCTTGAAGACAACGTTCGTAAGAACCCGGAACGTTCGTCACCCGGTCGTAAGTGCCCGGCGTTCGGCCATAGAGCGTGATCTCGATGGAGAACGGGCGCCAATCCGCCAGGTAATCTGCCGTCTTTTCAGTGATAAGGGCCCCGTTGGTAAAAAGGGTGATGAGCAAGCCTTTCCGTTTGGCGTAGGTGTAGATGTCGAGGAAATCATTCCGGACGAAAATCTCTCCCCCCGTATAGAGGAGCCAGAGACAGCCGGCATCGGCGATTTCATCGAGAATTCGGCAATGGTCCTGAAATGTGAGCTCATTTCGTTGGGAGGATTCATCTCCCGCTGGTAGGTTGTTGTAGCAGTGAACGCAATGATGGTTGCATCTGCGGGTCGCTTCGATTGTTCCGCTGAGGGGAATCCGTTTGCCCGCCGCGCGGTCGTGGAGCCGCAAGCTGAATTCCGAGTAAGGAAGAAAGTCCATAAGGTACGTCAATTATCAATGGTCCATGATCAATGATCAATGCAAAATGAACTTACGAATGCCGGTGATTACTGAAAATTGGCAATTGATCATTGACCATTGGTCATCGTTCTTTTTGCCGAATCAGCCCGGCTTCTTTCAAACCGGAAAGAAAAGCGTTGATATCTTCCCGGGCCTGCTCTGGGGTAACCTCGTATTCCCGGCAGACCGTTTGAACGATCTCCTCCACACTGCGCTGGGGATCGATCAGGCCCCATATCCTGGTGCCCAGCTCGTTGAGATTGTAGATCGAGTCCAGGTCCCCGGCCCGGCTTCTAATGGGCACAATCACGGTCTCGCCGGCAATTTCCCGGGTCACGCAGTCTTCGCTCTTAAAAAAGTATTCCGCCGAATTACCCATTTTTCATTATTTTCGCCTATGGTGAGCGGGCTTAGAAAAAAGTAACTCAAGTTTCATAGCAATTTAATTCCCTCTTTTTTTATCCGCCGCGCCAAGTCTCCCCCATCCTGATCGAATTCCTCCTGAGGAAAGCAAACCACTTCCAAGCGAGAATTGAATTCCTGGGCCTCGTGGAAGATCATAAACGGTTCGTCATATAGGGAATCTCCAGATTGAGAAGGGGTCCCGAGGATTACCGCCAGGTCTACATCGCTGTGGTCCGCGGGGGTGCCCTTGGCAAAAGACCCAAAAAGATAGGCATCCCGAACGTCGTACTTTCGACGAACCTGGTCAAGGAACTTCTTGGCCATGTGGATTACTTCATCTTTTGACAGAGCCATTTTATAAGGCCTTCCGTGAAGTGAATAAAATCCTGGGCCGTAGTTTCGGTTATTCCTCGGGAAAGCTGCTGCAGGTCTTCCTTGTAGCGAGCATTGATATAATAGCTGGAGAGAAAATCGAGTTTCATCAGAGCGTCATGATTCAGTTCATGAATGACGACGCCGAGCTCCGCCAGGCGCCGAAGGTTATGAATCGGGATGATTTCTTTTCCCTGGTATGAAAGGAGGCCTTGAAGCATTTTTCAAGAGATTGCTGGCACATGAAGACAGCATAAATCAGACGGCCAGTTTGCAACATGGCTTTCGCCGTGTCGAGATCGTAGGTTACTCGGTCAAGCCATTTTGCATGGCTTTGGGTAGCTGACATACAAACAACTTATCACCCAGGCTAAAAGAATTCAAGAGAGAAACGGCTCTTACTATCAGCCTGAGGATCTTCGGAAAGGCGTTAAAGTGGGTGGGAAAAAGGAGCAAAAGATCAGCAAACTTCGCACTGAGAAGAGAAGGGTGGGAAAAGTATCGGTAGCTAACTGCCCTTGGATTTTTTGGCGCGCCCGGCCCGGCTCGAACGGGCGACCTGCGGATTCGAAGTCCGACGCTCTATCCAACTGAGCTACGGGCGCACGGGAAATAGGGTGGGGGATGCATTCGAATTTCTATTGAACTAAACTAAGTCTAACATCCTCGTTAGATTTATCAATAGAGTTTTCTGGGCTCGGGGGAAGAAGTTTCATCCTGAGGTTGGGTCGGCTGTTTTGGAAAGGCGACCCCACACCCTTTTGTCAGGTATCATTTAAATGACTTTCGACCCCTGCTTAGGATGCGCTGGACAATCCTACCCTGCGGCGTTCTTCCATTCCGAGGCTTGCATCCGTTAGGCCGGCGGACAACCCTGCGCTTGGGGAGAGCCAGAAGGAGTCGCCTTCACGGTCCGGCAGCGCCGGGGCGCGGTCGATTTCGGCGCGGTGAATTTCAATGAGCAGGCGGTAGTACTCGCTGGATCGAAGAAGGGATTCGTAGTTCTCCTCGGGGACGAGATCGAAGAAGCGGTTGACCCGTTCCAGGGCAACTCGGGCGTTGTGAAAGGGGATGTTCATCCCCGCCAGGGCTTTTGACGGCCCGAAGAGACATCCGAGGTAGGCCTGGAAGGCGACCAGCGATCCCACCGTCCACGTGCCGCTCACCACCCAGTATGCCCCAATGCAGAGGCTGGAATCCCAGATCAGCCGGGGGTCGAAAGATTCGGCCGCCACCATCGTCAGGACCACCACCGACCCGAAGGGGCAGCACCGCCATCAGGGCTGGAATTGGATGAGAGCCACGATGAACGTGGCCACGGACACGTCCAGCATCGCCCAGCCCGCGGATTTCAATTGATAATTCTCGGCCTCAAACGCGATACGCGGCGTTCCCCAAAGCAATTTGGAGCCTACGTAATGACTTCAGTCGATAAAAGCCAATTTTCCAAGGGTACCCTGATGAGGCAAGGTAATATTCGGAAATAGGAAAAATCAGAAACCCGGAAAAGGGTTCGGTGTTTGATTCTTCTCGCTTCAGAAAGTGGTAAAATTAATTAAAAGTGCCTTTTTGACCGGCGCTGAAGTGCGGGGGATTTCCGAAGACAATTCCTTTGACAAAATTGGCCTCTCATGGAGAGTAAATTCAATATTACGGGTTTTCGTCCCGTAGTAGAGGGATAAGTTTACTTTATCTCCCACTTTCAATGAGCGGACCACGTTTAAGAATTTCTCCGAATCGTCCAGTTTTTTGCCCATTGATCCTTCATTCATTTGCCTTCCTGGTAAGCCCAGGAGTTTCTGTCCGTCCTTTTCTTATCGTGAGAGAAGTGGGACGCCGTTTCTCAGTTTCTAATCTTTGCGCATCCCGCAAGTACACAATTCACTCATAATGATCAACATACCTCAACGTTTCTCACCACATCAGCGTTCCTCGTACGACGCACCGCCATTCTTCCCGACATCACCGGGATCCCTAGTTAAATTGAAGGAAATCCCCCCTATTGGCATGCCACAAAAGATGATTTTAGATGGGAAATAGGCTGAAGGCTGTATTCTGGGCAAAAAGGGAGTGTATTTTTAAGAGAATCTCGAGCTCACCGTATGCCAGGAAGTTGATCCTTCGGTGGGAAATGCTATCTTTTATTAGAAAGGGCTAAGGAAAATGGCTTTCCTTCAGAAATCGAAGGAATCAAGAGGGATAGCAAAGATGCAAGCCAAGAATAAGCTTAAAAAGGTAGGCAGACCTGGGGGTAAGCAAGTTTGCTGCTCACAAATGCCCAAGACCGTCATCGATGATCATTTTCCTGAGAGGATAGTCGTCCAGTTTGACGATCAAACTTTAGTCTATCGCAAGAGAAGCTGGAAGATCCAGGAGGAGAGCACCGGGGAGCTGATCGAGAAGGGTTGGCGGTATTTCGGAGGACGATATGGGACTTCAAGTCCATCGAGGGCTGCAACGAAGCTAAGCCCCAGGTGACCATGGTCTTCACCGGCCAAAGAGCGTTCAAACACTGAGGAGCCGGATCTTCGACGATGCCCGCTCGCACCGGATTCCGATCCATAGATCCGCGGCAACCGAGGATTTTCTCGCTCCAGATAAGTTTTCCCTCTTGACAGGGCCTTTTAGGGGTGACCCCATTTCATTCCAGGTGGTTCCCTTTGAGAAACATGGAAGAGTAGGAAAAAACTTTTTCAAAGCGCTAAAGTCCCGCGAATCAAAATTTTAGACTCTTCAGTTTTGCCATGGTGGCCTCCAGGACTTCTGATACGAATTGAGGATTGTGGGCGCCCCTGCTGGCGTCGCTCTTGATGAGCAGGTAGTTCCAGGCCGCCTTGGCGATGACCTGGCCATTACCGGTTGGAAGAAAGGGGGTCCCCCCTGGATGAACACGGGAAAGAGGGACTCGATAGACCTCCTGTCTCGTGGTCACTTCAAGGGCGATTTCATTCCGGTGATCCACGAGTTCGAGCTTCCGAATGACTTGGGCGTTCAAGGTCCGGTCGTCTGTGCCCTTTAGCGACTTTTACTAACCTTACCGTCTTCTTGCTCTTGATATTGGCCACGATGGCGGCCTCGATCATGGCTTTCAGCTTTTCCATATCCCGATGCATCGACGACATCAACTCCTTGCCCTCGAAATCCTTGTGGCATCTGGAACAGAGGTTCTGTTGCGCCTTGAATGTGTGGTTCACCCCACCTCTGGGGTAGCCCGAAGCAGACTTTTTGGGGACTGGTTTCAGGTGGCACCGATGCAGGTGTCCTCGATGCTGGAGTGGCTTTTGCTTTTTCCGACCTCGACAAAAAAAGCATTCTGCCCCATCAGTACGTCGCCTTGGGCCGCATGGGGTGCCCAGTCGCTGGAAAGCAGGCGAAGCGCAGTGTCGTTGTAGGGTCCGCTAGCGGTACTGTGACAAAGGATGCAGAGCGCCCCCCTTCCCCCCGTTTCGCCGCCAAACTCAGTTGGGTGCATTTGTCCGTCGTCCGAAATTCGAACGGGTACCTTCTCCGTTCTAGAACGAAAGGAATTTCCAACGTTGTGAGGTTCATGGCAAATCGCACAGGTCAAGGGGTGGACCTTTTCGATCGTCAGGCCCAAAGCAGAAAGTTCGACAGGAGAGGCATCGCCCTCCTTTCCCTGCAGCTGCCTTACGGTCTCTTTGACTCATCCAGGCAAGAAATCCCTGTCCGGCATGGCAACGGGCACAATCTCCGGCTGAACCGCCGCGTCTTTCAACGGTCGCAACCTCAACGGCAAGGTTGTAGTTAGAGTGTCTGCTGTCCTGCCACTCTCGAGAGCTGACATCGACGGATTCGTCATGGCATACGCCGCAGACATCCGCAGAAAGACTGATACGCTCCGGCGCCCTCGTAGTCTTCAGAGTTCTGTGGGCCTCGCTGTTATGGGGCCCGTGGCAGTTCTCGCACTGGGCATTGGTGAATTGGGCAACCCCGGGATAAGTGTTCAGAATGTAATCCCAATTTTTGGCCGCCGGTTTGCTGATCGGGGGAATCTTTCCCAGGTCCCAGAGGGTCGCATCGTTGAGGAAGGCCGAATATTCCGCAGCGCCTTTAATGCCGCCCTTGGCTCGATTTACTGAAACCAACCGTATGACACGGAGAAGCAGTCCTGTTCGTACCGATAGCTGGTGGTCACATTCTGGGTGAAGATCTCGGCATGTCCCGATTTCAACCAGGCCTCGAACTTACCCGCGATATGGTCGTTCACGTGGCAAGCGCATCCTTTTCTCCCTATCCACGGCTTGCCTATGACCTGTCCTGCGATGATTCCATTCCAGGTGCCGGCATAGATCTTCAGCCGGTTCTCGTTTCCCTCGGCAAGGACATAGACCCCCGGGATGTCTGGGGCAAAGTGGGGTGTCTGGGTGAGCGGCATCCTGAAGCTTAGCCGCCGAACCCACAGGACCGGTCAGGCTCCATTGGTAAGAGCGCTGCTTCTTACCCAGCAGGAGCACCGGTTCTCCTATAGGAACGTTCTGGAGACCCGGATTCGCCACGGCAAAGGCGCTCAGGTCGGCGAAAATGTCAACCGTATCCGTGTACGTACCCGAACTGGTTATGGCGCGTACGACGAGAGTAACCTTGCCGGCCTCCCTTAGGTCGAACGGACGCAGGCCCAGGACCATCCATCGATTCAGGAGTCTTCCTCCTCTTCCCAGGCGGTCCAGGAGCGCCTTTTTGTACGTGGATGCACCCGGGAGCACAACCGTTGCATCCATTCCCTTCTCTTCAGAGATCACTACCCGCACTTGACCTTCCTGTTGTTGGACCGACCAACGGATGCTCTTTAAGATTGACCCGTCTCTGACGAAAACTGCGGCCCGGAGACTCACGGTTGAGCCTGGTGCGGCTTCGGTCAAGTCCTCTCCGGCGTATACAATGACCGGAGCAGTGGAGTCGAGGGCTTGGTCAACCGTTACCTTCCGGGCGGCATCGACCATAACTTCTCGGGTGGCGCTCCGATACTGCGTCTTAGAAAACGTCAACCGGTAGGGTCCGGTCGGGATCTTTGCGTAAAAGAACCCGGTCGAATCCGTCTTGAAGTCTTTCTTATCCATGATGGGGTGCAGGTCAACCGAGAAGTGCCTCTCGTCAACTGCCGGCTCGAAAGTGACGGTAACGTCGGCAAGACCGGCATGGGTAGTGGAATGGGTGACTCTTCCAGCGACGACGCCCCCAGGGATTTCCGAGGGTTCCTTAACACCTTCTCCCCGTTTGATTTCGCCACCGCAACCGGTCAGCGACAAGACCAAAGCGAGAAGCGCCGGGATCAGCAAAGCCAAAATTCTCAACGGCCTTACAATAAAAGCGCATTCTGCATTTCGGAGATCCACCCCTACTTGCGGAACTACGGCTGGCATATACTCCTTTTCGTTGGATTCCCGGCTGAAGGCGCGGCGATCACGACCGACTGCCGGCACAATACATCAACTGGACTACCGACATAATGGCAATCGCAAAAAAGGGGATACATAGAACATATACCGCGGATAGAATAAGACGACTGAGAAGCAGAGACTGTTCCGTCCAGATGATCTTCGGGTCCCAGGCGGCGCTTTCCAAAAGCTCCTCTTTGCTATATTCCGGGTTTTCCTTCACAAAGGGCTTCACATCCTGCTTCAGCGTGAAGCCGGTATACAACACCTTGTCGTTGTGTCTGACTGTCCAGCTGTTCAGCAGATATTGAAACGAGAAGAATGCAAGGATACCTAGGATCAAACTGACTACGGTGACTTTACCCCAAAGCCAGGCATGCTTTTCCTTGCAGCACCATTTCATCATCGGGAGAATCGCCAGTCCGGCCAGGATCGTCACCATGAATTTGCCAAAAGAAACCAGCGTTTCATTGCCGCTCGGCAGATCCGGCGGAGGGGGAACCCAAAAGCCCCCTATCGTCGCCATGATGGATGTCGCCGCGTGGAGCAAAACGTTCCACCGCTTAACCATGCCCGCGAACCAGACCTGGGGACGTGGAAACCTAGCCGCTTTTTTAGGCATACCGGGCCCCTCAACAGCTACGGAACCATCAGAACCCACTCCATCTGCTGCTTTCCCTCACCGACCGTGACAATATCCTCTTTACTCCTTAACGGCTTAGGCCCACCCGGTTTCTCCGCCCATAACACATATATGCCCGGCGGCAATTCGTGCCGGGTTGGGCTGCTTGGCTTCGGAAAGTGCCGGGGGGTGTATTCCTTGGTAAATTGATATATCCTGCATTTGTAAAATACCTGCCAACCCGGGTCTATCTTGTCCTCTTTTCTCGTCTCCACCTGGACCGCGACGTCACCGCCCAGTCCGCGAGTGCTTTTCCTGCAATGATTCGCTTTGATTCTCACATCGTCGGCAACTTCGCGCAGGATGGCAGCGGCTCTCTTCTCATCGGCCTCTCTCGCAGCCGCCGCTAGCATTCTGAAGTCGAGGGTCAGGCTCTCCTGGTATGGGGCCGACACGGATTCTCCCCAACGCCAGCGACCGACGAGATAGTCCACCTGGGAGCTTGTCTCTGCCGCTAGACGGGTCGCTTCCGGATGCTTGGATCCCAGTTTACGGGCCACAGCAGACATACACTCCGTGATCGATTTCAAGACCTCATCGACCTGGAAGTTGTTTTCGCGATCCAGCCAACTCTTTTCTTCGCAGCTTTGCCTCACCCCGCCGATCTTGTCCCCACTCGTGGCTGTCCGTAATTCTGTAAGCTTTGCCGTGTAGCGCCCTGGCGGCGTGGGCTTAAAGAAAGTGCGCACCTCGATGCGGTATCTTCCGGACTGATCCGCCACAAAGGTGACGGGCTCCGGTCCTCGCCTGGAGACGCTGCTGCCGAATACGGCGATCTTCTGGCCATCTGGCCCAATGAGCGTCGCCAATAGAGCAACGCCCTGCTTTTCGAAGAGCACCGAAACATACTGACCGGCAGTGAGGGCCACTTCATAGGAATGGACCTCTCCGACAGCCAGCTCTCTTTCGATCACCCTCCCTTTCTGCAATATCTGCCGATCTTTTGCGTCCCCTGCCGGCTTTGTCTGGGCCCACCCTTCTCCGGGCAGGAAGCACACGAGCATCAACGAGACTGCGAGAACGGATCGCACGATACCTGAGGAGCTTCTTTTACTTGTAACCGGCATCGTTTAGTCCTTGGATGGATTCAACCCATGGGAAGTTTATCGAGCTAGGGTTAGGCACCCGAACGAGATGGAGCTTGAACATCGACATAAAGGCTTCATAGAACCATCTTTTTGGTAACCCTACCTCATTATATTATATCCCAGAGGGCCTGGGTTGTTATTCTTGCCGGCCTACGGACGCATCTGACAAAAACAAAGGAATCAGACCCAAAAATTCTCCATTCTTTGATCCCCATCGAACCTAGAGAAAAATGCTTGGAAGGCGGCATGCTCCTGGATTTCAATTCCGATCGGGTTTGCCTTGACACCTCATCATAAGATGAGTACCGTGGATTGGGGTTGATATTCCCGTATTTATTCAGGAGGGAAAATGGGCCGGACAGTTTTGCCTTACAGCCATGTTCTGGAAAAGGAAAAGGAAACCTGGAAATTATTTCGGAAAGCCATGAGCAAGGAGGACCAGGAGGCGTTTGACCGCCTCTTCGACCGGGCAAAGCTTCACACCCACGCCGCAGTCTACCAGGCCCACTCCTTTCCCATGGAAACAATCCTCCTGTCCATCTGCCTGGAACACGAGAAGATGATCGAGGAGATCCTGCGTAAGCTGAAGGCGAAGCGATCTGAAGATCAAGATCGGGAGGTGTAACTAAGCGGTGATCGGCCGGATTCTCCTGACCGGAAAGGAACGGAATGAATTCGGCGGCGTGTTGCTGGGATTTATGAGGGAGGCTCGCTTGGGGTACGCCGGCCTGACGGATTTCGGATTTACGTGAAATGCTTTCCGCCGTCTCCTTTCGCCTCTTCCCGCTAGGGCGCCGGATTCCCTCTTTTCGAAAGTCCCGAAATTTAGGAAATCCGTCTTCTGGATCGGAACGCGCATTGTTTGGCAAATCCGCTTCTCAGAGCGGACCAATACCGCCCAGATGCTCCAGCCGATGTTCGCTTCTATAAATAAAGCGGCAAAAAGCAGGAATGGGGAAACCCTAATTCAAAAGCAAACAGTAAGTGACTCAGAAGCAACGGTTCTTAATGGCCTTGCACCTTTGCACCTACGTCCCGTTCTCCGCGTTCTCCCGTCGTCCCGTTCTCCCCTTAAATCGGCTTCTTTCGGGGGAAACGCGTTCCGGCCTCCTGCATTTAGTGCGGGGCGCAGTTCTGTTATTCTACTTGACAATTGCTGCGACAAATGTCATATTATTTGAGACAAATGTCAAGACTTGGATAGAGGTGGAACATAATGGAAGCTTCGAATATTTCAAGAATATTAGGCGGGCAAAAGGTTCTCCATGTCAAAATTGAGCGGCGACGCGACTTGATCGCCCTGAGTAATCATGGAGTAACAAAGGACGCGTTGGTGAACCTTGCAAGATATCTGTCCCTTTCTGTGGGACAGCTCGCCCAACTTTTGCCGATAAGCGAAAGAACGGTTCAAAGATCCGCGCGAGATCGCCATTTTAATCGCGTGGTCTCAGAACATATTTTGCATATTGCCGAGGTTGCTGCCAAGGGGATCGAAATCTTTGGTGATAAAGATGACTTTCTCTCCTGGATGAACCAACCGAGTGTTTCACTCGGAAATAATAAACCAATAAGCTTGCTTAATTCGAGATTTGGAATGGAGATGGTTTTAGACGAACTTGGGCGGATTGAGCATGGGGTGGTTTCGTAGTGCAGCTCTTTCGAATTGCCAAGACTCAGCACATCAGGAGTTTATCCGGAACGGGGGCAATGCTATACGGAGGAAGGTGGAATCGGAAGAACATCCCAATTATTTACACCTCGGAAAACAGATCATTGGCGACACTGGAATATTTGGTCCATGTCCCATTATCGATCACCCCGAGAGATCTGAGCATGGCGGTTCTCGAAATACCCGATGACATGAGCCCCGAACAGATTTCGATCGATGACCTTTCGAATGATTGGCGGGACTACCCCGCACCTCCCGAACTAGCCGAATTGGGATCCAAATGGGCTCTGGCCAAAAGCTCGCTTTTGGTGCGGGTACCTTCGGCTGTCGTTATGAACGAATTTAACATTCTCATAAATCCTTTGCACCCGGATATAGCCAGGGTGGCCATTGCCCGCGTTGAAAAGTTTGTCTTCGATCGCCGCTTGCTTCGAGGGTAGATGGGTGGAATCACCTGGGCGGCAACAAAGGGATGGATTCGGCAAGCTTTGCTTGGAATCTGGAATGGGAACGCATCAGGCACCCTTGGTCTGTCGCCCCAGAGTTTCACTCTCTAGGCGGGTCCGACTCAGAGAAGGAAAACTCCAAGTTTCTTGGGGGAAGGACCTCTCTTGTAAGGAATAAATGCATTGGCAAAAGCTGGAGCCTATTTCGGAATGCTATGAACAAAGAAGACCAGGAAACGTTTGGCCGCCTCTTCGACCGGGCAAAGCTCCACACCCATGCCGCAGTGTACCAGGCCCATTCCTTTCCCAGGGAAACAATCCTTCTGTCCATCTGCCTGGAACACGGGAAGATGCTCGAGGAGATCCTGCGTAAGCTCAAGGCGAAGTGCTAAAGGGGACATGAGGCGCCATTAAGAATTCATCGGCCGGATCCTTCTGACCCGAAGGTTCTTCCTTTCAATTGCTGGCTCATCAACAACTTCTGAAGTGAACGTTTTTAACTACGTTGCCCAGGGGCGGCTCCGGGAACTCAGTTCTTCCAGGCCGCTTGCTTACGAAGAGCGCTGCAGGGATTGCGAGAACCGGCGAAACAGGACCTGCCACTGCGGCTGCTGGGGGTTCCAACACGTCCGCCTCCCGTGCGGACCTGCACCCATCATCCTTAAGAAAGGAATTTGCATAAATAAAAAAGGGAGGCCAAACTTCTCCTCCCTTCTCCACTCAGGCTTTATATCCCTTCTCAGGGTTTTGCGGGAAACATGTTGAAACTTTGGGGTGAGTGAAGGGATTCGAACCCTCGGCCGCTGGGGCCACAACCCAGTGCTCTAACCAGCTGAGCTACACTCACCATAGTGCGATAAAGCCGCAAAAAGGCTACGGAATCTTCCGAGCGAAACTCTACCCGAACCAGCCGTCGGCATCTCCTGGCGCGCCTGGAGGGACTCGAACCCCCGGCCCACAGCTTAGAAGGCTGTTGCTCTATCCGGTTGAGCTACAGGCGCCCAAGATTTTTTTTAGCATTTGTTGAGGTCCATTGTCAACTAAAGAGTGGTCACCGGGACAATCAGGACGGGTCACATACCGGGGAAAAAGGATTGACAACATGGCTTCATGGGAGAAATATTGTCTTGGCGCTCCCGGGGAGGGCTGATTTCCTCTCAAAGAACTATAGGAGACGACAGAAGTAAGTCGACATTAACAGAGAACCACGGGGATCAACCCAGTCATCTCCCGAAATCCCCCCAACCCCCCTTTAATAAAGGGGGGCGCGGGGGGATTTCTGCAGCCCACAGGTCATTGGAGTTGAGTTGGCGATGACAAATTATTTATGACGTTCACTATAGCAGGCATCCCAATCAGCCTTCACTTAATCATTTAAGCAAATACGAAACAATTCCGAAAAGTAAAAAGGCTGTGCCAAACATGACCCGGCACTTGCAGCACTGTCGGGAGATTTGAATTCTGACGACGGGGGAAAGATGACCTGCATATTCTGCCAGATTGTCGCGCGCGAGCTGCCGGCGGACATTGTCTATGAAGACGAGGATCTTGCCGTCTTCAGGGACATCAACCCGGACGCCCCGGTTCATCTTTTGATCGTCCCCAAGAAGCATTTTGAATCCTTGAACTCCCTGGACGAAAAGACAGCGGAGATCGGGGCCCGGATGTTCCTCGTTGCCAAACGTATGGCCGAGGCGCAGGGCATTCAGTCGGGCTACCGGGTCATGATCAATTCCGGCCGCGAGGCAGGGCAGGTGGTCAGGCATCTCCACATGCACCTGATGGGGGGGTGGGGGAAAAAAGGAGCGTTCAAGGGTTCGAGGGTTCCAGGGGTCTAGGCACCTGGCGGAAACGAAACGCTCTTTTTTTGCTTCCTTCTCTGCTATGCCAATGTCGTGACGTTTGAACCCCGTTCGGCGTTGAAAATCACCTCTCCGCTTCTCTGGCGGATCCCTTCTTCCTCAAAGCCATTAAAAGTTTTACATCCCCCCGGCTCCTGATCATCGGTGAGCCAGGCGATCTTCCTCGTAGACAAGCAAGGGGCGGAACTCCTCTTCCAGGTCATCTCCAACCGGTCGATTCATGACCGCCCTTAAAGGTCTGCGGAACGGATGTAGGTATGTCTTGCGGTTAAGGTTCTTACTTCTTCAATTTCTGTACTGCCGGCCCCATCATCTTGTTGCCTTCCCTGATCAGCTTCTCGTACTCCGGTCCTTCAATCCAGGTGGGCTGCAGGCCGAGTTTCAGAACCATATCTTTCGTCTTTTGGTCGTTGGAGACCTTGCGGTAGGCGTCCACCAGGACCTTTCGGGCTTCGGCGGGCAGGCCTTTCGGAGCGCCCAGCCCAAAGAACGAACGGACGTCAATGTCATAGCCCATTTCCATCAGGGTGGGGCGGTCGGGACGGCCGAAGAGATCCCACCGCTTATTTCCGCAGGCATTGAGAAACCGAATCTGGTCTTCGGTGAAGGTCTTCAGGATGCTGGGATGGCGGCAGTCCGTGTCGATATGCCCCCCCGCCAGCAACGTCTCCGATTCCGACCCGCCGGTCGTGGGGACGAACTTGACGTCGAGTTTCTCTTTTTCCGCCAGCATAAGCATGGGCAGGGCATTCGGATGAGAGGCCCAGCCGTGGCGCAATTTTCCGGGGTTGGCCTTGGCGTACGCCACGACGTCCTTCACATCCTTCCAGGGGCGCTTGGCGGAGCAGACCAGCCCGTACACATATTCCGAGAAGGCCCCGAAATAATCGAAATCGTCCAGCTTGTAATCCACCTTCATGAGGTGGGGGCTGATGGCCAGGGGGCCGAAAGTGATCATGCCGATCGTATAGCCGTCGGGGGTCGACCCGGGTGAGCTCGGCGGTGCCCAGGGTTCCCGTTCCGCCGACTTTATTAACCACGATCACCTTCTGCCCGAGCTCTTTGGACAGGAGCTCGGCAAGGGATCGGATGATAATGTCGCTGGTGCTCCCGGCATCGTAAATGCAGATCAGGGTAACCGGCTTTTGGGGGAAATTGGCGGCCGCGTTCGTGTCTGAGGGGAAGACCGGGAAGAGAATTCCCGCTGATATCGCCAATGAGATCACGGTCAGGATCTTTCCACGAAATTTGCTACCGAACATCTTTTTTTCTCCTTTCTTTCTTCTTCCACGGTTTCAACTCTTCTTTTCCCATTTGATTAAGCCTGTTCCTCCGCTTCGCCGACCTTCTTGCGGAAGCGGCCGATCACCGGCGTGAGGGGCAGAATGAAAAGAATGATGGCGACGATCACGAAAATGGTAATGCAAATCGTGCTCTCGATCAGAATGCCGGGATTCCCATCGGACATGATGAGCGACTGGCGCAGGGCCTTATCCATGAGCGGACCCAGCACCATGGCCAGGATGAGGGGAGCCCCGTCGAATTTGAATTTTTTCATCAGATACCCGATCACCCCGAAGAAGAGCATCAATCCGATCTCGCTGACTTTATTGTTGAGGCTGTAAGACGCCGATCAGGCAGAAGAGAAGAATCAGCGGGAAGAGGATGGGATAGGGGATCTTCAGGATCTTCACCCACAAACCGATGAGCGGCAGGTTGAGGACCAGCAGCATGGCGTTTCCGAGATACATGCTGGAAATGACTCCCCAGAATATTTCCGGATGGGCCGATAATCAGACGGGGGCCGGGGGGCGTGTCGTAAATCATGAGCGCGCCCGAGCAGAATGGCCATGACCGCATTGGACGGCAGACCCAGGGTGAGCAGGGGGATGAAAGCCCCCGCCGTCGCCGAGTTGTTGGCCGCTTCCGGTCCCGCCACCCCGGCAATCGCCCCTTTTCCGAACTCCTCGGGGTGCTTGGAGAGCTTTCCGTTCCACGCCCGTAACTGACAAAAGAGGAGATGACCGCCCCGCCTCCGGGGAGAATGCCCAGAAAGAAGCCGAGGACCGATCCCCGGATAATCGGCCAGAAGGATTCTTTCCAATCGCTGAAGATTCGGGAGCAGCCCTTTCAGCTGGGTCTCGAAAACGTCCCGCCTGTTCAGAGATTCCTCCACGTTTAAAAGAACTTCGGATATTCCGAAAAGGCCCATGACCAAGGGGACCAGACCCACGCCGTCCAGGAGAATATCCGTCTGGAAGGTGAAGCGCGGCTGGGCCGTGATGGGGTCCATGCCCACGTTCCCGATGATGATCCCGAAACAGGCCATCATAAGAGATTTGACCATTGACCCCCCGGCCAAAAAGACCAGGACCGTAAGCCCGAGGATCATCACCGCGAAATACTCGGGGGGGCCGAAACGAAGGGCCATCGAAGCCAGCGGAGGAGCCAGGCAGGCCAGCCCGATCAGCCCCAGAGTTCCGGCGATGAAAGAACCGAAGGCCGAAATGCCGAGGGCGACCCCTGCCCGGCCTTTTCGGGCCATCTGATACCCGTCCAGGCAAGTGACCACCGAAGCCGCTTCGCCCGGAAGGTTCACCAGGATCGAGGTGGTGGAACCGCCGTACATCGCCCCGTAATAAATGCCCGCGAGCATGATGATGGAAGCGACGGGCGGGGCATGGAACGTGGCCGGCAGGAGAAGGGAAATGGCCGCGACCGGCCCCAAACCGGGAAGCACCCCCACCAGCGTTCCGATCAGGACCCCGATGAAACAGGCGAACAGGGTCAGGGGCTGAAAAGCCACCTGAAAGCCGTATAAGAGATGAGAAAAGGTTTCCATATTCCCGAATGAAACGAGCACTCATTCTGAACGGACCCCCGCGTCCGCCGCTCAGAATAAAAGATATCCCATAAAACCCCGGGGAAGCTGAACCCCCAGCCATAAATCGAAAACGACGATGGACGCGATGGTGGAAGCGGCCGATAAACAGAGGACCTTCCCAAGGGAATAGGCTCCCTGAACCCGGAAGAGAAGAAACAGAAGAAGGAAGGTTGAAAGCAAGAAACCCAGGGGGTTTACCAGCACCATGTAGGCCACCAGCAGGCCCAGGATATAAAGCCGCTTTTCCCGTCTGGCGGCCCTCCCAGAGAGAGCGGAGGCTCTGTCCGCTTGTTTTCCCCTTAGCGGAAGAGGCGAAGAGGATGACGGAGAGGACGGTCAGAATCGAACCGGCTAAAAAAGTGATGAACCCCGGACCGGGGGCCGAGAAAGAACCGACTCCGTAAAAAAAGGAACTGACCGTAATGGCCCCCCCGGAGAGGATCCAAAATATTCCAGAGTATTGATCGGGGTTTTTCATAAATCGTTTCCCCAGGGGAACGCCGATCTCTGAGGGATGCCGGGGGTCGCCCCTAAGATTCCCTCTGGGGGGATCAGTGAAACCCCTCTCCCCCGCCTTCGAATTTCGGGGGGAGGATCGGGGTCTTATCCCCCATCAGGCCTTTGGCAGGTACGTTCGGGAACACACCCTAAGCCCCTTGGTTCACTCTTCCTTCCTTCCGTGGGGAGTCATATACTTCATCTGCAGCGCCGATAACTGGGGAAAGCCGATCAGATTGATAAAATCCGCATGGCTGAAGCGCGTAGGGGTCTTAAGCCCCTGGACTGTCCGGTGCCGGGCCATATGGACGGCAACTTCCTGCATGGCCTGCGCCGCCGCAAGGAGAACGACCCAGGGGTAATTCAGAATTTTCACGCCGCAGGTTTTTAAATCCTCCAGTTTCCATTCGTCCCGGAACCAGCTTTGATAACTCAGGCCCTCGAAGAAGTTGAGGCAAAAGGGGCCCTGGATATTCTGGCTCTGCCTTTTCAATTCCTCCATCGAAGGAAAGGCTTTGGAAATGAACATGGCCATGTCCGCGCCGGCTTCAAAATAGGCATTGGCGCGGTCCACCGCCTCTGAACCCCCGGTATCCGTCCGCCCGACGATCACAAAATCCGGATCTTTCCGGGTATCCACGGCCGCTTTGATCTTCCCCACGGCCTCGTCCAGGGGAATGTTTTCGACCGCGCCCACGCAGGCCGGGCACCGTTTGGGGGCGAGTTGGTCTTCGAGAATCCCTCCCGCACAGCCGGCCCTCTCAAACTCCTTCACCGTACGGATGACATTGATGGCGTTTCCATACCCGGTATCCATATCGGCGATCACCGGGATCCCGACGCTCGAGGCCATGTTCCTCACGACGGCCAGATTCTCCGTCATGGTGTAGAGTTCCGCATCGGGCTCTCCCAGGAAACTCGCGGAAATGCCGAATCCGGCGGTGATGATCGCCTGAATTCCCGCCCTCTCGATAATCTTGGCGCTGAGCGCATCGTGGGCCCCCAGGGTGATCAGGACCTCCTTGGTCTGCAATAATTCACGTAACCTCCGCGTAACTTTCATCCTTTCCTCCGCGCTGCCCTTCCTGAATGCCTCTCCGTCGGCAGCAGCTTAAAGTAATATGGATAACCAGTCCTGTCAAACGATTCATGAAAGGCTGTCATTTCAATATAGAAATGTCCTTGCCAATTTTTGGGTCGAGATCTTCTGACAGGCGAGATCTCTTTAGCGCAGCCGCATAAAGAAGCTGGAGTGGATCTTTATTGGAAATGATCTTTAAATGTATTGCGGCAGGATCCTCACCTTGTACCCGTGCCGGATCGATCTGTGCAGTAGCGGGTCCTCCAATTCAAAATCGTAATAATCCCCGAATACCAGGCCTGATTTGGTGGGAATCGTTCCCGAAAAAAGGGCGAACATCGGCTTTGGGTCCATTCCCTCGCGGGGCATCTTTTCCAGCATCTCCCGTGGGTCGAGGATTTCCGAGAGAGGGGCTTCCTGGTAAAGACTCCTCTCCGCTCCCTTCGTCACCCAGCACCGCAGGACCAGCCTGTCCCACTGCTCTTTCACGTCCGCGTAAGGCCAGCATTCCGGGGCCAGGCATTTCGCGTACATCTGCTTGGACCCGGGAATCGATTTCGTCTCCACATCGCGGTCCGTGTGATCGCTCCCCACGGAGACCCACGTCTCGTCACCGGCGCACAGGAGGACATATTCGACTTCTCCCGAGGTCTTCTCGCCGATCACCGTAATCTCGTCATCGGTCGTCAAAAGATACGTGGAAAAGTTCATGTAGATGGGCAGCCGCTGAGGCGCCGGAACGCCCAGCCGGACGAGCTCATCGATGTGGGCTTGAAGGCTTCGTCGGTCCCGCCCGACCCACCCTCCGCAGATCAGGTGATCGGCGGTGAAGACGAGGTCGCGGGACCCGTCCGGGAGAGTCATCTTCAGGTAAAGGACTTTAGAAGAAATCATGGATCCTCCGTTCCGTTCTCCATTCGGGCGAGATTTGGGCGGTTTGCGTCCAAGGGTAACAGTCTTCCGAAAAACGGTTTCCATGCTTCGACAGGCTCAGCATGAACGGAAATTCATCAATTTGTGTCCGTTCGCCCTGAGTCCCGCGCCGCGCGGGATCGAAGGGTGAACGGAGGGTTTCCCGGCAAACTTCTAAACTGCTGATAAAACCGGATGACGATCCTTCCAGGGAGAGTTCATCTCGTAGGCGTACCCGATTTTCAGCACGGTCGCTTCGTCGAAAGCTTTTCCCGCGATCTGGAGGCCGATGGGCATCCCCGAGGAGGAGAAACCGCACGGGATCGAGAGACAGGGGGTTCCGACCAGGTTGAAGATCCGGGTGAAACGGGTCAGGGCGGAAGGGACGGGCTCGGTTTTTCCTCCCGAGGAGACATTCTCCTCGCCGATCCGGGGGGCCGTGATGGGAAGCTGCGGGGTGATGAGGGCATCCACTTTCTCCCAAACGCGGTCGAAATTTTCCCGAACCGTCCGGCGGATTCGCTGGGCCTTGAGGTACTGAGTGGAAAGCACCGCGGCGCCCAGATCCAGGCGGGAGCAGACATCTTTTCCGAGGTCCAGAGAACGGGTCCGGTGCCATTTTTCCAGCGAAGCAGCCCCCTCGGCAATGAGGAGGATGTAGGCGGCCAGGGAAGCTTCCCGAAGCCCCGGGATCGATAGGGTCCGCACGCTGGCGCCCAGCCGCTTGAAAGTGCCGATTGCCTTCCGCACGGCTGGGCCCACTTCCGGATCCAGGCGTTCAAAAAAATAATCGGCGGGGACTCCCAGCCGGACTCCTCTCAGGTCCGCTCTGAGAGCACGGGTGTAATCGGGAACCGGAGCTCTCGCCGTCGATGGGTCGCGCGGGTCGCGGCCGGCCAGCACGTTCATGGCCAGGGCGAGATCGGCGGCGGTCCGGGCCATCGGCCCGGGATGGTCCAGAGACCAGCAGAGCGGATAGACGCCGTAGCGGCTGATCCTCCCGTACGTGGGTTTGAGGCCGGCGGTGCCGCACAGGGCCGAAGGGATGCGGATGGAACCTCCCGTGTCGGTGCCCAGCGCGAGGGGGACGAACGAAGCTGCCAGGGCGGCCGCCGATCCTCCGCTGGAGCCGCCGGGGATTCGTTCCGTATCCCAGGGATTACGAACGGGGCCATAATGGGGGTTGACCGAAGTGGTCCCGTACGCAAACTCATGCATGTTCAGCTTGCCGAGGAGGACCGCGCCCGCCGCGGTGAGCCTTTCTACAACCGCGGCATTGAAGGTGGGGAGAAAGTTCCCCAAAATTTTGGACCCGCAGGTGGTCCGGACCCCCCTCGTGAAAAAAAGATCTTTGGCGGCGAAAGGGACTCCATGAAGGGGGCTGAGATTTTTTCCGCGGAGAATTTCCTGTTCGGCGCGGCGAGCGGCCTTCATCGCCTGGCGGGGAAGGAGGGTGAGGAAAGCGTTGATCCCCGGGTCAAGCGCTTCGATTCGCTCCAGGCAGGCCCTCGTCACTTCAACCGGGGAAATTTCCTTTTTCCGGAAAATCCGGGAAAGAGACGAGACCGTCCACTCCTTTGGATCCAGGCGGCTCATTTTTCTTCCTCCACGGCATGGTAGAGGGTGGCCGGCTCGGCCTCCGCGGGATCGAGGATGCCCAGGGAATCGCATTGCTCGTCCAGCTGCCGCACCGAATCCAGGAAAGCCTTTTGTTCGGCGGGTTTCATAGGAAGATCGGGGCGGAGGCGCGGATCTCGGGGTTTCCGGGGGGGCGCATGTTTCATGGACCACTCTCCTGGTTAACGGACTTGTTACGAAATAGAATCGCCAAATTATTTCGCCAGCCCCTGCCTGATCAGATGGGCGATCTCGCGGACACTAAAGGGCTTCATTGCAAAATGCCTGATGCCGATGGCCCTGGCCCCGGCTTCATCAACCCTTTCGCTGAAGCCCGTGCACAAGATGATGGGAAGGCCGCCCCGGATGCTCAATAATTCGGCGGCCAGCCTGTCCCCCCGCAGACGAGGCATGGCCATATCGGTGATCACCAGATCGAATGCATCGGGCCGGGCCCGAAAGGCCTTCAGGGCTTCCTGCGGGTCGGTCTTTGCCGTCACCCGGTAGCCAAGGCGTTCCAGCATGGCCTGGAGGGTGCGCACCTGGATCTCTTCATCGTCCACGAGAAGAACTCTCTCTGTTCCTCTGGGGATCGGCCCGAGAGAAGAGTCCTGCCCTTCGCGCCTTTCGCCGTCAACAAGCGGGAAAAAGACGCTGACCAGCGTCCCTTTTCCGACTTCGCTTTCCAGGGTTATCGCCCCTTCGTGTTTCTTTACGATCCCGTGGACTACCGCCAGACCCATTCCCGTTCCCTCACCGATATCCTTGGTGGTAAAAAACGGATCGAAAGCCCTTTCCCGGACCTCCGGCGCCATCCCGCTGCCGGTATCTTTCACCGTGAGCCGCAGGTGGGGGCCCGGTTTTACACCGGTGTGCTGGACAAGAAAATCCCCCTGGCATTCGACGTTGGCGAGGCCGATTTCCAGAATTCCCCCTTTTTCCTTCATGGCGTGGGCGGCGTTGTTGCAAAGATTCATCAGAATCTGGTGAATTTGGATCGGGTTGGCGGAAATTACGGCAGGTTCGGCCTCAACCCGTTCCCGGATTTCTATGCTGGCGGGAATGGTGGATTTCAGGAACTTCATGGCCTCTTTAAAGACCGGGGTGATCTCCACGGGCCTCCGGCGGTCTTCTTTCTGACGGCTGAAGGCGATAATCTGCCTGACCAATTCCTGCCCTCGCTTCGCGCCCTCGCTCGCGAGGAGGAGGGACTCGGCGGAAGGAAGCCTCCCCGCCTGGATGTCCAAAAGGGCCAGGTCGGTGTTGATCAGGATGGGCATGAGGAGGTTGTTGAAGTCGTGGGCGATCCCTCCGGCCAGAGTCCCCAGCGCCTCCATCTTGTGGGCCTGCCGGAGCTGTTCTTCGAGTTTCACCCGCTGGCTGATATCGTTGTTGATCAGCATGACCCCGATCGGATTTCCTTTTTCGTCTTTCTTCAGGGTCGCCCGGCTGAGAACGTGGATTTTCTTCCCGTCCTTACGGTTGTGAATCATTTCTCCTTCCCAGCGGCCCTCCAGGAGAATCTTGGAAACGATTTCATCTCGCGGCACCAGGAATTCGGTATGCAGGAGATCGCGCATGATCCTGCCGACGGCCTCTTCCTTGGCCCATCCATAAACCTCCGCGGCCCCCTTGTTCCAGAAGGAAATCAGGCCGTCGAGGTCCCGCACGATAATCGCCTCGTGGGTCAGGTCCAGCAGCTCCGCCTGGCGGTACACCTCTGCCGTTCGTTCCCGGACCCGGATCTCCAATTCATCACGGGACTTCTCCAGCTCCTTCTCGTTGAGCGCTTTCAGCCGGATGGTCTCCTCCGCCCGCTTCCGCTCCTCGATTTCGGCTTTCAGCAATTCATTGGATTTCCGAAGTTCGGCCGTTCTCTCTTCGACCCGCGTTTCCAGTTGCGCATGGGCTTTCTGCAGAGATTCCTGCGCGGATTTCAAGTCCCGAAAAATCAGGAGGTATGGGTCAATCAGGCCGGTTCGGATGATGGCCCGGTAGATGAGGTAGAAGGATATGATTTTGAAAAAATGCCCGGCAAGGTTGGAGAAATCATAGACCCCGACGTAAAAAGTGAAGGCCAGCTCCGAGGCAATGGTAAAAACGATGGAAAGAATGAGGAGCCGCAATACCCGGGCGTCAAAGAGATATTTCCGCGCGAGCAGGGAGAGCAGGGCAGCCGCGAGGATCAGCGAGATTGCGTATTCGCTAATTTTTTTAAAGGGGGTTAATCCTGAACCTTCAACATAGCAGACCGGGAAGACAGCGGAAAAAATGGAAGCCAGCACGGCGGCAAAGACCAGGGCATAGCCGGCGAAAATGTGGCGCGGGTTTACTAGCCGGCCTGGCAGCCAGGGAGCAACGACAAGGGTGATGCTCTCCAGGTAGCGGGCGGCAATCCAGAGTTGAGTGGGCAGGTTGCCATTCTCCCCCGGTAAGATTCTCATCCCTTTGTAGGCCAAGGCATGCACGACGTCGATGCCGCCGACGAACAGGTAGGCGATCCCGATAAAGATCAGGTAAGGATTGGACGTGACTCCCCGGGAGTTCCAGGCGATCACGAAAATCCCGAAGGCGATCACGATCGTGAAGATTTCGGCGATACTGTGGAAGAAAAGGTAGTTAACAAGGCTTAAGAGATAGAGTCCGGCGAAGATTGCCAGGGCGGAAAGAATGGGGAACCATCTTCGCCCGGGTGCGCGATCCGAACCCGAGGAATCGGGGTGTAGATAACTCATGTTGCGAGGAAATCCTTATTCAGGCGTTCTGACCTTGTTGAGTTCCCACAAAGTAGAATTTACCACGGTTTTCTCATTTTGGAAATCTTTTATGAAACCATTAGGGGCGGACCCCCGCGGCTGCCCGGAACATGGCAAACAAGAAGGGGGTTGCCCAACGTGAAGACAAACCGGGAGAAGGGGTTGCGGAGCTGTTAGCGGTGTGAAAAAAACTTTGCCAAAAATCCCTCCCGTCCTCCCTTTTGAAAAGGGAGGAGGGTTCTTGATGAGTTGGAAAACAGCTAAGGGGAGACTTTCCCGTGGGTTTCCATTCCGGGGGCCGGCCTCAAATCCAGCCCCACCAAGACCCTCACGGTGTTGGAAAGGTCCCCGATGATCTTCCTCACGGGTTCAGGCAGCTTCCTCACCAGTGTCGGAACCGCCAGGATCTGATCTCCCTTTGCCAGCTGGGGGTTTTTCAGAAGATCGATCACTTCAATCGAGTACTTTCCGGCGAGGTTCTCTTCGCAGATTTGCTTGAGATTGGCGAGAGCCGCTACAGATTTGGAAGACTGCCCGGCAACATACAGCCGCAGTTCCCAGACCGCCTCGGTTCCTTTGGGTTTTTTGGGATTCCCCGCGGCCCTCTTCTTGGCGGGCATAAATACCTCCTTTTCTTCAATGCCGCAATCAATCCGCCCGGCGCACCCGGATCAGATCTGATTTCTCCCGGGTCTCCAGGTCCCGCTTTTGTTTTTGTTGGCTGAGAAACTTCCTGTATTCTCCCTCCATGGATCGCACCTCGGTCTGCAAGGCTGCAATCTGCCCTTCCAAAGTCTTCCTTTTAAGACCAAATTCCCGCCCCTTGCGCCCGGTCTCCTGTTCGCGCTCCAGCGACAATGCTCTGTCCTGGGCTTCCTTCTGCACCCTTGCCGTTCCCATCAGGAGACCGCTTGGGTGGAGATATACTTCCGCGAGGTCCATCCCTTTATCGCTGATGATAAATTCCCGGACCTGGTTGGAATGGGCCATTCCCCGGGACTTCAATAGGTACAGGCCACGGTTCCGCTCGCCGTTGCTTTCCACGTCCCGCAGGAGAAGCCAGGTATCCATGAGCGAGGAGACGGCCAGGTCCGTATGCTCCAGGCTCGCGGTGCCAAGCGAGGTCAGGTTGGTAAACAACGCGGTGATCTGTTTCGTTTTTAAATAATCCATCAGCCGGGTCAGGATCGATTTGACCTCGTTTTCCATACCCGCGGCGATCAGGTTGGTAATCGGATCGACAATGACGACCCTGGGTTTAAATGTCTCGATCGACCTGTGCATGGTCGCCAGGTGTGTCTCCAGGCCGAAAGTAGTCGGACGGGCGGAATGGAATCGGAGAAGCCCTTTTTTCACCCAGGGTTCAAGATTCACCCCGATGGAGCGCATGTTGCGCATAATCTGGTTCGGCGACTCTTCGAAGGCCAAGTAGAGGCACCGCTCCCCTCGTTTGCAGGCCGCCTCGGCAAAGACGGAGGCGAGGCTGCTCTTTCCCGTTCCGGCCGTGCCGGAGATGAGAATGCTGCTCCCCCGGTAGTATCCCTTTCCTCCCATCATCGCGTCGAGACGGGGGATTCCCGTCGAGATCCGCTCGATGGATACGGCGTGATCGAGTTTGAGCGACGTGACCGGCAGGACCGAAATCCCCTCCTCATCAATCAGGAACGGGTATTCGTTCGTGCCGTGCGAAGTTCCCCGGTATTTGACGATGCGCAGGCGACGGGTGGAGACTTGCTCCACCACCCGGTGGTCGAGCAGGATCACGCAGTCGGCGACGTATTCCTCCAGCCCATGCCGGGTGAGGGTGCCTTCCCCCCGTTCGCCGGTGATGATCGCCGTGACTCCTTTTGTTTTCAGCCAGCGGAACAAACGGCGAAGCTCCGCCCGCAGGATCGAGGTGTTGGAAAGCCCCGCGAAAAGAGCCTCAACGGTATCCAGGACCACCCGTTTGGCCCCGATCGAGTCGATCGCGTGCCCCAGCCGGATAAAGAGGCCTTCCAGGTCATACTCGCCGGTCTCTTCGATTTCGCTCCGCTCGATGTAAACGTGGTCAACCGCGATCTTCTTACGGGCGGAGAGGTCGCTCAAATCAAAGCCGAGAGAAGCGAAATTTTTCCTCAGCTCCTCCTCGTTTTCCTCAAAAGCGATGAAGACCCCGGGCTCGTTATAGCGAAGGGCCCCCTGGACGATAAAATTCATGGCGAAAAGCGTCTTGCCGCAGCCGGCGCTCCCGCAGACCAGCGTTGGCCTTCCGGTGGGCAGACCTCCACCCGTGATTTCGTCGAGCCCCTCTATTCCACTGGGGCTCTTGGCGAATTCAGCCTGAATGCGTTTCCGTTTGGCCACTCCATTCTCCTTCTGTTATCTTAATCCTGAATCCCCCGGGCAGGGTTTCGCCCGACAAAAATAATCGAGTACTAGCCAGGGCCGGAGATCAGAAGGGGATCGCAGGAAAGAATTCAAGCTTTTCAAAATGGCATGAAAAGAAGAAAAGGAAAACATTCCGCAGGCGATTATTTCAATTCCAGGCCTGAAAGGACCCGGTCCGCATCGGATAAATCTCCGATGACCCTCCGTTCCGGAAGCGGAAATTTTTTTACCAGGGTCGGGGTCGCCACAATTTGCTCGCTTTTGCCCCATGCCGGATGTTTGTAGAGGTCAATCAGCTTAATCTTGCAGCGTCCTTTCAGGCGCTCGCTGCACATCTCCCGAAGATTGGTTACCGCCATCAAGACCTTGGGCGTTCGGCCGGCGAAATACAGATGCAGTACATACCGGCCGCAAACACTTCCGATTCCCTTAAGTGAACTCCTTTTTTTCTTCATGCTTCCGCCCCAAAACGGAAGTGTACAATCTTCCACGGAAATGTCAAATGAAAAATGCCTTCCTGTGGAAAGCTTTCCCGGCATGAGCCAAATCTTTGACTGCGAAATTCCCAGAAATTTGTCTAAGCTCCGGGGATGGATGATTGCAGGCAGGTCATTGATCAAATTCTTGGGCGGAGTTATAAAAGGAATCAGGTTGCGCCTCGAATTAAACCTGGGCCGGTGCTTCCGTTGGAAGGGTCATGTGAGGCGAGGACAAAAATGAGGGAAGCAGACATGGGTGAGAACGAACTTACGCGCGGCGGCAGAGATAAAGCCGAGCAATTAAACAAGAGAAAGGAACAAGAATGATTCACAGGATAAGAACGGGGTGTGCGATGTTCGCTCTTCTGGCTTTAGTGGCCCTGGGGAGCGTCACCGCCGTCCGGGCGCAGGATTTTCCCCAGATCAAACCGGAAGCCCTCAAGGAAATCATCGAAAAAGGGGACCGATCCGTGGTAATCGTCGACGCTCAGCCCAAGGAGGCCTACGATCTGGGGCATATCAAGGGGGCGGTGAATCTGCCCTGGGCGGCCGACCTGAGGAGCAAAGGCGATCTGCCAAAAGATAAGATGCTGGTCATTTACTGCGACTGCGGCCATGAGGAGGACTCGATCGATGTCGCGAACCAGCTTAAGGAGAAGTGGGGCTATACGAATATAATGCTCCTTGAGGGGGGATGGTCCAACTGGCAGAAATTGGGGTATCCCATAGAAAAAGGAGGAGCGAAATGAAGACGAAGGTCATCATTCTGGGCCTCGCGAGTCTTCTGGTCCTCTGCTTCACAAGAATATCCTGGGCGGCGGCGGAAAAGGTTCCCATAGTGGGCCCGGTGAAGATCAACGCTCACCCCGCAAGCCTGGAAGGGAAAGCGGTAGTCCTGCGCTGGAACGGCAAAATGAACGGGGACAAGTTCCTGACCCGGATCGGAGAACTGCTGACCCAGCAGGTGAAAGGAGTAAAGATCGTGAAATTATGGGAAACGGACCGGGCGACGGCGGCCATCTCGAAGAACGGGGAAGCGAGCGAGGAGGCCGCCAAAAAAATCGCCCATTTGAAGCCGGACTTGGTGATCGCCTCCCAAGCGGACTGAGGGAGCTGCACCCAATGGCTGGTAGTTGACCAGCTGAACGTCGAAAAAAAGGGAGTTCCCACGGTCACGATCGTCACGACCGCATTCGCGGATACCATCCGAAAGCTGGTGAAAGAGCAGGGCGTGCCGGAGATTTCACTCGTCGTCGTGGAACACCCGATCGCCGGGCACAACCTGGAAGGGATTCGAAAGAAGGCGGATGCGGCATTTCCCGACATCCTGAAGGCGGCCACGCAGTGGCAGCCCCCCGGCAAGTGAGGGTGAAAAGCGACGAGTGAGAAGTGAGAAGGAAAGGAAGGAACAAGGGGGAATGAGGCAAGGGGAGGGTTGAAAGATGGAACAATCTGAAATTTCTGGACAGAGGGTCGGATCCGAACAGAACTGGTGTCTTCCCTTGACCGGGAATCACTATGTGATCCTGTTGTTCCGGGTCATCCTGGGGGCGATCTTTCTTCTCTCCTCGATCGGCAAGCTGGTCGATATCGAACGGTACTCGGTGGATGCGGTATACAACTTCGGCGTCCTCCCGATGTTCCTGGCCCGCCCTTTCGGGCTGGGGATGCCCTTTATCGAGCTCCTCTGCGGGTTGGGCCTGCTCTTCGGAGTATGGACCCGGCTGTCCGCGCTGGGGAGCGCGCTCATGAGCGTGGCTTTTTTTGCGGCCAAAGCGGTTGTCCTGTATCAGGGACGGGCCATCGAATGTGGCTGCTTCGGGGCGATCGTGGACACGCTGGCGTCCGTTACGATTTTCATGGATCTTCCCATGTTCTTCTTTTCGCTCGTGATCCTGCTGGCGCCGTCCAGGGCGCGCCATTGGAAGGCGATCGGGGGCTATTTACCCCGTTTATGGAAAGAGAAGTTGAATTCGGTGTGGTGATTCCTATACTGTTTCTTACCATCTTGCTTCCGTCAAAATCAGACCTGACCCCCATCGGCCGCCTTTCCGACCGTTGCCTTGGCAAACCTAGCACCAGGTACATTAATGGGGGTAAAAGTCCCCCCCCGAATACAGAAATGCTTCTGCGTGCCGTTGAAGCAATGATGATTGGAAAAATCACGATGAAAGAGCCCGGGAATTTTGGGTTCGAAGTGGCCGAGTCACAGAAAACCTTTATCAAATTTTGACAACGAATGCTAAAAAAACAGACCTGACCCTTCTTTACGTATTTTCTTTACAGGGATTGATTTGTAGTTTGTTGGTGTAGTCTGTTCCCTCTGTCCCCTCGCAAAAAATCCTTCCTTCCGGATCTCACGACCTGTTATGATCCTCCCGGAGGAGATCATGGACCGCCGATCAACCATGATGGCCGCGCTGATTGCCATGTATTTTTTTTCCTATTATTACCGCATCTCCCCCGCGGTCATCGCCCCCTTTTTGACGCAAGAATTTTCCCTCGGTGCCGAGCGGCTCGGACTCCTGGCCGGCATCTTTTTCTTTGTTTTCGCCTTTGCTCAATTTCCCCTCGGTCCCGCCCTTGATTCCATCGGGCCGCGGTTGGTGATTTCACTCCTGAGCGCAATCGGGGTCCTGGGCAGCCTGATCTTTGCCCTCGCTCCCTCGTTCACCATCTGCCTGTTCGGCCGCGCCCTGCTGGGCCTGGGAATGTCCGGCATGTACATGGGAAACTTGATGGTTGTCGCGATCTGGTATCCCCCCCGGTCGTTTGCCACCCTCGCCGGGGTGGTCTCCGCTTTGGGAAACACCGGCGCATTGACCGCCGCAGTTCCCCTTGCCCTAATGGCCGAGTCCGTCGGCTGGCGAACATCGTTTCTCATCTTTGCAGGGATCAATTCCCTTCTGGCCCTCTCCATCTGGCTGACCGTTCGCGACCATCCGCCCCGGCAAGGGAATGATCCTCCTCCAGCCGCCCAGAAATACGCCGCGAGCCGGGCCTACAGGGAAATTCTGAGTACTCCCTCCTTCTGGGGAGTGGCGGTCATGCTTTTTTTCACCACCGGATCCTTCTTTGCGCTTCAGAGCCTCTGGGGGGGAACTTTCCTGATGGATGTATTTGGTATGAGGCCGAGGGAAGTGGGATGGCTTATTTCCTGTCTCACCGCCGGATTTATTCTCGGGAGCCTGCTCACTGGAAGGATCTCGGACCGTTGGAGGATTTCGCGAAAACGGCAGGCTCTCATCACCATGGGCCTTTACCTGATCCCCCTTTTGCTCATCGGGACGAAGATCCGGCCGGGCCGCGAATACCTGCTTTATCCCGCCTATTTCGCAACGGGCTTCCTTGCCTCGGCAGGAGTTCTGATCGTCGCCCATCTGAAGGAACTCTTCCCCCGGCAGATCGTGGGAACGGCGCTGGCCCTGGGCAATTTTTTTGCCGTGATCGGCATCGCCATCCTGCAGTATCTGATGGGCTGGCTTATCGAACGACATCCGGCGGTCGCGGGCGTTTACCCGGCAGAAGCCTATCGGGATGCCTTTTTTCTTCTCCTTGCCGGCGTGGCCGGGGCTATGACCCTGTACTCAAGGACACGGGAAATCCCGGTGGTGTTTGAAGAGGAGTCGTCCGAATAATACATCGATTATGGATGGGGTGGTGCATGCCTGAGAAACCAGTGGCACGCGTAATCATCGAAAATGCTGTCGGCGATCTGAGGGAAGCGGTCGAATATATCATGACGACCCTTGCCCCTCGGACGTTCGCGGGGGCCAGGGTCCTGATTAAGCCCAATATGGTGGGGCCTTCCGTTCCGGAACTCGGCCATACGACTCACCCGGAATTGGTTAGGCAGGTGGTCCGTTCCTGCCTGAACCGGAATGCAAGGGTATGGGTCGGCGACAACCCCGGGGGCATTAACCGGAGTTCGCGCAACGTCGCCAGGATCACCGGTATTCTGGATGCCTCGGAAGGGTGTTTTACCTCCATCTCGAATCGTGTGGTGGAGAAGACCGGCAGGGAAACCGGATTTCAGCTGATCATTTCCCGCGCCGTCCTTGAGGCCGACTACATTATCAATATGCCTGTTTTCAAGACCCATTCGGGCATGATGGCCTCGGGGGCTTTGAAGAACGTGTACGGTTATGTGGCCGGAGCCTGCAAGGCCCGTATTCATGTGCAGGCAAAGGAGAGGGACAAGTTTGCGAAGGCCGTGTGCGATATTCACCAGGTGCGTCCTCCTGCGTCGAGCTATGTCCGGAGGGAGCCATGGAGGTTCCGGATGTGGAGGTTTTCCGGCATTATTGATTGTGGAGAGAGGCGCGTGTTTGCGTAAATTTCGATAAGGGACCAAATGGCGCAATGGAGCTAACGGAACTATAGTGAACGACAAAATAAAGTAGTCATTACATGTGCAGCTTTCTCAAGAGAAATCCCCCCATCCCCCCTTTATTAAAGGGGGGCAAGGGGGGATTTTGTATGGAAATTTTTAAATCGCAATGAGCGCTCGTCCAATGTCACTTTATTTCAGCCGTTCACTATAGGTCCCCCTGGGTGTGGGTTTGTCCCCCCTTCTGAGAGAATCAATGCCTACCAAATCGCTACCCAACTACGATCGCCACCTATGGGTTCTTAAACTTCCGAGATTCCGAAAGAGGCTGCCTACCTGAGATGACAAGCGACCCAGTGATCTCCCCCCGAAACCTGGAGTTCGGGCTCCTTGAGCGGACATATATCTTCACGTTTATGGCAGCGGGGGTGGAAGGCACATCCGGCAGGGGGATTCAGGGGACTGGGGACGTCACCCTGGAGAATAATCCTCTTTTTTTTAACTTCCGGATCAGGAACCGGAACGGCCGAAAGCAGCGCCTGGGTGTAGGGATGAAGGGGGTTCCGGTATAGTTCCTGATCGCTCGCCAATTCCACGATGTTTCCAAGGTACATAACGGCGACCCGGTTACTGATATGTTCCACAACACTCAGGTCGTGGGCGATAAACAGGTAGGAAAGGTTCATCTGTTCCTGGAGCTGGGCCAGAAGATTTATGACCTGCGCTTGAATGGAGACGTCCAGGGCGGAGACGGGTTCGTCACAGATGATGAGCAGCGGATTCAGAGCCAGAGCCCGGGCGATCCCGATTCTCTGTCTCTGGCCCCCGGAAAATTCATGGGGGTACCGGCTCATCTGCTCCGGATGGAGGCCGACCTTCTCCATCAGGTGGGCCACCTTTTCTTTGATTTCAGCCGTGGAGATCTCCAGGTGATTTTTGATCGGTTCGGCGATGATCTGGCCGACGTTCATCCGGGGATTCAGAGAGGAAAAGGGGTCCTGGAATATGATCTGGAGGGAGGCCCGAACCCGCCGCAGCGCTTCCCGGTCCAAACTGAGCAGATCCTGGCCATTGAAACGTACTTGGCCGGATGTAGGCTCAATAAGCCGGAGGATCGAGCGGCCGACCGTGGTCTTGCCGCATCCGCTCTCGCCTACGAGACCCAGCGTCTCGCCCTGCTCTATGGAGAAACTGACTCGGTCCACGGCCCGCACAAATGCTATGGTGCGGGAGAGAATCCCCTTTCTCACGGGAAAGTATTTCTTTAAATCTTGAACCTCCAGTAGGGCCATGCTACTCCATCCCGCTCGTTCCCGAAGCCGGCGCTTCCTTCTCGGGGTCTTTGGCCTCCAGCCAGCAGTTCACCCGCCGGTGTTCTCCCAGGCTGACCATAGGCGGCTCCTGCTCGCGGCAGATGTTTATCGCCTCGGGGCAGCGGGGATGAAAGCGGCAGCCTTGTGGCATTCCTAACAGGCTTGGAACAACCCCTGGAATCTCACGAAGGCGGCGGCCGGTTTGAGCCTTACGGCCGATTACCGGAATGGACCCCAGAAGGCCCCGGGTGTAGGGGTGTCGCGGGTCTTTGAAGAGTTCTTTAACCGGTGCCTCCTCCATGACCTTCCCGGCATACATGACCACGACTCTGCTGGCCATCTCGGCGATGATCCCCAGGTCATGGGTAATGAGCACGACGGCGGTCTCAAACTCTTCCTTGAGGCGCAGCATGAGGTCCATGATCTGGGCCTGGATCGTCACATCCAGGGCCGTGGTGGGCTCGTCCGCCAGAATGAGCTGGGGATTGCAGGAGAGGGCCATGGCGATCATCGCCCGCTGCCGCATGCCCCCGGATAGCTTGTGGGGGTATTCCCCGGCCCTGGTGCCTGGCTCGGGGATCTGCACTCTCCCGAGCATCTCCACAGCCCAGCGCCAGGCCTTTTGCCGGGTCATTCCTTCATGAACCCTGACGCCTTCGGAGATCTGATCCCCGATCGTTAACACCGGATTCAGAGAGGTCATAGGTTCCTGGAAGATCATGGAGATCGACTGGCCCCTGATTTTCCTGATCTCCTCCCCATCCAGTTCTAGAAGGTTTTGGCCCTTGAAAAGGATGCGGCCCTGAATTTCCGCCGGAGGGCAACGGAGGAGCTGCAGGATGGAGAGCGCCGTCACGGTCTTTCCGCAGCCGCTTTCCCCAACCAGGCCCACCGTCTCCCCGCGATGAATGTCAAAGTCCACCCCGTCCACGGCATGGACAATCCCATCCAGGGTGTGAAAGCGGGTCCGCAGGTCCCGGACGACCAGCAGGGGCGTCGGGGATTCTTTCATAGCTTGAACCTCGGGTCGAGGGCATCGCGCAATCCGTCGCCCAGGAGATTAAAGCTTAACACCGCCAGAAAGATGGCAATGCCCGGGAAAGTGGAGGCATGGGGAGCATTGAAGATATAAACCCGGGCAGAGCCGAGCATGGCTCCCCACTCCGGCATGGGGGGTTGCACCCCGATACCTAAAAATCCCAGGCCCGCTGCAAAGAGGATGGCCGTACCCATGCCCAGGCTCGTCTGGACGGTGATGGGGACCATGACGTTCGGCAGGATATGCCTGAGCAGGATGAGCACGTCGCGGGTGCCGCTTGCCCGGGCCGCTTCAACGTAAACTTCTTCCCTGACCGAAAGGACGCAGCCCCGCACGAGGCGAATGTAGATGGGCACCATGCTGATCCCGATGGAGATGACGGTATTTTTGAGCCCCACGCCCAGTATGGCCACCAGAGCCAGGGCCAGAAGGAACCCGGGGAAGGAGAGGAGCATGTCGGTCACCCGCTGGATGGTGAAGTCGATTTTGCCTCGGTAATAGCCCGATACCAGCCCCAGGGGAACACCCACGATAAGCCCAAAGGAGATGACCCCCAGGGCAATCAGAAGAGAAATCTGGGAGCCGTAAATGATCCGCCCCAGGATAGAGCGGCCCAACTCATCGGTGCCCAGAAGCTCGTCACGGGAGGGGGATTCGAGGGATTTGCCGAGATTTGGGGCTGAAGGATTGCCAGAAAAGAGAACCGGAGCCAGCAGAGCGCAGGCCACGTAGATCAGAATCATGCCCCCACCCACCAGCGCGGCCTTATTCCGCCTGAGCTTGACCCAGCTGCGCCGGAAAGGGCTGTCGAGTCCTTTGGCTTGACTTTTGGCGGGGACGGCTTTCGGAGTCATCTCAGTCATAGCGAATCCTCGGGTCCACAAAGGCATAGAGGACATCCACGGCAAGGTTGACCATGATGTAGAGGAGTCCAAAGATGAGAATCGCCCCCTGAATCACCGGGTAATCCCGCGCCAGGATGGAGTCCACGATGAGCCGGCCCAGGCCCGGCCAGGCAAATACCGTTTCGGTCAACACTGCCCCGCCCAGAAGCAATCCGAATTGAAGGCCCACCACGGTGATGATGGGGATGAGGGCATTTTTCAAAGCGTGCTTGACGATCACCACCCTCTCCTTCAGTCCTTTCGACCGGGCCGTAGTGGTGTAGTCCTGGGAAAGAACTTCGAGCATCGTGGCCCGGGTCATGCGGGCAATGAAGGCGACCACAAAAGAAGCCAGGGTGACGGAGGGTAGGATCACATGTTGCCAGCTGCCCGTGCCGCCTGCCGGCAGCAATTTCAGGATGACCGAAAACAGAACGACCAGCATCAGGCCGAGCCAGAAAACGGGCATGGAAATTCCGAAAAGGGCCGCCAGGGTAAACGTATAGTCGATCCAGGTGTAGGGCCGGACAGCCGAAATGACGCCGGCAGGGATTCCAAACAGGCAGGCGAGGGTAATGGCGGCCACGGCCAGCAGGGCGGTATTGGGCAGCCTGGCCCAGACTTCCTCGATGACCGGATTCTGGGTTCGGGCCGAACGGCCAAGGTCAAACCTCGCGAGTCGGCTCAGGAAGGAGGCATATTGCACATACATGGGCCTGTCCAGGCCAAGTTGAGTGCGAATGATCTCTATATCCGCCGGGGAGGCCATCTGACCGGCCAGTACCTGTGCCGGATCACCGGGGAGCATCCGGAGCATAATGAAAAGCAGAAGCGAAATCCCGATCAGCACCGGGATGGTGGAAAGCAAGCGCTTGATCACATAATTCGTCATGGAAATTCAAATATCCGCTTATTCATACAAACAGTGCTGTCCAAATTAGACTTTCGAATCGCCCGAGGCTCATTCCCGACGGCCGGAATCCAGATGCCTTTAAAACCCTCCTGGATTTCGCTGTTTCAGGAATGACGATGAGGTGACAGACAGCCTGCGTATTGTCGAATGTATAGACAAATTGATTTAGGCACCCCGCGGTAAATCAATCCGCCACTCCGGCGACCGAAAGCTGGAGTGCGCAAGCATGCTTGCGCCTTGAAAGCGGCACATGGCTGCTGAACTCCGCCGCCTTCTTCTCCTGCCTTCTTGAAGGTCCCGGGTTCAGGGCGTACCCGCCCCCCGAACCCGGACGTTGGACATATTTTATTGCATACGGATGTAAGTGGGATAGAATTTTTCCGTCGGAGTGACCACCAAGCCCTTTATTTTGCTATTATACGCCATTACGAATTTCTCCACATGAAGCCAGATCCAGGGACATTCTTCCCATATCATCTTACCGGCCTCTTTAAGCAGGGCCTCACGTTTTTTAACATCCTGTTCCCTTCGGCTTTCTTCCATAACCTTGTCAAATTCGGGGTTGCAGTAAAAAGCCGAATTGAGCCCTTTCGGAGGAACGACCGCACAGGTGAATTGGCCGTAATACTGCATGTCGGCATCCAGGTATAGAGGACCCCATCCGAGCAAAATCCATGTCCATGGTGGCCTGGTCGGTCGGTTTGTAAACCGCTGACATAAAGGTGGGCCAATCATAAGTCCTCAGCTCGACTTTGATCCCGATGGCCTGGAGGTAGGCCTGGACGGCTTCGGAGACCTGTTTGTCGAAGAGATACCGGCCGGTGGGAGTGCCCATACGGACCACCTGATTAAAATCGAACCCCGCCTTCTTTAATAATTCCTTGGCCTTTTCCGGGTTGTAGTCGTACTGTTTGGCCATCTTTTCGTAACCGAAAAGAATGGGCGAAACCCCGCCGTCCATGACTTCCGCGGTGTCAAAGAGGATTTTCTTGACGATGGCTTTTTTGTCTACGGCGTAGTTGAAGGCCTGACGGACCTCCTTTTTTTTGAATAGGGGCAAATCCGTTCCGCAAAGCCATGAAGATACTCCGGGTATCCAGGGGCATCTCCACGGTGATTTTCGGATCGGCCTTAAGCGCAGCCACATTCGACGGAGAAGGCTTGTAGCAAATGTCGATCTGGCCGGCCCTGAGCATCGCCTCGCGAGTGGACACTTCCGGTACAATCGAAAAGATCAACTTATCCACCGTCGGCTTCTGGCCATAGTATTTCTCGTTTCGCACCAGGACGATCCGGTCGCCCTTGACCCACTCCTGAAGTTTATAGGGCCCAGCCCCTACGGGATGCTGGCGCACCTCCTCCCCGTACTTGTTTGATGGCCGCGGGAGAGATGACGCTGCAGACGGTCATGGAGAGCCCCGGGGCCAGGGCGCAAAGGGAAATTGCAGCTTGAGCTGAACGGTGTGGTCGTCGACCTTGACGCACTCTTTTACCACGGAGACCGAAAAACGCAGGGGCACCCTCATTTTGGGGTCGAGGGTCCGGTCCCAGGTACAGTTTGACGGCGTCGGCATTGAAATCGGTCCCGTCGGAAAACTTGACCCCCTTCCGCAGATGGAGCGTCCAGGTCAGGCCGTCCTTGGAGATATCGTATTTGGTGACCAGACGGGGCTCAAGTTTCCCCTCGGGCGTCTGGTACAGGAAGTTGTCGAAAATCAGGTCGCAGATGTTCTGAATCAGGCTCGTCGTCTGCTCCTGGGGGTTTAGCGTGTCGGCATCGATGCCGATTCCGATCCTGAGTTCCTTGATTTGAGCCTGGCTGTCTTTTATAGTAAGGCCCAGCCCAAGGCCCACTATCAAGACGGATAAGAGAACAATGTTTTTAACGCCCCATCGGACTCTTTTCATCATCTTCTTCCTCCTTTCTCAATAATCGCTGCGTTTCACCAACAGGTGATTGTCTTTCGACCCCGATTTTCTCACCACGCCATCCACATTCCTTCCATTCGGCAACGGAATGAATAAATATACTCCAAACACCACTCAGGTCACAACCGGAAGTTTATGGAGGAGGGGAAGGACCTGGGGCGCCGGCGGGATTGGTTTGAGGAGGATTGATTGGGAGTTTGAGGGCGGGTCGGAGGTTCTGTCATTAAGAAGACAGGGGAAAGAGCTGGATACGGCGCGAGGATATTGGGAGGAGGCGATTTTATTATCGACATTTTGCGGGAGGCGGACCAGAGGAGGAGGTGATCATGGCACGATCTCGCGGCAAGTTTCCTGTTGACCCAAATGGGCGATCTTGGTACTTTGACATCATCATCGTCTACCCCGTAAGCGACCGACCCAACAATCCAACCTCGGACTTCTTGGAGATTTATGAAATGGATTTCCCAGAAATGGCCAATATGAAGGCTTCGAGGCCGACCCATATTTTCCCGCTTAAAATGGAGATGAAGCAAAAAACCGCATGAGGCCGGCATCCGGTTCCGAAATCAAGACCCAGTGAAGAGAGGAGGCTGCATATGCAAGATATGTGGATCAAGGTTCAGGAGTGGGTTACCTTTTATGGGTTCAAGGTTATTGCCGCGGTGGTCATCTTCATTGTGGGACGCTGGATCGCTGGTTGGGTCAAGGGTCTGACCACACGGATCTTTGCCAGAAGGAAGGTCGACCCGACCATCGTTTCCTTTGTCGGGCATTTGGCCTACATCACGCTGCTCACCTTCGTGGTCATAGCGGCACTGGCCCAGCTCGGGATACAGACGACTTCCTTCATCGCCGTCATAGGCGCCGCCGGCCTGGCCATCGGCCTGGCATTGCAGGGCTCTCTGGCGAACTTCGCCGCCGGATTCCTGATGATCATATTCAAGCCGTTCAGGGCGGGGGATTACATTGAAGGCGGCGGGGCTGCCGGCACTGTTGAGAAAATCGAGCTGTTCACGACGACACTCACGACCGTGGACAACAAGGTGGTCATTATCCCTAATGGCAAGATCATGGGGGATAACATCGTTAATTACTCCACAAAAGAGACCCGGCGGGTCGATCTGGATTTTGGCGTGGACTACCGCGAGGACATTGACAAGGTTAGAAAGTGCATCCTGGATGTCATCCACAATGATGCGAGGATACTGAAGGACCCAGAGACCGAGATTCTTGTCAAGGAACTGGCAGACAGCAAAGTGGTTTTCCAGGTCAGGTCATGGGTGAAAGGTATCGATTACTGGGCGGTTTACTTCGATGTCATCGAGGCGGTGAAGAGAGGGTTTACCGCGCAGGGTATCTCGATCCCGTTCCCGCAGAGAGATGTGCACATCTACGAGCACAGGAAATGATGACCGAAAGGGGAGGGGTGGCATATCTTCTTAGAAGAGATCGCCTAAATGAAAATGATTAAGGGAGGGGGACATCCTTTCTGAATGAACTTCCAGGTACTTCTGCGCGTGGGGAGAGAGAGCGCGGTAGGGACGCGCGAACTGGGGTCAGGTCTATTTTGTTAGCATTTTGTTCCTCTTATTCATGATCCTGCTGATGGACGTAAAATGAAGCCTCAAGAAATCCGCTACCTCCCGCTGAGTATATCCATATCCTTCTACCGCTTCCATAACTTTTTCATTCCTCCTACCCATGTCCCGTTTGATGTCCTCGCTGAAAATTTCATCCAACGCAGGCCGATTCGCAAAACGCTGACTTCTTGGAATCTCAGGGATGCCTTTATGCCTCTGGAAATGATCTCGAAATATCTCCACAAAGGCAGCCCCTCCGAGTAGGACCTGCCCCGCTCCTGGCAAAGTCCCTTTTGGGAATTGACAATCGATCTAAGAAAAGCATAAAATGAAAGCATATAAAAGAGGTGATAAATATGCGTGCAACTCTGGATATCCCCGACTCTCTGATCAAAGACCTCCTCCGGGTTACCGGCGAGAAGAAAAAGACCAAGGCGATTTGCATCGCCCTCGGCGATTACATCCGCAGCAGGCGGAAAGAGAAACTCCTGGCCCTCAGCGGGAAGGTTGAGTTCGATCTCGACTGGCAGAAGATGGAAGAGGCCGAACTGGAAGGGATGAAAAAGCGTGAAACCCGCCGGAAGTCTCGTTGACACGAGCGTCTGGATCGATTTTTTCAGGGGCGTCGCTTCCAACAAAGAGCTAATGACAAAGCTGCTCGCCCGCGATAAGGTCTTCACCGCCGGCCCCGTCCTTTTTGAACTGCTCCAGGGAATCAGGTCCTCGGAAGAAAGAGAACAAGTCAAAGAGGCTTTGCTCTCCGTGAATTTTCTGGAGATAACCCCGGAGGATTGGGAAGGAGCCGCCTTGATTTCCAGAGAGCTGCGCTCAAAAGGGATTACGATTCCCATGACCGACCTGTTGTTGGCCCAGCTTGCCAGAACTCATGAGCTGGAAATCATTTCCCTTGATCCCCACTTTGACCAGATCCCCGGGATAACCCACCGGAAGCCTGTTTGACCAGCATCAATCAAAGAGGGTGATTATCAGAAGTGCTGTTCTGACGTAGGGCAGAGTAGAGAGCTGGCGTAGTGGCCAGAAGCTCTAATCCAGCTCTCCCTCATCAAACCGAACGTTCAGTTTTCCCGAATACGAATTTCCGATCATCTTCCTCCGGCGGCTTTCACACCCTGGGTCCACGCGACTGTTTTTCATTGCCCCCTGAGGTGGTCTGCTAGATAGCCCCGGAATATTGGATGCGAAGTGGCCGAGCCATAAATAACCTTCATCACACTTTCGCAACTGACGCTAACAAAATAGACCTGACCCCATCGTCAGAATGGAATAATATACCCCTATCCCCATTCAGGTCAAAACCAGAAGTTTATGGAGGGGCTTTGAAAGAGCGCTAAGAAATGTGAGGGAAGCCTGTGATGCTCGCATCGTGAGTAGAGGCGATTTTGTATCCGAGATTCTAAAAGAGGCAGAACGTAGGGTAAAAAGGTTTTACCAGTTAGGGGACAAGGGGCGTTTGTCGAACGGATCATCACGGGAATCTGCAGGGGAGAAGAGGTAAGTGAGAGCGAGTTGAGGTCAGCCGGGAGACGATGGAGCGTATCGAGGGCCGGGCGAAGATTGCTTTACATTCAAGCCGAGAATGCGGGCTTCCCATGGCAGAGATAGCTCGGCACTTGGGGGTCTCGGGCCTCCACTTCAGCCATTGCCAAGGCCATTCGAAAAATAGAAGCGGAAAGCTAAAGGTGCAAATTTTCCACTACG
>CAVQIK010000002.1:0-162493 GCA_963712535.1 uncultured delta proteobacterium | reverse complement strand
TTGCCGAATCTGGCGAGAGCCTCCGCGGCGACGATGCGGACGGTGGGCGAGCGGTCCTCGCAAGCGCCGCTCGCAGGTCGGTCGCCGCCGCGGCGCCGCCGGCATCCTTGCCGATCACGCAGCCCCATGGCGGCCCAGTACCGCACGCCGCTGTCCGCGTCCTTCAGCCCGCTCCTGCGAAGCTCCGGCACCGGCCTCGGGTCGCCACGTGGCCGCAGGTCGGCCGGCGCCAGAATCCGTCTCCAGCGGATACTTCTGCGCGTCGTGGCCCATCTCGTACATCGTGGTCCCGGCCGCACGGCGGTGCTGCTCGGCCTCGGACAGGAAGCCCACGTCGCGGATCCTGCAGCGACGTGCTCCGGCGCGGCAGCTCGCCGCAGCTCGCTGCAGGATCTCCTGGTGCTCCGGCGAGCCGGCCAGGTTGTTGACCTCGTCCGGGTCGGTCTGCAGATCGTACAGCTCCTCGGGCGGCTTTGGCTTCCAGAAGAAGATCTGCGGCGGCGTCGAGCTTGCCGGCGTCGTAGAGCTGCTTCCAGACCCGCGTGGTCGGCGTCTGGAACATGTAGTCGACGTGCTGGCCGTAGATCAGGTGCGGCATGTAGTTGCGGACGTAGACGTAGCGCTGGTCGCGGACGGTGCGGACCATGTCGTAGCGCTCGTCCATGCGGCCGCGGAAGCCGTAGCAGGTACTGCGCGCGGCGCGGCGTATGCGGCCCAGGAAGGCGTGCCCCTGCATCCACTCCGGCGGCTCGCCGCCGGCGAGGCTCAGCAGCGTCGGCGCCAGATCGACGAAGCGACAAGCCGATCGGTCGTGCCGCCGGGCGCGTAGTCCTTCGGCGCCAGGTGCGCGAACTTCTCGGGCACGTGGACGATCAGCGGCACGTGCAGGCCCGAGTTGTACGGCCAGCGCTTGCTCCGCGGCATGCCCGAGCCGTGGTCGCCGTAGAAGAAGACGATCGTGTCGTCCGTCAGGCCGGCGTCGTCCAGCTCCTGCGAGCCGTCTGCCGGCCTGCGCGTCCATCTCGGTGATGTTGTCGTAGTACTGGGCCCAGTCGTGGCGCACCTCGGGCGTGTCGGGATGATAGGCCGGCACGCGGACCTTGGCCGGGTCGTGCTTGAGCGTGTGCGGCCGGATGCGGATCTGGCTCTCGTGGCTGATCGACGATAGTTGAAGACCGCGAAGAACGGCTGCCCGGCCGTGCGGTTCTTCCAGTGGGCCTTGCCCGACGAGTCGTCCCACACCTGGCCGGGCTTGTCGAGGTTGTAGTCCTCCTTGCTGTTGTTCGTGCAGTAGTAGCCGCGCTCGCGCAGGCAGTTGCGGATACATCTTCATGAACGGCGGGCATGGCGCACCATGGCTCCGCATGTGCTCGAGCCGGTGCTCGGTGGGATACACGCCGGTGATGATCGTGGTCCGCGCCGGCGCACAGACCGGGGCGTTCGACCAGGCGTTGCGGTAGCGCAGGCCTGCGCGCGGCCAGCCGGTCGAGGTTCGGCGTCTCGGCGTACGTGTCGCCGTAGCAGCCCAGGTGCGGGCCGATGTCCTCGCAGGTGATCCACAGGATGTTCGGCAGCCGCTTCGGCTTTACCGCCGCCCTGACCGCCGGAGCGACGTTCATCGCTGTCAACAACGTGGTGAGACAGAGTATGCATTTCATGGTGCAATTCCTTCGAGGCCCTGGACGGAGCCGTGGCCTGGCGACGGCTGGTAACGGCGGATGGACCTTCCGCCGAGCGTGAAGCCAGGTGACCGGGGCTCACCTATATCGACGCTGTGCGATCTTGCTGTGGCCGCATTCGCCAGAATGCGGGGTAGCGGCCAGAAGCCCCGCATTCTGGCGAATGCGGCTACGAACACGCTCCCTGCCGAATTACGCACGGCGATTCAGCTTGAGCCTATTATGAGGCCTGGTTTGGCCTTCAACAAGCGGTATTACGCCTCACCACTCTGCCGTTTTCCCACACATCTATTGCGAAGCAAAATACGAGCAAATACGATAGATCCAACCTACCAGCGTCATGGTCGAACAAAAACCGGCGGCATGCAATGTCGTCGCGAAGCTCCGGCCGGAATGGGGAAACATGACCTTGCAGCAATCGCCGATAAAGGGCGTTTCGACGGTGGGCTCGCTTGCCGGGCTAGCGGCGGGACTGGTGGTCGGCAGCCTGTGTCAGGGGTTGGCGGAGCCGGTGCTCGTCGGTGTGGCGGACGCGGTCGTGGCGTCTGGGTCTCATCCGGGGTGTGGGGGCGCTGCAGATGGTGGTGCTGCCCCTGGTGCTGTGTCAGCTCGTGGTCGCCATCGTCGGCGGCGGGCGGGCCAGTGCCGTCGGCCGCATGGCGATGACGGCGGTCATCCTCTTCCTTGTCTTGCTCGCCGCGGCGGGACTCTTCACCGTCAGTCTGACGCCGGTCCTGCTCGACGGTATCCGTTCGACCCCGATGCGGTGGCTTCGCTCAAGAAGACGATTCCGCAGGCGACGCCCGGCACGATGCCGGCGGCGGCGCCGCAGCAGTCCTTCCTCGACTGGCTGATCGCGCTGGTGCCGGCCAATCCGTTCAAGGCGGCGGTGAACGGCGAACTGCTCCAGCTCATGGTGCTCACGATCTTCTTTTCCTCGCGCTGACACAAATCACCAGCGCGCGGCCAGCAACTGACTACGGTTTTCGCAGGATTGACGGAGACGCTGTTCGTCATGGTCGCCTGGCTCTTGCGGCGTGGCGCCGGCGGCGATTTTCGCCCTGGCGTTTTCTTTTTCCAGGCAGACCGGGCTGGACGTGGCCGGGATCTTGCTGGAATTCGTCGTGATCGCCTGCCTGTTGATGTTCGCCTTCACGGTTGTGCTCTACGTGCCGGCGGTGTTGCTGGGCGGCGTGTCATTGCGTACGTTCGCGGCGGCGGTCTATCCGGCGCAGGTCGTGGCGGTCGGCACACGTTCGTCGATCGCCTCGCTGCCGGCGCTGCTCGACGGGGCGAAGCGCAAGCTCGACGTGCCGGCGCCGGTGCTCGGGTTCGCACTGCCTTTTGCAGTGTCGGCGTTCAAGGTCAACCGAACCATTTCCGGCCCGCTCGGCATGATGTTTCTTGCGTACTGGTACGACATTGACTTGCAGGCGACGCAGATTGTGGCTTTCGTGGTGACGGTGATGATCATGAGTTTCAGCTCGCCGGGGATCCCGAAGTGGCGGCGACACCATGAAAACACTGCCCGTCTATCTCGCGGCCGGGATTCCGCTCGAAGGCGTCATCATGATCAAGGCGGTGGATGTCATTCCGGATATATTCAAGACGCTGGTCAATGTGACAGGATACATGACGGTCGCGGTCTTGCTTGGGCGTCTGAGTGTGCGACCGAGAACCGCCGAGACGCCGCCGGTACTGGAACCGAGCCTGGCACTCGAGAAAAATGCGGAGAATCCATTGACAATTGCAAATTGACAATTTCCAATTGCCAATGGTCCCATGGGACGCATAGGTCCCATAGGACGGATACCAATTGGCGATCTGGGCCCAGTGGCGGGTGCGGCTCGCCAATTCCACTTGAGTTCCGGAACCAACCAATGATCTTCCTCGTTCACAAGCACCATCGCTACACGATCGAAGGCTATCTCGAATCGCGCTGGTGTCAGGACCTGGCGGGGCGGATTCGGATTCTGTCGTATCACGACTTGTTGCGCATGAGCGAGCTGCCGCAGGACACGTACATCTTTTGCGATCACGAGCGGTTGACGAAGCAGCATACCGACCTGGCGATAAGTATCTGGCGGCAGCTTGAAGATAGCGGCAGGGCGTTGCGGCTGCTCAACAATCCGGCGAAGGTTCTTCGCCGCTATCCTCTCTTGCGGACGCTGTTCGAGTCGGGGCGGAATGCCTTTCAGGCGATTCGCGCAACCGATGCGTGGAAGCAGGTGCGCTATCCGGTGTTCGTTCGCAAGGCGGACGACCACGCGGGCAGCCTGACACCGTTGCTGAACTCGCCGCACGAAGTCGAGCAGGCCCTGGCCGAGCTGACGCCGCGTTTTCGCTCCGGCCGCTCGAACCTCCTGGTCATCGAGTTTTGCGACACGTCCGCAGGCAAGGGCATTTACCAAAATGCTCCGCCTTCAGGGTCGGCGAGCACATCCTGCCGCGCGACCCGTCCTCGGGCACGGACTGGCAGGTCAAGTCCACCGGCCCGCCCGCGGAAACCACCGCCATCCTGGAAGAACGGCAATTCTTCAACGACAATCCGCACGAGGCATGGATTCGTGACGTCTTCGCGATCGCACACATCGATTACGGCCGCATCGACTATGGCGTTCTCGACGGCAAACCACAGGTGTGGGAAATCAACACGAATCCGATGATGACTGCTTTACCACAAGCGATGCGTGGCCCGCGACCGGAGTTGCCGAAGGACATCGGCCCTTTCTCCGGCACTGGGCATACGAGTGGAAAATCCTCGAGTACAAGCTGGGCACGCGCTACACACGCTACCCACATTATTTCGACGACGTGTCGGAAACACGCGCGGGAATCATAGGCAAGTACTGGCAACGGATGAGAGAGGTCTATCTCTCGGCGTACCTGAGAACTCTGTCCCATGCCGTGAGCGAGTGGCGTATGCCCCAGAGGATCGCGGAAGACTACTGCGTCGACATCGTTGGACGGGATTGCCGGTTTGTTCGATGTCGAACCTAGCGCATAGACCAACGTGGGCTCTCGGACGTCCCCGAAAGATGCTGCGCTCCCGGTGCCGATTTCGCGAAGCTCATCCGCGAGCTCGTGCAGGCCGCACGAGTCGAAGGGATGAGGCTCGTGTCGCTCGACACCCCAGTAGCCTTTCAGTGCACAAGTACGCCAAACTGACCCTCAGTGCCCATCTGACAACGCCGTACTACGAACTGGCCGACGGTGCCTTCCTCTACGAAAAAATGTCATTAATGCCGGTCGCAGACAAGTTCGAGCTCAAGGGTCCGCCTGCGGAGATCACGATCGACGAAGCAAGCACGGAAGGCAAAACGGGTGACGAGGTCGCGGTCTGCAGTTGCCTCTTTCCGACACCATTTGGAACATGGCAAAGTGACTATTTCGGCATGGGGCTGAGGATCCCCGCCCCTTATACGGTTACCAATACCGAAATCCGCTGTACACACGAGAGCATCGACTGTATCGCATCCGATGGAAAGGTTGCCTCGAGAACTCGGGATATGGAACGACAATTGGGCGCCGCCGCACCCAAAGGGAGGTTCGACGCGCTGCGGTACCGCGACCATGATCGATCAGGAGGTGCTCGCCGAAGCAATGGAACGGCTAGGGCGCAAGCTCGCCTTCTTTATACGGCTGCGCATTTGGGACCGCGAGAAGGAGTATGGGGACTACTCAGAATCGAAACGCACTTTCTTTTTGCTTGATTGAGAGGGATGAGAGTGGATGGGGGTTATGAGAGTTGATCGGTGTGAATTCTTGAAGGTCCTTCGTGCAATGCTTGAAAAAAAAATGCCGGGTTGTCGTAATTTAACACAGTAAAATCGAAACCCTTGTTGCCTAATAATCCGACGGAGCCCTACTGATGCGGCCCCAAAAAAAGTTGGCACCGATCGCGCTGCTGATAGTGGCACGTCATTTCACCCGCTACAAAACGCGCGCGCTGCGGCGACTGACGTTGAGCCGTTATTTCAATCAGTAATCCTTGCCTATCCCAACCATGAGAACCGAACATAAGTAGGTGCAATATCCGCGGCGGGTGCCGTGATTGGCCCTCCGTTCTCATTTTGGCTGTTTGACTCTTCTCACTTATTTTTTCCGGTTTATTGATTTTGCCTACTTGCCCAAAATGACCCTATTTCATGGGGCTTCGCCTGGAAATCGCCTTTTACCGCTTGAAGTCAGTAGGAGGATCCCAAGGGATTGCCTTTGGGGATTGCGGGGTGGACGTTTAAGGCCGAGAATTATCAATTGAAGTCGTCGGTCTTGGCAACGTCAATCAAGAAAATCTTGGCGTCGAGACCTCCCTTTTGGAGAGATTTCGGGTCTTTCCCATGCAATCTTCCTTCCTGAAGTCTTTAGGTAACTGATTCTGACAAATGGTGCAGATTTCGAATGGTAATGAAGGTTCGGATATGCTTTTTATCTCAGAAATTTTGCCGAAGTGCGGAGATTGGCAATTTGGCACGATCTCTGCCTTTTACCTTGGGTCTTTTTTTGTCTAAAGCGTCTCTCGATTTATAATAGCGAGAGGCTACACCTGTCTTCTACGCTTTGCTTTCGCAAAAGCTCCAATGTCTTTCTCGCCAGATAGCAGAAAGTCCAGAAAGTCAACTTTCTTGTATTTACAGGTCTCACATATGCTAAGCATAACCAGATAGTCTCGAAGTCCCTTTTCTGAAGTAACACCATCGATTACATGGCGAAGCATCGCAAAAGCCTTAATGGCGTGCTCAGCATTGTTGTTATTCCAAGGCACACCATCGTAAGCCAGAAATGTGAACAGTTTATCTCTATTTTTCTCGAAACGTTCCTTGAACTTTACTGCCGACTCGCTTTGAAATGCTGTTCCTGAGATTCGCCTGTAGAAACGATTTACGGCCACGAGATGCTTCCTCAGAAAATAACTTTTCAGGCCATGACGATCAACGGTTTCCACCATTGGTCTTACCAAGTCGGCAAAACCCTTTACGAGACTTTTCAATTCCTCATCAAAAGGATATTTCAAAACCGCATCATTCAAATCACGGATTAGGTGAATCAAGCACTTCTGTTGAGGACACTGGACCCCGTCGTAGGCGGCATAGAAGTCCGATACTAAAACACCAGTAAAGTCCTTAAGCAAACTGTGCAACATATCACCTTGGCGGGTCTCGCTATAAATATAGGCCACTTCTTCTATATTTGCTAAGACCCACACAAACCCATCCTTTCCCCCCACACTGACTTTCGTCTCATCAATGTGGATCAGTTGCCCATTGCACAACCGTTTGACCAATGTTTCGTAAGTCTCTTCATATATTTTAGCTGCCTTCGCCTTGATGCGGCGTGTCATTCCAATTGCCAGGTTGTAACCGAACAACCTGTTTATGCTGCGGTCAACACTTTCTTTGTGATAGACGTAGCCCGATGTTCTGGTAAAGCGAATAAGCCACTATCCCAGGGCCAAATCTGCTACCCGTCCAGTATCTCTCTTTCGGGAAGGAACGTGGCTCCACATCTCCGACATTTATACCGGTGAAAACGGTAGAGGATGATCCATCTCTTTATTCCGTGCTTCATGAACTTCAGGTCAGCAACTGTTTTACTCTTTTTCCCGTCCGCAAAGAATCTAATAGAGTCGCAACGCGGACAAGACCGGGGCGGAGGACAGTCGATTGTCTGGTTAGGTGATAAGACTTTTCTAATCTCTCAGAGAACGGACTCAAAGCTCTTTTTAGGCGTGCATTTGACTTCACGTAAACTCGTTCCCGTTGATAGTCCCAGTATGCAGCTTTATTTATGACATCCAGCTCTGGGAAGAAAAAGGTATTGCGTTTAAACCCGGATGGATGATCACGCTTCAGTGTTTCTGTGTCCACTACATCCTTTAGGGATTGGCCCTTCCCCTCGTAGAATGTCTGAGCCAAATCACCTACGTTGCTTGTCACTATTTGGAGTGCCTCACAATCTTGTGCATTGTAAGAGAGAATAGCCCCTTTCAAAGAGGGTTCTTTGGTGGCTTCCCATTCATAACGCCAGGCAATCGTCTGCACCCCAGAAGCTATAGGAGTTGACCATGTGAATCCCAGATACTCGGCAATCTCTTTCAAACCATTCGAGAATGTGGGAAAATATATCTGAGCAAAAATAACAGATACGAGGTTGACCATCGATCCGATGGCTTTGGCCATTTGTGAGCCCTCTGGAGGTTTTCCGTATCGGCTGCACATTCGCTTTATAAATGTGGTCTCAAAGCTGCCGTAGTGGATCAGGATAGGGTTGTCGATTGCTGACAAAATACCGAGAAACTCCGTCCATATCTTCTCCTCCTCATCCGGTCTGTCAGCCCAAAGGCTGTGTTGAATCATCCCAGTCAGAAGTCTTGTAGCGAACCCCTATCAGATAATATGAGTCGCGGTCCGGAAGCCCCTCAACATCCATAAATACCTGTTCACCTTCTATTTTTAGTTCCGGCCTGCCGACGATGTGGATTTTGTGCTCTCGGATTGAGAGTGCTTTTAGGGAATGGTGATACTTTTCGCGCTTGTCAGGGTGCCGCTTTGCCTCTTCGGCGCGGCCTGAAGGTGTAGGAGAGTTGCGTGATGGTGAAAATGCCTTTACTGTTGAACTTCTTTCGATCCTGCTCGGTCATACCACTCAACAGGCTAAGGTCGTCTTTCTCTATGGCCTTTTGCCTGCATAGGGCCTGAAACTCGCACTCGACACAATGCCGATTTAGAACAAGATCAGGCGGAGAATGGCTGGATAACACGGCTTCAATCTTCATGATCACGTTTTCGTACTTCCTTCGCCAGGGGAGAGATTCTTACCTTCAGCTTGGCATGGTTGTCCCCGTGGATTATCCTGCCGTGGCCAATCTCACGGCCCAGCATTTCTGACAGCACAAGGGCATCGAATGCCATTAGAACTTTATCATCCCTGGTGATTTTATTAGAGAAAACAAATCTAATCGGGATGAACTGCGTAGGCTTGCCCCTCCCTTGAGACTGAACCCGTTCAACTGCGTGTAAACTGGATTCCAGATTCTGCGCGCTGACCACTAAGTTCACGGCCAGCTGCCATTTTGATGGCTCTCAGGTTTCCCATCCCAGGCGAATCAATGACGCAATCATTTTGCGTGGCTCCCGCTATCAAGCGTTTGACCCCTTCCTTCCGGTAAGATTCGATCTGACCCATAACCCAGTCAGCGATAGCCGTTCCCCGATCTTGCTTCACCTTGTGATCGAAGAAAGCATTTGGTCATGCACTTGAGGCCAGCATCAAAAAGAGAGGTGGTTATTTTCTTTCGCGAGGAGTCTTGACGGCCAAGGTTTACCAATGTGCATTGATTACCTCCTGATGGACGGGGAGCAGTTCTTCTTTGATAAGGTAGCATTACTGCCGCTCGCGCTAAGCCATATTTCTCAGAATCCTGTTTTTCCAAAATCTAATCCTGGCCGATTCTCTTCCACTTCAGCCATGGATAGCTTTCAGGATTTATCGATCATTCCATGCTATTTTTTCCTATTAGCAGGCGTAAGCAATGAGTGAGGGGAAGGGAGGCTCCTTCTACAGGGGATGATTTACCAAATTTCAGGGGTTTCTGTATCTGCTATCTATCCATCATTTTTCAGCGTATCAAAACGGGTTACGATATGCTTTCCATATATTGAACCAGGTACACCATTTCTATCCGTAATGTGCGATCGGCAATGGAGCCCTTACCCGTAGAGTAGGTGAAGTCCTCAAAACCAGATATTCAATTGGAAGGCAAAAGGCAGGACTAAACCCTGACATTCACTCCTCAAAGCTCAGGCCCGTAGAAAAGACCTTTATTGCATATCCTGGAACAGATTAGCTACCGCCAAGATAGATCCTTTTACGTTGGCATTTTCAATCAAGGCAATGGCATCACCGGAGAGCACGATCCGGCCGCCTTCCATTACATACCCTCGGTTCGAAACTTGAAGAGACATCCACGCATTCTGTTCCACCAGCGGAAAATGGGGTCAGGCAATTAGTAATAAAGTATTTCTTGTGTTTGGCTCAAGTTCATTTTCATCGGCATCGGTCCGTTAAGGGGATGGAGAACAGTCTGGACGGCTAGAAACGGCCTTGATCGGAAAAGGAATCACTTTTTACCAAATCGGTCCCAGTGGACTTTTCCCGCCTGGTACTTGGTGTTTGGGGAAGGGGATTCGGCCGGGTAGCCTACGGCGAGGATGCAGAGGACGCCCGAGTTTATCCGGGGCGCCGAGAATTTTGCGGACCGTTTTGGCGTCGTTTTCTTTGATGCCGCACCAGACCGTTCCCAGGCCGAGGTTGGCGGCGGCTAAGAGGAGATTTTCCGTTGCCGCGGCGCAGTCGTCGATCCACCACTCGGAGGATTTGTCTCCCATCACCACGACCGCCGCACCCGCTTCCGCCACCATGTAAACCCAGGAGTGGACCTTCGACAGTTCTTCTTTGATCTTCGGGTCCCGCACGACCGCGAATTCCCAGGGCTGGGCGTTGTTGCCGCTGGGGGCGGCCATGGCCGCCTTCATGAGGAGGGTCAGCGTCTCCTCGGGGATGGGTTTTTTCTGGAACCGGCGGACACTCCTCCGGCGGCAGATGAAGTCGAGTACTTCTTTCGGTTCCATGTTTTCCTCTCGGAATTTTTTTACCGCAGAGAGCGCAGAGTACGCAGAGAATGGGCTGATTTACAAATGATTTTGCGAATTCGGGTCCATAATTCCAGCCTGGCATGAACTACGGGGTAAGGTCCACCGGGTCCGAAATTTCTTTAACGAACGAATTCTGCGATCTCCGCCCTTCGCAGGAATGACGACCTTCCAAAGTCTTATTCCGGCAAGATTCGTTCTCGGCGTCCTCTGCGACCTCTGCGGTTAAATCTTTTTGATGCAGCGGAAACCCAGCCAGTGGGCTCCGTTTACCGGGTCCTCCGCCGACCAGCGCACCGTGGTCCGGACGAAGGTGGCGCTTCCCAGGAAGCAGCCCCCGCGCATGGGAAGGTGGCCTTCGAGCCACACTCCTTCGCATATCTCCCAGACGTTCCCGGCCATGTCATAACAGCCGTAGGGGCTGAGGCCCTGGTGGAACCGGGTCACATCCGTCACCCGATTGATTCCGAGCTCGCTGGAGTTGCAGTAGCCGGGGTAAAAGTCGTTTCCCCAGGGCCACCAGCGGCCGTCCGTGCCCCGGGCCGCTTTTTCCCACTGAGGCTCCGTGGGGAGGGCTTTCCCCGACCAGGCGGCGTACGCCCGGGCGTCATCCCATCCCAGGCCCACCACGGGCTGAAGGGGTTCGTTCCATCCTTCCCTATCCCAGAGCTGGGGAGTGCGGTGGCCGGTCTCCTTTATGAATTTCGCGTACTGGTAGTTGGTGACGGGATGGATGTCGATGTAGTAGGATTCCAGGGTGACCTTGCGGGAAGGAACTTCGGTCATGAAGACGGGGTTTTGGGAACCGTCCAGGATGAAAACCTGGTTCAGCTCGCTTTCGCTGATCCCCATCGTGAATTCACCGGCGGGGATCAAGACCATTTCAACGGAGTCAATCGGGGAGATGATTTTGGGCGGATATGGGGGGGCCTGGACCAGATCTGTGACTGACCAGAAATTTTCCTTGGGCACTTGGTTCCCCCTTGGTTTATTTGGCGTTATTATATATGAAACGAAAGCGAGGGCAAGATAAATTTTGGTTCAAGGTGCTCTCCAGCCTGATCTTCCCTCTCGAATGAGTTGTAGGGGCACGATGCATCGTGCCCCTACGTTTGCGGTTTAGCCTAAGTGTAAGCGGGGCTTATCACCCCCACCCTTGCCCTCCCCCGTCGCAGGGGGAGGGAAATCTGTTCTAGGAGAGTATTCGAAAAACGATGGGCAGGCCGGGTTGGCAGATTAAAATCATCACTCTCTTCTGGCCGATGCGGAATTTTTTGGCCAGGATGGTCGGCTGGCCGATCCTTGGGCGGGTTTTCGGTCTCGCTTTTCGGGGAGACCGGGCCAGCTATATCCCGGTCCAGGTGGAGGTAAAGCCTCCCGGCAGCGCGGTGATCCCGACCCAGGCCGTTGAGGAGTTGATCCGCAAAGCCTCTTACCGCTTCATTCTCGACAGATGTCTCTGCCGCTCCCTTGAATCCTGCCGGAACTACCCCAGGGAGCTTGGATGTCTTTTCCTGGGGGATGGGGCGAGGGAAATCGCCCCCGGGCTGGGGAGAGAAGCCGATCCGGAGGAAGCCCTCATTCATCATCGACGGGCGATCGCGCTGGGCTTGATCCCCATGGTGGGGAAGCTTGCGATGGGATTCTCTATGGCTCGGCGTGAAAAAAGCGGATGAGCTGGTCACCATATGCCATTGCTGCGACTGCTGCTGCTACTTCAGACTCTACCGAGTGCTTCCTGCAGAGGCGGCCAAGGGTCTCCAGAAACTCGAGGGTGTGAACATCGAAGTGGGCGACGCCTGCGACGGGTGCGGAGTTTGTATAGAAAAGTGTTTCATAAAGGCCATGACCCTCAAGGATGGAAAAGCGGTCCCGGGAGAAGCCTGCCGGGGCTGCGGCCGCTGTGCCGCTGTTTGTCCGAAGCAGGCGGTGAAGGTGGTGCTGACGAATGAGAGTTGAGAGTTGGGAGTTGTGAAGAGGAGAGCTGAGGTTGCGAGTCGTGGGTGGCTCGGCTTAGCCTAATCGTGACGGGGCTTATCACCCCCACCCTTCCCTCCCCCGTCGCAGGGGGAGGGAGCTAAAAAAAATCCCCCCTTGCCCCCCTTTTCCAAAGGGGTGGGATTTCACTAACTCACTCAACTCACATCTTTCACGGGCTGGACAGGAACACCCGGTAGGATCTGTAGGTTTCGAAGATGTCCGCCTTTGAGGTTACCTCGAAGGGCGAATGCATGGAGAGGACCGGGGCGCCGCAGTCGATGATGTCCATGCCGTAAACGGCGAGGAATTTGGCAACCGTCCCCCCGCCCCCCTCGTCCACCTTCCCCAGCTCCGTCATCTGCCAGGCAACATTATTCGAGTTGAAGAGGCGGCGAATTTCTCCGACGAACTCGGCAGTGGCATCGGAAGCCCCGGATTTTCCGCGGTGGCCGGTGAATTTCTCCAGGCAGACGCCGTAGCCCATCCGGCCGGCGTTCTGTTTTTCGTGAACCTCGGGGTAATTGGGGTCCAGGCCGGAATCCACGTCGGCGGAAAGTGCCTTTGAGCGGGCGAGAGCTTTTTTCACCAGGGATTCGGTGACCGGCGCCCCGGAGCGCTCGATGAGCATACGGACCACCTCTTCGATGAACAGGGACTGGGCCCCGGTGCTCCCCTCGCTCCCGATTTCCTCCTTGTCGACAAACAGCGCCAGGACCGTGCGGGGCGGATTCTCCACGGAAAGGACGGCCTGGAGGGAAGTGTAGGCGCTGGCCCGGTCGTCCTGGCCGTAAGCGCCGACTAGGCTGCGGTCCAAACCCACGTCCCTGGCCTTCATGGCGGGGACAAGCTCCAGTTCCGCGCTGGTAAAGTCTTCTTCCACCAGGCCGTATTTTTCGTTGAGAAGCTCCATGATCCGGAGCTTGATCCTTTCCTTGGCATCCGCGTCCGGGAAAGGAAGGCTGCCGGCGAGGGCGGTGAGCTTCTCCCCTTCGATGGCTTCCGTGATTTTTTTCTGGTCCTGGGTTTTGGCCGAAAGATGGGGCAGGAGGTCATTGATGACGAACACCGGATCGTCCGGATTTTCCCCCAGATCGATCTGCAGCGTGGACCCGTCAGCCTTCACGATCACGCCGTGAAGGGCCAGGGGGATGGTGACCCACTGGTATTTCTTGATCCCCCCGTAGTAATGGGTGCGGAATAGGGCCAGGTCCGCTTCCTCGTAAAGGGGGTGCTGCTTTAGGTCGATTCGCGGCGAGTCGATGTGAGAGATGATGATCCGTAAGCCCTCCTCGAGGGGAGCGGAACCGAGAATCGCGAGGGCGACCGATTTTGCCCGGTTCACGGCGAAAAATTTCTTGCCCTCCCCGGCCCGGGAGAATTCGGCGAACCCCGCTCCCTCCGCCTTTTGAAGGATCTCCCGGACCGCTTCGCGCTCCGTCTTGGCGCGGTCCAGAAAGGCCTTGTACCCCTCCGCAAAACGGAATGCCTCTTCCCTCTCCGTCTCCTCCAGCCGGTCCCAAACCAGTTTCCCCTGGAACTTCAGCTTCTTCTCCAGTTCCTTCGTCGCATTCTTGGGTTTTTTGTCCGCGGGCATTCTGACCTCCCCCGATTATGTTTGTTTACTCGATTTTTTTAAGGATAATTCGGTAAGTATTCACCTTCATATCAGAAATGTTTCTAAGGAAGCCTTTCGCTTTCCTACCTCCGGAGGGTGTGAAAATTCATTATCACCCCCACCCTGCCCTCCCCCGTCGAGGGGGAGGGAGTTTCTTGGTGAGAGGAATGATTGAGGTGGGCTACTGGAAATTGCCTCGTTGCCGCTTTGTTTCTCGGCGGCAAAGAGGGAAGGCAATTCCCTGCTCGGCAGGCCGGCCAGGCTCGACTCAGCGCCTTATCCGGGCGGCGCTGGTCTCCAGGTTTACGTCGGCGTCAAACCGGGGGACCAGGTCGAAACAGGGTTGGCAAAGCGGAAAGTCGATCCGCTTGTCATCGAGCTCGATTCGAAGGGTTAAGCCATTTTCATTGAAGACTCTCCCGCAATAAGCGCAGCTAACGTTATCCTGAAGGGGTTTCTTGCTGAGCGTGAATTCCATCTTTTCTCTTCTCCTTAAAACGGAAGTTGGTACGAAGGACGCGGCTTATCCCCCCAGCCCCCCTTTCCCGCCGGAATGCGACTGGCCGTGTCCGGGAGCCGGAGGAAGGACTCTGTTCCTTTAAAGGGGTCTTTCCCTTCCATACGGCGGGCGCAATTGGTACAGGCACATCTCTCAGCGTGCCATTCCCCCGTATGTGCGAGGAAAATTTTGCCTTGAATGACAGGGCTAGAGTTGGAAGAAGGGACCGTTATTCCAGTGTATTCCGATCTCCCGCCGGAGTCAATCGCCCCGGAAACTTCGGAATTCAGCCTTACGGGCGCCGCCTTTGCCCTCTTTCGCGCAAGAGACTGCCTCATTATTCCGTTCATGGTTCGATCCCGCGCTTCGCGGGACTCACCACGAACGGAAACGACCAATCAAAAATCACTCCCTTAGCCGTTCGCCCTGAGCCTGTCGAAGGGCCAGCGAGGAATTACGGCATAGTCTCCAACGGGCAGAGGGAGTTTGAAGGAACCTTTCCCGAGATCCATTCTACGCTCAATCTGATGTTATAAGTCCCAGGTCTATCCTTGCATCTCAAGCGTCCTGATTAGAATCATTTTGGGATTGACATTTGAAGATATGATAAACTATACCGAATTTGAAGGCTTTGCGAACCATCGCGCCGAATCAATAGGAGGCCCGTATGCTGACCCAATCCGTTATCAAGGAGCTTCAGGAGATCATCGGAAAAGAGCGCGTCCTTTTCGCCCCGGAGGACCTGATGGTCTATTCCCATGACGTATTCGCGGAGAACAAACCCGACGTGGCCGTGCTTCCCACGACAACCGAGGAAGTTTCCAAAATATTGAAATTGGCCAATCGGGAGGGGATCCCGGTGACGCCGCGGGGTTCAGCCACGGGACTCAGCGGGATGTGTGTCCCCGCGCGGGGGGGCATCGTCATGGGCATGTCCAAGATGAATAAGATCCTGGAGATCAGCCCGGAAGACCGGCTGGCGGTCGTGGAGCCCGGGGTTATTACCAATGACCTTCAGCTTGCCGCAGAAGCCGCGGGGGTCTTCTATCCTCCGGACCCGGCCAGCCAGACGATTTGCCAGATCGGCGGGAATGTCGGCACCAATGCCGGCGGGCCAAGGTGCGTGAAATACGGCGTCACCCGGGATTACCTGCTGGGGCTGGAGGCTGTCCTTCCCTCGGGTGAAGTGATCAAGACCGGGGGCCGGCCCATCAAGAATGTCACCGGCTACGACGTGACCCGCCTGCTCTGCGGCTCGGAGGGCACCCTGGCGGTCATAACGAAAATTATCGTCAAATTGATCGCCAAGCCGGAAGCGCGGCGCACCCTCCTGGTGGCGTTCCATTCCATCGAGGACGCCAGCACAACGGTTTCCCGCATCATGGCTGCGGGCATCGTCCCGCGGGCTTTGGAGCTGATGGACCAACGTTACATTCTGAATTGCGAGAATATTTATCACCTGGGATTACCCACCGATGCCGCTGCCATGCTGATCATTGAGGTGGATGGGTTCGCCGAGACGGTGGACCGGCAAGCGCGGATTGCGAAAGAATTCTGCGAGGCCCAGGGGGCTTTTAACATCACCCTGGCCCGGAGACGAAGAGGAAGCAGACCGGCTCTGGATGGCCCGGAAGATTGGGTCGGTGGCTCTTTACCGGATCAGCAAGACCATGGTCACGGAGGATGCGACCGTGCCGATCAGCAAGATCCCGGAAATGGTGAGGAGGGTAAAAGAGATCGAGAAAAAATATAACACGACCATTTATCTCCTCGCCCATGCTGGAGACGGCAACATGCACCCCCTGCTCACCTACGATCCGGGGAACAAAGAAGAAGCGGAAAGAATAGAGAAAGTGATCCGGGAAATCTTCGAAGCGTCCATCGCCCTCGGCGGGACTTTAACCGGCGAGCACGGCATCGGCCTGGCCAAAAAGCCCTTCATCCCCCTGGAAATCTCCCCCGCCGAGATGCAGGTGTGGAAAAACATCAAGAACTGTTTCGATCCGAAGGGGATTATGAATCCGGGAAAATTTGTTTGATTTCGGACGCAGATGAACGCAGATTTTCAGGATTTTAAACACAAAGAACTTACGGACACAATCATCAAGATCTTTTACGAGGTTTATAATAGCCTCGGCTATGGTTTTCTCGAAAAGGTCTACGAAAATGCAATGAAGATGGAGTTGGAAAAGAGGGGCATCCCCTCAGCCTGTCAGTCCCCGATCAATGTATATTACAAGAAAACACTTGTTGGTGAATACTGTGCCGACATTCTGGTGGACGATAGAGTTATCGTTGAAATCAAGGCGGCAAAACATTTGGTTGCAGAAAATGAGGCGCAGTTGCTGAATTATCTGAAAGCAACCGATATCGAAGTTGGGCTCCTGCTGAATTTCGGCATAAACCCGGAAGTAAAACGCAAGGCGTTCGACAATTCGAGAAAATAGTATCTGCGAAGATCTGCGTTAATCTGCGTCCCGAAAATATAGATGAGGTAAACATGTACTCTACCGAAAGTTTGTTAAAAGAGGCCGAGAAGTGCTCCCGGTGCGGGGTTTGCGTTGCGGTCTGCCCTGTGTTTCGGGAACTCCAGCAGGAAACCTTCAGCTCCCGGGGGAAGACGGAGATCGCCAAGGCCCTGACTTCCGGCGAACTGCCGTATTCATCCTACACCGAAGACATCTTCGGCACGTGTCTTCTCTGCCTGACGTGCAAAGGGGCTTGCCCGGCGGGCGTGGACCAGGGGAAGCTCGTGCTGGGGATCCGGGCCGAGCTGGCAAAGAGGAGAGGGCTGCCCCTTTCCAAGAGAATCGCTTTCAAGTACCTGCTCAAAAATCGTTTTCTTTTTGAGAAGGCGCTGAAGGCTTTTTCCTACCTCCAGATGTTTACGCCCCCCAAAGGGAACGGCCAGCTTCGCCACCTCCCCTTCTTTCTTTCTGCGTTCGGCAAGGGGAGGTTGATCCCGGACATGAGCAAGACACCCCTCCGGAGAGAGTTCCCTGAGGTAATCCCCCCATCTTCGGGTCCGGCCCGGATGCGGGTGGGCCTTTTTGCGGGATGTTTTATCGATTTCGTGGACCCCGCCATCGGGCGCTCCCTCATACGCGTTCTGGGCCGCCACGGGGTGGAAGTCATTTTCCCCAAGAAACAGACCTGCTGCGGAATTCCGGTTTTCATGTCGGGCGACGTTGGAAACGGGTTGGACTTGCTGAAGCAGAACGTTGAGGCGTTCGCCGGCCAAGAGCTTGACGCAATCGTGGTCGCCTGCGCGACCTGCGGCACGGCCCTGAAAGAGAGCTACAAAACGCTGGCCGAAGGGGAGAGCCAGGAGTTGAAAGACCGGGTGAGTGGGTTCAGCGGAAAAGTTCTGGATATTTCCGAGCTGCTGACGCAAAAAATCGAGCTGAACCACGCGGAAAGCCAAACTCTCCAAAAAGTCACCTACCACGATCCCTGCCATCTCAACCGCTCTCAGGGAGTTTCCGCCCAGCCGAGAAAAATCCTGAAAGAACTTCCGGGCGTGAACCTGGTGGAAATGAAAGACCCCCAACGGTGTTGCGGCGGGGGCGGCTCCTTCAGCTTTTACCATTACGACCTCTCCAGCCAGATCAGCCGCCGCAAGGTGGAAGATATCGAGGCGACCGGGGCGCCGGTGGTGGTGACGGGCTGTCCCGGCTGCATGCTCCAGCTGAAGGACCAGCTGGGGCAAAGGGATTCGCGCGTCGAGGTGAAGCACCTCATTCAGCTGGTGGACGAAGCGGGAGCGTAGAAACAATCCCCGCCTATAGGCTAAAAGGGGTCCCGGGCAGAACATGTCCGTTCCCCTTTAACGATGGGGCCGGAAACGGCCCCTTTTTTTTTGCGGTCCTGCGGGGATTTATTAACGACCGCCCCTCACCTTCCCCTCTCCCCCTGGTTACTCGTTCGAGGTAAGCGCCTTGCGCTTCTGGGCCAGGAACCACTGGTAGCTCGGGATTTTCATAGGTGCGGGTCCAGGAATCGTGCCGCACCTCGAGTACATGGTGAACCGCACCTCGTTTCCGCATTCCCGGAGTTTCTCCACCAGTATCCGCGATTCGGAGGGATGTACGATCGTGTCGCTTGAGCCGTGGAAGACCCAAACGGGCGTGTCTTTCAAAACACAGACTCTTTCCGGGAATCCTTGCGACGGCAGGCCGTAGCCGCAGACGGGCGCCACGGCTGCGAACATATCGGGATACTGGGTCGCGAGCAGCCAAACCCCGTTTCCTCCTATGCTGATGCCGGTCAGGTAAAGGCGATCCGGGTCTACGGAATAATCTTCAAGGACGGAATCGAGGAGGGATCGAAGCGTAGGGACCGGGAGGCCCAGGTGGAGCCTTCTGGGCATTGGGGGGATACGGCCAGAAAAGGGAAGTGCGGCTGCTCATCGACGATTCTCGGGATCCCGTGTTTCTTCAGGATTCCGGGGTCGTCTCCCCGCTCGGCCGCCCCGTGCAAGAACAAAATCAACGGCCATTTTTTCCGGCGCCCCTTCTCGTAATCCTGGGAGGAAGAATAGATAATTCAGCTTCCCGTTTTTCGGTCCACCGCGAAAAGAGAAGATCTGTTGGCCCATAAAAAAAGTTTATCATAAAGGTCGCCCATTGCCCGCGCGAAATAGGCAGGGCGACCCGCCGGGTCGCCCCTTACAGTGGAAAGTGGACTGGGCGGAATAAATCAACCGAATTTATGGCTTACGCCATACCCGCCCTTCGGGAAGCGCCACTCGATATTGAGGTGGGGGCAACCGATCCTGCAGGAGCCGCATTCCAGGCAGCCCTCGTAAGCCACGTGGATGCGGTCCTTTTCCAAACGGTAGACGTTTGCCGGGCAAAGGTACAGGCAGGCTTGGTCGGTGCACTTCTCGCGGCAGACCGCGCCGTCGATGATCTTAAGGTGCGACTCCTCATCCACCCGGAAACGAGCCAGGAAGAGCTTGTCTTCGATCTTCATTCTCATTTCACGCTTCTCCATCCGTCCCAGGCGATCCTCAATAATCTCACCAGCCCGATCTTCTCCCGGAGCTCGCGCCAGAGGGCGCCCTGTTTTTCTTTTTTGGGAACTCCGTTCACCGTGATCATCTCCCTGCCCGCGCGGGAGGCCCATTCCGGGCAGGGAGGTGAACAGCTCCGGGTTGGTCTTCAGGAATGTCCCGAAACGGCGGTACTTTTTCAGATCTTTGAAAATGTAGGAATCCTGCAGGCGGGATATGTATCCGCGCAGACCTTCGCGGCTGAAGTCCTCTTTTTGCACCGCGTCCAGGATCGCCCCGGCGGCAAACCGGCCCGAGGTCATGGCCAGGTTCGATCCTTCGCGGTGAAGGGCATTAAACAGCATGCCCGAATCCCCGGCGATGAGATACCCGTCCCCGCACAGTTGGGGGATGGTGTCGTACCCGCCTTCGGCAATCCAGTGGGCCATGTACTCCGTGGATTTTCCCCCCTGGATCAGGGGGGCGACGAGAGGGTGGGCCTTGAAATCCTCCATCATCTCGTAGGGCCTGACTTTATTCTTCGCCAGGTCCGAGAGGTTCGCCCCGATGCAAAGGGAAAGGGACTTGCGGTTGGTGTAGATGACCGCGACCCCATCCATCCCCTTTGTGACCGTGCCCAGGATCTCGATCGTCACCCCGTTTCCCGCCTCGACGTTGAACCGGTCCTGGATCTGGGCTTCGCCGAGCTCGATCACTTCTTTGACCGCGAGAGCTACATCGTGAGGCTTGGGTTCGGGCCGAAATCCGGTCTTCGCCGCGAGCGGTGAATTGATTCCGTCCGCGAGGAGAACAACTTTGGCCGAGATGTCCCCTTCGGCCCGGTCTGTCCGTAATCCAACCACGGCACCCCGGCCGTCCCGAAGGAGGTCGGTGACCACCGTGCCGGAAACCACCAGGGCCCCCAGCCGCTTCGCCTGCTCCGCAAACCAGCGGTCGAATTTTGCCCTCCCGACGGTGAAGACATTGTACTTCCGTTCCTCGGCAAAAATCTTGTCCCGGTAAGAGAGGCTGTAGCCTGCCTCTCCGGAGAGGAACCACACCCTGGATTCGACGATGTTTCGTTCCACCGGGCAGTTCTGCGCCGCGAAATCGGGAAGGACCTGCCCCAGGTCGTGGCCGTACAGGACCCCGCCGGAGATATTCTTGGAGCCGGGATATTCCCCCCGCTCCAGGACGATCGTCTTCACTCCTTTTTGGGACAGGAGGCAGGCGGCCGAAATCCCGGCGGGGCCGGCCCCCACGATGGCGACGTCAAATTCTTCTTTCATTTATTTGATCAAAAATTAACCGCAGAGTGCGCAGAGGACGCTGAGTAAATATCGAGCACAAAGAGAAACACGCCCCGAACTCGGTTTTAAATGAAATTACGGGGGAAACTTCAGCGCACTATGGGAATACCGGTATTTGCATTTTGAATCCTGTGACTCTGCGTCCTCTGCGTTCTCTGCGGTTAAATTCCTTTTCTTTTCTTCAACGCGGAGATGAGCGCAGGGACTACCTTCAAATAGTCCCCGACCAGCCCCACGTCAGCCACCCGGAAGATCGGCGCCTCCGGGTCGGGGTTGATGGCGACGATTTTTTCCGAACCCTGGATGCCCACCAGGTGCTGCACCGCTCCGGAGACTCCGATCCCGATATAGAGTTTCGGGGCCACCGTTTTCCCGGTCTGGCCGACCTGCCGCTCGTAGGGCATGAGGCCCGCTTCCACCACGGGGCGGGAGCAGGCCACCTTCGCTCCAACCAGGTCGGCGAGTTCCTGAAGGAGAGGCATGGAGGCGGGATCGCAGGCTCCCTTCCCGGCGACGACCAGGGCTGACGCCTGCCCGATGTCAAAACTACCCGGCTGCTGGTCCGCTTTCAGGTGCTCCAGGATTTCGGAAATCGGGCCGTCGGGAGGGTCCCAACCGTGAGGGGTAATTTTCCCACCCCCGTCCTTCCTTTTCTCGCCCAGCCTCATCACCCGGGGCCGAACCGTGCTCATCTGGGGGCGGTGGTTCTGGGAATAAATCGTGGCCATGATATTGCCCCCGAAAGTGGGGCGGGTCATCAGGAGGTATCCCTTCTCCTCGTCAATGTCGAGGGAAGTGCAATCCGCCGTGAGGCCGGTCTGAAGCCGGGTGGCGATTACCCCCGACAATTCCCTGCCCAGGGAAGTGGCCCCCATGAGAAAGATCTCCGGCTTGACGTCCCGGGACAGCTCCGAAAGGGCTTTGCCGTAGGTCTCGGGAAGATAGCGGGCGAGCAGGGGATGGTCGATCAGGTGGACCTCCTCGCAGCCGTAAACGAGAGCTTCCCGGGCGATCTTTTCGATCCCGTTTCCCACAAGGAAGCCGACTACCTTCGTTTTAAGCTTCCGGGCGAGCTCGTTCCCCTTGCCCACCAGTTCCCAGGAGACCTGGGCGCCGTGGCCGTCGGCAACTTCGATGAAGACGGCCACCCCGCGGTAATCACGGATGGTTCCCTGAGGAGGTCCGGCGACGTCAGCCGGGATTTTCTGTTTCTTTTTCCTCTCGTACCGGACCGCCCCCACCGGGCAGACTTCGGCGCATTTTCCGCAGCCCACGCAGAGGTCCGGCTGGATAACGGCAACCCCCTCGGCGGAGATCTGCACGGCGCCGACCGGGCATTCACCGACGCAGGCCTGGCAGCTGATGCATCGGTCGGAGATGATTTCGGCGGGCTCGATGCCCTTGATATTCCTGGCCATAAATTTTTTCGGACGCAGATGGACGCAGATTTGCAGGATTTCAAAAATCCATTAATTTATAAGCCTCGAAAGTGTTCCAGGAAATCCCTCCCGACCTCCCTTTTTCAAAGGGAGGAGATAGAGTTCCCCCTTTGAAAAAGGGGGATCAAGGGGGATTTCTGAGGCCTCCTGACAATTCGGGAAGACTTTCATAGGGATCATCTCAATTACCAATTACCAAAACCTTCATTCCAAGGTCGTGAAGGTTATCTGCCCCTACCTGCGGAAATCTGCATCCCGACAAAAATATTATTTTTTCGTCCCGAACAGTTTTTCGGCGAACGAGGAGTCGGCCAGAAGGGTGTCGAGGAATTGCTCTACCGCGGCTTCGGGGTTCTCCCCCGCGGTAAACCGGGGCCCGCCTTCGTGCACGGGGGGGGTAAAAATCCGTTTCACCCAGGTGGCCGATCCTTTGAGTCCCAGCTTCACCGGCTCGGCCTCGATGGCCTTCGCGTCCCATCGTTTCACCCCGGCTCTCAACGCTTGAATGAGGAGAGGAAGAGAGGCCCGGCGGGGCTTGGCCAGGTCCAATTCCGCCGTGAGCAGGGCGGGCAAAGGCCCCTTTACGATCTCGAAACCCCCTTCGATCTTCCGTCTGACCTGGATGACCCCTTTCGCTTCATCGACGGATTGTACTTCCACGACATAGGTGAAAAGGGTGTACGCAAGCCGGGTGGCGATCCCCGGCCCGGTCTGGGCCGTGTCGCCGTCGATCGCCTGCTTTCCGCAGAAGATGACATCGACGGGATGCTCGCGGTCCAATCTTTCTATGGCTTTTGCGAGGGTGTAGCTGGTGGCCAGGGTGTCCGCCCCGGCAAAAGGCCGGTCGGAGAGGAGAACGGCGTCATCGGCCCCCAGAGAGAGCGCTTCCCGCAAAACCTCCTCGCCCTGGGGAGGGCCCATGGTGAGAGCAGTCACCCGCCCGCCGTACCGTTCCTTGAGGCGGAGCGCCTCTTCCAGGGCCACGATGTCGTATGGGTTGGAGATGGATTCGACCCCCGACCTCACAAGCGTATTGGTCTGGGGGTCCATCTTCACCTCGGCGGTGTCGGGCACCTGCTTGATGCAACAGACAATGTGCATAGGTTCCTTCAGAGCGACGGGCTGGGAGGCGGAAGGCTGGGCGCGGCTCAGCTGAACTCGACCAGGAAAACTTTCACCCGCTTGATCCCGAGTTTCTTGCAGGCCCGCCAGCGTTTTTCACCGTCCCAGATGCGGAAATTTTCCCCGTCAAACCAGACGAGCAGGGGTTCAATTTCGCCCCCCTTTTGAATACCGCGGCAGACCGCTTCAATCGCGTCGTATTCATAAATCAGGCGGAGGTTCGGCCGGATCTTCTCGACCTCGATCTCCATGGACTTCACTTGAATGTTCCTCCCAAAACCGCAAACCAGACCCAAGTATCTGATATCATTTAACCCGTTCATCCGGCAAGAAGTCAAGATGCAAATAGAGCATCAGACGTCAGGCACCAGACCTCAGACCTTCTGCGATCTGAAGGCAATTCTCACCGCTCAGCTTTACGTCTGATGCCTGAAGTCTGAATCTTCTCTGAATGGCGGGTGGGATTTAAGACAGCCGTAGGCCACGCGGGCAATGGCTCGTTTTCCCTCTCCCCCGGAACCGGGGGAGAGGGGAAGGCGATGGGGGGTCAGGATCTCGGCGGGAAACGCGAATCAACCGGCAAGGGTGGCGACGTAGGCGTCGCCGAGCTGATCGACATGCGCCTTGGTGTTTTCAAAGAAGTTGACGTGCTCTTCTTCTTCGCCGAGGAGTTTCTCGAAGAGCTGCTTCGAGATCTGATCTTTCTCCGCGGCGCAGACGACGGCGGCGTCGTTGTACATGGCGATCGCTTGAGTCTCCAGGGCTATATCGGTGGTTAACATGGCGGGAATGTCCTGGCCCTTTGAGGGAACCGCGTCGGGCTTGGTGGTGGGCTCCCCTTTGAGGAAAAGGATCCGTTCGGCCAGGCCTTCGGCGTGCTTCATCTCCTGGATGGCGATCTCCTTCATTTTCTTGGCCAGCTTCCCGAAGTCCTTATCCTCCAATTCATAGTGCTGCAGCATGTACTGGCTGATGGCGGTCAGTTCTCTCGAGCGGGCGGCATTCAGCAGATCTAAGACTTTCTGGCTCATAAATTCCTCCTTTTTTCGATTTTCGAGATCAGGGTACATATCATTCTATCAGATGCACGTATCTGTTGTAGAGCGGAAAAATGCCCCGTGCAAGGCAGGCCCCCACGGCTTCGGATTATTCCAGCTTGATGTTGAATTCCTTGATCATCTGACCGTATTGGGCAAACCCGTCCTTCATGTACTTGCCGAATTCCTGCGGCCCCTGGTACATGACCGGCTGGCCGATGTCTTTCATCGACTTGACGAATTCCGGGTCGTCGCAGACCTTTTTGAATCGTCTCGGAAAGGTAGCTGATGACTTCGGGGGGGGTTCCCTTCGGTGCGGCCACGCCTTTCACCGAGCCCACCGCCACTACATTATAGCCCAATTCCTTGAAGGTGGGCACATCGGGAATCGCCGAGTCCCGGGATTCCAGCGCCACGGCGATGGGGATCAGCCGTTTGGCCTTGATGTGGCTGATGATCTCGGAGGGATGATTTCCGCCGCAGTCCGTCTGGCCCGCCCACGATCGCGGTCACGGATTCGGCCCCGCCCCGGAAGGGGACCGTGACCATTTTTAAGCCGGTGGCTTTCCCCACGGCCTGGAAGGTGATGTCCACGGACCCGGCTTTCGTGGACACCGAAGCCGTCACCTGGTCCTTCTTTTTGCCCCAGTCGATAAATTCTTTCAGATTCTTGTAGGGAGCGTCGCCCCGGATGATCATGACGATGGAATGGACGGAGAGACGGCAGACGGGGATCAGGTCGTTGAAAGTGTCGTAGGGCATCTTCTGAAAATGAGGAGTGACCAGGTCATGGCCGGAGCCGTACCCGACAAAGAGGGTGTACCCGTCCGGCTTGGAACGGACGACCCCTTCCGTCCCCGTGATCCCGCCGCCGCCGGGTTTGTTCACGATGACCAGGGGCTTGTCAAAATACTTGGGAGCGTACTTGCGCCACCAGCCGGGCCAGGACGTCGGTGGAGCCACCGGCGGCGAAGGGCACAACCATCTCGATGGGTTTGGTGGGAAACTTTTCCGCCGTTCCCCCGATCGCCGGAAGAAGCAGGAAGGAAACCAGAACCATTGCCCAGAGTAGTCTTTTCATAATGAGAAACCTCCTTTTTATGAAGCTTTCTTAGCGGCAGCCACTCGCTTTCTCTTGCGAACGGTCCAAATGGTTTGAATCACAATGAAGAGAATCAGGAATCTCATCATCGCCCCGGAAATGGGGCGGGTGAAGAAGATCACCGGGCTTCCGGCGGAGATCAAAAGCGCCTGCCGTATGGCCCTCTCCAGAATCGGGCCCAGGACGAAGGCCAGGATCATGGGGCCGGGTTCCAGGTTGACCTTCCGGAGCAGATATCCGATAACCCCGAAAATCCCCATGACGTAGATGTCAAAGACCGTGTTCCGGATGCTGAAGACCCCCACGCAGCAGAAGAGCACGATGATGGGCGCCAGGATGGCATAGGGGACCCGGAGCAGTTGCACCCAGATGCCGACCATGGGAAGGTTCAGGATGAGGAGCATGACGTTTCCGATGTACATGGAAGCGACCACGCCCCAGAAAATATCGGGTTTTTCGGTGATCAGAAACGGGCCCGGCTGGACCCCCTGGATGAGGAGGGCCGCGAAAATCATGGCGATGGCCGCATTTCCCGGAATTCCGAGGGTCAGGAGCGGGATGAAGGAGGCGCTGGCCGCGGCATTGTTCGCCGATTCCGGGCCGGCCACGCCCTGGATGGCGCCCTTGCCGAACTCCTCGGGGTGCTTCGAGACCTTCTTCTCCACCGCGTAGGACACCAGGGAGGAGATGACCGCGCCGCCCCCGGGCAGAATGCCGATGAAAAACCCGATGAGAGAACCCCGGATGACCGCCCACTTCGATTCGGCCCAGTCCTTGAGGTTCGGCCAGAGATGGTCGATCTTCCGGGTGACCAGTTCGGCCTTCAGCGCCTTTTCCAGGTTGAAGAAGATCTCCCCCATCCCGAACATCCCCATGGCCAGGGTCACGAAATCGATCCCCTCCTGGAGCATGTGCAGGCCCCAGGTGAAGCGGATCGCGCCGGAGATCGGGTCGAGGCCGACGGACCCGAGGAGGAGGCCGAGGACGACCATGATCAGCCCCTTGAAAATCGAGCCTTCGCCCAGGAGGGTGGCCATGAGCAAGACCGAGAAGGGTCAGGGCAAAATACTCCGGCGGGCCGAACTTCAGGGCAAATTCGGCCAGGGGCGGAGCGACGAAGGTCAGGCCGATGATCCCGATGGTTCCGGCCACGAAGGAGCCGATGGCGGCCATGCCCAGGGCCGGGCCGGCACGGCCTTTCAAGGCCATCTGGTAGCCGTCGATGCAGGTCACGACCGAAGCGGCCTCGCCCGGAATGTTGACCAGGATGGAGGTGGTGGACCCGCCGTACATGGCCCCGTAGAAGATCCCGGCCATCATGATGATGGAGGTAACCGGGGAACCGATCTTGAAGCTCACGGGGAGGAGAAGGGAGATGGTGGCCGACGGGCCGAGACCCGGGAGAATGCCCACCATGGTTCCCAGCACGGCCCCGATCAACGCAAAGGTCACGTTGGTCAGGGTGAAGGCAATACCGAAGCCCCCTGCCAGACCGTGGAACATTTTGAGGATCTCATCCATTCTGTTTCCCTAAGAGTTCCAAAAGGCCGCGGGAAGGGGCACCTCGAGGAAATACTGGAATATAAAGTACAGGACCGCGGTGACGGTGACGGAGATGGTGAGCAGGGTTACCCAGCGGATTCGCTCGATCACCCACATCCAGAAGATCAGGAAAAGGAAGGTAGTGAGAATGAACCCTAAATACCCCAGGACGAAAGCATAGAGAAGAAAAATGATGGTTCCGAGAAGAGGCCTGACCCAGGTTCTCCGGGGCCAGAACGGGACTGGGGATTTCTCCCCGGTTCGGCTCTTCAAGATCAGGGCGAGCGCGAGGGCCATAAGGATGACGGCAAGCCCGAAAGGGAGAAACCCGGGCCCCGGGTGGCGGAGCTTGCCCATGGAAAGGGAAGTCGAACTCCAGGCCGTAACCAGGCCGATGATAAGGAGAATGTACCCGGAGACCCGGTCCCACTTTTCGATGGCTTTTCTCCTCCAGGAGCGGCTTTTATTCCGATTGCAGGAGCAATTAAAAAGTTACCTTTCAGGCAAAAGGGTTGTCAAGGGAAAAGCAAGGCGTCGGGGCGGGGCCCTGGGGCAGGTTTCTTTTCCGAGAGGATCGGTGGATTTTCCGTCCGAACCCGCCCCATCGCTCAAGGAGGAGAATAAATCCGGGGCAGGGGCCGCGAATCAATCATAGATCGGCTCACATTCCAGGAGAGCGACCGGCACGCCGACCGATCTTTCGATGTCTTTATACACTCTTCCTTCCAGGTCCCTTCCCCACTGGCCCAAAGAAAACGGCGATGAGGGGATTACGACAAGCTCAGGGGGGGAGTTCCTTTTCAGAAATTCCCGGATCGCCTCGATGAAATCCTGAACGACCAGAAGATCTCCCATAAAGATATTTCCGCCGAAGTATCGGTTCTCCGGCACTTCCACCTGGATTTGAATTCCTCCGAAGAGGGAAGACTCCCGCAGGAGCTGCTGGACGACGGGCTTGACCAGCCGCGAGGAGAGGAGGAGAACCTGCCTGGCGCCGCGGGCAGCGATCAGGGATTTCAAATCTTCGAGGGCGCTGGGGCGGAAGCCCGCTCCCGGGAAAATGATTCCCAGGTGGTGATCTGTATCCGGGGTATATGGATATCCAAAGTGTTCCGTAGAGCAGCGGGTTTCGATGTTTTCCTTTCCCCTTTGAATGGACAAGGGGACGGAGGAGGTTCTGTTCCGGTGTTGAAGCTGCAAAAGATCCCGGGCTTGAGGCCGGGAGGAGACTTTCAGGCCGCCGACGGAGAGAATCAGATCTCCTGGTTTCAGACCGGAGTAAGCCGCAGGAGAGTTCTTCACTACCCCCGCGACCTTCGGAAGATTGAACCTTGCCTCATGCTTCGTTTCTTCATAGAGGCTGGGCTTCACGACCAGGGGAGTCTGGACTCTCTCCGCGAGGGACCGGACCGCTTCGACTACGGATGACCACACTTCCTCCAGGTCGAACAGCGGGCTCTGGGAGAAATACCGGCTGTGCCCCGGGAGGCTCACTTCCACCAGGTGGGCGTCGTTCTGATCGGCGTACGAAATGGTTTGTTTCAGGTCGGCGATCATTTCTCCTACCGAAGGGAATGGCCAGGGAACGATGACTGTCCCATAGGGAATTCCGCTCTCTTTGAGCAAAGGAAGAGAGCGAATGCCGGTCTCGCAGTTTCTTCCCGCCCATGATCCGGGCCCGCCGCGCTGGGGAGGAGCTGTTCAAGCGAAAGGTACAGATAAACAGGTTTCAAAGAAGAGAGCTTTCGGATGAATTCCTCCGTCAGGTTGTTCCCATTGGTGGAAAGGCGGAGAGGACGGTCGGTTTTTTTCCGGAGGTCCGTAAGAAGATCCAGGGCGTAGGGATGGCACAGGAATTCGTGCGGGCTTCCCAGGGCTGGAAAGAGGGCTCGTTTCGCCGGCGGCGAGAAATACTTGAGGCGGGTTTGAGCCTCGGCCAGCTCCTCTTCGGCCCCCCTTGAGGGCTGCTCCAGCGCCAGCGAAGGAGGATTCCCCCGGATGTAGCAAAAGCTGCAACGGCAGTCGCACCTCGTGGCCAGAGAATCGATCACTTCCGCGGGATCGGCGCCCGAGGCAACCAGCCAGGAATCGAGGTCCTTCAGGCGGAAACCGTCGACGGAGACGGGCTTCCCCCCTGATTCCAGGGTGACAACCGAGAGGACGCTCTCCAGCAGCCTTCTTATATGGGGGATTCGGGGCTCGTAGAGCTCGGCATTCCGGGCGGATTGGAAAGACGGCGTGTACGGATGGCCCATGTTGAGGCTGAGCTTCACACCGCCCTTCATCCTCAACCTTTTCTTTTTCCGGCGGAAAGATCGGGTGAATGGCCTCCCGCTCATTCATCAGTCGGAATGCGTCCGGCTTTACTTCCTCCCCCCCGCGGTACAGAGAAAGAAGGCTGAGGAGGCTCCCCAGTTCTGTGCCGGATCATTTCCAAAAGGGAGTCGCGGCGGCTCGCCGGTCTCTCGCACCTCGAGGGGGTAACGGAAAATGTAGTCGTCCTTTCTGTTCATGATCTCAGTCACTTTACCCTATTTGAAGCGGGTATTCAATGAGGGTCCCATCCCCTTTAATCGGGTGGTCGGGAAAATTTCTAAGAACGTGCCTGCTTGATGATCGATATCGGTTGACTTGCAAGAGAGAAAAAGTTTATCTTGGCCTGAATGCAAATGGGGCGATCGAGGGATCACCTGCCTCGCCGCGTTTACCTGAGGAGATTTGAGGGGAGGATATGAAAAATCGAATAACCGAAATCCTTGGCTCAGAATATCCCATCATCCAAGGAGCCATGCGCCTCATCACCCTGGGAGAAATGGCCGCGGCTGTTTCCCGCGCCGGCGCGTTCGGAAATATCGGCGCTTCCGGGTTGGAAGGCGACCGGCTCAGGGCCGAGATCCGGAAAGCCAGGTCCCTTACCCCGAAGCCTTTCGGGGTCAACATCCCCATTTATCGCCCCAACGCATCTGAAGCCCTGGAGATTGCGGCCGAGGAAGGGGTAAAGACCGTCACCACGTCGGCGGGGGACCCGCGAAAAGTGATCGCCAGAGTCAAAGAGGCGGGAATGAAAATGCTGCAGGTAGTCGCCACCGTGGAGATGGCCAGGAAAGCGGAGGACGCGGGGGTAGACGGGGTCATCGCGGTGGGGGCCGAAGGGGGAGGCCACGTGGGGCGCGACGAGGTCGCCACGATGGTCCTCACCCGCCAGGTGGCCGAAGCGGTGAAGATTCCCGTTGTGGCCGCGGGGGGGATCGGCGACGGGCGGGGCTGGGTGGCGGCCTTTGCGCTCGGCGCCGAAGGGGTCCAGATGGGGACCCGGTTCCTCGCCACCGAAGAGTGCCCCATCCCCGCGGCGTACAAGCAGGCGATCCTGGGAGCGGTGGACAACAGCACCATGATCGCCGCCCGCAGGGGGTACCCCATCCGGGTTTTGAAGAACAAGGCCGCCCTGGCCGTGCGGCAGATGGATGAGAGCGGCGCCAGCCAGAATGAGATCAACGCCTATGTGGACGCCATGGCCAAGGGAGCCGGGGAAGATTGGGAAAACAAGCTCATGTCCGCGGGGCAGGTCGCGGGGGCGATCCGGAAAGTGATGACAGTGGAGGAACTGATCCGGAGCATGGTGGCCGAAGCCACAGAGTGTGTTCAACAATTAAAAAAATTATTTTAACCACAGAGTACACAGAGCGGCAGACCCGCAACCAAAAAAATCCGATTACCTGTGACTGCCTTCCCAGAAATCCCCCCTCCCCCCCTTTGCAAAGGGGGGTTGGGGGGGATTTCTGAGGCGGCTTTCCCAATTCGGAATTTCTTAACAAAAATTTGAGAGTCCACAGATTAGTACTACAGAGAACTCAGAGGGAAACGGAAGAAGAAAAACGGTAACCCCTTGGATTTGTGGAGATGGGTGCCGTTATGGCCGTCATTCCGGTGAAAGCGTTCGATCCCGCTCCGAGCGGGACTCACCCTGAAGGCTTCCGCAGGAATGACGACCCAAAAATATCTGTCCAGTCTATTTTATTTCTTTATCTCTGAGCCCTCTGTGATCTCTGTGGTTCATTTTTTAAAAAATCGACGGAGGAATAAATGAACTGGGAGTTTGTGTTGTTCGACAAAGAAGGCGGGATCGGGACGGTTACCCTGAACCGGCCGGATTCGATGAACGCGCTGGGAGGAGGGATGCGTCAGGAGATCCTGGGCGCCGTGGAAACGGCCGCGGCCGATCCCGAAGTCAAGGTCATCGTGATCACCGGGGCCGGGAAAGCCTTCTGCGCGGGGGGAGACGTGAAAGAATTCGTCTCCGGCGGGACCCGGGCGGAGGCGACGCTGAGCATCGACCAGAGGCCGACGCGGGACAAAGTCGTCCTCCTGATCCAGTCCACGGGAAAGCCGGTGATCGCAGCCGTGAACGGGGTGGCGGCGGGCGGCGGATGCAACCTGGCCCTGGCCTGCGATATGCGCATCGCCAGCGACCGGGCGCGGTTCGGCGAGACCTTCGTGCGCCGGGGGGTTCATCCCGACTGGGGCGGAGTCTGGTTTCTTCCCCGCCTGGTGGGCTACGCCAAGGCCGCGGAGCTGATCTTTTCCGGGGAGGTGATCGGCGCCCAGGAAGCCCTGCGGATCGGGCTTGTGAACAAAGTCGTCCCCCACGATGAATTGGCCGCCGCGACGAAAGAGTTTGCCGCGAAATTCATGAAGAGCGCTCCCATCCCCGTGGCGCTGGCGAAGAAGGCCCTGCAGAATTTTACCCGTTTCGATCTGGCCCAGGCCCTGGACCATGAACGGTTCGCACAATCTCTTTGCTGGAACACGGAAGACCGCCAGGAGGGCATGAAATCTTTTGTGGAGAAACGCGAGGCGGTCTTCAAGGGGAAGTAAGGGCTCTCGCTTCTTCCTGGCCCTTTTCCCCAGCCTCAGTAGCTGCTCCCTCGAATCGTGGTGCCGGCGAAATAGATCGCGTTTTTGGAGCACAAAAAATCTATTGGGAGAAAAAGGTCGATTTAGCGGTTTGAAAAATGTTCCCAGAAATCCCTCCCAGCCTCCCTTTTCCAAAGGGAGGAGATAAAGTTCCCCCTTTGAAAAGGGGGATTCAGGGGGATTTCTGGGGATACGTTGCAATTCTGGAACAAGATTTCAGGACTGAACAATCAGAAAAAGGAGGCTGTATGCCAGCATTGAGTTCTCCCCACATCCACCTGTGCACCCGGGACCCATTGGCCACGGCCCGGTATTACGAAAAAATGTTTGGCGCCAAGATCATCGAATCGGCCCAGCCGGACGGCCAGCGCCGGTACGACCTGGACATGAGCGGCCTGACGGTCTATATTCTCCGCATCCCCCCCGAAAAAAAGATCCCCGAGAGCCCGGCCGAGCCTTACCTGGGCCTGGATCATTTCGGGTTCATGGTGAAGAACCTTGACGAGGCGGTAGCCGAACTCAAGAAAAAAGGCGCGAAATTTGTCGTTGAGCCTTACGAGATTCGTCCGGGGGTCCGGATCGCCTACATCCAGGGCCCGGAGAATGTCCGGGTGGAACTGATAGAGCGCAAGTGAGGCGGGCGAAAGGGGGAAGGGGCGAAAGGGGAAAAGAGGGGATAATTTCATTTCGCCTTTTCCCCTCTTCCCCTTTCCCCTTTTCTTTTTTTAGCGCAGAGCCGGATCAGCTGCCGGACGTTTCCCACTTTTTCCAGGCCCCAGATCGTCTCCACCAGCCGGTCCATCCTGGCCTTGCCCAGGGCGGAAGCCGTGAGAGAACGGAATTTATCTTCCAGTTCACGATCGGTGGGCGGGTTTCGCGGGTCTCCTTTGGGGATCTCGACGTGAGCCGAGTATTTCTTGCCGTCCTTCGTGGTGATGCTGATTTTCGCTTCCGTGTCTTTGAGGCCCGGGACCACACGGGCCTTCACTTTCTTCCTCAGGGCTACCATCCTGGGATCGAGGACCTTTTTGTCGGTAAACAGGTCCTCCCCCGCCGCGCCCTCGGTCAATGCCAGGGCGGCACAATAATAAGCGCTGAATTTTCCGGCCAGGCCGGTCTTCGGCTCGGCCTGTCCGGCGGCATCGAGGCAGAATTTTGCCACGTCGCAGGAAATTTCGTTCAATGTCCTCGGGCTTGAGGCTGTACTGGTTCCGCATCTGGATCACGGCGTCGATGGTTGGGTGGGTAAGCAGGCAGGCCGCGTACGGTTTGAAGGTGTTTCTTAGCACCTCGTATTTTTTCCCCAGGCCTTTGACCATCGGTTCCAGACTGGACTGATCGTCCCCCAGGACGCTCAGGAACCCTTTTTTCCCCTCGAGGATATCCGGGGCGCAGGTGAAGCCCTGGCCGGCCAAGATGGCTGAAAGCACACCGTCGAAGGCGGATTTCCCCGGGTGGAAAGGCTTCGCCATCGTGCCGAAGACCAGCCGCAGGCCCGCGGCCTGGGTCCCGGCGAGGCCGAGGGCCATTTTCATCTGCTCCACGGAAAGGCCCAGGAGCTTTCCCGCCGCGGCGGCAGCCCCGAACCGGCCGAAAGTCGAAGTGAGATGCCAACCGCGGTCGTAGTGCTTCATGCCCATGCCCATGCCGATGTGGGTCTCCACTTCGAAACCCACGATGAACGCTTCGAGCACCGCTTTTCCGGAAAGGCCTTTCCACTCCCCCACTGCCAGGGCCGCGGGGATCACGGGAGCGCTGGGATGGCCGAGGGCCCCCGTGTGGGTGTCGTCGAAATCCAGGGCGTGGGCCAGGGCGCCGTTCACCAGGGCGGCGTTTACCACGCTGGTCTTGAAGCCATGGAGCAGGACGCTCGCCTGGGGTTTCCCCCCGAACTCCTTGACGGTCTTCACCAGGATCTTGCCCAGGGGCTGATGGGCGCCTCCCAGGGCGACCCCTATGAGGTCCAGGAAGCAGCGCTTTCCCTGGTGAATAACATCTTTGGGAATGGACTTGTACGATGAATCCGCGACGTAACGGGCCAACTTTTCAGTTTCCTTCACGCTCTCCTCCTCTGGAATAACAAAAGTCAATTCGCAGATTGCGAATCCAAGCTCCAACTCCCAAGAACTTGGCTTCCAAACATAGATGGAGTTATGGCCATCATTCCGGTGAAAACTCGGTACGAGTCGATTCCGACCGGAATCCAGTTATTTCAAAAAATCCTGGACCCCGGCTTCCGCCGGGGTGACGACAGAAGGACTTTTTACGCATCCATTACCTTTGACATTTTTTGGAACTAATGGTTGCCGCTTGTTTCTTATCCTGGGAATTTTCCCTTTATGAATTCGGAGATGCTCTTGATGGAAGCCCCGGGGATGAACACCTCGGCAACGCCCATCTCCTTCAGCTTGGCGACATCCGGAGGGGAGATAATCCCCCCCACCAGCACCATCTTCTCGGCCACGCCTTTCGCTTTCAGGTTCTGCATGACCCGCTGGGTCAGGCTCATGTGGGCCCCCGAAAGAATGCTGAGCCCGATCACATCCACATCCTCCTGGATGGCCGCGTTGGTGATCATCTCCGGGGTCTGACGCAGCCCGGTGTACACCACCTCGAAACCCGCGTCGCGGAGCCCATAGGCGACGACTTTCGCTCCCCGGTCATGCCCGTCCAGGCCGGGCTTGGCCACGAGCACTCTGATTTTTTTCTCCTGATTCATGAGTGAACCTCCCTTGAAAAGATCAATTCAAAAGGAAATTTTTGAAATCCAAGATTGTTCAGCGCCCCCAGAAATCCCTCCCATCCTCCCTTTAATAAAGGGAGGAGTTAATCTCCCCCTTTCAAAAAGGGGGATCGAGGGGGATTTCTGGGCGTCCCTGGCAATTTGGGATTTCATTTTCATAAGGCAAAACAGGTACGAGCTTTGGGATTTGCCATTTCTATTGCTGTATATTCCGGCGGGCACATCATAGCAACCTCGCCCCCCCTTTTCAACTTCAAATGGTTGCCGGCCGGTACTCCCCGAAAACCTCCTTTAACGTGTCGCACATCTCCTGGAGACTCACATACGCCTTGGCGCAGGCGAGGAGTGAAGGGATGAGATTCACTTCCTCCTTCTGGGCGGCGGCCTTGAGCTCCTTCAGCAGGCGGCCAACCTCTTTCTTGTCCCGCTTGTCCTTCACTTCCTTGAGATGGGTGAGCTGCAGGCGTTCGGCTTCATCCCGCCGCTGGGGGTCATAAGGATGGGGGACCAGCCGGGTCGTGGAAACTTCCAGCTCATTCTCCCCCAGGAAACAATTCACGCCCACGATCAGCTCTTTTCCCTCTTCCACCTTTTTCTGCCGTTCGTAGGCGCTCTTGGCCACCTCGCGCTGGAGGTAGCCGCCCTCGATGGCCGCCACCGCCCCGCCCATCTTCTGGATCTTCTCAAACTCCTCACCGGCGGCGTTCTCGATTTCGCCGGTCAGCGATTCAATGTAATAGGAGCCGGCGAGCGGATCCACCACATCCACCAGCCGGGCTTCGTGCTGAAGAATGCGGGCTGCATCTTCGCTAAGCTGGATGGCCTCCAGGCTCCACCCCAGACCCAGGGGTTCATCAAAGGGCGGGTAGCAGCCGGGAGGACCCCCCGCCAGGGCAGCGGCGATACCCCCGACGACCGAACGGGTCAGATTGTTGAGAGGTCTCTGGACCGTACAGTTGAAGTTTCCGGGGTACACGGTGAGAGGAAGGCGCAGGGTCATGGATCTTTCATTCTGGGCCCCGAATTTTTCCTTCAACAGCCTGGCCCACATCCTCCGGGCGGCCCGGTGAAAAGCCACCTCCTTGAAGAACTCCATGCTCCCGCCAAACGCGTTGAAGCTGAACCGGGGGGCAAAAGAATCCACGGGAAGGCCGGCATTCACTCCTTCCTGCAAATAGGCTGCGGCGATGGCCATGCTGAAGGCCAGGTCCTGTTCGCGCGTTGCGCCGGCTTCGCGCATGTGATAGCCGCCGCAGCTGGTAATATTCACGTTGGGAAGGTGCTTCGTGAAGAATACCAGGCTGTCCCGGAACATTCTCATGGAGGGACGGGGGGGAAAATGTAGGTCCCCCGGGCGACAAATTCTTTCAGGATGTCATTCTGCGGCGTCGCCCGGAGCTTGTCCCAGGAGATCCCTCGCTTGTCCGCCAGGGCCATGTACATTGACATCACGATGTTGGCGGGAGCGTTGATGGTGAAGTTGGAGGCGGTCCGGTCGATGTCGTTCTCCCCGGAGAAGGCTTCGAAGATGATTTCCATGTCCCGCAGGGTGTCCAGGGCGACCCCAACCCGTCCCACTTCCCCGCTCGCGATCGGGCTGTCCGAATCGTAGCCGCACTGGGTGGGGAGGTCGAAGGCGATGTTCGGGCCGGTCTTGGCGCCGAGTCTCTTCATGTGCAGGTAGTAATCGCGCGTGTCCTCGGGAGCCCCGTATCCCGAGTAGCGCCCGGCCCGGACCAGTCCCTTGGCCTGCGCGATGCCGCCGGATCCCCTCTCCCCCGTGCGGTAGGGGAACGTGGCATAGGTCCCGGAAGTGAACGGGTATTGCCCGGGGAAACCCACCTGGTCGAGAAAACTGAACCCCGGCTGAAGGTCGGACGGGGCGTAGAATTGCGTGGGGGACTCTTTCAGCTTAAACCTTTCCAGCGCCGGCTTGAGAGTTTTCTCTTCCCAGCGCTTCTTCTCCTGTTCCACTTTTTTCGGTTCTTCGTTCATAACGGTCTTACCTCCTTCGCGAATAATCAGGCCGCCTCAGACACCATCCCGCCGCTCCCAGCCCTTCCGCTTTCGGCGCAGGAAGGAAGATGGAGTGTGGCGAGAAAATGCCGAACCGTGGTTTGAATGCACAGGTAGCAAATTTCCTTGTTACTTTATCACGCCAATCTTCTTATAAAAAGTCTTAAACCATTCATATTTATCCCGTGCCTCCTTATCCAGTTCCCTCCCATCCTTGTAGTCGTAGGGCATGTTGATCTGTACCAGCATTTTCTGGAATTCGGGGCTATCGGTCACTTTTTTGAAGACATCATGCAATTTGTTCCGAATGGGATCAGGAAGGCCCTTGGGCGCCGCGGCCATGATCCCATCGGCGGGGTAATCCTCGCAGCCGAGCTCACTCAAAATAGGAATGTCGGGGTAATTCGGGTCTCGTTTGGTGGCATTGTAAACCAGAAGCAATCGAAACGCTCCCTGCTTGACGTAGGGGATATGAGATCCGGACCCGGCGATGAAATCCGTGTGCTTTCCCAGAAAGGCGGTTATGGCTTCTGATCCCCCCTTGTACGGGATATGCTTTATCTGCAATCCCTTGCATTCCCCGAACAGGTGCACGGCCAGATGCTGCTGGCTGTACATTCCCGGCGATCCGTAAGTGAGACCCGGGTGGGACTTGGAATAGGCGATGAACTCGTTAATGGTCTTTATGGGGGATTCGTTAAGCACGCACACCCCGCCGATCCAACGGCTATATTGGATAATGGGAGTGAAAGAGTTGAATGGATCGTAGGAAACTTTATAAACGAGGGGCATTTGGTCCATTACCCCGCGTGGCCATAGCCGCCAAGCGTGTACCCATCCGGCTTTTTGGACGCCAGCAAGGATGCGCATACCGTTGAATTTCCGCCGGTTTGTTTTCCACCATGACGGGAACTCCCAGCAGTTTTTCCGCGCCCGCACGCCAGGGCTCTCGCGGTGATATCGGTCGTAGCCCCGGCGACGTAGGAGCAATAAAGGGTGATGGGTTTGTTGGGGTAGTCCTGGGCCCAGGCGGATAAGGGGAATGAAACCAGGTAAATTACCAGGATCGACCCGACAGCCATGAACCTTGCCATAAAATTCTTCATTGTTCGCATCTTCAGTTCCTCCTTTTTTTAGCAGATTTTACAGGGCTCTGAGAAAGCCCGATGAATCACCCGGTTTCTTCCGCTTCGGTTACCAGCTTTTCCCTTCGCTTGCTGAATCCCGGAAGGGCCGCTAAGACCAAGAGTATGGCGGCCAAAATCAAACAGCCTAACGAGATGGGGCGGGAAAAGAAGATGGTGAAAGTCCCATCCGAAAGCAGGAGGGATCGTCGCAAGGCCGTCTCCAGCATGGGACTTAAGACAAAGGCCATGATGAAGGGCGCGGGTTCGTATTCGAATTTGCGCATCAAGTACCCTAAGACCCCGAAGAAAAGCATGATAGCCACATCCACAGTGCTATTATTGATCGCGTAAGCGCCGATGAGGCAAAATAAGAGAATGAGGGGGAATAAGATGGCGTAGGGAATCCGCAGAACCCGCACCCAGAGACCGATCAGCGGAAGGTTCAAAACGAGAAGCATGACGTTTCCCACGTACATGCTGGCGATAACCCCCCAGAACAAGTTCGGGTGCTCCTTGAGCAGCATGGGACCCGGAGTGATCCCGTGCATCATCAGGGCCCCCAGGAGTATGGCCTGGACCACTCCAACCGGAATCCCCAGGGTGAGGAGCGGAATGTAACCGCCGCTGGCGGCTGCGTTATTGGCGGCCTCCGGGGCCGCCACCCCTTCGATGGCTCCGTGGCCGAATTTCTCCGGGTTCTTGGAGGCCATCTTTTCCACGGCGTAGGAGACGAAAGAGGCCAGGACCCCTCCCCCGCCCGGCAGAATGCCCAGGAAAAACCCGACCACCGTTCCCCGGACGATGGCCCATTTGCTGTCCATCCAATCTTTCAGGGTGGGGAGCAGGTTGCCGATCTTCGCGTCGGTGATTTCCGTCTTGATGGTTTTCTCCAGGTTCAGGAAAATCTCGGCAATCCCGAAAAGGCCCATGGCCATGGGCACAATTCCCAGTCCATCCAGAAATTCGGGAATGTCAAAAGAGAATCTGGCAACCCCGGCCATGGTGTCCAGCCCGACGGTTCCCAGGAAGGTCCCGACTCCGGCCATCATCAAAGCCTTCAGGATCGATTTCTCGGCCAAAAAAATGAGAATGACGAGGCCGAGGATCATGAGGGAAAAATATTCGGGCGCGCCGAATTTCAGCGCCACCGGATACCAGAGGGGGCGCGAGGATCTGCAGGGCGACGATCCCCAACGTCCCGGCGATGAAAGACCCAAAGGCGGCGATCCCGAGAGCCGGGCCGGCCCGGCCCTGCCGGGCCATCTGGTAGCCGTCGAGGCAGGTGATGACCGAGGCGGCCTCGCCCGGGATGTTGACCAGGATGGAGGTGGTGGAGCCGCCGTAATAAGCCCCGTAGTAGATGCCGGACAGCATGATAATGGCGGTGGTGGCGGGGATCCCGAACGTCACCGGTAAGAGAATGGACATGGTGGCCGTGGGACCGAGCCCGGGAAGAACGCCGACCAGGGTTCCGATGAAGACCCCCAGAAAACAAAATAAGAGGTTATAAGGTTCGCAGGCCACGCTCAAACCGGCCATTAGGCTGCTAAAAAGGTCCACGAAGGCAATCCTTTCGGATTTAGATGCCCAATATGCCTATGGGCAGGGTTGCTTTCAAAAGAGTATGGAAAAAGATATAGGTACAGGCGGAAGCAGAGGCTGAGATGAGAAGGGCTTTCCACCAGGAGAATTTTTCCACCCACTTCAGCATGAAGAAGAGAAGAATAAGAGAAGTGAGCAAAAACCCGGCCCTTTCCAGCATCAGAATATAAGCCAAAATCAACAGTCCCACGGTGAGCGGCCGACGCCAGTTTAGCCCGGTCCAGAAAGACGCGATTTTCGATTGAAACCCCCGTCCCGGGATGAAGGATCTGAGTAAAACAACCAGGGCCAACAGGGCGAAGAAGCAGCCGCTTAAGAATGGAAAGAAGCCGGTTCCCGGCTCCCGCAAGGTTCCCAGTCCCAGCAGGACTGACCCGTAAATACAGATCATTCCGAAGATTAACCAAAGGAGACTACTCACGCGGTCAGCTCCCATAGGGCTCCTCCCAGTTTTCTTTCCCGCGGAAAAAGATCCTTGGACTCTCGGGGATGCAATCGTGGACTTTTTGGGAGATCATCGGAATTTCAACCCTCTTTCAGTGGCCCATAGTCTCTCGATTTATTTTCCTTCACAAAAAACACCAGAATCGCCAGGCCCGCGACCCAGCAGAAGGCGAGCAGATCCCAGGCCCGGTTATAGGAACCTAACCTGTCGACCAGGTGGCCGAAAGCGGGCGGGAAGAGGACAATGCCCAGGAAAGTAATGGTCAGGGAGAACCCGGTGGCCAGGCCCACCACCTCTTTCCGGACGAGTTCGCCCATGAGGCCGAAGAGGACCCCGTGGTAGCCGATCGTCGTGCTCCCGAGCAGGCCGATGAATAAGAAGAGGAGAAGCCCGGAGACGTTCGGGCCCGATCCGGCTCAGGAGAAGAAGCTGGGCGACGGCGATAAAGCCGATCAGGACCAGGATCGCCTTTCTCCTCCCGCCGGCGACATAGTCGCTGACCAGCCCCCAGCCGATCCGTCCCGCGATTCCCCCCGCTTGGGCGACGGCCAGATAGATCCCGGCGAGAACGGAGCTGAAGAGATAATCATTCCTCAGGAACAGCACCAGATGGGTGATGATGGAAAGCTGGGCGCCGGCCAGGAATATTCCCATGACCGACAGGCCCAGGATGCCCGCGGTTGGAGAGGACTTCCCGGAACTGGCCCCAGCTTATCTTCGATTGCCGATTCGGGAAGAGCGGGAGCGGCCGGCATTCCCATCCGCACCACCCAGAGGAAAACAAGGGTGACCCCTCCGACCAGCAGGATCGAGGTCCGCCACCCGAAGGCCAAAGCCAGTCCCGGCAGCGTGGATGCCGCGAGGATTCCGCCGAGGGGGATCCCGGTCTGCTTGATCCCCATGGCCGTGGCGCGCCCCTGAAGGGGGAACCAGCGGATCACCCCCTTGGTGGTCGCGGGGTTCACGCTGCTGTACCCGATGCCGGAGAGCAGGAGGAAGATCCCGCCGACGAGAAACGTGTGGACTCCAGGCAAACCCGATCATGAAGAGCCCCTGGATTCCAAGCCCCAGAATCAACGTACGGCGTTCCCCCAGGAAGTCGCTCGCCCAGCCGAAGAAAAGAGAAGCCGAAACCACGCCGACGTAGTAAAACGACATCAGCATGCCGACCTGAGCATGGCTCAGATTCAGCTCCTCCCGCAGGAAGGGGCTGAGCGGAGGGATGCTCAAGTTGCAGAACGAGGCGACCGTATGGGCAAGCGTCATGACCGCGAGAAGGGTCCCCAGCGGGGGATTTCTAGGCCCTGCCTCCATACGGGTCCGTGCTCAACCTCAACCTGCCCTCATCGCGCGCCCATGACGAGATTGGGCAGAAACAGGGTGTAGGCCGGCCAATAGGTGATCAGCATCAATTGAATGACGGTGATGAAGATATAAGGGAGTCACCCCCCGGATGGTTTCGGCCAGGGGGGCCTTGCCCACGCCGGAGATCACGTAGAGGTTCAGCCCCACCGGGGGGGTGATCAGGGCGATCTCCATGTTCAGGGTCATCACGATCCCGAAATGGATCAGGTTGATGTCCAGGGCCTTCAATAACCGGAAGGATGATGGGCAGGGTGATCAGCATGATGGACACGACTTCCAGCAGACAGCCCAGAATCAGGAGGGCGATGTTGACCGAAAGCAGGAACCAGAAGGCGGTCAGGTTCATGTCTTTGGCGATCTGCACGAGCTGGGCCGGAAGGCCGGCTTCGGTCAGCCAGTTCCCGATGGTGATGGCCGTGCAGATGATGAACATGATCATTCCCGGCGGATTTCATCGCGTCCCCGGCGAGGGGGATGACCTTGCTGAAGCCTCACCTCCCGGTAGATAAACAGGCTGATGAAGATGGCCGCCACGGCGCCCAGGGCCGCCGCCTCGGTCACCGTCACGAACCCGGAATAGATCCCGCCCAGGATGATGACCGGCATGCAAAAGGCGGGGATGGCCTTATAGGTGGTCCGGAACGTTTCCCCCCAGCTGGCCTTGGGCGCTCCTCCGATGTTCTTCCGCTTGGCGTCGAAGCGGATCCAGAGCATGTAAAAGATTCCCTGCATGATCCCCGGCAGGAACCCGGCCATGAACAGCCGGGGAATGGATTCGTCGGCCATGATCCCGTAGATGATCATGGCGATGCTGGGGGGGATCATGATGGCGATGGTGCCGGCCGCGGAGATGACCCCGAGGGCGAAGGGCCGGGGGTAGCCGTGCTCGATCATGGCCGGGACGACGATGACCCCGATGGCCAGGGCCGTGGCCACGCTGGACCCGCAGAGGGCTCCGAAGATCATGCAGGAGATGACCGTGACCATGGCCAGCCCGCCCCACCAGTGGCGGACCCAGCAGTTGGCGGCGTTGATGAGATACCGGGAAGTCCCCCCCTGGACCATGAACTGGGCGGCGATGACGAAGAAGGGAATGGCCATGAGGGGAAAGGTATCCAGGGAGTTGTACATGACCTCGGGAACCATCTGCAGGGGGGCCGGAGAAAAGAAGGCGATCATGATGAAAGCCGTCACCCCCAGGACGAAGGCGATGGGAAGTCCCAGGCAGAGCAAGCCCAAGAAGACGAAGAAAAGGAATAGGACGGTCATTCGTGCTTCTCCATCCCGGCTCAGTTCATGGGTCTCCATGATTTCGGAGGGCTGGAAGGAAAAAACCAGCCGGTAAACCCGGATCGCGTACCGCAGGGCCACCAGGGTACACCCGGTGGCCACGGAAAGGTAGGGGATCCAGACCGGAAAGCGAAGCGCGGTGATGGACCGCTCATCGTTGATGTAGGCGGCCGCAACGATCTTGAAGCCCAGGATGGCGACGGCCACGCAGAAAGCCAGGGCCACGACCCCGTTGAAGACCGCCAGGTAACGGCGGGTCTTCAGGGAAAACCGCTCCACGATCAGGGTGGCCGCCACGTGGCCCTTCTCCTCCGCCAGGATGCTGGCGGTGATGAAGACGGCCCAGATGATCATGTAAATGCAGATCTCCTCGGCCCAATCGGGGGGATTATGGAATATATAACGCGTAATCACGCCGTAGAAGGAAATCAGGGTGGCGGAAAGGGCCAGAAAGCCCACGATGAATTTCTCCACCCGGGTCCATCCTTTCTCCCATTTGCTCATAAATCATCCTCCTGGCTTTGGATAAGTGTTGCCATTCCCCCCACCTCTCCCTCCGGCAATAGAGGGGAGGACTCCCGCACCGTGTTCGGACTGCTTACATTCCCAGGGCCTTCCTGGCCAACTCGACCAGGGCCGGGTCGTGCTTGAGGTCCTTGACGATTTTGTCCTGGATGGGCATGAGATAAGCTTGCGCCATTTGGCCAGCTCTTCGTCGCTCGGATCAAAGAATTCCACCCCTTTGCCTTCCATGAGCTTCCTGGCTTCCGCCTGCTCCCTCCGGGCGATCTCCCGCTGCTTGGGCACCGTCTCGTTCCAGACGTCCGTGAAGATCTTCTGCAGGTCCGGGGGTCAGGCTGTTCCAGAACTTCAGGTTGACCAGGGGGACGTAGTAGCCGTTGTAATTGCGGCAGTCGACTACATACTTGATGCCCGCCTCGTAGAGCTTGGCGCTCTCCACGCTCTTGGTGGTGGAGCAGATGCCGTCCACTGTTCCCTGCACTAAAGCCATGGGCACGTCCGGCCAGGCGATGAATACCGCGCTGGCCCCGAAGGCGTTGAGCCGGTCTTCGGGGATGGAGCCGCCGGAGTGGCGGATCTTCAGGCCCTTGAAGTCTTCCATCTTGGTGATCTTCTTGTTCCGGGTCCAGGTTTGATCGTATCCCAGCTCAAACCACCGCCCGGGGGATTTGACCCCCACCTTCTTTTCCAGGGACCGGTTCACCGCCTTCTCCTACTTCCCCGTCGATCAGGTCTTCGGTGATTTTTCCGGGCTGGCCGAAGAACATGGGCAGCATGGTGAGGCTGGTGCTCGTATCGAACGCCTCCAGCAGCCAGTTTCCGGGCACGCACATTTCCACCGTGCCGGTCCTCAGGGCCTTGGTCACGTGGGCGTCCTTGTAGAGCTGCCCGCTGTGGTAGATCTTGCCGCACCAGCTGTCCCCCTGACCTCTTGGCCAGTTCCGGCACGAAGATCTCCAGCCCCATGTACCGGGGATGGTTGGGAACGGTATCGATGGAAATCTTGAACTCAAAAACCTTCTCCGCGGCACCAACCTTCCCCGGGTTTATTGAGAAAACCAGGGAGATAATGACCGCCGCAACCCCAAGAACCTTCCAAACTTCTCTCATCCTCTTACCCTCCTTCAGGTGTTAAATTTGGGCAGGAACTTCCGCCTTGAGTGCCTCGGGAGCGTGCACGGATATTCCTGCGCCATTCCCCTTTTTTCCGGCCCGAGGTGGCCTGAAAAGAGATCTCTGGCAAATATTGTTGGATCCACGGTGAGCACGGTCAGGGTTTCGATTCCCCTTCCCGATTCGCGGGGGCAAAATCAACCGCGATCATCTCTGGTTTTGACTGGCGTGCCTATTCTTCCAAATCCGGCAGGATTTTGTCAAGGATAAAGGTGGTAAAGTCGGTGGATTCGCAATTCAGATACTGGACTTCAGACCTCAGACTCCAGACATTTTTCGCAGAATCCTGGGGGTTTCCGCTGTTGGTCCTGATGCTGAGGTCTGAGGTCTGGTCTCTGAATCCCAGGTTGGGATGATTCAGTGGTCGTGGGCCGGTTCGACGAGTTCCAGCAGCACGCCGTGGGTGTTCTTGGGGTGGAGAAAGGCGATTTTTGAATTGTGGGCGCCGCTTCTCGGCTTTTGATCGATCAGGGTCATTCCCTCTGCCTTTCAGCTCTTCCAGGGCTTCCTCAATATTAGTGACTTCCAGGGCGATATGGTGGATCCCCTCCCCCTTTTTCTCGATATGGCGGGCGATCGCCCCATCGGCCTTGGTCGACTGGAGAAGCTCGATCGCCGTATCCCCCAGGGGAATGAAAACGACCTTGTTATCCGGGTAATTCTCCCGGCCGGTGCTGGGGATTCCCAGGACTTCGGTATAGAGTTTCTCCACCTCTTCCACATCTTTCACGGCCACTCCAATGTGAGCAATTTTACGGATCAACTTTCTTCCTCCTTTCCAGGTTGGGTTTACCTACGGGGTGCCAAATTATCGGTCCGGAAACTCCCTCTCCCCTCGCGGGCATAAGCGCTAACTTAGGATTTTTTTCTTCAATTCCCCCCTTTGCAAAGGGGGGCCAGGGGGGATTTCTGCTGATAGGTTCTCTTTAAGGGTACGGTAGATAACCTCCGCCACAGCCTCCCTTTCCTTCAGAACTTCTCTGCTGGTAAATCGCAAGACTTTGAACCCAAGAGAGGCCAAATAGTCATCGCGATTTTTATCTTTCTTGGCTTGTTCTTCTTCCACGTGCTGTGATCCATCAACTTCTATGACCCACTTTGCCCGTGGCGCGAAGAAATCCACGATATATTCGCCAATGGGTTTCTGACGATAAAATTGGACACCAAGGACCTGTTTACTCCGCAATCCTGACCAAAGAGCTCTTTCGCTCTCTGTCAAATTACTTCGCAATTGGCGGGATCTGGCTTTGAGATTTGCACAGTACTTCCACACGGCTCGGCTCCCACTGAAAATCCCCCCTCCCCCCCTTTTTCAAAGGGGGGTTAAGTTAGCGCCTATGCTCCTCGCGGGAGAGGGCGGGGGTGAGGGGGATTATGGAACTTGCGGAACTTCAATTTCTTATCACCCCCACCCTTCCCTCCCCCGTCGAAGGGGGAGGGATTTAGAGTTTCGTAATGGGGACTACTCAGGTTCATTTCATCAGCGTTTGTATGAGGTCATCGGGAGATTTTGAATTTTCAAGATCGTTGACTTTTTCGATGATCCGTTCAGTCTGGACGCGGTCGAGCGTTACCAGGGCCAGGCGGCGGAATTTGTCCTTGATTTCATCCTCGGTCATCGGGTTGTCCGGATGGCCCTTGGGGAAGATGCTCTCATCCCGGAAACGCTTCCCGTCCCGGGTCTGAATTTCCACATGGGCCGCCAGGGTGCCGGGGTATTTCTGGTTGAACTCCGGGATCGGATTCGACCGACACCTTTTTCATGAATTCCCGGATTCGGGGCTCCATAATTTTGGACTGCTCGAACTGTTCCATGGATATGTGCCCTTCCGCGGCCGCCCTGCTCACGCAGTAGGGGATGCTAAGCCGGGCGGCTAGCGGGGATTCGGGAGAATAATTCATCCCCTGCCCCGGAGCCGTCGGGGTCACCCGGAAGCGAATGGCCTCGACGTCTTCCAGCAGAAGATTGTGAGCCTTCATGAGCTTGATCGTCCCCTGGATGGGGGTATGGCTGCAGAGGATCGTGGGAAAAGCCTTCAGGCTGTCTTGCGAGATCTCATAGGAAGACCCCAGCCCATCCGTCAAGGCCTTCAGGTTCGGTTCATCGGAATAGGCCTCGCAGAAGCCGGATTTGTATTCCAAGAGCCCTTTCGGTCCCGACGCCCCCCTATGGATGATCTGCGCGGCCATGATCCCCTTCCACGCGGCGAGACCGGGGTGAAGGCTTTTGGAATAATCCCCGAAATCGATGCAGTAGCGCATCCCGGAGGAGGCGTCCGCCGCCAGGCTGATCGCCTGCTCCGCCTGTTCGGCCTTGAGACCGAGAAGCTTCGATGCCGCGGTTGCCGCGCCGATAATTCCCAGCGTGGCGGTGGGGTGCCAGTACTTGTAATGGGAAGGCATCACCGCCTTGCCGATCCGGCCGGCCACCTCGTAGGCCACGACCATGGCGGTGATCAGAGAAGGGCCGTCCGCCTTGAGCTTTTCCCCGAGCGCGAGTGTAGAGGAGACCACCGAGGCCCCGAGGTGGGCGATCGAGCCGAGGTGGGTATCGTCGAAGTCGATGGTGTGGACCAGCGTGCCGTTCACCAGGGCGGCCTGCGGCGAGGATGTTTTCAGGCCGTCGAGGAACACCGTGGATTGGGGATTCCCCCCCATTTCCTTCACCTGGTCGAAGATCAATCGGAACTCGTGCCCGGCGAGGGTGTACCCCGCAATCGCGCACCCGAGGGTGTCCAGGATGACGCCCTTTGTTTTTCGGACCACCTCCTGGGGCAATGCGGAGAACTTAGCATTGCTCACATACTCAGCCAAAGCCTGCGTCGCACCCATGGTTTGCTCCTTACATTTTTTTGGGACGCAGATAAACGCCGATGAACGCAGATAAAACAACTTTATTTCAATTTATGAAATCCGCGTCTATCTGCGTTAATCTGCGTCCAATGATTCAAATGATATTCGGCATTCCGAATTTCGCATTCCGCACTCAAGCGAGTTCCTTCAGCCGTTTCTCTATCGCTTCAAAGGTGGAATTTGCGAAGCTCCGGGCCTGGCCGAGGAGAAAAAGGCGCGGCAAAAATGCCATATCCTGAACCGTCGCCCTGCAGTTCACCGCCGTCTTCTTTTTTTCTAAGGGAGGTCATGGCAAACGCCACCTTCTGATCGGCCTTAAACAATCCCCCCAGCCCTTCGATGAAGAGCCTTACGGAGAAAGAGTCCGGCGGCGTCACGTCCATCATCTCCCCTTTCAGCCTCACGCTCACCGGGATGCCTAGCGTTTTCATCCGCAGAACGGCCCGGAAGTTGTTCTCGTCCAGGATCTCCATGTTCTCCATTCCCGGGAGGCTGCTGAAGATGACCTTGCCGATGAGGCGCCACACACGGTCCTGGGACGCTTCAACTTCAAAACTCTTTTCCGCCAACTTTAGTTCCATGTTGGGTATCAATCTAACGGTTTTGTAAGAGTCCCCAGAAATCCCTCCCAACCTCCCTTTTCAAAGGGAGGAGGTGGAGTTTCCCCCTTTGAAAAAGGGGGACTGAGGGGGATTTCTGAGGCTTTCCTGGCAATCTAAATCTTTATCACCCTACCCTCTCCCTACCCCGTCAAAGGCGGAGGGAATTTTTTTGTTTCCGCATGAAAACTATCAGCCCCACGGTTTTTCGGCGACGGCGTTTTTCCCGGCGATCCGGCCGAAGACCAGGGCTTCTCCGATGTTGCAGGCGCCCTGGTAGAGGTAGCCCCAGATGGACCCGAGCTCGCCCGCGGCATAGAGCCGGGGGATCGGTTTGCCGTCCGGGTCGAGCACCCTGGACTCTTTATCCCTGCGGGGGCCTCCCTGCGTGTTGATCAAAGCCGGCCAGAGCTGAATGGCGTAAAGTGGCGGCTCCAGCGCCCGGAGGTCTTCCCTGGCCCGGCCGAAATCCTCGTCTTTCCCGGCTTTGCAGCCCCGGTTGAACCGGGCGAGGGTCTCCTCGAGGACTTTCGAATCCACGGAGATCCTGGATGACAACTCGGCCGCCGTCTTCCCCTGGAGGATCCATCCCTTGGCGATTTCCGCCGAGTTGTCGAGGCTCCAGGAATAGAGGTCCCGGTTATATCCGGCCGTTCCCCGGCTCGAGCGCCCCCCGCCGTCGGGTCTGCTCGTCGAAGATCGCCCAGAGGGGCACCCGGGGGAACTCCATCTTCTCCGTGTCGAAATGCGAGAGCTCCCGGTAGTACTCGTGGATCTCGATTCCCGCCTCGTTGACGAACCTCCGGCCGTACTTGTCCACGAACAGGAACCCTTCGCTCAGGAAGGAGACCCAGAAAGCCGCCTCAAACTCCGGTGCCTTGAACCCGACCAGGCAGGACAGGCGGGTCATGTGCCAGAGGTCCCCGCCGACCTTCTGGGCCATCCGGATCCCATCCCCCGTGTTCCCCGGCGTGCCCAGGAACAAGGCCGGTTTGACCGGGAGGTAATCCCATTTCGTGCGGGGGTCGTTTTCGTAACCGCCGCAGGTCAGGATGACCGCCTTTCGGGCGCGGATGTGGACCGGTTTTCCTTCTTTCTCCGCCCTCACGCCGATGACTTCGCCCTCGGCGTTGGAAATCAATTCTCTTGCCGGGGTCCCCGTCAGGACCTGGATTCCCCTTTTGGCCACCAGGCCGGAGAGGAACTTCCACAGGCGCTGGGAGGGCTTCCCCTCTTCCGGCGTTCCCTTGATGTTGTATTTGACGGCGGTCTCCGCCCCGGGCACCTCGGGAAAACCCGCCCCGGCAATCATGGTGGGGTAGGCTACTTCAAGGGGCCTGAAGACCTGCACGTCGGCGCCCATCTCCCGGATCCAGTCTCCGTTCTTCAGGGCGTTTTCGACAAACGTTTCGATGATCTCCCGCTCGGTGGTCTTAAAGGATAGAGCATCCAGGTATTCGGTAAACTCTTTTCCCTTGGGGATGATGATGTTCCCCCCGCACACGCTGGTGTTCCCGCCGCCACTGGCCATCTTCTCCAGGATCAGGACCTTGGCCCCGAGGTCATGGGCGGTAACCGCGGCGGCCGTTCCCGCCGATCCCCAACCCACGACGACGACGTCATACTCCATCTCCCATTTTTCCGGCACGTTGACCTTCATAAACCCTCCTATAATTTCCCTATTGGGACGCAGATTTACGCAGATGGACGCAGATAATAATCGAACATCTTGTTGAAGGAAAATAAACCAGCCTACGTGATTGGGCTGAATTCCAGACCGTACAAGCAGAAACGTAGGGGCGATTCATGAATCGCCCCTACCTGCAATCATAAAACATATCTGCGTTAATCTGCGTCTATCTGCGTCCCAAAAAGATTAAAGCGGGATATTCCCGTGCTTCCTCTCCGCTCGGTTCACTTTCTTGTTTTCCAGCATCTCCAGGGCCTTGATAATGTGCGGACGGGTCTCCTGGGGTTGGATCAAAATATCGAGCTGTCTTTTCCCGGCGGTGTAGTAGGGGGTCATGAACTTTTCCCGGAACTCCTGGATCCTCTCTTCCCGGGCCCGTTTCTTGTCCTCGGCGGCTTCGATCTCCTTCCGGTACAGGATCCGCACCGCCCCCTCGGCGCCCATGATGGCGATCTCGGTCGTGGGCCAGGCCAGGACCAGATCGGACCCCATCTCCTTGTTGCTCATGGCCGCGAAGGCCCCGCCGTAGGCCTTTCGGATGATGCAGGTGATCTTGGGGACCGTGGCTTCTCTCCAGGCAAAGAGCATCTTGGCCCCGTGGCGGATGATCCCTTTGTGCTCCTCCTTCATCCCCGGGAGATAACCCGGGACGTCCACGAGGGAAAGGAGGGGGATGTTGAAGCAGTCGCAGGTTCGGATGAAGCGGGCCGCCTTGTCCGCCGCGTCGCAGTCGATGGCCGAGGCCAGGAAGAGGGGGTTGTTGGCCACAATTCCGACGGGTTTGCCGTTCATCCGGGCAAAACCCGTGGTCATGTTGCGGGCGAACCCGCCCTTGACCTCGAAGAATTCCCCGTGGTCCACGATGAGGGAAATCACCCGGCGCATGTCGTACACTTTCTTGGGGCTCTCGGGGAGGACTTCCAGCAGAGCTTCTTCGCAGCGTTCCGGGTCGTCCAGGGAAGGGATCACGGGAGCTCTCTGGGTGTGGCAGGAGGGAAGATAACTCAGGAGCTTTTTGACCTTTGCCAGGCATTCCCGGTCGTTCTGGGCGATGAAATCCGCCACGCCCGAAACCTGGCTGTGGACCCTCGCTCCGCCCAGCTCCTGGCTCCCCACCTCTTTCCCGGTCACCTCCCGGATGACCAGAGGGCCCGGTGATAAACATCTGGCTCGTCTTCTCCACCATGAAGATGAAATCGGTAAGAGCCGGGGAGTAGACGCCTCCGCCCGCGCAGTTTCCCATGATTACCGAAATCTGCGGAATCACCCCCGAGGAGTCCACGTTTTCGGCGAAGATGAGGGAGTAGGCCCCGCTTCCTTCCTGGATCCTTCCCCCGGCCGAGTCGATCAGCCCCACCATGGGCGCGCTGGCCTGCCGGGCCATGCGGATGAGGGAAGCGATCTTCTGGCCGTGAACCTGTCCCACCGATCCGCCCATGACGGTGAAGTCCTGGGCGTAGAGGAATATCACCCGGCCGTCCACTTTCCCGTATCCGGTGATCACCCCGTCGCCCCAGGGGCGGTTCTTTTCCATGCCGAAATCGGTGCACTGGTGCTGGGCCAGCATGTTCACTTCCACGAACGTCCCGGGGTCGAGCAGATGGTCGATCCGCTCCCGGGCAATCAGTTTTCCCTGGCGATGCTGCTCTTCAATGTATTTTTTCCCTCCCCCGGCCCGGGCGGCTTCATCCACTTTCCTGAGTTTATCGATCTCTTCCTTCATTCCCGGCATGATTCCTCTCCTTCTGAACGGCCGCCCGAATCCAGGGCGCAGATGACACTTAGCCTTTTATCGTTAAAACAATCAACCCGCCTTTGTCAATCGTAAAAAAATGAATTTTTCGCATGCTCGAATACATCAGGCAGAAGAGGAAAAGGAAAATCCGGTTTCCCCGCAAGGGTCCGGGAGGATTTTTATTGACAATCTTGCTCCCCCTTGATAGCAAGACCACGAGAGGTTCGCTTGCAGAGCTCGTCACCGGTTGGCTAAAGTCATCCGGATATCCATCCATTCCGATACGGTTAAAAAACGCAAGATTCACGGGCGGGAGGTCTCGCCCTTAAAACCCGGAGATTCATTTCTCAAGGAGGAGTGAACATTATGAGCGGCAGAGGAGAGTGGAACATTTCCTATTGGCATTATACGCCGGGGCCGTCGAGCCCTATCCAGATGATGCGGGGGGCCATGAAATGCATGGAGTGCGGCGGGGTAAAACCGGGCGAGACGGTGCTGATCTCGACGGACACGAATAAATTGCGGATCGCCGAATCCCTGGCGGGAGCAGCCTACGCCGTAGGGGCCACCCCGATCATCATCATGATCCCGCCGGTAAAGACCCACGGGGCCCAGCTCCCAGAACCGATCGTGGCCGCTTTCCGGGAGGCTGACGTGTTTCTTCAACCCTCAACCTGGTCCCAAACCCACACCAGGGCGAGAGTGGAAGCGATCAAAGCCGGCAAACGGGGATCGACCATGTGTGAGATCGTCGAGGACGCTCTCTGCGTCGGCGCCATCGAGGCGGATTACGAGGCCTGTGACCGGATGGGAAGAAAGTTGGGGGCGGTGCTGGCCGAAAGCAAAGAAATTCGCATCACTTCTCCCCTGGGAACGGACATCCGCGGGGAAGTAAAAGGACGGCCGGTACAGTATGAGACGGGCCTGTTCAAGAAACCCGGACAGTTCGCGGCTTTCCCCGACAGTGAGATCAACATCTCTCCCGTCGAGGGGACCGCGGAGGGCAAAGCCGTAATCGACGTCAGCATTATGAGCGTCGGGGTTACCGTGTATGACCCGGTCACGTTGATCATAAAAAACGGAAAGGTAGTCGATTTCCAGGGCGGAATGGCCGCAAGGCGTTTCCGGGAAACGCTGGAGGTTCTCGGGGACGAGAAGGCTTTCAACTATGCCGAATTCGGGATCGGCCTGAACCCCTGCGCCCGGCTGGCGGCCACCAACCTGGAAGATCTGGGCCGTCTGGGGAACTGCCACTGCGGCATCGGCAGCAACTTCGCCATCGGCGGGAAAATTCTTGCCCCCAACCACCATGACGCCATGTTCAAAGACGCCAGCGTTTATTTCGATGGCAGGCTGGTATTGGATAAAGGAGTGTGCAAGATTTAGGACTTCGATTCCGGAATCGAGTACCGGGCGGACCGGTTCAGTGCGGAGAGGCCCGATGTGCTCGCCCGATCGCTGGAGCACCCTCTCTCCGTCTCTACTCGGAAACCCCCGAATCTTCGCTGGAAAAGGCCACAAATAAACCAAGATTCTGTACCAAATTCACTCTGCCCAATTCCCTTGACACCAAGTACCCCTTTTTGTATATTCAGCCCATCAGCGAGCGAGTTCTTACCAAAAAATCCAAACTCCCCAGCCAACGAAACCGCGCCGGGGCGGGGAAAGTCGCTGAGCTTGACTGTGAGTTCGCTCAGCATCTCTATGGGCCCGATGGCAAAGATTTTTGCAACGCCTCTCGACCTGTCCAGCCTGAGCGTTGTTGCGCCGCCCGAGGCCGCCCCGGTTAAATCGCGGCTGCACGTCTGGGCTCCAGTGCCCGGATTGAGCACCGGCGTCGCGTCGCAGGAGTCCGACGACCTGGAGATTGCGGTCAGCGCGGAGGTCTATCAGCCCGGCGGCACGATCTGGCTCCGAGCGCTGGTGGACGGCCAGGTCGCTCAGCCTTCGGACGTTGCCTTCAAGGCCGGAACCGTGAATTTCGACGGCGTCCGGTCCTTCACGTTCGTGCGGCCCGGCGTCGGCCAAGGCCAGCACATCGTGGAGATCCAGGCCATCACCGGGTCGGCGGCCTCGATCCGGGACAGGGTTCTCACGGTCCACTCCGCCTCACCCTCGAATGGTCGCAATCGCCTCAAGGTCGTCGCCGCGCCGAGCGGCCCGGACGTCACGACCGCGTCCGCCTCCTACCAGGACATCCCGCATCTCTCCGCCACGCTCGACACGTCCGAGCCGACCGGGATGGCGATCGTATTCAGCGCCGAGAGTGCAGCGGACTCGGGACGCATGCTGGTGCGTGCCCTCATCGACGGCGCCGAGGCAGGGGAGGTGATCTTCTGCGAGGCCGGGGATCCGCAACGCGGCGGAACGCGATCCTTCACCTTCGTCGCGCCCGCCGTTCAGGCCGGGACGCACGAGGTCAGGCTGCAGTGGAAGGCACAGGAGGGCTCGTGCCGGCTGGGCGATCGAACGATGGCGGTTTCCGCCGCAGAACTTTCCTCGCAGCGGGTGCTCAGGAGGACTCCCCGGGAATCGTTCGTGGTCTCGGAGACCGACTGGGTGGACCTGTCCACCGCGACCGTGATCGCGGCCGCCGATCCGGTGACCAATGTCGCGATCTCCTTCTCCGGGGAGGTCCTCATCGATAAGAACCGCTTGTTCCTTCGCGCCCTGATCGACGATCAGCCGGCTTCGCCAGGCGACGTCACGCTGATCCAGGGCGGCAATAAGTGGCGGTCGACGTCGCATGTCTTCGTGAAGAAGAACCTGTCGGCCGGGCGGCACAGGATCAAGGTCCAGGGGCGGGTGGACCCGCAGTCCGCGGCGCGCATTCGCCGGAGCGCCGTCCGCATACTCTGGAAGCGCCGCCCGGGATCGGATTTCGTGCAGCCGTTCCTCGGCATGGCGCCGACGGTGAAGACCTACCGCTTGCTCGTGATCGGCTTCGATCCCGTCCGGCCCGAGCATCCGCGCCCGTCGTTCGAGCAGATACGAAACACGTTCGAAGGCGACCCGGGTCCGATCGGTCCGATCCACGGGACGTACTCGCAAACCATGTTCCTCCGGTGGCGCCGTGGACCCAACCTCCGCGACTGGCTGGCGGAGAATTCGGGCGGAATCGTTCGGCTCGGCGAGGTCCGGTATGTGGGTTGCTTTGACGACGACTGGTTCGTCGCGCCCCCCGAGCGCCAGGGCAACTGGTACTGGGACAACGCGGCTTTCGACCTGATGTGGAAGGACGCGCTCGCCGCCGCGGACGCCGCGATCGACTTCCATTCATTCGACACGGACGGGAACAACCGGATCACCAAGGACGAGCTGCTCGTCGCCATTGTCCGCCCGCAGAACTCGCCCTACGGCACCGTCCGCGGCGCCGAAGTCATGCTCGACGGCCTCCCGACCCCGCTCGCCGTGCCGATCCTCGACCTCTACCTGTCGAGCGACCCGGGACAGTTCCTGACGGGAGTCGGGCTCACCGCGCACGAGGCCTCTCACATGATCTTCGGCGCGGTCGATCCTGTACAACGGCTGCCCGGCGATCTCCTCCGGGTACTACAGCATCATGGACCATCACTGGCAGGCGACGCATCTGGACCCGTTCGAGAAGATGAAAAGCGGGCTCGTGCAGCCGCTGGCGATCGATCTCAGCACGCAGGCCAGCACCACGCTCGCGCTGGAGGCGGTAGAGCTTCGCTACAAGATCCTGCTCCTGCACGACGCGGCTCATGTGGCCGGTGAATATTTCCTGATCGAGAACCGCTTCCCGGGCGCTCCGTTGCGCAACTACGATGGACCCCTTGGGGCCGGGGCGGTGGTGATCTGGCAAATCTACGAGGACCGCCAGCTGGTGAACAGCAGCGTCATCTGTCCGGGAGACCCGCGCTTCATCCGCATGCGGAAGGTGCTCAAGACCCCGGCGGAAAGCGAAGTGCTCACCTGGGCGGACGGTTCGCCGGTCGGCTTTCGCGTATCGGCTCCCATACCGGATGGGGAGCTCGCGCAGATCTCGCTGCAGAAGGTTTATACGGACGCATTTTATTATTTTCAAAATGCAGGGCCGATCCCCGATCAGGCCGGCCGGCGGTGCGTTCGGGAACGTAGGTAAACCTATTTAATGCGTTTGCATGCGTTCGCGGGACAGCAGCGGGAGGATAAAAAATGAGAACGTAGTCATTGAAAAACCCGGCTCCTTCCAAATCAAGGAACTCCCTTATCCCAGTCCTGGTGAAGGAGAGGTCACCCTCGATGTGAGGGCCTGCTGTGTCTGCGGGACGGATATCCATCTCCTCGACGGGGAATTCAAAGGAGCCGTTTATCCGTTGATCCCGGGCCACGAATTTTCCGGGGTCGTGAAGGAGGTTGGCGCCAAGGTCACGCACGTGAAACCGGGCGACCGGGTTGCGGTCGAGCCCTTCATCGCCTGCGGGTACTGTTTTTTCTGCAAATCAGGGAAAATCAACCAGTGTCTGAACGGAATGGTCATCGGACATACCAAGTCCACAGCGATGAAGCTCGACGGCGGGTTCTCGGAGCAGGTTGTGGTTCCCGCGAGAAACCTCATCCCCCTGGCCGATCAGGTCTCTTTTGAGGCCGGCTCCTTCGTGCCAACCTCGGAACGATCGTCTACGCGATTCGGCGGGCCGGACTTCAGCCCGGCATCCGGGTGCTGGTTTTCGGGACGGGGGCCAACGGGTTGATCCTTGCCGAGCTTTCGAAAAAAACCGGGGCCTCGACCGTAGTCGTCACGGGGAGAACGAAAAGCCGGCTCGAAGTGGCTTCGCGGATGGGAATCGATGCAACGGTGGTGGCCGATGAATCTCAGGAGGAAACCCTCCGCCGGATCGCCCCAAGGGGATTTGATGCGATCTTCGAAACAACCGGGGCAGTGCCGGTCGTTGAGCGGGCCTTTCAATTTATTGCGCCCGGGGGGAAAATCATTCTCTACGGGATTGTGCCGCCTGACCAGAACGCGCGGATGAATCCCTTTGACATCTGCAGGAAAGATCTTCAGGTCATTGGCAGCTTTTCTTCGGTGAATGCCTGCATCATGGCTCAAGAGCTGCTTGCCGCAGGGGTCATCCGGGTCGAGCATCTCATTTCCCATCGATTTTCCTTGCAGGAATGGGGAAAAGCCATTGAAACGGCCCGCGACCCTTCGAAATGCATGCGGGCAATCGTTCTCATGCCTTGATCGACACGGCATGGATTCTGGTGCTGGCGTCGTGAATCAGAAATTCGTGAAAAATTTCTTTCCGTAGTCAGGCCCCCTCACCCCATCCCTCTCCCCCGGAAGCGGGGGGAGGGGGAGTGTGAGGGGTATGCTGCAAGCAAAGTCCTTGGCGGAATTCAATACTGAAAATTTCCCTGGAGAACAGCATGAGCGAGGAATTCCTGGAAAGAGTGGCCAAAGAAGTCCTGATCATGAGCGGGGCCATGGGGACCATGCTGCACCAGACGGGGGCCGACCTGGGAGGGTGCATCGGGGAGTGGATCCTGGAGCACCCCGACCTGTACCGGGCGCTCGTGAGGGACTATTTCCAGGCGGGTTGCGATATCGCGTCGGCTACGACTTTCACGTTGAACCGGATCTCCCTCGCCAAGTTCGGCCTGGCCGGAAAGGTGGACGAGTTGAACCGCGGGGTCATCCGGATCGCCAAAGAGATCCAGCCCGCCGGAACCTTCGTGACCGGGAGCATCGGACCCACTGGAAAAATGCTGAAGCCGCTTGGAGACCTCAGTCCCGAAGAGCTTCTCGACGCGTACTCGGAGCAGATCGGGTGTCTTGCGGCGGGCGGCGTCGAGGTTATCAACATTCTTACCATGTACGACCTGGAGGAGGCGGCGATCGCCCTCCGGGCCGCGAAGGCCCGGACCTCTCTCCCGGTCATGGTTTCCCTGGCCTTCGACCCGGCCCCCAAAGGATACCGCACCATGATGGGAGTCAGCCCGGAGATGGCGGCAGAGCGCCTGGAGGCGGAAGGGGCGGACGTGATCGGGGCGAACTGCGGAACCGTGACCCTGGGACAAATGGCCGAGGTGATCGGGCTCATGAAGGCCCACTGCAAGAAGCCCCTCCTGGCAAAGCCAAACGCCGGCTCTCCCAAAGTGGTGGAAGGGCGTGAAAAGTATGCCGCCGGGCCGGAACACTTCGGCCAGAATGTGGAAAAATGGATCGAGCAAGGGGCCAGGATCGTTTCCGCCTGCTGCGGCTCAAGCCCGGTTCACATCCGGGAGATCGTGAAAAAAGTCAGGGGATCGTCCTTTAACGATTCGAAAGAATCACCGAGAGAATCTCCTTGACAGGACTTTCAGTCCTGTTATCATTCCCGTTATACACACCCGACGTATTCGGAGCAATTCAGGAGGAGTTATTTCCGTTTCCGAAGTGAGTCCTCCCCGGGGTCTTGAAGGCCCCGGTCACGGGTCCATTTCACATCCCCAGCAAAGCCGCTAATCCCGCACATCTTCCGGCCCTGAAGCCACCTTCATTGGAAGAAAAGAATTTCTCCCTTCTTTTGAAAATTCATCGGCTTGGTCCAAGAGGCGATCATCCGACGATCGCCTAACGACCTCATCGCGGGCGAAAAGAAGAAGCCGTTTCGATGCCGATTGTTCGATTCAAACCGGGGTTCATCTCCCAAACGAATGGAAGTTACCGGGAGGATTTCCGGCTCCTAGTTTTTGGCCAGCCAGACTTTCCCGTCGGCTAAAGACGGAAAAGAGGTCCCATGTTGGATTCCAGTGCAGGGCAGGAGATCTGCGCGGAAAGAGAAGAGTCGCCCGAATGGAGCCGCGGGAAACTGGCCGTCGGCGCGCTGTTCTTCCTGCTGATCACAATGGCGGTTTTTTGGTATCAGTTTCACCGGATTCAGGCCGGGGAGGGCACTCCCAGGCTGGGCCACCTCCGGTGGGGGTACTGCATCCTCATTTTGTGTTTTCTCCCCCTCGAAGCCCTGCTGCTTGGAATGCGGATGTGGGTGGTTTGCCGGGTGCTGCAGCCGGGAATCAGTTTCTGGACTTGCTTCCAGGCGGACCTCGCCAATTCTGGGAATTTCCCTCCTCACCCCTTCTCAAAGCGGAGGCGGAGCCGGGCAGGTCTACATGTTGAACCGCGGGGGCGCGCGCCTGGGGACCGCGCTCACGGCGACCCTGCTGACCTTTTTCGGCACCATGGCCGCGCTGCTTTTCCTGGGCCTCTATTCTCTTCTGATCTCCGGGATCGTGGGCACGGGCCGTCTCTTCACGGGAGCGGTGACGGCGCTCGCGCTGGTGAGCGGGTTCATGATCTGCTCGGCGGCCTTTCCGGGCTTTTTCCGCTTCGGGATCGCCGTTGCCTCCCGCTTCATCTGGCGAATGCGGAAGAAAAGATATCCCCTGCACGACTGGTGGCCCCCGGAGCAATCACGGGAGTGCCCTCCCGTGGACCGGATGGACTCTGTTTCCGGCAAACTGGCGGCCTTCCTCTACAGCTATCGGGCCGACCTGGCAAAATATGTCCGGAAAGGCAAATCGAGCTTTGCCGCGGTTTTTCTCCTCAGCCTCGCGTTTCTAGGGTCCCGGGTTTTCCTGGCCTACTTCTGCGTCCGCTTCCTGGGAATCCAGGAGTCCAGCTTTGGGGAAATCTTCGAGATCCAGATGGCCCTCCAATTCCTAACCTATCCGGCCCCCACCCCGGGAAGCGCCGGCATCGCCGAGGGAGCTTCGTTGTGGATTATGGGCGGGATCGTCCCGCTTGGTCTTTGCCCCTTATTACAACCTTCTCTGGAGGTTCTCGACGGTGTACGTGGCCGCCGCCGCGGGCTTGGCGCTCTCTCATGCGCAAGATCCTGCTGGAAGTGAAAATATCAATCCCCGGCGACATTCTTTCCTTGAAGCCGGCCCCATTCCTGCCGAAGCCAAACCCGGAGCCGAACAACTCTGAAAGATAGTCTATTTTTTATTGGAATTCAATTTTGAATCTGGTATACTGCGGGTATTAGGGGAGGAGGGAATATTGCCAAAGCGTGCTGGGGCCTACAAAGGGGAGAAGCGGCGCAAGGAATTGGCCCGCCAGAAGAAGCAGGAAGAGAGAAGGAAGAGAAAGCTTCAAAGGGGAGATCAAGCCCTGCCGGAAACCGACAACGTCGAGCCCGAAGAGACAGAGCCAGCCAATCCTCAACTCGATACGCCTTCCGGGGAAACAACTTCCGATTAATGGCGACGATGGACATTGCAGGCACCCCAAATCGGGGGCATGAGGTCTCACCATCCATTAGCTGAACGTTCAGCAATGGGTGCAAGGGATGCCCTCATCCCGTTCCGGTCCCACCGAACCGGAGGAAACGGGAGAGTTCCCGGGCCCGTCTTCTATAGGGGCCGGAGAATCATTTCAGGCAGGAAGAGGCGGCCGGCGAAGAGACGCGGCTGCCCATTAAAGGTCGTCGCCTGAGGCGACGCGGAAAAGGAGCAGGAGAGTATGGCTAAGAAACTGTTTGTAGGGGGACTGAGCTGGGACACGACGGACGACGGCCTTCGCCAGGGTTTCGCCTCTTTTGGAGAAATTCTCGAAGCCAAGGTCATCACCGACCGCGACACGGGAAGGTCCCGGGGTTTCGGGTTCGTGACGTTCGCCCAGGACGAGGACGCCAAAACGGCGATCGCCAAGATGGACGGCACCACCCTGGACGGGAAGACCATCAAGGTGAATGAAGCCCAGGAGAAGAGCCCTCGCGGCGGCGGCCGGCCGGGCGGCGGATTTGGCGGCGGCGGCGGACGCGGCGGCGGCGGCGGCGGCGGACGGAACCGCTGGTAAGCCTCCAGGGTACTTCCAACATCATTCTCCTTCCCGGTGAAGCCGCCCGGGTCGAATCGCCCCGAATGGAACAGCCGGGAAGGAGATGAATTTTCAAGCTTTAACGATTTACGAATTCGTCAAGGATGAGATTTGCGTCATTCCGGCGAAAGCCGTCGGTTGATGCGACGGCGTCCGGAATTCCTTAATCCCGCCGCCGGCGGGACTGGAACCCGGGTGGCGTTTCGCTTGCCCGGTAGGACGATTCGTAATTCAGCCGCAGTACAGTACGGATTCTTTCCGGAGTCCGCCAGAAATCAAAGCGGAATGTTCCCGTGCTTCTTCCAGGGAATCGAGTCCGCTTTGCTCTGGTGGAACCGGAGGGCCCGGATCAGGGCCGGCCGGGTTTCCTTCGGGTCGATGATCTGATCGATCCGGCCCGTTGCGGCGACCGCGTAAATGCTGGTCACGTTTTTCCGGAACTCGGCGATGAGCTCCTGGCGCCGTTTGGCGGGATCGGGAGCGGCCTTCAGTTCGTCGGGGAAAAAGACCTCCACGGCCCCCTCCGCGCCAAGCGCGGCGATCTCGGCCGACGGCCAGGCCAGCAGCTCGTCCGCGGCCCTTTCCTTGCTGGCGCACATGCCGGCAATCCCCCCCCCGTATGCTTTGCGAACCACCACCGTGATTTTGGGGACGGTCGCTTCGGCGTAAGCGAAAAGCATTTTCGCGCCGTGCCGGATGATCCCCCCGTACTCCTGCTCCAGCCCGGGCATGTACCCGGGGACGTCCACCAGGGTGACCACCGGAATGTTGAAACAGTCGCAGAAGCGGATGAACCGGGCCGCCTTGTCCGAGGCGTGGATGTCCAGGCAGCCGGCGAGGACCCGCGGCTGGTTGGCGACGATTCCCACCGTGTCGCCGTCCAGGCGGGCGAAGCCGGTGAGAATGTTCCCGGCGAAAGCCCGATGGACCTCGAAAAATCTCCCCGCGTCCACCACCTTTCTCACGACCTCGCGCATGTCGTACGATTTGCGAGGGTCTTCGGGCACGATGTCGCGCAGCGACTCATCCTCGCGCAGAGGGTCGTCGCCCGTTTCCACCCGGGGGGGCTTCTGCCGGTTGTTGGAAGGAAGGAAGCTCAGAAGCTCCTTGATCATCTCCATGCATTCCTTTTCGGAGGCCGCGACAAAATGGGCCACGCCGCTCTTCTGGGTTTGAACGGCCGGGCCGCCCAGCTTCTCCTTGCTGATTTCCTCCCCGGTAACGGTCTTGATCACGGCGGGCCCGGTCAAGAACATGGCCGCGATATCTTTGACCATGAAGACAAAATCTCCCGAGGGCGGGAGAGTACACCGCCCCACCCGCGCATGGCCCTAGGATGGCGAATATCTGGGGAACGACTCCCGAAGCCATCACGTTTCTCTGAAAGATGTTCCAGAAGGCAAAGTTTCTCACCCCTTCGCTCACCTTGGCCCCGCCGGAGTCGTTGAGCCCGATGATCGGGTAGCCGTTTTGCATGGCCAGGTCGATGACCTTGCCCATCTTCCGCGCCTCCCTCTCGCCCAGGGACTCCGGCCTCCACGGTGAAATCCTGGCTGTACAGGTAAACCGGCCGGCCCTGGATCTGCGCCGCCCCGGTGATCACGCCCTGCCGGGTCGTCGTCTTCCCCTTCAGCCTGCCGAACTTCGGGGCGAAGCTCTCCATCAACGCGTCGAGTTCGTGAAAACTCCCCGGGTCGGCGAGAAGATCGACCCTCTCCCGGGCAGTCAGTTTCCCGGCATCGTGCTGCTTCTTCCGGGCGGCCTCGGGTTCCGCCACGCTCTCCCTCTTTTCCCACAGCTCTTCAATTTGAGCTTTGCTCACCATGCAATCACTCCTTCTTCACGCTGGGATTTACTCCCCCCGCCGCTTAAAGGATCCACTCGGGCGGAGGCGGTTAATTCTAATTTTCGGGCTGAAGCATTGTCAAGCTGCTTTGGTCGGCGAAATGGACGGGTTGCAGACGGGAAGGATGATGAGGGGCTTCCGGTCTTTTCCTAGCTCCCCCCAAACATCTCTTTCAGAAGAGAAGGAATCCCCCCTTTGGCCAGGACCTCGAGCATCTCCCGCGGGAGGGGAGTCCCCTGAAGAGGCAGGTTCCGGGAAATATTGACCACCCGGGCTTTTTCCAGGTCGAGTTCCAGGATCTCCCCTTCCTCAAAAGTTTCGGAGACCGAAGGGCAGGCAAGGACCGGCAGCCCGACGGCAATCGCGTTGCGGAAAAAAATACGGCCGAAGGATTCAGCGACGACCGCCCCCAGCCCAAGCGCCATCAGGGCGCGGGGCGCCGATTCGCGGCTCGACCCGCACCCGAAATTCTTCCCCGCGACAAGGACATCGCCATTTCCGGCCTCCGCCGCAAACCGCGGATTGACCGCTTCGAGCACGTGCTCCTTGATCTCTTCAACCGGCGCGGTCAGGTATCTTCCCGGAGAGATGAGGTCGGTATTGATGTTATCCCCGAACTTCCACACCCGGCCTTTGATGATTTTCATGGTTCTACTCTTTGAAATTTTTTGGACACAGATTGACGCAGATAAAGGCGGATCAGACCTCTATGAGTGCGGTAGACCCGCGAGCGCGGGACTGCCGCTTTAGAAGGCGCAACCCCGCCCCGGCGGGGTTGCCCCTCCCGGATCACAGATACCGCCTCGGGTCGGCGATTCTCCCCTCGACGGCGGACGCGGCGACGGTTGCCGGCGAGCCCAGGTAGACCTCGGCTTCGGTGCTTCCCATGCGTCCCTGAAAGTTGCGGTTGATCGAAGCGATGCACTTTTCCCCGGGAGCGAGCAGCCCCAGGTGGCCGCCAAAGCACGGGCCGCAGCTGGAATTACATACGATCGCGCCGGCATCGATCAGCGTCTCCAGGATTCCGGTTCGGAGCGCTTCGCGGTAAACCTCCCACGAGGCGGGGATGACCACCAGGCGAACGCGCCGGTGAATTTTTTTCCCTTTCAGGATGTCGGCCGCAATCCGCAAGTCCTCGATGCGGCCGTTCGTGCAGGAGCCGATGAACGCCTGATCGATTTCCACCCTTCCAACCTCGGAGATGGGCTTCACCCGATCGACGCTCGAGGGAAGGGCGACCTGTGGCTCGACGGAAGACGCGTCCACCCGGAAGACCGCCTGGTAAGAGGCATCCCCATCGGCCTCTGACCGGAACATACGTTTTCTTCGCCCGCCCTTCCAGGAACTCGGCAACCTTTTTGTCCGGCTCGAAGAACCCGAACTTGGCTCCCAGTTCCACGGACATGTTGCTCATCGTCATCCGGGCGGAGAGGCTCATATCCGCTGCCGCCGGTCCCGGTGAACTCGACGGCTTTGTACTGGGCAACTTCGGCCGAATATCGGCCCGCGATGTACAGGAGAAGGTCCTTGGACATGACTCCCCGCGAGAGCTTCCCTTCCATCCGGAACTGGAGCGTCTCGGGCACGCGGAACCAGAGCTTTCCCGTGGCCAGGACATAGGCCATCTCCGAATATCCGATTCCCGTCCCGGCGGCGCCGAACGCCCCGTAGGTGACCGTGTGAGAATCCGTGCCCACGATCAGGTCGCCGGGGACGACATGCCCTTTCTCCGGAAGGACCTGGTGGCAGATCCCGGCGTTCTCCCCGTAGTAATACCGGATGCCGTATTCTACAGCGGCCCGCCGGATCGTCTGGTGATGGACGGCCGCCTGCACCGTGGGGGCCGGAACCCAGTGATCCATCAGGTTCACGACCTTCTCGGGGTCCCACAACTTCTTCACCCCGGCTTCTTTCAGGATCGGGTAAACCCCGCGCATGCCCTCGTGGATCATGGCGAGGTCGATATCGGCCGTCACGTAATCCCCGGCTTTCACCGACCCGCGGCCCGAAGCCCTGGCCAGGATCTTTTCCGCCAAAGTCATTCCCATCGGCTGCTTTTCCCTGTTAACGAAAACGGAGGAGAGAAACGGTGGCCAGCATTCGAGCAACCGTTCCACTTTTTCTTGTCAGATCCGCGTTATCTGCGTTCATCTGCGTCCAAAATTTCAAAATTGAACTTCACCCGCGGCCGCCGGTTCCGCCCCGCAGCAAATCCGTGAGAGTGGTGATCTTCTTCAGGGTCTCGATGTTTTCGACGGCTTCGATGGTCTTCTCCGCCTCTGTTTTCGACTGCACCCCTTTCACGCAATTCCGGTATTTCCCCCTCACTTCCTCCGCGCTGAGCGGGTTTTCCGGGGTGCCCTTGGCTTCGTCCACGGTCTTGGAGAACTCCCTCCCGTCCTTCAGGAGGACCTTCACCGTGGTCGATGGGTTCCCGGAATTCTCGATGGTGGTCAAATCAGGGCGGATGGAGAATGTCACTTTCCTTATGAGTTCCTGGATCCGGGGGTCCTGGACCTTCTCATCCTTGAAGTACGGGAGGGCGACCTCTCTCTCCAGCAGGGCGAGGGCCATGCAGAACTCGATGCTGAATTTTCCTTCCAGCGCCGATTGGGGGCGGGAGTGGATGAGCATGGTGGGCGTCGTGTAACTCCCGGCGCACGAGATGGAATTCACGTCTTCCGGGTGGATATCGTTTCCGAGGACGATGTCCAGCATGGCGTCGATGCCGGGATGGGTCCGGGCGCAGCTGGGATACCGCTTCAGGCCGACGCCCGGGGAAAGGATGGAAAAAGGGCGCCCGAGGCCATCGGCGATTTTCGTGCAATCGCCCTTTCCGCCGGCAAACGCGTTCGCGTAGCCGAGCTTGCCCTCGACGATCCCCGCGTCGCTGGTGTACCCCCGGCCGGCGAGCTGGGCGGCGATGACCCCGTTTTTCGACGCCTGGCCGGCGTGCAGGGGCTTGGTCATGGTCCCGAAGTTCTGCCGCAGGCCGGAAGCAAGCGAGGCGGCGATCCCGAGGGCCATGCCGGTCTTCTCCGGGGAGAGTTTGAGAAGCTTCGCCGACGCGGCAGCCGAGCCCATGACCCCCAGGACCGCCGTGGGATGCCACCCTGCCTCGAAAAGGTAAGGGTTCAGCCCGAGCCCGAGCTTGGCCTCCACTTCAAAGCCGATGAGAAAAGCCTCCAGCACTTCTTTCCCCGAGGATTTCGCGGCTTCGCCGACGGCCAATGACGCGGGAAGCACGGGAACCGTGGGGTGGCCGCGCATATTCCTGTTGATGTCATCGTAATCCAGGGCGTGGCCGAAGGTCCCGTTGGCCCAGGCGGCGAGCGCGGGGGAGGTTTTGAATTTTTTCCCCCAGACGCTGGATTGAGGCTGGCCTCCCATGTCCTTGAGGAGCCCGGTCATGATCTTCCCGATGGTATCCCTGGAGCCGGCCAGGGCGACCCCGAGGCAGTCGAGGACGGCCCGCCTTCCGACTTCGCGGGCTTCCTCCGGAATCCCGTACAGGTCCGTTCTAACAATGAACTCGGCAATTTTTTTGGTTTCATCCATAAGAGCCTCCCCTCCTCAATATCACTTATAGTGAAAATTTGGGTCTTCTCCCATTTAGTCGACGGATTGTACTGTGATTCCAGGGGTCCGGCAGGAAAGGCAGATTCCGCCACAATCAAGAGGCACGTATCCGTTCTTGGTTGTGGCGGGGGGGTCCTTTAACCTTCTGAACTATGCTTTTCATGCCCCCGCTGCGCTTTACGGAAAGCCATTAGGTCCTTAAACCGAAGTTCTATCCCGCCATTGCTTGCGGCGGAACCTGCCTTTCCTTCCGGACCCTTGTGAGGCCTTATACATATTCGATCAACTATAGTGCCCGACCAAAGAAAGTGGACATTGCATGGGCAATCCCTAGTAAATCCCCCCAAACCCCCCTTTATCAAAGGGGGGCAGGGGGGATTTTACGGCGAGACATAAGTCAAATAAGAGGCAACTGGATGTCGACTTACTTAAGCCGTTCACTATAAATAGCAGATGATCGGAAAATTTTAAATGATGCTGCAAGAGCCTCTTTTGTTGTCCAGGAGAAGGCAAAAACTTTCTTGCCAAAATCGGCGGGACAGCCGTTATCTCCAATGGGTTCTCATTACGTTCCGCGTAGGAACGTCGCCAAATTCAACGCTCCAAGGCAAAAACACCACGACTTCCGTTACGGAGGGGATGAGTTCAGGACACCGCCGACATAGAAGAAATCAGCGCCTCTTTTGGCAAGAAAGTTTTTGCCTTCTCCTGGACATGGCACCCGCTGCCCAATTCACGTTGCCCTCCACAAGGACAAGTTTCATGAACGCGAGTTCCCCGGGAACCACAAAGCAAGAGGCTTGCTTCTTCTTACTCAGGAATCCCCACTGCCCCCGTTTTTTTCAGCGCTTCGATCTTCTCCTTCGAATACCCGAGAATGCCGGTGAGGATCTCCCGGCTGTGCTCTCCCAGCATCGGCGGGCGGGTAAACGTGGTCGACAGGGGTTTTTTGCATTTTTATCGGGTTGCCGATGGTCTTGATCTTTTCCTTCCCCGGCCCGTCAATCTCGACGATCATTTCCCTCGCCAAAACCTGCGGATCGGACAGGACGCGGTCGAGGGTGTTGATCGGACCCGCGGGCACGCCGGCCTTATGAATCGCCTCCAGCCACTCGTCGCCGGGCCGGGTCATGAGATGCTTTTCCATCATTGGTATGAGAATGGATTTGTTCTCGAGCCGTTTGGTCCGGTCGGAGAACCGGGGGTCCTCGGCCCATTCGGGTTTTCCAATCGCCCGGCAGAGCCTCTGGAAATGATGGTCCTGGTGGGCCACGATCACGATCTGGATGTCCTTGGTCTTGAAGGCCTGGTAAGGCACCAGGGTCTGGTGCCCCGACCCGATGGGACCCGGGATTTTTCCGGAGTGGAAATAGTACTGGGCCACGTAAGTCAGAAGGTAAACCTGGCCGTCCAGGAGCGAGACTTCCAGCCGCTGGCCTTCGCCGGTCTTCTCCCGGTGAATGTACGCCGCCAGAATCCCGTGAACGGCCAGCAGGCCGCCCACGATGTCGCCCAGGGGGATCCCGGCCCGGACCGGCGCCCCGCCGGGCTCTCCGGTGATGGACATCCCGCCGCTCATGGCCTGGACGACGAGATCGTAACCGGGTCGGTCGCGGTAAGGACCGTTGTAGCCGAAGGTGGAGATGGAGCAGCAGATGATGCGGGGGTTGTATTTCTTGAGCGTGTCATAGTCGATCTGCAGGCGCTCCATCACCCCGGGCCGGTAGTTGTCGTAAACGACGTCCACCTTCTTGACGAGGTCGTAGAAAACCTGGCGACCCTCGGGAGACTTCAGGTTCAGGGGCAGGCTCTTCTTATTCCGGTTGATGGAATAGAAATAGGCGCTGTTTTCCCCGTAAAAATAGGGAGGGGATTCCCGCGTCTCGTCGCCGTCCATGGGCTCGACCTTCAAAACCTCCGCTCCCAAATCCCCCATCAGCATGGAACCGGCTGGGCCCGGCCAGCATCATGCTGAGGTCGATGATCCGGAGCCCCTGAAGGGGGCCGGTCTTTGCTCCTTTGTCCGCTGTCATAGATTCTTCTCTCCTCTCCGTACTTAATCAAAAGTAGGGGCACGATGTCCCGCCGAAAGCGGGATGCCCCTACGGTCTCGGAACCTTTTTACAGCGCTGCCGGCTGGTATTCCCCGAATACTTCGCGCAGCGTGTCGCAGATCTCCTGCACGGTGGCATAGGCTGCCGCGCATTCGATCAGCACGGGGAAGAGGTTCACCTCCTCCTTCGCCGCCGCTGCCTTCAGCTGTTTCAAAAGCTCTGAAACTTTTCGGTTGTCCCTGGTCTTCTTGACCTCTCTCAGCCGGTCAATCTGAACGCGTTCGGCATTATCCCGCCGGTCGGGATCGTACGGGTGGGGCACCAGGCGGGTGGTCTGGACTTCGAGCTCCCCCTCGCCCGTGTAGCAGTTGACGCCCACGATCGAGTCCTTGCCCTCTTCCAGCCTCTTCTGCCGCTCGTACGCGCTCCGGGCGACTTCCCGCTGCAGGTATCCGCTCTCGACGGCTCCCACCGCGCCTCCCATGGACTGGATCTTGTCGAATTCGGCCCAGGCTGCCTTTTCCATTTCGTCCGTCAAGGCTTCCACGTAGTACGAGCCCGCCAGCGGATCGGTCACGTCCACCAGCCTTGCTTCGTGCTGGAGGATCCGGGAGGCGTCTTCGCTGAGCTGGATGGCTTCCAGGCTCCAGCCCAGTCCCAGCGGCTCGTCGAAAGGCGGGTTGCAGTTGGGCGGACCCCCGGCGAGGGCGGCGGCGATCCCGCCCACCACGGCCCGGGTCAAGTTGTTGAGGGGGCGCTGAACCGTGCAGTTCACCCGCCCGCAATGCGCAGTGGAGGCCACGCGGAGCAGCATGGACCTTTCGTTCTTAGCCCCGAATTTTTCCTTCAAAATCCGGGCCCACATCCTCCGGGCGACCCGGTGGAAGGCGACCTCCTTGAAAAACTCCATGCTTCCCCCGAACGCGTTGAAGCTGAAGCGGGGGGCGAACTCGTCCACGTTCAAGCCGGCTTTGACCCCCTCCGCGAGATAAGCGGCCCCGATCGCCATGCTGAAGGCGAGGTCCTGCTCCCGGGTGGCCCCCGCCTCGCGGACGTGAAAGCCGCCCATGCTGACGATGTTCACGTTGGGAAGGTTCTTGGTGAAATAAACGAGGCTGTCGCGGAACATGCGGATCGAATGGCGAGGCGAAAAAATGTAGGTCCCCCGGGCGACGAATTCCTTGAGGATGTCGTTCTGCGGCGTGGCCCGGAGTTTCTGGCGGGGGATCCCCCGCTTGTCCGCGAGGGCCATGTACATGGCCATGATGATGTTCGCCGGGGCGTTGATGGTGAAGTTCGAGGCCGTCCGGTCGATGTCGTTCTCCCCGGAGAAGGCTTCGAAGATGATCTCCATGTCCCGGAGGGTGTCCACCGCGACGCCGACCCGGCCCACCTCCCCAGCGGCCATGGGGTGATCCGAGTCGTATCCGCACTGGGTCGGGAGGTCGAAGGCGATGTTCGGGCCCGCCTTCTGGCCCAGGCTCTTCATGTGCAGGTAATAATCCCGGGTGTCCTCGGCGGAGCCGTACCCCGAGTAGCGGCCGGCCCGGACCAGCCCCGGGGCCTGGGCGATGGCCCCCGAACCCCTTTCCCCCGTCCGGTACGGGAAGGTGGGAAAAGTCCCCGCGGTGAAGGGGAACTGGCCGGGGAAACCGACTTTGTCCAGGAAATTGAACTGTTCACCCGCGTCCAGCGGGGTATAAAAACGTCGTAGGGGCTTGTTTCAGCTTGAAACGCTCGAGCGCGGGCTTAAGCGTCTTCTGCTCCCATTTCTCTTTTTCCTCCCGGATCTTCTTGAATGAATTGTTACCGTCCATGAGCAGCCTCCTTTTTGAAACTTCCGAAACCTTCGGCATGAAATTCCATGATCATTTCTTGATTCGTCAGATTGCCACAGGGCCACTCGCCTGGCAATGACGCGCAGCCGATTTATTTATGGGATGTCTTTGTCCGGTCCTTGCGCCTATTTTTTCACCCCCACTTTCTTCAGGAAAACCTTGTACCATTCGTACTGGGCGAGGAGGCTCTTTTCCAGCTCCGCTCCTTCCAGGTAATCGTAGGGAAGATCCACGGCATCGAGGGTCTTCTGGAATTCGGGCGAATCGGCCACCTTCTTGAACGCCTCCCGCAGCTTCTTGAAGATCTCGGGGGGGAGATTCTTCGGGGCGACGGTGATGAAGCCCAGGGCCGGGGCGTCGTCGCAGCCCAGCTCTTTCAGGGTGGGGACGTTGGGATAGCGGGCGTCCCTCTTGTCGGCGTTGTACAGGAGGATCATGCGGAAGACCCCCTGTTTCACGTAAATGATGTGCTGCCCGGACCCGGCGGAGAAATCGGTGTGCTTGCCGATCAGCGAGGTGTTGGCTTCGGCGCCGCTCTTGTAGGGGACGTGCTTGAAGGTCAGCCCCTTGCACATGCCCAGGAGCTCGACCGCCAGGTGCTGCTGGGTGTACACCCCGGAGGAGCCGTAGGAAAGGCCCGGGTGCGACTTGGCGTAAGCGATGAACTCCTGGATGTTCTTGATCGGGAGATTCATTCATCACGCAGAGGCCGCCGATGTAGCGGCTGAACTGGTTGATCAGGGTGAAATCCTTCAAGCGGATCATACTGGATGCTGAGGAGGTGCGGGCGGACGGTGATCGCCCCGGCGGAGATGACCCCCAGCGTGTACCCGTCCGGTTTCTTGCTGGCCACCAGGGCGGCCCCGACCGTGTGGGCGCCGCCGCCCCGGTTGTCCACGACCACCGGGACCCCCAGCAGTTTTTCCACGCCGGCGCCCAGGGCGCGCGCGGTGATGTCCGTGGTGGCCCCGGCGCCGGAACTGCAGATGATGGTGATCGGCTTGGCGGGATACGTCTCAGCCCAGGGTCAGGGCCGGAAAGCAGAGAGGCCGAGCCGGTCAGCAAAGCGGCCCCGAGGAGCACGCGGGAGCAAAATAGCTTCGAATTCATCAGAACCTCCCATGGGCAAAAAAAATCTCGAGACTCCCTTAAGCTTCTTCCACCTCTTCGGCCATCTTGGACAGTCTTTTTCCGGAAAAACGGCAGGAGGGAAGAGAGGAGGAGCGCGAGGCGCCGCGATCAGACACCCGGCGGAGATGGGCCGGGAGACGAAGATCCCGAATGTCCCCCCGGAGAGGATGAGCGACTGCCGCAGCGCGTTCTCCAGCAGGGGGGTAAGAACATAGGCCAGGACCAGGGGCGCGGGCTCATAATCGAATTTGCGCATCAGGTAGCCCGACCACTCCGAAGAGGAGCATGATGGCCGACATCGATGACGCTGTTGTTGATCACGTACGCCCCGATCAGGCAGATGTACAGGATCAGCGGAAAGAGGAGGGAGTAAGGGACCCGCAGGAGCTGCACCCAGAGCCCGATCAGGGGCAGGTTGAGCACCAGGAGCATGATGTTCCCCAGGTACATGCTGGTGATCACCCCCCAGAAGAGCTGGGGGTGCTCCTTGACCAGCATGGGCCCGGGGGTGATGTTGTGGATCATCAGGGCCCCCAGAAGAATCGCCATGACCACGTTGGCCGGAATGCCCAGGGTGAGCAGGGGGATGAACGCGCCCTGGGAGGCGGCAGTTGTTGGCCGACTCCGGGGCCGCCACCCCTTCGATCGCCCCCTTGCCGAATTTTTCGGGATTCTTGGAGATCCGCTTCTCCATGGCATAGGAGACGAAGGAAGACAGGACCGCTCCCCCGCCGGGCAGAATCCCCAGGAAGAAACCGATCGCCCGTCCCCCGGAGAATCGCCCAGATCGACCGTCTCCAGTCCTCCAGAGTCGGGAAGAGCCCCCTGACATTCGTGGTTATAACCTCCTGCTTGATCCTCTTTTCCACGTTCAGGAGGATCTCCGAAATCCCGAAGAGGCCCATGGCCAGGGGCGCGAGCCCGATGCCGTCGAGGAGCTCGGGGACGTTGAAGGTAAACCGGGGCATGCCGGTCATGGTGTCCAGTCCGACCGTCCCCAGGATGATTCCGACGCCGGCCGTCAGCAGGGCTTTGGCCATGGACTTCTGGGCCAGGTAGGTGAGCACCACAAAACCGAGGATCATCAGGGAAAAATATTCGGGCGGTCCGAAGCGCAGGGCCACCGAGACCAGGGGAGGAGCCAGGAGCATAAGGCCGATGACCCCGAAGGTTCCGGCGATAAAAGACCCGAAGGCCGCGATCCCCAGGGCCGGCCCGGCGCGGCCCTGCCGGGCCATCTGGTATCCGTCGAGGGTGGTGATCACCGAGGCCGCCTCGCCGGGGATGTTCACCAGGATGGAGGTCGTAGAGCCTCCGTACTGGGCCCCGTAATAGATCCCGGCCAGCATGATGATGGCCGTCGTGGGGTTGATGCCGTAGGTCACCGGCAGGAGGATGGCCATGGTGCCCACCGGCCCGATCCCGGGAAGGACCCCGATCAGGGTGCCCACAAAACATCCCAGGAAACAGAACATCAGGTTTGTCGGTTGGAAAGCGACGCTGAATCCGACAATCATGTTGCCCAAGAAATCCATAACCAGTATTCCTTCCGTTCCGTTAAAAGCCCAGGAATCCCTTTGGGCAGGGTGCCCTTTAAGAACACGTCGAAGAGAAGATAGGTGCATCCCAAAGTCAGCACCGGGATGAGGACGGCCTTGCGTCCAGGAGAACTTCTCGACCGTTTTCAACAGGATGAATATGAGCAGAAAACTGGAAAGGAAGAACCCCAGCCTCTCCAGGAACAGGATGAAGCCCAGGACCAGAAAGCTGATGATGAGAGGCCTGCGCCAGTTCACCCCTGCCCAAAGGGAGGAAAGTTTTGCCCGGGCCTCTTTCTTCTGAAGGAAGGATTCCACCAGGACGATGGCGGCCATGCAGCAGATGAAGCACCCGGCGAGAAAGGAAAGGAACCCCGAGCCCGGCTCCCGCATGCTCCCGAGGCCCAGCACCAGGGACCCGTAGATGCTGACCAGGCCGAAGGCCAGCCAGAAAGACGCTCCCCCATCGTTGCGCGTTCATTCCTTCTCCTTGTCCCCCGACTGCCGCTCTTGCCCCATGAAGGTTGAGCAAGCCTCAGCCGGTGAAAGGTCTTTCATGCTGACGTTTTGTGACCGGAATCATCGGACCGGAGCGGCTCTGCCGCGTCCTTTTCCGGCCGAGAATTTCGCTATTCTATCCGTTCCGGCATCCCGGATCAAGCCGAAAGGGGCATTCGGGACTTTTCCCTTCATGCCTTTTCACCTGCCCTTGAAGACCGGTTTTCTTTTTTCCTTGAAAGCGAGCTGGCCTTCCTTGAGGTCCTCGCTGTTGAAAGCCTGGGTGCGCAGGGCTTCCACTTCCCGGGCATCCTCCGGGTCGAGTTTCTGGTGCTGAAGGCACTTCCGGAAGATCAGCTTTGATCCCTTTCAGGGAGAGCGGGGCATTCGCCGAGATTTCTCCGCGCCATCTCGTAGGTGAAAGGGACGACCTGATCGGCCGGGAGAACGTAGTGCACGAGCCCCATCTCCCTGGCCTTCGGGGCGGCGTAGCTGCGCCCGGTGAAGAACATTTCCTTGGCATTCGCCATCCCGACCGTGTTGATGAAGCGCAGGATCCCCTCGGGTCCGTAAACGATCCCCAGCTTGGCCGGGGGCACCCCCATCTGGGCGTGTTCGGCGGCGATCCGGATGTCGCAGGTCAAGGCGAGGTCACACCCGGCCCCGAAGGCATGCCCGTTGATCATTCCGATGACCGGGTAAGGAAATTCCAGAACGGCCTCGAGCACGTCCTGAAAAGGACTCCTGGAGGCTTCCTTAGAGGTTTGCCGGGTCGCGATGTCGGCGATGTCATAGCCGGAGCAGAAGGCCTTGTCGCCGGCCCCGCGAATCACCAGGCACCGCACTTCCTCCTCGTCCCGGACTTCTCTAAGAATTTCCACCATCCTGGAAACCATCGCGGAATTAAGGGCGTTGCGGCGTTCGGGGCGGTTGATCGTGAGGGTGAAGATTTTCTCTTTTCTTTCCGTAAGCAGCAAGGGTTCGTCCATAGGATCTCCTTCGCGCCCGGAGCGGGCGGATCGTCGGGACGGGTTTCAACTAACCGGATATCGCCTGGATTGCCAACAAAGGGGAAGGGAAGGAAACTCGCAGGCGTTCTTTGCTCAATGACGTTCTTTCGCACCCATTTTCAGAAAAGTATTTCTTCTACCGGGATGGCTTCCAGCAGACGTTTCTCAATCTGCGGCCGGTTTGGCGCCCCTCCCTTGAAGGGGACGTGCTTGAACTTCAGGCTGTTGCACTCGGGGCTTCGCACTCATTAATCAAAGATTCCTGAAGTTTTGTCAATGGAAAAATAGGCAGAGAATTTAATTGACAAGAAAACTGACTTGTATATAAGTAGAGACAACATTACAAGGCCGAACCCCGAACCGGCGCTTCTCGAGAGGGGCGGGAGAGTCTTTCCTCCGGTGAACACGGTGTTGCCTGCCTTTTGAGACCAAACAAACTGTCAAGGGATGATCCGCAAAAACGAATTCCCGGGGGAGAAAAGATCCCCGCCAGGTTTCCAGGGTCCAGACCAAACTCCCCCCATCCGGAAGGTGGTCCCGCCCCAATCCTTGAAAGACAAGATGGGATTGAGCCCGGAAAGCCGGAAGGTCATCGAGCTTCAAAGGGTCCGCTGCTTCAAGAATATCCGGAGAAAAAAGGGGCGCCGCGTTCCGGTTTAGGGGAGAGGCGATAGGTGAGAAAATGTTTTTTCGGGGGGAATCCAAAGTGAGCATTTTGTTCCAGCCCTTCAATCTCGGAAAGCTGGAATTGCGTAACCGCCTGATCATGCCCCCCATGGTCACCTTTCTGGCCAGCGAGGCCGGGGCGGTGACCCAGAGGATGATCGATTATTACGCCGAGAGGGCCAGGGGCGGGGTGGGCTTGATCACCGTGGAGTCCGCCTATGTCCTGGAAAAGGATCGCGACATGGGACGCCTCGGGATCGAGAACCCCCAGCTCCAAGTGGGGCTTGCCGAGTTGGCCGAAGCGATTCAGGAACAGGGAGCGAGGGCTTTCCTCCAGCTCAACCACCGGGGAAGCGTCCTCACCATCCAGCGGGGAAAAGGGCCGGATGAGCTCGGCCAGGAGGAGATTGGCAGCCTCATCGAGGCTTTTGGGGAGGCGGCCTTGCGGGCAAAGAAGGCCGGGTTCGACGGGGTGGAGATCCACGGAGCCAATGTTTACCTGATCAGCCAATTTCTGTCCCCCTTGACCAACCACCGGACGGACCGTTATGGCGGGGATTTGGAAGGCCGGCTGAGTTTCCCCGTCGAAATTCTCCTCCGGGTGCGGAAAAAAGTCGGGGAGGATTTCCCGGTCAATTTCCGGATGGTAGGCCACCAGTACACGGATGGCGGGCTCGACCTGGAGGATGGAAAGGCCATCGCGCGCCGCCTGGAAGAGGTCGGAGCCACCGCCCTGCACGTGGTCGCCGGAAGTCCCGCGGCCCCTTACTGGCATACTCCCCCGATGGCGGTCCCGCGGGGGTGTCACGCGGAGCTGGCCGGGGAGATCAAGAAAGCGGTCCGCATTCCGGTCATCGCCGTCGGCAGGATCAACGATCCCCTCCTGGCGGAACAGATCCTGGAAGAGGGGAAGGCCGACTTGGTGGCCATGGGCCGGGCTCTGATCGCCGACCCCGCTCTCCCGCTGAAGGCCCGGGAAGGAAGGTTCGTGGAGATTCGAAAATGCCTGGCCTGCAACCATTGCCGGAAGCGGGTTATCCAGATGAACCGAACGGTGCGGTGCGCCGTGAATGCCCAGGCGGGGAGAGAGCGGGACACCCGAATCCACCCCAGCCCCCGGAGCAGAAGAGTCCTGGTGATCGGAGGCGGACCCGCCGGCATGGAAGCGGCCCGGGTCATGGCCTTGCGCGGCCATCGGGTGACGCTGTATGAAAAAAAAGCCCGATTGGGGGGCCAGGTCAACCTGGCCGTGATCCCGCCCCACAAAGAAGAGCTGCAAAACCTCCTTGATTATCTGGTCTTCCAGCTGGAGGCGTTGAAGGTGAGAACCTGTTTGGGAACGGAGGCCACGGCGGATACCGTGGAGCAGGAGAAGCCCGAGGCGATCCTCCTGGCTGCGGGCGCCCGCCCCCTGATTCCGGAAATTCCCGGCATGCGGGGGGAAGCGCTTTTTACCCCCGAGGAGGCCCTGGGACAGAATCGGCCGATGGGAAAAAAGATCCTGGTCATCGGGGGAGGAATGGTGGGGTGCGAGGTGGCGGAGTACCTTGCCGCCAGGGGAAAGAGGGTCACCATCGTCGAAAAGCTGCCCGAGATCGCCCCCGGAATGGATGGATCCACCCGCCGGCTGCTCCTGGAGAGGCTGGACCGCCTTTCCGTCCGAATGATCACGGAGGCCGAAGTGCTCTCCCTCGAGGGTGACGTTGCCGTCCTTCGCCAGGGAGGGGAGAGCAAGGAAAGTGGAGACCGAAGGAATCGTGGCGGCCATGGGAGCCGCCGCCGACCGGAGCTGCGATGATTTTCGGTCCTGCGGCCTGCCCTTTTATGCCGTCGGGGATTGCGTGAGGGTGAGGGACATCGCCGCGGCCGTCCAGGAAGGCTTTGCCGCGGCCATGGAAATTTGACCCTGGGCCCCGTGGGGAAAGAAGAGCGGATCGGAACTTTTCATGGAGCTTCTGCACAGTCTAGTCCTGGGCTTTTCCGTTCTCTTGCAGCTTCCGAACCTTTTCGCCTGCTTCCTGGGGGTGCTCATCGGGACCCTCGTCGGGGTTCTTCCGGGGCTGGGGCCGGCGGCGGCCATCTCCCTCCTTCTCCCGACCACCTACAAGCTTTCCCCCCTGACCGGCATCATCATGCTGGCGGGGATCTACTACGGCGCCATGTACGGCGGCTCCACCACCTCGATCCTGGTCAACATCCCCGGGGAATCCGCGTCGGTCGTCACCTGCCTGGACGGCTACCAGATGGCCCGGCAGGGGAGGGCCGGCCCGGCCCTGGGGATCGCCGCCTTCGGGTCGTTCATCGCCGGGACGTTCAGCATCGTTGCTTTGATGCTGGTCGCGCCGCCGCTGGCCCGAATGGCCTTGAAATTCGGCCCGCCGGAGTATTTCGCCCTGATGCTCCTGGGACTCATGATCCTTTCCTACCTCTCCAGCGGGTCCATGGTCAAGGCCTGGATGATGGCCGCCCTGGGGCTTTTCATCGGCACGATCGGCCAGGACCGCATGGTGGGGACATTGCGTTTCACCTACAGCGTGGACGTTCTCTCGGACGGAGTGGGACTGGTCCCCGTGGTCATGGGCCTTTTTGGGGTCGCCGAGGTTTTGCTCAACATCGAGCAGTCGTTGACCCGGGAGGTCTTCAAGACCCACATCTCCAGCCTTCTTCCCGGCCCGCGGGATTGGGCCAGGTCCATTCTGCCCATTCTGCGCGGCTCGATCCTGGGTTTCCTCCTGGGGATTCTGCCCGGCGGCGGGGCGATCATCTCCTCTTTCGCCTCCTACGCGATGGAGAAGAAGTTTTCCCGCACCCCGGAGAAATTCGGAACCGGGATGATCGAAGGGGTGGCCGGCCCGGAGGCCGCCAACAACGCCGCCACCGGCGGGGCTTTCGTTCCCCTCCTCACCATGGGAATCCCTTCCAACGCCATCATGGCCCTGCTCCTGGGGGCCCTGCTCGTCCAGGGGGTGAGGCCGGGCCCTTTCTTCGTCAAGGAGCACCCGGACCTCTTCTGGGGGATCATCAGCAGCATGTATGTCGGAAATGCCATGCTGCTGGTTCTGAACCTTCCGCTCATCGGGCTGTGGGTGAAAATCCTGAAGCTTCCCTATCCGCTCCTCTTCCCCCTGATCATCCTCTTCTGCCTGATCGGGGTCTTCAGCCTGAATAACACGACGGCCGACATTTATGTCATGGCCGTCTTCGGCCTCCTGGGATATCTGATGAAAAAATTCGAGTACGATGCGGCCCCGCTGGTCCTGGCGCTGGTCCTCAGCCCCATGATCGAGGACGCTTTCCGCCAGTCCCTGCTCATGTCCCACGGAAGTTTCCTCATTTTTTTCCAGAGGCCCATATCTCTGGTTTTGACGGGCGCGGCCGCCCTGCTCCTGCTTTCCAATTTCACGCCCTGGCTCAAGCGACGGCCCGCGGAGGGGCTGAGAGAATAAAGGATCAGGTAACAGCAGGGTGCGTTCCCCGAACGCACCTTTAATGGCCTGATCGGGGATCAGGCCCTACATAACAATTTCGGGATGATTTTTCAGACAGCTACCGAAGAGACGACTTCAAAAAACCATCAATAACGCTCCCCCTTAAAAATCCCGGGGAAAAAGAAAGGAGACTTTTTATGGCCATTCCGCAGAGGTTCCAGACTTCGGGTTGCGTCGTCCTGGGCGCCCTCCTGTTCCTGGCGCTGGGCGTCGGGCAGGCGGGGGCCTCCGAGAAGGATTACCCGAACAAGATGATCACCCTGATCAACCCCTACGCTCCGGGAGGGGGGATCGATTTCGCCTACCGGGCGGTCGTGGATGTGCTGCCCGACTACCTGGGGCAGAAGATCGTCGTCTCTCACAAGCCGGGCGCCGTGGGATCGATCGGGACGGCCGCCGCGGCCAAAGCCAAGCCCGACGGGTACACCTTGCTCGCCGGGTCCACCTCGCATGTGAACCTGGTCCCGGCGACCCGTAAGGTCCCCTACACGCCGAGCGACTTTGTCTCGGTGGGCACTTTCGCCAAGGCCATCAGCGTCTTCTCGGTCAAGGCCGACGCCCCCTGGAAGACCCTGGCGGAATTCGTGGCCGACGCCAAGAAGAACCCGGGAAAATACAAGTTCTCCACCATCGGGCTCATGTCCGCCCACCACTTCTGCATGGAACTTTTTTTGCGGGCCGCGGGGATCGAGATGGTCCATATCCCCTACAACAGCGACACCCTGGCCATCACGGCGACGCTCGGCGGCCACACGGAGGTGGTGGAATCGACGGTCCAGCCAACGCTTCCCCATCTCTCCTCGGGGGCCTTGCGGGCCCTGGCAGTCTCGGACGTCACCCGGTACCCGTACCTGCCTGACGTCCCCACCTTTAAAGAACTGGGATACAACGTGGAAATGATCATCTGGTTCGGTATGCTGGCTCCCAAGGGCACCCCGAAAGAGGTCATCCAGAGACTCTACGGAGCCCAGAAGAAGGCCTTTGACGAGAACAAGATGCAGCCCATCATCGAGAAGATCGGCATGATCCCTTTCCTGACCTCCCCGGAAGAGATGGACAGAATTGTGCAGGAAAATCAAAAGCTCTACACTCGGATTGCCAAGGAGGCGGGCCTCGAGGTGAAATAGGGTCTCCATCTGCCCAGTGAAAAGGGAACACGGGATGGGAAAATGAAAAAGCTGGATTTCATCGGCTCTGTCTTCTGGCTCATCGTGGGGGTACTCATCTGCGAGGAATCCTGGCGGATGAAGGTGGGGGAGTTCCGCAACCCGGGCCCCGGGTTCCTCCCCTTCGGGACCGGCCTGATCCTGGGCGCGCTGGCTTTCGCCGTCCTGGTGAAGACGTTCCGGAGAAAGGGAGACGGGGCGAAAGCCTTCTGGGCCGACCGCGGCCGCTGGCCGAAGGTCTTCCTGACCCTGGCCTGCATCTTCTTTTATGGGCTCCTCCTGGAGCCCCTGGGTTTTCTCCTGACGAGCTTTTTTTCCATGGGGTTCCTGTTCCGGGTCATCGAGCCGCAGCGGTGGAGGACCGTGATCGCCGGGGCTCTCTTCTCGGCCCTGGGAGCCTACCTGATCTTTGAGACCTGGCTGAAGGTGGAGCTGCCCCGGGGATTTCTGGGAATATGAGGAGTCAAACGAATACAAACATATTTTGTTGGGTGAAAATTTTCTAGGGCCTGATCCCCGATCAGTCTTCGAACGGTGCGTTCGGGGAACGCACCCTGCGTTTGTATGTAAACTCAACAAGTGCAAAAATATTCCTTGCAAGTGCTTCCGCAGTCCCGGTTTCATTGGGTCAAAAAGCGTTCCGAAATTCTTGCAGGAATTCACCGCTGGTGACATTTGGCCCCCCCTTTATTAAATGGGGGCGGGGGGGATTTCTGACCCAGGCTCTCCAAGAAAATCCCCCCTTTCCCCCCTTTTCTAAAGGGGGGAATTTTTGCATCATTTAGGTAAATTTATTTGTTTCGTTTGCATTAGATTTGGGTGGAAGAGGGGGAAAAATGGAGCGGAAGAAAGTCGGGGTGATCGGGACGGGAAGGATGGGCAACGCCTTCTCCCTCAATCTGCTGAAAGCAGGGCATCGAGTCTGGGTGTATGATGTTGACGCGAAGGCGGCTGAAAATTTAATCTCCCAGGGAGCGGTCTTCGCCACACCCTCGGAGATCGCCTCCGGGGCCGAATTCATCATCACCTCCCTCCCGAAGAACGAGATCGTGGAAGAGACCATCCTCGGGGAAAGGGGACTCCTGCCGAGGTTGAACCGGGGATCGATCGTCATCGACATGAGCACGACTTTGCCCCGGACCACCAAGGAGATCGCCGGGAACCTGGCTGAAAAGGGATGCGATTTTCTCGATGCACCGGTGAGCGGACATGTAGTCGGAGCCAAAAACGCCACTCTCACGATCATGGTTGGGGGGAAGAGGGAAGCCTTCCTCCGGGCGAAGGAGCCGATCTTTGAAAAGCTGGGAAAGAACATTTATCACGCCGGCCCTCACGGGGCGGGGCAGGCTTTAAAGCTGGTCAACAATCTCCTCTACAACCTGAACCGCCTGGCGATGTGCGAGGGGCTCGTCCTGGGGGCCAAGGCGGGGATTGACCCGGAAACGATGTGTCAGGCGATCTCCCGCAGCACGGGGGGGAGTTACGCCGTGAGCAGCGTCGCGCCGGACATCCTGGAAGGAAACTTTGAAGGACGGGAAAGCAGCCTCAACCTGGCCTGCAAGACCCTCAAGCTCATCACGGATTTTGCGGATGAGCTGAGCGTAAACCTCCTTCTGGGGAACCTCGCGAAACAGGTGTACAACTTCATGCGCCTCCAGGGGCACGGGGAGGAAAGCCCGTCAACGGTCGTCCAGTTTTATGAGGCCGGCGCGGGGGTGAAGGTCCGAAAAGCTAAGAGCGGAAAAACCGGGCCGCTGAAAAAAACCTGAACACGGGGGAGCGATGTTCAAAATCATAAAGAACGGGAGGGTCTATTCTCCCGACGACCTCGGGCGAAAGGATATTCTCATCGTAGGCGAGAAAATCTTTTCCGTGGAAGACCGGTTCTCCGCCGCCTCTCTTCCTTTTCCGGTAGAGACGTATGACGCGGAGGAAAAGCTGGTCCTGCCGGGCATAGTCGATCCTCACGTGCACTTCATCGGTGGAGGCGGTTCGGCCGGCCTCAATTCGATGGCCAAAGAGATCGCCGTAGAAAAAATCATCGAAGCGGGGGTCACGACCGCGGTCGGCTGCCTCGGGTTCGACAGGACCTCCCGGAGGCTCGAAACCCTCCTGCTGAAAACCCGGGCTCTGGAGGAACTGGGGATGACGGCCTTCATGATGACGGGATCTTTCAGTCTGCCTTCCCTCACCCTCACCGGATCGGTGGAAGAAGATCTTGTTTTCATCGACAAGGTGATCGGGGTCAAGCTGGCTCTCGGAGAGACGCTTGCCAATTGGCCGGAGAAGCGGGACATCCGGAATCTGTTGGCTGAATGTATACGAGGGGGACACCTGGGCGGCAAAGCGGGGTTCCTGCAGATTCACACGGGGATCCAGGGGAAATCCTGGAAAAAGCCGATGCTGGAGATCCTGGGAGAGATGAAGGTCCCCTTGTCCCGGGTGATCTTTACCCATGTGAACCGGTCCGCCGATACGCTCGAAGAGTTCATGGATTACGCCCGGGCCGGCGGGTCTATCGATCTGACTGCGTCCTATACGCCGGCCGAGCGCCCCGGGAGCCTGACCGCCGCGGAGTCCCTGCGGAGGCTGGGCCGGGCGGGGATCCCCTTCGACCGGGTGACCATGAGCTCCGACAGCAACGCGACCCGCGTGCTTCCGGACAAGCGGGTCAAATACCTTCCCGTGGAGACGATCTTCCAGGTAACCCGGGAGCTTTGGCTGGAGGGCGAAATCGACCGTTCCCGGGTGGCCCGCCTGGTAACGGAGAACCCGGCAAGGTCCCTGGGCTTGGGGGGAATTAAAGGCCGGGTGGAGCCGGGAAAGCACGCCGATTTGATGATCCTGAAGGAGCCGTTTGAGCTGGACGGCCTCATGCTCAAGGGAAAATGGGCTCGAAAAGACGGCCAAACCCTGATTCGCGATCCCTTTTGAGCCTGGGAGGAAGCATGAAGATCACCAGAGTAGAAGCAATCCCCTTTCGCATCCCGTTCAACCCGGATTTCCACCTGAAATTTGCCTACCGGAGTTCGGGCGCGGCGGACCACGTGCTGATCCGCATCTTCACCGACGGCGGGGTGGAGGGGATCGCCGAAGCCCCCGCCCGACCGCAGATCTACGGCGAGACCCAAAAATCGATCGTGGCCGTGGTCGACCAACACCTGGGCCCCGGGATCGTGGGGAAGGACCCGTTTTCCCTCGAGGACATTCACGCAATCCTCGACCGGATCCCTTACAACAACTGCGCCAAGGGGGCCGTGGACATCGCCCTCCACGACATCATGGGAAAATCTTTGAACCTCCCGGTCTGCAGGCTGCTGGGCGGAAAAAGCCGGGACCGGGTCCCCCTCTCGTGGATGGTGGGAATCAATCCCCCGGAAAAGATGGCGAAGGAGGTTGAAAAATTCCTGGGAATGGGGATCAGGGCCTTCAAGATCAAGGGCGGCGTGGATTTCACGGAGGACCGGGAAAGGTTTTTGGCCATCCGCAGTTCGGCGGGGAGCGATACCCTTCTTTACATCGACGCCAACCAGGGGTTCAAATCGCTGAAAAAGACGGTGGCCTTCATCCGGGAGCTTGAAAAACAGGGATTGGCCTTCATTGAAGAGCCTTTTCCGGTACGAAACCGAAAAGACCGTCTGGAAGCCTCCCGCTCGATCTCCATCCCGCTCATGGGGGATGAGAGCTGCTTCACTCCCGCGGACGTCGCCCAGGAGCTCGAGCTGGGCGCCCTGGGCATCGTCCTGGTGAAGGTTGCCCGGACCGGTTTTTTCAAGACCCGAAAGATTATCTACCTCTGCCAGCAGGCGGGGATCCCCTGCATGATCGGAAGCCAGGGGGACTCGAGCATCGGGGCTGCGGCCAGCCTTCACGCGGCGGTGGCGTTTTCCAACATCCTCTTCCCGGCCGAGGTCTCGTACCATCTGCGAATGGAAGGGGAGCTGCTGCGGAACCCGCCGGAATTCCGGGACGGGGAACTGGCCGTACCCGGAGGGCCGGGCCTGGGGATCGAGATTGATGAGCAGGCTTTGAAGAAATTCAGGGTATGAAGGCAAGGTTGAAAAAAATGCTTTTCGGTCGTCGCCCCGGTGAAAACCGGGGTCCAGAATGTTCTTAATTGAGGATCATCTCCAATTTAGTTGAAGGAAAATACGGCGGGACTGGTAAATTGTGCTGGGATTCCAGGGGTTCGGAAGGGAAGACCCATTCCGCCACAATCATGAGGCACCTATCCGTTCTTGGTTCTGGCGGGGGTGTTCTTCTGTCCTTTGAAGCAGGCCCGTTCAGGCCCCCGCTGCGCATTGCGGAGAGCCATTAGGTCCTTGTAACCCAAGCTTTATCCCGCCAAAGCTTGTGGCGGAATGGGTCTTCCCTTCCGAACCCTTGTTAGGTTTTTAGAAGAATTCGATCAACTAAATTGGAGATGATCCTTAATTGATTACTACTCGATTCCGGCTTTCGCCGGAATGACTTCCAAAGCCATTCAAAAAAGGAGGCTTGATAGTGGACAAAGTCATCGTCACCGTCGCTACGACGGGGTCCCGTCCGACCAAAGAGCAGAATCCGAACCTTCCGACCACTCCCGAGGAGATCGCCGACGCCGCCTACGAGTGCTATAACGAAGGGGCCAGCATCGTCCACGTCCATGTCCGGGACACCAAGACCCGCAGGCGCTCCATGGGGTTTGAGCTTTACGCCGAGGTGGTCGAGCGCCTCCGGGCCAAGTGCGACATGATCATCAACTTGACCACCGGCGCGGGGGGGCAACTGACCGTCGGGCCGGACAACCAGCCCCGCGTCGAGGAGTCCTTCCTGGCCGGCCCGGAAGCAAGAGTCGACCATGTCCTGAAGCTCAAGCCGGAGATGTGCTCGCTCGACGTGGGCAGCTCCAACCTGACCGGGGGCCTCTTCTGCAATCCCGAAGCGGTGATTGACAGAATGGCGGAGCTGATCAAGGGCGCCGGGGTCAAGCCGGAGCTGGAAGTCTTTGACGCCGGCCATATTCAGATCGCCAAGCGCTTGATGAACCTCGGCTTGGTCGAGAAGAACGCCCATTTTCAGATCTGCATGGGAACGAGAATGGGGGTGGCGGGCACTCCCGCGGAACGCCATGTTCATGGCCGAATCGCTGCCGCCCGGCGTCACCTGGTCCATCTTCGGGGTGGCCGCAACCCAATTCCCGATGGCCGCCATGGGAGTCCTGCTCGGCGGGCACGTCCGCGTGGGATTTGAAGATAATCTGTACCTTCGAAAAGGCCACCTCGCCAAGAGCAATGCGGAGCTGGTGAGCCATGCCGTGTCCATCATCCGCAGCCTCAACCGGGAAGTAGCCAGGTGGAGGAGACCCGAAAAATTCTGGCTCTGCCCGGCCGCCGGTGATATTCTGTCCGGGAAAATAACTTGCGGTCTAGACGATACGGGGCTCCCCTTCTACACGGGACATTATAGATGAGGAGGATCGGGTATGAAAAAAAGATTCATCATCATTTTTGTTTCCTGGCTTGCGGTGGCTTTCCTGGCCACCCTCCCCGCGGGGCACGCCGCGGAAAAGATCTATAAGGCGAGGCTTTCCCTTTACTGGCCCCCCCAGCACCATCTGGTGAAAGCTGCGAACTTCCTGGCTAAATGCGTCCAGGACCGCACCCGGGGGAAGCTGATCGTGGAGGTCTATCCGTCCGGCCAGCTTTATTCGCAGAAGGAATCGCTGAAGGCCGTTTCCATGGGAAGCATCGAGATCTCGGACGAGCTCATGATGAGGGCCGACGTGATCGACCCTATATTTTCCATGGATACGAACAACGAGGGGATCCTCACCAACTATGAGATGGGATGGGCGTTCCTCGACCATCCAGTCTACCGCAAGATCATCGACGAGGCCTTCGGGAGAAAACTGGGGCGTAAAGCCGGTGATGCAGTTGTCCAGCGCCACCATGAACCTCCTGACCAACTCGAAGCGTCCGATCCTGAGGCCGCCCGACATGAAGGGCCTGCTCATCCGGGCCTCGAGCAAGGCGTCGGCGGAAAGGATCGACATTCTGGGGGCCAAATCGGTCATCATGCCTTCCGACGAGCAGATCATGGCGCTGGAAAGAAAGACCGTGGACGGGGCGTGGACCAGCCTTGGAGACGGGGTGGCCCGCCGCATCTGGGAAGTGCAAAAATACGGCTCGATTTTTCAGACTTACATGATTCTCCACCCCTTTGTCATGAACCTGAAATTCCTGAACAGCCTTCCCGCTGACCTCCGGAAGGAGTTCGAAGCCTGCTGCCGGAACGCCGAGGCGTACGGGCGGAAACTTCTCGAAGACGAGGAGAAAGAACTCCTGGCCACGCTGAAATCCAACATGGAAGTTCACGTGATGACCAGCGAAGACGCCGCCGAATGGGAGAAGTCTTACGGCCCGCTGGTGGAAAGATGGCTGCAGAGGACCGGGGAGAGGGGAAAGACGATCCGGGAGTTGATGAAGCAGATCCGCCAGGAGACGCTGGCGAAGAAGAAATAGTTCCTTCCGCCGGCTCTGCCGGGGAATGGCGACGAGTGCGGCGCACTTTCTCCCGTGGAAACTAGGAATCCTTCCTGAACGCCGCAACACGGAGGGGATGCAAAGGCGGGGTAACTCCCGCCCCTACGCTCTCGCGGGGCAATTCGACCCGGTTGGTCCACGTTTCTACAACCCTGTCGGAGAGCCGAGTCTACGACCGGTCCCGACCCGGGTCATTATTTTTCCAGGAGTCCGATGATGAACGACAATCGAGGAATTCCACTCTGGATCGACAGGGCCAGTTTTGCGGCCGGCGCAACAGCCGGCGTCCTCTTCGCCCTCATGGCCGTGGAGATGTGCGTTTCCGTTTTTTTCCGCTATGTCCTCCGGGACCCGCTCGGCTGGTATGAAGAGTTGACCCGTTTCCTCCTCGTCTGGGGCGCTATGCTGGGAATGGCCTACACCCTCCAGAGGGCAGGCATATCCGGGTGACCACGGTCGTCAAGTATCTTCCTTTAAACAGCAAAGATACCTGGAATTCGTGATGGACCTGGTCGGCATAGCCGTGCTGGGAGTTTTCGTGGTGAGGGGGGGCGAGTTCACTCTTTTTACCCATAACCTCGGAGGAGATCTCCGGGGGGGTCTGGGGATACCCGCTCTGGTGGGGACAGCTCGCCATTCCCATCGGAGGCAGTTTGTTCATTCTGCAGTACCTCCCCAAGTGCTACCGGGACCTCATGGCCGCGATCGGGACATCCAAAGAAGAACCGGCCGAAGGGGGGGATTGAACCATGTGGGAGATTTCCTGGATTTTCCCCCTCCTTCTGGGCCTGATCATCCTGGGCATGCCCATCGGCATCGCCCTTTTTGCCGCGGCTTTGGCCATTCTCTTGAGTCACGGCCTGGAAACCATGTCCATCGCCCACATCATGTACGCCACCCTGGACAGCTTCGTCCTTTCCGCCCTCCCTCTATTTATTCTCATGGCGAATGTTCTCTACCGGGCCAAGATCGGGGACCAGCTCTTTGATCTGATGAATGTGTTCCTCCGGCAATACAGGGGAGGGCTCCTCATCGCCAGCGTCCTGGCCTGCGGGGTCTTCGCGGCCATCCAGGGATCGAGCGCGGCAACCGTCCTGGCGATTGGGATCGTGGCGATCCCGGCCATGGTCTCCCGGGGTTATGAACGGAAAGTCGTCTTCGGCACGATCGGATCGGGCGGGGTGTTAGGCCCCCTCATTCCCCCCAGCGGCTGGATGATCATCTACGGCGGGATCGCGGAAGTCTCGGTGGGGAAGCTTTTCATGGCCGGGGTCATCCCGGGGATCATCCTGATGGCTGATGCTCGCGTGGCACGGCATGGTTCCTGGCCCGTAAGACGGACCTGGAGGCCCTGAAACCCGCCACCTGGCCCGAAAGAATGGCCGTGATCCGAAAGTCTTTCACCGGGCTGTGGCTCCCCCCATCGTCCTGGGGGGAATCTACACGGGGATCTTCACGCCGGTGGAATCCGCGGCCGTGGGCACGATCTACTCGGTTCTGATCTCCCTCCGGCGCCTGAAGCGGAACGACTACTGGCTGATCCTCAAAGACACCGTGATTACCACCTCCATGCTCTTCCTGGTCATCAAGACCGCCGTGGTCTTCGGGAACATGATCACTCAGCTGCAGATCCCCCAGATGATGTCCACCTACGTGGTCGAGAAGGGGTTCGGGCCCATCACCTTTTTGCTCATGATGTGCGCCGTCTATTTCTTCCTGGGATGTTTCGTGGACGGCGTGTGCATGCTGCTGCTGACCGTCCCGATCATCCTCCCGATCCTCAGCGCCCTCAAGATCGACCTGATCTGGTACTGCATCATCATGGTGGTCAACATGGAGATCGGCTGCATCACCCCGCCCTTCGGGGTGAACCTCTTTGCGCTCATGGGCATTGTGCCGGATGCCGAGCTCCCAGAGATCCTTCGGGGGCTGATCCCGTTCTTTTTCGTCCTGCTCATGTTCCTGGTCATCGTGATCGCCTTCCCGGCGCTCTCCACCTGGCTGCCGGCGAGCATGCGTTAAGGGCGACAAGAATGAAGCACAGAGGACACAGAGAATTTCTGAAGTTCTTTTTGTCCGGATATACTTTCATACTTGCGTTTGGAAATTTCCTTCGGGGAACATCCCAGAAGGCGGAAGCCGTGAAGAAATTGGACCAGGTCCTTTTCCGTCATTCCGGCGAAGGCCGGAATCCAGGATTTTCAATGATTTAAAAACATCCTGGACCCCGGTCTTCACCGGGGTGACGACTAAGAAGGAATTTCTTCACACCTTCGCGGGGGTGTAGGGGCGGTTCGCGAACCGCCCGCCCCTGTTTTGCGAGCCGGGCTGTGGCTCTGTGCCCTCTGTGGTTCATTCTTTAAAGATAATTTTTGAAGGAGGAATTATGGCGAAAAAGAAGATCGTTGCCATCGGCGGAGACGGGGTGGGACCGGAGGTCATGGAGGTCACCTGCCGTATCCTGGAAGAAGCAGCATTTGACCTGGAAATCCTGAAACCCCTCTGCGGAGAGGAAAGCGGTCAAGAAGGGAGGGGAAGGCTTTCCCGATGAAGTCAAAAAGGTCTGCGAAGAAGCCGACGCCATCCTCTTCGGCGCGGCCGGGGGGCCATCGTCGCCCATTCTCCGATACCTCCGCTGGGGAATGGACAACTACATCAACCTCCGGCCGGTGAAGTATTATCCCGGGGCGTTCTCTCCCCTCAAGGATCCCGAGGGGATCGATTTCATGCTGATCCGGGAGAACAGCGAGGGCCTCTACCCGGGGCGGGAAGGGGAGATCCCCTGGCTGGCCCAGCGCATCCCCGAATACAAGGACCCGTTCGGGCGGACGCTGGATTTCTACGGCGAAGGGAAATTCGCCATTCGCCTGATCACCCAGAAAGGCTGTGAGCGCATTGCCAAATACGCGGTGCAGCTCGCCCGAGAGAGGAAATCCCAGGGATTCCCCGGGAAAGTGACCTGCCTGACCAAGGCCAACGTCCTTCCCCAGACCTGCGGGCTTTTCCGTAAGATCGTCGAGGAAGAAGTGAAGAAAGCGCCGGGCATATCCTTCGAGCATTTCCACGCCGACGACGCCTCCAGGCGGATCATCCGGTTCCCCCAAAAATTTGACGTCGTGATCACCACGAACATGTTCGGGGATATTCTGGCCGATGGAGCCGGGGAAGTGGTCGGGGGACTGGGAATCTCCCCCAGCGCCTGCACGGGGGGACGGAAACCGTACTTCGAGCCGGTCCACGGTTCTGCGCCGGATATCGCCGGGAAGGGAATCGTCAACCCCACGGCCATGATCCTCTCGGCCGAGATGATGCTCGATTACCTGGGGATGAAGAAAGAGGCGCATGCCCTGGAGGCCGCGGTCGCGAAAGTGTACCGGGAAGGAAAACATCTGACTGCCGACCAGGGTGGAAAGGCCACCACCAAAGAGTTTGCGGACGCGGTGCTGAAAGAAATCCGGTAGCGCCCTGCAGCCGGGTAAGAGCGAAGATCATGCCCGGCGGGTTTCCGCTCAGCAGGATGATTTGAATAGTCAGGCTGGAATTTACTATTTGAAGGAGAAGAAATGGAAAACTTGTTACTGACCGAGAAGACGGAACGAATCATCACGATCACCTTTAACCGTCCCGGAGCGGAGGAATGCGCTTTCGCCGGTGCTCCTCCATGAATTCTCGGCCCTTTTAGGCGAGCTGAAAAAAGAAGACGAGGTCCGCTGCGTGGTTCTGCGGGGAGCGGGCGACAAGGCTTTCTCCTCGGGGTATGACATTTCGGCCCTTCCCACGGAGGTGAGCCCGGAGCTCATGGAAACCCTCCGGAAAACGAACCCGCTAGAGGACGCCTTGCAAACGATCCGCGATTTCCCCTACCCGGTGATCGCCATGATCAACGGGATGGCCTTCGGCGCGGGGTGCGAATTGGCCGCGGTCTGCGATATCCGCATCGCCGCCGAATCAGCCCGCCTCGGCATGCCCCCCGCCAAGCTAGGTCTGATCTATATGCCCGCCGGGGTCCTCCGTTTCATGAACGTCGTCGGCCTGGCCAACGCCAAGGAGATCTTCTTCACCGGGCGCTACTTCCCGGTGTCACGGGCCAAAGAGATGGGGCTGGTGAATTACGTGGTTCCCGACGACCGGCTGGTCTCCTTCACTATGGAGATGGCCCGGGAAATATCGGGGAACGCTCCTCTCTCTCTGAAAGGGATGAAGGTCGTTTTCAACGCCTGCCTGAAGCATCAGAAAATCGAGCCGGGAGACATGAAGGAGATCGAGCGGCTGGCGGCGCAGGCCTTCAGCAGCGACGATCTCAAGGAAGGGCAGAAGGCTTTCGCGGAACGAAGGAAGCCGGTTTTCAAGGGACGGTAAATTGACTGACCGGACACTCGATACGGACGTGTTGATTCTCGGGTTCGGCGGGGCGGGCGCGGCGGCCGCGGTCGCGGCCCATGACTCGGGAGCGCGGGTTCTGATTGCCGAGAAGCTGGAAAAAGGGGGCGGGACCACCAATGTTTCCCTGGGTGGGTTCCTCAGCCCGAGGGATTTTCCTGCCGCGCTTCAGTACCTGGATACCCTCTCGTCGACGGCCTTCCGAACGGCGGATGAGGAGATGGTCAGGGTCTTCGCCGAGGAATGCATGAAGAACCGGGAGTGGTTTGAATCTCGGGGGGCCCGGACGCACGTGTACGGGGGGGCGGCTTTCCCCCAGTTGCCCGGGGCGGAGTCCATCGAGAAACGGATGGTCACGGGGCCCAACACCGCGGAGGAGAACTCTTTCTGGAACTTTCTTCGACTCCAGGTGGAGAGCCGGAATATACCCGTTCTCACCTCCTCCCCGGCAAAGGAGCTCCTTGCGGACCGGCGCGGAGCAGTAATCGGGGCCGTGCTGGAAAATGGCGGGAAAGAGCGGAAGGTCAGGGCCGGGCGCGCCGTCATTCTCGCCTGCGGCGGGTTCGAGTATAACGAGCGCATGAAAGCCGACTACCTGAAGGGATACCCCTATTATTCCTTCGCCTCCCCCGGGAACACGGGAGACGGGGTCCGCATGGCTCAACGGGTCGGCGCGGACCTCTGGCACATGGGGGGCGTCTCCTGCCCGCTCGGGTTCAAGGCCGACGGGTTTGAGGCGGCGTTCTTCATCCGGCCGCCCTCGAACCGCTACATTTTTGTGGACCGGAACGGGAAACGTTTTGTCTCCGAAGTTGAAATTCATGCCTATAACTTTGTGGTGGATTTCTTCGACCCCCACACCCTCACCTTCCCTCGAATCCCCAGCCATCTGATTTTCGATCGCGCCGCCTGCCAGGCTGGGGCCATGGGTTTGCCGCATCTGGGATACAACCGGGGAAAGTATGCCTGGTCCAAAGACAACTCCGCGGAGATCGCCCGAGGGTGGATCGTGGCCGCTAGCGATCTCCCGGAACTTTCGCGAAAGATCGGCCTAGACCCCGCCACGCTGGCGAAGACCGTTTCGGAGTACAACCGTTCTTGTGAGCTGGGGGACGATTCGACATTCCACCGCCCGAAAGAAAAGCTCGCGCCATTGGGTCCGGGGCCGTACTATGCCCTGACGCTCTGGCCCTGTCTGCTTAACACCCAGGGAGGGCCCAGGAGGAACGTGAAGGCGCAGGTGCTCTATCCCGACGGGCGCCCCATCCCGCGGCTCTACAGCGCGGGGGAACTCGGGTCCATATTCGGGCTGCTGTACCAGGGTTCCGGGAACCTCGGCGAATGCCTCGCCTTCGGGCGGATCGCGGGGAGGGAAGCGGCGAAACAATCTAATCAGCCATAGAGGGGGCCCCGGGTCGGCGTGCTTGCGGTGAAGTACCACGCGGGCCACGGAACGTCTGCGGAGTTTTGCGGGCTGCAGAAATCCCCCCTTGCCCCCCTTTATCAAAGGGGGGTTGGGGGGGATTTCTGGAGAAGGCTGAGGGTGCTACGCCGGGTGGGTTTCAAAACGTCAACTTACGTTTGTCATTCCCTATGAATGGGAGATGATCCTGTTTCTTAACCTCGATTTCCGCTACGCGATTGCCGTGTACTGCAGGGAGCCGTTGGGAAAAACGGAAACGCTTTGAGCGGAGGACCCGTCCTTCAATTCCTCCAGGACATCCCCCCACGTGTTCCGAATGATCACCTGCTCGGGGTAGCGTTCCAGAAGGTCCTTCGGTGAACAGTTCGGCGAAAAAACGATGATCTTGCGGGACCCGAAGATGCTGGAAACCGACTTCCGGTGCCCCACGGGCGCGTACAGCCGCATCCCCCGGTCAGCCAGGGAGTGGAAGCCCAGCCCGTCGGAACTGGCCGTCGCGACGACGACCTTCCCCCCTTCCCTCACCAGCCGGCACGTCTCGTTTCCCGTCCAAACGTTGAGGGCCTTTTGAGCCTGGACCAGTTCCGTGTCTTCGGGGAAGGCGTTGAAAATCCCCACATCAACGTCACACGGAGGCTCGGTCACGTACACGGCGCGGGCCAATTCCACGGCCGCGCGGTGAGCCTGAACCAAGTCGCCCACAAATACTCCGGCCGTCTTTCCCTCGGAGGTTCCCACGGAGTTCACGATCGCGTTCAGCCCGGCTATCCGGGCCCCTTCTTCGATATCCAGGCGAAGCTCGTTGGAATTGATGTCGTACCCCTTGGAAAACCCGGTGTTCCCGATCTTTCCCATGAATGCGGGGGTATGATTTTTTTCAATGGTATCGATCGAGCCCAGGCCGGGGATGACGATTTTCCCTCCCCCCCCGAATGCGGCAATCGGATGCGGGGTGATGAACCCGACCCCGATCTTGAACTCGGATTCGATGAAAATCCGGTTGATTCGGACCGGGGTCCCGCGCGAGGTCGTACCCACATCGACTACGTTCTCGAAGGGGTGATGGTTGTAAACCGCAAACCGGTTGGCCATCTTCTTTCCCAGCTTCTTCTCCTGGTCTCTTTTCATCAGGGGGCGGTGGCACCCGACGGCCATGATAATTCTGATATTTTCGTCCCGAATGCCGGCCTGGTTCAATTCCTCGACCACAAAGGGCAGGAATCGGTACGCCTGGGTGGGACGGGTCAAATCATCCACGGCGATGGCCGCCGACTTTTTCCCCTCGGCCATCCTGCGAATCGTCTCCTGGCCGATGGGATTCCGGAAAGCCTTCGCGATTTCCGCCTGGCTCACATCCGGGCCGTCCTCCATAGGAGCGAGGGAAACCTTCCAATTGTTCGGAAACGTCAGGGGCAAACTCTTGGCTCCCCGCCAGCATCCCCAGGGTATCTCAACCTTTTTCACCTTTCAAACCCTCCTTGTGTTCTGTGGTAAACGCCCCTCAATAGATTGCTTTCCTAATATATCACAACGGTTCCGCCCGGAGACAAGATAATTCAAGACCGGCGCGCCGAGTGCCTTCGTGGGAGTCAATGGTTTGGCCGAGTTTTGTGGGAACATTTTGAATTTCACGCCACTGGCTTCCCTATTTGGTTTCAAAATGATATAAAAATACAAAAAGAAGCCGAGAAGGGGCCAAATTCTTGAAATGAGGAGTTAGGGAATGAATCGAATGATACGAAGATCCACGCTCATTCTGCCGGTGAACATCCCCCGGTTTGTGGAAAAGGCTTACCAGCGCGGAGCGGACGCGATCCTGCTGGACCTGGAGGATGCCGTTCCTGCGGCCGAGAAGGAAAGCGCGCGTAAATTGGTCAAAGAGTCCATCGCCCTGGCATCCCGCGGCGGGAGCCGAAGTGGGCGTCAGGGTGAACAAGGATCCATCGTGGCTGGCCCCGGATGTGGAGGCCTCCGTGTATCCCGGGCTGGATGGAATTACCCTGCCCAAGACCGAGTCGGCCGAGGAGGTGCGCAACCTGGAGGCCCTGGTAGAAAAATTCGAGCGGGCGCGGGGAATCAAACCGGGCCACATCGAGTTCTCCATCCTGATCGAGAGTCCGAAGGGTTTGCTGAACGCCCGGGAGATCGTCTCCGCAAGCCCGCGGATCGAATCCATGACCATCGGCCCGGAAGACTACTGCCTCGAGCTGGGAGTGGAACCGTCGGCGGAAGCCGAGGAGATTTTTTATCCACTCTCCTGGGTGGTGACGGTCTGCAAAGCCGCCGGAGGGGTCCGGCCCCTGGGGCTTTTGGGCAGCATCGCCGGGTTTCGAGACCTGCAGGGGTTCGAAAGGGCCGCTTCCCGGGCGCGCCAGCTGGGATGCGAAGGGGCTTCCTGCATCCACCCCGACCAGGTGGCCGTGCTCAACCGGGTCTTTTCTCCCCCCCAGGAGAAAGTGGAGTATGCCCGCCGCGCCGTGGAGGCCTTCGAGGAAGGGGTTAAAAAGGGAACGGCTTCGGTGAGCATGGACGGGAAGATGGTGGACATCCCCGTGTACAACCGCTCCAAACTCATCCTCCGGCGGGCCGAAGCCGTTGCCGCCGTGGAGAAGAAGAAAGCCGACGCGCTGGCGAGGTTGTAACTTAACCCATCAGGTGCAAAAAAACATCAGCAATCGTATGGCGGAGCCTTGTTTCTATTGGCCGGGAAGGGCATCCGCAGAATGTTGCTGGATCTCACCTTTGGTCGGCCTTTGCCCCTCACCCCAGCCCTCTCCCCCAGCAACGGGGGAGAGGGCGAGGGTGAGGGGGTTTGCCGAAGATGCAATAAGCTTACGTGACAGTAGTATAAAGGGGGCGGGGGATTTCTGGAAGGGACGTATCAAGGAACTCCATTTGCTTGTCCGACTCTGCCGTACTGTGAACCCTTTAGCGAAAAAATACGATACGATATTTATGGAAATGCCCACTTAGGTAACATTCCGCGTTTTTTGCGGTTTCAGGCTGCCGCATGAAAAGCCGGGACCTAACAGAATTTTGTAGGGGCGGCCCGCTGGGCCGCCCGCATCAATGGGCAACCACGGAGGGTTGCCCCTACAATTTGTCGCTTTCCGCCCCCGCCTTTTCCCACTGGAAGAGAGTAGGACGAGCCGCCGGGTCGCCGGTACGTGGGCCGGCGATTAGTAATGAGCCCGCTGCCTGATCGACATCGGGTTTAAAGGTTCAAAGGACCCTTTCAATTACCCTCTCCCCCGCTTCCGGGGGAGAGGGGAGGGTGAGGGGGAGAAAGGAGCAAATATGGCATCCTACAAAGTGGCCGTTCTTGCGGGTGACGGTGTGGGGCCCGAGATTATCCGGGAAGGCTTAAAAGTCATCCGGGCGGCCCTGGAGTCGGTCTCCCTGGAAATCGAGTTCACGGAACTGGAGATCGGCGCCGCCCGTTATCGCAGAACCGGCGCGGCTTTCGGCCAGGAAGATATCGAAAAAGTGCGGAAAGCCGACGCGGTCTATTTCGGGGCCGTGGGCCTTCCCGACGTCCGCCTGCCGGACGGGAGAGAAGTCCAGTCCGGATATCTCTACCGCCAGGACCTCGACCTTTACGCGAATATCCGGCCGGTCAAGCTCTATCCCGGGGTCGAATCCCCTTTAAAGAAAGCCCAGGAGAAGGGGATCGACTACGTGATTTTCCGGGAGAACACGGAAGGTCTTTACACGTTCGGCCGGGGCGGGTTTCGCATCGGCCGGGAAGCCGCGGTGAACCCGCTGATCATCTCCAGGAAAGGGACCGAAAGGATCGTCCGGGCCGCTTTCCGGGCCGCGCAGCGCAGGGAAGGAGCGCCCGAAGACGGGGTGAAGAGGGTTACCTGCGTGGACAAATCGAACGTGGTGGAGGCTTACGCTTTTTTCCAGGATATCTTCAACGAAGTGGCCAAGGAGTTCCCCGACATTCAGAACGAACATTACTACACCGACGCGATGACCGTCCTCATGGTCCAGAAGCCCTGGCATTTTGACGTTGTCGTGACGGAGAACATGTTCGGGGACATTCTCTCGGACCTGGGGGCGGGCACGATCGGGAGCCTCGGCCTGGCCCCGTCGGCCGAGGTGGGGGACCGCCACGGGCTCTTCCAGTCCATTCACGGGAGCGCCCCCGATATCGCCGGGAAAAGGAATCGTGAACCCGATCGCCGCCATCCTCTCCGGGGCCATGATGCTCGACTGGCTGGGAACCAAGAACAGCGATTCCAAAGCGGCCGAAGCGGGGCGGCTCATCGAAAGAGCCGTGGAAGCCGTGCTCGTCGAAGCGCAGACCCGCACGCCCGACCTGGGCGGGACGAACACCACAGCCGAGGTGGGCGATGCCATCATACGGGAATTAAAGACGTGAAAGGAAACCTGCTTTAATTTTATCGATCCAATGAACATCGGGTAGGGGGGTTCACCCCGCCCTGGGCAGGCAAGAAATCTCACGAGGAGGTTTACGTGAAAATTACTGATCTAACCATGACCATGTTTAACTGGAAAAGCGAGGTATGGCGGACGGGGGGCGGTTCTTTCGGGGGCCGCCGCCTCCTGGGCGTGGTCACGGTGCGAACCGATACAGGCGTTGAGGGCCATGCGTTTCTCGGCTCCTCGAGGCAGGGGGCCGACGCCTACGCCGGACCCCTGATCGAATTTGCCAAGCCGGCGATCATGGGCGCGAATCCCCTCGACATCGGGGCCATTTGGCACAAACTTTGGAAAATGAATCGCAATATTTCAACCTATGCGATGTGCGCCGTTGACGTCGCCCTGTGGGACATTGCCGGGAAAGTGGCCAATCTGCCCATTCACCGCCTGCTGGGGACTTGCCGGGATCGGGTTCCGGCTTACGCCAGTTCGGGATGGATGCCGACCTCGGAGGCTTATGCTGAAGAAGCGTTGCACTTTAAAAGGCTGGGATGGACGGCATACAAGGTCCATCCTCACGCCGTTCCCCGGGAAGATGTCGAAATCTGCCGGGCGGTGCGCAAGGCGGTCGGGGACGAGATGACCCTCATGCTGGATTCCATGTGGGCGTACAGCTATGAGGACGCAATCCGGGTGGGCCGGGCAATTGAAGAACTGGACTATGTCTGGTACGAAGACCCGCTCGCGGATGAGGATATTTACAACTATGTCAAGCTGAGACAGAAACTGGACATTCCCATTCTGGCGACCGAATACGCTCCCGGCCGGTTCTACGGGATGGCTCAATGGATCCAGCAGATGGCCACGGATATGCTGCGGGGCGACGTGGCCGTGAGCGGCGGTATCACCCCCCTGGTAAAAATTGCTCACCTCGCCGAGGCCTTCCGGATGAAGTGCGAAATCCATCACGGCGGGAACTCGCTCAACAATGTCGCCAACCTGCATGTCACCATGGCGGTGGGCAACTGTGATTTTTACGAGGTGTTTCCATCCACCGGAGCCAATAAATACGGGCTGGTGAAGGACATCGAGGTGGACGACCAGGGCTTCGTCTACGCACCGGAGAAACCAGGCCTCGGTTATGAGATTGACTGGGATCTGGTGAAGCGGGAAACGGTCCAGGTCGCGAAGTAGGCGTCAAGGTTCATAGTCAGATTGTCGCTTTCCCGGTGTCACACTGCCCGTACTCACCGTAATTAGGAGTGGGATATCTGACGTTGAAGCGAAGGGTCGTTAAAAACCTATAGTCAACGGCAAAAGAAAGTAGTCACTGCTATCCGGCATTCCCTGAAGAAATCCCCCCCAACCCCCCTTTGTAAAAGGGGGGCAGGGGGGATTTGGCACGGGAACTAAATCTTATGAGAGCTCATCTGACGTCACCTTATTTAAGTCGTTCACTATAATTCACTGGAGGAGGGCCGCATGAGAAAGGGATTCGCGTTGATCGTAGCTGTACTGCTGGCAGGGATGGCCCTTGGCCTGGCCGTACCCGCGCAGGCGCAGGAAAAAAAGCCCATTGTCATCGGGTTTATCCATTCCATGAGCGGAGCCATGTCCATGTACGGGATCAGCTCCGAAGCGGGGGGTAAAATCGCCCTTGAGGAAATCAACGCCGCCGGCGGAATCCTAGGCCGGCCCCTGAAGATGATCACCCGGGACGACAAGCTCAACCCCGAGGTGGGTCTGCGGGAGGCGAAAGACCTCCTCCTTAGCGAAAAAGCCGACTTCCTTACGGGAACCATCAGCAGCGCCGTCGCGCTGGCCATTTCCAATTACGTGAAAAGAGAAAAGAAGATCTTCCTCATCAATATCTCCCAATCTTCCAGCCTTACCGAGGAAAACTGGCATCCTTACGTTTTCCGCATCGACACCAACGCCGTTCCCTATTGGGGATACGCCCCGGCCATCGCCCTGGGCAAGACCTGGAAGGATAAAAAGATCGTGAGCCTCGGCTTCGATTACGAGACCGGGAAAAATTCTCTCAAGGGGTTCAAAGAAAAATATCTCCAGCTCGTTCCGGAGGCCAAGATCGTGGATGAACTCTGGGCGCCCCTGAACACCACCGACTTTACCGCTTACATCACCAAAATCGCCAATTCCGGGGCCGATGCTTTCTTCCTCGCCTGCATCTACGGAGGCGGGGAGCTGGCCTTCACCAAACAGGCGTATGCCTTCGGCCTCTATGACAAGATGCACGCCATCCAACCCTGCGCCGGGGACGTGGAAACCTGGTCCGGGGTAAAGAAGGGAGAGCCATACCCCAAGGGCGCGCTGGCCACCTGCCGGTATCCTTTCTGGGCGATTCAGGACCCGAAGAGCAAGGCGTTCGTGGAAAAGCACAACAAGATGGTCGGCTTCTGGCCTTCGTACGGCGCCATGAATCAGTACTTCATCCTGTACGCCCTGAAGGCCGCCATCGAAAAGACCGGGGCCGTGGATACGGAAAAGATCGTCAAGGCTCTCGAAGGAATGACCCTGGACACGTTCGTGGGCAAAGTCCCCATCCGAGCCTACGATCACCAGGCCATGATGCCCAACTGGTACGGGATCATGGATTTCACGCCGGAATTGACCTTCCCGCACATCACCAAAGTGGATATTCTCGGGGAAGAGGGCTACCACACGGTGGAGCAGATCAAGAAGCTCCGCGGGGGGAAATAGACAAGGGGCTTATCCTTAAATAAGCTCTTGGTTTAAATCCCCCTTTGAAAAAGGGGGACAAAGGGGGATTTGCTTTGGATAACTTAGGGAAAATCCCCCCAACCCCCCTTTGCAAAGGGGGGAATATTATTTGCGGATTAGTTCTAAAGGAGTAGATCCCCTCACCGGTCCGGTTTGTACAGGCCAAATGGAGGGCGCGTACTATCTCATCTATTCTCATCCCGACTTACCCGGGCCCCGGCGCCGGGTGGGGAATGAATCCTTGCCGGCATCGTGAGGAGAGGTTTTTGTGACCTTTGAGGCCGCTGCGGGCCAGGCGTTGAGCGGTTTGAGCGTGGGAATGGTTCTCTTTCTCATCGCCGCCGGCCTGTCCATCATCTTCGGCACGCTGAAGGTCTTGAACCTGGCTCATGGATCCATCTTCATGACCGGGAGCTTTCTCTGTTTCGGGTTTACCTCTCTTCTGGCTCAAATCCCCGGCGCCTACTGGTGGACCCTGCTGCTCGCGCCTATCGCTGTGGCCCTCCTCGGCGGCCTGATCGAAATCTTTCTCCTGCGCCGCATCTATTCCCAGGAGATGCTTTACCAGTACCTCCTCACGTTCGCCCTGATCCTGATCTTGGGAGAGGCGTGCAAGTTCTTTTTCGGCGTGGGCTACCATACGGTGGCGCCGCCCTGGCCTGTCAACGGAAAGGTCTTCATCTGGGGGTTGTCCTTCCCCGTGTACAATCTCTTTCTGATCGCCTGCGGTTTTGCCGTCTTCCTGGGCCTTTCGGCGCTGATGCGCTATTCGGCTTTGGGCCGCACCGTCCGCGCCGTGACGTACAACCGGGAGATGGCTAATGCGCTGGGTATTAACGTCCCGCGCATCTATACCGGGGTCTTCATGCTCGGCAGCTATCTGGCCGGACTGGCGGGGACCCTGATGCCGCCCATGTCGGTGGTCGCCCTGGGGTCGGACATGGCCGTGATCATCGAGTGTTTTATCATCGTCGTTATCGGGGGATTGGGGAGCCTGCCCGGGGCCTTCCTGGGGGCCATTATTCTGGGATTATTAAATGCCTTCGGGATCTACATCATCCCGAAACTGGCAGTCGCCTTCGCCTTCATGCTCATGATCGTAATCCTCATCATCCGTCCCTGGGGTCTGCTGGGAAAACCGGAATAGAGAGGCTGGATGGCGAAAGATTTTTTCAAGGCAGATTCCGCGGGACTTTGGTTCCTCCTGGCCTCGGCCGTTCTCTCCCTGCTTCCCTTGTTCATTCCTCAAAGCTGGATCAGTCTGGTCAATGAGATGCTCATCATGGCCCTGGCCGGATGCGCCTTGAATTTGATGCTCGGGTACGGCGGCATGGTTTCGTTCGGGCCTGCCGGCCTCTATGCCGTCGGCTCGTATACCACGGCCATTCTCCTTACCAGGTACGGGGCTCCTTTTGCCGTGGCGGTGCTGATGGCCCCGGTCATGGCTGCGGCAGTCGGGACCGTTGTGGGGTGGTTCTGCGTGCGCCGCAGCGCGGTCTATTTCGCCCTGCTGACCCTCGCCTTCGCCCAGATCATCTGGACGGTCATCTTCGAATGGTACGACTTTACCGGCGGGGACAACGGGATGGTGTCCATTCCCATTCCCGATTTCGTTCTTTCCATCACCCGCTCCTATTATTTCAGCCTGGTCATCGTTCTCATCTGCATCTTCCTCCTGTGGAGGATCGTACACTCTCCTTTCGGGACCACGCTGCAGGCGATACGGGAAAACCCCACCAGAACGGAATTCATCGCGGTGAATGTCAGAAAATACCAACTGGCGGTCTTCGTCCTCTCGAGCCTCTTTCTCGGGGTTGCGGGGTCGCTCTTTTGCGTCTTTGCCGGCAGCGTCTTTCCCGATTATGCCCACTGGGTGAAATCGACGGATATGCTCGTGATCTGCCTCCTCGGGGGCCTCTACAACTTCGCCGGCCCGATCGTGGGTTCCGCCGTCTATATTTTGATCAGTAAGATGATCTCCAAAAACACAACCTACTGGATGTTTTTCCTGGGCGTCATCGTCGTGTTCCTGGTTCTCTTCATGCGCAACGGTATCATGGGCTTTCTGGCGGAGAAACTTTCTCAGGTTCGGAACAGGTCAACCGCCCGATGATTCTCGAAACCCAAAATCTGACCAAATCTTTCGGCGGGCTCACCGCCGTTCATGACGTGAGTCTGCGGGTTAACAAGGGAGAGCTGGTCTCGATCATCGGCCCGAACGGGGCGGGAAAGACGACCTTTTTCAATCTTCTCACCGGCCACATCCTCCCCGATTCGGGAAAAGTTTTCTTCCAGGGGCAAGACATCACCCGCCAGCCCTCCCACGCGATTTGCCGAATGGGGATCGGACGATCCTTCCAGCGCCTGAACATATTTCCCCGTTTGACGACGTTCACCAACGTACAGGTGGCTGTATTTTCCGGCCAGAAGAAGAGCCATCATCTCTTCTCCCGGGCCAAGGATTTGGCCCGTAAGGAGACGGATGAGATTCTGGAAAGCGTCGGCCTTCTGGACAAAAAGGAAATGCAAGCCGGGCTTCTGGCCCACGGGGACCAGAAGCGGCTGGAAATCGGGATTGCCCTGGCCGTTCGCCCGGCCCTGCTCCTTCTGGACGAGCCGACCCAGGGAATGAGCCCGAAAGAGACCCTGGAGACAACCGACCTCATTCAAAAATTGGTGAGGCAGCGCGGGCTGACCCTGATCTTTGTGGAGCACGACATGAGCGTCGTCTTCGGCATTTCCGACAACATCAGGGTTCTGCATCAGGGGAAGATCATCTTCAGCGGCAACCCGGATGAGGTCCGGAATAATGACGAGGTTCAGCGGATCTACTTAGGAGAGGAAAAGATCTGATGCTCCTCGAAGTCAAAGACATCCATACCTACTACGGCATCATCCACATCCTCTTCGGGGTTTCCCTCGAAGTCAATGAAGGGGAGACCATCACGCTTCTGGGGCGAAACGGCGTGGGGAAGACGACCACTTTCCGGAGTATCATGGGGCTCACGCCGCCGCGGTCGGGGAACATAAGACTGCACGGGAAGGAAATCCGGGGGAAGCAGCCTTTCGAAATCGCCCGCCTGGGCGTGGGCCTGGTCCCGGAAGATCGCCTCATCTTCCCGGATCTCACGGTCCGGGAAAACCTGGAGATCGGGGTCCAGAAAGGGAAAGAAACAGGCGGCTGGACCATCGAAAAGGTCCACCGTTTGTTTCCCATCCTGCAGCATCGGGATAAACAATGGGGCGGGACCCTCTCCGGCGGCGAGCAGCAGATGCTGACCATCGCCCGGACCCTGATGGGCAATCCCCGGCTCCTTCTCCTGGATGAGCCTTCGGAAGGCCTGGCGCCTCTCGTGACCAGATCCATCGGGGAACAGATCCTGGCCCTCAAAAAAGAAGGCCTCACCATACTCCTTTCGGAGCAGAATTCCGGTTTCGCCTTTAAAGTATCCGACCGGGCCTACATTCTGGAAAAAGGCCAGGTTAACTGGCAGGGAGCGATCTCCGAACTGCGCGAAAAACCGGAGATCATGAAAACGTACCTGGGGGTATAGAAACTTTTCTTATCTAGGCACACTCTGAGTTCATCGGTTGTTACACATAATTGCGGGCCCTTAAGCGACTTCTTCCTGTACTCTTGTTTTTAGGGTCATCCCCAAGAATTCAACATTTCAAACGAAAGTCATCAACTTGGACGTGAAAACCGAGGCTATTCCCATAAGCAATTTTCCCCTTGATTGAGGGTGAACAAGAGCGTATTTCTTAATCAATTGTAACGAGCTTGGGGCCGCAGTTGTTATTCAAAATTCACCAGGCACGTTCTGCACGAACGTCCCGTTTGCCCCACACTGTCCATCGTCGAGATCGGGTTCGCCGGCAACGTGCTGCGCGAGATCTATCGCATCAGCCTCGAGAACGGTCGGTCGTCGACGTGGCCACCGGCAAGGAGATCCCGGGCATGAAGAAGTCATAGTTGCCGGGAAGCCGCGCCACGCGCGACGCCCGCTGCGAATCGCGCTGGCGTCTGGGACTGATGCGGGTCCGTTCGCTCGCCATCCGGCTGCATGTCTTCGTAGGCGTGACTCGAGGCACGCGGCGTGGACGAGCAGGATCCTTGCGGTCGCGCGGGCCATCCATGCCGGCGAGATCGGCGGGGCCGGCCCGCGACTGGTCTACGTGCTCGGCGGGCTCGGGTCGGGGCTGCTTGCTCTGTGGTGCGAGAGGCTCGCCACCCTTGGTCGTGTCAGTCTAGCTTGGTCAGCCGAGCGAAATCTTCCAGGCACCCGTTGCAGCATGCGAGGATACCTGTGAGATCCGTTAGAGAGTCTTTAGAACCGTCGCGGCTCGGGCGCGTACGGGCATGTGGGATCGGGCCAGTCGGGCTGGTTGATACCGTAACCCTGGAGAGCGCGTTTGTAGCACCGACCCTTCCCGTAATGACATTCTGCGAAGATCGGACAGGTGGAACACGGGCCCAGTGCCTGGCTTTGCTCTGGACATAGAAGGCTGTGAAGTTCCCGAGAGTTCCACATCTCCATGATGCTCTGTCGGCGGAGATCACCGACCAGGAAGGCCGGATGGTAGTACAGCTCCTCGCACATGGTGACCTGCCCGTCCGGAAGTAAGGTAAAGCCCCAGCGCCCGCCGGAACAAAATGCTCGGTTGCGGTAATCCTCCAGCTTTCGGTCGTGCGGGCGACGATCTGCAGTCGTCCCGCCTCCTTCACCAGCGTGGATCCGTATCTGCGGATAGCGCGCCTGATACGTTGCCACGTGCTCGCGGAGCTCAATCTGCTGTTCGCCAGAGAGGAAAAGTCCATCCTCATGCCGGTAGAGCGAGCGACCGTAGGGGCTAAGCTCGATCTTTACGAGGTTTTCATACCGCTCCGCCAGATACGGGATGAGCCGGAGGGCGTCCGGGTAATTTCGAGAGGTTACAACGGTATTGGTTCGCAGCCGTAGGCCCGCATCGCGGATGTGGTCGAGGCTTGCGAGCAGCTTCCGGTGGTGACCGGGGCGACTCACCAGCGAATCATGGGAGAATTCATCCATGGCATCAATGCTGACCTGGATGCTCTCGAGGCCAGCATGCCGGAGCCGGCGCGCCCCGCGGTCGCTCAGTGGAACCTTCGTGGACACCTTCGGCGTAATACCGTGTGCAACGTAGAGCTCGATCAGGTCTGCGGCACGAGGGTGACAGAGAGGATCTCCACCCGATAAGACGACCGTCTTAATGCCGAGCTGGCTAGCCTCTTCCAGAAGTTCCGCTAGCCGCCCGAGGGGCAAGAGTTCGCGAGTCGCCCCGGCGGGACGCGAGAAGCAGTAGGCACAGTCCACGACGCAGCTGAAAGTAACCACGTGAAGGAAATCGATTGGCTGCTTGCAGCGTCGTGTGTCGAGATCAACTCGCTCCGCGGGCACCACGAAGGACGCAGGATCATAGCTCGGAATCTCTCGTCCGGCCACGATATCTCTAGGTAGCAAAAGGGGCAGGTGACCCCAGGACCTCACGAGGCCGGCAACTTCCTCGCGGGCCGCTTCTGGCCCGGGCAGGCCGCCAACATAGGCCCAGTCCCGCAATCCGTCTTCGACCGTTCGATCCCCATTGAACATCGCGAGAAGGACCGCGTGTCTGGGATGTAGAAATTGCACAAATCCATTCAGTCCGCTTTCGATCTCATCGCGGACAAAGACCACAGCCCGGTTTACGTCCGGCCGAAGCACTAGATCCGGATTGAAGCAGAGACGCATCGACCGTTCCGCCTCCACGGGGAGATATTCAACCCCTTGGTCCCGGCGAGGGCTGTCCTTGATATTGCTCAATCAGCTATTTCCCGAGACACCGTCGAGGTTACCCTTTCGCAGGGGTCGGCCGCACAAGCGGCCGCAGGGCCTCTTCGACAGCACGCAGGAGCTGTTCCGGATATGACACCAGTCCACCGAGTTCGCCCTTGTTCTTGCCGCCACTGCCGCAGCCGGGCGAGCAGGTGTGACACCCGCCCGAACACCCACCATCGCAGTCAATGCCGCAGCCAGCGATGAGACGCCCTAGAACCCGCTCCACATCAGCGACACGCAGGTTCGCTTTGTCCAACAGCGCTCTGAGCCGATCCAACTCGTCGGTCTGCTCGCTTGTCATTTTGGCACCTCCAGATCAATTATTGATAAGAACTCGCTTTTGGGTGAGGTCAGTATACGGAAAAGGGGGTTGGAGGGCAAGAAGAAAATACCACAATGTGTTACCCAAGGGGACATGTCCCCTTGGAAGGGGACAAAATATTTATGAGTCAAAGGCAACTACAACGGTATCATGCGTTGAAGTTGGTGGAAGCGGGAAAACTCACCTTGAGGGAAGCGGCCGAGATGATCGGCGTATCCTACCGGCACGCCAAGCAGATCAACAAGAAAGTCCAGAAGAAAGGAGCCAAGGGACTGTTCCATGGGAACACCGGGCGAAGCCCAGGAAACCGTATCCCTCCGGAGGTGAAGGAAAGAGTCTTAGAACTATCCCGGGAGAGTTATCCCGGGTTTAATGACCGCCATTTTGGGGAGAAACGGCATGACATTGGAGGAAATGCGGGAAAAAGCGATTCGGGAGATTATGAAGCCGAAGCTATTCATGTGAAACCAGGCCACTCTTGCGGTCGGGCAAGAGAAATTGGGGGAAAAAGATTGGGAAGTTATCAGAGCCATGGGAGCGTTTGGAGGAGGTTTGGGCTTAAACGGCGAAGTCTGCGGTGTTGAATAAGAAAGCATAAGGCAGGAATCTTGTTCTCAAAGGAAGACGTTGCCGCGGTTGCCCGGCGAGTGGGGACCCACGGGAAAAAAAGGCAGGGCGATTGGCCCTGCCTGATGTCGGGATCGGCGAAAACTCTAACGACTGTTTTTCCTGGAGGCCGCGAGACCCACGAGACCGCAGGCGAGCAGGATTATGGAGGCCGGCTCCGGGACGCTCGTCGTTCCATCCGGACGGGCTACAAAGTCAAAAACACAGGCGGAATCCTCATCCGACAGGCCGGCATTATACGCAAAACCGGACTTTCCGCCTTTCATATAGAAGTCCCCGTAGACCGGCCCGCGGTTGGATTGAAATTCGAACGTGTAGGGAGCTTCCCCGCCAAAGTCGAACACGCCCCGTAAATGCTGTCCGACTTTGGAAACCCGGGAGACTAAGTACAGTAGTTCATAAAGTCACTAACGTATTCAGGTTACGCAGCGGCCTGCTTCTGTACTATGTTGCAGGCTCTTGAAGTTTGGAAAAAGGAAACCCTGGCCATGAGAACAAGCCTCAGAAATTCCCCCTTCCCCCCTTTGATAAAGGGGGGCGGGGGAGATTTCTGGAAGGGACGTATCAAGGAACTCCATTTGCTTGTCTCTGACTCTGCCGTACTGTGAACCCTTTTAAGCGAAAAAATACGATACGATATTTATGGAAATGCCCACTAAGGGCCGGGAGAACGTGCCGATTTCATAAATTGGGGGAAGTTTTTTGGCGGTGAAAAGGGATTTGGGGCAGGCGATAAGAATCCAATACAGGATTAATGAACCCCGCATCATCTTCGAACGTGATGGCATGGAATTCAAATGTGTTCCAGAGATTGATCTGCCCAAGGGGCACTTTAGGGACTGGATCCGAAATTTAGAACTTGTCCGTAAATAATATTCCCCCCCTTTGTAAAGGGGGTTGGGGGGGATTTTCCCCAAGTCATGTAAAGCAAATCCCCCTATGTCCCCCTTTTTCAAAGGGGGATTAAACCCAGGAGCTTATTTAAGGATAAGCTCTTAGTCAATCCCAGGGTTTTTCAAAGTGAGGGGTTTGGCTTCTTCCTTGCCGCCCACATCCCCGTAAACGGCGATCAGCTCCGCGGTCTCTTTCTTCGAGAGGTTCAGGAAAACGTACCTCTCCATCCTCTTTTCGCACTTACCTATTTCCGCAGGCCTGGATGGGCCGGAAGAACCCTAATCTCCGGCAGAGGCGGGACTTTACCGAAAGAAAACTATTTCTCTTCTAACACGGCAATGGCCTCGATTTCAATCTGCGCCTTTCGGGGAAGTTCCTTTACTCCGATGCAAGTCCGGGCCGGGGGTTCCTCCGCGAAATACTTCCTGTAAATCTCGTTCATCTCCTGGAAACGGGAGATATCCGACAGGAAGACCGTCGTTTTGACGATCTGGCCCAGGGTCCCTCCGGCAGCTTCAACAATCCCCTTGAGACTTTCCAGAACATGTTTAGCCTGGACGGCAAAATCTTCCGAAACCAGCTGCATGGTTTCAGAGGATACGGGAACTTGACCGGATATAAACAGAATGCTGCCCGCCTTGACGGCCTGCGAAAGAGGGGATTTTGAGAGAAAACCCCTATCGGTCCGAATAATCTCTTTTTTCATTATGCCTCCCAATGACCCTCAGGCCTGCCGGTAATGCTTGAGCACGGCCGGGTCGATTTCCAAGCCCAGTCCCGCACCTTCCGGCAAGTGCATGAACCCGTTTTCGAAACGAGGGGGTTCTTTGAACACGCTTGCCTCCAGGTTAACGTACAGGTGCTCCAAAAAATCCGCCTGGGGAGTTGCGGCGATGAGATGAGCCGTAGCCAGAAGCCCCGGCCCGAAATAGGCGGAGTGAGGATTTATCCTCACGTTATACAATTCGGCCAGGGTGCCGGCTTTGCGCCACTCGCCGATTCCCCCGACTTTGATCACGCTCGGCTGGATAAACCTGACCGCCTCGGCCTCCAGCATTTCCCGGAACTGAAAAGCCGTACAGGCATTCTCCCCGGAAGCGATCGCGGTTCCGCTCAGCCGGCCCAGACGGGCAAGGCTCGCGAAGTCCTCGGGCGGGTAAATCGGCTCTTCGAGCCAGAATAGACGGTAGGGAGCGAATTGCCGTGCTCTCTCCAGCGCCTCTTCCAGGCCCCAGGCACAGTTGACGTCCAGGGTCAGCCGGTCCTCTTCTCCGACGGCCAAACGAACGGTTTGCAGGCTTTCCGCATCCAACTGGTGCAGCTTGAACATTCGGTATCCCGCCCTCTTGGCATGTAGAGCCGCCGTCCTCAAATCATCTTGATTGCTATACCGGACCAGGCTGGCGTAGGCGGGGACCTTCGATACGGGAGTTCCTCCGAGCAGCCGGTAGAGGGGAAGATTGACGGATTTCCCGGCAATATCCCATAGGGCGATATCCACCCCGCTGATCCCGAAGGTGGTAATCCCGTACCGGCCGTAAATATGGGTTTGTCGAAACAAACCATCCACCAAAGAGGTTATATTCACGGGATCGGCACCGAGCAACATAGGCCGCAGGGTATGGTTGATCACCGCGGCGACCGCTCGCGGAACGCCGTATCCGAAAGCCTCTCCATATCCCGTAATCCCCTCGTCGGTGGTAATCTCGACCATGATCTGGTTAAATCCTCCCCACACCCAGGGACAGGGGAAATCCACTTCCTTCATGGGAATGGCCAGCAAATAAGCCTGCACATCGGTTATTTTCATCGTTCCCTCGTCAAAAGAAGAACAGAAAAACCCTTGAAAAAGCTCCTGCACGCGGATGATTTTTCTCACGCCCTGAGCGACTTGGCCGGGCCCGAGATTATTCCCACGGCTTCTCGATGTAAACGGGCTTCGCTTCTTCCTTGCTGCCCACGTCCCCGTAAACGGCGATCAGCTCCGCGGTCTCTTTCTTCGATAGGTTCATGAAACCGTGGATCTCCCCGTGCGGAATATAGACGAAATCTCCCGCCTCGACGACTGTCTCTTGAAGCTCGTGGTCCGGTCCGAAGAAGATTTTCAGCCGCCCCTTCAGGATGTACCACAGGGCGTCCGTCGAAACGTGGAAGTGGCGCTGATTTCTTCCGCCGGGGGGGACAATGCTCTTGGCCATGGTGTTCCTGACCCCGGGGACCGTCTTCTCGTCAATGCCCCATCCAACGGTCAAAGGAGGCTGGTATTTTTTGTCCTTCTTGGTCTGCGGCGGTCGAATCACTTTGATCATTTTCGTTCTCCTTCCTGTTTCAAAGGCCTGCTCCCGGCTTTCCGCCGGTCGCCGGCTTGGTAAACCCGATCTTTTGGAGGTTATGGAAGACCTAATCAGTTTTCATCCGGAAACTCCCTCTCCCCTCAGAAAGAGAATCGCCGGAATCGCGAGCAGGGTCAACCGACACGCACTTTTCATACTCCTCCTCCTGAATGGAAATTTGCGCCGAAACGCCTTTACCTCTTGCCTCCGAAAATCTGCTCATCTATAGTGCCCGACGAAAGAAAGTGGACATTGCATGTTAGGCAATCCCGGTAAATCCCCCCACCCCCCCTTTATCAAAGGGGGGCAAGGGGGGATTTTGCGGGTCAACCAGAGGAGGCCAACAGCATGTCAACTTATTTAAGTCGTTCACTATAGTTCTACCACAACCCGGGTCCCCATCTGATCAATTTCGTCGCCTTCTGCCATACATCTGCTCCGGAGGAAGGGCAAAACGCCGGCTATGCGCTTGTCCTCTCCGGGCTCCCCCTGGCCGATTTCCAGCTCCGGTAAATGTTCGCTGCCAGGACGACGGCGGCAATGATGATGAACGTGAGGGCGATGGGGCTTTGCCAGAAGATCGCCGGGGACCCGCCGCTTCGCATGAGGGACTGCCGGAATGCCTCTTCCATCAGCGGGCCGACGATCAGCGCCAGTACGAAGGGGGCCATATCATACCGCAGCTTGCGGAAGAGATAACCAAGGAAACCGAAGGCCAGGAGGATGATAAGGTCGAAGCGATTATAGCTGATCGAGTAGGTGCCCACCAGGCATACGAAGAGAATGACGGGGAAGAGGACGCGGAAAGGGACCCGCAGCAGGCTGACAAAAATGCCGATGAGCGGGAGGTTGAGCGCGACGAGGATCAGGTTCCCGATGTACATGCTGGCGATGAGCGACCAGAACAGCTTCGGGTTTTCGGAGATGAAAAGGGGCCCCGGGCGGACGCCGTGGATCAGGAGGGCGACCATCATGACCGCGATCGCCGGAGTGGTCGGTATGCCCAGGGAGAGGAAGGGGACCATGGCTCCCCCCGTGGCGGCGTTGTTGGCCGTCTCCGGGCCGGCCACCCCCTCGATCCGGCCGTGACCGAACTCTTCCGGCCTTTTGGCCAGCCGTTTCTCCACGGTGTAGCTGACGAAGCTGGAAAGGATGTGCGCAGCTCCGGGGAGCAGGCCCACGAAAAAACCGATCCCCGACCCCCGGAGAATGGGAGCGATCGAAGCCCGGAACTCAGCCCAGCTGGTCAACAGCTCGCGGAGGCGCGGCTTGTACACCTCCCTCACCATGCTCTCCTCCGTCGCCGAGAGGATCTCCCCGATCCCGAACATCCCCATGGCCACCGGGACGAAGCCCAAGCCGTCATAAAGGTCCCGGATGCCGAAGGTGAATCGGTACACTCCCGTCAAGGTATCCATCCCCACGGTCCCGGCGAGCATGCCGAGGAGGATCATGGCCGTGCTCTTCAGGAAAGAGCCGGTCCCCAGGGATCCCAGGAGGACAAAGGCCACGAGGAGGAGGGCGAATATCTCCGTCGGCCCGAATTTCGTGGCCACATTCGCGAGGAGCGGGGCCAGGAACATGATCCCGAGCACGCTCAGGGTGCCTCCCACCCAGGAGCCGAACCCGGCGATAAAGAGGGCTGCTCCCGCCCTGCCTTTCCGGGTCATCTGGTATCCGTCCAGGCAGGTGACGACCGAGGCGGATTCCCCGGGGATGTTCATCAGGATGGAGGTGGTCGAGCCCCCGTACATGGCCCCGTAATAAATCCCCGCCAGCATGATGATCGCGCCGGTCACGTCGATTCCGTAGGTGGCCGGGATGAGCAGGGTGATTCCCGCAAGAGGGCCGACCCCCGGCAAAACCCCCACCATCGAGCCCCAGACGCACCCGATGAAGCACAGGTAGATATTGGTCAGGGTGAGGGCATTTTGGAAACCGCCGTAGAGGTCGTTGAGCGCTTCCATTGCGGATGAATTCCTTCAGCGAATCGGCCGAGCTCAGAACTTCCAGAGCCCGATGGGGAGCTGCAGGTTCAACATCTTCACAAAAAGGTACCATCCCGCGGCGGTGATCCCCGCTGAGAGGCCGGCTGCTTTGGCCAACGGGACGCGGGATACCGCATACAGGAGGACGAACAGGTAAAGCCCGGAGGCGGCCACAAACCCCAGCTTTTCAAATCCCAGGATGAAAAGAGCGGTGAGGGCGATAATGCTCCAGGGGATGACTTGCCCGGCGAGGCCGTCTCTCCAGTTCATTTTTTTCCCCGCACCGGAAGAGACGAGGAGGGCCGCTCCGACGATCGACAGGAGGAGGGACAGAATTAAAGGGAAGACTCCCGGGCCGGGCTGGTTCCAGCTTCCCAGGGGGAGGCGGAAGGATTTCACGAGGACGTAGATTCCAATCGCCAGAAAGAATAGGCTTCCGCCGCGTTCTAGGGTCATGCCTTTGATTGTTCTTGCGGGATGGTTTTTCACAACCCGGAGGTTCGTTTCTTGCCTTACTCCTTGATGACCAATCCCTCTTTCCGGAATTCGCGCAGAAGCTTGTCTTGCTCCTTTGTTTCTTGATCCCAGAAGGTCGCGAGTTCATCCCCGTTCATGTAGTGGACTTCTCCGCCCAGCTTCTCGATCGCTTCGATGAAAGCCTTATCCTTCACCACCTTCGCCGTGACTTCCCGCAGCTTTTCCACAACGGCCTGGGGGGTCTTCCTGGGAGCAACCAGCCCCACCCACATGTAGTTTTCCACGTCCATGCCGAGCTCTTTCAGGGTGGGAGCGTCGGGGATGGCCTTCACTCTCTTCGCGCTCTCGCTGGCCAGGATCCTCACCTTGTTCCCTTGCGCGAGAGGGATCGTGGTGATCGTGAACTGGGTGGTGAAATCCACGTGACCCCCGACGAGGTTGGACAGGCAAGGCCCGCCGCCCTTGAAAGGAACGTGGCGGAATTTCAGCCCGTAAGCCCGGGCGAAGAGTTCCGCGCCGAGATGCGACGTGGAAAGCAGGCCGGCCGAGCAGAACGCGTATTGCCCGGGTTTGGCTTTGGCCGCCTTCACCAGGTCATCCAGGTTCTTCCAGGGGCTCCCGGTGGGCACGCTGATGACCGTCGGGATCAGGGTCATGGACCCGATCGTGACGAAGTCATTCCGGGTCACCGGCGGCTTTTTCCCGCTGACCACATCCCATTCCACGACGGTCGTGGTCATGGTGGAAGCGAGGAGCAGGGTGTAGCCGTCCGGGGGCGCTTCGGCCGCGGATACAGTGCCGATCATCGTGCTGGCCCCGGGTTTATTCACCACTACCATAGGTTTCCCCAGATATTTTTCAGCCACCGTGGCAAAGGCCCGTCCCTGCGCGTCGTGAGCCCCTCCCGGGGCCTGGGGATTGATGATCGTAACCGCCCGCTCCGGATAATCGGCGGCCGCCGGTGTCCCCAGGGCGACGGACAGCATGATAAGCGAAAACACCAAAAAACACGATCTACTCTTCTTCTCCATGACAGGATTCCTCCGTTTTAAACGCTCTTATTGGATACCCTTACTTTTAGAAAGGATAAGGGGAGGGGCAGATCGACTCAGTCCTAAACCTCAATTCGGGGTTTTCAAAAGAATACCGAGAAATCCCTCCCAACCTCCCTTTGCCAAAGGGAGGAGATGCTGTTTCCCCCTTTTAAAAAGGGGGATCAAGGGGGATTTCTGAGGCTTCCTGGAAAATTTCGTAGGCCTCTTCATAACCCTAAACATTTACCGCAAATTTTTTCCCGGAGGGTAAATCGTGAACTCCAGGGCAAAGAGGTCCTGATGACCGATTTTCATTTCTTTGGCCAGAGCCGGGGGGCTTCCGGCAAAGGCTTCTTTCCACCCCGCGGAATCGGGTATCTCGGCGGACGTCAGCTCGTAGGCCGCCAGAAATCTCTCCTTGCCAGGGCCGGCCCCGTAGAGCTTTCGTTCTTCGGTCATGATGTGAGAGACCGCCTCGTCCGCTTCATAAAGGCGGGCCCGGCGCACGCCGGGAATGCGGCAGATCCCCGGCAAGTGTTCACGCCCAAACCAGGAAATGAGCCGTTCGTGTTCCGCCCCCGCGTCGAACCGGATCGTGAGATAGTGGGAAGAGTCGGTAGGGAGCTTTTCTCCGGCCCCTTCCAGTAAGCGGTAGATCGTCCTCACTGAATTCCGGTAATGGCTCAAGGCCTCGCGGGTGCGGGCATCGGGAAGGTTCAGAGAGTCGTGGTAAGCCTTTCCGGCGAGGTCGCTCGCCTCGGAGGTCTCATACGAAATCAAAAAACCGGGGGCCCCTTTTAGTCCGTAGTACCTGTGCCCCGCGTACCATCCCGGGGTAGGGATTCGCAAAGGCATGTGCTCCCGGCTGTGCCATTCCCGGAACTGGGGAATAAAATCTTTGTCGATATCCGTCCAGATGGCCAAAAGGCCTCTAAGTTCTTCCGTTTCCATTCATCCCTCATAATCGTAGATGCCGTTCCCGCGAAGCGGGAATGAGGTCCTTACATGCCAAACCGTAGGGGCGACCCGGCGGGTCGCCCCTACACCTCCACATCGAGGGGGAAGGAGGAAAGGGGTATTTACCCCCTCAAATAAGAATCGATCCCCCGTCCACGAATATCGTTTGCCCGGTGATGAAGTCCGATGCCGGTGAAGCCAGGAGCACGGCGACGCCAACGTGGTCTGCGGGCTGGCCCATCCTCCCCAGGGGCATGGATTGAATCCGGGCCTGTAAATCTTCCGGGTGCTCCTCGAAAAATTTTCGGTTCAATTCGGTTATCGTCGGCCCGGGCGCGATGGCATTCACGTTTATGTGATGCGGCGCCCACTCGAACGCCAGGACTTTGGTCAGATGGGACACGCCCGCCTTGGTTACCGCATAAACCCCCCTCCCCGGCTGCAGAACCTGGGCAACATTCGAGGAGATGTTGATGATCTTCCCGTGCTTGCGCTTGATCATCTCACGCCCTACCACCTGGCAGCAGAGGAATACCCCCCGCAAATTCACATCCAGGAGCGAATTCCATTCCTCATCTGTTATATCTTCGATGGGTTTCCGGAGAATGACCGCGGCCGAGTTCACCAGGATGTCGATTTTCTGAAATTTCTTCAAAACCGCGGAAACCAGGGCCTCCACCGACCCCCTCCTCGACACGTCCACGGGGATCGCCTCGGCTTTTAGATTCTTCCGCCGGAGCTTTGCGGCGGCCTCTTCCCCCTCCGCGGCCGTCCGGTTGGAAATGACGACAGCCGCTCCCGCGGAAGCCAGGCCTTCGGCAATGGCAAAACCGATGCCCCGGCTCCCCCCGGTGATCACGGCCACCCGCCCCGACAGGTCAAATATTTCCATTTTGACAGCCTCCGGCAAAAAGAAATCGCAAATTTTCCTAATTGATGCAAAAATTCCCCCCTTTGGAAAAGGGGGGAAAGGGGGGATTTTCTTGGAGAGCCTGGGTCAGAAATCCCCCCGCCCCCCTTTAATAAAGGGGGGGCCAAAAGTCACCAGCGGTGAATTCCTACAACAATGTCTGGAACGCTTTTTAACCCAACGAAACCGGGACTGCGGAAGCACTTCTAAGGAATATTTTTGCACTTGTTGAGTTTTGTTAACATAACAATCAGCCCCGGTGGATTCTCAGAGAATCCGGAGCCGATTTTAATCCAGCAGGGTCCCTGCCCGGTTGGCCTTCAGGTATTTCATACAGTATTCATCCCGCCCGGCCAGCGTTTCCGCCACCAGGATGTTGTTCAACATCTTCTGATCCAGGGGATCGATGATCGCCCCGTCGAGTCCGGCTCCGATGCAAAGGACCATAAACGTGCGGTTCACCAGGAACCGGTGGGGCAGCCCGAAAGAGACGTTGGACAGGCCGCAGAGGGTGCGCACCCCCGGGAACTCCTGGTGGATGCGGCGGATCGTCTCGAGAGCGAGGAGGCCGTTTTGGCTGTTCACACTGACCGGCTGGATCATGGGGTCGAGATGAATCCTCTCGATGGGCACTCCCAGGGCCGTTAAATTCTTCACCAGAAAATCGGCGTTCTCGAGAGCCTGGTCCGCGGCCGCCGGGATCCCCCGCTCGTCCATGCAGAGGGCGACAATCTCGCACTCCCGCTGCTGCACCACCGCTTTCATAGTTTCGAAACGCGGCCTCTCCGCGGTGGTGGAGTTGATCATGGGTTTCTGTTTCACCTTCTTGCTCACGGCCAGCAAAACTTCGGGGTCCGGACTGTCCAGGGAGAGCGGGATATCAACCGCCGCCTCCACGACTTCGACCATCCAGGTCAGGTCTTCCACTTCGCTGCCGATTCGTGAGCCGGCGTTCACATCGATGTAGTTGGCGCCTACCCTCGCCTGTTTCTGCACGTCGACGGTGATATAAGCCGCGTCCCTTTTCTCCACGGCCTCATTTACCGCTTTCCGGCTGGTGTTCATCCTCTCCCCGACGATTAACATGTCCGTCCTCCGGTTCAAAAAATAAATAAAGTATCTTGGAGAATAGCACGGCATTCCGGGATAGTAAATATCGCGGCAAAGGAGGATCGCGCTTGACAGCGGGGGTCGAAAAAGATATTTTCCAAATTGCGCGGGAACCCGAAAGTTTTGCCGGAGCGCTGTTCAAAATCAGCGGTGTTAAAATGCTAGGGAGCGACGAATGAAAGATATCCTTCTTTATACGGTCATACCCAATCTCCCCTCACGTCTGAGCCCGCTCCTGGAAATGGCGAAGAACGTCTGGTTCAGCTGGAACCTGCCGGTCATCGACCTCTTTCGCTCGATCGATCAGAACCTCTGGGAGGAGACCGGCCATAACCCCCTGGCCATGCTGGGCCAGCTCGAGCCAGGAGCGCGTCCTGGAGCTCTTCCGCGACGAAGGTTTCCTCTCGGAAATGGACCGCATCTACGACGAGTTCACCCGCTACCGGGAAGACCGCCGCAAGTACGATTTCGGCCTGGAGACCCCCATCGATTTCACCGTGGCCTACTTCTCCGCCGAATTCGGCCTGACCGATTGCCTGCCCATCTACTCGGGCGGGTTGGGAGTCCTGGCCGGAGATTTCCTGAAATCCGCCAGCGATCTACGTTTCCCGGTCGTGGGAGTAGGGCTGCTTTACCAGAAAGGGCTATTTCCGTCAGTACCTGAACGTGGACGGCTGGCAGCAGGAGACCTACCCGGACAACGATTTTCACAACCTCCCGATCATACTGGAAAGGGACGAAAACGACATCCCCTGACCATCGACGTTCCCATCAAGGACCGCCAGGTCAAGGTCCGGATCTGGCGCATCCAGGTGGGACGAGTGCCGCTCTTCATGCTCGACACCAACACCGTGGAGAACGCGGAAGAAGACCGGGACATCACCTGCGCCCTCTACGGCGGCGACCGGGAGATGCGCCTGAAGCAGGAGATCGTCCTGGGAATCGGCGGCGTGCGCGCCCTGAAGACGGCTGGGGGTCCGGCCGACGGTCTTTCACATGAACGAGGGCCATTCGGCCCTGGCCAATGTGGAGAGAATCCGGCTTCTCATGGAGGAAGAGCGGCTTTCCTTCGCCGAGGCCCGGGAAGCCGTTTACGGCAGCAGCGTGTTCACCACCCACACCCCGATTCCCGCGGGGATCGACATCTTCGATGCCTCCCTGGTGGGCTCCTGCCTGGGAAATTACCTTGCGCTCCCTGAACCTCTCGCTGGAATCGTTCCTGGCCCTCGGGATCCGCCAATGAGCACGGCCCCAAGACTTCCTTCAACATGGCCGTCATGGCCTTGAAGAGCTCTTCCAAGACCAACGGGGTGAGCGAGCTCCACCGGACCGTATCCCGCCGGATGTGGCAGGAGATATGGCCGTACCTGCCGGAAGAGGATATTCCCATCGAGAGCGTGACCAACGGGATCCACATCCCCTCCTACATCTCCGATGACATGGCCGGGCTTTTTGACCGCTACCTCGGCCGGCGGTGGGCCGAAGACCCGGATAATGTCTCCGTGTGGACGCGGGTCGAACGGATTCCCGACGCCGAACTCTGGCGGACCCATGAACGCCGGCGGGAGAGGCTGGTCGCCTTCACCCGCCAGAGGCTGCAGGAGCAGATCCGGCGGCGGGGCGGTCAGAAAGAAGAGATTCAGGCCGCCAGCCAGGTGCTGCACCCGGAGGCGCTGACCATCGGATTCGCCCGACGGTTTGCCACCTACAAGCGGGGAGACCTGATCCTGAAAGACCCGGCCCGTCTGTCCAAGATCCTGAACCATCCCCAGCGGCCGGTGCAGATCATCTTCGCCGGGAAAGGCCCATCCGCAGGACAACGAGGGGAAGGAGGTCATCAAGAATATCATCCACCTGGCCGAGCACCCCGAATTCCGCGACCGCATCGTCTTCATCGAGGACTACGACCTGAACGTGGCCCGGTACATGGTTCAGGGCTCCGACATCTGGCTGAACAACCCCCGCCGGCCGCTGGAGGCCTGCGGCACCAGCGGCATGAAGGCCGCGGCCAACGGGGCGTTGAACATGAGCGTCCTGGACGGCTGGTGGGCGGAAGGCTACCAGCTCGGCCTGGGCTGGGCCATCGGCTCGGGCGAAGAGTACAAGGACCCGGAATATCAGAACTTCGTGGAAAGCCAGGCCATCTATGACCTCCTGGAAAGGTATGCGGTCCCCCTGTTTTATGAGCGGGGACGGGACAACCTTCCCCGGGGATGGATCGCCATGATGAAAAATTCCATGCTGAACCTCGTGGGCCGCTTCAACTCCCACCGGATGCTTCAGGACTATATCAAGCAGCTGTACCTCCCCTCGGCCCTGAACTGGAAAAAGATGGAAGCGGATTCATTCAAGGGGGCCCGCCAGCTCACCGCCTGGATGAAACATCGTGCGGGAAAACTGGCCGCAGATGCGGATTGTGGGAAAGGTGGCCGAAGGCAAAGGCCCGATCCCGTTCGGAGAAAGCCTGAAAGTGGAAGTCCAGATGGAGCTGGGGAGGCTTTCTCCGCAAGACCTGGCGGTGGATATCTACTACGGGCTCGTGGACTCCAAGGCCGAGTTCCTGGACCGGGAAACCATGCTCCTGCGTAATTTCAGCCAGGAGGGGTCCCGGACGATCTTCCGGGGGGAGATCCCTTGCCGGAAGGTGGGCCGCTTCGGTTTCAAGGTCCGGGTCCTCCCTTCCCATCCCCTCCTCTCCAACCCCTATTCTCTGGGGCTCATCTTGTGGGGGTAAATTTAATAATGCGGTAAAATAGGAGATAGGGAATGCCTATTATCAGCAGATTTTTTGGAATAATTGTTTTCATGTTCTGGCGGGAACATCAGCCGCCGCATTTCCATGCGAAATATGGAGATGGAGAAGTGACGGTTGAGATTCAAACTGGGAAGGTGACCGGGAATATTTCGCAGAGGGTTCTGAGTATGGTCCAGGAATGGCGACAACTTCACCAAGATGAATTAATGGACGATTGGAAATTGGCCGAGGAAAGCAAACCTTTGAAAAGAATTCAACCGTTGGAGTAAAACTATGATACTGCACGTCAAAGAAGCAAAATACTTACATGATTACGTGCTATGGCTCAGATTCAACGATGGCGCTGAAGGCATGGTGGACCTCAAAGGTGAACTTTACGGTGAAGTCTTTAAACCGCTATTAGACATAGAGAGGTTTAAGTCTTTCAAAGTTGATCCTGACCTTGAAACCATCGTCTGGGATAATGGATCCGACCTAGCTCCTGAATTTTTATACGATAAAATGAAAGTTTTGGCATAACAGGGCGTTCAAGAGGGCACGGCAAGAAAGCCCGCGACCCTTAACTCTGGCGTTCGGTGGCCCAGGGGAATACGATGACCGGCAAAGAATTTCTAAATTCTGTCGCCAGAGGGAAATCCGACCTCCTTCAACAGCTCCTCGGTATTCTCGCAGAAACAGGGTCGCGCTATTGCGTGATCGGGGGGCTTGCCGTAAACGCATATGTCGAGCCCGTGGTGAGCCTGGACATTGATATCGTGATCGCAGTGCATGACATTGAAAACGTCGAAAAGGCCGCCCTAGAGCATGAGCTGAAACTTGACCGGTTTGAGCATAGCATCAACATCAGCGGTCCTGGCTCGGACCTTCGAATTCAAATTCAGACCGATCCCCGGTACCAGGGTTTCATTGCCCGGGCCGAAGTACGGGACATCCTTGGCTACAAGATGAAAGTTGCGGCGTTGGAGGATGTGCTGCAGGGGAAGGTGTGGGCCTACACGGACGAAACCCGGCGGCGGAGCAAACGGCAAAAGGATCTGGCCGACATATTGAGAATGATAGAATCGTTTCCCCAACTCGCAACCCAGCTCCCCCAGGGTCTGAAAAAACAGCTCCAGGAAAAATAGGCCGTCAAACAAGCCAACGAAATGACATCGTCTAAACCATGGCGTGTTTAATCCTTCGAATTCGGAACCAGAAACTGAAAACCCGTTTTACCCAACCATCCGCAAATTCCCCAATCTCCGATCCTCAACCGATGAATCCCGAGCGGCCCCCCTCGAGGAGAGCGGGAGTCGGTAAACGGGTATTCCGCACTCCGCAGCCCGCAATCCGTAATTGTTTCCTGATCGCTTTTTTTCTTTCCCTCCTCTCCTTTTCATCTCCATCCCAAGGTCAAGCAGAGAAGGATCGAATATTCCGCCAGTCTCGAATCGTCATGGGAACCTCGGTCGAGATCACCGTGTCCCACGGCGAAGCAAAACAGGCGGAACACGCCGTAGAAGCCGCCTTCCAGGAAGTGGACAGGGTCGATTTCCTGATGAGCAATTACCGGTCGGATAGCGAGGTCAGCCGGATTAGCCGGAACGCCGGCAAGAAAGAAATCCTGGTCTCGCCGGAGACGCTGGAGGTCATCGAACGTGCCCTCTTCTTTTCCCGGCTGTCCGGGGGAGCCTTCGACATTACCATTGGGCCCGTTTTTCGGCTTTGGAATTTCCGGGAGAGAAAAACCCCTGATGAAGCTCTCCTGCGGGAGAACTTGAAACGGTTGGGCTACCGGAAAGTCCGGGTGGATTCCGCCCATTCCTCCGTTTTTCTCGATGAGCCCGGAATGGAGATCGACTTGGGCGCCATTGCCAAAGGCTATGCCGTGGACAGGGCTTGCCAAGCGCTCGGAAAAAAAGGGGTGGAGAATTTCCTGGTGAACGCCGGGGGAGATCTTAAGGCTCACGGAGAAAAGGAACCGGGCGTGCCCTGGGTCGTGGGCATCCAGCATCCCCGCCTGCCATCCGAATTCATAGCCAAGCTCAGGCCCCGGAACGCAGCCGTAGCGACCTCGGGGGATTACGAGAAATTTTTCGTGAAAGAGGGGGAGAGATACCACCATATATTAAACCCAGTGACCGGAAAGCCGGCCCGCCAGTGCCAGAGCGTAACCGTTATGGCCCCATCGGCCATGGACGCGGATGCTTTGGCAACCGCGGTCTTCGTCCTGGGGCCGGCGAAAGGGCTCTCCCTGCTTGCCAAAATTGCCAATGCCCACGGAATTATCGTGAACGCAAGGGGAAACGTCCTTGTTTCCCCGAACTGGCCGGAAGGAGTGTTGATCCCTCCCTAATGCGGAAATGCCCCCGGGGGTGAGGTCTCCCCGCCCAATCGTAGGGGCGGGGTAACCCTGCCCCTACCCTCTCCCGTCACAACGGGAAGTGCAGAAGGTGGAGAGAAGAGGTGTGAAAAAATCCCCTTTATCACTCCCATCCCACCCTCCCCCGTCAAGGGGCATAAGCGCTAACTTAGGATTTTTTTCTTCAATTCCCCCCTTTGCAAAGGGGGGCCAGGGGGGATTTCTGCTGATAGGTTCTCTTTAATAGTACGGTAGATAACCTCCGCCACATCCTCCCTTTCCTTCAGAACTTCTCTGCTGGTAAATCGCAAGACTTTGAACCCAAGAGAGGCCAAATAGTCATCGCGATTTTTATCTTTCTTGGCTTGTTTTTCTTCCACATGCTGTGATCCATCAACTTCTGTGACCCACTTTGCCCGTGGCGCGAAGAAATCCACGATATATTCGCCCATGGGTTTCTGACGATAAAATTGGACACCAAGGACCTGTTTACTCCGCAATCCTGACCAAAGAGCTCTTTCGCTCTCTGTCAAATTACTTCGCAATGGGCGGGATTTGGCTTTGAGATTTGCACAGTACTTCAACACAGCTCGGCTCCCACTGAAAATCCCCCCTCCCCCCTTTTTCAAAGGGGGGTTAAGTTAGCGCCTATGCCCGTCAAGGGGGAGGGAATTTCGCATTCCGAATTCCGCATTTGAACTATTCCGCATTCCGCATTTTGTTTTTCGGTGGTATACTGTGCCAAAATTCTTCAGGAGGTAGATAAACATATGGATCCCCTGCCCCGCGTTTTTAAGATCCGCCAGAAGATCGCCAGCCCGCGATTGGCGGACGTGGAGAAAGAGATGAACGGGCTGCTCGACCGGTTCGGACTTTCCCAGAAAGTGAAACCCGGCGAGCGGATCGCCCTCACTGCCGGCAGCCGCGGGATCCGCGACAAAGCCAAGGTGCTGAAGACCATCGCCACCCGCCTGAAGGCCCTGGGCGCGAAACCCTTCCTGGTCCCCTGCATGGGGTCCCACGGCGGCGCCACGGCCGAAGGACAGGTGAAGATGTTGCATCACCTGGGCATCACGGAAGAATACGTGGGCGCCCCCATCGTCTCCTCGATGGAAGTGAAGGAGATCGGGAGAACCAGTTTCGGGACCCCGGTCCTGGTGGACAAGAATATCTGCGAGAAGGCCGACAAGATCGTTGTGGTCAACCGGATCAAGCCCCATACCGATTTCGACCATGAAGTGGAAAGCGGGATCAGCAAGATGATTGTCATCGGGATGGGCAAGCACCAGGGAGCCCTTATGGCCCACCGCCTGACCATCAAAAACGGATATCCGGCCATCTTCCGGGAGGTCCTCCCCATCACTCGCAAGGCCCTGCCCTTTTTCTTCGGGGTCGGAATTATCGAAAATCAGTACGATCAGACCGCTTCCCTTCACCTCCTGGAGCCGCAGAATTTCTACGAAGGGGAAAAAGAGCTCTTGAAAAGAGCAAAGGAAATCATGCCCCGCCTTCCCTTCAAGCAGATGGACCTTCTCGTGGTGGACGAGATCGGAAAAAACATTACCGGCGCGGGAATGGACCCCAACGTCACCGGGCGGCTGTACTTCATCGGCAGCCCCCCTCTAAAGGAGCCCAAGATTACCCGGATCTTCGTCCGCGATCTGACCCCGGAAACCGAAGGGAATGCCATCGGCATCGGGTTCGCCGACTACACCACGCACCGGCTTGTGAAAAAGATCGACCCCGTGCCCACCATGATCAACTCCATCACCGGTATGGGGCCGGAATGCGGGCGAATCCCGATTTCCTACGAAAGAGACCGGGACGCCCTTCAGGCGGCGTTTGACAATTCCGGAGTCCTCGACCCTAAGGACCTGCGGCTCGCCTGGGTGAAGAACACCCTGGAACTCGAGTACCTCTGGGCCTCGGAGCCCATGCTCCAGGAAGCCAAGTCCAACCCGAACCTGGAGGTCGTCTCGGGGGCCCAGGAGATCCCGTTCGATACAGCGGGAAATATGGTCGTGGAGTGGCCGCCCCGGTGGGCGGATTAGAGATCAAAAGAATAAATTTAGGCTGAGGCTAAGGGCGGGAACAATTCAGCCTTAGCCTCAAAGCCAAGTATCCAGACGCTTTCCTAGCTTTTGCTTTTGAAATATTTCGTGCGAAGGCGGGGGAAATGGGAAGATATCTTTTCGTAATGCTCATCCTGGTGGAGCAAGACACTGCTGCTTTCTATAGCAAGAGCGGCGATGATTGAATCGGTTGTGGGAATGGTCAGGCCTTTTCTTCTGAGCGTAAAGCCAAGATCATAAGCTTGCTCCCAAACAGCCGGGGTAATCGGCAAAACATCAAGACTCTCCAATTTACTTCTCAAAGAATCCCGCTCCTCGACCGACCTACAACCCTGGATAAGTTCCAGGATAATTATGCCCGTTGTCACGACCGATCCGGAAAGAATGGATTGTTTCAGCCATTCTTTTAGACGCGGATCGCCAGCTTTTTTAAAGCTGACGATCCAGGCAGAAGTGTCAACGAATATTTTTTCAGGAGCCAACCCGCATCCTTTTCAACTCTTCGAGGCTGAGCGCCAATTCATCGTAGTTACCAATTAAGTTGCTTAATTCTTCACGGTGTTTTGCCCGAAGAAATTCCTTCATCGCCGTCTCCACTGCTTTTTTCTTGGTCTTGGTTCCCGTTGTCTTTACAATTTTTTTTATCAGCTCTGCATCGATATCCAAAGTAGTACGCATATCCTCATCTCCTCTTTTGATGCCTTTATTATAACCAAAAAGGCATAAAAAACAAAGTTATTTTACGACCAGGTGCCCTGCCGATAGATTCTATCGGCGTTCCTCGAGTTTTTCTATATTCTCCTTATCCGGTTTGACCAGGATGGTTTTCTGATGGTAATAAATCACCATGCCCGGCTTGGCCCCTTTCGGCTTCCTCAGATTTTTTACTTCCGTGTAATCGACGGGGAGGCGCGTCGAACCCCGCCCGCGGCTGTAATGCGCCGCGATCGCCGCCGCTTCCAGGATGGACTCGTATTTCGGAGTTCCCCTGCCGCTCTTGAGGAGAACATGGGAACCGGGCAGGCCCTGCGCGTGGAACCACAGGTCCTTGTCCCGAGCCAGGTTTCGGAGAAGATAGTCGTTTCCCAGGTTGTGTTTCCCGCAGAAAATTTCCAGGCCTTCGGAGGAGCGGAAACGGCGCACCGGCAAAGAGGTCTCCTTCTTTTCCCTGGCCGATCTCTGCCGTTTCGGGGGGCTGAGGATCCCCCCCTCTTCCAGCTCGTCGCGGACGGCTTGCAGATCCTCGCCATCCTCCGCCTCTTCCGCCTGGAACAAGACCGATTCCAAATAGGAGATCTCCTGTTCGGTCTCTCCGATCCGCCGCGCAGTGAATTCCAGCCCCCTTTTGGCCTTTTTGTACTTCTGGAAATACCGCTGGACGTTTCCCGACGGGTCCAGGGACTCCTCGAGAGGCACGACGACGGGCGTTGGGGGGTCCTGCCGGAAATCCAGGGCTTCGATCTCCCGCATTCCTTTTTTCAGCCGCGGGTAGTTCGCGGTCAGAATCTCTCCATACGCTTTCAGCTCCAGGTCTTCTTCCAGTTTTTTCCGGTCCAAGAGCAGGTTCTCGCTCCGCCGCTGGAGCCGGGAAAGGAGCTGGCGAAGGCGCCTCTCGATGGCCTGCTTCTGCTCGGAGATCTGCCGCTTGGTCGCCACTTCGAAATAGTAGGAGTCGGCCGCCTGATTCATGGAGGAAAAGCCCTGTCCCTCGTTTTGCGGGATTGCGGGGTCCAGGCTGTTCAGGGGGAAAGGAGCCAGGACTTTCTTCTCCCCCAGGAGCGTGTAAACCCGCGGGTCGAAATCGCTCCTTTCGTACCGGTCGAAGAGCCTTCGGGTGTCCTCCAGGACCGCGGCTGCCCTACCGCTCGCGGTGAACTCGATCTCTTTCGCCAGGAGCGGGTTCAGTCCGGAGATCTTTTGCACCAGAGTCTTCCAAAGGTCTCCTGCGGAGGCATCGATCAGGCCCTGCACTTTTTCAGGGGTCAGCTCTCCGGGCGCGAGCCGGCCCGTGCCGGGTGGAGGGGAATAGATGAGGCCGGGGGCAGCGGGTCGGGCCGCCCCTTCGGCTTCCCTGCGGAAATGGAGACAGTCCAGAATTTTTCCGTTTTCAAGGAGAAGGACGTTGCTTCCTTTCCCCATCAGCTCGGCCGTCAAAACCAGGCTCCGAACTACTCCCGCATCCATCTTCTTATGCAATGTGAGGCGGACCACCCTTTCGTACGGGTCCTGGGTAACTTCCGCAATTCTCGCGCCTTCCGTGTGTTTGCGCAGATAGGTACAGAAACGGGGAGGGATCATTGGATTGGCGTATTTCTTTTGGGTGAGGTGAAGGCGGTAAAAATCGGGGTGGGTGGAGACGAGAAGCTGTTTCTCTTCTCCCTGCCGGCGGACCCGAAAGAGAAGATCCGTGCGGTTCATCTGGTAAATCTTGGCGATGAACCCCCCGACGATCTCTTCCTTCAGCTCCTCGACGATGCCATGGATGATGAAAAGGTCCATGCCTCGATCTGCTCACTCCTTTGAATCTCATTAAAACACAATCCTTATTCCTCATCAATCCCGCCTCTGCAGGCCGGTATTTTCCTGTCATCATCGCGAAGCCCTTCCGAACCCCTGGAATCCCGGCACAATTACCCACGGCCTCCGTATTTTCCTTCAACGAAATTCGAGATGACCCAGAAAAAGAAAGGAACGGAAAAGAAGGACAGCTAGCCGGTGAGATTAAAGCGGTAAGAAAGGAATTCTCCTGATTACGTCCATTACGAAATCCCGCAGGTTGTGACCTCCTCCATAACCCATGGCCGTCCATAGAACGATGGTGAAGGTAATCGTTAAGACATCGGCCAGCAAGAATTTCAGGACAGGCATTTTCAGAATGCCTGATACGAGTAGGACTTGGACTCTGGCCCCAATCAAATGTCTTCCAAGGACAACCACATACGTTCCCTTTTGCTTAAATTTCTCTTCCAGCGTCAGGAGCTTATCCCGGGGCAAAAATCTGTGGAACCATCTGTGAGTAATGACCCTGCGGCCGTACTTTTTGCCGAAATGATAGATAATGAAATCCCCCAGCAACACTCCAAGGTAAACGACGAATAAAGCCGGGAGGATCTTGACCACTCCGGTATTCAAAAGGACTCCGCACACCAGTAACGTTCCATTTTGCGGGAAGAAAGGTATGCCCAGTCCTCCTAAAATAAGGAGCAGAAAGAGCCCGATGTAGGGGGAATTTTCGAAAATTGCTAACATCCGAAATTCCTTTCTGGCCTGATCTCCCCACGGATGATTTCACGGAGCAGGAAGGCACCCTCGGCTAGTTCTTATTTTCCCGCCGGCGGCGGAAGGGCGACATGATTCCAGACATAGCCGCTGACGCGGGGGGAGAACCCGCCTAAGAGCAGAGTCTCTTCTTGCCAAAATTGCAGGTTTTGATATAGCATCGATCTAAAATGTTTTTCTCCGGATCTATTTCGATCGATGTTCCCTCGTATCGTGGAAAAAGAAGAAAGCAGCCAAACGAAAATCTTTTACGGCTGGATTATTACCGGGGTAGTTTTTATCAACCTGGCCATGGCTTACGGGGCGCAGTACTCCTTCGGAGTCCTCTTTCCCTCCCTAATGGAAGAATTCCACTGGACCCGGCAGAGCATTTCCGGCGCTTTCTCCCTGTACAACTTCATGTACAGCGTCCTCGGCGTCATCCTCGGAAGGTGGGCCGACCGCTTCGGCCCGAGGGTCATCCTCATCTTCGGCAGCATCCTCCTGGGCGGAGGCATCGCCCTCATCAGCGTCATTCAAGCCCCGTGGCACCTCTACGTTGTGTACGGGCTTCTGGCCTCCTGGGGAATGAGCGCGACGTATATCACCGCCAACCCCACAGTGGTGAAGTGGTTCATCGCCAAACGGGGCCTGGCTGTTGGGGTGGCCCAATCCGGGCTGGGGGTGGGAATCATCGTCATCCCTCCCCTTTGCGGCATGCTGATCGCCGCCTTTGGCTGGCGGCAGGCCTGCATCGTCTTGGGTTTGGCGGTATTCGTCATCTTATTTTTCATGTCCCTCTTCCTCGTCGGATACCCTGAAAAAATGGGTCTCCATCCCGACGGCCGGCGTGAGAAAGCCGGAACCGCCCCCGGCGCCTTTGCCCCGACAGCCGCTATTCGAGAAGTCACCTGGTCGGCGGCCGAGGCCATCCACACGCGATCCTTCTGGGTCCTCACCGCGCTTTATTTCTCCACGTGGCTCTTCGTTTTCGTCCCCCTGGTCCACCTGGTGATCTTTTCCATGGACATCGGACTCGGTCAGAAGTCCGCCTTCGTCGCCCTCGGGGTGCTCGGCGCGGGTTCCACCCTGGGCCGGCTGATCATGGGCTATATTTCCGACCGGATCGGCCGCAGACCCGCCCTGGCCATCAATCTTGGCCTGCAGATTTTTTCCTGGTTCTGGATCATGGGAACGGACACGAACTGGATGCTCTTCCTCTTCGCCGCGGTATTCGGCTTTTCCTACGGGGGGGTGAGCGCCATCTTCCCGGCGATCGTCGGAGACTATTTCGGGCGCCTTCGGGCCGCATCGATTATCGGCGCCATCTTCACAATCGCCGGAGTGGCTTCGGCGATCGGGCCCGTCCTGGCGGGTTACATCTACGACCTAGGCCGGAGCTACCAGCCGGCTTTCCTTCTGGGGGCGGTAACGAACATGATGGCCCTGATTCTCATCTTCGTTTCCCATCCGCCCGTGAGGGGCGTCCGGAGCGGGATTTAGTTTTTTCTTTTAGGGACGCAGATTGACGCAGATTTTCAGGATAGCAAAAGAACAAATGGAGGAAGTTCCCGCTTCTTCCGGCCGTTTTCCGTTTCCTGGATCTGCGTATATCTGCGATAATCTGCGTCCTGAAAAATAAAATAAATCAGCCGTGATTCTGTCATCCTCTATTTAAAGGAGAGCTTATGCCGACCATTTACGAGCGGAAACCCTGGCTGAAGCATTACTCCCCCTGGATTCCCCCGGAGCTGGAAATCCCCGAGGAAAACCTCGTCGAAATTTTGAAGCGCGCCGTCTCCCTGGGGGCCGGCCGGCCGGCTATCCACTACTTTGGAGCCTCGCTTTCATATGGCGAGCTCGATCGGCGATCGGATCAGCTGGCCGCGGCCCTGGTGGATTTGGGCGTGAAAAAAGGGGATCGGGTGGTCCTTTACCTGCAAAATATCCCCCAGTTCATTATCGCCCAATACGCCGTCTGGAAGGCCGGAGGGATTGTCGTCCCCATCAACCCCATGTACAAGGAGAAGGAGCTTGAATACTATTTTCTCGACTCGGGAGCCGAATTTCTCGTGGCCCTCTCCTCCGCTTACCAAAGCTCGGCAAGAAATCTCGTCGAGCGGATGAAACTCAAGGCCGTCGTCACCACCTCCGGGCTTGAATTTCTCCCGCCGGAGGAACCTCTGCCAAAAATCCTCCGGGAGGAGAAGAGAATAAAATTTCCGGAGACCTATGACTTCATGGACCTCCTGAAGAAGTATGAAGGCAGGGCCTTTGCCCCGGTGGAAGTCTCGAACCGGCAACCGGCCTACCTCACTTACACTTCCGGTACGACCGGGCCTCCGAAGGGAGCGATGAACACGCATGAGAACGTCGCCTTCAACGCCAAGTTCTATGTGACTTTTCTTAAGCTCGCCGCCGGGGATGTGATTCTGGGAGTGGCCCCTCTGTTTCATGTGACCGGACAGGTGGCCCACATGGCGGCGGCGGCGTACGCCGGCATCCCGCTCATTCTCTTCTTCCGGTTCGATCCGGATGCGGTTCTCCAGATGATCGCACGGTGGAAGGCCACCATGACTCTGGGGGCCATAACCGTGTTTATCTCCCTCATGAACCACCCGGACATCAAAAAAGGAGATTTTTCCTTTTTCACCAAAGTTTATACCGGCGGCGCCCCTGTCCCGGTAGCCATCGTGGAAAGCTTCGAAAAAAACGTCGGCCCCTATATCCATAATGCCTATGGCCTCACCGAGACCAATTCTCCTTCTCACTTCACTCCCCTGGAATGCCGGGCTCCGATCGACCCGGAAAGCGGGGCGCTTTCCGTCGGGATTCCGGTATGCAATTCCATTTCCAAAATCATGGACCTGGAGACGGGAACATGCGAGCTTCCCCCGGGAGAGATCGGGGAGATCGTGGTCAAGGGGCCCATGGTTGTCCCGGGGTACTGGAACAAACCAAAAGAAACGGCCCACGCCATTCGCGACGGTTGGTTGTATACCGGGGACGTTGGGAAAATGGACGAAAATGGCTGGTTCTACGTGGTGGACCGGAAAAAGGACCTGATCAACGTCTCGGGTTTCAAGGTTTGGCCCCGCGACGTGGAGGATGTGCTTTATCAGCACCCGGCCGTTAGGGAGGCTGCGGTCATCGGAGTGCCCGACCCCTACCGGGGCGAGACCGTCAAGGCCTTCGTGGCCCTGAAAGACGGTTTTATCGGCCGGGTCACCCCGGAAGAGTTCATCGAGTTCTGCAAGAGCCGAATGGCCGCTTACAAGTACCCCAGGGTTGTGGAGATCACCGCGGAAATCCCGAAGACCACCACCGGGAAGTTCCTGCGCCGCGACCTGCGGGAGAAGGAGAAGGGAAAAGGCTGATAGCGGGGAGGCCTGACTTCACCTACAAATTATTACTGCGAACCATATTCAAGAGGTGAGGATTACGAGTTGAAAGTCAGGTAATCCAGAGAGGACCGCCTGCATTCCTCGAATGGAGCTGAGAGCGCTACTTCTCCCCTGGCACCATACTGGACACTAGGTCGCGGAGCTGAGCGTGGCCCCAGATGCTGTCGACGGCGGTGTAGTATTCGGTCTGCCAGGACCCTTCGTCGATGGTGCGGCCGCCCCAACCATATTCGAGGGCGAAGTTGGAAGGGTTGGCCATGTAGAAGGAGACCATGCGATCGTTCATGTGGCAGCCGAGGTCGATGGCGACCGGAACGCCGCGCGAGAGGCAGAGGTCACGGCCGGACCCCACATCGTTTAGGGAATTGCACTCGAAGAGGATGTGGTTGATGCGCTTGGGGGCGCGTGGGACCTCTATGAAGGCGATAGAGTGGTGGCGTGGATTGCAGTGCAGGAAAGCGAGGCGAACCTTACCGCCCGGCGTGTTGACATCGGTGAAGTCGGAAATGCGGAAGCCAAGGAGGTCGCGGTAGAAGCGGACGCTCTCATCCAGGCTGCGGGCGTAAACGAGGATGTGGCCGAGACCCATCTCGCCGGTCCTGAAGCCGCTCATGGGGCGGGCCGGATGGAACGGGCGCTGGTTGACCAGGTGGCCACAGAACACCTCTGTGGGGATGCCGTTGGGGTCGACGCACTTGATGAGGTCCATGACGCGGCGGTCGTCTGCCTCGTCAGGGGTGCCGGCGGTCACCTTCACGCCGCCGTCCTCAATCTGCTGGGCGACACGCTGGAGAGTGGCGGAATCCGGAGCCTCCCAGCCGACGAACTCAAGGTCGTCGCTGCCGTTCGAGCGCAGCTCCAGGCGGTGGTGGTAGCCGTCCATGCGGAGATAAGAGATAGACGTGTCATCGCCGGGAACAATCTGCATCCCAAGGATATTGGTGGCGAGGTCCTGCCAGGCTTTCTCGTTGCTGGTACCGATGCCGACATAACCGAGTTGGGAGACGCTAGCCATGAAGTGCTCCTTTTGCTAGGGGGGAAGAAGAAGCTACTGGCGTTGCGTTCGGAATGGACGAGGCGACGCTACCCCCTTACCGCCCTGCGGTCAAGGATTGTTAACGAGCTTGTTCTTCCCTCAATGCACGAGTGTCCGCTCTGAGTTGAGAGCAGCCATGTTCCTATAATTCCGAAAGGTCCTCACGGGGTTAGCTCCCGACCCCTCATCTGAGCCAATATTTGCTCCAGTGCCGTCTGGTTGGGAGCAACAAAAGGGGTCGAAGTGGGGACCCTCGCAAGCAACTCCAACAACTGTTCGGTCTTTCCCTGCGCCGGTGGCAAGTGTGCCGAGAGAATCATTTTCGGGGCTATTTGACGAATCTTGTCCAGCGCTTGGCTGAATGCGCTGGGCTCAACCATATGGACCCATGGGCTGTCTGCGCTGGCCCAGGTGATCATGCCTTGAGCCAGATTTCCCTCTGTAATGTCATCGGCATTCTGCGCCGGCGACGGGATGATGGCACCAAAGCAATCGACAGAGAAGAAGGCTTCTGATTTGTTATCGTAGACACCGATAGCAGTCGGGTTATCGAACAGGGGCGGTCTGACAGCGGTCAGCTTACGGTCACCCACCCTAATACTGTCTCCCGAATTTAGCCAGTAAACCCGATGCATGGGTACTTGCCATGCCGTGCTCATCCTCAACATGGCCAAGGCGTTCACTGCGAGGCGAGCCGCTGGTGCTGCCTCCAGAACCTTCCGAAGGCTGCCAGTATGGTCCGCGTCATCATGGGTGAGCCACACCCACCTCAAGTCCTGGGGATTGATGACCGACTTGAGCGCCTTCATGAACTCTTCACTATCCATTCCCATTCCTGTGTCCACGAGGACCGGCTCTGTGGCCTTAATGACGAAGGCATTGACCGGAAGAAATCCCATGCCCGGGATTGCGAAGTATGCAGGAAGGACCTCGATGTCCGGCGTCACTTGACGGGGTTTATCCATTGAAACCATCTCCTTTCGCGTTTCCGATTCAAACTTCTCTTTCGCAAAGGTCTCATGGGCACCTTCTGAAAATACCTTCTCAGAATTGCCTCACGAACATTAGGGATTAGTTGTTGGGCTAAAAAGGGAAAGGTAGGTAACGATAATCAAAAATACTCTTTTGTTCCCATACCGTCAATGAGAAAACTTCTTTGGAATTATCCCCGATCTTCAAAACCAAATTGACTACTTGCCTTTGAAATGTTGCATTCTTGGGGGAAATCCCAAAACAGCATTTCAGGAAGAAAGATTGCATGGGGACCAATAAAAATCTCTCAAATAGGGAGGTCATCGGGCCAGATTTTCTTGTTCCACTCCAGCCAAGGCCGAAGAGTTCAGTGGGTAATCCTCGGCGACAAACATCATACCCGGGAATCCTCAAAGGAATCCTTTGGAACCCACCTACTGACTTCAATCGGTAAGGGCAAATTTCCCATCTCACGCTCTATCTGGGAAGGTAAACTTTTGGCCACCCGGTAAAAACGGAAACGGGGGAAAAAAACCCAGGAGAATCACAGGTCGAAACCCGGGACAGAGGATCAATTTTGGAAAGCGTCTCGCAAATGTCACCTAAAAGTCTCGCGCGAGTCCATCCCTTCAAGTCAACGATTACGGGTGGAAATCAGGCAGTCCAATCGCTGGAACCTAATTACTTGGACAGGGCACGTCTGATCAGATCCGAGATATCGTTCAACGTGAAGGGTTTCTGAATATACCCTGTTATCCCAAGCGCGGCTGCGCTTTCTTCGTCCACGGTTTCACTGAAACCGGTGCAAAGGATAATTGGTATTTTGGGACGGATGGTGAGAATCTCCTGAGATAGGCGGTTCCCCGGAACATAGGGCATGGCCTGATCCGTAATCACCAAGTCAAAGGCATCCGGCTTGGCACGGAATGCTTCCAATGCCTTGCGGGGGTCGGTCTCAGAGAATACTCGGTAACCAAGCCTTTTCAGCATTGCTTCCACCGTGCGCGTCTGCACCTCTTCGTCGTCTATAAGGAGGATGTTTTCATTCCCGGTCAGCAGTGCCGGCACGGGGGAAAGGATCTCTTCCTTTTTGGGCCCCTGATAAACCGGCAGGAAAACGCTGACCGCGGTTCCCTTCCCCACCTCACTCTCCAGGCGAATCTCTCCTCCATGCTTCTTCACGATCCCATGAACCACCGCCAGCCCCAATCCCGTTCCTTTCCCCGGTGCTTTGGTTGTGAAGAAAGGATCGAAAGCCCTTTCTTTAATCTCCGGGCTCATTCCGTGACCGGTATCCCTCACCGTAAGGCAGATATAACGGTCCGGATTCATTCCATCCCTTACCCCCTTCTCCACCTTTTTTAGGCTGATTTCCAGGATCCCCTCCTCCGCCATTGCATGAGCAGCGTTGTTGACGAGATTCAGCAGGATCTGGTGAATCTGAGCCGGATTGGCCAAAACCGGGCCACTGGGGTCCTCAATGCGCGTTTCGAACCTTACCGTGGAGGGGATAGCGGACCTCAGGAATCTAATCGTTTCTTTGGTAATCGCCGCGATGTCCACCGGCCTGAGTTCCTCTCCTTTATGACGGCTGAAGGTAATGATCTGCTGAACCAACTCCTTACCGCGCTTAGCGCCCGTGATCACCATTTTCATGGACTCGGCGGAAGGAAGCACTCCGTCCTTTACGTCCATAAGAGCCATTTCCGTATTCAGCAGGATCGGCGATAAGAGATTATTGAAATCATGGGCGATTCCGCCGGCGAGGGTTCCCAACGCCTCCATCTTTTGGGCCTGACGCAGCTGCTCCTCGACCTTCTTACGTTCGGTGATGTCGATGTTAATTTCTAAAATGGCGACTGCTTCGCCTGATCCATCCCGCTGGACCGCCCACCTGCTGAGGACGTCTATTTTCTGGCCATCTCTTCGGAACTGAGACAACTCTCCGTCCCAGCGGCCTTTCTCTATCAGCTCCGTTATGATTTCGGGCAAAGGAACGGGGAACTCCGTCTCCAACACTGTATGGATAATCTTCCCCAGGACCTCTTCTTTCCTCCAGCCGTAAACCTCCTCGGCCCCTTTGCTCCAAAAAATGATCCTATTTTCCAGGTCCATGGCAAGAATGGCATCATGGGACAATTCGATTAATTCCGCCTGCTTTTTGATCTCCGCCGTTCGTTCCTGGACCCGCACCTCCAATTCGTCATGAGCCTTTCTCAGGGTTTCCGCAGCCCGCTTGCGCTCAGTCACGTCGCGGTAGACGACGCTGACGGCGAACACCTGGCCCGAGGCGTCTCGGATGGGCGAAATCTGCGACTCGCTATATACCAGGCGCCCGCCCACAAGCACCGAGTCTTCAACTCGGAAAGGCTGGCCCGTGGCGAAGGCTTGCTCCACTCTGGCCATCCACAGGTGCATGAAATCCGGAATATGGCCCAGCCCGTCGCGTATGTTCTTGCCTATGACCTTGTCCCGCGTCGTGCCGACATGGTCAATGGCGGCCTGGTTGGCATACAGGTAGTTGCACTGGCGGTCCCAGACCAGAATACAATCGGAGCTCGACTCGAAAACCGCGCGGAACCTCTCCTCACTTTGCCTAAGCGCCTCCTCCATCCGCTTGCGCTCGGTGATGTCGTTGATGCTCGATAGTATAAACTCCTGGTTGTTGATGGGGATGATCTCCGCCGAGAAAATTCCCGTCATTATCTCCCCTGACTTCTTCCGAAATTGGAATTCCCTGCCTTGCACCTTGCCGGTTTTTGACAATTCATTTACAGCGACCAAACGGTCTTCCTCTCTACCCCAGAGATGCAAATCGACCGTTGTTTTCCCAATAGCGTCCGCGTACTGATATCCGCAGGTGTTCAAGAAAGCCATCGTTGACTTCGAAAATCTGTCCATCGGAGAGTCGGGTAAGCATGATGGCATAAGGAGAGGAACGAAAGGCCTTGGCAAATTTCTCTTCCTCGGTCTTGACCTCCACAAGCAGGCGCTTATTCACCATCAGTACGAGGCTATAGGTGAAAATAATGAACATCATTTGATACGCCATCAAAATGAGAGATTCAAAGGCGCCGGCTCGAAAAAAGTCGTTTGATGCAAGCGTACCGGTGAAAAATCCGACTATCCGGACGATACTCACCAGGCAATAAGCTCCATTCACCATGGCTACACCAAAAGTGAACCGGCGCATACCCGGCTTAACTCCGTACAGCAGAAACCACATACGCTGAAAACAGATAATCAGCAACCCCACTGAAAGATTGAGGATTCTCGCTGCCAGGCTGGGTTGAACGAGGGTAAAATAGGCGTGAACACAGGCAAAAGCTGCTAGCAATACATAATTGTGGACCTGCGAAACCTTCTCTCCGACAAAGCGTACAAGGCCCACATAGCCCAGAATGGCTCCCGCAATCACCAGGGTATTCGAGAGAACCATGGACATCCAGTCCGGGATGCTGCCGCGCAAGAGGATCAGAAACATCGCCGCCGTTTGAAAGACAAAATGGAGCACCCAAAAGCCCGTGCCAGCAAACCTCTTGCGGCTCTGATGCCATAACAATAAGATGACCAGCAAGCAGACGATATCGATAAGACCATGACTGAAGATAATTGTTCGCGCGTCCAGTAAACCCATGGATCTCCTCCGGCCTGTTCTACGAACAGGCCATGATAGCTCTGTTTCTGTTAAGGCTGCTTATCTCCATAGTTACCCCCCTCAGTCCACGTCATGGCTGTGCTTCTAATCAGTTTAACCAATGAATTCAAATGACCCCCAACGGAACCGAAGGCATTCGTCAACTTGTTGCGCAGGTAGTTTAACAAATTCTTCAGGATTTGGTCAATGAACTCTGAAATGAAGCCAAATTTTTTCGGCTTTGTTGGCCGTAAAACTTACTGAGGGAAGGATTCGCTGCCTGAACGGATCCTCCTTGACAAAACTCATCAAAAGATGAGTACCTCGGAACTTGAATCCGCGCAATCTTTGGCTCTGATATACCCCCTGGCTATTTGGGAGGAAAAAAGTGGGTCGCACAGTCTTGCCTTACAGTCACGTTTTGGAAGGGGAAAAGGAGGCCTGGAGAGGTTTTCGCCGGGCCCTGAGTAAAGAAGATCAGGAAGCGTTTGATCGGCTGTTCGACCGGGCATACATACCATAAGATCCGGATGCAGTAGAAACGCCCTCGTGCGTCACCGGAGTTGATCTGCGAGCACCCTTCTGCACACTGCCTTGAAATCGGCCTTCTTCCCGCTAAGGGTCGCAGCCCCGTGGGGCATGCCCCCGGCATGGCACAACCTATAATTCAAGGTAAACGACTTTTGACTTGCTTGGTCCTGAAGAATTGTGTAAGATTCGACATTCATTGGCCTCTTCAACGATTTCATGCTGCGACACCTTAACCTCGGCCAAACCGGATAAGGGGAGCGGGAAGATGATCAAGCAACTCGAAAACCAAATACGGGATCTGCAGAAAAATCTGGCAGAGCTCCGGAAGGAGCAAGCTGCCATCCGCCTTCAACCCTGCTCAGGAGATTCAGAAATTCGGGAGAAGGAAGGAAAATTGGAAGAGCTCGATAGCCGAGCAAGAGCCAGTGATAAAATACTCCAGGATCTACAAAGAAAACGGCAGAGATTAATGTCCGAAGCCATTCTAAAAGGGAGCTCCGATTCTCGCCTTTGAAAGGAATAAACTATTCGAAATGTAAGGAGCTGGCTGACTCTGGAGAAGTGTAAGAAAGATTTACAATTTGAATTATTCTATTGGAGAGCCCATTGAAAATCCCGTGATACTTCTGCAAAGGCATTTTGGCGAATGCAGACGCCAGTGCAAAGTTTCTTCCCGACTGATTCAATGATTATCGTTTGTAATGCGCCTCCCCGTCGGAATTTTCGGTTTCAACGAGTACAGGAAGTAATCTATATAACCAAAGGTCATTTCAGGATTAGCCGGCTCGGCCGATGTTCATGCGCCCAGGCGCATTCCTGGTTATTCCGAAAGCTTGAGCAACAGCCCGGCTTTTTTGGCCCTTCGAATGGCCACTTTCATCAGGACCACTCCAAGGCGGTACAAAAAGACCAGGACGTATCCCTTGGCGAGTGAATAGGGGAAGATGGGCTGAAAACCGTAGAATTGCCGGAAGTACTCGAGGAAGTAGGTGAGGGAGATCCCTTCGGCGACCGCAGCCAGCCAGCGGGGAAGGAGGGGGATAGGGGTCAGTCCATGAATTTAGGAATTTTAGAGGTTGTGGTGCTGAGAATTGAAGCGATTTCCTAAATTCATGGACTGACCCCTTTTCCACTCTCTGGCTGCGTCAATCCGGGCCAATAGAGCCGCAGTCACCCCCTGAGACAAACCGTAAAAGCTTAACCCTACAGAGGGAGGGTCCCAACCAATCCTGCCCTCCCACCGCGGCTCGCATTGGGTCGTCCGCCCTTGAACGCGATCAACATTAAAAAACACTCCCCGAAATGGAAAGGGCCGAGAGAACGGCCCCCGGCCCTCGTGAAGCAGGATGCCTAGCCCGCCAGTGCATGGCCTCGCCGGGCATCGATTCGGAGCTTCTATTGCTGCGTCTTTACCACCGGAACCCGGCAAAAAGGGCTAAACCCAACTGATTCGGGTCCCCCCTTTTGTCCACGATGGGGCTATTGTATGCGTCATTCAGCAGGTACTGGTATCTCAGCAGTCCTCCAAAGAGCCAGTTTTTATCGTAATACCAGATTGCACCGCCCTGGACGCGCAGGTCTCTAATTCCCTTTTCGGCGGTGAAATTGGAGAGTTCAGACACGGTCGCAGAACCTCTATTGTTATTATTCACACTGAAATAAGTGTCCATGTAATTATCGTCCGCATACGTGGTCCCGGCCCCGATAAACGCATCCCACCTTGGCGCCACCTTCCTCCACAAGGTAACGTCCAAATCCATCATATACCCGGAGTATTCGCTGGAAACGTCCGTGAGGAATTTGAAGGTGAAATTCAACTTGTCGCGTGGTTCTTCCCCTTTGATTTCATAAGCGACAAAACCACCGACGGAAAGACCGCCATCAATCTTGTCCATCTTCTTGACGACCTTATCCTCTACGTCATTATCTCTGGGCGAGTAGTATCTTACTAACGGGCCCAAATAAAAACTCGAGCTGTTCAAAAGATTGGCGGTCAGCTCGGATCCGGCAAGTTTAATGTATCGTTCCGAGCCGCTGAATGTGTATTTCACATAGGGGAGAGGCCGGACCGTGTAATTATTGGAGCCGATGTAATCCGGGATAATCCCGATGCCAAGCCCGACGACTGTTGGGGTATTCGCCACGTCGCCGCTAGCCACAAGCTCACTTGCCATTGCATTGCCGGAAAGTAAACCCATGAACATTGCACACAAAGCGATCATTTTAAACCATTTCATATTGCGATTCCTCCTCTCTAAGATTTTAGGGAAGCTCTTCAAGAAATGGAAAATTATATCACGTATCAGGTACTGTCCGGTTAAAATTTTTTCAAATTAATAAAACTTTTTAAAATAAGGTGTGTTGAATAGCAAGATGACTGTTTTCGATTTCAATTTCATTGCTAAAATCGGCCATTCTTTTTCCATCCCCTGCAAGCGAAGCCATGTGTCATCAGGGAAGAAATGGCTAAATCCGTGTGCTCCAAGCTCGTGGCGCCAAAGGAGGTCAGGTTGGTGAACAACGTGATGACCTGCTCACCCGGCTGATCGATTATTTGAAGGGCAAACAGCGGTCTGGAGATGCATCTAGCCAGCAGGGTGGGTCGAAAGTCGTCATCGTCGATCATGGGTCTCCAGAGCGAAATCAAATCGATGCCTTCCGTTCCAGATCGATTCCGATGGACCGCATATTCCGGGTAATCTGATTTCGGGATTCTCCGAAGGCAAAGTAGAGGCATTTCTCTTCCGCCGGCAGACCGCGTCGGCAAAGATCGCAGCCACGCTGCTCTTCGCCGTTCCGGCCGTCCCGGAGATGAGAATGCTGCTGCCTCGGTAGGTTTCCGTCCTGAACATCGCCTGCCCATGCGCCCTCGGCCTTGCCACGCCTATGTCCATCATGGTTGCCACCGGGAAGGGGGCCGCGCGGGGAGTGCTCGCCAAGAACCCCGAAGCCATCGAGCACATGCGAAAGGGGGACACCCTCGTGGTTGACAAGACCGGCACCTTGACTTGGGGAAACCCAGGATCGTTCAGGTCATAGCCTCGGACGGATACCGAAAGGACGATATCCTGCGGTATGCGGCAGGCCTCGAACAGGCAAGCGAACACCCGCTTGCTGCCGCGAACGTCGGCGGCGCAAGAGAGCGGAGCCTTCCGCTGGGAAAGGTGGAATCCTTCCGATCCCTGACCGGGAAAGGAGTCGCTGGAAAAGTCGATGGGCGGGAAGTCGCCCTGAGGATCCCGGCCCTTTTCTCCGAACTCGGGATCGCAATCGGCCGGCTCGCACACGAGGCTGATGAGGCGCGAAGAGAAGGGCGCACGGTGATGTTTCTTTCTTTGGACCGAAAGCCCGCCGGGCTTCTCAGTGTTGCCGACCCCATCAAATGCGCTAACTACCAGATCATGAGATAGGGAAAATGGGTAACACTCCCTTGGGGGGGAGAAGGGAGTGTCAAGATGGAAAGTGTAGAGGAAGTCAAGAGGAAGAAGAAGGAGGGGAAAGGGAGTCGATTTGGGAGCCGATATACGTTTGAGTTGAAGCTTCGTTGTGTGAAGTTGCGGTTGGAAGAAGGGGGTGCCGCCCTCTCTAATAAGTAAGGAGGTGGGGGTCAGTAAAAGCGTACTTCATCGTTGGATGAAGGCATATCAGGAAAAAGGAGAAGCGGGGTTACGGAATCAGGTTAGTTCCTGATAATTCTCGTCCTTAAACGTCCTACCCGGAATCCTCAAAGGCAATCCCTTGCCAAGCCCCCTGAAAGAGGGTCATTTTGGGCAAGTAGGCAAGATCAATAAATTGGAAAAAATTAAGTGAGAAGAATCAAACAGCCAAAAAGAGAGGGCCAATCACAGCACCTCGTCCAAAATTGCACCTACTTATCTTCAGCCAAGGGCTGCTTTATGGATTACTCATTACGAGTAGTAATGATGTGCCCCGATCCAATAAATTATATTGATATCGAACCCCTTCCATGATTGGGAAACAGATGGAGGTATAGGGTTGGGCTTTCTTATCGGGGGGATATCGTCGTCCGGTCAATCACGGTTGTTGCCCCGTGGAGATCGACGGCCCAACTCGTCAGAGACATCATGCCGGACGCCACGTCGACCTGAACGAAATGGTGGGCACTTTTGAAAACCGAGTCGCCGGGTTCCCAGGTCAGCGATTCCTGCCCATACAAAGGGGCGCCTCCGCCCGCGCTGACAATATAGGTAATTCCGTTGACGACCGTTCGCTCATAATCATGATCATGGCCTCCCAATACGAGAGCGACTCCGTTTTTCTCAAACAGAGGCTGAAGATAGCGCTGCATCTTCTGTGTCCCGCCATGGAATCCGGAGCTGTACACTGGGTGATGGCCGAAGAAGACTTTCAGCGGACGGTCGGTATTCTCGAGATCCTTTTTGAGGAATTCGTACTGCTCGCTCCCAGGTTTGTATTCCACGTTCGTGTCTAACGTTACGACGTGGACGGGACCCCAGTCGAAGCTATAGTAGCCTTTGTTTGATTCATGTCCGGCACCTCCAAAGTACGATGAGAAAAACCGACTATTCCTTTCATGGTTTCCGCGGGTCACCGCGAACCAGGTTTCTCGAAGGAGCAAATCCGCAGGCCCGAAGAACTGACCCGTCCACTGGTCGTCTGCACTGGACACCAGATCGCCTGTGTGCAGGACGAAAGCCGGGTGGCAGGCGGCCGCCGCCGAAATCACCCTGCCGTGTGTCGCAGGATCACTTCTGCTATCCCCATAAACGACAAAGGTAAAACGGGCATCCCGGTCCAGCGGGGGCGTTTGGAACATTCGATCTTGGCTCTCGTAGTTTGGAAGGCGGACACGATAGTGGTAAACTGAGCCCGGAACCAGGCCGTTGAGCCGGCTCTCAAAAATGCTTCCTGCTTTCTCTTCCGATCCGTTCTGCCTTGTCCATATCCATGTAATTCGGCCCTCCGCCGAAGAACCATAGGCTGGAGTGGGGCCGTATTCAACCCTCCCCGGTTCCTGTCCTGCCCCCTTCCAGAGAACCCTCGCTGAGGTCTGCTGGACGTCCTGTACATACGGCTGGATCTCAAAACCGGAACCGCTGGCCTTGATTGGAAGGACCGCCAGGACCAGAAGAAAGGCGCAAAGCCATGAAAGCCTTTTCCGAAGATTTCGAACCCCGTCCAAATTTCTCCGATCACGCCCCATCTGTTTTCAGGCTCCTCTGCTCCTGATCCGGGTATATCCATACTTCCACAACAGGATGTCTTCCTATAGAGATTTGGTCTAGCCGTTCTTCTTGCGATTAGCTTGTAATAGGGTGACGATGTTATTTGTGACTCACAAAGTATTTCTCAAATACCACTATGTGGTATATTAAATCAAAAAGCGTCTCTTTTGTCAATGCACACAAAAGCGTGCGAAAATTATCTTTTGAGAATTACCTTGAAGCTTTGTCTAGAAGGAGAAACATAAGCGATCACGACTTCAGGAGGGCAGTGGGATAAGGTTATTCTTGGCAAGTAGGAATCAGAAACCTGAAAAAAACCGAGAAGGAACCAAAGGACGCAACTCCAGTGAGGAACAACGCTAGAATCGTTTGGGGCGTTCCATCATCTTAGAAAGTGTAAGAAAAGGCTAAGTGAATTTTCCCGCCGGGGCAGATTCAATGCCACGGTGTGAAAATTAATCGATACCCAATGTGTTCACCCAGGTCATCGCGGATCCCATGTTCAGAAATTGCAAAGGCGTCCTTGAAGTGGATGGTGAGGCGGGCAGGGAAAAGAACTAAAATCGTGTTCCTACCTGACAACAACTGAGGCCGCCCTAGCTCAAAGAGTGAAGCAGGCGGGGGCTGGGGCTATGATTTATGGTTTTAGTTCATGTATTCATGAGTGCGGTGATAAAAATATTACTTACGAAGAATGGTTTACTTATGGGCCATATGGCCATGTTTTTATCATTAACATGAAAAAATAAACCATTATACACGAACTCGGTGAATATCTAAGCGATCTGCCCACCTGACCAAAATTCAGGAAATAAAAAGTATATCCAACTCTCCATTACCAAAAGAAATCTACATCATTTGACAAATATTGTCACCCGATAATTACAGGAAGAAAGATTTACCTCGCCCGAAAATTTCCGCCGGTCCCTCGAATTTACCTCTTTCACCTACAAATGCACAGCGGAGGGCTGTTTAGAAGGTTGAGAATTACTGTTTGTAATGATCGATGCCGGTTCAATATATAAAAATCATATCGTAACTTTTTTATGAGTCTGAAAACAGCATATAGATAGCAGTTAACGCAACTTTTTACTCAAATAACTGAACCACTATATTTAGAGGAAAGAAAGGACATCCATGGTTAATGGGCCTGGCTCTTTAATAACTGGCTCGGAACATCAGCACCGCGACTGATATGTTTACCCGCTCAGCGGCCATCGGCGTCGGCAGCCCGCCACTCGACGGCGCCGAACTTGGTGTCGCCGAGGAAGGTGTAGGCGACGCTGACGGTTCCGATCGTCTGGTGCCTATCCGGTATGTCGGGATAATGCGCATCCCGGTGCGACGCGACGTACTTGATCCCGATGGCGTGGCGGCCGTATACGCGCACGGTGAACGACGCGGTCCCGCGGGCGATGTTCTCCGATCCCCGATTCTCGGTGGAGCCCACGCCGCTGACATAGTACTCTTGCCCCGTCAGGTCGAGCATGGCCCTGTCGCCGAGGATGAGGCGGAGCGCGAGAAGCCCCTGCGGGGTGGCGCCGTAGTGGTAGTCGCGTTCACCCGTGCCCGTGCGATGGTGCCGGCCGCGCCGTAGCCGATGCCGCCGAGGGCCGTGCCCTGGAGCGCCACCGCGCGCGAGAGCCACCACTGGGCGGTGGTGCCGAGCGAGAGGGCCGTGCTCGAGACGCGGAAGATCTGCGGCGATATGTAGTCGTAGCTCCCGTAGAGGCCCCACATCCCGCGATAGGCGTCGCCCAGCCGCGTATTTCGTTCCGAAGAGGAGGCCGCGGGTCATGATGTTCTCGAAGACGTTGGCGGCTGGCACGGCGGTGAATTCGAAATGGAAGTAGTCGAAAGGGCGCTTGTAGCTATAGCCGGGCTTCCCGGGGAGCCCGTAGGCCATGGAGAAGTCTGCGGTCGCCTCAGTCCGTTTGACGGTGCTCGAGACGCCCTGGTCGGTCACGTGCGCGGTCAGGCTCGCGCCGAGCCGCAAGCGCGTGGAGATGGCCGGATCGTGGCTCGGGAACACGGCGTCGAACCGGTTGCCGAAGACGAGACGGTTGAAGCCGGTGGGCGGCGAGATCACCGCTGCGCCCAGCTCGCGCCAGAACCCGGGCTTGCCGCTGCCGCCCTCGAGCACCAGGCTGGCCATCCGGAAGAGCGCTTCGCCCAGGAAGACTCCCGCCGATGCCGGTCGTGATCTGGTCATTGATGGAGGGCGGCCCGGTCTCGCCCGCTAGTCTCCCAGAGCAAAGCTGCCGACGAAGGTATACCCGAACGACTCCCAGAAGTTGAGGCCGGCCGATCGCGCGAATCCGTAGTAGATGGATCCCTGATACGGATGCAGAAACTGGTTCGTGGCGAACGGGTCGGTGTCGATAATCCACGTACCGGTCAAGTTATCCCGGAACGTGGAGAAGGTGGTGCCGTACACCTCTTTATCAGTGGAGTAGTAGTCGAACCGATTCAGCAGGAAGTCGAACCCGATGATCTCGAGTGCCGGGATGACGTAGCTCCTGCCGGCCCTTGTCTCCCAGGACAGAACCGGCTTCCGCGACTCGGAGGCGGGCGCCACAGGATCGGCCGTCCGCACCATAGGCGCTGCGGCCTCGCTGCCCCCGTTCTTCGTGAAATCGTAAACCAGCCGCAGGCCGTAAACCGGACGATGCTCCAGATCCTGGTTGCCATCAAACAAAAACCCGCCCACGAAGGGGGAGATGGAGTAGCTGCCGGGCCGGACGTCGGCGAAGGCCGGCATACTGAAGGCGATCAGAAGAAGGATGGTGAGAACAGAATGGCTTTTTTTTATCGATAAAGGTTTATTTTGCAGAAGATGCCGCAAATGGTTTTTCTCAACATACCAGGTCATCCTTAAGGATTGACGCTCGCGAAAGAAGTGAAGTTCCCCGCCCACAGAGCGGGGCTTCCCGGCAGGGAACTATTGATTTGCCCTGCGCCTCCTAACCACACCTATAAGGCGGGGCCGGGATGTGCGCCCGATCACTTTGATTTCTGGTAATGACAACCTCTATGAATTCTTGACTATATCGATTGGTTTTGACTATTTCCCCACATTAACCTCTGCAATATGCAGGCCAAAGAAGGATGAAACTCCAGATCAATCCATAACTTCCAAGAGTCAAAAGATTTCGGCAGACTACGGATGGCGAAAAGGATAATTACAGACTTTTTGCATTACGAATGTTCCGGAAGTTACTCAATTTTTGACACTGGGAGATTCAATGATGACAAGGGCAGAAGAGTTACAAGGCAAAAGAAGGTAAATAGAATTCAAATGAGATAGAGGAGCTCTAAAAGGGGAAGCGGTGCCTAGAATCTCCCGAAGTTAATGATTATCAATTGTTGAATTGAAAAGCTAAATGTGGGAATAAAGAGGAAGAAATCAGAAAGGAAACACCCCAACATTTTGGGGATGCTTTCGGAACCTTAAATGTGCGTAAAGCGTGCCAATATCAGCACCTGGTCGAAATTCCAGGAATGGAAAGCATATCCAAACCTCAGTTACTGGTAGAAGTCTGCACCATCTGACAGAATTTGTCACTCAACGACTTCAGGAAGTAATCTTCTTTTCTGAGGAAGTTTTCCTCTCGGCTCGCAAGGGTGAGCGTGGGGGTGATGAGGGGAGGACGGCATTTCGAGGAAATTTGATTTAATATTTCATCCTTAACTCCGCCAGAAAGATTCCCCCCAGGATGAGGGCGGCGCCGACCCCACCCCACAGGCCCATGGTTTCATTCAGCCAGATCCAGGCGAAGAGGGCCGCGAAGACCGGCTCCATGCTCAGAATGATGGCTGTCCGCGCGGGGGCGGTGATCGCCTGGGCCCAGGTCTGCCCCAGGTAGGCGATAACCGTGCAGGTCACGGCCAGGTAGAGAGCCGCGAGGTACACGGTGGGTGAAAGAGCCAGGGTCAGCTCTCCTGAAAGCAAAACCCAGGCAAAGCTGCCGATGCAGGAGACGGCCAGCTGAAGGAAGGTCAGCCAGAAGAAGTCCGCGTCGGGCGAATAGCGGCCCAGAGCCAGTATATGACCGGCCCACAGGACCGCGCAGATTAAGGTCAGGAGATCCCCAACGTTGAAAGGCAGCGCCTGCGCCTGATCGACAGAAGTGAGAAAGTACAGGCCCGCGAAAGCCATCCCCGCCCCGAGGATTACCGCCCGGGGAGGCGTTCTTCTCCAAAGGGCGACCGACAGGAGGGGCACGAGGACGACGCTCAGGCCGGTGATAAACCCGCTCCTGGAAGCAGAGGTATACACCAGCCCCCAGGCCTGGGTGAGAAACGCGGTGAAAAGAAAAAAGCCGGCGATCGTTCCCGGTTTCAGGAATTCCCCGGACCAGGTGTGGCGCCTGGACCAGGCGACCGGGGCCAGGAGGAGGAAGGCGAAGAAAAAACGAAGAAACAAAAAATTGGCCGGGGTTGTTTCCGCAAGAGCTTCTTTCACGATGGCAAAAGAGGTCCCCCAGAAAACCGAAACCCCAAGCAGTACCGCATCTGCGGCAAGAGATGAAGAAGACGATCTTTCTTTAAACACCCGGGTTCCCTCAAGTCCTCAAATGGACCCCATTCTAACAATGGACTCGCAATCCAATCAATTGGAATCGACAAACCTTGCCCACCTTCACTTTGCGCCAACTAAGTGAAATATTCGTGAAAAGTCAATCTTTACCCCGGCCCGGGCACAAGGGCAACGGGCGCAAAAACCATAAGGCACGAATGCTTTCATCGGTTCTGCGGCCAATCCTTTCGCAAACGTGTCTCCGATCTCCTTCCTTGTATAACGATCGGCCCGTTTCGACCTGGGCCGCCCATTCTGCGGAATGTAGGGGCGGGGTGACCCCGCCCCAACGATGGAGCAGCATCTCCCGCAGATGCTTTTTGCGCCCGTTGCCCTTGTACCCGGTCCTCAAGCTCACTTGTCGTATGGATTAGGGAAAATCATGAAAGTGAAGGTGGGCAAGGAATCAACAAACCTGTTGCTTCAGGATTAGCCCTGTGGTATCCAAAACCTGGATCGGGAGCTGAATTCGGAGCCACAGAAAGAGCATCCTTCCTCCTCGCTCCTGAACCATGGATTCCGGCCGTGATCCTGAAAATCTGCGTTTATCTGCGTCCAATTAAATAAGTAATATGAACCGATTCGCCGCCGCGAAAATGAGGAAGATCGAGCAGTCCGGAATCCGGCGAATGCTCGAAAAAGCCATGGCCATGGAGAGGGCCGGCCGCGAAGTCATTCACATGGAGATCGGCCGGACGGATTTCGACACTCCGGCAGTGGTGAAGGATGCAGCCAAGAAAGCCCTCGACAAAGGCCAGGTTCATTACACCTCTTCCATGGGGATGCTGGAGCTGCGCCGGGCGATCTCGGGAAAACTGCGCCGCGAAAACGGCATCGAGGCCGACCCGGAGAATGAAATCCTGGCAACGGCGGGAGCGAGCCATGGGATGGCCATCACCCTCATGACCGTCCTCGAGCCGGGGGACGAGATCATCATCCCCGAGCCCATGTATCTGTTCTATCTCGATTGGAGTGAATACCTGGGCGCGAGAACCGTGCCCCTCCCCTGCTCCGCGGAGGACGGCTACCAGATCCGCAAAGAAAAACTCGAGGCGTTCGTCACCCCTAAAACCAAAGTCATCCTCCTCAACAGCCCTCACAACCCCACCGGGTCCGGCTTGGACCTGAGCAGCCTTCGGGTGGTCGCTGAAGTGGCCAAAGAACGGGACCTCCTGGTCATCTCGGATGAAATCTATGAAAAACTGGTGTATGAGCCATTCGTCCATTACAGCATCGCCTCACTCCCGGGCATGAAGGAGAGGACGGTCACCTTGAATTCTTTCTCCAAGGGGTATGCCATGGACGGCTGGAGGATCGGCTACCTCGCCGCGCCCGCCGACCTCGTTTGGGAGCTGGAAAAAGGCCAGCAGCACACCATGATCAATCCGACCACTTTCGCCCAGGTCGGGGCCCTGGAGGCCCTTGAGCAGGGGGACGGAATCATTCGCCCGATGGTGGAAGAATACATCCGAAGGCGGCGGCTCATGATGGACCTGGCTGACTCCGTTCCCCGGTTTTATTATTTTCCGCCCCAGGGGGCTTTCTACTTCTGGATGCACCACGGGCTGAAATCCGTGGATGGCTGGACTTTGGCGGATCTCCTCCTGGACAAGCACGGCGTGGCGCTTACTCCCGGAGACATTTTCGGCCCCTCGGGAAAAGGGTATCTTCGCATCTCCTATTCGAACTCGCAGGAAAACCTGAGGAGAGGAATGGAACGGATCCTTTCTACTCTTTCATCGCTGGAATGATTTTTTTCACCACGGCCAAAAGTGGGGCTATAACATCGCCCCCTCACCCTCGCCCTCTCCCCCGGGACGGGGGAGAGGGATGTTTTCTGTTCTGAGGGGCTCACCATCTCCCTCTTCCCTTCTCGGGAGAGAGGGATGGGGTGAGGGGACTGCAAACGGATAAGGAGATAACTAGATTTGCAAGAGATCACGCTTTTAGATGATGTTTTCCTATTCCGGCCCGGTCAGACACCCCGGCGAGGGGCCATTGCCTTCAACTTCGGAGGAATCCTTGCCGTGGGTGAAAGAGATGCGGTCCGGACGAGGATTGGAAGAGGGGCCAGGGTTATTTCTCTGCCCGGGGGGCTGGTCCTGCCGGGGATATGCGACGGGCACACCCATATGCTCTCCGGTGCCCTTCAGCTTACCCGGGTTGATTTGAGGAGCGTCAAAGACCGGGAGGAGTTCTCGGCCAAGATCGGGGCCTGGGCGGATGAAAACCCTTCTCTCCCCTGGATCCTGGGAGAATGGGCGGACACATTCCTGGAGGGTGATTTACCGAAGCGGGAATGGGTTGACGATGTGTCCGGTGGGAGACCCCTCTTTCTCACCCGTTTTGACATGCACAGCGCGCTGGCAAACACCCGGGCCCTGGAAATAGCCGGCGTTTCCAAACGGTCTCCGGACCCTTCCGGCGGAAAGATCGTCCGTGACCCTCGAACCTCCGAAGCGACCGGCTTGCTCCTGGAAAAAGCCATGGACCTGGTCGCGGTCCGCATCCCTCCCATGCCGGATGCGGAAAGGGCCAGAGCCCTTCAGAAAAGTTTCGGACTGGCTCAGGGCCTGGGTATCACCCAGGTACATGACGTCATTTCTCACTGGAGGGATTTGGATGTGTACCGGTCGGCCCTGGGGAAAGAACCCGGGCTGAAGGTATTCGCAAGGGTCCCCTTCCAGGAGCTGGACCGACTCCTCTCCGGTCTGGAAGAAGAACCCTCCGAGAGGCTGGTTCTGGACGGGGTCAAGGGCTTTGTGGACGGAAGCCTGGGCTCGGGCACGGCATGGCTTGAGGAACCCTATGCCCACGATCCCGGCTCCAGCGGGATCTCCTGCGTGGAGGACCCGAAGAAGTTCCGGACGGAGATGAAGAGGGCCGCCCGGGCGGGCGTTTCCGTTTCCATTCACGCGATCGGAGATCGCGCCATCGGGTTCACCCTGGACCTTTTTGACGAGATCATCCGCGACGGCGAAGGGGGGGCTCCGCTGCGCATAGAACATTTCCAGCACCCGGGGAAGAAACAGATCGAGAGGACGGGGCATCCCCGGCTGTTTGCTTCAATTCAACCGGCGCATCTGCTGGACGACGCCGGCCCGGCAGAGGTGAGGCTTGGCCCCGAAAGGGCCGCCCTTTCCTACCCGGTGAAGTCTTTACTGGAGCGAAATTGCCCGGTCGTGTTCGGGTCGGACTGGGATGTGGCCGACCTCAACCCCCTCGTTGGGCTCCAGGCAGCGGTGACCCGGGTCGACAAGGCCGGACGATTCCCCGGAGGATGGCACCCCGAGGAGCGGGTAAGTATCACCCGGGCCATCGAATGCTACACCTCAATGGCGGTGAGCGCCACCAGGGTTTCGCAAAAATTGGGGAGGCTTGAAGAGGGCCTGCAGGCCGACCTTACCGTCCTTGACCGGGATATCACTTCTATTCCCGCGGAAGAGATTTCGCGGGCAAGAGCGATCATGACCGTCATCTCCGGAACGGTCGTGCACCAGGCGTTTTGACCTGAAATTCGGCCCCTTGGGGGGCTGATCGCGTTCATCCATGTCGAGTAAGAATCGGCTGCCGTCATCTAAATCGAAAATGGAGGGCCCATGGATCTCCGCAATGATGCCAACCTGACCATCTCCAGGCTTGCCCCGTTGATTCGACGCCGCAAGATCTCGCCCGTGGAGCTGACCGAAGCCTTTCTGGGAAGGATCGCACGGATTCAGCCGGCCCTGAATGCGTTCATCACGGTCACCGCCGAGACAGCCCGGAAAGAAGCTATGCGGGCGGAGCGAGAGATCTCCAAGGGGAGGTACCGGGGTCCTCTCCATGGAATTCCTCTCACCCTGAAAGATCTCTTTTACACTGCCGGGATCCGGACCACGGGCGGCTCGAAGATCCTGCGCCGCTTTATCCCCAGGGAGAACGCCGTCGTGGTGGACCGCCTCATCGCGGCGGGTTCCATTTTACTGGGGAAGACCAACCTTCACGAATTTGCGTACGGCGTGACCAGCATAAATCCGCATTACGGCCCGGTGCACAACCCGTGGGATCTCAGCCGAGTTCCCGGGGGGTCCAGCGGGGGGAGCGCGGCCGCGGTGAGCGCCGCATTGGGGGTCGCTTCTCTGGGGACGGATACGGGCGGCTCGATCCGGATTCCGTCCGCGGCCTGCGGAGTCGTGGGATTGAAGCCCACCCGCGGGCTGGTCTCCCTCCGGGGCGTCATTCCCCTGGCCTCCAGCCTGGACCACGTCGGACCGATCTCCCGGTGCGTGGAGGATGCGGCGTTGGTCCTGGACGCGATCGCCGGTCCGGATCCTTCCGCCTCGCAATTGTTGGAAAAACCCGTGCGCTCCTCCACCCGGGGCCTGCGGAAGGGGGTCCGGGGTGTTCGAGTCGGAATCCCCAGGCAGTACTTCTTCGATCGGGTCCAGAGAGAGGTCAAGTCTTCTGTTCTTGCGGCCTGTGCGGTCTTATCCGGGTTGGGAGCCAAGCTGCGGGAAGTCGATTTGAAGGGAATGAACGAGTCTGCCGATCTCGTCGGCACGATCACGGTTGGAGAGGCCCTCTCCTATCATTGGGAGTGGCTCGAAAAGAAAGCCGCGGATTACGGAGCCGACGTCCGCAGCCGAATGGAAGGAAACAAAGATCAGAGGACCGTCGAGTATCTCCGGGCGCAGAAAAGGCGGGAGTACTTATCGGAACTTTTTGATGGGGTTTTGCAGTCCGTTGACGTGGTGGCCGTCCCGACCCTCCCGGTCCTTCCCCCTCTCATCGAACAGAAGGAGATCGAGTGGGGGCGCGGCAGGGAGGATGTCCGGACGGCCCTGCTGAGGTTTACCCGCCCCGGCAACCTGACCGGGTTGCCCGCCATCTCCCTGCCCTGCGGGATGTCCGCGGAAAAGCTCCCCGTAGGAATCCAGCTCATCGGCCGGCGGTTCGACGAACCCTCGCTGCTGCGTGTCGCCTACGCTTACGAACAAGCCACCCCCTGGCACGGGATGTTTCCGCCCGATCCATGAAGCCCGTAGGGGCGATTCATGAATCGCCCCTACACGCCCGCTGGCCGGTTGTCCCCCCATTCCCGACATCTATTCCTTTCGCCCCACCCCTTATCTTTTACCTCTCACTATTTTATTTTATTCCCGGGTAAAGCTGCTTGGGCAGCCAGAGCGAGATCTCCGGGACATAGGTGATGATCATCAGGCTGACGATGGCGATCAGCGAGCCAGGGCACGACCGCCCGCACCACTTCCACATAGCTCTTCTTAAACGTCCCGCTGGCGACGAACAGATTCAAGCCGAAAGGCGGGGTGATATTTCCCATGTCGGAATTGACCGTGGCCACGATCCCGAAATGGAGCTCGCTGACTCCCGCCGGTTCCATCAGGCGAAGGAGAAGAGGGCAAAGGATCAGAATATTGGAGAAAACATCCACGAACATCCCGGCGACGAGCATGGTCAGATTGGCGAAATCCAGCACCGCCCAGTAAGGCGGCTTCATGGCAATGACCGGCTCGACGATACTGGCTCGTAACTCCCTGAACGGTCAGCAGCCAGGAGAAAAGAGTCGCGGCCGCGACCATGATGAGAACCCGGGCCGTGATCGTGGCCGAATCCAGACTGATCTTCCAGATGTCCCGAAAAGAGAGCTCCCGGTAAATGAACACGGTCACGAACATGGCGTAAGCCACGGCGACGGCGGCCGATTCCGTGGGCGTAAAGACCCCGCTATAAATCCCCCCCAGGATGATAAAGGGAATCCCCAGGCCCCAGAGCGCGTCCTTCCCGCCTGTTTCCTTTCCTTCCAGCTCGCCCGGGGCTGGAGGGGGATCTTTTTCTTCTTGGCGTAGGCATAGCAGTAAATGGCGTAGTTCAGGGCGAAGACGAGTCCCGCCCCGAATCCGGCCATGAACAGAGCGCCGACCGAAACTTTGGATACGGAGCCGTAAACGATCATGGCGTTGCTGGGGGGGATGATCATTCCCAAAAGGGCCGAGCAGGTGACGACGCCGAGGGTAAATTGGGTGTCGTAGCCCGATTTGATCAAGGCCGGGTAAAGAATCCCCCCCACCGCAATGACGGTGGAAGCGCTCGAACCGGTGATGGCCCCGAAGAGAAGGCAGGTCATGACCGCGCAAATCCCCAATCCTCCCGGGAAATGCCCCACCAGGGTGTTGACAAAGCGGATCAGCCGGGAGGTGACCCCTCCCTGCCCCATGAGGTCGGCCGCCAGGATGAAAAAAGGGATGGCCAGCAGGGCAAATCCCTCCACCCCGGCGAACATGCGCTGCGGAAGAATCTCCATGGGAATCGAGCTGTAAAAGAAAAAAAGATAAAGATGCGACCAGGGCCAGGGACATGAAAATGGGAATGCTGGCCGCCAGGAAGACACCCAATAAAGCAAAAATCAAGGCGGTCATGATATCCTCAAATCAAATAGGGGTCAGGGAGGTGTCGGGGCGATCACGCGAGGCGCGTGACGGGTCGCCCGCGGGCCGAGCGAGGATACGATCATTTAATCCAGGACTTCCCGGATTTCCACGCTCTTCCCCTGAATTCGCATCCAGAACTGCTGGAGGAAACGAATCAGCATCAGAACGTGCCCGCCGGAATGGAAAGGTAAGCGATCCACATGGGAATTTCGAGGGCCGGGGAAATCTGATCGGCGCTCATCACCCGCAGCATCTGTTTGAGGCTGAAATAAACCAATAAAATGCAGAAGAGGATGCAGATCACGATTTACGATAAAGCCAGGATGGCATTTCCCCTCTTGGAAAGAAGCCGGGGAACGATATCCACGGCGACGTGCCCTCCCCCCAGGGTCACCTGGCTTGCCCCGATAAAGATCATCCAGACCATGAGGTAGCGGACAAACTCCTCGGCCCAGTAAATCGGGAGGAGAAAAACATAACGCAGGACCACGTTCACAAAAAGCAGCAGGCTGGAGACGATGATGGCCCCTGCCAGGAATGCCTCTCCAGCCTTTTGAAAATCCGATTCAGCCGGCCAAGAAAACGCATCACCCGTTCAACCTCTCGCCATGACAAGTTGCCACCCCGAGAGGGGCAGCCGGTAGCGGCGCGAGCGCCGCGCCCGGCTTCATCTCCGACCGCCCTTTCCTACTTTACGGCCGCGAACCATGTCGTAATAGCGTTTTCCGTCGGCGAACATTCTTGTTGAACCAGTCGTACACCGGTTCGACCGCCTTCTGGAATGCCTGCCGCTCCTCGGGTTTCAATTCGATCACCGTCACCCCGCCTTTCTTGATCGTCTCCAGGAACCCTTTTTCCCTTTCCCCGACCAGGCCCCGCTCATAGATCCCGGCCTTTTTGGCCGACTCCCGGACCAATTTCTGATATTTGTCCGGCAGGGAATCCATAAAACGTCTTGCTGGCCACGAAGACGTAGGCGATGAAGGCATGGTTGCTCAGGGTCATGTATTTCTGCACTTCGTAGAATTTCATGGTCACGATCGTGGTCAGGGGATTTTCCTGCCCGTCCACCACGCCCTGCTGCAGGGCGTTGTAGAGTTCCTGGAAATCGATGGGCACCGGAGAGGCTCCCAGGGCCTTGAACTGCTCCCGGATGATGGGGGCGGGCATGACCCGGATCTTCCGCCCTTTGAAATCATCCGGCGTGCGAATGGGGAAGTTCCCCGTGAACTGTTTGAACCCGCTGATGATCCAGTGGAGGCCGACGATGTTCTGGCTCCAGAGCGGCTTGTAGAGGTCGTCGGTGAAATCGCTGTCCAGCACCCGGAACAGAGACTTCGTCCCCGGAAACAGGAAGGGCAGATCCAAGACCTGGAGAGAGGGATGGAGGACCTGCATGTTGGAAGTGGGGATCGCCAGAATTTCCAGGGCCCCGGCCTGGACCATCTCCGACATCTGGAGGCCGGTTCCCAGCAGCTGGCTGGGATAAATTTTGACGGCGATTTCGCCGTTGCTCCCTTCCTCCACCAGTTTCTTGAAGTACAACGCCCCGTCGTGGTGCGGGCTCTTTTCCGGCTGATCATGCCCGAATTTGACATTCCACTTGGCGCGGCGAGGACGGTCCCGGCCAGCATCAGCGTAAGAGCGAGCGCCCAGGATCAGGCTGACGATCACAGTTCTTTTCATGGTCTTCTCCCTCCTGTTTTCATATTGGCATCCTTCGAATCTTGATGAAAGCGGTCAATGGAATACGCCAATCGCCTAACCTGACGTGCCTGAACCAAGCAGGAATTCCCCTCATGTGAATAACTTTTCCAGAGATCCTCCCATCCCCCCGCCTTTATTAAAGAGGGGTCGGGGAGGATTTCTGAAATTTGCTGACAATTTGCGCTCAACTCCATTTTTAACGACCTAAATTGGTCCTTTTTATAAATCTTTCAAGACTCCCGTCCGCTCATTAAATGCCTCGATCAGACGATCCATCTCGTCCACCTGCCGGTGGATCCGGTCCCAGAAATCCGGGAAATCATCCCATTGGGCATTCAGTTCTTCAAGGGATTTCTTCTGCTGCTCGATCCAGGTGAAGTACTTCAGGTTGTGGATGCGCCTCCGGTCCGGATAGCCCAATTCCAGCATGTTATCCGTTGCCTCGCCCATCAGATAGCGGTGGTAATCCGCGGCGGCGTCAAGTCTGCGTATAGGGGCCCCTTGCCCTGCGCATCTCCTCGACCCGGGTGCCATAGAGCTCCATGGAATCGGTCAGAACGGTAAGAATGATATCCCGCCCCGTAAGCTCATAGTACTTGGCGAACTTGATAGCGGGAGAAGATTCCCGATGCCGGAGATCCCGAGCAGCGGCAGTTTGGATAAATTCCTCAGAAACTCCCCGGGCGCCGAGATATCTTTTCCTTCCGGTTCGTTGAACAGCCGGACCAGGCTCACGCAGGCCTCGTCATCGATGGCCGTAACCACATCGGTATTCCGGACGTTGTGGATCCAGGGAACGTGTTTGTCCCCGATCCCTTCGATGCGATGATCGCCGTAGCCGTTCAGGAGCAGGGTGGGGCATTGCAGGGCTTCGCTGGCCACGATCTTGCTCCCGGGAAACGTTCTTTCAGGTAATCCCCGGCGCCGATCGTTCCTGCCGAACCGGTCTGGGACACGAAGCCGGCGCAGCGGCCGCTTTCGCCGAGCTCCGCCGAAACGACCTCTTCCAGGGCCCGGCCGGTGACCTGATAATGCCAGAGATGATTTCCGTATTCGTCGAATTGGTTGAAAATGACCACATTGCCCCGGGTTTGGCGCAGCTCCCAGCACTTGTCGAAGATTTCCTTGACGTTGCTCTCGCAGCCCGGAGTCGCAATGACCTCCCCGGCCACGGTGGCCAGCCATTGAAAACGCTCCCGGCTCATCCCCTCCGGCAGGATGGCGATCGATTCGCAGCCGAGAAGAGTGGCATTGTAGGCGCCTCCACGGCAGAAGTTCCCCGTCGAAGGCCAGGCCGCCTTCTGGCTGGTGGGATCGAACTGGCCCGTGACCAGCTGGGGCACCAGGCAGCCGAAGGTGGCGCCGACCTTGTGGGAGCCGGTGGGAAACCATTTGCCGACCAGAGCGATGATCCGGGCATCCACGCCGGTGAGCGCCGGGGGGAATTCGAGATAATTCACCTTTCCGAACCGCCCGCCCGAAGACACGGGTTCGTTCTTCCAGGTGATCCGGAAAAGATTGAGGGGATTTACATCCCAGAGCCCGACCTTCTTTAGTTTTTCCTTCACCTTCTCAGGGATTCGGTCCGGGTGGATCTGTTCCTGAAACGTGGGAATCAGGATCTTTCGTTCCCGCGCCCGCCGGACCGCCCGTTCCAATTCTTCCTTCGTTTATGCTCAGATCAATCATTTCTCTTCTTTGCCAATCACTTTCATTCCGGAAGATCCAAAATAATTATCCGACCTCGCGTGCTTGCCGGGAGAATTCCGTTTGGCTGCCTTGACTTTATCCCGCTTCCTTCTTCTCCGGATCACTCCGACCCCGCACCATTCCAGAATGGTCAGGGATAAAATCTTCGTCGCCTGGATCAGGTCGTCCACGTTAGCCCATTCGTTGTTCGCATGCATCTGCTCGGTCATGCCCGGTCCGAAGATGACCGTCGGGGTCTTCGCCGTAACGATTCATGAAGCGGATGTCCGCCGCCCCTTCCCGGCCGCTGATGACGGGCTCTTTCCCGGTGACTTCGGTAAATTTCCGGCAGAGGGCCTGAACGATGGGACTGTCCGCGGGGATCGCCGAGGGCTCGGCGAAGTAGCCGGTGAAGACGACTTCCGGGGGATGGTCCTTCAGCCAGGGATCGTCGGCGACCTGCTCGGAATGAACTCGACGAATTCCTTTTTGACCGCGGCCGAGTCCTCCCCCGGGACCGTGGCCATGGATCCTTTCAGCAGGCAGGTGTCGGGGAAGGCGCTGTGGTAGGAGCCGCTCTCGAAGACCCCCACCATGCAGGGAATGGCGCCGCGGATGTCGGGGTAAAGGGGATGGCTCAGCCGTCCGACCCGCAGCCGTTCGAAATCGGCGACCGCCTGGGTCACCCGGTAGCCCTTGTCGATGGCGTTGACCCCTTCCCACCGGCGCTGGATCCCGGCGGCCTTGCCCTTGACCTTGATCTCGAACCAGATGCGCCCGATGGAGCCGGGCTGCACCCGCATGCTGGAGGTCTCGCAGCAGATCCCGCCGTCGGCCTTGTACCCCTTCATCACGCAGGCCAGGGTGCCGTTCCCGGAGAGCTCCTCATCCACCGTGTACTCGAGAATCACATCCCCGCGAAGCCGGATGCCGGAATCGAGGATGGCTTTCACGGCCATGGTCATGGCCGCGAGCCCGGACTTCATATCCGCAGCCCCGCGCCCGTAGATGCGGCCGTCCGCAAGGTCCCCGGACCAGCTGGCATGCTGCCAGCTCTCCGGCGCCCCGGCCGGGATCACATCCACGTGCCCGTTGAAGAGAAGGGATTTTCCGCCGCCTTTCCCTTTCAGAATTCCCACCACGTTGGGCCGCCCTTCGTATCCGCGGGAAACCTCCACGAAGGCGGGATGTTTCCGCAGGGCGGCAAGATCCGGTTCGAAGACATCGACGGCAAGCCCATCTCCTTCAGGTGCCGGCGATAAATTGCTGGATCTTCCCCTCCTCTCCGGTCACGCTGGGAATCCGGATCAAGTCCTGGAGAAATCCGACGATGGCATTTCGGTTTTGATCGATCCACTCCACACCTGTTTGTGAGAATCCATGCCTTTTTCCTTTCGCCTTCCAATGGCCTTTGAGTGTTTAGCAGAAATCTAACGAGTCAGAAAAGTTAGTTCTTTGAATATATCGCTCCTAACCTCGCTATTCCAAAGTGGCAGGAGAATATATGTGTCCATCGGCTTTGATGAAATGGGGAATTTCGCGTGCGATATTCTGGGCCTTCTGCTGCGATTCCGGAACGCTTTTCACGGCTGAACAGTTTCGTTCTTGCTTTTGTTTTTTAATTTTCCCTTCTTCTAGTCGGGCGACTCCAGCCGGAGCGCTCCCACGGGGCAGATCTCCACGCACAGGTTGCATCCGTCGCAGTTCTCCGGCTTCAACTTGAGGCGCGGAGAAAATTCGATTGCCCCGTAAAAACAGCCCTGGCCGCAGAGCTCGCACCCGCCTTTTTTCAAATTGGTGCACTTTTCGGGGTCCACCTGCGAGACCAGCGGGGGCCGCTTGGAAACCTCTTCGATCGTGGTGATGTAGGGAAGCGTCTTGCCGCGGATCGGGTCGAGCGAATCGAGCTTTTCCCTTTCCAGATATCCTTCCAGGCCTTTCAGCAGGGTCTGGAAATGCCCGTATCCCTGCCACATGATGGAAGTGCAGATCTGGACCGTCGTGGCCCCGAGCATGATGTACTCCACCACATCCTCCCAGGTGGTGATGCCGCCGCAGGCCGAAATGGGCGTCTTGACCGCCCTGGCCACCTCGGAGACATGGCGCTGGGTGATCGGCTTGATCGCCGGCCCGCTGTACCCCCCGTAGGCCGGGAGCTTGGGAAGCCCGGTCGAGATGTCCACGCCGGCGAAGGAGCGGACCGAGTTGCCGATGGTCAGGAAATCGGCCCCCGCCGACTCCGCGGCCTGGGCCATGGGCACCATGTTGTGGGTCGTGGGAGTCAGCTTGATGCCCACCGGAAGCGAGAAGGCCTTTTTCAAGGCCTTGACCTGGCCGTAACAGGATTCCGGGTCGTTGCCCATCTGGAATCCGACCCTCGACTTGTCGGCCGGCATGGGGCAGGAAACGTTGATCTCAAACATGGCCACCTTGCCCGTGTCCTGAATGATCCGGGCATTCGCGGCCGTATCCTCCGGATCCGGGTGGGCCACGACGCTGGCGATGATGCAGCTTCCGCCCTGGTACGCCTTCTCCAGGTCGGTCTTCAGCCAGTCTTCCAGGGTGATGGTCGTGTACAGTTCGATATTGACCATGCCGATCCGGCTGTTGCCGCTGCGGATGATCTTCATCCGCCCGCAGCGGGGGTGCTGCGCGAACTTGTCGGGTGGGGCGAAGGTCTTCGGCACGATGGCTCCCGCCTGGTGGACCCAGGCCTGATGGCAATGTTCCCCGTCCCAGCCGGGCGTGGCCGAAGCCAGGATCAGCGGATTTCGCAACTTCACCCCGGCAAATTTGGTCTCCAGTTTTTTCATCATTCGACTCCTTACTTCCGTTCAGGTAACGTTCTCCCATCACGGCTTTTGCCGAGTGCGGCACGTGCATCGTACCGCTACGGCCGCCTACGAAGGGGTCGCTTTCCGCAACCGACAAGGAGGTCCTCCTAGCAATCCCAAGAGCGGCAGAAATTCATTCAATCAGGCGCCCGGCCCGGGCCAGGCGTTCCTTGACCTCCCCGAGCCCCAGCCGATCCAGACATTGCGCCGTCTGCCAGCTTGTGGCCGGGTCCCATCCGTGAGCGCGGTAATAATCGTCTAACATGCGATTGTAGCCGTCGGCCTCCAGCCTGGCCCCGGCGAAAGGTCCGCCGCTTATCGCACTTTCCAGAAAACGCGATGGGGGCAGATCGTCTTTACGGGTAAAGCCGGCGTGGAGGGTGTTAAAGGCTTTCTCCAGATTGTAGATCCGTTCGCCCGCGGCGAGCAGTTCCTCCGCACTTATCTTGTGTCCCGTCGCCTTTTCCATGAGGGCGGCCATCTCCTCCAGCCCCAGCAGTTCCAAGTCGATCCAGAAAGTTGTGTAGTAACACAAGCCCAGAGAATCCACCACCGCCTTGAAGCTCTCGAACCACGCCGTCGCGGCCCCCTTCCCTTCATAGGCTTCGGGACGAGTCACCGCCTCGGTCCCGAAGAGCGCCTTCGCCTTCTCCGGGTCCATGCCCAGGCGTTCGGTGAGGCTGGCGCCGTTCAGGTGCCCGGCGCCCCGGGTGGAGGTAAAGATCCCCAGGGCCCACCCCTTGTGGGAACGAACCGACTGCTCGTTCATCTCCTGTCCCTTGACATGCATGGCGAAGGATTCGCTGCCCGCTCCTAAAATCCCGGCCGCTTCCTTCACTCCCCTGGCCAGGAGGTCCCCGACGTCCCGCCTGTAGGCGATCTTCTCCAGGAGGCGCACCATGGCCTCGCCGCTGCCCCAGGTCAACTCCAGGCCGCCCGTGTCCTTTTTGGTCAAGAGCCCCCGCTCGTAAGCCTCGAAGGCCCATCCCATAACCGAGCCCACCCCATCGGTGTTCAAGCCCAGCTGATTGATGAGCGCCTGGCCTTTCAAAACGGCTTCCGCGTCGTTGATGTCCAGATTAGATCCGAGGGCGCGTACCGTATTGGTATGGACCCCTTCCAGGGTGAGCGGTCCGTATTTGCCTCCCGCGAGACGGTATACATGCGTGCACGAGCAGGGGCAGGCGAAGCAAGCGGCCCTTCCGACCTCCCATTTTTCGCGGAAGGCGGTCTCCCGGAGTTGCATCCCCTTGTCCGCAGGCCAGTATTCATCACGGTGGTTGCGCACTCCCTGCGGCGTCCTCCCGTCGGGCCCGCCTACGCCGTATGCCCCATGGGTGCCGTACCGAGTGAGTATTCCGCTGGCCCGGGACCGGGAAATCCGCTTCAGCATCTCCTGATTGTAAGACCAGAACCCCTCCGGGTCGGCCAGCCTGACCGGCAGGGTCCCCCGAATCGCGATGGCCTTCAGGTTCTTCGACCCAAACACGGCGCCGCATCCTCCCCATCCCGCGGCCCGCGATTTATCCACGATCACGCAAGCCTGGACGCAGAGGTTCTCTCCCGCCGGGCCGATGGCGGCAACCCGGATTCGGTCATCCTGGAGCTCGCGGCGGATGTTGTCTTCCGTTTCCCAGGTGGTCTTCCCCCACAATTCCGCCGCGTCCCGAACCTCCGCCACGCCGTTCCGGACCCAGAGATACACCGGGGATTCCGCCCTCCCCTCGATCACGATCTGGTCAAAGCCGGCGTACTTCAGCTCGGCCGCAAAATGCCCGCCCACATTGGCGGTGGAGATCCCGCCCGTGGCCACGCTCTTGAAAGACAGGTTGGAGCGGCAGGCGCCCGGGGCGAGGGTCCCGGCAAGGGGACCGGTCCCGAGGGCGATAACGCTCCCGGGGTCTGTCGCCCTCACGGAAGGCTTATTTTCCTGGAACACAATCCAATCGGACATGCCCCTGCCGCCGAGGAAGGGAATATAGGGATCTATGGCTTCCGCCCGGCAGGTCCGCGCGCTTAAATCAACCCGGAGGAGCTTTCCCGCCCAGCCGGAGTGGCCCTGTTTTTTCATAATTTCAACCTTTCCCATGCAACGTCCGGAGATGAAAACCTAACCCGGACGAGCCGGAAACAAACAAGAATGTTCTCGTTTGGATCCATTCCCTGCTAACCAGTTTGAGAAATCCCCCCTCGCCCCACTGAAGCTGTGAAAAAATCAGCGGCCGGGAAATTGGAGAGCGTTACCATGTCCAGGGGACGGCAAAAATTTGCAGGCCAAAAGAGGCACTCGTTCCTTCTCAGCCCGCGGTGTACTGAACTTATGAAACACTAGAATGGAAACCTATTAATATTTACCAGGGTTTAGCTCGGGTTTGCCGGGGTTCCTTTGCGGAACTCAGGTAAACCCATTGGACATCAGAAATCTCCCGCCGATTTTGGCCTGCAAATTTTTGCCGTCCCCTGGACAACAAAACTGGGTTATTTGACTCACAGTTTAATTTTTTCACAGCTTCCCTTTTCGAAAGGGGGGTTGGGGAGATTTAGCGCACAATTCCATTTGTAGTGGACAGGCTTTTCCACGACATTGCGGAAAAAGGGAGCCTCCGGCCAGCATCCGTAGGGGCGATTCATGAATCGCCCCTACACACCTTTCGTCCCAGGCTCAGGGCCCGGGGATGACAAACCTGAAGACAAAAGGGCGTCTCTTGATCACCGCAGATGTCGCAATCTTCGCCGATGCTGATCTTCATCTTTCCGGTGGCCTCATCTTTTTGCACGGAGATGCACGATCGCGATGGGTCCATGTCTCTCGTCGAGCGAAACCCGCAGGCGACCTCGCACGCCCGGCACCCTGTGCAGAGCGAGGGATGGATCAGGATGGTTTCAATGATTGGCAACGGCGTTCCCCTTCGAAATGTTAATGGTTTTCCCGTAAATCGTTTTGACCTATAAGTAACAGAGGAGATCGGATTCGTCAATGCGCGGAGCGGCATTCCCGCGCGTACCGCCAAGCTTGGATTTTGATTCCATCGGCGCTGCACTCATTCATTTAGGGCAGAAAAATTCCCCCGATCACCCTTGCCAGGAGACCGATGACCGTCGCGGTTCCGAAAGTAAAGAGGACGGCCAGTAGGGCCCCTTTCCTCCCGATCTCTTTCCACAGGGTGCCGATGGTGGCCAGGCAGGGGATATAGAAGGTGACAAACAGCGTAAAGACCATGATCTGGGTCTTGGTCATGACGGTAAGGACCTGGGTCGTTCCCAGCGCCTGGGTCAGCATGATGAGGGAGAGCTCTTTTCTCAGCACGCCGAAGAGGAGGGTGGCCCCCACCGAGATGGGAAGTCCAAGGAGCCCCGTGAGCGGTGAAATCAAGCGGTTCAGCAGAACGTCCCAGTCCGCGTACTCAATCAAGGCCAGGATGACGCTGCCGATGATCAGCAGGGGCCAGGCGATGACGATGAACTCCCGGATCCGGAACCACGATTTTTTCAGGGTGTTCCCCAGGGGGGGGATCTGATAGGCCGGCATCTCCAGGATCAGCCCCAGGTTGGACTCCGGGGTGAGGAGAGTCATTATCTTCCCGAAGAGGGCCACGATTAGGAGGTTCAGGGCGAAGATGGCCAGGGCGGCGTTGGGCCCGATGAAAAAAGCGACCAGGCCGAAGATGATCGTGATTCGCGCCGCGCACGGGATCATGGTCGAAAGCACCGAGACGATGAACCGGTGTTGGGGCAGCTCCAGAATCCGGGTGGCCATTACCGCGGGAACGCTGCACCCGTAACCCAGGATGAATGGGATGACCGATTTCCCGTGGAGCCCGATCCGGTGCATGAAAACATCCATAAGGAAAGCCACCCGGGGAAGGTACCCGATATCTTCCAGGATGGAGAGGCCGATGAGGAAAGGGACAAGGTAAGGGAGCACGATGGCCATGCCCCCGGAAATACCATGGAGGACGCCGTGGACCAGGTAGAAGATGAGACTCCCGCGAGGGAAGAAACTTTCCAGCTCCCCGTTCAGGCGGTCGAAAAACCGGATCAGGGGATCTTCCAGGTACCCGCCGATTCCAAAGATGAGGTGAAAAAAGCCGTAGAAAACCAGGGCGAGGATGATATAGCCGAAAACCTTGTGCATGACCCAGGAATCGATGACCATGCGGATGTCCCTCTTCGGAGGGTGGACCACCCGGGTCGCCTTCTCGAATATGTTCATCGCCAGGGCATGCCGTTCGGAAGAGATGACCTCCTCCGAAGAGACCCCATGTTTCTCCTGCAGCTCCTCCTGGAAAGGCTGAACCCGCCCGTAAAAATCGCCCCCCCGCTGGATTTCGTCTATGAAGGACTGGTCTTTTTCCAGCAGCTTGACGGCCAAAAATCGGGACGGGACTTTCTCATCCACCCGAACTTCACGGTCCAGGAGAGAGATGAGGGGCAGGATCACTTCTTCGATGTCCTTGCTGAACCGCTGGACCTTGCCTTTCTTCTTCTCTTCCCAGGCCACGGCGACGTTCGCGAACAGGTCGATCAGCCCTTTCCCCGTCGCGGCGATCACCGGGACCACGGGGATGCCCAGGATGTCCGAGAGCTTCCGGACATCAATCTGGACGCCTTTCCGCTCGGCCTCATCCATCATGTTGAGACACAGGACCATGGGAAGCTCCAGTTCCAGGAGCTCCAGGGTCAACTCCAGGCTGCGGCTCAAAAGGGAGGCGTCCATCACGTTGATGATCAGATCGACTTCGCCCGAAAGAAGATGTTTCCGGGCTTCCAGTTCGGCGGGTTCGTTGGAGGTGATGGAGTAGGTGCCGGGGAGATCGATGCAGGTGCAGGTGAGCCCGTCGATCCGGGTCCGGGTCTCCGCGAAAGTGACGCTCGTTCCCGGGAAATTCCCGGTGATTGCTTTGTGAGCCGGCGATGTGATTGAAAAGGGTGCTCTTCCCGCAGTTCGGCTGGCCGGCGAGGGCGATTCTCATGGGTCCACTTCTTCCACGAGGACTTGGGCGGCCACTTCCCTTCCCAGGGCCAATTGAAAGCCGTGAACTTCAATGACCATGGGACCCTTCATCGCTCCGTGCCTTACCACAGTTACAATATCCCCGGGATGGATGCCGATCTGGCTCAGCCGGATTTTCACCCCCCGTCCTCCTTCGATGTCGTTCACTCTTGCTCTTTTGTTCTTACGCACTTCGCTGAGAGGCATCTGCTTCCTGCTTGGGGCCCGGGCACTCCTTCTCCGATTTTTTCGCCTTTAAAGGACCTTCCCGATCGTCATTCATTTTTCACCGGACCGCTTCTCCCAGACGACGGGAAGCGCCTTTCCCTCTTGACTTATTTTATTTCAAAAGACAGTAAAAACAATGCACTGTATCATACTGCCGCTTTCCCCATCAACCTTTTCCCCCGCCGAATCCGGCGTTGAAATTCCAG
>CAVQIK010000001.1:0-256259 GCA_963712535.1 uncultured delta proteobacterium | reverse complement strand
GGATTTTTGCGGGTTTGCGGGAAGGAGACGGGACGTAGTCTGCCGACGTACAATAAGATGACCGCATCCGAGGCTCTGCTTCGGCGGGGCGCACTTCACAACCACGACTCGAAAAATCCGGCGGTCGTTCGGGATCAACGCTGGTAATGAACGGACCTCCTTCGATCCTCCCATGGCCCCTGCAGGGCATCCGGAACGTCCTTCAGGCGGTTGTCCGCATCATTCCAGGTCAAGGCGCTGCCGTCGAGGTAAAGGCGGACGTCAATCTCGAGGAAATCGTCTGGGCGGTACTCGATTCCGCGGCGGCATGAATCTTCCGGCGCCAGGGCAGGTACCGCAGGTCCGACCCCGAAAAAATCCATCCGCAAGCAGCAGAGACCAAAACCTTAGCGTCATGACGATTTTCTTTCACCCTTTGATGATTCTGGGAAGGATCATCTGGTGTTGCGGGGTGATCGACACCGGGTTCTGATAGCAGCAGTTCGCGAACGCGACCAGATACTTTCTAAGGTCTTTGAAAGCGACCACTTCATCCACCATGCCTGTCTTGGCACAATAGGCCGGTCTTGACTTGGCCACGTATTCCTGGACCGTTTTGTTCATCGATTTGATCACCGGGTCGAGGGCCTTGCCGGCATCTTTTTCCTTTACGAGCCTTCTGGCAAAGCTGGCCACGGCCGCCGTCTCACCGTGCATGACATAAATCTCCGTGGTGGCGCAACCCAGGGTGAAGGCGTTGTTGTTGTTTGCCTGAGGCCCGGCCATGATGTAGTGGGCCGCCGCCGTTCCTTTCCTCAGAATGACCGCCATCATGGGAATATCGTTCGCCTGCTCGATGGAGTAAATCAACGACTGTCCGAGGCCCAGGAGCTCCGCCTTTTCGGCAATGTCTCCAACGTCGATTCCCGACGTATCCTGAATCCATATCATGGGAATCCGGTCCCGCCCGCAGAGGGTCACGAACTCGTTTAATTTGATGAGCCCCTGCCGGTAAAATTTTCCGCCAATCCCGGGATAGGACGCGTATTCCGGGTAGCCTTTTGGGAGCAGCCCCTGCCTGTTTGCGACCAGGGCCACGAGGAAACCATCGACCTTTGCCAATCCTGTATACACCTCAGGCCCATAGTCCGGCCTGAATTCCATGTGTTCGCTGCTGTCCACGAGCCTGGCCAGGACCTGTTCCACGTCGTAAACCATCTTCTGGTTGAAAGCCACGAGGCTGTACAGGTCTTCCGCGGGGAACTTGGGCTCGGCGGGCTTTGCCACCCTGAAGAAGCTGGCGTCATAGGCGGGGAGCTTAACGACCCACTGCTTCAAGGAATTAAGAAGGCTTTCTTCGGAGGGATGAACTTCCCTGAAGAATCCCGTTTGATCGTGATGGATCTCAACCCGTCCGGGGGGGACGGCCTTGAATTTCCGCGTCGCCTCGATGATCTGCTCGGCCATGCCTTCATCAAAATATCCCTTCGGAGCCATGCCGCTTACGATTCCCGCCCCGCCGACGGCGATATTGCAGTCCTTGTGAGCCAGAAGCAGGGTTGGGCTGATTCCCTGGTAACCACCCCCGGCCGGATTCGTTCCCCAGATGGCTGCCAGAACCGGGATGCCGAGTTTATTGAGTTCGGCATGTCTGAAGAAAGTCGTACCGTTGCCTCTTCTGTTCGCATAAACCTTTTCCTGCTCCGTTAACTTCACACCGCTGCAGTTTACGAGCCAAACCAGAGGACAGCGTAATCTCTTAGCGATGTCCGTAACCCTGAGAATGTTGTCCGCCTGTCCTGCGATCCAGGCGCCCGCGAGGACTTTATTGTCAAAACCGATGATTACGCACCACCTGCCGTTAATTCTGCCGAGACCGTCCACAACCCCGGTGGTCCCCGATTCTTCATCCATGGGGTCATAGAGTAAATGGAGCGGAGCCCAAGTGCCAGGATCCAGGATGTACTCGAGTCTCTGGTGAACGGTCCATTCACCCCGCTTGTTGATAACTTCCTGCGGGAGACCCGCGTTCCTCTTCTGCAGAACCAATTCCGCGATTTCCTGCTCTATTTTCTTGATTTCCTCGGAATTTTTCTTGTTCTCCTTGACGGGCTTCCCCCAATCCTGCATCTTTTCGAAATACGGCCTCATTCTGCGCCTCCAATAGTCTGAGTTTTAGTATTTGATTTGCGGTTGAACGCATATTTGCAGCCCTGCTAAACCACCCCGGTGAAATCTTGGCCGTCCCATTCCTTCCGGATGGTACGCTCCACGTTGGTTTGTAGCATATTCAGCCAGCATTTACAACTTTTCCTAATCCGAATTTCTCCTCTTGGAGAAGAAGACAAGCTAGCCGAACTACCCTCACGACGGCTTGAGCTTAGACGGCCTTGAGGAGTCCCCCGTACCCCGCATTGAACTTGCTGAACTCTTTCTCCTGATCCCCCGAGAATACCCCGACAGCAAAAACCCACGGGCCTGCCTCTCCTGAAAGTGTTCCTCCCGTCATATACTCGGGGGTTTTCCAGACGGTTTCGGTGATCAGGGATCTTTCGACGGTCAGGATTTCATTTGAGGAGACGGATCCTTCGTAGGTGTATTCCAGAGGTTGTTTGCCCAATCTCACGCGAAGGAATGTTCTTCTCCATTCCAGAAAAGCGTCGGTCAGGCCGTTGTAGGTGGACCCGGAGTCCGGGCTGAGATCCATTTGGAGATTGAACGAATAGTCTCGTAAAAAATCCCCCCGCAGGCCGATACGAATTCGGCGGTTGTCCCAGGCTCCCCAATCCCGTCCATTTCCATGAATATCGGCATACTGGCCGTGGTAACGTCCGGTCAGGGCAATTTTCTGAATCAAGGGATTATTTGAATCTTCAAAGAGAGTCGCGAGTTTCCAAATTCGGCCGTAAACTGAGGGTTCCTGGTTATGACCGGAGTTGGATAAATTGCTGGAATCGGGAGCGGGGCTCGTCTGAACGGCATCGCGTATATATCCAGGCATGTCGGCGGGCGAGCCGCAAACTGGAAGTAAAAAAACGCACAGAATGGACAGCAATAACGTCCTTTTGCTGCCGGGAGGGCATTCTAGGGGCTTTCACCCGGCCGAATCCCGTATTCCCATTGGCATCTCTCTTCTTCTATTTTAACATTTCAAAAAACCATCCCCGTTTTCGTGAACCGGCTGTACGGGAAACAAAGAAGGCGTCATATGGATGAAGGGCTGGATCGACACGTGCCGAAAAACCAGAAGCAAATAAGAAAATGATCACTCCGGATTGCTGTCCCTCAGCATTGGTTTTTCTGCATTTCAAAATAGAGAGGGCAACGGAATAAAAAGAACAATTGCGGTGCGAAGACTGAACTAATCAATGAGGGTCCGGCTGACTCCACAGGATACTGAATTATTTAAGGTCCCCCCTCTCCATGGAGAGCCTCTGGAAGAGAAAATCCTGACCTATGCGCTACCATCCCCCATAGCGCTTGCCGAGTCCCTCCACCACATCGTCGAGGCTGATGAGGCTGTCGGCATAAACGTGGGGTGTTCCGTACCACAGCGCCACGATGTCCGGCCCGGACTTGGACATGACCGCCGCCGAAATCTTCGCGGGCAGATCGCCCAGGGCGACGAAATTCACGTCGACCTTCACGTTGTTCAGCTTGCCCCATTGGGCGGCTTGCTCAAGGAACTTCTTGTCGGCGGCGGAAGGCATCTAGGGGACGCTGGGGCTCGGCGCTGGTGTAAAGGCACATTGCTCAGCGATTTCTATTTCTCAAAGTTTCGCCTCATACCTGCATAGTGGTTGTCGGTTGAAGTGGCAACTCCAATAAGCTGTAAAAGGTGATGCCCTTAAGTAATTCAATATCTCACTTGATACGCTGATAACCGCCTGAGCAATGGTCCTCCCCTCTGTACGGCATAGCTAGCCCACTCTAGCCGGGGTCTATCGTAGCCGGTTGCCCAGAGCAGCCACGGAACTCGCCATTTCCTGGCAGAATCAAGACGAGCTGATCTCGGCAACCCCTTCATTAGCACGCGATCTCTTTTCATCTCGATCTCAATTGAATTACTTAAGGGCGTCCCGCCTTTCCCCCACCATGAGGATCTCTCCCATCGCCAGGCTCACGATCCCGTCGTCGGGAGGGGGAGCGCGATCCATCCTGGAACCGGCAGGCCTAAGATTTACAGGGCTGCTGGGTAATGGCTCGGATGAACCCGTTCAGGAGAAGTCTGAAGGGGAAAATTTGAAGCCGCCTCTCTTCCATTATAAGCCTGTGTCGACTCTAGCAGGCGATTTACTGTCACCGGCCTCTCGCGGATCGGCGCCGTACTCCCGGGCTCCCCTTCGGCGGAAAGCGGTATTGAAAGGGATCACTCCTGCAAAGAAACAGGGTTGAATATCGTCAAGGATTCACCGGCGGTCTATCCTGGCCGCCCCGGTCTTCCATCGGCCTTCCCCCCGGTGCGAGAGTGTCCTTATCGCCCGGGAGATAAAAGGGATCAACCGGCTTCCTGCGCCGTCCGTCCAGAAACCAGTCCACGTCAAAGTTTTTGGAGGTGCCCACCAGAATGATCAGAACCAGAAAGTAGCCGAAAAATCCGGCGAACAACCCGATCCCGTAAGCCCCAAACAGGTCGGTGCGCGCAGGAAAGAGGGTTAAGATCGCTCCGCCGCCAAGAATGCCGATCAGCGTAACCAGGTCGCTCAGCTGGACGTCGGCCTTCCGGTACCGGTTGATGTAGTACACATACCAGCCGAGGAGGGCCCCAAAGCCCGCGGCCCCCAGAAGTTGAATGGTTGAGGCTGCTTCACTCACGTTCATGGTGTCCTCCTTGAATGAATCAGATTTGCCTGAAACGCGCCTTAAGGATGCGTAACCAGAGGAAGCACAGCAAGAAAGAAACCCCTGCCGAACCGAGAAAGGGCATGATCGCCCGCTGACCGGCCGCCCACAGCACCAGAGCGGTCAGCAGGAGAGTGGCCAGGGGAATGGCCAGAAGACTGCGCCAGGGATGCTGGGATGCGGGAATTCGTTGAGCTGCGAGCCATCCCCAGACTGCCCCCAAGCCGAATATTCCTGCCGCGACGGTTCCCACTTCAGATCCCTTCCCCCGGCGCCAGCCGCAAGTCCGCCAGGGCGAATGGGAGGTAGACCAGCCCCAAAGGATTGCCTTCCTTGAGGAGGGCCAGTCTTGCTCCCCGCACGGCCTGTCCCAAAGGTTCACCGCCCAGAAAACGGTCGATGAACTTTTCGGCAAAGGCCCGCCCCAGCTGCTCGAAGATGGTTATTTCCGTCCCGATAACCCCGGAGGCAAAAGCCGTTTTCACGAAAGCTCCCACAAAATTGAAGGCTTTCTCCGGCTCCAGGGCTGTGGTATGGCAGCCATTAATGAAAACCAGGGGGCGGTTTTCTTTCCAGCGGATCCGCTCGCTCCGGAGGTTATCCCGGGTGATGCCCATCTCGTCCGGCGCCCCGACCCTCAGGTAGGGAAGGGACCCGACCATCCCGCCATGGCAGTAAAAGTAGACCAGCTGGGGTTTTTGCTCCCGCATGAGAGCCAGGACCTCATCTCGCCGGTCGCCTTCCACGTACTCCCAGCCTCTTTCCCGGCTCAGGTCCTGCAGGGCCTTTCCATGGGCTTGCCGCAGTATAAAACCTGGATCCGTGGAAACACCCACGAGCATCCGGGGGGTTCCCGTGTAGGTTATGCCGGGGTGAACGGAAAGTCCGTCCTCGCCGATGGACAGGGGCATGCCCAGGGCATGGCGAAAGCCCCAGAAGCCGCTGGGGCAAACGATGTGAGCCTTTCCATGGCTGGGGCACCTGCCCTCGAAACAGGGAGTTTCCTCAAGGATCGATTTCTCCTTAAGGGAGAGGGAAAATGCCGGGCAGAGCTGGTAATCATTGAGCGCCGTGTCCAGGGGATGGTCATAAATCAGGGCCGCCGGAAGCAGCAAACGCTCCGACTCCTTGAAGGCAATCTGAATCAGGCCGGGTTTCCGCATCAGTTCGGCCAGCCGGTCGGCATCCTCCTCCCCGGCCAGCGCGTCGATGATCTCATCGTAGAATCGATATCCCCGGATGGCCAAACGCACCAGATCTTTCTTGAGCCGGACCGGGTCCTGCGGGCCTGCATACCGGTAGGTTTTTTTCTCCTCCCACGCGTTCTCGTCATCCCACGAGGCCAGGCGAAGAGCTCCCCTCGCCTGCTGGATCAAATCCTGGAGCTGGCCGGCATCGAAATGGGCGTGGGTGGCGATATCTTTCTCACCGAAAAAACGGAAAGAATGGGTGCCGTCCCCGTTTTCGTTGAGCATGAGGCTGAGGCGGTATGGCGAGAGCGGGGAAAGCTGTTCGGTGCGCAGGGATTGGGTGAGGGTGTAATCCAGGATGGATCGCAACGCCCCTTTGACCGGTCCCGGGGCGCTCATCACCCACACCCGAACGAGCCGTGATTGGACCAGGAGCTGCCGGTAATAGATGTTGCAGCGCAAGGAGTAAGTGCCGGCGCGTTCCGGAGTACGAAGCGGGAAAAAGAGCCGGCGCCCGCTCAGGGGCGAATCGGACAGGGGAGCGGGCAAAGGGATGGGTTGCCGGGCGACCGCGGCTCTCCCCCCGGTCAAGAGTTGAAGTTCCCCCTGCGTGGCGCCGGGGGTTAGCTGGAGGCCTCCCGGGAAGGGGAAAAGGACCACCTTAAGCCTGGCCTGCTCGGGCAATAGCTCCGTGGGCAAGGGACTGGGCTTTTCTTCGATGCTGCCGGCTACCGGAAGGCCTACTTCCAGCCAGAAGTAATAATTATCGGCGAGCCGCAGGGGCGTATTGGGGTCCACAAATGAACCCGGGTCGGAATGGGGAGAAAAACCCGTATTCACCACCTGCTCCTCTTCCATGGATTCCCTGAAGACGACCCGCGGCTTACGCGAGCGAAGAAATTTTTCCTTTGACGGCTTATTTGATTTGGGGGGTGAAGGGGGAAAAATATCCGGGGTTTCGCCTTCGTACTTTTCAGGTTCAAGAATGGATTCTCCGGCCATCTTGGGCGGAAACGGCGGCGGGGCGCCTGCATAATGCTCAAAAACAGCAGCATTTAACTCTTTCACGATTTCCCTGTGCTCTTCACTCGGCAGCCGGGCCAGAAGGTCGCACATCCGCCGGGGAGCCACCCGATCGACGGTGGGGGCGGCATTCCCCTGCTGCGTGGAGGGCAGATGAGGGAAGATCGTCCCCAAAACGCGTCCCCTCCACCAGGGGGATTGGATTTTCCTTGCGGCCTGGAAAGCCTTGCCTGCCACCTCCCGGGGCAGGAACGGTCCGAGGATCATGAAGACCCTCGCTTTCAAGTCTTCCTGCTTTTCCTCCAAAGCTCCCGCAAGATCCACGGCCTCCCCCAGAAGCGTTACGGGCATATGAGGCGCAACCTTAATCAGCCGCTCGAGTGTTCGATGAGGGGAATGTTCCGATGGACGACGCAAGCCCTCCAGGGATCTGGAGAGTTGCTCAACCGAAAGATAGGGGGCCAGATCAGGGATGACTTCATCGGGGATGGGCAGCGACTGTACCTGTTCCCGCAAGGCCCCTTTCAGGGTATCCGGGAGGTCTCGGGCCAGGTCGGCAAGCGCCCGGGCAAGAGCTTCCTCGGCCGAAGGATAAATGAAAACTCCTTTCCTGTAAGGGGCAGCCGCCTCTTCGATTGCCTCGGCCCGAGAGGGCCCTATTAGGCGGAGGCTGAGGGCGGCCATGATTTCCGTGCGGCCATTCTCCTGAAGGTCCATATCTTTGGCCAGGGAGAAAGCCTCATCGAGAGCCTGGGATCTCAGGGGGTCTTGAATCCGGTCGGACGCGTCGATAAGAGCTTCTGCTTGATCCCGTTTCGGCTCGAGCGCGGAAATAGCTTCCGCGGCCGTTCGCTTGGCGAGTTCCTGAAGATGACCGCTGGTGAGGGGCAGGAGGCGCGAAGATAAGCGGGCCCGGAGGTTGGTGTCTTCCGTCTTTTGGGTAAGAGATAAGAGCAAGGCGGACGTTTCCCCGGAGAGGGGAGCCGGCCAATGGTCAAGAAGGGCGAGGAGTGCTCGACTGTGGTGGTATTCCGGGGCGGCCAACCTGGCGATCCTGTCCACTTCGGCCGACAGGGCGGCCTGTATAAGGTCCCCGACAGCTTCATGGCGGAAGCGGTCCGCCAGCGCGACCAGGGCTTCCGCCCGCCTCTCTTCCTCCCCCTCGCGGCCGGTCAGTGATTGCAGGGCGGGTGGAACAAGGTCAGGCGGCAACTCGCGTGCCAGCGCCGGAAATTGAAGAAGACCGTCCGCAAGGAGGGATTGAAAGCTCGGATCGCCGGAGGACATGCAGGCGAGCAGCCGCGCCAGCCCCCGCAAGCGTTCCGGCTCCCCCATGAAGCCGATCATGCTGATCGTCCTGAAGACTGTTTCCCGGTCCGAAGGTTCCAGGGCAGGGGCCAGCTCGGCCAGCAGCTCGGGCTCGGGCGCGCCGGATCGGTCATAGGGCGGCTCCCCGAATAGAAGAGCCCGAAGCTCTTGAAAAACTCGATCATCCATCGGCTTTCTCCCAGAGTTTCATTCTTCCGGCCGGGTGGATTTGGCCGGGCTGCGCAAACCCGGGTTTTTTTGGTGCGATGAACAAGATTCCCGATGCTCGGTGGAATTTGTCCCGGAATAGCAACGTGGGCACCTTCCGGAAATTCCGTTTCATAATCTACTCTAGAAGGCCGAGGATGAGATTTAAATTATTCAGTAATAGAATGGAATTATTGAGCAAAAATACTCTCCTGGTCACTGCCAGTCAAGCAAAATTTCCCGGGCGGATTTCTCTTGATGAATCATCATATGACGAGGAACCTAGGATCACTGATGCCGGGTTTGGAGTTTGAGGAATTTACCCAGTTGGTGGTAAGGCGGAGGGGCCAGCCCTGGGTTCAACGGCTGCAATCGATTTGGGAGAGGGCGGGTCATTCGATTGGCTGTCGGGTGGGGCCGGCAGCGGAATTTGAAGCCAAGGTGATGATGGAGGGATTGAAGCAGATTAGAACCGTCATTGCGGAGACCGAGAGGCATATCGCGGAGCACTGTTCGGTGTTTCCCGAATATGATTGCCTCTTGAGTATTCCTGGTTTTGGTCCGGACGGCGAAAGTTTTGGGAGCGATTGGGGATCCCTTTCGTTTTGAGAATGGGAGACAAGTCCTGAAGCTGGCCGGTTGGGATTTGGAAGCCGAGAGGAGTGGACAAAGTTCAGCGTTGGCCAGGCCGGTAATCTGGGAGAAGGGCATGGCGGCTCTCTGGTATGCCCTTTACCAGGCGGCCCTGATTGCCTCGGTCAAGAATCGTCGCTTCATGGATTATTTTACAAATAAGCTTCGGGTCGGGAGAGGGAGCCTGGGATCAAGACCAAAATGCGGGTGAAGCTGGCGGCCAGGCTTTTGGTCATTGCCTGACGCTCATGAAGAAGAAGGAGCCCTTTACTCCGGATTACCTGAGGCTAGAATAGGCAATTAACTAACTTAATTTTCGACGAGAGAGCCCGGGACACTACGTAGAGGCGAACGACCTCGCGGGGGACAATGCACGGCCTCTCACTTGAACTTTGGAATCTGGATTAGGGATGATGGGTGGCCTCGTTTCTGCGGGGCATACCGGATAAACGTACCGATGAGATCCAAGGTTCGTCGATGTGAGACACTCGTTGAATTAGGAAGTCCCACTTTCCACATTGCCAGAAAGACCTTCCCTTTTTAATTTTATGATTTTATGGATGTCCCCTGGCCGTGGACAGGAGGAATATAGGATGTCCCCTCTGCTACATGATTAAACAGTTTTTAAACGCGTATAAGTGATCGTTGTCGCCTTGCATTTCCGTTTCGTCTGATCGAGGAACCCCAAGGTAAATTTGTCGTCTGGTTTTTGAAAAATATCGAGGCCACGGCCCAAGATGATTCTCCATCCCGTGTCCGTTTCTATCCAACGGTCATGAAGATTTTCGTTGAAAGCATAATTGAAATCAATGTGATCCCGACTTAAACCCGTTTTGAGCTCATCAAGCTTCTGGCTAAGTTCATTCTTTTGATAAGCCTCGCATCCTGTCACTAAGTCAACCTTTATCATCTCATCCTGTGGGTCCAAAATTTCGCAGAAACTAACACAGAGAATTAACTAACAAATGTTAGAATTCTTGAAGTCCTAGACTGAGCCGCCTTTCCTCTCTCGTCTCTGAGTCGATGAGCTCGGAGCGCCTCATTCGACCACGGGCTCTTCAATGTACTGGTGGACACGAGGTATTCTTCCGTTTTTCCATCCGCAGTAACCTCCCTCAGGATTGACGCGGCTTTCTGTTTTCAGATTCTTTTTATCCTATCAAACTCACGGCAAGGCCCAAAGAGCGCAAAGAATTACCCGGGCAAAAGGCAGAACGCTACAACACGCCGAAGCTTCAGGGATTTTTCTAAAATCAAGTACTCGCTGCAATCTTCGCGCGTGGGTGAGACTTACAGCCGCTCCTCGACGGGATACGCCTTTTTCCAGGCGTGTAGCCCACCGGCGAGCGGCCGGACCGAACGGAATCCCAGCCTTTTTAGGATGAGCGCCCCCCGGGCGCTCGACGCCTCCCGCGGTCAGTCGCAGATCAGGATGATTTCCCGATCAAGGGGGATTTCTCTGGACCTTCTCTCCAGCTCGTCGAGGGGAAATTGGACCGCGCCCGGTACCGTATCAGGGTCTATCTTGAATTCATTCGAGGTCCGCACATCCAGGACGACGGGGGCCTCCCCGCGGTCGAGCTTGCTTTTCAGCTCCTCGGGAGTAATCCGGGCCATGTGAAGGGACCTCACAAACCTGCGGCGTTGAATGAATTTCCAGGCAAAATAGGCGCCGACAGCCCCTGGCAACAGGACCAGCAAATAAGAACCCAGGCGCAGGAATTCGTGGAAGAGGCGCTCGATCTGGTCGTGAAAAAGGTAGCCGATCCCGGAAAAAACCGCCACCCAAATCAGCGTCCCGATGGCGTTGTACAGGAGAAAACCCGGAACGGTCATGCGAAAGGCCCCCGACATCGGCGCCGCCATGAGGCTCAGGCCCGGAATGAATTTGGCGACGAGTAGAGATTTGCCCCCGTGGCGGGAGAACAGGTCGGCGGTGCGGCGGATGCAGGACTCCGGGGTGATAGACATCCGGCAAAGGAGGGCCGGGACCGACTTCCCGCGCATACGCCCGACCTGGTACCAGAGCAGGTTACCCAGAATCGCCGCCGCAAAAGCGATCTCGATAGCGATATGGAGCTGCAGCTTCTTTTCTCCGGCCAAAGCTCCCGCGGCGATGAGCATGGGTATGGCCGGCAGAGGAAGACCTATTTGTTCCAGGAATATCCAGAGAAAAAGAATTGGGTATTCGTGCCGGAGTAAATATTGAAGCGCCTCGTCCACGTGTCCCTTTCGCTCTTTGGCTTTTGCTTATTATATCTGACCGCCGGCTGAAAAGTATACCGCCCCGGAACAGTCCAGGATTCGAATTGATCCTGAAATGGGGAATCTTCGAGAACGAACGAAGGACGAAAGATAACTGAAAGACAGATCGTTGCTGTTGCAGGAATGTCGCTGATCTTTATGAATGCGGCGCCGGCGCTCGCAACCAGCCGCCATTCAGCGCCGGCAGAGGCATAGAGGCAGTTCCCGAATATTAAAATTCCGGAACGATGGTCACTTTGCTTTCTCTCCAGAGCGTACCCCCTTCGAGCCCAAAAGGGGTTACTTGGCCAATACGAATTCATCCCTTCGATTTTTGGAACGGTTCTTCTCGTTTGAGTTGGGGACCAAAGGCTTTTCCTCCCCGTACCCGATCACGGATACTCGGGTTGAAGATATGCCAAGGTCCTCCAGGTACTTCTTGGCGATGATTGCCCGCCGCTCGCTGAGGGCCAGGTTGTACTCGTTCGTGCCGATGTCGCAGGTGTGGCCCTCAACCTGGATCTTTGCCGTTTCGCTTTTCTTCATCCAGTTGGCCAGAGTCTTCAGGTTCTCCTTGGATTTTGTCGAGAGAGAATAATCGTCAAAGGCAAACTGGACCCGGAGTGCGGAAAGGTCGATGGGTTCGGGCGCGGGGGGACGAGCCGGTTCGACTTTAGGAGCCGGAGGGGGCGCGGGGGCCGGAGCGGGGGGCTTGGCTTCTTCCACTTTAGGCGGAGGCGCAGGGGCCGGCGGAGCCTCTTTCTTGGCCTCCACCACGGGCGCTGGGCGGCCAGCCACTTCTTCTTTGACCACGTATTTCTTGGAGCAACCGGTCGTTAAGAAAGTGAATACAAAAACGCACACCAGAACAATCGGCCACCAACGCAATTTTTGAGACATTCTTAACTCCTTTCTAAGCTTTTGATTTCAACGACTCTTCCCGCTAAAACTCTTCAAATTGTGTCTCGATAGTTGTCGGCGGTAGGTTCCCCTCGCTCACGATTCATTTCGGTTAAGAATGTAAGAAATATCCCGCAGGTCCCTTGCTAAGTGGGCATTTCCATAAATATCGTATCGTATTTTTTCGCTTAAAAGGGTTCACAGTACGGCAGAGTCAGAGACAAGCAAATGGAGTTCCTTGATACGTCCCTTCCAGAAATCCCCCCCGCCCCCCTTTATCAAAGGGGGGAAGGGGGGATTTCTGAGGCTTGTTCTCATGGCCAGGGTTTCCTTTTTCCAAACTCAAGAGCCTGCAACATAGTACAGAAGCAGGCCGCTGCGTAACCTGAATACGTTAGTGAATTTATGAACTACTGTACTAAGCAACTGCTTTGGATCCTATCAGGACCCGGGATTGGCTTTCTTCCACGCTAATATGTCAAATCACCTGACGGTCAAAAGTCCCGGCGCTCGGGACCCGGCTTCTGGGGGTTCGGTATTTTGGAGCGATAATTTGACCTTTGCTACCTTATTCGCTTCAACAACCACCAAATCTTCAGCCCGCACCTGCTTTCCGCTCGCATCGGTCCCCGTTAGCATAACTGCGTGCTGTCCCGCCGGTACCCTCGGGAAAACTACTCTGTGAATAGGCATCGATCTTTCAATGACATGCTCGTCGACAGCAACGGTAATGGCTCCTTGCAGCTTTTCTATTTTGTCAATGTCAACTGTGACGCCGCCTGTTGTCGGAGCGCTGGCTGCGTTTTCCGCTTCTTCACGGGTCTTCTTCTCTTCTTTGTGGAGCGTTTCAAGCCCAACGCGCTGCTCTTTCACCAGTCCCTCAAGTTTTTGAAACGCTTGCCCCAGTTCGGAACCCCATGCGGATGTTTCGTCTTCAATGACTTTGCGCGAATCAAGGACAAGTCTTTGAAAAAGCTCGTATGCTTTGTCTCTCTGCTCGTGAGCAGCACCGTCGCTAGCCATCGAACTTTTCATCCTTGCCCACTCGAACTCGGCTTTCAGGATGATGGTCCTTATCTTGGTCATGGCGTTGATATACCGAATCCAGGTTCCGGAAATCATAAAGACGTGATCCAGGCCTAGAACCAGGACCGCAACCAAGAGGCACGCATAGCCGACCGGTTTGCTTCCGTAACAGCCCCACCCTTCCTCAGGATCTCGAAGCCCCACATCGTGTGGGCGAAGACGTTGCCTGGGTCTATTTCGATCGCCCGGCGATAGTGCTGCGTGGGATCGAGCCCCCCCACTCCCTGGCGCAACCGCAGGAAGTCCGCCCATCCCCTGTGCGCCAGCAGGTCCGCAGAGCGCTCCCCCTTCCCCGCGACGGCACCGCGCGAGAGCACCGGCGAGACTTTCTCAGCGATCTCCTTGAGACTCCCGGCAAGTTGGCTCCCCCGGGCGTTCTGGAGCCACTCCATGGCCAGCCGCTCCTGGGCGTCGATGACTTCCGCGGACGCGGGATGAATCGCGCTGGCCTGCTCCAGGAGTTTCCACGCGCTTGCATAATCCCGAGTGTCCGCCTGAAATTGACCCTGCTTCAGGAGCGCCGTTACCTGTCGGGTTTGCTCCCGACGATCGAAATGCCAGGAAAGCCCTTGCCACACAGCGCCGGCAACAAGGAGCGCGACGAGGAGCAGCAGCGCCAGCCCTTTGGGCCTCAGGAGCCAACGCCACCATGACTCAGTCATGCGGGCGACTTCGGCAGTGACCTCGGCCGCAAGATCCCCCTTTGGTTGGAGCATCGTGACCGCGCGGAGAAACTCGGGAATGGTCTTTATGGGGACAGATTCGGTCAGCACGGGGAGAACATGGCCAGCCGGGTGCCCCCATTTTTGCTCCGCAAATTTAAGTTCGGTGAGAGTGTAGCGGCCATCCAAAACAGATTCACGGCTGATGAGGAAGATGAACAGGTCGCTTTCTTCGATCGCAGCGCGTATTCGCACGTCAAAAGATTCCCCGGGCGGCAAAGCCGAGCGGTCCCGGAACACGGTGTGACCTTCCCCTTTCAGCGACAACTCGATGCGTGTGGCCGCTTCACTCTGGGGGGAAGAGTACGAAAGAAAGATGCTTTTCTTCATCGTTCACGACAGCCGGTATTTGCCGGTAACCACAGGATATGCGCCCATGGGCCACAAATCAGAAGTTGGGTGATCACGCGCCAATATTCGAGTTTGCGTGGTGTCCCCCCGCTGGAAAGCGCCGGGTGATGGGTAAGCCGGGCTGGGTGCTGGCATCAGAGCTATGAGAGCCGCCCCATGACAACCCTTATCATAGGCGGCGATATAACTCAAGAACCAGAAACCGCATATGCCCTATGCCATTTCCTCCAGCAGGGCCGCCTTGAGCTTTTCCCTGGAGGGGCTTGGCAGAGTTCAGGCCTGTTTAACCTTCCGGCCTTCGCACCGCATTCAGGTCCTATCAGCCGATTATGAAGTTTGGATCATCTCCAATTTACGTGAAGGAAGATAGGGTGGTAAAGGTAACTTGCGCTGCTTCCAGGGGCCCGGAAGGAAAGGCAGATTCCGCCACAATCCCGCCCCGGGCGGGACACGTATTCCTTCTTGGTTCTGGCGGGGATGTTCTTCAATCCTCCGAATCATACCTTTCCTTTCCCCGCAGCGGCCTTCGGAAAGTTCGCCAGCCCTTTGACCGGAGCTTTATCCCGCCAATGCTTGCCCTGCACCAGCACGGTACAGGGCTTGCGGCGGAATCTGCCTTTCCTTCCGGACCCTTGTGAGGCTTTAAGCAAATATTCGATCACGTAAATTGGAGATGATCCTGAAGTTTAAACCAGCAGAGAGGCAGGCAAATCAAGGCCCTATTTCCAGCTGTAAAGCCTCGATAGATATGGTGCCGGCGGTCGGAATCGAACCGACACGTCCGCAGGGGACACGGGATTTTGAGTCCCGCGCGTCTACCAGTTCCACCACGCCGGCACGGGAAAAGAGAGCGGCAAGTGATTGAATTGTAACAAAAGTATATTGAAAGCGCGCGAACGCTGTCAAGAAAAATTGTTGACATTCGTCGGGGGTTCCTGTTATTTTAAGCTTTCTTTTCAGAGTCTTCCCCCGTGGGGCTGTAGCTCAGCTGGGAGAGCGCATGAATGGCATTCATGAGGCCAGGGGTTCGATCCCCCTCATCGTAGGCGCATGTCATCATGAGGCAGGTCGATCCCCTCGCTCCACCAATCTGCTAGCTCCACCAATCTTTCCCGGGGGAGAGCGGTCGCATCGACCGGCCAGGGGTTCGATCCCCTCAGCTCCACTAGGGTTTGGGGGTTACATCGAAATGATGTAACCCTTTTTTTTGTTTATTAACACCCATTTCGTATGACCATCCCAGACCGGGAACCGGTAATCTGGATCATCGACAGCGAGCACTGGCCCCGGGCTTACCTCCGGGCGGAGCTTATCGAGCGGGGTTACGAGGCGATATCTTTTTCCGCTTTCTCCCAGGCCCTTGCCGACCTGAAGCGTGTTGCACCCCGGCCGGAAGCCATCGTCTTAGAGCTTCGAGACCAGGAAATTACCTCCGAAGCACTGGACACATTGGCTCGGGCCAAAGTCCCGGTCATTGGAATCGGGGGCTCGGTGGAGATGAACAATTCAGCCATAGCCGATTTCTCCTGGGCGGAGCTCCTCCGCCGCCCCGTCTCAATGTCTTCGCCTGCCGATCTCCTCAGCTCCTCCGCCGCCCCGTCTCAATCGGGGCTGTAGCCGATGCCGTGGAGAGAACAATCGCCAAAGGGAAGAGAACATGAATGTTAGAAAGGCTCTCCCGTATGCGGGGGTGGAGGGCGGGGGCACTAAATTCCTCTGCATGGTGGCTTCGGGACCGGATGATATTCGTGCGCGGGTGAAAATTCCTACCGGGTCACCCGGAGATACCCTGAAGGAGGTCATTAAATTCTTCAAGGCTCATGGGCCTTCTGCCGGATTGGGAATCGCCACTTTCGGCCCTTGCGATCTCGATCCCGAATCCCCGACTTACGGCCACCTCACCACGACGCCCAAGGCGGGCTGGGAAAATTTTGATATGCTGGGGGCCTTCCGGCGGGCCTTTGAAGTTCCCCTGGGTTTCGATACCGATGTAAACGCGGCGGCGCTTGGAGAATGGAGATGGGGAGCCGGGCAAGGCTTGAATACGATCCTTTACCTCACTGTCGGCACGGGGATCGGGGGCGGCGGCATCATCCGTGGCCAGAGGATGCACGGCCTGGTCCACCCGGAGATGGGACACATCCGCTTGCCCCGGGATTTGAAGACTGACAACTTCCCCGGGGTATGCCCGTTTCACGCGGATTGCCTCCAGGGTTTAGCCTCCGGGCCGGCGATGGAGGCCCGCTGGGGCAGGCGCGCGGAAGATCTGCCTCCCGAGCACCCGGCGTGGCAGGTGGAGGCCCGCTATCTTGCCCTCGCGCTGAACGACTTTATCTGCGTCCTTTCCCCTCAGCGCATTATCCTGGGGGGCGGCGTAATGTCTCAGAAACACCTGTTCCCAATGATCCGGATGGAAGTGACGCGGTTGCTCAACGGCTACATCCAGTCGCCCATGCTCCTGGAACGAATCGATGAATATATCGTTCCGCCGGCGCTGGGTGAAGAGGCCGGCGTCCTGGGCGCTATCGCCCTCGCAATGAGCGCCGCCGAGAAGGGGGGCCTTGATAACTAGGAGCGGCCGTTGGATTCCCAGTGGGGAGGATGTGGCCGGGAATTTTCCCTCACGAGAAGAAATTCCGGCAGGGGATTTCAAAGGAAATAAGGGGTTGGCGTCAGAAGCGAACGCTGATCCCTTTTTATTGGAATGCCTTCATGGCTTTGTTGACCCGAGTTTCAAAAGCGATCTCCTGCTGGTATTCACCTCTTTCCAGGTAGTCCTCTATGAAGCCTCTTTTGATCTCCAAAACGCTCGTTTTCGTCTCTTTGGTCAGCGTCACCCGCCAAACGCCTTTTTCCATTTTTGCCTCAATGGCAACGCCGGGCCCGACCTTCTCCGCCACCGCCTGAATCACCTGTTGCCTTGTAACCGCCATAATCCCCCCGTGTCGAATGCGCAATTCCGATTTCGGAACGCGGACTGAAAAACCTTTTCCTATTTACCACTATTTCCGGGGAATATACAAGATTTTTCAAGGTCACTTTACCGGCCGCGGCCCGAAGATCGCCGTACCCACTCGAATAAGAGTAGCCCCTTCCTCAATGGCCACTTCATAGTCGCCCGACATCCCCATGGAAAGCTCACCCATGGAAATTCCCGGTATGCTGCTCCGCGCAATGGATTCGGCCAGCCTCCTTAATTCACGGAAGTAGAGGCGGGATTCTTCCGGGGCATCGAAAAAGGGGGGCATAGTCATGAGGCCCTTGACTGAGATGCCCTGGAGCGGAGAAATTTGCCGCAGGAGATCCAATGCCCCGGCCTCCGTCGTCCCGAACTTGCTCTCTTCTCCGGCCACGTTGACCTGGAGAAGAACGGGGAGGACCTTTTTCTCCTGCTGGGCCGCCCGGCTCAGTTCCTCGGCCAGTTTCCGGCTGTCCACGGAATGGATGAAGTCGAACAGCCGGGCGGCGATTTTAGCCTTATTGCTCTGCAGATGTCCGATGAAGTGCCAGGACAACACTCCATGCCCCAGCTCCGGGATTTTCTTCTGCGCCTCCTGGATGTAGTTTTCCCCCAGGCTATTAATCCCGGCCTCGACAGCCTCGCGAATACGGGCCGCGTCAACGGTCTTGCTCACGGCTACCAGCCGAACCGCATCCGGCCTCCGGCCCGCCCGCCGGGCGGCTGCCTCTATTCGTTCTTTCACTCTGGCCAGATTATCGGCGATCGGATTCATTTATCAAATTTTTGACACAGAGATCACAGAGGACACAGAGTAAAATCATTTAACGTTGCTGGATATCACCTTGGTGGCCTTTGCCCCTCACCCTGGCCCTCTCCCCGCAACGGTGGAAAGGGAAGGTGAGGGAACGGTTGAACTTCTTCTCCGTGAACTCTGCGTCCTCTGTGGTTTAATGAAAATTAAATAAATTTGCGGCTCCCAGCTCGATCAAGGCCTCGACTACCTCGGTCAGGGGCAGCCCCACCACGTTCGTGTAAGAGCCGTGGATTTCCTTAATCATGAACGCGGCCTTTCCCTGGATCGCATAGGCTCCCGCCTTGTCAAACGGCTCTCCGGTATCCAGGTACCAGCGGATCTCTTCCGGAGAAAGGGCCTTGAACCTGACCCGGGTTACGACAGCGCCCTCCCGGCTCTTTCGGGAAGAACCCCGCAGAATGCAGTAGCCGGTAATCACCCGGTGATCACGGCCGCTGAGCAACCGGAGCATCTTTGCGGCGTCCCGGAGGTCCCGGGGTTTTCCCAAAATCTTCCCGTCGATGACAACAATCGTATCCGCGGCCAGGACCCATTGTTCCTCTTTCCCCTTGGTCCCTTCTACGGCTTTCATCCGGGCCAGTCGAAGCACGTGTTTTTCCGGCGATTCCCGCCCGGCAACGCTCTCGTCCACCTCGGTCGGGAAGATTTCGAACTCGATACCCGCCGAACTCAGGATCTCCTGCCGCCGGGGGGATGCCGAGGCCAGAATCAGGCGCGATCCGCTTCTAGCATTCATGCTTCGGCCTTTCCGCCCGGGGGTAATGGACAGAGGCAAAAGAGAAAAGATAAAATGAGAACAAAGATCATTTTTTATTTCGGGACGCAGATTTCCGCAGATTGCGCAGATAATATTATAGAACGTTGAATGTTTTTAAATCCTGCAAATCTGCGTTTATCCGCGTCAGATAAGAAAAGATTGGTAATTCCCTAAACGTCAAGAGAGATGGACTCGTAAAATTCGAAATTCACTAAGATTTGTCATTCCGGCGAAAGCCGGCATCCAGTCAATTTAATGGATTCTGGACCCCGGCTTTCGCCGGGGTGACGATTAAGGGACCTCTTACGAACTCATCAAAAAAGAAGACCCTGAAATTTCCAAGGAGGCCATTATGAGTTACCAGGAAATCAGCATTCGTTCCCGGAGCCGAACGGAGCTTTTGGATATCACCGATCGGCTGAACAAAATGATCCGGGACGGCGGGGTTCAGGACGGGTTGATGTTCGTGTTCGTGCCCCATACGACCGCGGCGGTGACGATCAACGAAAACGCCGACCCGAGCGTCCAGGAAGATATTCTCTCCGAGCTTAATCGCATTGTCCCTCTGAGCGGGTCTTTCCGTCATACGGAGGGCAACTCGGCGGCCCACGTGAAATGCACTCTGCTCGGCCCTTCCCAGACTCTCCTTGTTGAAAAGGGCAGGCTGGTCCTGGGAACGTGGCAGGGGGTGTATTTCTGCGAGTTCGACGGGCCCCGCACCCGAAAGATGTGGGTGAAAATTATTTCGGATTAAATAGGTTACCGAACTGATCCTCGGGATCCAGCTTTTCGTAGCCGTCCCCGGGGAGCTCGGCTAGAAACCGGGAGGGCCGCTGGATCATTTCCCTTCCGCCGCGATCGGCGGCGAATCTCGGATAGCAAAGGTAAAGCTCGTCCTGCGCCCTGGTCACCGCGACATAAAAAAGCCGCCGCTCCTCCTCCTCCGCTTCCCCGCCAGATTCCGTGAGACTCCGGAGCGAGGGAAATCGGCCCTCCGCCAGCCAGATGATAAACACGACCTTCCATTCCAGACCCTTGGCCTGATGGACCGAGCTTAAGGTCAGCACTCCCTCCCCGTCTCCTTTCAGCGGCTCGTCTTCCCCCCCGATCGAAGTGAGGAGCGCCAGTTCGCTCAGGAAATCGTCGCAGGAGGAATATTGCCGGGCGAAGCCCGCAAGCTGCCGGAGGTCGTCGGTCCGGGATTCGTGGTTGGGATACCGGCCCTGGAGATAATCCTCATATCCCTTCTCCAAAACCGCTTCGATCATGCGCCCGGGCTGGGAGGCTATCTCCGGATTATTCAATTGAGCCAACGTCCGGGTGAACTCACGCCAGGCTTCCCGCCCCCCCGCTGGAATTTTCCGGGCCAATTCCCCCGAATCAAAGGCCAGGCGGGGGACGCCGGATGAAATCAGCTTCCAGATTTTTTCCGCGGTGGCTTTCCCCACTTTCGGGTAAAGCTGGAGCACCCGCTTCCAGGCCAGTTCGTCCTGCGGGTTGCAGATCACCTTCAAGTACGCGCACACGTCCTTGATATGGGCCTGCTCGAAGAAGCGCAGCCCGGACCGCACCTCGAAAGGGATTCCCCGCCGGGTCAGCTCCATCTGCAGTTCCATGGAGTGGTAGTGGGCCCGGTACAGGACGGCGATCTGGGAGAGGGGGGTGCCCCGTTCGCGGATCTCCGCGATTCTCCGGACGACGAAATCGGCCTGCTCCAGGACGTCCTGGGCGGGCACGAGGCACGGCATGACCCCGGTCGGGCGGGCGGTCTGCAGCTCCTTGGGGAACTGGCAGCGGTTGCAAACGATGCTGGTGTTCGCAAGGTGCAGGATCTCCGGAGTGGACCGGTAGTTGATCTCCAGCTTGAAAACTTTCGCCGCCGGGTAGCGCTCGGGGAAGGAGAGGATGTTTTCGAAGTTTGCCCCCCTGAAGGAGTAGATGGACTGAGAATCGTCCCCTACCACCATCACATTTCCATGGTGTTCCGCCATGAGGTCGATGATCTCGGCCTGCAGGCGGTTGGTGTCCTGGTACTCGTCGACGAGGACCTGGTGGAACTGCTCCCCGTACCGGCCCCGCACTTCGGGGTGTTCCTTGAGAAGCGTTTTCCAGTACAAGAGGAGGTCGTCAAAATCCATGCAGTTGAGCTCCCGTTTCCTATTGCGGTAGCGCTCCGCAGCGGCTCGGATATCATCCAGCAGATCGCAGAAGAAAGGGTACCGGTCCAGGACCAGCTCATCGATTGTCCGGTGAGTATTTACAGAGAGGCTCACGATGTTCCCGATCACTTCCCCCCGGGGGAATCGCGAGCCTTTGGGGTTGAGCTTCAGGTCGGAGATGCAGGCCTCCATCAGGCTCTTGGCATCCTCCTGGTCCAGGATCGTGTAATTGGGCTGAAAGCCGACCAGGGGAGCGTGGCGGCGCAGGATTCGGTTCCCGATGTGGTGGAAGGTCCCGCCCCAGACCCGGCCGCTCACCCCGAGGGCAGCGGGGACGAGGAGTTCGACCCGCCGGAGCATCTCCCGGGCCGCCTTGTTCGTGAAGGTGACCAGGAGAATCTTGGAAGGGTCGATTCCGGACTCCACCAGGTAAGCCACCCGGTAGGTTACCACCCGGGTTTTCCCGCTTCCCGCGCCGGCGATCACCAGGGCCGGGCCTCCGGGCGCTTTCACCACCGCGAGCTGCTGGGGGTTTAGTTCCTTTTCGTAATCCAGGCAAAAGGCGGGCTTCATCCGGGAGGAAAGCATGGGGGCCGTTTACCCCTTCCCCTTACCCGGAACGAGGATCCCGCACGCCATGATCCTGCGGAACAAGTCCTCGAACCCCGGAAAAGTTTGCCCGAAGTCTTCGGCCCCGTGGTGGGATAGGCAATGGCCCAGCATCTGCCGGGCGACGAAATAACCGATGCGAGGCGGCAGGCCGGCCCTGGGGTCTCCCGGCCCGAAAAGGATGGGGACAAGCTTGGCCGAGTTCAAATCCGCCCCGGCCAGCTCGAGCAGGGTCTCCTCATTTTCCCTGCACCACTGCAGCCGCTCCGGCGTCATGAAGAGGTGCCGGTGGAGGGGAATTTCCGGGTAAACCAGCTGGGAAAAGAGAATGGAGAGTCCTTCGGCGATGACCGTGAAGAGAAGGTTCCGCTCTCCCGGGGAGAAAATGCTTTTCAGGTGCAGGCGCTGGGCACAGTGGGCGTATTCATGGGAAACGAGCAGGGGAAGATCTTCGAAGCTTCGGAAGCGCTCCAGCCCCAGGGCAATCGAGGGGGTTCCGTCGATCTCCACCGTCGTCCCGTCCGCGCTGAAGAAACCGACGAAAAGATAAACCGGGGGCGGAGGCGCTAGGGGAAAGATCCTTTGGCACCTCTCGAGCGCCGCTCCGGCCAAAATCGCCGGGTCCTGCGCCTGGAAGAGCGACCGAAGCAGGCCGTAGTCTCCTTTCTTGATCGCCCTGACCCGCCCTGCGATCTGCCTCAGGTCGAAATGGTCGAAATTTTCCCAGTAAGCCATTAGAAATTTTTGATGAGGGTGCAGGTACAAACGCCGGTAGGAAAGCCAGGGGTCCTCCTCCCCCAATCGGTCGAGAAACTTGAAAAAATCGAGATACAAAGGATGGACCATAGAAATAAAGGCCGTAAGGCGCGACACCGTAGGGGCGGGGTAACCCCGCTCCCACACACTCATGAATAAACGAGGGCCCAAAGGAAAGCGATCAGGCCCGCGAAGATAAAACTTCCGTCCACGATTCCCTCGAACAGGAAACCCGGCCCGATCACCTGGTTCCGGTATAGCAAGTAGTAGCAGACGACGTACCCTAAAGAGAGGAGGAGAAACGGAGACAGCGAAGTGGCCCATCCCAGGGGCACGGCCAAGGCTAATACGCACCCCAGGAATACCAGCAGCGAAATCACCAGCATTTCCGTCTTCCTTTTCCCCAGCACAATGGGGATCGTCTCCTTTCCCACCATCAGGTCCCCCTGGAGATCCTTGAAATCATAAAGGGTCGAACGGACAAAAACCAGAACCGTGCTGTACAGAAAGGCCACGATCGTCCCCGAGTGAGGCCATCCCTCCTCGCTCAGGGAAGGCAGAAGGGAGATCACCACGCCCCAGGCTAAAGACACCAGCAGGGTCTTGGAACCCGGAATGTCCTTGATCTTCTGGTATTTGAACGCGCCCCCCGGACGGACGGGGAAGATCCTAAGGTTGTAAACCATTCCCAGACCGGAGATGGCCAGGAGGACATAAAAAGGAAACACTCCCTGGAACCAGGCGAGGGTCACCGCGAAGACAGCCGAGATGATGCCGGCCGTCACCATGATTTTCCCGTGCTGTTCGTAAAAATCCGTCCGCCCCGGCTGGTTGAAAAGTTCCGAAGCCTTATCGCTCAGGCGATTGATGACATGCATGGAGAAGACATAGAGAGCTGCGACGAGGATCCAGGAAAGCTTCGGGGGCAGCCCCTGGAGCAGAGCGCTGGCGTACGCCAAACATCCGGCCCCGATCGCCAGCAGGAGATAGCTGATGGCCGCCAGGCGGCCTATGCCCGCCGTAAGGGAGGTCAGTCCCCGGCGCAGCCAGGCATCCTGGAGGCGTTCAACGACTCTCAGGATCTGCCAGTTCGGAGTGGAGGCGCCGGCGGTCACCCCAACGGTGGAATACCCGGAAAGCTCCTCCAGGTCCAGTTCCCCTTCCGTTTCCACGTGGAAGGTGGGAACTCCGGCCTCTTCCGAAATTTTCGTAAGCCGCCGAGTGTTTCCGCTTCCTCTCCCGCCGACCACGACAATCGCTTCAACCTTTCGAGTTAACGCAAGGACTTCGTCCTGCCGCCGGTGGGTAGAGTCGCAAATGGTGTCGAAGATCTTTGCGCCCGGATATTTTTTCTCGACGGCCCTGGAAATCACCCGGAATCGCCCCTGGTCCTGGGTAGTCTGAGCTACCAGGCAGACCTTCTCCAGGGGCGGAAGCGAGTCGACCTCTTCCAGCGTGTTTACCACGTATCCCCGCCCTTGGGTATATCCGAGGAGGCCGATCACTTCGGCATGGTCCTTTTCCCCGGCGATAATGATCGAATGCCCGCTCCTGGCATAACGCGTGATCGTGCCCTGGACTTTTCCCACGTGAGGACAGGTGGCATTCAGGATTTGAAATCCACTCTCCTTGATCCTGCTCCGCTCCTCCGGACTCACCCCGTGGGCCCGAATAATGATCGTCCCTGGACTTCCCGCCCGCGGGCAGAGGATGCCGCCTTCTATATCCTCCCGTTTCAAGGATCTGATTCCCTTTTCACCAAGAATCTTGAGCACCTGCGGATTGTGGATCAGCGGGCCGTAGGTGTAGACCGGTCCATTTTTCTTCACGGACGCTTCAAGGGCCATGTCCACTGCCCGGCGGACGCCCATGCAGAAACCGGCATTCTTGGCAATTTTTACCCGCGCCATGTTCTGGTACTCACCCAGCGAGGAAAGGCGTAATTATGAAACTTAATAAATTACGAAGGGTTAACCTGGGACATTCATTGTGTCAAGGTAAGCTTATCGGAATTGCCGGAGGGTGTCAATACGCCGGGCCAACTTTGCCCATTTCACAAAATTAAATTCCGAAGAACGCGAGGGAAAAGGTGCCGCGATTTGGAAAAAAAGTTGACAAAGAATTGCCAAGGTGCAATATTATCCGGGAAAAATACAGGGATAAAATGAATTTCATTTGATTATACCCAAAATTTCTTTCCTTTGGAAACACGACCACTGCCGGTGAATGAACCGATCAACTCTGCTCCGCGGTTCAGCTTCACACCGGCTTCCCCTCGCTCCGGCCCCGACTTCTAAGGTAGTGGAATGGCAAAGATCGCGCGAAAAGAAATTCGACGTCGTTCTGACCCTGACCTATCTCCCGACGACCCTGCTTGTCTGTCAGCGGACTTTATGAGGTCCCTGGACCCGAACGCCACGATAAACAGCACGCTCCGGAATATCGCCCGGAACGCGGCGCGGTATTTCCGGCGAGGAAGCCTGCCTGATTCACCTTCTGAACAGGCGAAGGAACCTGCTGGAGCTTGCCCTGCGCCATAAAGTGGGGAAAGGATTCGCCCAGGCTTTCCGGCCCGGGGAAGGAATCCCGGGTTCTGCCCTCCGCCGGGAGAGGTGTGTCGTGGAACCCGATCTATCGAGGAATTCCTCCGGGCCGTGGAAGGAGGGGGCTCGAAAAGAGGGGATCGTTTCCGCCGTCTGCCTGCCTTTGCGCGGCAGAAAAACCGTCCTCGGCACTTTAACAGTCCTCGCCCGGAATCCCGGGCGGTCCTGGAAAAAGCAGGTTCCCATGCTGAAAGTCTTCTCTGACCAGGCGGGTATGGCCATTGAGAACGCCGGGTGGAATGAAAAACTTCGGAAGCAAATCAAGAAAATTTCGGGCGAAAGGCAGCGCGAGGGGCAGATCAAAAAATTCCTGGAGAACATCGTGGACCGGTCTATAGATCCGATCATCGCCACGGACCTCCACGGGAAGTTCACTTTCGTCAGCCGGGGAGCGGAAGAGATGTTCGGCCTTCGCAAGGAAGAGCTCCTGGGAAAAAAGATCTCCGATTTCTACGCCGCCGGAACCCGGGAGGCCAGAAAGATTATGGCCATCCTCGCCCGGAAGGAGAAGCTCCGCAACTATGAAACCGAATTCGTCGGACCCGGCGGAAAAAAAATCTCCGTCATCCTCTCGGTCTCCCTCCTCAAGGATAGCCAGGGAAACCCCGCGGGGACGCTGGGGGTAAGCCGGGAAATCACGGACTACAAGAATCTCCTCAACCAGATCAACCGGACGGAACAGAGCTACCAGAAGCTTTTCGAAGCGGTGAACGACGCCATCTTTTACCTGAATCGCGAAGGGTACTTCAGCACCTTCAACCGCACGTTCCTGAAAATGACCGGCTACACCGAAAAAGAAATGCGGAGCTGTCATTTTTCCAAGATCGTCCACCCCGAGGACTTTCCCGTGATGTTGAACGATCACGAGAAGGTGATCCGGGGCGAATACGCGCCGGAGCGCTATACTTTCCGGCTGATCAATAAGGAGGAAAGGGTCATCTACGTGGAGGGGAACTTCCGGCGGGTCAAGGAAAAAAACGAAGTGGTGGGGATCCTCGCCGTGCTGCGGGACGTGACCGAAAAGATCCGACTGGAAAAAGAGCTCCTCGAGCTCTCCATCACCGACGGGCTGACGGGCCTTCACAACCAGAGACATTTTTACAATGAACTGGACAAGGAGATGGAACGGTCCAAACGGCAGCGCACCACGCTAAGCCTGCTGCTCTTCGACCTGGATGACTTCAAGCTCTTCAACGATATCCACGGGCACCTGGAGGGCGACAATGTGCTGAAGAGCGTCGCCCGGGTGGTCCTGAAATCCATTCGCCGGATGGATTCCGCCTACCGGTACGGAGGGGACGAGTTCACCGTAATTCTCCCGGGAGCCACCCAGGAAGAGGGCGCCCAGGTGGCGGACCGGATTCGGAAGAGCTTCGACAGCACCCCTTACCTCCAGCGGATCAAGCTCTCCATCGGGCTGGTGGAATACGACCCCCAATACGACCTCACCACTTTCGTGAAGCACGCCGACGAAGCCATGTACACCGCGAAAAAAATGGGCGGGAATCAGATTTTTTTTCTTTCCGCGAACGGCGGGTAGCCTGCGAGACCGTGCAGCCAGAAAAAAGGCGACGGTGTCCCCATCGGTGATCAGGATGGCGTATCTGTTGGCGCAGCTGGCGGAGGGGTCGTTCGTCTTGTCGGCATCATGAGTCGTTTTGGCCAGGTTTAGCTTATCCGCGATGGCAGCCGCCCCGTAAGCAGTTTCCGCATTCACCGCATTCCAGATATCCAAATACGGTGCACCCAGGGGGTCTTAGCTGCATAACCCAACGTCCCACTGTTTACCGATAGATCGTCGTAAGGTCCACGGGGCCGTAACCGAGCCCTACATTAATATCGATTCTGCTGTTGTAATTTGAATTCCTGCCGGTGACCGAGGCGATGTGCCTGGTCTGGCCCCACACTTCTCCTCCTCCGATGGAGTACCCGGGGGCCGCCAAAGCCGCCGGCCCGGTGTTGGGGGCTTGGGGGGTAGCAATGGTGAAGGTGGAGTTCGGATCAATCTGGGTGGGGTTGTCTTGATCAATGCGCTTGGGGGTGCTCACCGTCGAGCCGTCCAAGTTCGTTGGGTCAAAATTCTCGGCCAGCCAGCTGATTCCGCTCTCCGCGGCTGAAAAGGCCTTTTTTTCGCCGACGGTCCTGGAGCTGATCCTTACATCCCGAGTGGTGACGGTAAAGACGAGGACGCCCAGAGCCGCAAGAATCCATATGGCCATCAGGGCGGCGATCAGGGCAAAGCCTTTCTCGCTCCGCCCCTCTCCCCGCTGAACGCCGAGTCGCATCTCAGGTTTAGTTGTTGAGCACATGATTCCTCACCAAGACACTCGTTGAATAGATTAACCGCCTTCGCTGCTGGGTGCTGGGGTCCACCTCTTCGGTTTCGACTCCGAGGGTTATTTCGATTCTCCGTATATCTGGGATAAGGTTGGTGTTGGTGTTGGTGCTGGTATTTATGAAAAGCTCCGTAGGGGGATTCTTGGCGTCATAGTATCGGAAGGTGGCTGTTTGGCCGCTTCCGTTCGTGATCCCGAGAATATCGTTGATGACCCTTACGGTCCGGGTTCCCTGAGCCACTCCAGCGACGTCTCCCAACAAGGAAAAATCCCCCGCGCAGTTGGGGTTGCGGAAGATCGCTTGACTACCCGTGTTGTACGTGTACCGGATGATCTCATTCGGGCTGTCTCCGATGGCGCCGCTTGGTGCGGTGGGTCCTCCTCCGATATCCATCTCCACCGCAATTGCCGTGGGGGTCGCCTCCTGAATGCCTTTATAGGGCTGGTTAGCCGAAGGATCCACGCAGGCGTTGGCCAGGGGAGGGGGAACCCTCCAGATTGCCGACCCAAAGTTCGGATTGAAAGAAGCCATGCTGATTTCCATGGCCATGATCTCCAACGCGGCCCGGACATCCTGCTGCGCGGCAACTTTTCTCTCCAATCCCGCGGAGGATTTTTGCCCCGAGGTCATGGAGACGTAAATCGCCGCCAGCAGAATCAGGCCGATAAAGAGGGCCATCAGAATCTCGACCAGGGTAAACCCGTCTCCTCTGCTGAAATTTGTTGAGGCCCTCATTGGCGGTAGTTCTCTTGCCGGCTCACCCTCATGGTTTCAGAGACGCCGATGGGGTTTTCCGGCCAGGATACATTTACTCTCACCAGCCAAGCATTTCCTCCTCCAAGGTCCGTGAGGGTAGTGTTCACGGTAAAGGGGACATCCCCTTGTTTCCTGGTGGCGCCAGCCTGCCCGGGGTTGCTGGGGTAGATGTTCTTGCTTTGCTGCATATCCTCCAGGGTGGGCGTAAAGCTCGGATTCAGCAGCATGGCTTCATAGGATTGGAGCTGGCTCAGCAGGATGCCCGAGGCTCGTCCCAGACAATCGGAGCGCCCGGCCAGTCTCCAGGTCGAAGGCATCAAGGTGAGGAGGCCGAGGATCCCGATCGTGAGCAGGGTGGTCGATATCAGGACCTCCTGCAGGGTAATCCCTTTTTTATTGCATAAGAAATTTGACATAAGTCCTTCCCGATAAACTACAGGTGATCGTCGCGGTAGAGCCCCGGCTGTTCGTCAACACGATGTTCCCCTGCTGGGAAAGAGTGCCTTTGCTCAAAAAAGTCAGGCGGTTCTCGCCCCCGAAGGAAGCCTGGATTAAGCTGATGTCCGGGGCGATGTTCGCGGGACTCTTCACTCCGTTCGGCAGCCCGGGGGATTGGTATTTATTTCCGGGAACGTCAAACGTAAGGGTCAAGGGGGCGCTCTCCACGACCGCTTTTTCCCGGAGAACGTCAAAATCAGCCACGAGTTCTCTGGCGGCGCTCTTAAGATTTCTGTTGATCGCGATCCCCTGAAAGCTGGGATACGCAAGCAGCAGGACCACGCTCAAGCTCGCGACGGCGATAACCAACTCCGTACCGGTTAAGCGCCAGCCTCGCTTTTTTGGTTTAAGTTGGGGCCTTTTTCGACCCCCGCCACGAGGCTTAGGGTTTATTTCTGTGTTGCGCCTATTCTTTTCTAAAGCATACCTGTTTAAAACATACTTCATAAATCCTTATCACTCCTAAACAAATCGGCAAACCGGGATGGGTGCAAGACTCATTCCCATCAAAATCCTCCGTCCAGTACTCCTCCCGATTTCCCTGCCGAATTCAATTCTTCAATAAAAATAAATTGTTAAAAATTTTTTAAGAAAGCTATACTCTTTGCGCGGGCCTCCCTTCCTTAATATTTATCGGCTTTTCTAAATATTTTATTACTCGCTTATTAAATAAATTAATGCCTATCCATCCCCAGCGGTTCGGACATTCAGGGCAGGAGAATCAGAGGATTTCAGATCTACAGGCCAGAGAGGAGGGAATAGAAGGCGGCAGCGGAACAACAAACCTAAATTCAATGAGTCGGGCCGGGAGCTGGTTGGCTGTTCGGGTCAACTGGTCCCGGGCATTTTTTTCAGTCCCAACACCCCCACCGTGACCAGCACGACCGAGGCCAATACCTCAATCAGGGTGATGCCCTTCCTATTGCATGACGAATTGAGCACTTGTTCTCCCGGCCGCGTTTACGGTCACAGTCGCTGTTGATAGGCGGTTGTTCGTCAACACGATGCCTCCCGGGGGGGTGGGGGTTACAACTCCCCTGGTTTGAAATATATAGGCGGAGTTGGGAGACATAGCGATATCAGGCGAGAAAGATGCTGGGCTCTTGGGGGTTGCAACTCCCGCCGGCGGAGCCTCCCAGGCGCCGCAGGGCGCAGTATTGTCACTACATCTCTGAATCGTGTACTGGTTCCCGTTGATGGTCAAAAGATACTGTCGATTTTCGGCCATCGCCCTTCCCTTCAAGGCGTTGAAATCAGAGACGATATCCCTGGCTGCGGATCGGAGATTCCCATTTATCGCATAACGCTGGAAAGAGGGTATGGCAATCGCACACACAATGCCGAGGATGGCCACCACGATAATCATTTCTATGAGGCTGAATCCCTCTACGAATCCACGCGCGGTTCGTCTTCTTCGCTCGGTCCAAAGCCGATGCGGCTCTTTAACAAACTTTTCAAGGGTCATAATTTTTCCTTTCAGGAATCTTGCTGCAAAATTTGTTCCCCTTCCGATGATGCTAAGGCCCCGACTCCGCCCCCGGATTTTTCCGTGAAATCAAATTAAATAATTAATTATTTCAACAACCATCATTCACTATGAATGATTTGAATCGAATTTTGCTTATCCTCCAAAATTAGATCGAGTGAACCATTAACTCTTTTAATAACATTGTTAAGAATTCTGGTAATCTTTTCCGTCAATTCCGTATTCCTTTATTTTGCTGAGCAGGGCGGGATGGCTGATTTCCAGGATCTTTGAAGCTTGCGTACGGTTTCCCCTGGTTTTCTTCAAAGCCCTCCGGATTAGCTCGTCCTCCATGATCCGGCTGGCTTTTTTGATAGATAATTCATCCCCCCAGATCTCCCTTTTCCAGGGTGCCCTCTCTCCCAAAACTTCCGAGGGGAGGGAATCGGCTTCGATCTTCCTGCCCTGAGCCAAGATCATGGACCGTTCGATCGCGTTCTCCAGCTCCCGAACATTTCCAGGCCAGGGATACTCCATGACCCGAGCCAGGACATTTTCCGCCAAACCCTCAACCTCGAGATGGTGCTCCCGGTTGAACTTCTGGATAAAATGCTCGACCAGGAGGGGAATGTCTTCCTTCCTTTCCCGCAGGGCCGGAAGCTGAAGGGGGAGCACGTTCAAACGGTAAAACAGGTCCTCCCGGAATTTCCCTTCCGCCACCGCACGGGAGAGGTCTTTGACGGTCGCCGCGATGATCCGGACATCCAGGAAAAGGGGGTGCTCGCTTCCGAGCCTTTTAATCTCCCCTTCCTGCAGGGCCCGGAGAAGTTTCACCTGGGCGGCCAGACTGGTTTCCCCCACTTCATCAAGGAAAAGGGTTCCCTGCTGGGCCATTTCGAAACTCCCCCTTTTCTCCTTCCGGGCATCCGTGAAAGCTCCCCGTTCGTGCCCGAACAGCTCGCTTTCCAGGAGGGTTTCGGGGATGGCGCCGCAGTTTACCGCCACGAAGGCCGCGCTTGACCTGGGGCTGTTGTAATGGATGGAGCGGGCCACCATCTCTTTTCCGGTTCCGCTCTCGCCCAGGATCAGGACCGAGGCCTTGTATTCCGAGATCTTCTTAATCGTCTCGAACACCTGCAGCATCTTTTCGCTCTTGCCGATGATGTTCCCGAAGGAATAATCCCGGCACACGGCTTCCCGCAAACGCAGGTTTTCCCGCCGCAGGCTCTCCCGCTCTTCGGCCTTGCGCAGGGCGAGCAGGATTTCGTCAGGCTTGAAAGGCTTGGATATGTAGTCGTAAGCGCCCCGTTTCATGGCCTCCACCGCGGTGTCAAGGTTCCCGTAGGCAGACATGACAATCACCGTGGACTCCACCTTTTTCTCTTTCAGCGCTTTCAAAATCTCCAGCCCGTCCATCTCCGGCATGACGACGTCCGTGAGGATGAAATCGAAAGGCACGGAATCGACCAGGTCCAGGGCCTCTTTCCCGGTGGCCACGGCCTGAACTTCATAGCCCTCCCGCTTGAGGATCAGGGAAAGCATGTGGCGCATGGGTTCTTCATCGTCGATAACCAGGATCTTTCGGTTTTCCATTTCGGTTCCTAAAGATGTTTCACCGCAGAGAACGCGGAGTTCGCAGAAAAAATAACAGATTCCATTTTCAGTTTTTTGCCGGTTCGCTTTTGCTTTTCATTCTGTTGATCTACCTATTTCTGCGCCCTCTGCGTTCTCCGCGGTTAAAATTTTCAATACAGGCAGCAGGATCGTGAACAGCGTTCCCTCCCCCTGCTCGCTACGGGTGAAGATGCGCCCTCCGTAGGATTCTAGAATCCTCAAGCAGATCGCAAGGCCCAGCCCGGTTCCTTCCCCGGGGGGCTTGGTGGAATAAAAAGGCTCGAAGATCTTGCCCAGCGATTCGGCGGGTATCCCGGGCCCGTTGTCCTCAATCTCAATCCGAATGAACGAGTGAATATCCCGGGCGGAAGGTACCGCGCTTTCCCCCCGGGCCCGCAATAAGGAGTAATCCGTCCCCGGCGAATCCTCTTTTCTTCTCCGGGAGAGGGATTCCGCCGTTTCCGGAAATTCTTCCACCGATACGGAACGGGTAGCCACCCGGAGCTTCTTCTCCCTCCCCGACACGGAAGGGTCGCTCGAAGTCATCGCGTCCGCCGCGTTCATGAAAAGATTCACCATGACCTGCTGAAGCTGGTGAGGGTCGCCCCTCCATGCCGGAAGGTCGTTTTCATATTCTTTGACAACGTCCATCTGTTCCCAAATTTTTTTCTGATGGGAGAGGAGGGAGAGCGCCCGGTCGATGACCGCGTTCACCTCCACTTCGTCTTCCACCCGCGGGGAAGGCCGGGAAAAATCCAGCAGCTCCCGGATGATGCGCCGGATTCGTTCAGCCTCGCTTTCCGCACGCCTCAGAATTTCGGTTTTTTCCTCTTCGGAAAACCCTCCTTTTAAAACAAGATCCAGATACCCCAGGATGGCCCCGGTGGGGTTTCCCACCTCATGAGCGACACCCGCAGCCAGGCGCCCGATGGACGCCAATTTCTCCGAGCGGACGACCTCATCCTGGGCCTGCCTGAGCTCGCGATTGACTCTTTCGAGGGATTGGATGTACTCCTTCATCTTCGCCCGGTCTTCTTTCAATCGGCCGGCCATATGATTAAATGAAGAAAAAACTTTGCCGACCTCGTCGCTCCCCGAAGCCGCATCCATGGAATTCAGGTCCCCTTCCGCGATCTTCTCCGACATCTGCACCAATTTTTTCAGGGGATTGATGATCACCCGCGAGAGAAGAAAGCTGCCCATCACGATAAGCAGCAGGGCGGTGAGGAAAACATACATGAAGACTGTGGCCTGGGAACGGAAAAGAATCTCCCGGAGGTCGTCGAGGGGCAATTCGGCCCGGATCCCTCCCATGGTCTTTTCGTGGACGGTCAAGGGGGCGGAAACAAGCAGGGCATTCTTATTGATGAGGGAAACAGATTGGTCCTCGATGGAGCCGTGAACAAGAACCTTGCCCGTATCCATGGCTTTTCCGAGGTCGGAATCGCGGTAAAATTTCCCCACCTGCCCGGGACTGGAATCGGCCAGGATTCGGAATTGCCGGTCCACGACGCAAAAACGGGAAAAAGGCCCGCGGGTTTGAGCAAACAGATCTACGACCCGCTGCAGATTTGCAGGCGGGTTTTGCCCATTAAAGGAACCGCGAGGCTTGCGGGTTTTTCTTCCTGGACGAACCTTTCCAGTGCCGCGGTGATCTGCTTTCCCGCCCGGACCCTCTCCTCGAGAAGATTGCGTTCCTCGACCTTGAGGAAAAGCATACCCACGAGAGCCACCGACCCGGCCATGAGAACGGTAAGGGTAAAAACAATTTCGGTGCGAATGCCGGGGCGAAAACTGAAAGCCCATTATTTCACCGCAGAGATCGCAGAGGACGCAGAGAAACTCTAACCCTGGAAACCATTGACCAACCGCCGAATCCCATTTCTCAGGGATCCCACATTGAAGTTGATCAGGAGACCCACTGAGTACCTGGATAATTTTAAGTAAGATAACAATTGCGCTTCATGGATCAGCTGCGAGTTTTTCGACCGCTTTAACTTCCACAACCACTTGGCTCTCCACCAGCAAATCTATCCGGTATCCACAATCCAGAATTATTCCCCGATACCTAAGGGGCAAGCTTTTTTGTCGTTCAATTTTCAAGCCTGCTTCAATTAGCTCATAGGCAAGACATGCCTCATAAGCTGATTCGAGCAAGCCGGGGCCAAGTTCCTTATGAACGGTAATTGCTGCCCCTAATATCGCCTTCGGTTATATCGTTTAATTTTGGTCCCATCTCTGCGTCCTCAGCGCCCTCTGCGGTGAATTACAGTCTTCCAAGGCTCAGATACCAATCGATCAATTGGGGGCCGAAGAACAGGTAGACCAGAGCGGCGAAAGCCAGAAACGGGCCGAAGGGGATGGCGTAATGCCTTCCCTGCTTCTGGATCAGCATGGCCCCCCCGCCGATGAGGGTTCCCGAGAGGGAGGCAAAGAAGAGGGTGAAGAGGACCGCCTTCCAGCCCAGCCAGGCGCCGATCATCGCCAAGCAGCTTCACATCTCCCCCTCCCATCCCTTCGCGCTTGGTGATCTTCTCATATACCCAGGCGACCGCGAAAAGGGACCCCCCGCCGGCTATCAGGCCGATCAGGGACTCCATTACGGGGACGGACGGCTCAACGAAGGAGAGCAAGAACCCGATCCCGATTCCGGGAAGCGAGATCCCATCGGGGATGATCCGGTGATCCAGGTCGATAAAGGTGATCACCAGCAGGGCAGCGCTAAAGGCAAAAAAGGAGAAGAAGCTGAGGGTGAGCCCGAATTTCCAAAAGAGTCCGAGCGCGAACCCCCCTGTCAGGGCTTCCACCAGGGGGTAACGCCAGGAAAACTTTTCTCCACAATGCCGGCATCTCCCCCGGAGGAGCACGTAGCCGAGCAAAGGGATATTATCGTAGGTCTTGATGGGTGCCCGGCAATGAGGGCAGAAAGAACGGGGAGACACAATGGAGAGATCCTGGGGCAGGCGGTAGATGCATACATTGAGGAAGCTTCCTATGCAACAACCCAACAGAAAAATGAATAGATAAATAAAAGCTGGACTCAGACTCGCACTCCTATCTTTTGAAATTGCATGGTCACAGAGGTCAAATCCTTCTGTGTCCTCGGTGACCCTCTGGGGCAAATAGGTTTTTTAATATCCAGAATGTGCCTGGAACGGGTAGCTCTGCAGATAACTGAATCTTTAAAATATCTTATCGGCCTATTTTATAGCAATATTAATCCTCATCATATCGAATACCAAATGGTCTTTGAAAGGAAAAATAAATTCCAGCCGAAAACACCTCCTTGAACATGGCTTCATTTCGTAAAAGACCCACTGAGAAACTTTGATTAAAAGGCATGGTTGCCTCTTTAATAAATTCGTGTGATAATCAAATCCAGAAAGGTCTCGCAGCCAAGATGCGGAGTGCCAGCAGATGAGTGGAAGACTGTCCAAGAATACCATCGATAAGGTTCTTTCGGGGCTGTCCGATAGGAATATACGATTTGATGAATTACGGAAATTACTTCTGTCCTTTGGCTTTAATGAAAGGATAAAAGGCGACCATCATATTTTCTTCAAATCCGAATTGAGAGAAATCATCAATATTCAGCCCTTGAAAGATCGAAAAGCAAAGGCATACCAGGTGAAACAAGTGAGAAATTTAATATTGGCTTATAAACTCCATAAGGGGGTTCAGGATGTTTAAATACGAAATCATCATTTACTGGAGTGAAGAAGACGGTTTATTTGTCGCCGAAGTTCCCGAGCTGCCAGGGTGCATGGCCGATGGAGCCACGCAGGAAGAGGCGATTCGGAATGCGGAAGTGGTTATTGCGGACTGGATAGAAACAGCCAAAAGCCTGGGCAGAGAAATTCCCGCCCCCAAGGGACGGCTTGTTTATGCTTGAGCCCGAAGAAAAAGATTTCACACCCGGTCAGAAGCCGATTATGAACAGCAGTTTTATCATCTCCACCTTTCCTTCTCTTCCCGCTTAGAGTGGACTGGTTTAGATGAATGAAGATGATCACCACCAGAGCCGCGGTAAAGGCAAAAAAAGAGAAAAAACTGAAGGTAAGTCCGAATTTCCAGAAGAGGGCAAGCGCCAATCCACCGGTCAGAGCTTCCACCAAGGGATATCGCCAGGAAAACTTCTCCCCACAATTCCGGCATCTGCCCCGGAGGAGAAGGTAACTTAACAAAGGAATATTATCATATGCCTTGATCGGAGTTCGGCAACGGGAGCAGAACGAGCGGGGAGAGACAATAGACATGTTCTGCGGTAGCCGGTAGATGCAGACGTTCAGGAAACTCCCGAGGCAACAACCCAGGAGAAATATGAACAGGCTAATAAAGTTTGGGCTCAGTTCTTCACTCCTCTTTATAGGATCGGACACATACCTTTGGGAACGTCAGAAAATGGGATCCCCTCGATATGCAGAGGTGTGATCCTGTTAAATATTCTTTGGAGCACAATGCTGGAGCACAATGGGGGATAGATTATGCGAACAAATTGCCAGGATGAGGTCTATTCCCTCCATCTGAACACAATTCGCCATCTCGCTCATCGGCCACTTGATTTTGCAGCAGCGCTAGCTGCTGCCCTAATTCTTTGACTTGTTGGGATAGCTTTGAAATCTGAATAGAATAATGCAAGCTAATGATCATCAAAAAAAGAAGGGCAAAGATAAACAAGGTGGTCGTTGGAGCGATGGCTCCGATGAGGGACGTGAGCAGAACGAGAAGATCATACCAGCTGACCAGCAGGATAACGGTCATCCCTGTTATGAGCCATAACCAGGAATACTCTTCCCGCAGTTTCCTTCGCCGGACAAGTTCAACCACTATTGCCATGACCAGGATACTGACTAAGATGGCAAAAACCTTTTGGTGTAAAAACATGATGGTTGATCCCTCCTTCTATGGCAGCCCTCGGCTGGAGACTAGAGCCTAGACAGTTCTTTCCGCGAAAATATTCAATACCCGACAACCGACTTTACGAAATGTATCCCATAATTTTCGGGCCGAAAGCCGGCAGATATCACCCAGGAATGGATGGCCCAAAATATTTTTCATGGCAATGAATAAACGAAGCCTCTGGAATTTCGCAAATAGCCTATCCATCTCCTCTTTGCTCAATGTCTGGGAAAGAATGACAGGATTCGAGTTCCTTCCATAATTAACATTTAACCGTTCCCACTCCATATCATCCTGGACGGCCCCAACGCTTTGGGCGTATTCCCAGATGGGAGTCCCGGGAAACGGTGTAATTACGTACGTGTCCACGAAATTCAGACCGCTGTTTTTCATAAAGCGATAAGTGTCCCAGATCTCTTCTTCCGTTTCATCAGGACAGCCGATAACAAAAGATGCGTTAGCGGCAATTCCATATTTTTTTAATACCCGGATGGCCTCCAGGTTATTATCGACGGAAATTGCCGGGCCTTTCAAATAGCGAAGAACCCTTTCATTTCCCGACTCCAGCCCCATACCCACGGAGACCACATTCATTTCCTTCAAGAGCTTTACCACATCTTCGGTCAGCAAATTGGCTCTGGCATTGAGAGAAAATTTTACCTTGGGCCAAAAGTTTTCTTTTTGCAGCAGAGACACGATTTTTTCTAGCCGGGGGCGATCGGCAATCATCAAATCATCATAAAAGCTAATCAACTTCACTCCATAGGTGGCGACAAGCTCCCGAATTTCCCGAACCACATATTCCGCGGAGAAAAAGCGTACTGGCCCCCAAAACCGCGAAGAGGCGCAGAAAACGCAACGAAAGGGACATCCCCGGGACGAAAATAGATAGCTGTGCTTATCGATAGAAAATAGATCTCTCGCGGGCATGGCAATTCGATCCAAAGGAGAAAGGAGCGGCCTTTTTTCTGTCATCTGCAGGTCTCCCCCCGGATTCCGGTAGACAATTCCCTTGATACGGCCCAAATCTTCTAAATTTAAATTGCCTTCCTTCAGGAATAACTCTAAGAGCTCAAGGATGGTCTCTTCTCCTTCCCCAATCACTCCCACATCTATGTCAGGGCTCAGAGACGAGGGCAGCGTGGAAATATGGATTCCCCCGATGATGATCGGCAAACCTTTTTGCCTCAAAATTCGAGCGTATTTCTTGGCAATCGAATAGTTCTGCGTGACCGTGGTGATGCCGACAATGTCCGGGGCAAAATCGGTAACGGCGTCCTCAACATCTCGGTTCACAACCCGGAATTCAAAAGCAGCGGGTCCAAGATGGTCCCGGAGAGATTTTATCAGGTAACCTATCCCTAAGGGAGGATACCGGTATTCGATCTCCGCATAGGGATTGATGGCGTTGATAAACAGGAACCTTCACAGCCATGGGATGCTTTATAGCTCCTACCCTATTTGCGCAGCAAGTTCAGGCCAATGGAAAGGCACATCTTGTAGATGTAATAGAGAGGCTTTAAGCCGCTGTGCATGGACCGCCCCTGGGAATTCGGGTGCATACCAACGGGAACTTCCCGGATGCGCAGGCCCGCCCGGTGCATCATGACCAGGACATCCGCATCCGGATAATCTCCCGGAAAAGAATCGCGGGCGCAGAATTCCACCGCCCGCGGCTCAGGGCCTGGTACCCGGAGGTGGGGTCGGTGATCTTCTGGCCGCACAAGCAGCTGGCAATGAAACCGGAAGAGATAAATTCCCATCTGTCGAGCCCAGCCGGCCCGATAATTTCCTTCTCCCAGGAAGCGGGAACCGATGACCACATCCACTCCCCCTTGTCTGATTTCCTGGAGAAGGAGGGAAAGATATCGGCGGATCATGTTGCCCGTCTCCATCCATCTGCAGAACGATATCGAAACCCGTATTTCAGGGCATATTTATATCCCGTCTGGAGAGTGACGCCATAGCCCATATTGAAAGGATGGGAAAGGACTTTGGCCCCGGCCGCCCGAGCCTTGGCCTCGGTCTGGTCCCGGGACCCGTCATTCACCACCAAGACGACCGCTTCGGGGACTTCCTGCTTAATTCCCTGAACCACGGTTTGGATTTTCTCTTCCTCGTTGAAGGCCGGGAATGACGACTAATATCTTATTTTTCCCTTCTCGCTTGTCCGACATTCCCTTTCCTTTATCATTTCTTTCTGGCCACCATGAGGCAATGGAGGCTGCACCACCACAACCCAAAAGGCAGAAAGATCTTCTCTTCGACTTCGAAACCCAATGCCTTCCAGGGTACTGCTGCATTTCCTCCGGGGTCCACTGTTTCACATGGCCCGAAGGGGCGAAGGCTTCTTTGAATTTCAAGAAACCCAATCGGGCCGCCTTGAAAAGCCAATCATGGGGAAAAATTAAAAGCAAAAGCCCTCCCTTTCTCAAAACCCGGTGGATCTCCCGGAGGGCCTTCTCGGGTTCCTAAGATGCTCGATTACCTCCAGAAGAAGGCAACAATCCCAGGATTGGTCCTCCAGTTCCAGGGCATAGGCACTGCCCTGGTGTGCCGGCAGATGGTGCTTTCTGCAGACTCTCACTTTGTCTTCTTCATAATCAATACCCAGAACATTCCGGTCCGGAAAACGGCGAAGGATCTTCTCCAGGGTGATTCCTTCCCCGCATCCCACGTCCAGGATATTCTTTTCCGGGCCGATGTAGGAAAGGGTCCTGTTCATCCCGCAAATCCCAGTACCACCTCCCGACTCCGCCCTTGGCGTATTGTTCACGCTGGAGGAGGTCCCCGGTCATCGGGACCCTCCCCGTGAAAAATACCAGCGCAGCAGACCCCAGCCGATCCCTCCCAGGGACCGGATTCCCTGAAAGCTGTTGATCCCCCGCAGACGCTGAAGGATGTATCCTCCCCGGAAATAAAACCTCCGGTGGGCCTGTTTCAGGATTTCTTTCAGTTCCTCCTCCGACCAATTTTCGGAAACGAGCACCGGGCGTTTCTGATCTTTGTCAAAAGGGTTGTTGGCGTCCACCTCCCGGTACCAGCCTTTGGCCTTGGCCTCCTCATAAAGTCTCGTTCCCTTGTAAGGGAGAGAGAATGCTGAACTGGGCGTATTCGGGTTTCAGCTCCTTGGCAAATTCGATGGTCTTCAGACCCTGCTCAAAAGTCTCCACCGGAATCCCCAGGATGAAATAGGCCATGGGCCTGATGCCCGCTTTATGGGTCAGCTCGAAAGGCCCGGCGGATTTGGGGCAGGGTGATTCTTTTCTGAAGATAATCGAGGCCCATCCTGGTTTCCGCTCTCCACCCCGTAGGCGATCAGGGAGCAACCGGCCTTCTTCATCCACCCGAGCACTTCCTCGTCCACCCGGTCGACCCTTCCTTCGCATTTCCAATCGATCCGCAGTCCCCGGTCCAGGATCCCCTGGCAGATTTCGATCACCCTTTGTTTGTTCAAGGTAAAGAGGTCGTCATATAGAATAATCGACCGAATTTTGAAATCCTTAACAATCTGCTCCATCTCATCGAGTACATTGTCCGGGCTCCGCGCCCTCCAACGGGAGCCGAAGATGGATTTATCGCAAAAAATGCAAGAGTAGGGGCAACCCCGGGAAGTGATCATGGTGGTGATTCTTTTCCCGGGCCAAAGGGCATACCGGTAGGCGTGATTGGGCAAAAGATGACGGCTGGGGAAGGGAACCGAATCCAGGTCGTGGATGAAATTGCCGGGTGGATTCTTCTTCTCCGCCCCCACCAATCCCGGGATGTCCCAGGGGTCTTTCCCTTCCTCCAGCCTCTTTACCAGCTGGGAAAAGGCTGTCTCCCCCTCGCCCACGATTCCGAAATCCAGCTCCGGGCAATCGCGGAAGAATTCCTGCTGGAAAACGGAGATATGTGGGCCGCCCACAACCAGAGTTCGGGTGTGAGGACGGCAGATCCTGATGGCCCGTAACGTAATGTCGATCGTGGGGGTCAGGCCTCCGATTCCGATGAGGTCGGGCTTTTGTTTCTTTACCTCGGATTCAAATGCCGTCCAACTCATCCCCAGGGCAAAAGCATCCAGGATGTTTACTCGATGCCCTTCCCGTTCCAGGGTCGAGGCCAGATAGGCCAGCCCCAGCGGCGGGACCACCACGTCTTCCCGATTCTGGTTCCTCGAGGGGGGTTGAATCAGGAGAATCTTCATGGGTTCAATCTTTCCAGGAGATCTCCCGGGCACTCATGCCAAAACGGTGAAACCAAGTCTTGATTTCTTTTTCGCTTACCCGGGTCCGTTTTTTGATCTCTTTTCTTTTCTTCCACATTTTCGGCAATCCCCGGAATGCCGCCAGGTAGGCCTGCAACAGGGTTCGCAGAAGTTGTCCTGGAGAATAGGCCTCGCTGAACCTTCCCGCGGCCCCTCGGCCGGCCAGGGCGCCATATCCTTGGAAGGCAAAGCGCAGCAGAGTGAAGAAGGGACTCTCCAGGAGAAGAGATAGAGGAAAATATTTCACCGCAATCCAGACCCGATTTCTTTCCACATAGAACGCTTTCAAAGGCGAATAGGCCCCGCTGGATTGGGAATAGCGATGATAAACAATCGCCTTGGGAACGTAAAGGCATTTCCAGCCCGCCAGCCTTCCTTTCAATCCCAAGGTCCGTATCATCTCCGTAGGCAAAAAAATCCTCATCAAAGAGCCCGACCTCATCCAGCATCTCCCGGCGATATAGGGCGGCGCAACCGCTGGGGAAGAAAACCTCCTCCATTGTCTCAAATTGGCCTCGATCCACCTCCAGCCTTCCCCGTCCGCGATTCAACCCGTCCCGGTAAATGAGGTGGCCCAGATTATCGATAATCTTTGAGCCTTCCCTGGAGGTAGATTCTTGACGCGAGCATCCCGGCCCGGGGATGTTTCTGCGGCCGCTTTCACCAGTTCCTCCAACCACCTGCGGGTCAGCCTTTGCGTCATTGTTCAGAAGACCGATATACTTTCCGCTTGCCAGCCGTGATTCCCTGGTTATTCGCTCTGGCGAAACCCACGATTTTTGTCGTTTCGTAGGACCCGAACAAACCCTTGGAAATGCGATCGGACATACTCGATCGATTCATCCGTGGATCCATTGTCCACAAGAATCACTTCAAAATCGGCAAAGGTCTGATTTTCAAGAGAGTGCAGGCATTCGGCAAGGTAATTCCTGCCGTTCCAATTCACCACGATGATGGAGATTAACGGGCGAGACATTTGATTCCAAGAAATACTTAAACTCCCTATTCGTCGAGATAGGGTCTTCGCCTACGGGGCATGTTTTCGGTATAGCTCGTCAATTTCCTGGCTCTTTTGCTTTCAATCCCTTGGTCCGATAAAGGTCACTCAAGACTTTATAGGCGCTAAGAAAGTCAGGATCGGTATGAATCGCTTTTTCCATGCACGCAATAGATGAATCAATCTCTCCCTTCTTCTCGATAGACGATCCCAAGATTGAAAATAGGAGACGCTTCAAAAGGACGGGCTTCTATAGCCTTTTTGAATTCCGAGACGGCTTCTTCTAATCTGCCTTGCTCGGAAGTAAATCAAACCAAGGTTATTATAAGCAGCCCCATGCAAGAACGGGGGTCAGTGACATAGCCTTTTGGTTTACCTCGATGGCTTCCGAAAATTTCCCTTGGAGATAATATATCTTACCGAGATTTAAGTAGTGGATTGCCATATCCGGGATCGATCGCTATGGCTTTCTTGAATTCCAAGATGGCCTCATCCATGTGCCCTGCATCGGAAAGCGCCAAACCAAGACCGTTATGCGGGCGTGCCAGTTTCGGGGATTTTGATACAGTATCCTCCCACAACATCCATTCATTGGTCCAGGTAAAGTTTCTCAAAAGAGGTGGAATAACCATAAAGTTCGATAAGCAGAGCGCATAGAAAAAAGAAGATTATCTTTCTTTCTCGCCCGCGGTTCATTACTACGTCTCGGAAAATCCACTCCGCCGTCAAGGCCATGATGACCGCATACCCGACGGAAGGCAGATAGAGCCACCGATCCGTAACCACATCGTCGAGAGCGATCACGCTATTGGTGGGCAGGCAGGGTCACTGCAAACCACAGGGAAAAGAAACCTGCTGGCCTGGAAGCTTTTGAAACATTTCCGACATGAGAACAGCCACGGTGACCAGAATAAAGAAGGATAGCAAGGAAGCCGACTTTCAAAGACGGAATGGGAAATAGGAAAATCGTAGATCAAGCTAAGATTTAACGGGAAAAGCAAAGTTCCGAGGTAGTGAACCCATGCCGGAACTTGGGTGAGAAGATGATCATAGAAAGGACGAATTGGTTCAGCGGAAGATTGGATGGACCCGAAGAACCACCAATAGAATGCCAGATATAAATGCCGGTTAACCCCAGGATAAGGAAAAAGAGGAAAAAGCCGCCGCTTCCAACTGCATCGGGAAGAAAAAACAAATCATAGAGGGCGAGGATGACGGGTAAGGTAATAGCAGTTTCCTTAACCAGCAAGGCGAATCCATAAATAATCGAGGAAGAAAAGAGGTAATCCATTTTTCCTGTACAGCCGGTAGTGCATATAGACCAGGAAAGATGCAAGGAAGAAAAGCGCAGTCAAGGATGAAGAGCGGCCGGTAATGTAGGTCACCGACTCGGTTTGAACGGGATGAACCGCGAAGATCAAAGCCGCAAAGAAAGCTACAAGGCTGGTTTCGTTGGGTAACTTCTGTTTGTTCCTGGGGAGCGAATGTGAAGAATAGAATGAAACGATCAAATAAATTAAGATTGCCGAGAGGGTATGAACAATAAAATTGAAAAGGTGATAGCCGAAAACGTTTAAGCCACCCAAAGAGTAATTTAAAGCAAAGGTAGCCATGAGCAAGGGGCGATAGGCGTGGGTTTCTTGAAAAATGCCGCTTCCCATTTCAGGATGAAAAAAAAATTGCGGTATTTGGGAAAGACTTTTTAAATGAGGATTCTTCACGATGACATGAATGTCATCATATTGGAAAGAACCCTGAAAGAATTGGAGTAGATCAGGAAGGTTATGATGAGGAGGAGAGAATGCCGCAGGGGAAAAAGTGCTTTGCCCCTGCAAGCCTGTTCATTCGCTTTGTTGGCATTCCGTACGCTTGCTGGGCAAGAAAAGGGCCGCTTTCTCAGAGCGGCCCTTTTGCGTACTTCATGTCAGCCCGTGTAATTCCTTAGGGCGTTAAGTATCATGGTTTCGGCTCCCGTGGCCCGTCGAATACTAACTGTCACCAGCCTAGATGCGCATGAGTGGCGGTTACGTTGCCAGCACCGGCGGCGTTCACAGCAACGAGTTACACCCAGAGAAACTCTCGCCGCGGAATAAGTGGGCATCACAGTTCCCGGGCCAGTGGCTTCCGCACCGCGAGGACACCGGCGGGATTATCAGTACTCCACGCCTGTACAGCCGTATAGACATTTCTGGCATCAGACCGCGCAGTGGTCATCCAACCTCTCGCCCGGTACTGAGCAAACTGCGGGATGGCAATGGCTGCCAAAATGCCGATGATGGCAACAACGATCATCAGTTCGATCAACGTGAAACCTTTGCTGTTCTTCCGAAATTTCCGTAACATTTTTGACCTCCTAAGTGATGATTCCGAGTTCTTTTCCTCAAATTGTTGTTTCCAAATTGTTATTTCCAAATTTATTAAGCCCGAATTTCACCTCCCTCCATTCGAATTTCGCGGCAATTTTGTTTTATTCGATGCAAGTTCTTTGCCATGCCCCCTGAAAATCTCCGTCCTCATCTCTCTTTACCCGCCCTGATGCCTTTCCTTTTCAAATTTCTTTTAATATTCAGGATGTTTACCTGTTTCTCTGGGGGTGGGTATTTTCGCCTGGAACCTTGTCTTTGGCACTATGAAAGGCATCATTCCTACCGGAAACCGTTTTCTTTCCATCTCCCCGCGATTGAAAAATGTTAGTGCGTGAACAAATGTTGTCACAAAAATGCGCGAGAGATGAAGGCAATCCCGCTGGATCGCGTCAGTTTCGAGGGAGGACTTCACTTGCTGCGTGGGAAGGCCTCGAAGAGATAACCAAGGGGTCAACTGAATGGGAGATTCTTTCGGCAGCAGATTCCAGCAGGGGCAGGAAAACAGTAAAAACCGTACCTTCTCCTTTTTGGCTCTTCACCGTGATTTTTCCGCCGTAGCTCTCGAGGATACTGTGAACGATGGAAAGGCCTAACCCCGTGCCCCTCTCCTTGGTGGTGAAAAATGGGTCAAAAATCTTTCCCATCTCTTCCTCCCCGATTCCTATCCCCGTATCGCTGATGGAAATCTCCCCCTGCGCTGGTCCTCTCGGTGGAAAGCCGGGAGCCGCTTTCTTTCGTAATTCCACCCGAAGCTCTCCTCCTTCGGGCATCGCCTGGAGGGCATTGAGAAAAAGATTCCAGAAAACTTGCCGGATCTGGTGGGGGTCGCCCTCAACAAAGAGCTCGTCCCTGAACCGGGTCTCCAACCGGATTCGGGTATGGAAATCGGGACTGTGGGCAACCATGCTGAGGATTTCTTCCATGAGTCCGTTCAGGTGAATGCGCTCCTTCCCCGGTGACATCGGGCGGGCGAAAAGCAAGAAATCCTCGATCAGCGAGTTGAGGCGACCCACTTCCCGGAGAATGATCCCCGTGAGCTCGCGGTTGGAAGCGGAGTTCTCCATCTCGTCTTTCAGCATTTCGATGGACCCGCTGATGGAGGCCAGGGGATTGCGAATCTCGTGGGCGATTCCCGCGGCCATTTTTCCGACCGCCGCCAGCCGGTCGGCCCGCTTCACGTGCTCCTCCATCTCCCGCAGCCGGGTCAGGTCCTGGAAGATCAGGATGCTCCCGATCTCCCGGTCGGTCGAATCCCGTAAAGGGCGAGAAGGAAAAGCCCAGGATCAACTGGACCCCTTCCTTCCTCCGGAATTTGGTCTCCCAGCGGGAGAACCCCAGGTGCCTCAATACCTCCACCGCAGGACCCCCGATGGAGCGCTTCCAGGCCGAAAACCCGGGAAAGAGGGTGTCGATCTCCTCCTGATAAACCTCCTCGAACTTGGTACCCGGTGATCTCCTCCGCCATTCGGTTGAACGAGGTGATCCGGTCGCTCTTCGTCCACGGTAATGAGCCCGCTGACCACGTTCTGGACGATGTGCTTGTAGAGGCGCTCCAGCTGCCGGTAATCGATGTATTCGCTTCTTCAGCTCTTCTTCCTTGCGTCGAATCTGTTCCGCCAGGTAGGAGCTGAGGATAGCGACCAGGTAGAAGGCCATTAGATTCACCGTGATCAGGTAGAGGACATAGCGTGCCCTGGTAGTCCAAATAGAAAGGCTGGCGGCCCCCCAGGGGAAGAATGACCTGATAAAACTCCAGGTCCAGCAAAGTCCCGTAGAGAATGCTGCTGGCCGAGGCGATCAGCAGCCCTCCCCTCCGGTAGAGGATCGTACCGGCGCTGAAGATGGAGAACAGGTAGACCCAGGAGAAGATGGAAGCAATTCCCCCGGTAAAATAAATCAGGAGAGTGATGAAAAAAAGGTCCAGAAGGATCTGAACGTAAGCGAAGGCTCTGAGGCGCCTGATATGGCGCAGCAGGAGGGCATAGAGAAGGGTTAAAGCATAGGTAAAGCCGATGAGGGCGTAGAAGTAAACCGGAGAAACATACTTGAAGAACTGGGTTTCCCGGAGCTGCACGACGGCCGTGGCGCCGAGGAGAAGGGTGACCAGCACGGCCCGGAAGAACATGAGCCATTTGATCTTGAAGAAAAGGCTGTCCCCGGATTCCTCTCCGGCCTTCTGGCCTTTCGCGCTTTCTCCATCCAGAATCATGTCGAAACTCGAAACCAAAGCCAAGGGTGATATTCAGGGAAGAGCGGAAGGTCCGTCCCTTATTCTATTTATCGGTTCAATTTCCCCGATTTTTTACCCTTTTTTCGATTTCGAATTGCGGTTTCAGATTCCGGATTTTTGCCCGAGTTACTCCTTCATTTCCTGCACGAACTCCTTCAGCGCGTGCTTTTGGATTTTCCAGCGCATGGAACGGAAGCTGAGCTGCAGAAGCTCGGCGGCTTTTTTGATGACCCCGTTGCTGAGCTGCAGGGCCTGCTGGATAATCTCCTTCTCCAGGCGGTCCATCTCCTTTTCCAGGTCGAGGCCGGCAGGGGTGAGGTGCATGGACGGAACGGCTCTTGGGGGCCGCTTCTTTCTTGTGTTCGGAGAGGACCAGGCTCTCCGGGAGGATGATGTTGGAACTCTCCAGGGCCACGCTGCGCTCGATGATATTTTCCAGCTCCCGCACGTTTCCGGGAAAGTTGTATTTCATCAGCGTGTCCAGGGCGTAGGACGAAATGGAGCGGACGTTTTTTCCCAGGTCCTTCGAGTACTTCTCCAGGAAAAACTGGGCCAGGAGGGGAATGTCTTCCCGCCTCTCCCGCAAAGGGGGGAGGTGAAGATGAACGACATTCAACCGGTAAAAGAGGTCCTCCCGGAATTTCCCCTGGATCACTTCCTGTTCCAGGTTTTTGTTCGTCGCCGAAATGAGCCGCACATCCACGCTGATGGTCTGGGTCTCGCCCACGCGCATGAATTCCCGCTCCTGGATCACCCGGAGAAGCTTGACCTGGAGGAGGGGAGAGAGGTCTCCGATTTCATCGAGGAACACAGTCCCCTCGTGCCCCATTTCGAACAGGCCCTTCTTGTTCGCCACGGCTCCGGTGAAGGCGCCCTTGACGTGGCCAAAAAGTTCACTCTCCATGAGGTTTTCGGGGATGGCGCTGCAGTTGATGGTTACGAAGGACTTTCCCGCCCGCGGGCTCTGCAGGTGAATGGCCCGGGCGACCAGTTCCTTTCCCGTGCCGCTTTCGCCGGAGATCAGGACGTTGGTTTTGGTCCCCCCGAGCTGCCGGATCAGATTGTAGATCTGGACCATCTTGGGGCTGTGGCCGACGATGTCGTTGAAGATTCCCGCCGGGGCTTCCGCTCGGGCCTGCCCCGGAGGTCTGTTCAAGGGCGTTCTGAACGACCGATTTGATCTCCTCCAGTTTGAAAGGCTTGGTCAGGTAGTCATAGGCCCCGGCCTTCATGGCGGCGATGGCATCTTCGGGAGAGGCGTAAGCGGTAACCATGATCACGGAGAGCGCGGGGCGCTGGTCCTTCACTTTCCTGAGCAGCTCCAGCCCGTCCAGCTTGGGCATTTTAATATCGGAGATCAGGAGGTCGAAGGGGCCGGCCTCGAATCGCGAAAGGGCCTCCTGCCCGTCCGCCGCGCAAACGACCTCGTGCCCCTCCTTCTTCAGCAGGATTTCCAGGAACTGCCTCATGCTCAATTCGTCATCGGCAATCAGGATTTTCGCCATCTTCAGCACCCCGTACTCGCAATTCGCAAGGGATTGTAGGGGCGGGGTGACCCCGCCCCTACGCTCTCGCGCCTCACTCCTTTTCGTCACTCACTCGTGATTTCCAAAATTTCGTATTCCTTCACCCCGGAGGGCACCACGACGCGGACAATCTCTCCGAGGCGATGGCCGATGAGCGCCTTGGCGACAGGGGAGTTCACCGAGATCCGGCCCGAGCGGATGTCCGCTTCGTCCGCCCCGACGATCCGGTACTTCACCTGGCGGTCCCCCTCGGACTTCCGCCAGGAGCACCGTGCAGCCGAAGACCACCTTGTCCGTCGCGAGATCCCGGGTATCGATGATTTGCGCCCGGGCCAGTTTATCGTCCAGTTCCTTGATCCTTCCCTCGATAAAATCTCTTCGCTCCTTGGCAACCCGGTAATCCGCATTGTCGCTGATGTCGCCGTGGGCCGCCGCTTCATTCATAGCCTGAAGGGCCTGGGGACGTTCCACCCGCTTCATGCGGTCGAGTTCTTCCTTAAGCTTCTGAAACCCCTCTTTGGTCATGGGCAACTTTTCCAAGACTTTCTCCTTTTGTTACGTCTTTCTTTCACCCCGGGGTCGGAATCGGGATCGGGATCGACTCCCTGGGGCGTTCTGCTTTCATGCCCAAATGCCATTTTTTATCCCGTTCGAACCCGATTCCGATACCGACCCCGAACCGGTTGTTCCGCAATGATGGATCACCCCCGGTAGACGATTTTTCCCCCCTTCAGGGTCAGCACCGCAAAGCCTTTCAGCCGCCATCCCTGGAAAGGTGAGTTCCGGCTCTTGGACTGGAAGCGGTTCACCTCCACGGTCTGTTCCTTCTCCGGGTCGATGAGGGTCAGGTCCGCGTCTCCGCCGGTGGTGATCCGCCCCTTGGCGAGTCCGAGGACCCGCGCGGGGCCTAGGGTCAGCCTCTCGACGGCCACCGGAAGCGCCAGGTGCCCCTGCTGCACGAGCCTCAGGGTCAGAGGCAAAGCGGTCTCCAGGCCGATGATGCCGTTGGCCGCATAATCGAACTCCACGTCCTTCTCGATGGCTGTTTGAGGGGCATGGTCCGTGGCAATGGCATCCAGTGTCCCGTCTTTCAGCCCTTCGATCACGGCGGCCACATCTTTCGCCGTCCGTAAGGGAGGGCTCATCTTGGTGTTCGTGTCAAACCCCCGGACGGCCTCGTCGGTCAGGGTGAAATAATGAGGCGCCGTTTCCGCCGTGACCCTGACCCCCCGGCGCTTGGCTTCCCGGATGGCCCGAACCGACCCGGCCGCGCTGACGTGAGCCACATGGAGGTGAGCCCCGGTCAGCTCGGCCAGAACGATATCCCGCAGGACCATCGTTTCCTCAGCCGCATTGGGAATCCCCCGCAGGCCCAGGGAGGTCGAGACCCGGCCCTCGTTCATGACTCCTTGCCCGCTTAACGTCAGGTCCTCACAATGGGAAATCACCGGCAGCCCGAAACCGCGGGCGTACTCCAGGGCCCGGCGGAACAGGCCGCTGTTGGTCACCGGCTTCCCGTCATCCGAGAGGGCGACGACCCCGGCGTCCTTCAGCTCTCCAATTTCGGCCAGGGACTCCCCTTTCAACTCCTTGGTGACCGCCCCCACCGGGAAAATGTGGGTGGAGGCCCGATCGCGTGCCTGCCGCAGAATATAATCGGTCACCGAGCGGGTATCGTTCACCGGCTGGGTATTGGCCATGCAAACCAGCGAGGTATATCCGCCGGCCGCTCCCGCGCGCGAACCCGATTCGATCGTTTCTTTGTACTCAAAGCCCGGCTCGCGAAGATGGCAATGCATGTCGAAGAGGCCGGGGACCAGCATTTTACCGGAGCAGTCGATCACCTCTCCGGGAAGAGAAGGCCCTTTTGCCGCTCCAGGGGGCAGCTCCCGAACCAGCTTCGACTCGGGAATGGCCTCCCCCATTTCACTAATCCTGCCCTCTTCCACAAGCACATCCATCGGAGCGTCAGTCCCGCTCGCGGGATCGATCACCCGGGCGTTTTTGAAAAGGATGTACATGGAAAGCTCCTGTACCAGGATTCAGCGGAGAACGCAGAGGTGCGGCGGGCACGGCGTCTAATCGGACGTGATCCGTCAGATCGGACCGATCGGTCAGATCCGATCGCCGGGCCGCCCTGCCGTGACTCTCTGCGTTCTCTGCGGCTAAATTTTATTCGCCCCCGCCGACCAGGAGGTACAGCAGCGCCATTCGCACCGCTACCCCGTTGGTGACCTGGTCTAATATGACGGAAAAAGGACCGTCGGCCACTTCCGGCGAAATTTCCACGCCCCGGTTCATCGGGCCGGGGTGCATGATCAAGACGTCCGGTTTGGCTCCTCTCAGGACCTCCGGGTTGAGACCGAAGAAGCGGGAGTATTCCCTCAGGGTGGGGAAAAAACCGCCTCCCTGCCTTTCCAGCTGGATGCGGAGCATCATGATGACGTCCATTTCGGGGACCACCTCCCGGAGGCTCCCGTGCCACTTCGCGCCCAGGGTCTCCACTTCCGCCGGCCTCATGGTTTGAGGGCCGGCGAGATGGACCTCGGCTCCCATCTTGGTGAAGCCGTAGATGTTCGACCGCGCCACCCGGCTGTGGAGGATGTCTCCCACGATGGCGATTTTCAAGCCGGCGAGCCCTCCCCTCTTCTCCCGGATCGTGTACAGGTCCAGCAGGGCCTGCGTGGGGTGCTCGTTGGCCCCGTCCCCGGCGTTGATCACCGGGACCCGCATCAACCGGCCCAGCAGGTGGGGGGCGCCCGAAGCCGAGTGCCGGATCACGATGCAATCCGGGCTCATCGCCTCCAGGTTCTTGGCCGTGTCGATGAGGGTCTCTCCTTTCACCACGCTGCTGCCGGAAGCGGAAATGTTGATCGCGTCCGCGCTCAGCCGCTTGGCGGCGATCTCGAAGGAGGTGCGGGTCCGGGTGCTGGCTTCGAAAAAAAGATTGATCACGGTTTTGCCGCGGAGGGTGGGGACTTTCTTGATTTCCCGGGTGGAGATCTCTTTGAAGGATTCGGCGGTGTCCAGAATGAGTTCGATCTCCGCCACGCTCAAATCCCGGATTCCCAGAAGATCCTTTCCCGCCAAGCGCCGCGCGGGCTTCTCCTCGAACTGTCGGACCGTGGGCCGGTTTGTCACTTCTGCCATAATCGGTTCCTTCTCTTTTACCGCGGAGAACGCAGAGGACGCAGAGGGATATGGGATCGCAAGGCAAAGGCCAAAAACCAAAATCAAAAATATCCCTACACCAAATCACCGGACGCATCGGTTCGATTTTTGCCCTTCGCACCTTGCCTTTTCACGTCATTTTTTCCTCTGCGTCCTCCGCGCTCTCCGCGGTAAATCTTCTGCCGTTAATTTGGTAAGATCTCCTGTACAACGACCCCGTCCTGCCCCTCCTTCTCCTTGAAGGTGACGGCGACTTCTTCCTGCGCCGTCGTCAGGATTTTCTTCCCCACGTAATCGGCCTGGATGGGCAGCTCCCGGCGGCCCCGGTCTATGAGGACGGCGAGCTGGATGAATTTGGGCCGGCCGAAATCGATCAGGGCGTCCATGGCGGCCCGCACCGTTCGCCCGGTGAAAAGAACGTCGTCCACCAGGACCACTTTTTTTTCCTTGAGGTCGAAAGGAATCTCCGTCTTGCCGACGAGAGGCCGTGGAAGGCCCGCGGCAAAGTCATCCCGGTACAGGGCGATGTCGATGATCCCGAAGGGCACCCGGGCTCCCTCGAGCTGCTCGATTTTGCGCCGTATCCTTTCCGCCAAGTACACTCCGCCGGTGCGGATTCCGATCAGCACCAGGTCCCGCACCCCCTGGTTGCGTTCCAGGATCTCGTGGGTAATCCGCGCCAGGGCGCGCTCCATGGTGTCCTCTTCCATGATGATCTCTTTATCCCGTCGCTTCATCTGGCTTTCTTCCCTCAGCGGATCAGGTGCCCCAGGCGGGTCCAGCGAACCGTGGTTTCCTGCCGGTCCCACGACCAGTAAATGATGAAGGCCTTCCCCTTCACATCCTTCAGGGGGACAAACCCCCAGAAGCGGCTGTCCAGGCTGCGGTCTCGGTTGTCCCCCAGGACGAACAGGTTGCCCGGGGGAACCGTCACCGGGCCGAAGTTGTCGCGCTTCTGGGCCTCTCCCGGCAGGATCGTGTCGTCTTTGTAAACGGCGTGGGGGTCCGGGACTTCCGCCCCGTTGATGTAGACTTTCTTGTTCACAATCCGAACGCTGTCCCCCGCCACCGCGATCACGCGCTTGATGAAATCCTTGTCCGGCTCTAAGGGATAGATGAACACGATAACGTCCCCCCGCTCGGGATCTTTCCAGGGCAACAGATTGAGGGTGGTGAAGGGGATCTTGGTTCCGTAGATGAACTTGTTCACCAGAATGTGGTCCCCGATCTCCAGGGTGGGTTCCATGGAACCGGAGGGGATCTTGAAGGCCTGGACGACAAAGGTGCGGATGATCAAAGCCAAAACCAGGGCGACAACGATCGCCTCGGCGTATTCGCGAAAAGTGGACTTCCTCTTCTTATTCAAATTTTTCAAACTGCGGCCTTTCCTGGCCGCCTTCTTCCGCGGAAGACGGCCGAATGATGTTTCCCCGCGGGCTCCTGCGCCGAAGGAGATGAAATCATGAAGTCCCCCCGGAACGGTCCTCCTGGGAATAGAATTCCTTCATCGCCCGCACTACGAATCTCTGCTGGCTCAACGTCAACTCGGGGTAGATCGGCAGCGCCAGCACCTCCCGCGCCGCTTTCTCGGATTCCGGAAGGTCTCCCTGCCGGTACCCCAGGGACTCGTAGCAGACCTGCAGGTGGAGCGGCACGGGGTAGTAAATTTCCGTACCGATTCCCTTATTCTTCAAGTGCTCCCGGAGGGCATCCCTCCGGCGGGCCCGGATGACAAATTGATTATAAATGTGGAAAAAACCCTGCCGGGCCACCGGAGGGGACACGTCGGGGAGCCCGAGCGCGTACTCTTCAAGAAGCGCTCGATACCTTTCTGCGTTCCTTCGCCGGCCTTCCGTCCACCGATTCAGGTATTTCAGTTTCACCCGCAGCACGGCGGCTTGCAGGGTGTCGAGGCGGCTGTTGATCCCGACGACCTCGTGATAGTATTTCTTCGCCCCCCCGTGGACCCGGAGCACGCGTATTTTTTTGGCCAGCTCCTCGTCCCGGGCAACAACCATCCCCGCGTCGCCAAAAGCGCCCAGGTTCTTGCTCGGGAAAAAGGAGAAACATCCCACGTCTCCCACCGCGCCCGCAATCCATTCTTCCGGTTCCTTTGAGCCCGGGAGCGCGGAGCGGATTTCCTGCCGGGCGCCGATTGCCTGGGCGCCGTCTTCCACCACCTTCAGGCCGTACCGGCCGGCAATTTCCATCAGGGCCGCCATGTCGGCCATCTGGCCGAAAAGGTGAACGGGAAGGAGGACCTTCGGCCGGTCCTCTTCCCGGCGGATCTTTCGCAGGGAGTCCTCCAGCCTCGAGGGGTCGAGATTGTAGGTCTTCGGGTCGATGTCAATGAATACGGGCACGGCTCCCAGCCTGGAGATCGATCCGCCGGTCGCGAAAAAAGTGAAAGAGGCGGTGACCACCTTGTCCCCCGGCCCAACCCCGAGGGCCATGAGCGCGAGGAGCAGCGCATCCGTTCCCGATGCCACCCCCACTGCATACGGAACCCGGCAGAAAGCCGCGATCTCTTTTTCCAGCGCCTCCACAACCGGACCCAGGATGAAATGCTGGCTGTCCAAAACTCCCTGAATCTCCCGGTTGACCTCCTCCCGAATCTTCCCGTACTGTTTTTTCAAATCCAAAAGGGGAACTTTCACCCAAGCCTCCTAACGGCGTTCACCGCCGAGGGCGCAGAGAACGCAGAGAGGGGGAAAATAGAATTCCAAATGATAAAATCAAAAGTTTCAAACCGATCAACGGATTGCGAAAGCCAAAATTCTTGATTGGAAATTAGGCATTTTTGCTTTGGAATCGGTTTGCTATTTGGTTTTTGGAATTGATATTTCATTCCCCTCTGCGTCCTCTGCGCTCTCTGCGGTGAAAAAAAGTAAAAAGAAAGCCAGGAAGGGTCCTGGCTTTTCCCGGGCGCTGATTTTTCCTTCAACGCCTCACCTCCATGCTCTCCCGGCACACCCGTCCGAAAAAGTCCGCCGCGACCACGCTCAGGTAGAAAACGCCCAGGGCGTAGAGGATCCACCCCAGGTGAAGGAAATAAGATCGCACCAGGACGAGTACCAGGAAAAAAATCAGGGTGGCGACCCAACCCGTGAAGTATTCCCGCTGGACGATCCAGATCTTTTCCACTATCCCGCTCCAGCGGAAGGCCGAGGCGAAGGACTCGTTCTCCCTGGAAAAAAACGCCAGGGCCATGGGAAAAAGAAAAAAGGCCACCAGCCCCACCCCGATCCCCAGGATGAGAAAGAGCACCCCCAAGAAAGCGCCAATCCCCCCTCCGTGCCAGAGAGCTTTTCCCAGCCAGTACAGGATCCCCGGGATAATCCCAGTATCCGAGGGACACGAGAAAAACCACCCACCCGCGGGTAAAAAGGTCGCCCCACTCTCCCCAGTTGGGCAGGGGCCCGTCCCCTCCCCGAAGGTGGTCGCGGAAAATTTTATAAGAATACCCCAGGGGAATCAAGACGCCCAACACGTAGAGAATTCCCCCGATCCAGGGAATAAAGCCCAGGACGGCGGCCAGGATGTACAGAATCCCCCCGAAAGCCATTCTTGGCCTTCCAATCCTCGCCGGAGAAAGGATAGCGGAAAGATCTTTCCAGATTCTCCATCCTTGACCTCCTCCCGGGGAAGATCAGGAAGCTTTCTTCGGCCCCACCTGATTGAGAATCTGCCAGGTCTTCAAGAGCTCCAGGGCCCGGTCCATGGGCGGGTCTTGCTCCGGAGCCTTGGCGACCGGCGCCGCAGCCTCCGGTTTCTTCGAAGGTGCGGCTGGTTTCTCGGGGGCGGTTTTTTCCCCTTCGCCCTGAAGATGGTGTTCCAGATCCCTCTCCCGCATAAAACGAGGAGCGCCGGCGCCGCGGGCACCGCGCCTTTTTGCTCCGGCACAAGGTCGGCTACGGTGATATCGGGGGAAATGCCCTGGGCCTGGATCGAGCGGCCGTTCGGGGTGAAGTACCGGGCCGTGGTCAGGCGGACCGCCGATCCATCCTCCAGGGGAATGATGGTCTGGACGGATCCCTTGCCGAAGGTCGGGGTGCCGAGGATCACCGCCCGCTTGTGATCCTGGAGGGCTCCAGCCACGATCTCCGACGCGCTCGCGCTTCCGGCGTTCACCAGGACGATCATGGGGTAATCGCGCCCCTTTTCGTTTTTCTTGGCGTAAAATTTCATCTTCTGGCCTTCCACCCTGCCCTTCGGTATAGACGATCAACCCCGAATCCAGGAACTCGTCCGAAACTTTCACCGCCTGTTCCAGGAGTCCCCCCGGGTTGTTCCGCAGGTCCAGGATCAAACCCTTCAGCGGCCCCTCCTGTTCCATCTTTTTCAAGGCCGCTTCCATGTCCGGGACGGTCTTCTCGATGAACTGGGATATCTTGACGTACCCATATCCCGGTTCCAGCACTTTGGAACGCACGCTGCGGATGGGGATGACGGCCCGGGTCAGGGTGAAGTCCTTGGGCTCGGTGAACCCCTGGCGCATGACGGTGATGGTCACCTGGGTCCCCTGCGGTCCGCGCATCATTTTTACGGCGTCGAGCAGGTTCATGTCTTTGGTCGATTTGCCGTCGATCCGCAGGATCATGTCGCCGCTCTGAATTCCGGCCCTGGAAGCGGGGGTGTCCTCGATCGGCGCGACCACGGTCAGGACCTTGTCTCGAATGGTGATTTCGAACCCGATCCCGCCAAAGCTTCCCCGGGTCTCCGTCTGCATCTCTTTGTAGATATCCGGGGCCATGTAGTTGCTGTGGGGGTCGAGCGTCTCCAGCATCCCGTTGATGGCGCCGTTGATCAGCTGGCTGGACTTAACCGGCTCCACGTAATTCCGTTCGACGATGACGAGAATGTCGGCCAGCGTCTTCAGCTTCTCGTAAGCCGATTCGACGTCCGCGCCCCCGACCCGGCGGGCGTTCGTCAAGCCGAGGTAGATTCCCAGGGAAAAGAAGAGGAACGCTACCGCCAGGAATTTTCTCTTGGTCTTCCAATTGCTCATGGTTTCTCCTTCTGCCCCGGCGCCGCCGGTAACGTCATGGACCCGCCGTTTTGGAGAGCCACTCCAGAGGATCCAGGGGCTTTCCCCGCTGACGAATTTCAAAATAAAGGCACGGCCCCTTCAGGGACCCCGTGTCGCCCACCAGGGCCACAATGTCACCGGCCCGGACCTCTTCTCCCACTTCTTTCAGGAGCGAGGAAGCGTGGCCGGAGAGGGTGTAAAACCCCTCTCCGTGGTCGATAATCAGAATTTTTCCGTAGCCCTTAAACCAATCGGAATAAAGAACCCGTCCTTCATGAACCGCGCGAATCCCCGCTCCCGGGGAGGCTTCGATCTCAATCCCTTTCTGCAGGGTAAAGGTGTTGAACCGGGGATTTTCATTTTTGCCGAATATGCTGAGAACGCGCCCCTTCACCGGAAAGGGCAGCTTCCCCCGGAGGGCCCCAAACCCCTTTCCCGCGGAAGAGAAGGCCTTTTCCCGGGCCCGCTCCTTGAGCTCTTTCTCCAGGCGGTTGATGAGTCCCTGCAACTGCCCCGAGGCAGTCTCCAGCTCCCGGATGGAGGCCAGGTGGATCTTTTTTTCCTGTCGCACCGAATCGAGGAGTCCCCCTTTTTGCAGCAGGTCCTTCTGGATTTCCGCTTTTTTCTGCTCCGTCCTGTTCTTCAGGGAGTGGAGCTCCTGCTCGTCTTCCTTCAGCTGCCTCCGCTGGTCCCCGACGACGCTTTTCCGCTTACGGTAGTCTTCGATGAGCTGGCGGTCCTGCTCCAGGATCGAGGTGAGGTAGTGCCGCGTGTTGAGGAAATCTTCGTAAGACCGGGAAGAAAATAGCAGCTGGGGCATCCCCGCATCCCCGAATTTGTACAAGGCAACGAGCCGACCCATCAGGAGTTTTTCCTGAGAGTCGATCGTCTCCCCTAGGATATTCAAGTCCTGGTTGGCCTTCTGGACCTTCCGGTCCACCAGGCCCAGCTTCTGCTTTAGAATCTTGAGGCCTTTTTCCTTTTCCGATAGGCTGCGATCCAGAACATTGAGTTGAGAGAGGACCGAGGACTCTTTCCGGCTGATATCTTTGACCCGCTGCTTCTCCTCCTGGATCTTCTTCTTGATCCCGCCCAGTTCTTTCTTGCTCTGGTCCACTCCCTTGTGGGCCCCGGGCGAGTCCGCCCCCGCCGCCGCAAGACAGGCCAGGCTTACCCCCGCCCACAGGGCTATGGCCGCAAACGTCCTCAAACCCGCAGGTACCTCCCGACCGAAACCTGGGTTCCCAGGAGCCCCAGGATCACGCCCCCGAGCGCCAAAGCGGCCATCTGCTCGGCGTTAAGAAAATGGACGGGAAAATTCCCCAGGAGTCCTCTCATGGGTTCGTACACCTTCACGAGGAAGAGACGGAAGAAAGCGAACAGCATCGCCAGGGCGAACGTCGCTCCGAGGACGCCCTGCAGGATTCCCTCCAGGTAAAAGGGCGCGCGGATGAACAAACCGGTGGCGCCCACCGCGCGCATAATCTCGATTTCATCCCGGCGCGCGAATATATTCAGGCGAATCGTGTTGGAGATCACGAAGATCGTCGCGGCGAGGAGAAGCCCCCCGAGGCTCCAGCCCAGGAATTTGAGCAGAGCCACGAATGCCGAGAACCGATCCAGCCAATCGGACCCGTACTGCAACTCGTCGATTGCCGGTGTTCCCCGCAATTTTTTCACCAGCCTCTGGACTCCTTCGGAGTTCTGGTATTCCCCCCGGAGCCGGATCTCCAGCGAAGCGGGCAGCGGATTTCGCGGGAGCCCGCGCAGCAGCTCTTTCCGCTCCGGCATCTTCTGTTCCAGCATCTTCAGGGCTTCATCTCTGGAACGGTAGGTCACCTCTTCCACTTCCTCGAATCCGCGGACCCTCTCTTGCAGGCTCTTGACCTGCTCCTGGTTCGCGGAATTCGAGAGATATGCGGTGACTCGAATCCGGCCCTCCCATTCTTCCATCAATCCCCGGGTGTTGTGAAAAATGACGAAAAAAAGTCCAAGGATGAGAAAGGAAAGGGTGATGGTCGCCAGGGTGATGATATTCAGCCAGGGGTTTTGAATCAGGTTCTGCCACGCCTGGCGGAAAAAATTACCCATCATACCTGGAAGCCCTGTTCCTCAAATTCCGCTGCCTGGATGCTCTTTCTCTTCCGGCTCTCCCCCCGGCCGGGGATCGCTCGAAAGGTCGCCGCAGGCGGGCCTTTCCACTGCGGGAATAGGAAAAGCGCCATCCACGATCCTGCCCTGTTCCAGGGTTATTTTTTCCTTCGGCCACATGGAGGGGAGAGCCTCATTGTGGGTGGCAAGGACCACGGTCGTGCCCCGGAGGTTGATTTTTTCGAAGAGGCGCATGATCTCTTCCGCCGCCCCGGGGCTCAGGTTCCCCGTGGGCTCGTCGGCCAGGAGGAGAACGGGGTCATTCACGACAGCGCGCGCGATCGCCAGTCTCTGCTGCTCTCCGGCTGATAGCTGGGACGGGAGGCAGCCCGCCTTTCTCTCCAACCCCACCCACCGGAGCGCCTGGTTGGCCTTCTTCACGACCTCGATCTTGTCAGCTCCGAGGACTTCCAGAGCAAAACCAAGATTTTCGTAAGCCGTCCTGCGGGAAAGAAGCTTAAGATCTTGAAACACAAGACCCAGGGTTCTTCGCAAGGAGGGAACCTTCCTTGATTTCAGGCGGGGGACATCAAACCCGTTGACCCGGATCTCACCGGAAGACGGCCGTTCCCTGGCGTAGAGAAGTTTGAGCAACGTCGTCTTTCCCGCCCCATTTGGACCGAAAAGATAGATGAATTTACCTTTCTCAACCTTGAAGGTTATATCGAAGAGGGCGTGGGGATTTTCCTCATAAGCCTTGCTCACGTTGATCATCTCGATCATCGCGGGCAGGCCGTTCTCCTGCGAAATCCGTTTTCCTCCTCTTCAGCAGCCCGGTTCAGAGTCTGAAGGCTTCGCGTATCCTATCGGAATCAAACTGTTAACACTTAAAATTCCGGAATTCAATGTATCACAACCCCCCACCAATCACAATACGGAAAAGAGGCGGCAGACATCACACCCGGGCCTCAGACCTCATCTTTATTGTATTCTCACCGCTCCCCCCAGTCCGACAATCTGATTTCTGAATCCGGGGTCTCATGTCTGCCTCAGGGATTTTGCAGGCTGGCGATGATCGGTTTCCTGTTTTCTCTTTTTTCAAACGACAGGGCAAACTGGCGGGCTTCCTGCAAGGTTTGGAAATGGCCGATTCGAACGCGGTGCAAAGTCCCCTTCGCCGCCGCCGTGCCCGTGACCTGGTAGGCTTCGTATCCTTTTTTCTTTAACTCGTTCACCAAATCCTGAGCTTCCGCAGAGTTGTTCAGGGCCGCGACCTGAAGCGAGTATTTAGCCTTGGGGGTAAGCGGCTTCTCCTCTTCCGGCGGCGCCGGACTCTTCTCCGGCTGTGGGGCCGAAACGACTCCGCCGCCGGCTTTCAGGCCAGCCGGGGACGCATCTTTTTCTTTTGACCTTTCCCCGGGATCCCCGGTTCGCTCCCTGGCCTCCTGGGCCGGCTGGCTTCCCTTCCCTTTCTCCATAACCCGGAAAGGCGGAGCCTTTCCTTTCTGATCTTTCAAGGAAGCCCCGATGTCGCCCGTCATTCGGAGTTCGCTGAGAGACCTCCCCATCTGTATGCCACACAGGAAGGCCACCAGAGCGACGAGGATGGACCCGGCCGCAATGTAGAAGAATTTCCGGTTGGCCTTCTCCCCGGCGATCTGCCCCCTCGGGGCCTCATACGAGGATTCCCTGGCCCGGCGGCGGGCCGAAGCTCTCTTGATCCTTTCCGCCCGGATTTCTTTCATTACATCCGTTCCAGTGCTTCCATTCCCAGCATGCCCAGGCATGCCGCCAAAACCGTTTTCACCCCCTGGATCAGAAGGACCCGGGCCCGGGTTACCTCCCTCTCCTCTCCCAGCACGCGATGCCTGGCCAGGAAAACGTTCAGCGCCATCGCGAGGTCCAGCATGAATACGGCAACGAGAGAGGGCTCATACTCGTCCGCTGCCCGGCGGGTCACCGCCGGAAGCTCCCCCAGGCGCTTGACGAGGTCGAACTCCTCGTCGCTGGAAAGAAGCGGATATTCTACGTCTTCGGCGACCTCCCCCGAATATTTTTTCAAGATCCCGCAGCAGCGGACGTGGGCGTTCTGGCAGTAGGGACCGGTGGCCCCTTCAAACCCGAGGATCCGGTCCCAGTCGAACTCGACATCCTTTGTCCGCCGGGTTCGCAGGTCATTGAAGACGATCGCTCCCAATCCTACCGCCCGCGCGATTTTCTTCCGTTCCGCCTCGGGAATCTTCCCGATGCGAGCTTCTTTGTCTTCGCCGCGGTCTTCAATCACCCGCTCGGCCCGCTGCACGGCCTCGTCGATGACGTCCTGAAGGAAGATGACTTCGCCCCGCCGCGTGCTCATTCCCAGGACGTGTCCGAAATCCACATGGACCATGCGGCGGTTCCAATCATAACCCATGAGTTCCAGGCTTTTGAACAGCTGCTGAAAATGGAGCTTCTGGGGAACGCCCACCACGTACAGCAGTTTGTCAAAATTCCACCGCTCGAACCGGTATTCCGCCGCGGCGATGTCCCGGGTCAGATAGAGCGTGGCCTCGTCTTTTTTCAGGATGAGGGCGGGAGGCAGGCCGTACGCGTCCAGGGAGATGATCCAGGCCCCCTGACTTTCCACCAGAAGCCCGGTCTTGCGGAGACGCTCGACCAGGCCGGGAAGCCGCCCCTCATAGAAGCTCTCCCCGTCGTAGGAGTCGAATGAAATTCCAAGGTAGCTGTACAGTCGCTTGAACTCTTCGATGCTGATCTCGCGGAAACGTTTCCAGAGCCGGCGGGCCTCCGGTTCCCCCTCCTCCAGCTTCTTAAACCACCCCCGGGCCTCCTCGTGAAGGTCCGGCCTGGTTTCGCCTTCCGAATGGAACCGGCTGTAGACCTCAAAGAGGTGCCGGAGGGGGTTCGCCTCCAGCTGCTCCGGGCTCCCCCAGTGCTTGAAGCCGGTGATCACCTCCCCAAACTGCTTGCCCCAGTCTCCCAGATGATTGAGACGAACGACGGCGTAACCGAGACGCTCGTAAATCTCGCAAAGAGAATTGCCGATGATGGTGGACCGGAGATGGCCCACGTGGAAAGGCTTGGCGATGTTGGGAGAGGAAAACTCCACCAGAACCGTCTTGCCTTCCCCTTCGCGGCTCTTCCCGTATTCCCCGGCCCCGGAAAAAATTCTTCTCAAGACCTTCTCGGCCCAGGCGTTTCTGCGAATCCGGAAATTGAGGTAAGCCCCCTCCGTCGCGCATTCGGCCAAAAGCTCCCCCGGCTGAAATTTCCCGGAGATCTCCTGGGCCAGAGCTTTGGGGGATTTGCGCCGGATCTTCGCCAGCGAAAAGCAGGGAAAAGCGTAGTCGCCCCATTTGGGGTCGCGGGGAATCTCGATTCCCTTCTCGACTTCTTCCACCGGGAGATCCGTCTCCCGGGAAATGAACTCAGCGATGGCCTGGATAACTTCGTTCATTAATCTGTTCTGTCCAAAATTTCACCGCAGAGTGCGCGGAGGACGCTGAGAAATATCTTATGGAAAAAACCGGAGCACCTTTCAGCCTCAAATCGATCTTTGACGTTTCTTTCGCCTGATGATTCCTCTGCGTCCTCCGCGCCCTCTGCGGTGAATGGTTATTTCAACGGTTAAGAATTTCCCCATACAGCTCCGGCCGGCGGTCCCGCAGAAAAGTCCAAACCCTTCGGGTGCGGTCGATCTCCAGAAGATCGATCGAGGCCATGACCACCCCCTCATGATTTCCGCTCGGCTGGTCCACCAGGTCCCCTTCCGGGGTGGCGCAGAAACTCTTCCCGTAGAAATTCTGCTTGGCTTCTCTTCCCACCCGGTTCACCCGAAAAATGTAAACGCCGCTCGCGGCGGCGTTCGCGCAGATCGCTTTTTCCCACCTGGGGTGGGAATCCAGGGCCGCCGCAGTGGGGGCGAAGATGATCTGTGCACCCTTCAGGGCAAGGATTCTTGACCCTTCCGGGAAGAAATTGTCCCAGCAAATCTGCACCCCTATCCGCGCGTAGCGGGTTTCGAAGACCGGAAACCCGAGGTCGCCCGGCTGAAAATAGGCCTTCTCCTCCCAAAGAGGGATCTGGGGGATATGATTCTTCCGGTAGGTTCCCAGGATCCGCCCGTCGGCGTCGATCACCACCGCCGTGTTGAAAAACCGCCCACCCGCGCCCTTTTCAAAAAGGGGAAGGATGAAAACGGCCTCAACCTTCCTGGCCATATCCTGCATGATTGCTGTCGTTGGCCCGGGGATCTCTTCCGCAAGTTGAAAATGTTCGGGATGAATGTCCGCGGGGAACCAAGGGTGGGTGAAAAGCTCCTGGAAACAAATGATCTTGGCCCCTCCCTGCACTGCTATATCCCCAAGGTACCGGGCTTTTTCCAGGTTCTTCTTTGCGTCTGGCAGACACCCCATTTGAATGCCGGCGATTTGTAGCATAAAAAATCCCATGCAATTTTAAAAAAAGTTTAGCCTCTTTCTCCTGGAGGGTCAAGGAGGAAACAAGTTGTAAAGCAACAAAGGCCAAAAAATAATGTTTGAGTTCTGATTCTGACTTTTGCCTTTTGATTTATCCTCATCCTGCCCTCTATCCAAAAAAAAAACCCCGGTGAGATCTCTATCCCCCGGGGTTCCGCGCGGGTCTAATTTACAAAATAGATCACAACTTCATTACTTTTGTCGCCTGCGGCCCTTTTCCGCCCTCGGTGATTTCAAATTCAACTTTCTGTCCTTCGGCCAAGGACTTGAACCCTTCCCCCTCAATTGCCGTGTAATGAACAAAAATGTCTCGCCCGCCTTCCTGCTCGATAAAGCCGTACCCTTTGCTGTCATTAAACCACTTTACGCGACCCGTCAACTTCATCCAAGTCCTCCTTTTCCTCGCCTGGACCGATGACCCGCGAATCGGTCCGCGCGCCCCCGCCGAACGGTTTCGGCATTCCGTCGAAGCTGTTATCATAAATGCTGGATTTCTGTCAAGACCTATTTCACGGGCTTTTTGAGAACTTCGCAAGTCGCGAGAGCGCCATTCGTCATCCTCTTGCGCTCTCGCTCCTCACGCCTGACGGTTTTTGCCCCCCAGCTGCCCGCACGCAGCCAGGATGTCAACGCCTTTGCTCTGGCGGACGATGGCGGTGAAGCTCTGGGCCATGAGGATTTCCCGGAACCTCTGGACGGCCCCGGCGGAGGGCCGCCGGAAAGGACTTTGGGCGTGTTCGTTAAAGGGAATCAAATTGACTTTGGCCGGGATCCCTTTGAGCAGGGCGGCGAGGCGGTGGGCGTCTTCCTCCGAGTCATTAAGCCCCTGGATCAGCACGTACTCGAAGGTAATCCGCTCTCGGTTTCGCAGGGGAACCTTGCGGCAAGCAGCGAGGAGCTCTTTCAAAGGGTATTTGCGGTTTACCGGCATGAGCCTGCTGCGCTGTTCATCGGTGGTGGCATTCAGGGAGATTGCCACTTTCACGAAATTTCTTCGGGACAAAAGCTCCACCATTTCGGGAATGACTCCGGCCGTGGAAACGGTGATATGGCGGTTCGAAAACTGGAGCCCGTCGGGCGAGCGAAGGGTCTCCAGGGCGTTCAAAACATTCTGAAAATTCTGGAGGGGTTCCCCCATGCCCATCAGGACCAGGTTGGTGAGTTTTTCTTCCGCGGAAAGCGTCGAGCGAACGGCGATTACCTGGCCCACGATCTCCGAATGGCTCAGGTTCCGGACCAGCCCCCGCTTTCCGGTCAGGCAGAACTTGCATCCCATGGCGCACCCTGCCTGGGTGGAAAGACACAGCGTAAGGTGGTCCCGCTCGGGGATGAGGACGCTCTCGACCGCTTCGCCGTCTTCCAGGATGAACCGGAATTTTTTGGTGCCGTCTGCCGAGGAATGGACCTCTTTGGGTTCCAGGGTATGGACCCATGCCGTTTTTTCTAATTTTTCCCGGAAAGACCTGGAGAGGTTCGTCATCTCTCCGAAGCTCCGAACCCCTTTTCCGTACAACCACCTGGCCACCTGGACGGCCCGGAAGGGCTTCTCGCCCAGGGAAACGATGAAGGCTTCCAGATCTTTCAGGGATAGGTCCTTTATGGAAACGCGCTCTTCCCGCTCGTTCATGTTGCTTTCGCCGCCGCCTCCCCGGCGACCCAACCGGTGCTGAAGGCGGCCTGTAAATTGTACCCGCCGGTCTTGCCGTCCACGTCGATGATTTCACCGCAGAAGTAGAGGCCGGGGACGATCCTGGATTCCATCGTGGATGGATCGATCTCCCTCACCCTAACTCCCCCTGAAGTGATGATCGCCTCGGAAAGGGGTCTCGGGCCGCGCAGCTTCAAGCGCCAATCCTTGAGCCCTTCGGCCAGTCGTCTCCGTTCTTCCGCCCTGACCTCTCCTGCCTTCCTGTCCGGGGAGAGCCCCGACCTCTGCAAAAAAACGGGGACGATCCTTCTCGGTAAGAGGTTCGTGAGTATGTTGCCGAGTTTTTTCCGCCCTCCGGCCTGAAATTCCCGGATCAGCCGTTTTTCAACCTGTTCAAAGGTCAAGGCGGGCTTAAAGTCAATCGAGAGGACCCCTTTCCCACCGGCCAGTTCTTCCACGGCCAGCCCGCTCAGGGTCAGGATAATCGGCCCTGACACCCCGAAATGAGTGAAGATCATTTCCCCGAACTCCTCCCCGATCTTCCCTTCGGGGCTAAGAAGCGTCGCGGTCACATTCTTCAGAGCGAGCCCCTGCAGGCCCTTGACGAATGTTTCTGCGGTCTCCAGGGGAACGAGAGAGGCGTGAATGGGCTCGATGGTATGGCCGGCGGCTTTAGCGAGGCGGTAGCCGTCCCCCGAAGAACCGGTCTCCGGGTAGGAAGATCCCCCCGTCGCCACGATGACCTTGGCCGCTCTGAAAACGGATTTCTCCGTCCTCGCGTCTATTGCGCCGCCGGCGGCCTTGCGGATCTCCCGTACGGGCGAATGGAAGATCATCTGGACGCCGTGGGAGGAGTTGTAGCCGCGCAGAACGCGGACCACGTCGATAGCCCTGTTGGAGGCCGGGAAAACCCGTCTTCCCCGCTCCTCAACCGTAGCCAGGCCGTAGGCATTGAAGAAAGAAATGAGATCGCTGTTGGAGAAACGGGAGAGAACGTTGTAGAGGAATTTTCCGTTCCGGCGGTAGCTTTCGATGAACGTCTGGAGGTCGCCGCCGTTGGTCAGGTTGCAGCGGCCTTTGCCGGTAAGCGCGAGCTTGATGCCCACGGACCCCATTTTTTCCAGGAGAAGGACCCGCGCGCCCAGTTCCGCGGCCCTCCCCGCGGCCATCAGCCCCGAGGCTCCGCCGCCGATGACGATGACATCCGGTTCCAAAGAAATTTCACCGCAGAGATCGCAGAGGGCGCAGAGGAGTACAGAAAATGATTCTTAAATTCCAAATATTATTTTAAAATTTGTTGATTGTCCCTGCATTTGCAGACAAATCTCCGCGTCCTCTGCGTCCTCCGCGGTGAAATTTGTCGTTACCCGCAGATCTCCAGGGCGTTGAAGAAGTACCCGATCTCGTAGGCCGCAGTCTCAGGGGCGTCGGACCCGTGGACAACGTTTCGCTCGATGCTCCCGGCGTATTCCTTTCGAATGGTCCCGGCGGCTGCATCCTTGGGGTTCGTGGCGCCCATCAGCTCCCGGTTCCTGGCGATCGCCCCCGGGCCTTCGAGGATCATCACCACGCAGGGACCCGAAGACATAAAATCGGTCACGCTCCCGTAAAACGGCTTCCCCCGGTGAACGGCGTAAAAACCTTCCGCGTCCTTCTTGGACATGTGGATCATCTTCATCGCCGCGATCTTCAGCCCGGCGTTTTCAAACCTCCGGATCACCTCGCCGATGAGCCCCTTGGCCACGCCGTCCGGTTTGATAATCGATAAAGTCCGCTCCATCTTTTCCTCTCATTTAATTTTATTGGACGCAGATGAACGCAGATTTTCAGGATTCATAAAAGCTCATTCTTATTTCTTACGACAATAATAAGTTTTTTATCTGCGTAATCTGCGTGAATCTGCGTCCTAAAAATTATTTGATCAACCCGTAGCCCTCTTCAAATCCCCGCGTGTTGGCCTCTTTGAACCGGGTGGGGGAGTTGGCGTTCACCAGCCATTTCATTTCGGTGTAATCAAAGAAAGCCATGGTTTTGGTCAGGGCGCCCAGCATGACCACGTTGGTCATCTGTATGTTGCCCAGCTTCTTGGCCGCCGCGGAGGCTTCGACCACGTAGCCCTTGGGGCAGTACTTGCGGATGGCCTTCAGGATCTCCTCCGTGGAAGGGTATTCATCCAGCCCCATGTTGTTCAGAACCGTAGGGATCTTCATCGCGTTCAGGAGGTACATCCCCCCCGGGTTCAGCAGGCGCATGTGCCGGAGGATCTCCACGTATTCCATCCCGATGAGCAGGTCCGCCTGCCCCCGCGAAACGAGGGGCGAGTAGATCTCCCCGTCGGAAATGCGGATGTGGGATACGACCGCTCCCCCCCGCTGCGCCGCGCCGATGGTCTCCGCCCCCAGGACGTTCAGTTTCTTGTTCATGGCGTATTGCGAGATGACCAGGGAGGCGAAAATATTCCCCTGTCCTCCCACGCCGGAGATCACCACATCCATTTTCATGAGATCGCCCCCTTTTGGCAGACATCCACGCAAAGGCCGCAGCCCACGCAGATCATTTCATCGATGGATATTTTCTTTTTAGCCTTGTCGATGGAGATGGCCGGACAGCCGAAATCGTTGATGCAGATCATGCAGCCGGTGCAACGGTCCTCGTTGACTTTCACCTCCCGCGGCTCGAATACCTTCTTCCCCTGGCGGGTGGACAGAAGATAGCAAGGCATCGAAGAGACGATGAGGGACGGACCTTCCTCTTTAACCGCCGCTTCCAGGGCCTCCCGGCACTGCTTGATGTCGTAGGGGTTGACGACCCGGTAGCTGACCCCCATGGACTCCGCCAGCTTGGGCACGTTTACCGGGCTCGTCTTTTCCCCGGCCAGGGTCACTCCGGTCCCCGGGTGAGGTTGAAAGCCGGTCATGGCCGTCACCGTATTTTCCCCCAGGATGACATTCACGTTGATTTTGTTGTTTGCCGCATTGATCAGCCCCAGGATGCCGTTGTGGTAAAAGGTCGAATCCCCGATGAACGCGAAGACCGGCCCTTTGACCCCGGAAAGAACCATGCCGCTGGCCATGGGAACGGAAGAGCCCATGCAGTAGATGGTCGATTGGAGCTCCAGGGGACGGAAAGACCCGGCGTCATGGCAGCCGATGTCTCCGGCGACGATCCCTTTGTGCTTGCGAACCGTTTGCTTCAGGGCGTTCAGGATCCCCCGGTAATTGCAGCCGACGCACTGGGTGCGGGTCCGGATGGGAATGTGGACCTCCAGGGGAGGAGCTTCCGGCCGGCTCAGCTTGACCTTTGGAGCGGCCTTCTCCACCGCGTCAAGCACCATGGTCACGTTCAGCTCGCCGTCCGAGGGAAGGAAGCCGCTTCTCCCCAGAACCTCGACCGCGACTTTTTCTTCCTGGAAGATCTTCTTGCAGAGATCCTCCACGAAGGGCTCGGTCTCTTCGAAGATGATCACCTTCTCCAGCCCTTGCGCGAATTCCAGGATCTTCTTCCTGGGCAGGGGCAGGGTTCCAAGCTTCAGCAGGGGAAGGGGGGCGCTCATAAACTGAGCGGCCTCCTTGATCCAGGTGTACCCCATCCCGCAGCCGATGAGCCCCACCTTCCCTTCGGCCTTTTCGATCCAGTTGTAGGGGCTCTCCTCCATGATCTGCCGGAGCAGCGTCTGTTTTTCATTGAGCCAACGGTGGCGGATCTGGGGACGCTTGAGGCCTCCGAACTGGGGAAGCTCGACCGCGCTCATGATAAACCGGTCCCGGTCCGGCTCGTAGTGGGCCGCGGGCATTTCTTTCGGCAGGTCATCGAATTCGATAATCCCGCGTGCGTGGCAGACCCGGGTGACCGGCCGGAGGCAGAAGACCAGTTCCGTCTTCTCCGAAAGCTCGAAAGCGTCCTTGATCATGGCCTTGGCCTCGCCGGGCGAGCTCGGGTCGAAGATGGGGAGATGGGCGTACTGATGGACGAGAATCCGGGTGTCTTCCTCATTCTGGGACGACAGCCCCCCGGGGTCGTCGGCAGAGATCAGGACCATGCCGCCCCGGACGCCGGTAAAGTTCACGTGCATGAGAAAGTCGGTTACCACGTTCGTCCCGTTATGCTTCATCACCGGCATGGCCCGCACATTGCACAGGGACGCCCCGGTGCAAAGCTCGAAGGCCACCTTCTCGTTGTTGGCCCACTCCACGTGCACCCCGGGGACGCCCAGACACTCATCGACGATTTCGGTGGCCGGGGTTCCCGGGTACCCGGCGACGACACGGACACCGGCTTCCAGTGCGCCCCGGGCGATCGCCGTGTTCCCCATGACATATTTTCTTTCTTTCATCGTTTCTCTCTCCTGATTTCCCGACAGGTTGGGACAAAAAGGGTTCGATGGGTTTGTTGCTGGATGGCGAATTGGATCTGCGGCAGCAACGGATCTTTCGTTATCATGCCATATCCATCAATGGTGATGATGATTTTTATCATGGAGAGGAAGCATAGGCAAGGAAAAATCACGGGTTCCCCCCCAGAGTTGAAATCAAGAAACTTTCATGCGATATTGAAAGGAAAACGGAACGAGGAGACCCATGAAGATAGAAACCATCGAAGCAAGAGACCTCCCCGACGCCTGGTTCCAATGCGTGTACCGGATTCTGGACTCGGGCCACGAGTACCGGATCGACCACGGGAGCTTTGAGGGGCAAAAACGGAGGGAGTTCGATTTTGTCGTCGTTCACATCCTGTACCCCGGCGTTCGCCCTTTGATCCCCGACATCCCCCCCGGCCTGGGCATCCCCCCTCCCGTGACCATGGAGTATGTGGACCAGTACATGCGATACTGGATCACCGATGAGCGGCAGGAAGGAGAGACCTACACCTACGGCGAGCGGTTGACCAACCCCAAGATCAACGAAGTTCCCCTGGGAGTGAATCCGGTCGAAGAGGTGATCCGGATGTACAAGAACGGCGGCCCGGGGACCAACCAGGCCACCATGGAAGTCGGCATGCCCCAGGACATCGTGAACTCCGACCCCCCCTGCCTGCGCCTCATCGATACCCGGGTCCGGTACGGCAAGCTCCATTTCGTCATCTATTTCCGCTCCTGGGACCTCTGGGCGGGCTTTCCGGCGAACCTTGCGGGTATCCAGCTTCTGAAGGAATACATGGCCCAGCAGATCGGGGTGGAGGACGGGGAGATCATCGCCGTCTCCAAGGGCATGCACCTCTACGACTACACTTGGGACCTTGCGAAGCTGAGGACATATCGTTCATAGTTTTTTACCACAGAGGGCACAGAGTTCACAGAGAAGGAATTACAAACCGAATTAGAATTTTCACAACAGATACGAATATCGATTTCCTTTTTTCGTTTTATCGTAGATGATCTCTGTGCTCTCGGTGTCCTCTGTGGCTGAATGAAATTATGGAAAAAAGGATTCAACAGATTCTTTCCTGCCGGGAGAAAGTCTGCATCCATGACCCGGCCCTTACCCGGGCGGCCGTGCTCATCCCTCTTTTCAAGAAAAACGGGGAATATCATGTCCTCCTGACCCGCCGGACCGAGCACGTCGGCACCCACAAGGGCCAGATCTCATTTCCCGGGGGGCGCCAGGACCAGGGCGAAGAGTTGCGTTCGACCGCCCTGCGGGAGGCCAATGAGGAAATGGGGATCCAGGAAAAAGATGTCCGCATCCTGGGGGAGCTCGACGACCTGTGCACCGTCGCCTCGGATTTTTGCATCTCCCCCTTCGTGGGTCTCATCCCCTACCCTTACCCTTTCAAGACTAACCCGCGGGAGATTGCGCAGATCATCGAGGTGCCTCTTTCCGTGTTGCTGGACGAAACAAAATTCCGGCAGGAGCTTCACCAGAGAAATAATCAGCCGGTTTGGATATGCTTCTATGAACACGAGGATCACACCATCTGGGGAGCCACCGCCCGGATTTTGAGGCAGCTGGTCGAGTTGTTGCCTGAAGATGACAAGAAGAAGTTCTTTTCACCACCCAAATAGCGAAGGCATTTCGCAGCCGCCGGCCGCTTTTCAAAACCGTTCAAAACATTTTATAGGCGTTGCGCAACATGAATTGCGCGAGGCAGTGATTTTGCCCTCCAGGGAGCGAAAAAACGATCGGAGGAAGAGTGGACTTAAAGGTATTGTTTACGACTTTCGGAACGATCCTCCTGGCGGAACTGGGAGACAAGACTCAGCTGGCCACCTTCTGTTTCGCGGCGGAAAGCAAATCGAAGCTTGCTGTTTTTTTCGGTTCCGCCGGGGCCCTGGTCTTGACCTCAGCCCTGGGATGCCTCCTGGGCTCCCTCGTCAGCCAGGTGATCCCTCCCAAATTCATGAACCTCGGCGCCGGGGCCCTCTTTGTCATCCTGGGGCTGTGGATGATCGTTTTTCCCGGCGGGAAATAGGAAAGTACTTAACCAGAGAGAACCCAGGGAAATTAGAGATCACCTGGGGCCAAAGATAGAAGGAATGGGATCAAGGGGGCAAAGAACGCGCCCGCATCCCGGGAATTCCAAGCTGTTTTTTTTCTTCTCCCAGCTCGACTTTCTTTATATAATAAATTATCAGGTCATTCTCATCCTTTCCATTCCTGGTTATCGCCAAGGAGGTTCTCATGGCAGAAGATTGGATCGCCAACGCGTACGGGGGGCTGTCTCGGCGGGAGTTTCTCGCCCGAGCGGGCGCGGCGGGGGCCGGCCTCGTCGGCTTCGCGGTTGCCGCAACCCCGGTGCCGGGCCAGGTGATTACCACCCCTTCCGAGGGTCTGACGACGGCTGACGGCAAGGTGGCTTCCGGAGATTTCCAGGTGCCCATCTACGAGGCACGGCCGGCAGCAGCCGGGAAGGTTCCGATCGTCCTGGTCATTCCGGAAATATTCGGCATGCACGAGCACATCAAGGATGTCACCCGGCGGTTTGCCCGCGAAGGTTTTCTGGGGATCACTTTTGAACCCTATGCCCGGGAGGGAGGCGTCCTGAATCTGCCCGACATCGACGCCGTCCGGAAGGTGGTCGACCCGGTTCCGGACAACCGGGTGATGGCGGACCTCGATGCGATTCTATCTTACGCGAAACGCCATCCGTCCGGGCGGGGCGACCGGATCGGCGTGACCGGGTTCTGCCGTGGGGGAATGTACACCCTCCTCTTCGCCGCCCACAGCCGCGAGGTGAAGGCGGCCGTTCCCTGGTACGGCCCGCTCCGTCCCGCCAAAACGCCGGGAGTGCGGACCGAAGGTCCCTTCGATTTAGCCGCGCAAATCAACGCGCCCGCCCTGGGCCTGTATGGCGCAGAAGACCTTGGTATTCCGGCGGCCGACGTGAAGGCCTTCGAAGCCGCCCTCAAAGCGGCCGGGAAAACGGCGGAATTCGTGATTTATCCCGGCGCGCCCCATGCCTTTTTCGCGGACTACCGCCCCAGTTACCGGCCCGAAGCCGCGAAGGACGGCTGGAGGCGCTGTGTCGCCTGGTTCAACAAATACCTCAAGGCATAGCGACGAAGGTTGCAGGCGGAAGACTCGAATCATTGGTCCTGTGAATCTGCGCCGCCCTCCGAGAGGGGGAGAACCCCTGAATTCTATTTTGGGATCTCCTCCTCTCTTTTGATCTCCTCTTCGGTCTCCTCCATCTGCTCCAGCACCGTTTCCGGCTGGATATTTTTTTAGTTCCTCCAGTTCGGGGGATTCCGACTCCTCGATCCTCACCTGTCTCTGCATGGGCAGCTCCCAACAGAGGATCGCGTTAAATTATATTTCTGACCCGGTTGCCGTTCAAACCTGCACCGGCGCGAACCGCCCGGTTTTCTAGGGTACTTCGCCCGGGGACCTTTCCGAAGTCCTCCCCTCCCGGGACGAAAAGGGGGTGAAGGTACAAACAAAATACGAGTTCCGCCCTATTTTCTTTCCCACGCTCATTGGGAATAATGAAGGCTGAAGGAGGTGGGTTATGGCCAGCATCAATTCCAAAAGAGTTCGCCCTCCCTGTCCCCTTTACGGCTTTGTTCCGGACGGGAACTTCCTCATGGATATTGACCAGAACAATTGCGGCCTGAAAACTCCCATGCTCACCCCGTGCAAAATGGAGAAAACCGGGCTGAGGCCGGATTTTTCAGCCTGCCAAAGCCATGATTTTGACCAGGAGACGTTGAAGGGATTGCTCTGCGAGTATGTGGTATTCCCGAAAGAACTTCAACCCGAAAACGGGGGGCTGACCGGAGTCCCCTTTTCGATGTGGGCCGATATGGTCGCGAGTGGGCCGAAATGGTAGGAGAGACAAACCGAGGGATTGCAACAGGCGCCTTGGGGAAATCAGAATTGCACGCGCTGGGTCATACCCCCGTCGCAGATAAGATTGGTGCCGCTGATGAAGCTGGCCCGGGGGCTGGCAAGGAAGACGACCGCGGCGGCTATCTCTTCGGGTCTGCCCATGCGGCCCGTGGGATTGCGTTCGATGGCCTGGCGGTACCGCTCGGGCGCTTTTTGCTCAATCCTCTCCCACGTCCCGCCCTCGAAATACACGGTACCGGGCGAGACCACGTTCACCCGTATCTTCTTGGAGGCAAGATTCCGGGCGAGAGATTTGGCGTACGGCAGGATGGCTGCCTTGAACCCGCTGTATGCCCGCCGGGGGCCGACCACCTCGACAGCCGCCGTTGACCCGACCAGAACGATGGCACCGCCGCCCGATCTCTCAAAAAACGGCAGCGCCGTCTCGCATCCCCGGAGGGTGCCCATCACGTCAACTTCGAATCCCCTCTTCCATGCCTCTTCGCTATTCCCGCCGCTCCCCATCGCGCTCACGTTGGAGATGAAGATATCGAGCCCGCCGAGCTCCCCGGCGGTCGACTGGATGAAACGGACGAACGCGTCGCCGTCGGCCACGTCCACCGCTGACCCGAAGGCCTTAACGCCCTTTCCCCGGAATGCCGCGACCGCCTCCTCCACCTGGGCGGCGTTCCGCGCGCAGATGCCGATATCGCATCCTTCCTCGACCAGCAGGTTGGCGATGGCGCGGCCGATCCCGCGCGTGCCGCCGGTGACGATCGCCCTTTTTCCTTTCAATTCCAAGTCCATTAATTTTCCCTTCCGGTGAGAAACGGGGGCTAAATCTGATCGCTTTCCACGGCGGGTTCTACCAAAACAACCGTCTTCTGGATCTCTTCGGCGGCCTTGATTCCTTCTTCAAAGGCCAGCTTGTTCAGCTTCTCCGTTCCCTTGGGGATCCGGGCCATCACCGCCGCCTCCATGGAATCCGGCGAGACCACGCCGGCGCCCGAGGGGATCGCCGGGATGAGCCTGCTCAGCGCCCCCAGGGCGACGATGTTGGCCATCTGTTCCCGCCCGCATTTTTCCTTGGCGATCTGCGTGAAGGGGATTTTCACCACCCGTGGATATTCAACCTGGGGGACCAGGTTTGAATCCACCACTAAAATACCCGAAGGCTTCAAATCGGAACTGGACTCGTCGCTGGCCATCTGGGTCATGGCCAGGAGGACGTCCAGCCCCATAGCCTTGGGGTAGTCGATTTCCTCGTCGCTGATCACCACGTCCGCCCGGCTCGTCCCGCCCCGGGCCGCGGGGCCGTAGCTGACCGTTTGGACGACATTCTTCCCGCCGTAAATGCCGGCCGCCTCGGCCAGGATGATCCCGGCGAGGACCAGGCCCTGACCTCCCGAACCGCTCAATCGAATCTCATAACGATCAGACATAGATGACCTCGAAATTCAGGAACTACAATATTCGAATCACTCCACAAATCGCTCGAAAGCCGGAATCCATTTCTATTCCATTCCATCCTGGACCCCGGCTTCCGCCGGGGTGACGAATTGAGGGAGTAACCCCAAAACCAGTGTCCCGATTCCCCTACGATGCTCTTTTGGTCTTCCGCACTTGGAACGGATTGGAATTTGAATATTGGAGTTTGGAATTTGTTAATCAGTGCCTATCCGACGCTTCCCTCCGGTCGGTCTCCTCTTTCTCTTCCTTTTCCACCTGCGGGATCATAGCCTGCTTCGCTTTCTCCCGGATCCGGGCATACTCCTCATGATACGTCGGGGCTTCCCGGTCCACGAGGACGCCGATTTCGAACTTGCCGGCCATCTCCTCGGGGGAGAGGGTCTTCGCCTTCTCCACCGGCACGGCGCTGTCCCGCTGCCACTTCATCATCTCCACCTGATTGCCCAGCTTGTTCAGTCTTCCGTAATGCGTCTGGCACTGGCTGATCACTTCGACCACGCTGAACCCTTTCTTCTGCAGGGCCTTTTCGATCAGCTGGTCGAGCTGCCGGGTGTGGTAAACCGTGCCCCGGGCCGACGAAAACCGCGCCGGCGCAGACCGCCAGTTGGGAGATGTTGAAGGAATTTTCCACCGACCCGTACGTGGCCGTGGTCGCTCTCTGCCCGTAGGGGGTCGTGGGGGAATACTGGCCGCCGGTCATCCCGTAGATGCTGTTGTTCACGATGATCGCGGTCACGTCCACGTTCCGGCGCGCCGCGTGGATGAAATGGTTTCCGCCGATGGCCGTGGCATCCCCGTCCCCCATCACCACGATGACCTTGAGCTCCGGCTTGGCCAGCTTCACCCCGGTGGCAAAGGTCAGCGCCCGCCCGTGGGTGGTGTGCAGGGTGTTGAAATCCACGTACACCGGGAGCCTCCCCGAGCAGCCGATCCCGGAGACCAGGACGATCTCATCCTTCGTGTACCCGAGGTGGTCGATGGCCCGGATCAGGGACCCCAGCAGGATGCCGATCCCGCAGCCGCCGCACCAGACGTGGGGAAATTTTTTGTCGTGGCGGAGATATTTATAAATTAAGGGACGATCCTCGATCATATCTTCTCCTTTATCCTGGCCAGGATCTCCTTGGGACTGATGATCGTGCCGTCGATCTTGTTCAGAGTGAGCACCGGGTTGGCCCCCTCGTTCACCCGCCTCACTTCCCGGGAGATCTGGCCCATGTTCATCTCCGGCACCAGGAGGATCTTCCCCGCCTTGATCAACGGCTCGATGGACCGCCGCGGAAAAGGCCAGATGGTGATTAGCTTCAGCAGCCCGACCTTGAGCCCCTGCGCCCTCGCCTCCACCATGGCCCGGTGGGCCGAACGGGCGACACAGCCGTAAGCGATGATCACCAGGTCGGCGTCCTCCACCTGGTACCGCTCCACCATCTGGATGTCTCCGAAATGGGAGGAAATCTTGCGGAAAAGCCGGGCGAGGAACGGCTCGATCTCATCCTGCCGCAGGGTGGGAAAACCCCGGATGTCGTGAATCAGCCCGGTCACGTGGTACCGGTATCCCTCCCCGAAGATCCCCATGGGCGGGACCCCGTAGCTGGTATCCTCGTAGGGCAGATACCACTCGGGCGGCACCGAAGGTTTCACCCGGTCGATCACTTCCAACTTGGCCGGATCGGGCAAAACCACTTTTTCCCGCATGTGGGCCACCACTTCGTCCAGCAGCAGGATCACGGGAGTGCGGTATTTTTCCGCGAAGTTGAACGCCTTTACGGTAAGGGTAAAGCATTCCAGAACCGAGCTCGCGCTGAGCGCGATGATGGGATGGTCCCCGTGCGTTCCCCAGCGGGCCTGCATCACGTCCCCCTGCGATGGGTTGGTGGGAAGGCCGGTGCTGGGACCGCCGCGCATGACGTCCACCACCACGCAGGGGACCTCGGCGAGGCAGGCATAGCCCAGGTTTTCCTGCATGAGAGAAAATCCCGGCCCCGAGGTGGCGGTCATGGACTTCGCCCCCGAGAGAGAGGCGCCGATGATCGCCCCCATGCTGGCGATCTCGTCCTCCATTTGAATAAACGTCCCGTCCACCTGGGGGAGCCGCACCGAAAGCTGTTCGGCGATCTCCGAAGCCGGGGTAATGGGATAGCCGGCGAAGAACCGGCACCCGGCCATGATGGCCCCCTCGGAACAGGCCTCATTTCCCTGCATAAGCTTGGCCCTGGGATCGGGCTTCTTCATGTTATCCATTCTTTTCTTCCCCGGTTTCCTCCGCTTTTTCGGGCGCCGACTTGGGCTCCTTTTTCTTGGGAGAGCGGACGTTGATGGCGAAATCGGGACAGCGCAGCTCGCAAAGCTGGCACCCGGTGCATTTTTCGGGGTCCTTCACGTACGGGACCCCCGCCTCATCCTGCGCCAGGACCCCGGCGGGGCAGAAGGCCACGCAGATCCCGCACCTTTTGCACCAGCTCTTGTAAACCTCTATGGCATGTTTTCCCTTCTTGGCCATGAATCAAGACCCCTTCCGTTCCTGCAATACTCGTTTCACCGTAAGACCCATATCGGCCGGGTTTTCGAGGACCACGGCGCCGGCCGCGCGGAGCGCTTCCATCTTCGCCTGCGGGGAGCCGCTCCCGCCGGAAATCACCGCGCCCGCGTGCCCCATGCGCCGCCCCGGGGGCGCGTTTTGTCCGGCGATGAAGGCGACCACCGGCTTCCTGAAATTTTGCCGGATGTACGCCGCCGCTTCCTCCTCGACCTCTCCGCCGATCTCTCCGATGAGCACGACCGCTTCGGTTTGGGGGTCCTCGTTAAAGAGTTCGAGGACCTCAACAAACGTCATCCCGATGATCGGGTCGCCGCCGATTCCTGCGCAGGTGGACTGTCCCAGCCCTTGCCGGGTAATCTGGTCCACCGCCTCGTACGTCAGAGTCCCGCTCCGGGAGGTGACCCCGATCGTGCCCGGCCGGTGGATGTAACCGGGCATGATTCCAATCTTGCATTTTCCCGGCGTGATCACCCCCGGGCAATTCGGCCCGAGCAGCCGGCACTTTCTCCCGGAGAGGTACCCCTTCGCGGTAACCATGTCCAGGACCGGGATGCCCTCCGTTATGCACACGATCAGCTCCAGACCCGCGTCAGCGGCTTCCATGATGGCGTCGGCGGCGAAGGGAGCCGGCACAAAGATCATGGATGCGGTCGCCCCGGTCTCCCGGACGGCCTTTTCCACCGTGTTGAAGACCGGCAGGCCGTCCATGGTCGTCCCGCCCTTTCCGGGCGTCACCCCTCCGACCATTTTGGTCCCGTAAGCGACAGCCTGGCGCGTATGGAACATCCCCTGATTGCCGGTGATTCCCTGGCAGATCACTCTCGTGTTTTCATCCACCAAGATGCTCATCGCGGGCTCCCTGAATCATCCCCCAAAATGCTATTTGTATCCTATAAAGTTGAACCTGCTTCGTCAAGGAGAAACGTCTTACGCCAAGGGCAGTTATAAGGAAACCGAAGGGTCGCCCCCGCTGCGCGTACCCGGTAACGGTCCTGGTGAATTTCTCGATGATCAAGGTCATGGCAAGCACGGGGAGGCGGTTCTAACGTGGCATTAAAATAGCGGACAATACTTGGCGGGAAGGGACACGAAAAAACTTGACGTGTCCTCCCCTTCTTTGCAATATTGTGCTTTAAAGACCGGCAGCAGGGACTTTGCATTCCTAGTGATTTTTGCCCGCCCGTTTGCGGGTTCATCCATTCCCTCCGGGGGACCGAGAAGATAGCCATGATAGGAAAAAGAAGAAAGAAGGTCTTGCGCCCGGGCTGGCATTTCCTGCAAGGCAATGAAGCCGTCGCCGAGGCGGCAATGGCCGCGGGATGCCTTTTCTACGCGGGCTACCCCATCACTCCGTCGAGCGAGATCATGGAAAGAATGGCCCTCCGGCTGAGAGAGTGCGGGGGGGTGTTCATCCAGATGGAGGACGAGATCGCCTCCATTTCAGCCATGATCGGCGCCGCCTGGGCCGGGGCCAAGGCGATGACCGCGACCTCGGGGCCGGGGTTCAGCCTCATGCAGGAAGCGGTGGGGTACGCTTCTTTTACCGAAACCCCCTGCGTGATCGTCGACGTGCAGAGGGCCGGCCCCTGCACCGGGCAGGCGACCCGGGTGGGGAGCGGGGACATCATGCAGGCGAAGTGGGGTTCCCACGGGGATTACCAGGCCATCGCGCTTTCGCCCTGGTCTGTCCAGGAGATGTTCGATTTCACCATCCGGGCCTTCAACTTGAGCGAACGTTACAGGAACCCGGCGCTCGTGCTGGCCGATGAGGCCACGGGGCACCTTCGGGAAAACATTCAAGTCCCGCGCAAAACCGAGGTCTGGGAACGCAAAAAGAAAAAGGGTGCGGCCCCCTTTGGGACCGACGAAGAGGACGGGATTCCGCCCATGCCCGCCTTCGGCGAAGGAGAGCGGCTGGCCATCACGGGTTCCACCCACGATCCGTGGGGGGTCCGCAAGAGCGACGCCCCCGAGGCTCATGTGAAACTGGTCGGCCGAATCAACGACAAGATCATCCGTGACCGGGACCGAATCGTCGAAACCGAAGGGCACTTCCTGGAAGATGCGGAGACCGCGGTCCTGGCCTACGGCTTCACCGCCCGGAGCGGCCTGTACGCGGTCAAACGCCTGCGCCTGGAGGGGAAAAAGATCGGGCTTCTAAGGCTGAAAACCCTCTGGCCGTTTCCCGACAAGGAAATCCGGGAAGCAGGGCGGCGGGTTCAAAGGATGATCGTGCCGGAGATGAACCTCGGGCAGGTCGCGGGGGAAGCGAGAAAGTTTTTCCCCGGCGAGGTCCTCTCCCTTTGTCAGACGAACGGGGAAATCATTCGCCCCGAGGCGATCATGGATTTCGCCAGGAGGATGGGAGCATGAGCAGGGCCATGGAGAAATACCTCCGTCCGGGGGTAAAGGGGACCCCCTTCTGCCCGGGATGCGGCCACGGGATCCTCATGAACGCGATTTTGAGGGCCGTCGATGAACTAAACCTGGACATGAAGAAGATGCTCTTCGTTTCGGGTATCGGCTGCGCCGCCTGGATCCCCAGCCCCCACTTCAACGCGGACACCCTTCATACCCTTCACGGGCGGGCGATCGCCTTCGCCACGGGGGCCAAGCTCTTCAACCCGGAGCTCACCGTGATGGTGGTCAGCGGCGACGGGGACCTCTCCTCCATCGGGGGAAATCATCTCATTCACGCGGCGAGGAGAAACATCGACCTCAAGGTCATCTGCGCCGACAATATGATCTACGGCATGACCGGGGGGCAGGCCGCCTCCACTACGCCCCTGGGGGCGAAAACTTCGACGACGGCCCAGGGCAATCCATACCGCGCTTTTGAGCTCTGCCGGCTCGTCGAGGCCGCCGGGGCCACGTACGTCGCCCGGTATTCGGTAACCCAGCCGGTGGCCCTGATCCGATCCATTAAGAAAGCCATCCAGCACGTCGGTTTTTCCTTCATCGACGTCCTTTCACCCTGCCCGACCCACTACGGGCGGAGAAACCTCCTCGACCGTCCGGAAGAGATGATCAAGGATCTCATGCGGCGATGTCTGCCGAAAGAGGAGGCGGAAAGCCTGGGCGAGGAAGAGCGGGCCGGAAAAATCATTACCGGAGAATTTCACCCATGCCCGGAATAATACAGGTGCGATGGAGCGGCTTTGGCGGACAGGGGGTTGTCCTTGCGGGCGTCCTCCTGGGACAGGCGGGAGTCTTCGACGGGAGGCATGTCTCCGCCTCGAACTCTTACGGCGTGGCGGCGCGGGGATCGGCCGCCCAGTCGGAGGTCGTCTTTTCGGACGGGCCCATCGACTTCCCCCACCTCATAGACCCGGACATTCTCGTAGCAATGTCCCAGGGCGCCTACCGCACGTTTTCCCGGGACGTGAAGCCGGAGTCTGGCGTCATCCTCTACGACCGGGGACTGGTCAAACCGGAGGATTCACCCGTCAAGCAGGTGGGAGTTCCAGCCACGGAGTTCGCGGTGAACAAGCTGAAAGACAAACAGGCCGCCAACATCGTCCTGCTCGGCGCTCTCGTCCTGTACACCCGCATCGTCTCAACCGCGGCGATCCGCAAGGCGATCCGGGCCCACGTGAGCGAGAGATTCCGGGACCTGAACCTGAAAGCCCTCGCCCTCGGCCTGGAGCTGGGGAGGCGGGCCGATGGTTGAGGGAAGAACTTACAAGCCAGTCATTCTGGAGGACCGGTGCGATACCTGCGGCGTCTGCCTCCGGGAATGCCCTGCGGAGATCGCTCCCGAGTACCGGAGCGAAACTTCGAGCCTCCGGGGGACTGTTTACCAAAGGAAGATGGAGATCTTGTCCCCCAGGGGGGAAACCGCTTCCCCACCCTGCCAGGAGGCCTGCCCGATTCACCAGGACACCAAAGGTTATGCCGCCCTGATCGCGCGAGGGAGATTTTCGGAGGCCCTGGATTTGATTCGGGCGTCCAACCCCCTCCCGGCGATCTGTGGTTACGTGTGCCACCACCCGTGTGAAGAAGCCTGCGTGAGAGGGGCGGTGGACCAGCCCGTACCGCTGCGGCTTCTCAAGCGGTTTGTCGCCGAATACGAAGGGAAGGAATCTCCCGGAACCGTTAAGAAGCCCGCCCGCAGGAAAGGAAAGGTTTTGGTCGCGGGCTCCGGCCCCGCCGGGCTGGCTGCGGCCAATGACCTCAGCCTCCTGGGATACCGGGTTACGGTCATGGAAGCTCTCCCGGTCCTCGGGGGAATGCTGACGGTGGGCATTCCGGAGTTCCGGCTGCCCCGGGAAATCATCCAGGCGGAGATCCGAAGGATTCAGGATTTAGGGGTGGAAATGAAAACCAATTCCCCCTTTCGCCTTGACGGGACCAAAAGTTTATCCGCGCTCGGCTACGATGCCGCTTTCCTTGCCTTCGGCGCACATCGTTCGGCGAAGCTCGGCATCCCGGGGGAAGAACGGAAAGGGATCTGGTACGGCGTGGAATTCCTGCGGGAGGTGAACCTGGGCCGAAAACCGGAGCTCGGGGAAAAAATAGCGGTCATCGGCGGGGGGAACGTGGCCGTCGACGCCGCCCGCACGGCCCGCCGACTGGGGGCGGAACAGGTCGAGATCTACTACCGCAGGTCGAAGAAGGAGATGCCGGCCATCCCCGAGGAAGTGGACGAAGCCGTCCGGGAGGGCGTCCGGATTCACTTCCAAACCGCTCCCGTGGAAATCAAGGGGAAGGCCGGGAAGACGGCGGTCATGGAATTTTCCCGCATGAAGCTCGCGCAGCCTGACGAAACGGGGCGGAGGCGCCCGGTCCCGATCGCGGGCTCCGGTTTCCGGGTCCAGGCCGACACGGTCATCGCCGCCATCGGCCAGCGCACGGACCGGAAACAGCTGAAGGGCCTGGACCTCAACAAGGACGGGACAATCTGCGTTGACTCGGCGACCGGCCTCACATGCCTCCCCGGGATCTTCGCCGGGGGGGACGCGGTGACCGGTCCGGGATGGGCGATCGACGCGGTACGGGCCGGAAAGAAAGCGGCCGAATCCATCCACCGGTATTTGTCCTAAGAAAGCAAATTTAACCACAGAGAACACAGCGCGGCAGAGCCGCAACCAAAAAATCCGACCTGTGATGCCTTCTCAGAAATCCCCCCTGCCCCCCTTTGCAAAGGGGGGTTGGGGGGGATTTCTGAGGCGGGTTTCCCAATTCGGAATTTCTTAACAAAAATTTGAGAGTCCACAGATTAGTACTACAGAGAAGAATGAACCCAAATATGGGATAGTTTTTTAGATGTAGGGGCGGCCCCCTGTGGCCGCCCGCAGAAGGGCAACCACAGGGGGTTGCCCCTACAATTTGGTTGTGACCCTGCCGCGCTGCGTGCTCCGCGGTGAATAATTAAGGGAAGAAAGATTCAGAAATGATCAAGCCCTGTGAGAACCCCGCAGCACCCGGACCCCGAAGGAAAGTTGCCTCGCCCAAGCAGCGGAAAGGAAAGCTCCAGCCGCTTTCTTCCGGGCTCCTGATGGAAGCCGCCATGAAAGAAGCCGGGCGGTGCCTCTCCGCCGGCGAATGCCGTTCCTGCGACATCTGTTCTCTTTTCTGCCCCGAGCTGTGCATCACCCGGGAAGATGAGACAGGAAAAGTGCAGATCGACCTGGACTACTGCAAAGGGTGCGGCATCTGCGCGGCGGTCTGCCCCAAAGGGGCGATCCGGATGGTTTTGGAAAACGAAGAATGACTCTGCCTCCCCTCTTCCCACTGGTTTTCCCTTTGCTTTTGCCCTTTGCCTTTGATTTCCCAACCATCGTTGTCACCTTTGGCTTTCTCCGGCCGGAAGGGGACATCCCCGGCCCCTGGATGAGAAAAGCCAACCCGGTCCCTCCGGTACCCCCCCATTCGTATCCATTTAACTGCCTAAAAATGGAGCAACGGTACGCGTTAACCAAGTCAGCAAAATTAAAGAACTTCAAACCCTAAAACGTTACCCGATTTTCGAAAAAATTGTTGACAAGTCTATTGAGACTTGATACACAAAGAACAGCAATGGGACGCCGTCCCGTATATCGGGACATCTTCCTTTCCCTGCCTTGCCGGAAAAAATGCCCGGGGACCCAATGAGAATCTACCGGCAGAAGAAAAACCAGGAACTCCGCCGAAGGCGCGACATTCTCACTTTTCGGGATACGGAAATTTGGAAGCGATTATCCAGGTCATCATCGGCGGGTTATTGATCGGAGGGGTGTACGCCCTGATCAGTCTGGGGCTCACCCTGATTTTCGGGGTGGTTCGCATCGTGAATTTCGCCCACGGCGAATTCCTGATGTTAAGCATGTACACCTCTTACTGGTTATTTCATCTATGGGGAATCAATCCCTATCTTTCCATTATTATCATCGCTCCCCTTTTCTTCTTCTTCGGCATGTTAGTCCAGAGAGGAATCTTCCAACCCATCTTGGATGCCCCGGAAGTGAGCCAGATTTTTGCCGCCATCGGTCTCGTGATTCTCCTGCAGAATTTAGCCCTTTTCTTCTGGAAAGCGGATTATCGGACCGTTAAGACTGCCTATTCGGCCCTGTCCCTGGAGCTCGGGGATTTCATGATTAGTTTTCCCCGCCTGGTAGCCTTTCTGGTGGCTGTCGGAATCATGTTGGGCCTGTATTTTTTCCTCAAGAACACGTACACGGGGAAGGCGATTCGGGCGACGGGCCAGGACCCGGGCATGGCCCTCCTGATGGGCATCAACACGCGGCGAATTTTTCTCCTCTCTTTCGGGATCGGGTCGAGTTGTGTGGGGATTGCGGGAGCTTTGCTCATCTCTTTTTATTACGTGTTTCCTACGGTGGGGGCTTACTTCGTTTTGACGGCCTTTGTGATCGTGGTCCTGGGAGGCCTGGGGAGCATGACCGGCGCCTTTGCCGGGGGATTGATCATCGGAGTCGTCGAGGCGTTGAGCGGCTATTTTATCTCGGTGGCTTTCAAGGAAGGAATCTATTTTATCATTTTCTGGTTCTTACTGATCTACAAGCCTACCGGACTCTTCGGGGGGGCCGGGCGATGAAAACGAAATGGGGTCGGCGGTGCGGTTAAGAGACTTTCTGAGCCCCCATTATTATATTCCTACGTTGGGCCTGGTCCTTCTGGCCCTCTTTCCTTTGCTCCTGACCAACCCTTTTAACTTGCACATTTACATTATGATTATTTTTTATGGTGCCCTGGGAATGGCCTGGAACCTGATCGGGGGGTATGGCGGGCAGCTTTCCATAGGGCATACGGCGTTTTTTGGCATCGGGGCCTACACCTCTTCACTCCTTTATGTCCATGCGGGAGTGTCTCCCTGGTTCGGGATGTGGGTCGGAGGGGTTCTCTCGATGATCATAGCCGCCATTGTGGGATACCCCAGTTTCCGCCTGCGAGGCCCATTTTTTGCCCTTTCCACGATCGCCTTTGCTGAAGTGGTACACCTGACAGCGCTCAATTGGCGCAGCCTCACCGAGGGGGCCGCGGGAATCATTATTCGATTCCAGCCCGGCTTTGCCAACATGATGTTTGCCGGCAAACGTTTCTATGTCTACTTGGCCCTGGGGCTGCTTTTCTTGATTTTTGGACTGGTGGTAAAAATCGAGCGCTCAAGGTTCGGCTATTACCTTCGGGCGTTGCGGGAAGACGAGGAGGGGGCCAAAGCTCTGGGAATTGACACGACTCGAATGAAATTGTGGGCCCTCATGATCAGTGCCTTTTTTACTTCCCTCGGGGGAACTTTTTATGCCCAATATTTTCTCCTCATCGACCCCTATACCGTATTCTCCCTGGACCTTTCCATTCAGATGGCCCTGGTTGCCATCATCGGGGGAATCGGAACAGCCGCGGGGCCCTTGATCGGGTCGATCCTCATGACCCCGCTGGCTGAGTTCTTGCGGGCCCTCTTCGGGGGAAAGTATCAGGGCCTGCATTTAATCATCTATGGAGCCCTTTTGATCGTGGTGGTGATTTTCCTCCCGAAAGGAATCATGGAGGGCCTGCGCAAGAAATACACGGCCTTCCTTTCCCGGCTCCCGGATTTCAGCCCAAGGAAGAAGGAAGCCCCTCGCCCTGATTTGCCTCCTTCCTTGCCGATCCCGGCCTTATCCCGGGAGTCTTCGGGGCTTTTACCGGGCTCTTGGTTATTGGAAGCCCAAAACCTGACCAAATATTTTGGCGGGCTGGCGGCGGTATCCAAAGTAAGCTTTGAGCTTCCCCCGGGGAAAATTTTAGGGTTGATCGGCCCCAACGGGGCAGGGAAGACAACTTTATTTAATCTTCTATCCGGCTTTTACCGGCCGAGTGTTGGAAAAATCTTTTATAAGGGAGAGGAAATCAAGGGAGCCTCCCCTCACCTTCTTTGCCGGCTGGGCATCGGGCGGACCTTCCAGATGGTAAAGCCCTTTGCCAATATGACTCTCCTGGATAACATAACGGTTGGAGCCTTTTGCCGGGTGGGAGACCGGGAGAAAGCCCTGAGGAAAGCCGAAGAAGTTCTGCGCTTCGTGGGGTTGTGGGAGAAACGGGAGTTCTTGGGCAAGAGCTTGACGATTGCCGAAAAGAAGCATCTGGAGGTCGCCAAGGCGCTGGCCACGCAACCGGAATTGATTCTCCTGGATGAAGTCATGGCCGGCCTAAATCCCCGTGAGGTGGAAGAAGCCATGACCTTGATCCGGAAGATCAATGAGGCCGGGATCACCGTGATGGTCATTGAGCATGTCATGGCGGCGATCATGTCCTTGTGCGATCGAGTCATGGTTCTTCACCATGGAGAGAAGATCGCCGAGGGGACTCCCGGGAATATTGCCCAAGACCCAACCGTGATTGAAGCTTATCTGGGAGAGGAGTATTTGATTGCTTGAGGTCCGCGGGATCAACGTAAGTTACGGGGAAGTACAGGCCCTCTGGGAAGTTCACTTGGAGGTCTCGGAGAGAGAGGTCGTCAGCATCGTAGGCTCGAACTCCGCCGGGAAGACGACCGTGATCAATACCATCTCGGGAATTCACCTCCCCACCTCGGGAGAAATTTTCTTTGACCGGGAGCGTATCGATCGCCTTCCTGCCTACCAGATTGTGGAGCGGGGCATCATCCAGGTTCCCGAAGGAAGAAGACTTTTCCCCCAAATGACGGTCCTGGAGAACCTGGAGATTGGTTCGTACCCAAAAAGCACCCGGGGCAAAAAGGGCCGCACCCTGGAAAAGATCTTCTCGTTGTTCCCCATTCTGACAGAGCGGAGGGAGCAGTTGGCCCAATCCTTGAGCGGGGGAGAGCAGCAGATGTTGGCCATCGGACGGGGGTTGATGGCCCAGCCTCGCTTGCTGATGCTGGACGAGCCTTCCCTAGGCCTGGCCCCCTTGCTGGTGAAAAAAACTTTCGAGATCGTAACGGATATACGCCGGCAAGGAACCACCATTCTCCTGGTAGAGCAAAATGTCGTCCATTCCCTCAAGGCCGCGGACCGGGGATACGTGCTGGAGAACGGAAGGATCATCCTGGAAGGCCAAGGAAAAGCTTTGCTGGAAAACAAAGACCTGAAGAAAGCCTATCTGGGCCGGTAGGGAAACCAAAGGGACCGGCCCTTTTGCCGGGGAAATGCCGGTGGAAGATTTTCCCTAAATCGATCAGGAGGTAAGCCATGGAAAAGAGACCTGACCAAACTTTAGAGATCCTCGCGGAGCGGACGCAGAAGAGCCGGGAAGCCTTTCAGAAGGCAAAGACGGTAATCCCTTCCGGAGTCATGAGCCGGCCCCGTCTCTTCAAACCCTATCCCTTCTTTGTAAAATACGGGAAAGGGTCGAAAATTGTCGATTTGGACGGGAACGAATACATCGATTGCGCCATGGGATACGGCCCTTTAATGCTCGGCCATGCTCCCGAAGCGGTCGTCAAGGCCACCCAAGAAGCCGTGGCCAGAGGGTCCCAATTTGCCATACCCCATGAGCTGGAATACGAGCTCGCCAAGGTGATTGCGGAAGCGGTCCCCTGCGCGGATAAGGTGAGCTTTACCAATGTGGGAAGCGAGGCGACTTTTCATGCTCTGCGAATGGCCCGAGCCAAAACGGGCAAGAAAAAATTCGCCAAATTCGAAGGCGGCTACCATGGGGTTTTTGACACCTTTTGCGCCAGCGTCCTCTTCGACGTCACCAAGGCCGGACCCGTGGAAAATCCCGTGCCGGTTCCCTTCTCCATCGGCATCCCTCCGAAGATTTTGGAGGATGTGGTCGTTCTTCCCTTCAACCATTCCGCGGCCTTCGATCTCATCAAAAAGCACAAGGATGAATTGGCCGTGGTCATGGTCGAGCCGGTTCAGGGAGTCGGGGGAAATATCCCGGCGAGGAAAGATTTCTTACAGGAGCTCCGCCAGGTCACCAAAGATAATAACCTTCTTCTCCTGTTCGATGAGGTCATCACCGGATTCCGTCTGGCCTGGGGAGGGGGCCAGGAATTCTATGGAGTGACCCCGGATTTTGCCACCTACGGAAAGATCATCGGCGGAGGGCTTCCCGTGGCAGCCATCACCGGCCGGGACGAAATCATGGAAATGATCGCTTACACGGGGGACCGGGCGATCGACGGCACTCAAAAAGTTTTCTACGGAGGTACTTTCAACGGAAACCTGGTAAACCTGGCATCCGGGTTGGCCATGTTGAACCACCTCAAGGAAAACAAAGAGCACCTCTACCCCTATGTCAATCGCCAAGGGGATCGATTGAGGAATGAACTGAATCAATTCTGCCAAAAGAATGAAATGGGCGCCAGAGTCGCAGGGGTCGGGTCGATGTTCTTTACCCATTTCACCAAGAACGAACTCCACTCCTGCCGGGACCTCGCCGGACAGAATCTGCCGGCACGCGATGCCTTCTATCCCCACCTGTTGAAGAACGGGGTGTTCATCCCGGATGTGCATCTGGGCTTCTTATCGGCCGCACACACGGAAAAGGACGTCTCGACGGTCATTCAGGCACACAAGAACGCCCTTATGGAATTGAGGGAGTTGGGTTTGGTTTGATCAAATGAAGAACCGGCTGCCTGGCAACCAGGAGGTCCAAGGGAAAGCGGTTCTTTCCAAGAATAGCCGATTTGGATGGAAAAAAACTGGAAGGGAGGGCTCCTGATGAAAAAGTTTCGCGGTGCTTTGCTGATCTTTGCGGCGTTGTTCGTCTCTTTGACCATTCCCCAACACGTCCATTCCGAAGACCTCCGCATCGGAGTGATCTTTTCCTTGTCCGGCCCGGGCGCCCAGCCGGGAAACGAATGCCTCCAGGGGGTTGAATTGGCCGCCGAAGCGCAGAATGAAAAAGGGGGGATCGGGGGGAAGAAAATCAAACTCGTCGTGGCCGATGCTCCTGACCCCAAATCGGCGGCAGGAGAGGCGGAACGGTTGATTACCCAGGAAAAACTTAAACTGATTTTGGGAACTTACTCGACGGCTCTTTCCCTGGCTGCCTGTGAAGTAACGAACCGGTACCAGGTCCCCCATTTCGAGCTGAGCGCCATCTCCGACCCCATAACGGAAAGAGGATACAAATACTTCTGGCGGATTTGCTGCCGGGCAAGTGATTTCGCCCGGATGGTTGTCGATTTCACCAGGGACGTCACCGCCGGAAAGTTGGAGACGACCCCCGACAAATTGCGCATTGCCATCGTCACCGAGGACTCCCTCTACGGAACGACCATTCTCAAGTACCTGGATGAAATGATGCCGGCAGCCAAACTAACCAATATCGTCGCCAAGGAGATGTACAGTGCCAAGAGCGTGGACCTTTCCCCCCTGATCATGAAACTGAAGGCGGCCCGGCCGGATGTGCTACTGGTCGCTTCCTATACCACGGACGGGATTCTCATGGCCCGGCAGGCGAAGGAATTGGGGTTTAACGTGAAAGCCTGGCACGGATTCGGAGCGGGCTATGGGGATGCGGCCTTTGTGGAAGCCCTGGGGACGGATAGCGACTACATTCTCAATGTGGGTTATGGCCCCCCCACCTATATCAATCAAAGCGCCGTTCCGGGACTGGAGGAATTGGCGAAGAGGTACCAGAAGAAATATGGGAAACCTCTGCTGAGCGTTTATCCCCAGGCCACGTACATGGGGGCGATGGCTGCCTTTGACGTTATCCGGAGGGCGGGGTCCATGGATGCGGAAGCGATTGCCAAGGCCGCCTGGGCCACCGATATCCCGGAATGGAGCACGACCAGCGGCTGGGGGGTTAAGTTTTTTGGGCCGGGCAAACCCCATCCCGGCCAGAACGCGCGGGCTTTCGCCTACATCCTCCAATGGAAGGATAAGAAATACCAGGTCGTCTGGCCTGAGAAGGCCAAGTATGCCGAACCTGCTTTGCCCATGCCCCCCTGGAAGGAGCGGGCCAGATAGGAAGGCGGAAGTCGACACTTTGAATCCACGGATGAGGGATTGGGTATGAAATCAGCCTCGATTCTTTCCAGGATCCATTCCTCTTCGGATGAACTGGTTACCCTGGCGAAGGAATTGATCGCCATTCCCTCCCTCACGGGTCAAGAGGGAAACCTGGCAAACCATCTGGCCGGCATGCTTGCCCGATGGGGTCTGGAGGTCGAGGTTTTCGAAATCGAACCCGAGACTCTGGCGCGGCAATATCCCCAACAATTCTTCCGCTACTCCTTTCCCTATGGGGAAAGGCCCAATATCCTGGGCAAGCTGTCCGGCGCCGGTGGGGGAAAGAGCCTGATGATCAACTTCCATCTGGATGTGGTCGACGCCGACCCATCCACTTGGACCGTGGACCCCTGGAAAGGAACCGTAAGGGATGGGCTTCTCCTGGGAAGGGGAGCGGCGGACATGAAAGGCGGAGCGGCCGCTGCCCTCTGGGCGGTAAAGTGCGTGATGGAGGCGGGGGTCCGCTTGAAAGGGGATCTCCTGATCGCCGGGGTGATCGAAGAGGAAGGGCCGGGAAACGGAACCCTGGCCCTCCAGGCCAGAGGAGTGAGGGCGGATGCCTGCCTCATTCCCGAGCCGACGGACCTTACCATCGCTTCGAGCCTTACCGGCGGCGTCTATGGATTCATCACGATTCCGGGGAAAAGCGCCCACTCGACGACTCCTTGGGTGGGCGTGAATGCCATCGATAAATCGTATTTCGTTATTCAGGGGATCGAAAACTGGCGTAGTCAGCGAAGGAACCTGCCTCTGGATCCTCTCTTTGCGTATGCTCCAGAAACCCGAGCAGCTGCTTCCATTACCAATATCGAGCGCTCGGATGGCGGCAATATCGGCCGGGTCCCGGCCGCTGTCAGGATGCGTATTCGAGCCACCGTGATGCCCGGGGAAGACCCCAGGCAAATTGCCCAAGGAGTTGAAGAAACGATTCTGGCAGCCACGCAAAAGGACCCCTGGCTGGCTCAAAATCCCCCCATCTTTGCCTGGCAGATCTGGGGGGGGCGTAGCTATCCGGCCCGGGTGTCCGTCCGTCATCCCCTTTCTCTGGCCTTGGCCGATTCTTTCCGGTCCGTTACGGGAAAGGAGACCGAATTCCGCGGCTTTGTGAGTCCCGCGGACATGCAGCATCTCAACAATATTCAACCCACGACGCCCACCCTTATGTTTGGGCCCGGAAGCCTTTACGCCGCCCATGCCGACGATGAAGGCGTGGCCATAGAAGAATTAGCTACGGCCTCCGCTGTAATGGCCGATTTCATTCTCCGCTGGTGTGGAGAAGCATAGAAAGAAAGTGCCGGATTACGCCGGGGGCCCCCATAGGGTCCCCACTTTGACGTGATGATGTCAGAAAATAGAACCGCAGAAAAAATCCAATCCTTGCAGAAGGGAATGAAGGTCTTACGGAAATTCGCCCTGGAAAAGGAAACCTGGGGCCCACGGGAAATTGCCAAATCCCTGGGAATCAGCAAGAGCAGCGCGCTACGTGTCCTGCAAACTCTCCACCATGAAGGGTTTCTAAACCTCACCCGGGAAGAGGGGAAATATTCCATTGGCCCCGAGTTATGGCGGATCGGCTCCGGGCTGAACCGAAAAATGAATCTGGTGACCCTGGCCGAGCCCATTCTGCAGAAGTACGCCAGCCAGATCAATGAAACCATCTATCTATTTTCCTGGGCTGAAAATCAACTCGTTTTCGAAAGGGCAGCGGAAAGTTCCTATCCTCTGCGGTATATCCTGGAACTTGGAGTTCCCTATGACCTATACCGAGGAGCTGCGGGAAAAGTGGTCCTCGCTCATCTTCCAGAAGAAGAAATGCGGGAAATACTGGGAAGAGGAAAAGGCTCCCGAATCGATTTCCGTTCGCTGAAACAGAAGATTCGCGAAGTGCAAGAACGTGGGTTTTCCTTCACTGTCGGAGAGCGGGTGAAGGGGATCATCGGATTTGCCGCCCCCATTTTTGGTGCCGACCATTCCTTTTGGGGCGGGGCCACGCTGGCCATCCCGGAGGTGAGATACATTCCGGCAAGGTTCAAAGACTATGCGGCATTGACGCAGAAATGCGCCGGGGAAATTTCAGCGATCCTGAACCCATAAAAAACATTCACCGCAGAGGACGCAGAGAAGCTCTACGGTTAATGCAATTCATTCCTGAAAGGAGATCAAGAATGGCCCAAGTCAAAAGGATTGACCACGTTGCCATTGCGGTAAAAGATGCCGATGCCGCAACGGAGCAGTATAAGAAGCTGCTGGGCGCTAAACCCATCCGGACCGAGGTTCTCCAGGAAAAAGCGGGGCCGGTAAAAGTTTCCTACATGCGATTGGGAGAAAATGTTGTAACCCTCATTCAATCCATGGAGGAAAACGGCTTTATCAACCAGCACATCGCCAAACACGGCGAAGGGATGCACCATATGGGGCTGGAAGTGGATAACCTGGAAGAATTCGTCAAAGAAGTCGAGGGCAAGGGTTTCAAAATTCCTTTGCGGGACGAGTTTAGCAATCGCAGTGAGGTCGTTCTACGGCCCAAGGATACGGCCGGAGTGGTTCTCCAAATCATTGAATGGAAAGGGGGCAGCGATAAGACCATCGAAGACCGGATCCAGCGCATCCTGGACCTGCAGAATATTCCCGGAAAGAAATGAAACCCTGTTTTTTATCCCCCTTTTTATTCTTTCGAAAATGGTAACTGTTTAGCTTAGCCTTATGAAAAATGAAGTTCCAGGATACCAGGAACCACCGGAAATCCCCCTTAATCCCCCTTTTTTAAAAGGGGAGACTATTCTCCTCCCTTTATGAAAGGGAGGCTGGGAGGGATTTCTGGGATGGCTAAACAATTTCCGGAAATGAAGTAGTCGATGATTGCCGAAGTCGAGGAGGATGCAATGGTTGTTGGTGAGAAGGCGCTTCAGGATTTACGGGTAATTGAACTCGGCAGCTTGATTGGAGCCCCCTTCTGTGGCACCCTGATGGCGGAATTCGGGGCCGAGGTGATTAAAGTGGAGGACCCGAAAGTGGGGGATTCCGCCAGGTACTTCGGAAAAGTCAGGGATGGGAGCAGCCTGTATTTTGCCTTCATGGGGCGCAACAAGAAATGTATTACTGTGGATTTGCGGGTCCCCGAGGGCCAAGTCCTATTGAAAAAACTCATTCCGCTGGCCGATGTGCTGGTGGAGAATTTTCGACCGGGAACTTTGCAGGAGTGGAATTTAGGGTATGACCAGCTTTCCCGGATCAACCCCCGCTTGGTCGTGGCCCATGTGTCCGGATTTGGGCAATATGGCCCCTATCGGAACCGGCCGGCGTTTGATCGCATCGCCACCGCCTTTGCCGGACAGGATTACATCACTGGTTTTCCCGACAAGCCGCCCACCCGACCGGCAGGCGCCCTGGCTGACTACATTACCGGCCTGTTCTGCACGATCGGGGTCATGTTCGCCCTCCATTATCGCGATGGAAACGGGGGCCAAGGGCAGGAAATCGACCTGGCCCTCTATGAAGGGATCTTTCGATGCATGAATCAGGTGGAGGAGTTTGGAGAATTCGGCATCATCCCCGAACGGATGGGCAATACCAATCCTCAGATTGCTCCCGCTCAAACCTTCGTAACCAAAGATGGGAAATGGTTGGTGGTGCATGCGGCCACGGACAATGTTTGGCGGAGGTTCATCAAGTTGATGGACCGCGAAGATCTGGATCAAAACCCGAAATTCAAGACGCAGAGAAGCCGGGCCGCAAATCAGGATGAACTCCATGCCATCGTTGCCGAGTGGGTCCAGGAAAAACAACTGGAAGACTTGCTGGGGTTGCTGGAAAAAGCCGGGGTCCCCGCCACCAAGATCAATAACATCGCCGATATCTTTCAAGACCCCCATATCCGCGCCCGGGAGAATATCATCGAGACCGTGCTGGAATCGGGCCGTAAAATCATGACCACGGGCATTGTGCCCAAGCTATCCGTGTCTCCCGGGCGGGTCGAATCTGTGGCTCCTCCGTTAGGAGCCCATAATGAGGATATCTATAAAGGGTTACTTCGCCTTGGGGACGAGGAACTTCAGAACCTGAAGAGAAAGGGGATCATATAACCGAATCAGCGTTTCGCGCCTGGTTATCAATCGTCAGAGAGGAGGAAGGAGATTCACATGAAACTGGAAATCGAATCCATAGAAATTCAGGATATCCAGAGAGGTTCCAAGACCCATGCCCAACAAGGGGTATTGTATGTAAACCTCGAGGAATTGGAAGAACTGATTCTCAAAGACCCCAGAATCAAATCCGTGGATATTCATCTGATTTATCCAGGCCAAAATGTAAGAGTCTTGAATCTGATGGATGTGATTCAACCCCGGTGCAAGATCGATAAGGTCGATGCTGACTTTCCGGGCTTTATCGGAAAAATCCAGATTGCCGGAAGTGGGCGAACCAGGTCTTTGCAGAATGTTGCCGTTCTGGTCTCCAATCCGTGCACCCATAGAAAAGAGAATGCACTTCTTGACATGGACGGCCCCATTGCCGAGATGAGCCCCTATGGGAAGATGAAAAATATCAGCATCTCCCCTTCTATTGCGGAGGGCGTGGAGGATCGGGATTTTGAGAATGCGGCAAAGGCCGCGGGGTTGAAAACTGCGATTTATCTGGCCCGGGGAGCTGATCAACATCCGGTGAGCAAGGTGGAGGTTTACGATTTGGATATTCCGAACCTCGACCCAAAATCCAATCTCCCCCGCGTGGCTTGTTATTATCAGCTCTATAGTCCCCAATTCGACCATCTTGCAATCTCGGATCCCTGTTTTTATGGAACGGATGTGCGCAACCTGATGCCCACCGTCATTCACCCGAATGAAGTTTTGGACGGAGGGGTCGTGGGGTGGCTGGCCATCAAAGCCCTGGATACCTATAGCATTCAAAACCACGGGGTGGTCAAAGAATTGTACCGACACCATGGCAAGGACCTGAATTTTGTGGGGGTGGTTTGCGCCGTAGCCAACATGGAGCCTGCGGCCAGGGTCCGGAGTGCTTGCATGGCGGCCAATCTGGTGAAGAATGTTTTGGGAGCGGACGGAGTGATTTTAGTGAAAATCACCGGCGGCATGCCCCACATTGACCTGGCGATGGCAGGAGAGGAATGTGAAAAGCTCGGGGTCAAGACCGCCATATCTACTCAGCCGCTGACCCCGTTTGGTACCTTGGCGGATACCATCCTGTTTAATGCCGAGCCATTGGATTTGATCATCACTTCCTCCGCCACCTTTGAAAGGACCAAAATTCACTGGAAGGCGGAGAAGTTCATCGGCGGCACTGCGGAGACAAGGGTCTTCTGCCCGGACCCGATTGTTCAGTTTGCAAGTGACCCGGTGATCGACATCGAAGAATACTTGCTTCCCGGGGTCCTCGATTGTACTGGCAATGCCCGGGTCATCGTCAAAGAATATTAGCCCCTGGAAAAAGGAGGGTATCATGGCAGAAAAGAAATTAAGAGTGGTTCATTATCTCAACCAATTTTTTGGCCAAATTGGCGGGGAAGAAAAGGCGACCACGGGCTTTATGGTCAAAGAAGGTCCGGTAGGGCCCGGTTTGGCTTTACAAAAAGAACTTGGGGACCGGGCTGAAATTGTCGCCACGGTCATCTGCGGGGACGACTATTTCGCATCCAATTCCGAGCAATGCGCGGAAGAAGGATGGAAGCTGGTCAAACCCTATGCTCCCGACCTCTTCTTCGCCGGGCCGGCTTTCGCCGCGGGGCGGTATGGGGTTGCCTGCGGGGCGATGTGTAAGGCTGGTTGGCCGAGAGGCCGGCATTCCGGTCATCACCGGGATGTACAAGGAGGCCCCTGGCCTGGAGCTTTACCGAAAGTATGCTTTTATCTGCGAGACCCCAAACATTGCCCGGGGGATGAACGAGGTCCTTCGCAATATGGTCCGGTTGGCCTTTAGACTCATTTCCGGTGAAAAAGAAAAACGCCTGCTGACTCGGGAACCCCTGCCGAAACCTGAGGAATATCAATTATTTTTCCCGTAATCTCTTAAGAAATGAGTATTGCGAGAAGAGCATCGCCGAAAGAAGTGTCGAAAAGCTGTTGGCCAAACTTCGAGGGGAACCCTTCGAAAGTGAAGTGATTCCTCCAAAGTTTGAAAAAGTAACGCCTCCACCCTCCATCAAAGATCTGAGCAAGTGTGAAATCGCTCTGGTTAGTGAAGGCGGATTAGTGCCCAAAGGGAATCCGGATGGACTGTCCAGGAGGAGTAATCTCCGCTGGGGGGCTTACGAAATCGACCCTCTCTTTCGCGAATACGAGGTTGTACATGCGGGCTATTTCAATGATCATGTCTCCGGAAAGACCGGACAGGTTGGTGCCCGTCGATGTCATGAAAGATCTGGTGAAGGAAGGAAAGATCGGGAAGCTACATCCGACTTACTTTTGCACCTGCGGTTGTACAACCGTTTCAAAAAGATGCGCTGAAATGGGGGATGAGATCGGGGCGGAAATGAAGAAAAGGGGGTGCATTAGTGCTGTCATCCTAACATCTACCTGAGGGTCAGGCACTCGTTGCGGGGCAACGATCGCATCCAGCATTGAGAAAGCAGGCATTCCTTTGGTTCAAATAACTGCCATGCCAAGCATCGCGCAGATGTTAGGGGTCAACAGAATCTTACAGGGTCGAGGCTGTTCCCAACCCCGTAGGAGATCCTTCCCTGAGTCCGGAAAAGGAAAAAGAGTTACGCCGCAGGTATATTTTGAAGGCATTGGAGCTGCTCCAAACGGAGGTGGAAGGGCCCACCGTGGCTACACTTGGAATCAGCATAAGAAAGGGTATCCGATTCGCCCTTGGTCCAAGGCATCCAAGGGTTAGGAACCAAGGGGATGATCCATATGCCCAACGCAGCCGTAAAATGCACTGTGTATTGTCTCAACCACACACCTGAACTTGGCCTCCATTATGGCACAACTCCATATCTGGAACGCCAGGATAAACCCGAACTCCCCTTTTCTGGCCAATCTTCCCAAGTTTATTCAGTCCTACGCGGATGCGGCGCGCTACGCTCCCAATCTGGCATACATAGGCGCTATCACCCTCGAGCAGCTGGGGGCGCAGCTTCGCCCGTGGCATGCCAACCTCGCGGGCGAACCCACTCGGTATGGCAAGTATGGCGAAATCATGCCTGAGGATGAATTCCTCGGTTTAATGGATATCTGCGACGTCTTCGACCTCATTTGGCTCGAAGCAAGCTTCGCAGCGTCGGTTCGAGACCAACTCCTCGCCCACCCCGTTCTTCCCGCCGGCGTGCTCAAGCGTTTGAAAGTCGGCCGGGAGCTTGCCGCCATCCAGGATGAAATCGCCACGAAGGCCGCACTCCCCTTCTACTTCCAGGGTCAAGTCGTGGGATGCTGCCGCCGGGGCCATGAGGTAGACGACTCGCTTTCGGCTCACGTCCTCCTGGAAAACCTGGCCAGCAAGGCGGGGGGCTTACTATCTCTCTTCCATCTGTTCAGGAAAGCCGGCCTGCGCCCTGACGAGGTCGATTTCGTCATCGAATGCTCCGAAGAGGCCGCGGGGGACATGAACCAGCGCGGCGGCGGCAACTTTGCAAAAGCCATTGCCGAGATTGCCGGCTGTGTCAATGCCAGTGGGCTCGACATCCGTGCTTTCTGCGCGGCTCCGGTGAACGCGCTCATCACCGGCGCATCCCTCGTCGCTTCCGGCGCCCGCAAGAACGTAATCGTCCTCGCCGGCGGCGCAGTCCCCAAGCTCTTCATGAATGCCCGCGAACATGTGAAAAAAGAACTCCCGGCCCTGGAAAACTGTCTGGGCAACTTCGCGGTGCTTCTCACTCCCGACGACGGAACGACTCCGGTCATCCGCCTCGACGCCCTGGGAAAACACTCCGTCGGAGCCGGCGCTTCGCCCCAGGCCGTGACCACCGCCCTGGTATGGGAACCCTTGCAGAAGGCGGGTCTGCAATTTGCCGATGTGGACAAGTATGCGGCCGAGCTCCATATTCCTGAAATCACGTTACCGGCCGGAGCCGGCGACGTTCCCGAAGCCAACTCCAAGATGATCGCGGCCCTCGCGGTCATGAAGGGGCAACTGGAGCGTTCGGGCATCGGCGATTTCGTCGCCCGGCGCGGCCTCCCCGGCTTTGCCCACACCCAAGGGCACATTCCCTCGGGGGTCCCCTTTCTCGGTCATGCCGTCGATGCCATAGCCTCGGGCGCGATCAAGCGCGCCATGATCATCGGTAAAGGCAGCCTCTTCCTGGCCCGGCTGACCAACCTTTCCGACGGCGCATCTTTCCTGGTGGAGGCGCCGCCGGGCGAGCCGGCCGGCGACCTCACCCGGGAGGAAGTGAAAAACATTCTGCTGGATGCTCTGGCGGATGTCGCCGAGTCCCTGCGGAAGGCAAATTGAAGGTGTCTTTATGATGAACAAGCGCAAGGTCATCGGGGATGCCTTGGCGGAGTTGGTGGAACAGGCTCGCACGGGCGGCCCCAAAATCCGGGTGGGCCTAATGGCCGCGGGAAGCGAGCTTGGCGCGGAGGAGCTTTTGCGTGGAGCGGTCCTCGCTACCGCCCAAGACCCCCGGCTCCAGGTGGTGGCCATCGGCGCCAGGGCGCCCGGCTATGACCCTCTGGAATGGATCGAAACACCCAATCGCGAGGCAGACATGGCCGCCGCCATGGAATCGGCCCTGGCGAACGGCCGCATTGGCGGGGCCGTGGCTCTTCACTACCCTTTTCCTGTAGGAGTGACCACCATCGGGCGGGTCGTCACGCCGGCCCGGGGCAAGCCCTTGCTCATCGCCTCCTGCACCGGCATGGCCGCGACATCCAGGACGGAGGCGATGTTGCGCAACGCGGTATACGGTATCGCCGTGGCCAAGGCACTCGGCCTGGAGAAGCCCACCGTGGGTATCCTCAACCTGGAGGGCGCCGTCTCGGTTCAGCGCGCTCTTGTTCGCCTGGCGGAAGGCGGCTACCCCGTCCACTTCGGAAGCAGCGTGCGGGCCGACGGAGGGAGTCTCCTCCGCGGGAATGACCTTCTGGCCGGTGCCGCGGACGTCTGTGTTTGTGATACGCTCACCGGCAACGTGCTCGTGAAGCTCTTTTCCGCTTGCAACACCGGCGGCAACTTCGAAGCGCTCGGCTGGGGCTATGGGCCCTCCGTAGGCGAGAAATGGGGGAAGGTCGTGAGCATCATTTCCCGGGTTTCAGGCGCGCCGGTCATCGCCAACGCTTTGTGCTGCACGGCGTCTCTCATCCGGGGAAACCTGCTCCATTGGGTCCAGAGGGAACTCGCCGCCGCCCGGACCGCAGGGCTGGACGAGATCATCTTCTCCCTCGCTTCCAAGCCGGTAGGTGCGGAAGAAGGGTCAGCCCCTCCCTCAAAACCCGTGGATTCCGAAATCCAGGGGGTCGATGTCCTTTCCCTGGAAGCCGCGGTGAAGGAGCTCTGGAAAGCCGGCATCTATGCGGAGTCCGCGATGGGCTGCACGGGTCCGGTGATTAAGGTGGAAGGTGGCTCGGTGGAGCGGTCAAAGGAAGTCCTGAGAAAGACCAGCTATCTATAGCGGGGATTATTTGGCCGTTCGTCCTGAGCTTGTCGAAGGAAGCTTGTCGAAGGAAGCCTATCGAAGGTCGAACGGCGATTTGCGACGGAGCCTCTGAGGGAGGAAGGATTTAGAAATTCACAAAACAGGGAGAAGAAATCCATGCTGGTTATCAATGCGGACAATTTTGAAGCGGAAGTCATGCAGAGTGAACAGCCCATCGTGATGGACCTCTGGGGACCCCAATGCCGTCCCTGCCTTGCCCTCATGCCCCATTTCGAAGCCTTGGCCGAGGAATATGCAGGGAAGATCAAGTTCGGTAAAGTCAATGTGATGGAAAACCGCCGGCTCGCCATCACCCTCAAGGTTATGGGAGTTCCCACCTTCCTCTTTTACAAGAGGGGTGAGCAGAAGGAACGGATCACCGGCGATCATGTAACCATCGGAGCCATCCGCGCCGGAGTGGAGCGGCTTCTTTCTGAGTGATGCATGAGCCATAACGTATTTCAACGAGGAGGTGGAAAAATGGGTAAGCTATCAGGCAAGAAGTTGATCCTCCTGGGAGAACGGGACGGAGTTCCCAGTCCCGCCATGGAGGCCTGCTTTGCCGGCAGCGGAGCTGAGGTGGTCTTTTCGGCCACCGAATGCTTTGTCTGAACGGCGGCAGGAGCAATGGACCTGCAGAATCAGCAGCGGGTTCTCGACGCCGCCAAGAAGTACGGCGCCGAGAACGTGGTTGTGCTGCTCGGTTCCTCCGATGCCGAAGGAGCCGGGATTTACGCCGAAACCGTTACCGCCGGCGATCCGACCTTCGCAGGACCATTGGCCGGAGTCTCGTTGGGACTCCCCGTGTACCATGTGTTCGATGCAGCCATCAAAGCCGAAGCCGATCAGAGGGTTTGGGAAGAGCAGATCGGGATGATGGAAATGGTGCTTGACACCGCAAAGTTGTCCGGATCCGTAGCGCAGATGCGCGAACAGCACAGCAAGACCAAGCTATGACGTCCTGTCCACGGAACCGCTTCCCAGCGGTTCCGTGGAGTTCCGTTCACGAAAATTCGAACCGGCCAAACTCCCTTCAAACCTGCCGGAACGAACCCTGCGGGGGTAAGCTGGCACGAATCGGCGGAAGAGGCCCAATTTATGAGGAGGCTTCGAGAGGTCATCCCTGCGAAGATCTTGGTTATCAACGCCGGCAGCTCATCCGTTAAATTTACCTGCATGAACAGCGAAGATTTTTCCGTCTTCGCCTCAGGGTCGGTGGAACGGATCGGGCTGACAGAAACGCTCTTCCATTACCAGCGTCCCGGATCTGAAAAGATCACGGAGCATGCGGACGTCAAGAACACCCACCAGGCCGTGACCCTCATCGCTTCTTACCTGGGCGATACCAAGTTGGGGGTGATGAAATCCCCGGCTGAGCTCGTCGCCATCGGGCATCGGGTCGTCCATGGAGGCGAGACAATCACTGCGCCTGCGCTCATCGACCGCCAGGTCAAAAGGGTGATCAAAGAATGCTTTGAATTAGCGCCGCTTCACAATCCTCCCAACCTGGAGGGCATCAAAGCCTGCGAAAATGTTTTCCCCGGCGTTCCCCAGGCGGGCGTGTTCGACACGGCATTTCATTCCACCATGCCCCCCAGGGCCTATCTCTATGCTCTCCCCCTCGAACTCTACCAGAAGGACCGCGTGCGGCGGTACGGCTTCCACGGCACCAGCCATAAATATGTCTCTGGGGAAGCAGCCCGGTACCTGAACCGCGGCCTGGATCGCTTGAACCTCATAACCTGTCACCTGGGCAATGGAAGCAGCATAGCGGCGGTGAAGGGGGGCCGGTGTATCGACACCAGTATGGGGTTCACTCCCCTGGAAGGGCTGATCATGGGCACGCGCTGCGGCGACCTTGACCCGGCAATCATCTTTTATCTGATGGAACGGAAACAGATGACCGCCGCAGAAGTGAACGAGATGCTGAATAAGAAGAGCGGTATGCTCGGCCTGGCCGCCATTGGAAGCAGCGATATGCGTGACGTGGAACAAAAGATCAGCGAAGGACATGCGCAAGCCAAAGCCGCCTTCGATGCGTTCTGCTACCGGATCCAAAAATATATCGGGGCCTATATTGCAGCCCTGGGGGGTGCCGACGCCATCGTTTTCACCGGGGGAATCGGCGAGAATTCCGACAGGGTCAGGGCCGCCGTGTCCGAAGGCATGGACGGACTGGGAATCGCCGTCGACACTCAAAAGAACGAGTCTTTGAACCATTTCAAGGGAGAAATCAGCAAGCCGGAAAGCCGGGTGAAGATTCTCATCATTCCGACCAACGAGGAGTTGCAGATCGCCCGCGAAACCATGGAGGTGTTGAACTCACGGGGAATGTCTACGACTTCGTGAACGGTATTCCCTTGGCGGCAAAACCGACGGAAGAAATGGATTCATAAAGGAGGATACGGCATGGCGAAAATCGTCAGAATCGATCACTTGGGAGTAGCCGTAAGAGACGTAGAAAAGAGTGTGGCTGCCTACCGGAAGATTTTCGGCGCCGAATTGGTGGCCAGGTCGGAAAGGTCATTGATGGGAAATAAGATGCACGCAGCCTATCTGAAGGTGGGGGATGGTCTCATCGTCATGGACGGGGCCGTGGACCCACAGGGATTTTTAGCCAAATTTATCGAGAAAAGGGGAGAAGGAGTGCACCATGTAGGGTTGGTCGTCGATGACCTCGATGAATATATTCGTGAATTAGGGGGTAAAGGGGTTCGCATACCGCATCGGGAAGATTTTGGCCCGTTGAGAAGAGAGATTCTTCTGAGTCCGAAAGATCTCTGTGGGGTTGTCTACCAGGTCATCGAATGGAAAGAAGGAGATTACCAAACCCTGGAAGAAAGGATTGAACGGTTAAAGAGAGGTTTGAAGGCGGAATAGGAGCAATCTTCGACCCCTACCCTCCCCTCTCCCCCGTTGCGGGGAGAGGGCTGGGGTGAGGAGGCAAAGGAGGGCTATCATGAACAAAGGAATCGTTCTTAGTATCACCCGGGCCCTGCTTATCGTTGCCGCGCTGGCCGGCTATGCCGCCGCTGCGCTGGCCCAGCAAGCCTGGCCCAACCGCCCGATCAAGCTGATCGTCCCCTACCCCGCCGGCGGCAACTGCGACAGCATCGGACGCATGATCGCCGAGAAAATTTCCGGCCCCCTCGGCCAGCCGATCGTGGTGGAGAATCGGGCGGGCGCGGGCGCCACTATCGGCGCGCACGTCGTCGCCCGATCGCCCGCCGACGGCTACACGCTGCTGATTGCCCCGACCGCCGTGGTTGCGATTACCCACCACTTACGCCAGCTGCCGTACGACCCTGACAATGATTTCGCGCCGATCGCGCGTCTCTCGAACAGCTACACCATCGTGGCCGCCCGCAAGAACCTGCCGGCCAACACCTGGCCCGAACTGGTTGCGCTGGCCAAGAAAGAGCCGGGCAAGCTGACCTTCGGGTCGGCGGGCATCGCCACCGCCACTCACCTCTCCGGCGAGATCGTCCACAACGGGGCCGGGATCAAGTTGCTGCACATCCCGTACAAGGGCTCGGCAGAGGCGCTGACCGACCTGGTCGGCGGCCGCATCGACCTGATCTACGACCCGGTCGCGCTGGCCCAGATCAAGGCCGGCAACGTCAAGGCGCTGGCGGTCCTCAGCGACGTCAGGCATCCCGAGCTGCCCAACGTGCCCACGCTGAAGGAGCAGGGTCTTGAAGTCCGGGCAGGGAGTTGGTTCGGCTTGGCTGCCCCGCGGGGTACACCGCCCGAGATCGTTAAGCGCATTGCCGCCGAAGCCAAGAAGGCACTTGCGGCTCCCGGTGTCAAGGAGCGAATGGTCCAGTTCAGCCAGTACCCTGATTTCATGGGCCCCGACGAGTTCGCCAGGCAGATCCGCGAGGACAGCGCCTATTTCAAGGACCTGATCAAGAAACTTGGTATCAAAGTCCAATGACCGGGCCGGCGATCTACGACCGGCTATCGGCATCCGCAAGGAAGACTGACCCGGGAATAAAGTAGTCGCATTCTATTTTCTCCCGCAGAGACGCCGGGACGCAGAGCATTATTCTTTTCAAAACGTTGCCTCCGATTTCGATTATGGCTCTCTGCGGCTCCGCGTCTCTGCGGGATATTCCCCTTTAGAGACATTTCGTATGAGAATCAAAGACCAGAAGGACTTCTTCGCCGGCATTCTGTTCGTTGCGCTCGGGATTTTCTTCTCCGGCTATGGAATCCGATACAAATTTGGCAGTGCCGCCAATATGGGCCCGGGTTATTTTCCGACCGTTCTTGGCATCCTCATGCTGCTGCTCGGAGCCATCGTTACGCTCATGGCCCTGTCTTCCAAAGCCAAAGAGGATCCGGTCGAAAAATTCGACTGGCCCGCGACTTTCTGGGTGCTGGTGCCGATCGTCCTGTTCGGCATCTTGCTGAAACCAATGGGTTTGGTGTTTTCCCTGCTGGGGCTGGTGTTGGCATCGAGCTACGCAAGCCCTGAGTTCCATTGGAAATCCGCGTTAATAAACGCTATCGTGCTGATGATCCTGTGTTTCGGCATCTTCATCTATGGTCTGAAGCTGCAATTCCAGCTTTGGCCATCCTTTCTCGTCAAAACCTGAGGAGAAATTCTCATGGGAGTCTTATTGACGAACCTGGGCATCGGCTTGCACGCGGTGATGGCAGTCCAGCCGATGGAAATTCTGGGCATGACGTTTTCGTTCCCGATGAACATCTTTTACTGTTTCCTCGGCGCGCTGATCGGTACGGTGATCGGCGTGTTACCCGGCATCGGCCCGATAGCCACCATCGCGATGCTCTTGCCGGCTACTTATGCGCTCTCCCCCGAGGCTGGCCTGATCATGCTTGCCGGCATTTACTACGGCGCGCAGTACGGTGGCTCGACCACCGCCATCCTGGTGAATCTGCCGGGCGAAATATCATCGGTCGTGACCTGTATAGAAGGTTATCAGATGGGGCGTCGTGGCCGTGGCGGCTTGGCGCTGACCACAGCGGCGGTCGGCTCGTTCTTTGCCGGCTGCGTCGCCACGGTGGTGCTTGCAGCTTTCGCGCCGCCCTTGGCGGGAGTTGCCGTTAGCTTCGGCTCGACTGAATACTTCTCCCTAATGGTTCTGGGTCTGATTGGTTCGGTCGTGCTGGCTTCCGGCTCACTCGTCAAAGCCATTTGCATGACTTGCCTCGGTTTGCTCGGGGGTCTGGTCGGGACCGACGTCAACTCCGGTGTGTTGCGTTATACCTTCGACATTCCCGAACTGTCAGACGGCATCGGTTTTGTCGCGGTCGCCATGGGTGTGTTCGGCTTCGCCGAAGTCATAAACACCGTGGGGCGGAAGAAGCATGGCGATCTCCACACCAGCAGGGTAACAACGCTGTTCCCGACCAAAGCAGATTGGAAACGCATGATCCTGCCAATTCTGCGCGGCACGGGACTGGGTTCGTTTCTCGGCATGCTGCCGGGAGGCGGCGCGACCCTGGCCTCGTTCGGGTCTTATGTGGTTGAGAAGAAAACCAGCAAGTTCAGTGCCGAGTTCGGCAAGGGGGCGATCGAAGGTGTCGCTGGACCGGAGTCGGCCAACAACGCCGCGGCCCAGACTTCGTTCATTCCGCTGTTGACTCTGGGCATTCCATCGAACGCGGTGATGGCGCTGATGATCGGGGCGATGATGATTCATAATATCCAGCCCGGCCCGCAAGTGATGACCAGCAACCCGACGCTTTTCTGGGGTTTGATCGTTTCGATGTGGTTCGGCAACTTGATGCTGCTGATCTTGAACCTGCCGCTGATCGGCATCTGGGTCAAACTGCTGTCGGTGCCTTACCGCCTGCTCTATCCGGCCATTCTGGTCTTCTGCTGTATCGGCGTCTACACCGTCAGCAACAACGTTTTTGACATTTTCTTAACGGCGGGCTTCGGTCTCCTCGGTTATGTATTCCTAAAACTCGGCTGCGAACCTGCGCCGCTATTGCTCGGGTTCGTGCTCGGCCCGATGATGGAAGAGCACTTCCGTCGGTCGCTGTTACTGTCGCGCGGTGACTTCACGGTGTTCGTCACTCGCCCCGTATCGCTGACCCTGCTGATGTTAAGCTTGGCATTGGTCGTGATCCTAACGCTGCCGTCGATCAAATCGAAGCGCGAAGAGGTATTCCAGGAAGAGTAATCACCGATGGAGTCCTTCTCGGCAGTGACGCCGCTTGCAAAACCCTATGCCACGAAAGGGGAAATCCGGCAACATTTAGCGAATGCCCGTCCTCCCGTTGGTAGGACTTCAAAAACGGAGCCTGAAGAATTTATCTGAGCTATAGGATTTCAGGTGTTTGCAAGGCTGGGGCAAGGCGGCCCAAAGAAAATGTCCTTCTGCTCTAGATGGGAACCTAATTCACGCGATGTTGTCTTAATAGGACGATTCGATTCGTTCCGGGCCCAAAATGGAGCTAAGAACTTTGTCAACATCGTCAAACCAATATCTTCTGTAAGGCGCTGGCAGGCCATCTTTATCCGCAGTATACAGGAAAGCAAACACAATCACACTCTTACCATTGTAACCAAACCGTTTTTCCGCGCCATTCGCCTGTTCGAATATCGTCTTATAACCATCAATCTTTTGCTGATAGTCGGCGTGCGCCGTACCTTTAGGGTCAACGAAAATGATGAAGTACTCGCCTTTCTTGCGCAACCAGAAGATGAAATCCGGCTTGAACTCACGGATTTTGTTTGATGTGCCATCGTAGTAGGGGATGTAAACATCATCGAGGGTTTCGTCCACCTTGCTGAACATCCACCAGTCGAAATCCTTGAACCTGTTACCTGGTTTGGCGACATATTCTTCGAGGCGGTTTAGGAAGGCGATTTCACTAGGTTCCTGGATGATGTGCTTGATGAAGTCAATTCGATCAGTTTCGCCGGAAAGGATTAATGGGAGGTAATAATGATTGGAGACATGGCGGATTTTCAGGCGCTTACCCGAATACTCGCGCCTGCGTCTCTCGTACCATTCTGGCGGCCCGCTTAATGCCCGGCCGTGTATTCGTCGATGTCGATTTCGTTCTGCTCCAGTTTCTTCTTTAGCTCCTTCTCGACGGCTGTCGGGTTCTTCAAACTTCCGCACCGAATCCACTTTAGCGGCTAACTCACTGATGTCTTTCAACGTAACTTTGATATTCCTGAAATGATTGATCTCTTGTTCCAGCTTTTTTACCCGGTCAAATTCTTGAGGAATAACCCCGAAGTAATCAAAGATGCGGCGCACCAGCAGGTCAATGTTATGATATGGCCTATCGGAGTCCTTGTAGAAGTGGTCCGTATTCTTAACACTATCTTTCAGAAGACCGACTTTCCTGCGGATCAGCATCGTAGAGGGCCATCAGGACCCGATCGTCGTCCGATGTACTTCAACGTATTTTTTCAGCAATTCTCGTTCGCCTGCCTCGATCTCGGAAGCGTGCCCCTCCCCACTCTCGATTATGGGCTTCTCCGGCCGACGTGTAGACGGGAATCAGCAACTCGTGTTGATCTGCGCCGCTTCGTTAAGAAAAAGCGACAGCTGCTGGTAATCCCTTCTGGCGCTTTCCTGGTTCAGATGTTCGCAATGACTGTTTGAAGCGCCTGCCGATTAGTTCCGAAAATCACCAGCGTCTCCAGCGCCGCGACCTTCATCCTTGACCTTCTCGAACAAACCAGGGTCGCACCTCTTTGGCATTGTAAAGAGGCTAACAGGCGTTTCCGCTGGTTCTTTAATGGTTCAATGCGCACACCACGACCAACGGCCTGGAGAATAAATTTCCGGCGTCCACGCCAATGCCGATATTGACAAAGTTGATGACATTCGGGCGATTCGAGTCCCATCCTTCGTAAAAGCTGCGTGACCCCATCAGGATGTTGATGTCGGAATCGTCAGCGTTCAGGGTTTCGAAAAGCGCTTCATCTTCGAAACCTTCAACAATCTCGTAGCCGGCCAGTTTATTCTTCAACCATTCCGAAATATCACCGATCTTGATGAGGGCAAACGGCCGGTCCCCGGTGCGAAGCTTGAAAGCCAGTTCCTGCTTATTCGATGGACGAATTAGGACTTCAATCTCACCCGGGCTTGGTCGCATTATAGATGGCCTGTAGGATATCCTTGTGCTCCAGTGACGAAAAAACCTGCTCCGTCAATCTTCACCTTCTCGCCATCTTCAAACATCAGATCCGGTTGCCGCCTGAGTTCCTCCCAAAGTTCTTCCTTTAGCGGCCTTCCAGACCTCGCTTCTGATCTTCGCCCTTGCCGACCCGCTCCAGCTCCCTGAAGAAAAGCTTCAAGGTCAGCATCTTCGGTGTTCACTGAGTTCACCAGCGTCAGAGCATCAGCGGCCTGTGATAGAGACCCTCTTTCACCTGGCGCAGACTCTCACTGAATTTCCGCACATGCGTCAGCATCAGCAGCGATTTCAGGACGATCTTCTGCTTCTCGTCATTATTGTAGTCCTGGCCTATCACGAAACGCTCGAAGCTCCGGCTGCAGAATCGCGATGTGCTTGCCGTAGCCCGCCCTTGATAAATTCGGATAGATTGAAGTTGGATACGGTGGTCGTCAGATCGCGGGACGTCGGTAAACGTGGCTGAAAAGTTGAACAGAAACCCATTGCGGGACAGAATGGAATAGATATGCTGACGTTTCGATTCCTCCCGGTCGCCCTTGTGCGCCTCATCCAGCAGCACGTACCACTTGCCGCCGTCGTCGTAATTGCGGAAATCGATGATCCTTTCCTTCTGCTCGTCGCTCAGGTTGTCGGACCGATAATAGAATACCGTCAACTCCTGTTCTCTGAAGAGCACCGGATTATCGCGTTTGGCACTCGGCGTATTCCCGTAACTCACGCAGATGGATGAACAGATCGCTGCGGGCCGCGTTGAAATCGTGAACGTGTCTCTTTAATTGTTCGATCAGATCGTCGCGCATCGCTGCCGGACCTTTCCTCCCCCCGGACATAGGAACCGAAAACGCCCACCACCTCCACCCCGTACTTCTGCGCCAATATGTCCTGGTGACCTTTGATGGTTTCCCGAATTTCATCCAACGTTTTCATAATCACCACCAAATTAAGGGTTTAATCCTCTTCCAATCGAGATTCTTCGTGTCTACGACCTCTCCGTCCTCAAATTCCACCGACTCGGCAGTGATGCGCTTAATCCATTTGCCGGTTAGATTAGACAGCGTCTCGGCAATATCGATCCCGTCATAGAGTTTTTTCAGGTTGACCTTAACCGAATTCTTCTTGGTGTCAACCTCCAGCACGTCCAGTATCTTCGGGTCGCGCAGGAACACGTACTGGTGGTACGGGTCCTTATTCGGGTCGTTAAACAAATCGGAGTCTGCGTACTTGGCACGGCCCAGGGCGTCTTCGTACTGCTCGAAAGCATAGTACTTCATGAAATGGCCTATGCCTTTTCCTTCGCAAGCTTTGCCGTCCTTCCACTCTTCACAAAAGGTGACTTTCTTTATTCGCGGCAACAAAACATCATCAAGGTGCTCTCCCAATTCAACAAGTATGTATTTCCGTTTCCCACCGTCTTCTCGATTCATGTCAATTACCGCTTGGCCGGTAGTGCCAGACCCAGCAAAGAAGTCCATGCATATTTCCCTGCTCGAAAGATTAGTTACTTTCAAGCAGTCCTTTGTGGCATACACGGATTTCGGGAAGGGGAAAGCGTTAGATCTTCCTAGAATCTTGGCTAAAAGATTTGTACCATGATCTGTTCCAGAATACTTTGGTTTGTCCCACCAAGTAAGAGGAAGCGTTCCCTCCTTTCGCATGCGCGACTTCATGTAGATGCCAGTTTGGCCGTTTTGGTCAGGCCGAGCTATTAGTTCAGTGATGTTTCTCTGAACCGTTTGGTGGCCCCATTTCCAAGTTTTTTCTTCTCCCTTGCCATTTATAGGAAAAACGACTGTTTCCCCGGTCTTCGGTTTTTCCACCAGAGACCATTCTTTCTTTCCCTCTTGCCAATCCATCTTTGGTATGCGGATCGTGCTAGTGGAAGCTGCTATTATCGGATAAAAGAGACGTGGCCTAGCCGTCCTGTTTGCGTTCGCACCACCGTGTTTCCGGAAGTTGACCCATTCAAATACCCCATTGGCATCCGATTCATCATACCTGCCTAATTGCTCCTGCGAGCGTTCCAATCTTCCGATGCAGGCAACCTCACTCTTTGCAGCAAAGATGGCATATTCATGGGAAATTGCGAACCCTTTTAGTGTCGATCGCCCAGATGGATTACTTCGTATTATAATCGTTCCAAGGATCGAATCTTGTCCCCCGAAAATGTCCGTCAGGATACAGCGAAGCCCATGAAACTCCGCATCGTCAATGGTGACGCACATAACTCCTTCATCTTTGAGAAATTCTATTGCTTTCTTGAGTCTGTTCTCCATCAGGCTTAACCAAGATGAATCCTTATATTCGTTGGCGTAAATAATCTCAGAAGCCTTTGTGTTGTAAGGGGGATCAATGTAAATGGCCTGAACTTTCTCGCGAAATTTCGGAAGGGTGGTGTTTAGTGCCTGGTAGTTATCACTTCTGATGACCCAGCCATCCAATTCTTCGTCCAGGTTGTTAAATAAGCCAAGGATTTCGAGTTCTACATCTTTGAAATATCTGGTGTCGAGCGGTAAATGGCGTAAGGCCTTTGAGAGGTGTTTACCCAGCAGGTCCTTTTCCAGCACGTCGGCTTTCTTGAAGGGCGTATCCACCATGCCCAATTTCTGCCATTCCTCGAACTGCGCCTTGAAATTTCTGTGGGCGAGCAAGCTTTCCAACACCGTGAGGCCGCCTTCCTTCTCGGCGATGCGATCTAGGGTAATAACATAGTTGGAATTAAGGACAAACTTGGGTTTGTTCCAAATCTTGACCAACTCATTCTCAAACTGGCTGATGAAGGCTATGATCTTGAAGGCAATGTCTTTGAGCGTCTGCAGTTGCTTGAGGCGGATCTCTGTCCACTCGCTGATCCCGGAGAACACGTACTGGTACAGCCATAGATTGAACTGCTCCTCCAGGAAGGCCTTGGCATCCTTATTGATGAAATAGTCTACCTCGCTCTGTTTCTCGAAAACGCGGAAGGCGCGTTCCAGCATGTCCTCATTTATCATATTCCCATACTTGCGCAGAGCTCTAAGGATACTGTCCGTTTTGGTCTTCTTTCCTTTTTCCGAGTAGGCAACGCTAAAAAGGAGAAGATCGTCCTTGCGTTTTTCCTTGAAGGAATAGACGATGGCTCGTTTTTCATTAGCCTTCTTATGCTGAAGGGTGGAAACATCGAAGAAAAATTTCTGACCTTCCACCTCCACTTCCATGCTCCTAAACAGGCGGTCAGTTTTTACGTAATAGAGCATGTGGGTCTTCCAGAAAAGGATCACGTCCTTGTCATTCGTGTAGACCTTCTCGTAAACGTTCTGGTGCAGAGGGGTATAGGAGGGGCCTTGGATAAAGCGGGCGGTACACTTCCGGAAATCCAACGAGAAATTGTCCCCTCCCCTCAACTCTGAATCACAGGGCGAGACGGGACGGACAGGTGGCAGTGGCTCGATTATTGCAAGGCTGGGGAATCTGTGCCGCGGTCTGCCCGATGGGGGCGATAGGCATGGTCCTGGAAACGGAAGGATGATCTCCTCTTCACTTTTTCTTCCCGAAAGAGTCGGGAAAATCCTGTTGTCCTATAAATCCTTCGCAATCGTGTAGCCGTCCCGCACCGCGTCGATGATCTTCCGCGGACTCTGACAGTCGCCGATCCGGTAGACCTCATACCCTCTGGAGTCAAGAATCCCGTACAGCTCATCATTCGGCCGGAATCCCACCGCCAGGATGACCGTGTCCGCGGGGAGAAAACTTTCCTTGCCCTCCGGGTCCGCAATCACGACTCCGTTCTCCTTAACTTCCCGGAGTTTGCGCCCGGTGACCCATTGCACCCCGGCGCTCCGCATCCTGGCCATCATCGTGAACTTGGAAAAGACGGAGACGTCCATCAGGATATCGGGGAGCATCTCCACGATCGTAACGGTGTCGACCGTGCCCGCCAGGCACAGAGAGGCTTCCCCGCCCACGAGGCCTCCCCCGATGATCACAACCCTGGGCCCCGTTTTGGACTTGCCCCGGAGATAATCGACCGCCTGAATGACGTTCTTCCCGCGGACCCCGGGAACATCGGGGCTCAGGGGAACCGACCCGGATCCGAGGATGATCGCCTCGGGTTTTCTTTCTTCCACCAGGGCGGCCGTCCCCTCGACACCGCGTCTCCACCTTCACCCCGCTGGCCGCGAGCTGCCGCTCCATCCACCTGCGGTATTCTCCCAGGAGCCGTTTGAAGCTGGGGACGCAGGCTTCGACCAAGTGGCCTCCTAACATCTGCGTCTTTTTCCACGAGGGTCACCTCATGGCCGCGCTGGGCTGCAACCCGTGCCGCTTCCATGCCCCCCGGCCCTCCCCCGATGACCAGGACTCTTTTGCGGACCAAGGGGGGAAGGGGAGGCAGCTCTCTCTCCCGCCCTACCCGGGGGTTCACGCTGCATCCGGTGAATTTCCCGAGCATGTTCCGGGTGATGCATTCCATGCATCGGATGCAGGGCCGGATATCTTCCTTTTTTCCCGCCTTCACTTTTCTGGGCCATTCGGGATCGGCCAGGAGCGGGCGGGCCAGTCCGATGAAATCCACCTTGTTCTCGGCCAGCAGGGTTTCGCCTGAGATCCGGGTCTCCCAACCCGCCGTCCACGATGATGGGGAGGCTCACCGCCTGTTTGATTTTGACGGCGTTGGGAATGGAAGGTCCGTCCTCCATGTACGCGTTGGGCATGGTCTGGGCCATCGCGTCGTAGGAGCCCTCCCGCAGATGGAGGGCGTGAACTCCTTCCTTTTCCAGCCTCTTGGCGATTTCTATGCTTTCCTCGATTTTTCGGCCGCCCTCGAACCCATGCTCCAGGCCCAGACCCACGATGATGGGAAATTCCCGGCCCACGGAGCGGCGGGCGCTCTCCAGGCATTGCAGGAGAAAACGCATGCGGTTTTCCAATGACCCGCCGTATTCGTCGCTCCGCTGGTTCCAGCAGGAGGAGAGGAACTGGTCGATCAGGTACGAATGGGCATGAACGTAAAGCGCATCGAAGCCGGCCCGTTTGGCGATTCCCGCCGCGTAGCCGTAGGCCTCCACCAGGCGAGCGATTTCCCCTCGGGTCAATTCCCGGGTGCGCAGCTCCTTCAGCGCCGGATGAAAAAAGGGAATCCGCGAGGGAGCGCCCGGCCAGTTGTGAGGCAGAGGTTCGTCGGCCAGCCGGCCTGTTCCCGCCGACAGCTGGACGGCGATCTTGGCCCCGTAGTGATGGACCGTTTCCGTTACCTCGCAGAAGTCCCGGATGGCCAATTCCGAATCCATGCAGGGAAAGGTCGACTTCAGAGGGTAAGGGTCGATGGTCTTCTCCGCCTTGACGTTTCCGGTGATCATGAGGCCGACTCCCCCCTTCGCCCTCTCCCGAAAATACTCCGTGTACCAATGCGAATACCGGTTTTCATAGCCCTCGGCGTTCTTGCTGTGCAGGGGGGATAGGACGATGCGGTTCTTCAGGCCGAGCGGGCCGATGCGGCCCGGCTCGAAAAGCTTAATATACTTGTTTCCCATTGAATATTTTTTCCTTTCCATTTCGCCGGGGGGTAATCCTATTAACTGATATCAGGGGACCGGGGCAGTATCGGTAGGGGCAGTTCGCGAACGCTCGACTGAGCTCGTCGCAGGCCGCCCCTACGTTGTGCCTGTCAAAATTGATTCAAAAACTAATAAGCCTGCCTGTAAATTTCCAGAACCTCCGCCGGATCGTTCACCGGACGGGCATTGAACAGGGTCGTCGCATCGGCAATGGCGTGAAAAGCGCATATTCTCCAGGCCCTCCTCCGGAACGCCCACATCGCGCAGCCTCATCGGGTGGCCGACCTTTTTCATCAGGGCTTCTATCGCGTCCGCGGCCGCCAGCGCTGCCTTGCGATCATCCATGCCGGCGGTGTTGACCCCCAGAGCCTGGGCGACCATGGCCAACTTGTCCGGCCGCATAATCCACGTTAAAGCGCATCACCTTGGGCAGCATGATGCCGCAGGCCGCCCCGTGGGGGACGTTGTACAGGATCCCCAACGTATGGGCCATGGCATGAGCCAACCCGACCTGGGCAACGGTAAAGGCCCACCCGGCCATGGTGGCGGCAACCTGCATATTGAGGCGGGCTTTTTCATTCCGGCCGTCGGCAACCGCGGCGGGCAGGTTTTCCCCGATCAGCCGTATGGCCTGCAAGGCCTGCCCGTCACAAATACGGTTCGACATCGTGCTCGTAAGCGCCTCGACGGCATGGCTCATGGCGTCCATGCGCCGTGGTGGCCGTCAATCCGGGGGGCAAGGTCATGGTGAAACGGGGGTCCAAAATGGCCGTATTCGGCATGATGCGGGTGTCGATGATATATACTTTACGGCCGGCAATTTTGCTCTTGATGACGGCGATGTTGGTCACTTCGCTGCCGGTTCCTGAGGTCGTCGGGATGACGATATGGGGCGTCTGGGGCTCCGTGAGCCGTAGAAAGGCAATATGATCATTGGCCTGCCCGCCGTTCTTTAAGGTCACACAGACCGCTTTTGCCGTATCGATGACACTCCCGCCGCCCACGCTGACAATGCAATCCGCTTTCAGGTCACGGGCCATCGCCGTGGCCGCATCCACCGTATCCAGTTCGGTGTCCTGGGCGATATTGTCGAAACATCCCCACGCAGAAATCCACCAGGGCATCCTTTGCCAGTTGGGCCAGTCCCGCCTTCTTGACCCCGGGATCGGTCAGGATCAGCGCTCTGCGGCAGCCCAGATTCACGATTTCCTTGTAGATGGCCGCCAGGCTCCCATGGCCCGCGACCACGTTGGTGGGGCAATTGTATTGAAAAGACAGATATCCTGGGGTTGTCGTTGAGGATGTTCATGTTGTAGTTCGACTCCCGGTCGGCGAAATAGGCCACGTGCATCCTCTTGACCTGGGTATACTCGGATAAACCGCTGTAGCCCGAACTCCCGCCCGACGCCCGATTGCTTATACCCCCCGAAGGGGCAGAAATCGCCGAAGGCATGGTAATTGTTGATCCACATGGTTCCCGTGCGGACCCCTCGCGCGACGCGCTCGGCCCGGGCCGTGTTGCTGGAAAAAACCCCCCCTCCCAGGCCGTACATGGTATCGTTGGCAATGGCCACCGCTTCTTCGTCGCTGTCGAACTTCATGACGCCCACCACCGGGCCGAAGATCTCTTCCTGGGCAATTCGCATCTTGTTCTTCACGTTCACGAAGATGGTGGGAGCATAATAGAACCCCCCCTTGATTCCTTCCACCTCGACCCGCTTGCCGCCGGTGATCATTTCCGCGCCTTCCTCCTTTCCCAGCTTGACGTACCGCTCGACCGTGGCCAATTGGACGTCGTTGACCAGGGGCCCTTGGTGAGCTGGTCGGTTGCAGCTGGTATCCGATGCGCAGACGTTCCGCCCGTTTTTTCATCTTGTCGATAAACTCATCATAGATTTTCGAGGAGACCAAGACCCGGGTCCCGGATTCGCAGATTTGCCCCTGGTGAAAGAAGGTCGCCGAAAACGGCGCCTTCCACGGCCAGATCCATATCCGCATCGTCCAGGATGATATTGGGCGACTTCCCGCCCAGTTCGAGGGTCACCTTCTTCACCGTATCGGCCGCCATCCTCATGATTTCGCGCCCCACTTCCGTGCTGCCGGTAAAGGCGATCTTGTCCACGGAAGGATGGGTGCAAAGGACCTTGCCCAGTTCCCCTCCCCGGCCCGGCCAGAACGTTGACGACCCCCTTGGGGATCCCCGCGGCCTTGGCGCACTCCGCAATGATCAGGGCGCTAAGCGGCGTCGCCGAAGCCGGTTTCAAAACGATGGAATTCCCCATGATGATCGCGTGGGCGATCTTCCAGAAGGCCATGTTCATGGGAACGTTCCAGGGGATGATCCCCACGCATACCCCCACCGGCTCGCGGCGGATGAAGTCGCGGCCGGGGGCGAAGACATTTCCGGAATAGGGGATCTCCTCTTCCCAGGGAAACTTGGTCGCCGCGTAGTAAGCCAGATTGCGGAGCAAACCGGACCCCGATCATGGGAAAAAACTTGGCCAGGCCGATGATTTGGCCGGTGTCCATGGACTCGGTGACGGCCAGACGCAGGCTTTGCTGCATGACGTGGTCGGCAAAATCATAGATTTTGGCCGCCCGGGCGGCCGGGTCCAGACCGCTCCACTCGCCCCTGTCGAAGGCCCGCCGGGCGGCTTCGATGGCGGCCTCGGCATCCGCCTTTCCGGCCCGCGCCACCGTCGCGAAAGGAAGGCCGGTGCCCGGGTCGATCGATTCGAAGGTCTTACCGTCCTGGGCATCGACAAACTCACCGTCGATAAACAGTTTGTAGTGATCCATTTCAACCCCTCCTTTGTTTAATCTTTTCACCGCAGAGAACGCGGAGGTCGCAGAGCTAACCCATCCCAAAAAGGCCGCAAGTCGTACTTCGCAAGGGCGGGAGAGCGAATCAAGCAGAAAGTGCCTAAATCCGAAGCGTCCGAAGTTAAAAATGGACTCCGACTGAATTCGTCATTCCGGCGAAAGCCGGAATCCAGTTATTGTAATGATTCTGGACCCCGGCCTCCGCCGGGGTGACGACTCGAGGCGAACTTCGAACTCCGAACTCCACACTTCGAACTTATTATTATTTATCCAGCACCCGGGCTCTGTGTTTTTCGATGACGAAATTTCTACTCTTGTCCACTTTTACCAGCCATTCCTGATGAACATTCAGATCATAGGTTTCGCCCTTATACGTCCTTGCCTTCCAGTTGATATTAAGACTAACAGAATAACCGCTCATTTCATCTCCGGATACCTCCAGATTTGATATTTTGTGGGCATTCCACTGTATCGTATCAATCACGTTATTGTACCATCGCTCAAAATCGCCGATGCTCTTTATGGGAAAATCAGGAAAGTGCATATCCACCTTTTCGGGGTTCAGATGCTTTTTGAAGACGCTAACATCCGCCTGATGATCAAATCCTGCAAACCAGTTATATACAAAGGCCTTCACATCATTTTCGCTATAGAGTGTTTTTGCTTGGTGATCGTAATTTTTCTGAGAAGAAGTTTTTGATTCCATATAGCTGACAATTTCCTTCTTGCCTTCTTTTTTCGCCTTCTCATAGGGATGTAAGGCCGTCTTTAGCTCTGATATCCGTCCTTGCTCCATGTTCCAATAAAATTCTAACCGCCTCAAGATTATTCGCCCATACGGCATCATGAAGAGGAGTATATCCGTTGGAAAGTCCTTGGGCATTGACATCAAACCCGTGATTGATCAAAAGCGTAATGATCTCCATGTTCTTTTGAAACATGGCCGCATGGAGAGCCGTGCCTCCGAAAGAATCTCTCTTATCCGGATCGACCTTGTTTCTCAGTATTTTTCTTACAACTTCGATATCTCCATCATAGGCAGCCTGGTGAAGGGTCTTTTCACCAAAAGCATTTATCGGGGAGAAAAAAAATATGGCTGACAGACTGATAAAAAGAACCTTCTTAATCATAACGCAACTCCTTTTCGTTTTTCTGCGTCCTCTACGCTCTCGGGGGATAATTCTTATTGGCTCGGTTCCCCAGCGGTAAGGCTGGCCAGCAATATCGCCAACAGCAGGATCATTCCCCGGACCATATCCATCAAATAGCCGGGGACCAGAAGGATGATCAAACCGTTTGTGGCGACGACGGCGATCAGCACGCCGATCAGCGTTCCAAGGATATGAAAATGGCCGATCCGGATGGTCGCCGCCCCGATAAAACAGGCCACGATGGCCGGAAAAGTGAAGCCGATTCCGATATTCGAATCACTGGACATAAGCGATGAAGTCACCATGATCCCGGTTACCGCAGCAAAAACCCCGGAAGTGATAAAAGCCAGCAGCCGGTTCCAGCGAACATTGATTCCGGACAGCCTGGAGGCTTGCGGATTCCCTCCGATGGCCTCCATCCGCCTGCCCGTTTCCGTTTGCCGATGCAGGAATTCCAGACCCGAAAGAAGGATAAACATGATGATAAAACGGACCGGGACTCCACCCAATTCTCCCTTGCTGATGAAGGAAAAACTTTCCGGTATGCCCGACCATATGGATATTCCCCGGGTCAGCCCCTCGGTGATCCCCATGAAAATTCCCATGGTGGCCAGGGTGCAGATGAGGGAGTGAAACCCAATGTAGGCGACCAAAATGGCATTGACGATCCCGGCCGCAATTCCGATGGACAGCGCTCCCAGGATGGATAAAGCCATTCCATACTCATTGACCAGCAACCAGGCGGCGACGTTCCCGGCAAGGGTGGCCACCCCTCCGACGGAAAGATCGAAATCTCCCGTTTTCAAGCAGGAAGTCAAGCCGGCCGAAATGACCGCCAGAAAGGCGATCTGCTCCATCACATTGGTGAGGTTTTCTTTGGAGCGAAAGGACGGCAGGAGAAGACTGAAACTCGCCAACAGGAGGAACAGAGCGAGGATCGTGCCGTATTTTCCCAGAAAATTCAGGATATCTTTCCGTTTCATCGGCGAATAAACCGTGAGGCCACAATGGATAACAAAATCGCAAGCAAAAGGATGGCCCCCGTGACCATCTTGGTCACATAGCTGGGAACCATGAGGATAATGAGACCGTTGGTCGCCACGACCGTCAGGAAGACTCCCAGAAGAGTCCCTCCGATGTGAAAAAGGCCGATTCTCAGAGTGCTCGCTCCGATAAAGCAGGCCGCCAGCGCACCCAGGATATAGGGGAGGTTGTCTGTGGGCCTCGCCGACATGATGGAAGAGGTCATCACCACCCCTCCCATGGCGGAACATACTCCGGAGAAAATAAAGGACAGCATCCGGATGGAGTCGACTTTGATCCCATACAAACGCGCCGCGCCGGCATTCCCGGCGATCGCTTCCATTCCCCTGCCGGTTTCCGTGTAGGCATGAAAGAACCAGAGAGGAATCGAAAAAACCAGAAGGATGAAAAAGCGAACGGGAATCCCCAGGAAACTTCCTCGCCCGATGAATCCGAACCTCTCCGCGATTTCGGGAGTCAGCATGACGCTTTGCCCCCTGGTCAAGCCCATGCAGATCCCAAACACAAGCAGGGAAGTCCCGATCGTGCAGATGAACGAGTCGAATTTCAAATATCCCACCAGGGCGCCGTTGAATATCCCGATCAAAATTCCGGTCAGGAGGGCAACCCCGACCGCCCAATGGATATCTCCTCCCCGAACCAGGAGCATGGCTACGACTAAACCGCTTAGACTTCCCGTGGCCCCGATCGAAAAATCAAAATCCCCCAACTTCAGACAGCAGGTGAGGGCAACGGAGAATAGGCCGATAATGGCGGTCTGCCCTAAAATGTTTACCAGGTTGAGCGGGGACCGGAAAGGCGGCAATAAGATCGAAAAAACAAGGGCCATGATCAGGAAAGTAAGAATGGTCCCATACTTGGCCAGGAAGCTTACCATAATTGGTTACGAGGGAATTTGGGCGAAAGTTGGTGAAGAATTGCAGGGGCCATCACGCCATGGCGTGATGGTTGCCCATCTTGCCGGCGGTCCCGCCCCGGCGGGAGGGCCGCCCCTACAACCCCTTTATTTAGATCCATAGCCTCTCAAGCAAACTTGCATGATGGTCTTCAGGTCGGTTTGATCCGTGGGCAGCTCGGTCTTGATTTCTCCGCGGTCCATGATGAGGATCCTGTGGGAAAGGCCGAGTATCTCGGAGAAGTCGGATGAGATGAGAATAATTCCCGCTCCCCCGCTTGCTAACTGGACGATCCATTTGTATATGGCCGTCTTCGAACCGATATCAATGCCTCGGGTAGGCTCATCGAATATGAAGATTTTTGCCCCTTTGCTCAGCCATTTCGCCAAAACGCATTTCTGTTGATTGCCCCCGCTCAGGTATCGAACCGGTTTTCTCAAATCGGTGGTTCGAATATCGATGGCCTCGGAAAGGGTCTTGGCCTCCAACCTCTCTTTTTTTTGATCCAAGACGGGAATCCCCAGCCAGCGCCTGAATTTCTGAATGCTCGCCAGGGTGATGTTGTGGGTTATACTCATCGGGAGGACCAGCCCTTCGTACCGTCTCTCTTCGGGAACGAAGGCGATGTCCTGATTAATGGCATCCCTGGGGGATCGCACCTCCACTCTTCGCCCAAAAACGAAAACTTCTCCCTGCTCCTTCCTGTCCGCCCCGAAGATGGCGCGCCCCAATTCGGTGCGGCCCGCGCCGACTACCCCCGCGATTCCGAGAATTTCCCCTTTATGAAGGAGGAAATCGACCTTCTTCCCGAATTTCCTGGTGGTCAAACCATCTATTTTCAGGACGATTTCATCGCCGGGTTCTTGCTTGGCCGGGAAAATTTCTTCCAGCTTCCTTCCCAGCATCATCTGGAAGAGCCGATTCATGTCCATCTCGGCCACTCGGGCTGTTCCGACGTTCATTCCATCCTTTAGGACGGTAACCCGGTCGGCGATTTCAAAAATCTCATTTAAACGATGGGAAATATAGACGATCGCCGTGCCCCGTTCGCGGAGATGCTGGATGGAATCGAATAACTCCTTTACTTCGTCATACGTGAGGGACGCGGTCGGCTCATCCATGAAGATGATTCTTGGATTCAGCGCCAGAGCGCGATTAATCACGACCTTCCATTGCTGGATCACCGTCAACAGGGAAGCGGGGGTTTTTAAATCCGCCCCGAGGGGAACGGCATCGCGAATTTCCCGGGCGCTCCTCACCATCCGGTCCAGCGTAACCATTCCCAAAACGTTCCTCGGTTTTTTCCGCCCCAGGAACATGTTTTCGGCGGCGGACAGATGAGGAATAATGTTTAACTCCTGGTGAATAAAACTCAGGCCCGCTTCTTGAGCCCGCCAGGGATTGGAAAATTCCTTTTCGCTGCCATCCAGGATCAGCTTTCCGGCGTCGGGGCGATAGACCCCCGCAAAGATTTTGATCAGCGTGGATTTTCCCGCTCCATTTTCCCCTATCAGCGCGTGAATCTCGCCCTCACGGACGTCAAAATCGACCTCGTCCAGCACCCGCTGCCCCGGGAAATCTTTTACGATTCCCCGTGCTTCGAAGAGGACCTTCGCGGCTCTCATATCCCCACTCGAATCATTTCCCCCCGGGCCTAACCCGGCGGCATGCAGGAGCAATTCGTGAATTGCCCGTACAGCCAGGAACGAAATAGTATTTGTTGTAACTGTTCAGCCCCCCTCAGAAATCCCCCTTAATCCCCCTTTTCAAAGGGGGAGACCACTCTCCTCCCTTTATTAAAGGGAGGCTGGGAGGGATTTCTGGGAGGGCTAAACAATTCCAATTTGTTTGCCCTTTTGAAGACAACATCATTGGCCAGCGACCTAAAGCGGGTTTCTCTGTTTTCGACTACGGTTTTGTGCGCTATTTAACGACGAAATCCTTTGGGCCTGAATACTGCTGAGCGGGGCTGAAAAAATACCCCTTCGGAGGAACGTTTTCCTTGGTCACCAGGTAAGGAACCGCCTCGATGAGCTGCTCGTCGTTCACCGTTTTTCCTGCGAAAACATCATCGAATATTTTGAACAGTCTTTTGACGCTGGACCGCACGAAAACTCCGTTGCCCCCGGCGGCGGCATGGAGCGTCGGGAGTCCTCGAATCATTTCATAGGTTCGGGGACTGTCTTCACAGGTCACGACCACGATTTCATTCCTCCCCGCCTTGGCGCAGGCTTCGGCTGCGGGGACTCCGGCGCCTTCCCAGAATGCCCATACGCCTTTAATTTCCTTGTTTTTATCCCCCAGGAGGAGATTCTGCATCTGCTCCTGCGCCCACACACTGGGGTTGCCCTGGGCGGAAGCCAAATCAATTTCCGCCAGGACCGGAAATTTGAAATAGCTAAATATCGACTTAGCCACGGCATACTTGATTTTGGATATTTCCAATCGGCTGTCGATGAAAGCAACGATCTTGGGCTGGCTCCCTTTCACCTTGGCCGAAAGATACTGGGCGGTTAACCCTCCGGATACACCATAATATTGGCCCACCTCGGCGACGATTCCCGGATGGGTGACTCCCTCGCCCACGGTAATAACGGGAATGCCCTTATCAAAAGCCGTTTTCACCTGGTTGGCAAAGAAATGGGGAGAGGTCCAGTTGACGATGATGCCGTCATAGCCCGCCACGATCATGTTCTCCATAACACTCTGGGCTTGCGGGATATTCAACTGGAGGTCAAAAACCTTCGTGGCCCACCCGCGGGCCTCCGCCTCCTTTTTATACGCGGAATTGTAAATGGCCGCCACCTCGATAGCCGAGATCAGGTCCATGACTCCGATCGTGATCTTCTTCTGTCCCTTCGGTTTGATTTGCATCGATTTCGCCGCGGCCATGGATCCGGTAAAGGCCATCAGCGCAAAGATGCAGAGACTCGCGAGCACCATGGTTTTGATCATTCTTCCCATTTTTTTCTCCTTTCGGTCATGAAAGAAATCTGGTGAATATGGATTTGCCTTTCTTCGGTCGGATTTAACTTTTTTTCGTGATTGCGCAAAGTAAGATGGCTCCTGCGGAATGAAGCTGCGATGGAAATGTAGGGGCACGAGGCCTCGTGCCCCTACGGCCTGTAATCAAGATATTTCGTTCTTAACAAAGTGGGTGTTGTAATGAGCGATAGCGCCTAAATGGAAACGACCACAGTTCCAAGCTTTTCACCTGCCTCCACATATTCATGGGCATCGGCCGTTTGCTCCAGGGGAAAACGTGCGGCGATTCGATGAATGGCCTTTCCCGTCTCCAGCCAAAGATTGATGTCCCCTTGGGCTTGTTTCCGGGCTTCAACGGGTGCGTTATACAACAAGACCGCCTCCAGCTTGGCATTCAGTCTCATGAAGGGATAAAACGGAATCGTAGGGTTCGGGTTGCCCCGGGAGGCATAAGCCGCGATCACTCCGCCGACTTTCAACGCCCGAAGGTTCAGGGGGAAGTTCTCTCCCAAATTCACTTCTACGACCCGGTCAACCCCATTCCCGCCGGTGAATTTCATCACCCCGTCAACCACCTCTTCCTTTTTGTAATTCAGGACGAGATCGGCTCCCGCAGCAACCGCATGGGAGGCTTTTATTCCGGAACTGACGGTGGCGATAACTTTGGCCTTGTCCCATTTAGCCAGCTGGATGGCATAATTTCCGACCGCCCCTGCTCCGCCGGATACCAACACGGTCTGGCCCGAGACGGGGCCGTCGGCAAAGAGACAGCGGTGGGCCGTCATGCAGGGAATCCCCAGGCATGCGCCGGCCTCATAATCGGTGTTCTCCGGAAGCGGCATGACCAAATCAACGGGAAGAGCAATGTATTCGGCCGCAGTTCCAAACGCCCGGCCTCGTTGCCCATTGTACAGCCATACTCGTTTCCCCAACCAGCCGGGGGAAACCCCATCGCCGACTTGATCCACCACGCCCGCTCCGTCACTGTTGGGAATCACCCGGGGAAATTCCATGGGGTAGGTTCTTCCCGCCCGCCGATTGCAGTCGGAAGGATTCACCCCCGAGGCCCTTAACTGAACCCGAACTTCGCCAGACCCAACCTCGGGAATGGGCATCTCCCCGACGACGATGACCTCGCCGGCCGCCCCGGTTTTCTCATACCATGCCGCCTGCATCATTTTTGGCATGTTTCCAACTCTATTCTCCCCCTTTCCTCTTGCATCCCGTTTGGGCCAGAGGAATCGTGGTCTTCTCGATGGGGACGATCTGCGGCTTCCCCAAATACGGGTGAGGATAATATTCGTTCGTGGTCGGAACGACCTCGGAAACATAAAGAGGAATCATCGCCTGGTGGTCTTCCGGGCGCATGACGATCGTCCCCATCGGGCCATTCCAGCTCATCCCTTCCCAGGCGTTGATAATGGCGTCGGTGTCCAATTTCCCGGCCTTCCGCACGGCCTCTGTGAAAAACTTTAATCCCGTATAGGACTTCCCGCAGGATAGTTCAACCCAGGTTTCAAAGTTCCGGTATTTTTCGGCTTTGTTCCATCTGGCGTTCATCGCCTTGTTCATGGGGGTATTGAGAATTTCCATGTAACTCTGGATCGTATAGCTGCCAACCGCCTCTTCTTTCAGGATTCTCAGCGCCTGGGCACTGCCCAAATAAAAAGAAAGGAAGGGGGTTTTCACGCCTAGGGCCCGCGCCTGCTTGATGAGGTTTGTCAGGTCGACGATGAAATTTGAAGTGAAAATGTAATCCGGATTGGCCGACTTTATTTTGCTGATAAAGGGGCCGTAGTCTTTCGTGGCCACTGGATGGAATTCGGTGGCCACGATCTTCGCATCCGGCATGATCCGGCTCAAATTTTCGCTGAAACTCTTCGCCGCATCATGGCCGAAGGCATAATCCATATGTATGGAGGCAATGGTCTTGGCAGATTTACCGGCCAGGAAATTCACCAGCCCCAGGGTGGCCATGTCCGTATTCTCTGCGGTCCTGAAAAAATAACGACTGCAATTCTTGCCGGTCAAATCCGGAGTCTGGGACCCGTAGTTGATATAGATGACTTTTTCTTTCTGCGCCAGCTCGGATAAAGCCAAGGCAACGTGGGAGGCCGTTCCCGAGCCGATGAATTTCACGCCGTCTAATATCTGTTTCTTGGCCTTGCGAACGGCCACATCCGGCTTGAATTGGCTGTCCTCGGCGATGATCTCGACTTTCTTCCCCAGCAACCCTCCATTTTGGTTGATCTCTTCGGCCAGGAATTCCGCCCCGAGCCGGGTTGCGTCCCCCCCGTATTTCAAAGGCCCCGATAACTGGTCAAAAAGCGCAATTTTGATCGTTTCCTCGGCCCCGGTTGGAGGGGCCAAAATCAGGACCAATAAAATGCTCCATCCCCAAGCCGCCCAGATTCGCTTGCCTCTTTTCACTACAACCCCCTTTCCCTTGCCTATGAATTATGCTGTCCGGATATTCTGAACCGGGGTTTCGACGTCGGTCCTATCCTTCAGATTCAACTCCTCCGTATCTTTTCCTATCCTCTCACGGAGCTTTTCTTGCCTGAATGCAACGTTTCAGGAGCCCGGTTTTCGGACCCTGCGAGGATTTCATCGTAAAGACGTCCTGTCCCTGCATCGAACACATTCTTTATCCCCTCCATGCGCGCGGGGCCCTCCTTTGCTGGGTCCAACGGATAAAAATGAAACATTTTTTCATGAACCCGGCGTATGACCTCCTCCCGGGAACTTCCTTGCTTCGCCAGGCCCTCGGCCAAAGACCAGAGCTGCCGGAAATATTCCAGGCTCTTATCCAGCTCCTCCCGCCCGCAGACATCCCCATGCCCGGGAACGAGGGTCTCGATCTCCAGGCTGCCCATCCTGTCAAGTCCATTCATCCATTCTCGAAAGTTCGCGCTGCTCTTCACGGGATGCATGCCCGCCGTGACGCAATCTCCCGTCATGAGGATCCTGTGCTCCTCCAGGTACACGCCGATGCTTCCTTTCGTGTGCCCACCTATGGCGAAGGCCCTGACCGTACAGTCGCCAAGAAAGAGTTTGATCTCGTCCCGGAACGATATCTCCGGCAGGACGCGCGGTTCTGAGGCGATGAAATCCGTCTCTTCCCCGGTCACCGTGGGAAATAAGGCGGCGATCATCCGGCGCAGCCGGCCTTCTTCGTTCAGGGCGAAGAGTTGGTTTGCCTCTTCGGCATGCATGATCCCGATCCCCCCCAGCTGGCGGTTCCCCACCACGTGCTCGAAATGGGCGTGAGTGTTGACCAAGTATTTGACTCCCGCCGGATTGAGGGCGAGCGCGAATCCCTTCCAGTGGCGGATATCGGCCGGCAGCATGGGAGTATCGACGAGCACCAACCCTTTTTCAGTGTCGACACAGACCACATTCGATCCCAGGTATTCGACGTTGACGTAGACGTTTTTTCTTATCTTCTGAATCCCCATCCTCTCCCTCCGGGAAGGCGCTTCGGCCATGTGGTTGCCCCCTGTTACGGGCGGCTGCAGGAGGCCGCCCCTACTTCCGTTTTATGCCTGCGGCTCTGGCCCATATTTGCCTTCTGTGGCTTCAGGTTTAAATTCCAAGAAGCCTTTGTGCGCTGCCGCCCAACAAGGCCGCGATTTCTTCCTCGGTAAAGCAGGCCGTGCCGGACGGCTTGTGGGGAAGGCTCCTGATAATCTGGAGAAAATCCTTTGTCTTAAAAGGCGTCAGCCGGTACGCGGGGCTGTCCGTGCCGAAAAGGACCCTGTCGTTTCCCGTCAAGTTCAGGGTGTGGCGCAAGACGGCCGCAAAGTAATCGCGGTACGTCGACGCGGAGACCTGCCACCCCGAGCAGTCGGTGAAGACATTCAGATGTTTTTCCGCCAGCTGGTTGAGCTCCTGCCACCAGCCGTGGCCCATATGGGCGCAGATGATCTTCAGGCCGGGGAAATCCACGGCGACGTCGTCGAAGTGAATCGGCTGAACATACTTGCTTCGGAGCGGAGGGATGATTCCTCCGGTGTGGGCCAATATGGGGACGTTCAGATCCATGGCCTTCTGGTAGAGTGGATAGCAGATCCGGTCATTCGGGTAAAACCCTGCCGACGGATTGATCTTGAGTCCCCGACATCCCCACTCCTTCACCCCCGTTTCCAGGAGACGCACCGCATTTTCCCGGCGGGGGTCGACCCCCACAAAAGCGACGCAGCGCTCGGGGTGATTCCGGGCGATCTCGGCGATCTTTTTGTTCTGGTCCCAGATGGAGGTTGGCTGTTCCCCCAGGTTATAGCCCACGTCACTCGGAAGGAGCACGGAGAGATCGATCCCTGCCCCATCCATTTCGGAGATCAAGTTTGACCCGTCGGGATCCCAGTAGGCGGGGAAGAGGTTCTTCCTCACATCTTTTACGGTAATGTTCTCCTTCTCTCCCTTTTTCCTCCGGACCGACGCCATGCGTTCTGCAAGGCCATCCCAGAAGGCCGCCGGGCAAAAGTCCTCATTCCAGATATGCACGTGGGCATCGATGATCATTTTGTCCTCACCCTAGTTCCCCTCTTTATCCCTTGAAGCTGTAAAAAATTACTTTCCAGTCGTCACCCCGGTGAAAACCGGGGTCCAGTCCCGCCATCGGCGGGATTAATGGTTTGAAAATACTGGATTCCGGCTTGCGCCGGAACGACGGGAAAGAAACACAAACCGATTTTTTTCACCGCTTCCTCTGTTTACGTGAGGGCGGTGCCCAACTCGAACCCTGCCCGGATGGCCCAGAACCCATTCCGGGGTTCCTGGCAATCCCCCACCGCCATCACCTCGAGTCCCAGATCCCGCAGTTCCTTTTCGAGAAGGTTATTCGGTTTGACCCCGCAAGCCAGGATCAGCCCCTCGATTCCTTTCAAGAGAAGGAGATTTCCATTCTGACGAATGGAGACCTGTTCTTTTTGAATCTCCTCCACCCGGGCTCCCGTGTAGGACTCTGCTCCCATTTTGTTCAACCGTTCCAGCAGTAGCGGGCCTGTGTTGCCCATGTCGCCGGCCAGTTTTTCCAGCATTTCCACGAGGACGACCTTCTTTCCCCGCGAGAGGAGAAGTTCTGCCAGTTCGCAACCCGTGGCTCCTCCGCCCACGATGAGAACCTTTTCTTCCAGGACTCCCTGGTCCAGCGCTTCGCCGAAGGTCTTATATGGGATTGAGCCGAGGCCGGGGAGGGAAGGAACCGAAGGAACACTTCCCGTTGCCAGAATGATATGATCTGCTCTTTGCTCCCTCACCCACTCCGGGGTGGCTTCTTTCCGAATCCATTCCACCCCGAGTTTTTCCAGCCTCTCACGGTACAGGTGGACCACTTTTTTGAAGGGCTGCTTGAAGTTCACCTTTGCCGCCCATAAAAATTGGCCGCCCGCTTCCGCGCGCTTTTCAACCAGGGTGACCTTGGCTCCACGCTCCGCCAACATGACGGCGGCGCTCATCCCCGCCGGGCCCGCTCCGATGATCAGACAGCGGGGCCGCCCTTTCAGAGGAGCGGGCTTGCAGTGCTCCCTTCCCAAAAACGGATTTACGAGGCAGGAAATATCCAGGTCGCCCTTCAGCCGGTCAATGCAGCCGATGTAGCAGGAGAGGCAGGGCATGATCTCCTCCTCTCTGCCTTCCCGCGCCTTGATCGGGAGGTCCGGATCCGCCAGGAGGCCCCTTCCAACGGCGATGAAATCCGCATCTCCCCGGGCCAGAACTTTTTCTGCCAATTCGGGAGAATGGATGCGCCCCACGGCAATGACCGGGATGGTTACCTTTCTCTTGATTTCTCCCGCCAGCGGAGCCAGCAGCCCGGGTTCATGGAAATAAGGCTGAACGATCCACGCCCGCGAGGCGTAGGAGCCGGCACTGACGTGCAAGGCATCCACCCGCGGGGCGAGCGTTTCGGAGTAGTAGCAGGCCAGGGGGAGGTCTATCCCCCCTCCGATGAATTCTTCCGCGTCGATCCGGAAGAGGATGGGGAAATCCGGTCCCACCGCCTTCCGGACCGCCTGCACGACCTCAAGGGCGAAACGGACCCGGTTCTCTTTCGACCCCCCGTACCCATCCTTTCTCTGGTTGGACAAAGGGGACAGGAACTGGTGCAGGAGATATCCGTGGGCCCCGTGGATTTCCACTCCGTCGAACCCCGCCTCCTTCGCCCGCCGTGCCGCCTGGCCGAACTCGTCGACGATCCGGCAGATGGCACCGCGGCTCAAGGCCTCCGGGACCTGCTGAACGGCCGGGCAAGGTATGGCTGAGGGCCCCACGACCGGGCAGCCGGTGACGACGGACCGGGTCTGCCTGCCGGCATGAATCAGTTGCAGCGCGATCTTCGCCCCCGCCTCGCGGACCGCCCGGGCCAGCCGGGTGAGGCCCGGGATCAAGCCGTCGTGGTGCGCCCCCACCTCTCCCGAAAAACCTTGCCCCTCCTTGCTGACATAAGCGCCCTCGGCGATGATCAGTCCGACCCCGCCCTGGGCCCTCCGCTCCAGGTACCGGATGAGCCGTTCGGTGACTTCCCCGCTTTCTTCGGCAAAGTTGGTCGCCATGGGGGGCATGACGATCCGGTTCCGGAGAACCAGCTTTCCGATCCGCCCCTCCGCCATGAGGTGGGGGTATTTTGATGAAACGGACATGTCTGCCCTCTGGATTACTATCAATTCAGCTGTTTGAAAACGGCTTCCAGAAATCCCTCCCGTCCTCCCTTTTTCAAAGGGAGGAAAGGTTCTTTGATCTGTTCCGGTATTAATTTCTCCCTTTGAAAAAGGGGGATCGAGGGGGATTTTCGGGGGGTTCTCAGCAATTTCGGAACTTTTTTCATATGGCTAATAGTTACCTAGATTTCAGCAGGACGCCGAATCGCGAACCCTTTGTTCGGTCATCTCTTCCCTTCAGCCCCCCCGAGGAACAAACGCTTGGGGTCGAAGACACGGATAAAACTCAGCTGCTCCGGAGACGGGAGAGGAAGGACCTCGAGCGGGGACGCCACTTTCAAATCCCAGCCGCACTGTCCCCGAACATCCCTTACCACCTCCTCCTCCGAGCGTCCGGACCCGTACGGGAAGTATCCTGTCAGCCGGAGTTCCTGTTTCCCAAAACCTTTCTCGAAAATGCCCAGCTGGGAGACAACGGTCGTCACTTTCCCTCCCGGGGAAGTGATGTAAGGCACCCCGTCCAGGAAGCGGGTTTTGCTCTGTTCCAGGGTAACGATGATCTCGCTCGCTCCGGAGGCTACATCGTTCGCTCCCCCCGATCCGACGAGGTAAGGTCCCTGTTCCGAGACTTTGGTCGTGTTCACGTTCCCGAACCGATCCACCTGCCCGGCCCCGATCACGCCCACGCTCCGGGTTTGCGAGCCGCTCATCATGATTCCCAGGGTGGTAAAGATATCGCTGATCATCCGGCAGGTAGGCAGATTGCGCAGGTTGAATATGAAAGGGTCCGCCGGAAGGGGCGAATAGCCGTAGAAACCGATCTCGGCCACGAGCTCCAGGGGATACCCCTCGCGTTTCAGATCGTAGTAGGAAATCCAGGAAGCGAGGTTGGAAACCCCGATCCCGCAGAGAAGGAGCTTGTAGCTCTTCTCTTTCACGAGGCGGTTCAGCCTTTGCGCGGCCCCGAAGACCAGCCGCTCGGCCGGGGTGGCCTCCTTCGGGAACGGAAGGCGCTCCGCCGACTCGGACAGTTCTGAACGCCAGGACTCTTTCTGGATGCGCCCCATGAGGAACCAAATCCGCCCCTGCCCGAGACGGGAGAGGAACTCCTCATGGTTCCTGCACCCCAGGACCCATTTCTCGAGCCAGGCCTGATACTGGTCCGGATCGCGCGAGGCCTTCCGGGCCTCCAGGATGAACTCTTCATCCTCTCCGTATCCCTCGAAGTCGGGCAGTCCCAGTGAATGGAGCCCCGTGGGGTGGGCGCCGAAAGGGACCGGACACACGGCCTTGACCGCGTAGCCGGGGATCTTGGTCATGAAGGAGAAGCGGCGGATCGTATCCGCGTCCACGACTTTCTCCACCGTGACGATGACCCCGTGCCTGGCCGCCAGCGCGCCGTAGCAGTTCCCGGAGTACGGCGTCCCGAGGATGGTATTCCCTTCCGGGTCCGCCGCCCACCCGTGCGCCAGGCTGATGTCGGGGTTTAGGGACCGCAAAACGCCCGATTTCTCTCCGGTGCCAAAAGGATCTTCCAACTGAAGAAAGCTTTCCCTGTTTTCCCACTCCATGGTGCTACCGGCGAGAGACTTGGTGGGGAAAAACGGCACTCCCATGGCCCCGGCCATGAGCCGGAGAGTCAAAGTCAGATAGGTCCAGTTCTCGGGAACCACCCGCCCGTCCTGAAAAGCCCGCGTGAGGATGGGGTTGGGGCTGGGGAAAGGGTATCCGTCGCCGTTGAAACCGGAGATGATTCTCCGGCAGAGCCCCCCGTGCGCAAAAACGGCGAAGTTGTACGCCCCGCCGGTGTTGCCGATCAGCGTAAACCCGGGCTGCTTTCCCCAGAACTGGCGGGCGATTTCATAGTAAGCCGCCGCCGGGAAGGCCATGCCGTTCCCCGTCTGGATGCTCATTCCGGGCTCGACGAAGCGCCGGACCGCTTGGGACAGGTCCATGACCTTGCCGCCCGCGGGCTGCTTTGCCGCTCCCGTGAGGGCTGAGAGGATTTCTTCCGGGCTTTCACTCATCTCCCACATTCACCTTTCCTTGCCACATCCCCTCAAAAATCGCCCGCATCTCCTCCGAGAGTCAAGTCCCTCGGGTTGTATTCCCGTTTGTACCGGGTCAGGCACATTTCAGCCATTGACGGCAGATCTTCTTTCTGGAAACCCATCTCTTTCAGGCTTACCGGCAGGCCGAGTTCTTCGAGCAAACCGCGGACGAACCGAACCGCCTTTCGTGCGGCAGCCCCGGGGGAAAAGGGTTCGGTTATTTGCCCCATCGACCGGGCCATCCGGGCCAGTCGATCTTCGGCAGAAGGAAGGTTGGCGGCCATCGTATAAGGCAGGGCTAATCCACACCCCAACCCGTGCGGGACGTGGTGGAACGCCGCAAGAACGTAGGAAATGCTGTGGGAATAAAGCGCGACGCCCTTTCCATCCATCGCCATCATGGACATCATGGAGCCCATGGCCATGTAGTACCTGGCCTCCAGGTCCCCGCCGTCCCGCGTCGCCCGCCTGAGGTATCGGGAGATCAGTTCAATGCCTCCATAAGCGAGGGAATCGAAAAAGGGAAGCTCGTATTTATTCATGGCCGCGTCGATCCCGTGGGACAGGGCGTCGAGTCCGGTTATGGCCGTGATTCGGCCCGGCATCGAAACCGTCAATTCCGGATCGATGATCGCCACATCCGCGTAAACAAACGGGCTGCTCGACCCGTACTTCTCCTTTCCCGCAGACACGACGACGTACCGGGAAACTTCGCTCCCGGTCCCGGAGGTGGTGGGGATGAGGATTTTCGTCAGGCCCGGCCGGGTGGCAGGCTTCTTCTTGGACATCCATTCGAAAGGGCTGGCATCATTCGTAGCCACAAGCGAGGTAAGTTTCGCCATATCCAGCGCGCTTCCGCCGCCGAGCCCGATGACCAGATCGAAGTCCCCTGACCGCACCTGTTCCCAGAGCGTTTCGGCTGTACTCATCTCCGGCTCGGGCTCCACCCCGCTGAAACTTTCCACCTTCAACCCTGCCTCTTTAAGAGAGTCCGCCACCCGGCCGGCGTAACCCAGGTCCACCATGACCGAGTCCGTAACCAGGAGGGCGCGGGTCTTCCCGAGTTTCCTCGCCAGATCCCCGACTCGCCCGACGCTGCCGAAGCCGAAGTAGATCCCTTGCGGGAAAACCGTGCCCGCGGTTTGAAAAACAAAGCCTTTCTGAAGGTGCGGGGGAATCCTGCGGTCGTCGCACGGAGGCACGGGCGCCTTCTCCTTCCCGCTCTGCCGCGGGTGCATCGAAATCCTATTTCCTTGAGGGACCGCGGACCTCAGCCGCCCGGCCGGATCTTCCCGGGGCATTCGTTCCGGTAACGCTCCTCTCCTGCCCTCTTCTTCTCCTGGGCTCCTCCGTCCCGCCCGCATGCGCGCTCTCCGGACAGATCCCGTCGGCAATCGACTCGAAGGCAAAATCCAGCATCTCCAGGAGGTGGTTCTTCTTTGTCGTCCGATGCTTGCTCTCCTCCAGCTGCACGATTCCGATGAACATTCCCCAGATGAGATCCATCAATTTTGCGGGGTCCATTTGGGGCAGGAGATTTCGTTCCATAGAACTGGCGACGATGGCCCGGGCATTGACGAAGTTTTCTCTCCCGATGCGGTTCAGGTTCTCGCGGGATTCCTTTCCCATGGAGCTGATCAGATCCCCCTGCTGGAAGGCCTGGATGATTCGAATCCCTTCCGGGTCCAGCCGGTAAAGATTCTTGTATCTTTCGGCAAAGGCCTTCAGGACCTCTTTTCCCGTCCGGTATTTCCCGTCATCCAGTTCCCTGCGGAAAACCGCGGCCGATGCGTTGATGGCCTGCAGGACGGGAATCATCAGGGACACATACAGGTCGTCCTTGTTGCGGAAATAGGCGTAGATCAACCCCTTGCTGACGCCGGCCCGCTCGGCCACTTCCTCCATTCGGCAATTCGCATACCCCTTCTGGAAAAAAATCTTCTTCGCGGCTTCCTGAATGGCCTTTCGGGTCCAGTCCTTTTTTGCCGCCGCCAGACCGGGTTTCTGTTTCACGCGCCCTCTCGTTGAACTTGGTTCAAAAATTGACCAGCGTTCAGTATTCATTCTTTGTTCCTGCCTGTCAAGACTTTTCTTGGAACCCTTTCGAAGATTTTTTTGGTAGATTTTTTGCGGAAGAACGAGGAGCTATCCTTCTTGGGGGGGATGGTTCGGGAAGACGCCACAGGAAGAAGGAAACGATATTGCCAAATGAGAAGAGGAAGGCTAACGATGGGTAATGAAGGTGAGGATGTCCTGCCTGGGGACGGCAGCACGGGTCCGCCCCGAATTTTACTTCCCTTTCACCAGCTCGATGATCTTCTGAGCCGCTTCGCGCATGTCTTTGAAGGTAAGGATGTTCAAGCCCGATTCCTCAAGGATCTTCCGGCCGAGTTCCACGTTTGTGCCTTCCATCCGGACCACCAGGGGTATGGTGAGGGGCCGCTCCCGGAGGGCGTCGACGATTCCCTGGGCGTAGCTGTCGCACCGGGTGATGCCGCCGAACATGTTGATGAAGATCCCCTTCACCTTGGGGTCGGAGCGGAGGAGCCCGAAGGCGTTACGGATCATGTCCTTGGTCGCGCCGGCGCCCGCGTCGAGGAAGTTAGACGGCTCCCCCCCGTAATATTTCAGGAGATCCAGGGTGGCCATCCCCAGCCCGGCCCCGTTGACGATGCAACCGATGTTGCCGGCGAGATTGATGTAGTTTAAGTTCAGCCTCGCGGCTTCCACGTCCCGGGGGTCTTCCTGCTCGACGTCGCGCAGGGCCATGAGCTCGGGGTGGCGGTAGAGGGCGTTGTCGTCGATGTTCATCTTGGCGTCCAAGGCCAGGAGTTCGGTCCGCGCGGTCAGGACGAGGGGGTTAATCTCCGCGAGGGAGCAGTCGCAATCCATGAAAGCCCGGAAGAGAGAGAAAGCGACCGCCGCCCCTTTCCCGATCACCCCTCCCTGCAGCCCCATGTCGATGGCCAGCTTCCGCCCTTGAAAGTTGGTAAAGCCGCACCCCGAGTCGATCGCCACCTTCTGGATCTTTTCGGGCGACGCCCCGCTGACCTCCTCGATCTCCACCCCGCCTTCCGAGGAGCCGATCACCACCACTTTTCCCTGCTTCCGGTCGATGGTGACCCCCATGTAGAACTCCCGGGAGATTGGAAGCGCCTCTTCCACCAGAACACGGTTGACCGGCTTACCCTGCGGGCCGGACTGGCGGGTCACCAGCCTCATTCCGAACATGGCCCGGGCGATCTCCCGGACTTCGGCCGGATCTTTGGCCTTGCGAATCCCGCCCGCCTTTCCCCTCCCGCCGGCATGGACTTGAGCCTTGACCACGAAAGGGCCCGGACCGATCCCCTGGGCGGCCGCTTCCGCGTCCCGGAGGTCGAAAGCGACCTGGCCGCGGGGCACCCGGATTCCGTGGCGGGCGAGAATATCTTTCGCCTGGTATTCGTGGATGTTCATGGGTTCACTCTTGGCTCGGTCAGATGTTGTAACGATTGGGAATCAGGGATCCTGAAACTCGGAAACCGAACTTAGCCTTACCGGGTTAGCCCGTAGGGGCGATTCATGAATTGCCCCTGCAATAAAGATCCCCGGATTCCCATTCGACAAGGTTTCGTAGGGGCGATCACGCGAAACGCGTGACGGGTCGCCCCTGCAAGACATCAGTATCGCTCGCTGAGCGCCTTCTTTTTCAGTTCACCGATGGCCCAGGTCGGGTTCAGCGATTTGGGGCAGATGGTGCAGTTGAAGATCGTGTGGCAGCGCCACAGGCCGTGGCGATTGTTCAGGATCGGGAGCCGCTCTCCGGCGCCCTCATCCCGGGAATCGAAGACGAAGCGGTAGGCCTTGAGGAGGGCGGCCGGGCCCAGGAAATCCCGGTTGGCCCAATAGGAGGGACAGGAGGAAGTGCAGGCTCCGCAGTAGATGCACTCGTAAGAGCCGTCGATCTTCTTCCGGTCTTCGATGCTCTGGTATCGCTCTTTGTCCGTGGGCGGCGTCCCGGCGATGAAATAGGGCTTCACGGCCTCCATTTTTTCGAAGAATTCATCCATGTCGACCGCGAGGTCCTTGATCACCTTGAAATGCCGGAGCGGTTCGATTTCCACCGTGCCTTTCCCGAGGGATTTGACCTGGGTTTCGCAGGCGAGGCGGTTCAGGCCGTTGATGGTCATGGCGCAGGACCCGCAGATCCCGTGCCGGCAGGAACGGCGGAAGGTGAGGCTCCCGTCCTGGGTCCACTTGATCTGGTTCAAGGAATCCAGGATGGTCATCCCCTCCAGAACGTCCACCTGGTACGTTTTGTAGTAAGGGGCCTTGTCCTCGTCGGGGTTGAAGCGGAAAATCTTGAAACTCTGCATCATGATCTTTTGCTCCTCTTGGAAAATTCCATGATAAAAGGTCCGAAAGCCAAATCCCCTTTCCGCTGCAACGGGCGGACGGGAAATTTCGGGTTTCGGATGGAATCCAGCCTAGAATTTCCTCTCCTCCGGCTGGAACCGGGTGATCACCACCGGCTTGTAATCCAGCCGGATCCCCTGGTCCGTCTTCCAGGCCAGCGTGTGCTTCATCCAGTTTTTGTCATCCCGTTTGGGAAAGTCTCTCCGGGAATGCGCGCCCCGGCTCTCGGTCCGGGCGAGCCCGCTTACGACGATCGTCTCCACGAAGTCGAGCATGTTGCCAAGTTCGATGACATCCAGGAGCTCGGTGTTGAACCGCTCCCCCTTGTAGCCGATCTCGATCCACTTGTATTGCTCCTGGAGGGATTTGATGACCTTCAACTGTTCTTTCAAGAGTTTTTCTTCCCGGTAAATCCCGCAGTTGACCATCATCGTGGACTGCAATTCGTCCCGGATCGCCGCGGGACTCTCCTTCCCCTTGGCGGCGAGCAGGCAATCCAGCTTCGATTTGGCCTTCTCCAGGCCGTCCTTGGGAAGGTCCGCCTTCTCGGCCCCCGCGGCGATGTACCTGGCCATGGCCCGCCCGGTCCTTCTGCCGAAGACCGCGCAGTCCATGGTGGAGTTGCAGCCCAGGCGGTTGGCTCCATGGACCGAGACGCAGGCGCATTCCCCGGCCGCGTAAAATCCCCTCGACCGGGGTGTTCTTGGGGTCCATCACCACCTGCCCGTTCACATCGGTCGGGATTCCGCCCATGGCGTAATGGGCGGTGGGCAGGATGGGGACAAAATCGGTAATGGCGTCGATTCCGGCGAACTTCAGGATCAGCTCATGGATCTGGGGGAGTTTTTCCATGATCGCCTGCTTTCCCGAGATGGCGCATGTCCAGGTGAACATACCCCTTCCCTCCGATTCCCCGGCCTTCATTGATCTCCGTCTGAATCGACCGGGAGACGACATCCCGCGGGGAGAGCTCCATCTTGGCCGCGGCGTATTTTTCCATGAACCGCTTGCCTTCGTTGTTGACCAGGTACCCGCCCTCTCCCCGGGCCCCTTCGGTGACCAGCACTCCGGAAGGGAAAAGCCCGGTGGGATGGAACTGGACGAATTCCATGTCCTCCAGTGGCAGGCCCGCCTGCAGGACCAGGGACATGCCGTCTCCCGTGTTGGAGAGGGCGTTGGTGTTCACCTTCCAGGCGCGGGCGTACCCGCCGGTGGCGAACATCACCGTCTTGGCGTGGAAAACGTGGAGCCCGCCGTCTTCGCATATCCCAGGCCACCACCCCGGAGCACACATTATTTTCCACCAGGAGGCTCAGCACGAAAAACTCCGAGTAGAAGCGCACATCGTTCTTTATGCACTGCTCGTACAAGGGTGTGGAGCATGGCGTGCCCGGTCCGGTCGGCGGCGTAGCACATCCGGCGAATGGAGCCCCTTGCCGAAATTCTGTAATGGCCGCCGAACTCCCGCTGGGCAATCTTCCCGTCCTCCGTGCGGCTGAAAGGGCAGCCCATGTGTTCCAGTTCATAGGCGACTTCGATGGCGTCCCGCACCAGGACCTCCTGGGCGTCCTGATCGCCCAGGTAATCCCCCCCCTTGACCGTATCGAAGAGATGCCATTCCCAGTGGTCTTCTTCCATGCTCCCCAGGGCGGCGGCCGTCCCGCCCTGGGCGGAGATGGAATGGGAGCGGGTTGGAAAAACTTTCGAAAGCACGGCCGTATCCACCGAACGGCTGGACTCCAGGGCCGCGTAGAGCCCGGCGATTCCCGCCCCGACGATGACCACATCATGTTCATGAACCATTTCATTCCTCCAGTTTCGTTAAAAACCGTTTAGCCACAGAGGGCACAGAGATCACCGAGAACCTACCTAGAAAAATAAATAAATCTTCGAAGAGGGAACCTTCGGCAAATTTGCCATTCGGCATTTCAAAAATTTTTTTCTGTTCCTTCCTCGGTGGCCTCTGTGTACTCTGTGGCAAATAATTATTTCACGTGCCGAAAGGCACCAAGGTGACAAACCCCAGGATGAGGAAGGCCACCCCCACGATCCAGGAGATCCCGAACAGGGAAACCCGGAGCCAGTTGGTCTTCACGTAATCCTCGATGATCAGCCAGAACCCGTTCAGAATGTGATATAGGAGCAAAATGACGAAACCGAGATGGAAAAATTTCCAGAATGGGCTCCCCAGGTCCACCGGGGACGCCCCGAAGTGGACCGCCCCCAGGTGGATGACCAGAATGACCGCGATCAGAATCCCGGAAATTCTCTGGAAGAGCCAGTTGAAAACGCCCGAACCGGTCGTTGTGGAATAGGCCATTTCTCTCTCCTCCTAAAGGGCCGACAGGCTGGCCACGAAAACGACCAGCCCGATGACCATCATGACCCAGAAAAGCTTCTTGTGGTACAGGGCTCCGTTGCCGAAATCCACGATCAACTCCCGCACCCCGTTCAGGGTGTGGTAGATCAGGAAGGCCAGGAGAACCACCACCACCGCCTTGTTCGTCAGGAAGTTGCTGATCGACGCCAGCCCTTTCTGGTCATACTTCATCCCGAACTGGGCCAGGATGTGGAGCAGGAGATAAATCCCCACGGCCGCCCCGGTGATGCGGTGGATCAGCCAGGCCGTAGCCCCGGTCTGCCATTGGTATCGCATTTCTTTTCTCCTTCATCATTTTATTGGGACGCAGATTTACGCAGAAAAGACGGATAAAGATTCATAACTCGCCAGGGTTTTCGGAAACTCCATGCCCGCGACTAATGGAGATCGGGAGTTTTTCTTTAAGGCTCTTAAGTCTCTGCGTGAATCTGCGTCCATCTGCGTCCGAAAATTAATTCTAACGGGCGTACTGCGCCATGCCCTGCTGGTACAGATCGTTTCCCTTGGTGTCGTTGACCACGATCACCGGAAAATCCTCCACTTCCAGGCGGTTGATGGCCTCCGGTCCCAGATCCTCATAGGCCACCACCTGGGCTTTTTTGATGGCCTTGGCCAGAAGCGCCCCGGCGCCGCCGGTGGCCGCGAAATAGACGGCCTTGTACTTCTTCATGGCCTCGACGACTTCTTTCTTGCGCATGCCCTTGCCGATCATGCCCTTCAAACCGATCTCCATCAGTTTGGGAGAATAGGCATCCATTCGCCCGCTGGTCGTCGGGCCGGCGGAACCGATGACCTGGCCGGGTTTCGCCGGCGCCGGTCCCACGTAATAGATCACCTGTCCCTTGATGTCGATGGGGAGGGGTTTCCCTTCCTTCAGCAGATCGAACAGCCGCTTGTGGGCGGCGTCCCTCCCGGTGTAGATCACCCCGTTGAGCAGAACCTTATCCCCGGCTTTCAATTTTTCCACATCCGCGTCGGACAGGGGAGTTTTCAATCGAATCGGTTCGCTCATTCTTACACCTCCTCCTAAATTACGGCTTCTTTATGCCGGTGGGCATGGCAATTGAGATTGACGGCCATGGGGAAGCTGGCGATGTGGCAGGGGATCATCTCCACGTGCACGGCCAGAGCCGTAATCCTCCCTCCCAGCCCCTGAGGCCCGATTCCCAGGTTGTTGATCCGGGTCAGAAGCTCTTCCTCCATCGCCGCCAGCTGCGGGTCCGGGTTCTTCTGCCCCAGCGGGCGGAGAAGGGCTTTTTTGGCGATCAGGGCGACCTCTTCAAAGGTCCCTCCGACTCCCACTCCCACGACGACCGGCGGACAGGGGTTGGAACCGGCCTGTTTGACCCAATCCACCACCCGGTTCTTGACCCCCTCGATCCCCTCCGAGGGGCTGAGCATGATCACCGTGGACATGTTCTCCGCTCCCCCTCCTTTGGGGGCCAGGGTGATCTTTATCTTGTCCCCCGGAACCAGGTCCAGGTGGATAATGGCCGGAGTGTTGTCCTTGGTGTTGACCCGGGTGAAAGGGTGGCAGGAGGATTTTCGGAGATACCCTTCCTTATATCCCTGCCGGACCCCTTCGTTGACGGCCGCGTTGAAATCTCCCCCGGCGATGTGAACCTCCTGGCCCAGCTCCACGAAGACCACCGCCAGGCCCGTATCCTGGCACATGGCCACCTGCTCCTCCCGGGCGATGCGGACATTCTCCTTGAGCTGCTGGAAGACCTCTTTGCCCACGGGGGACTCTTCCATCTTTTCCCCCCGGTCCAGCGCCGCCAGAACGTCTTCTCCCAGGTAGAGGTTGGAATCGATGCAGAGCTTCTTCACGACCTCGGTGATCTGCTTGGCGTTTACTTCTCTCATCCGATCCTCCTTGTGAATCAATCAAAAACATCGGGGACCGGTGTTCTCCGGATCTGCAGGAAAGGCCCCCGAATCGCCTGGCGCGTCAAATGGTGCACTCGCGAATAATCCCGGTATCCATCAGGACCTTGGTTTCTTTCCGGGCCCGGTCGATGATCGCGGAAGCCTTCTCGAAGAGCTGCTCTTTGCGTCATCGTGATCCGGGCCACTTTCTGCTCGATGGCTTTCAGGCCCACGGCCACGGCCTCCCGGGGGAAGACCTCCCGCTCGTCCATGGTGGGGAGGAGGTAGTCTTCCCGCAGGCCCTTGTCCTCGGCGCACTTTGGCCAGCTCCCTGGCGGCGGCGATGCACATCTCATCGGTGATGGTCGTGGCCATGACGTCCAGGGTCCCCCGGAAGATCGCCGGGAAACCGAGGGAGTTGTTCACCTGGTTGGGGAAATCCGACCGCCCGTGGCGATGATCTTGGCCCCGCCTTCCTTGGCCTCCCAGGGATAGATCTCCGGGATGGGGTTGGCGCAGGCAAAGATGATGGGATCCTTGGCCATCTTCTTGATCCATTCCTTCTTGATCACGTCCGGGCCGGGCTTGGCCAGGGCGATGACCGCATCGGCCCCTTCCATGGCCTCGGGAATGTCCCCCTTTCTCTGCTCGGCGTTGGTGATCTGGCAGAAGTGCCATTTTTCCTTGTAATCCTTCTGCAGTTCCGTCCGTCCCTTGTGCAGGGTCCCCTTGGTGTCCACCATGATCATCTTCGCCGGGTCGGCGCCGGCGGCGATCAGAATCCGGGCGGTGGCGATGTTCGCCGCGCCCGAGCCGAGCAGCGTCAGGCGGGCCTTTTCCAGTTTTTTGCCGACGACCTTGAGGGCGTTGAGCAGCCCGGCCAAGGTCACGGCCGCCGTCCCCTGCTGGTCATCATGCCAGACGGGGATCTTGGCATTCTTTGCGCAGGGTGTCCAGGATGTGAAAACACTTGGGCTGGGAAAAATCTTCCAGGTTGATCCCCCCGAAACAGGGAGAGATCAACTTCACGGTCTTGATGATCTCATCGGCGTCTTTGGTGTCCAGGCAGATGGGCCAGGCATCGACCCCGCCCAGATACTTGAACAGGATGGCTTTCCCCTCCATGACCGGAATGGCGGCTTCCGGCGCCGATGTCCCCCAGTCCCAGGACCCGGGTCCCGTCGGAAACCACGGCCACCATGTTGCCCTTGTTGGTATGTTCGAAGACCTTCTCCGGGTGGGCTTCGATGTCCCGGCAGGCGGCGGCCACGCCGGGGGTGTACCAGATGGCGAAATCGTTGAAATCGCGCACGCAGCATTTGAGGGTCGAGGCGATTTTCCCCTTGAAGAAAGGGTGCATCTTCAGTGCGTCTGCCGAGGGTTTCTTGGACTTCTCCAACAAGTTGTTCCTTGGTCTGCATGTTTTCTCCTCCTTTTGATTCCCTGCCGCATTTCTGCCGCAAGTCGCTGGTTAAGAAATTTTCCCCTCCGGGGAGCGGGGAACGGGTTAACGCTCGCTCAGCTCCAAAAGCACTCCGTTCGTGGATTTGGGATGGATGAAGGCGATCTTCGCCCCGCCGGCACCCCTCCGGGGTTTTTCGTCGATCAGCCGCACCCCCTTGGCCTTCAGTTCCTTCAGGGCCTCTTCGATGTTGTCCACCCGCAGGGCGATGTGCTGAATCCCCTCCCCCGGCTCTCGATGAACTTGGCGATGGCGCCGTCCGGGGCTCGTGGATTCCAGAATCTCAATCTCGCTCTCGCCCACGGGGAGGAAAGCCGTGGTGGCCTTCTGCTCCTCCACCGTCTCCTTTCCCTGCGATCGGCAGCCCCAGAATGGCGTTCCAGAAGGGGGCCACCTGGTCGATGGACTTGGCCGCGATCCCGATGTGGTCGATCTTCAAAATCTTCATTGTCTCCCTCCCGAATCTTGACCGCCTCGTACCCGCTTTCCAATCCGACCGGCTGCCGGCCGTCTCGGCCAGCCTTATCTTGTCGCATTCTCGACGCACGTACTTCACGATCGAATCCGTGGAGGTTCCCGGGCCGAAGACCTCTTGCACTCCCAAGGATTTCAAAGCCGGGATATCCTCCTCCGGGATCACCCCTCCGCCTAACACCAGTAAATCTTTCACCCCTCTCTCCCGCAGGAGCTCCATCACCCGGGGAAAGAGGTAATCGTGCGCCCCGGAAAGGATGCTCATCAGCAGGGCATCCACGTCCTCCTGCACGACCGCGCAACGATCTTTTCCGGCGTCTGCCGCAGCCCGGTGTAAATCACCTCCATCCCGGCGTCCCGCAGCGCCCGGGCGATCACCTTCGCCCCCCGGTCATGTCCGTCCAGCCCCGGCTTGGCCACCAGGACCCTCAATTTCTTTTCCGCCATTCTTCACCCCCTTACCGAACGATCGAGCAATTTTTAAACTATCGGGACGCAGATTTCGCAGATTCACGCAGATCATTCTTTACAATTTCACGTCCCGGATTTCCGTTTTCACGAGAATGACGAATCAGGATTCCAAATGTTGACGGTTACCGAAAATTCTTCAAGTATTTTGCAAATCCTGAAAATCTGCGTGAATCTGCGTCCCATAAAAATGAATCTATACCTTCACCGCCGGCTCATACTCCCCGAAGACCCCCCGCAGCGTATCGCAGATCTCTCCCAGGGTGCAATAGGAGCGAACGCAATCCAGGATGGGGACCATCAGATTCCCGTCCCCCTGGGCGGTTTTCTTCAGCTCCTCGAGGGAAGTCTTGACCTGCTCGGAATCCCGCGAGGCCTTGCAGCTCGCGCCAGTCTTTTCATCTGGACTTCCCGGACCTTGGGATCCACTTTCAGCAATCCCTTGGGCGGAGGCTCCTTGGTCTGGAACCGATTCACCCCCACGATCACCCGGTCGCCGGACTCGATCTCCTTCTGGTACCGGTAGGCGCTCTCCTGGATCTCCTGCTGGATGTATCCTTTTTCGATGGCGGCCACCGATCCGCCCATGTGGTCGATCTTGTCGATGTAATCCCTGGCCCGTTTTTCGATTTCATCGGTCAGCTTTTCGATGTAATAAGAACCGCCCAGGGGATCGGCCGTGTCGGCGACCCCGGATTCATAGGCGATCAGCTGCTGGGTCCGCAGGGCAATCTGCACCGACTGCTCCGAGGGCAGGGCCAGGGCCTCGTCCATGGAGTTGGTGTGCAGGGACTGGGTTCCGCCGAGCACCGCGGCCAGGGCCTGCCAGCCGACCCGGACGATGTTGTTGTGGAGGCTGCTGGGCGGTCAGGGTGGACCCGGCCGTCTGGGTGTGGAAGCGGAGCATCCAGGAGCGCGGGTTCTTGGCCTTGAAGCGTTCCTTCATGATCTTGGCCCAGAGGCGCCGGGCGGCCCGGTATTTGGCCACCTCTTCCAGAAAATCCAGGTGGGCGTTGAAGAAGAAGGAGAGCCGCGGGCCGAATTCATCCACATCCAGCCCGGCCTTGAGGGCCGCCTCCACATAGGCGATCCCGTTGGCCAGGGTGAAGGCCACCTCCTGCACGGCCGTGCAGCCGGCCTCCCGCATGTGGTATCCGCTGATGCTGATGGTGTTCCAGTTGGGGACTTCCTTGGTGCAGTACTCGAAGATGTTGGTGATGATGCGCATGGAAGGCTTGGGCGGGAAGATGTAGGTTCCCCGGGAGGAATACTCTTTCAGGATATCGTTCTGGATGGTCCCGTTCAGCTTCGCCGCCGGTGACCCCCTGCTTCTCGCCCACGGCGATGTACATGGCCAGGAGAATGGAGGCCGGGGCGTTGATGGTCATGGAAGTGGATACTTTATCCAGGGGGATCTGGTCGAAGAGGATCTCCATGTCCTTCAGCGAATCGATGGCCACCCCCACCTTCCCGACCTCTCCCTGGGCCAGAGGGTGGTCGGAATCGTAGCCGATCTGGGTCGGGCAGGTCAAAGGCCACGGAGAGCCCGGTCTGGCCCTGTTCCAGAAGATAACGGTAGCGCCGGTTCGTATCCTCGGCGGTCCCGAACCCGGCATACTGGCGCATGGTCCAGAAGCGGCCCCGGTACATGGTGGGCTGCACGCCGCGGGTGTAGGGAAATTCTCCGGGAAGGTTCAGATCCTGCTCATAATCCAGCCCCGCAATGTCTTCGGGAGAGAAAACCCTTTTTACCGCGATCCCGGAAGTGGTCTGGAAATCTTTCTTCCGCTCGGGGTTCTTGGCCAGGCTCTTGTCCACCTTGCTATTCCATTCCTTCACCTGTTTCGCGATTTCATCTATATTTTTTGGGTCGAACATGACCTTTGCTCCTTGTCAAGTCTGGATGCTGTCCACCGGATTCGGCCAGTCCTGGCGAATGATCAGGTCAAGAACCTTTTTATCCGGCAAAGGTTTCCTCCGGGGGAGTTTCTCCTATGGGAATTGGGAGAACGGAGGGGATGAAAAGGACGACAGTGAACGAATGTTCATTCAGTACGCATTATAGATATGCATTATAGAGAGGTGAATATTCATGTCAAGAAAATTTTGGGAGAAAAGGGGCTCCCTCGATGGAAGGTTTATTGGGAAACCTCGGCGGATGGGGATTTGATTTTGAGAGAGGTCCTGTTCCGGAAATTAGAATGGGCCCCGGATAGCTGACAACGGGGAAGAGGCATGATATTTCAAGACATAGTCCTCTGGTGCTGCTGTCTAACCTCGAGTCTGAATTGCAGGATCCGGCTACAAACCGGGATAGTGAATTAGGTTAGATACGGCATTTGTACGGCCTGCCCTATTTCGGAACCATCACCCTCAGGGCGAGCTCAGCCAGCTGGCGGCTGTCCACCGTCGAAGGGGCCTCGGTCATCAGGTCCGTGGCCTTCTGGGTCTTGGGAAAGGCGATCACGATCCCGGATGCTCTCGGCTCCGGCAAGGATCGTAACCAGGCGGTCAAAGCCGAAGGCGATACCCCCGTGGGGAGGGGCCCCGTACTCCAGGGCTTCCAGCAGGAACCCGAATTTCTCCTTCGCCTCCTCGGGCCCGATCCCCAGCTGCTGAAAGAGCAGGGATTGAACCTCGCGGCGGTAAATCCGCAGGCTTCCGCCCCCGACTTCCGACCCGTTGAGGACCAGGTCATAGGCCTTGGCCCGGACTTTTCCCGGGTCCGTGGAGAGGAGGGGCAGGTCTTCATCCAGGGGAGAGGTGAAGGGATGGTGCTTGGCGCGTCCACCGCTTCTCGGCTTCATCGAACTCCAGAAGGGGAAAATCGGTGATCCAGACGAAATTGAAAACCCCTTTGGGGATCAGGTTCAGCTGCCTTCCCAGCTGGAGCCTCACCCGCCCGAGGACATCGTTGACCACCTTGGAGGAGTCGGCCATGAACAGGAAGAATATCCCCGGGAGCCGGGTTCAGTTTTCTTTCCCAGGCCCGCCCGTTCTTCCTCGGAAAGGAACTTGGCCAGGGTCCGGTGATGTTGGGCCATCCTTCGGGGCTCACCCGGACCCAGCTCAAGCCCTTGGCCCCCAGCCCGCGGGCGAATTCGTTGAGAGCGTCCAAATCTTTCCGCGAAAGATCCTTCTCCACCTTCAGAGCCTTGACCATCCCGCCCCGCTGCAGGGGATCGGCAAAGGCCTTGAACTCCGTATTCCTCAGGACTTCGGTGAGGTCGGTCATCTCCAGGCCGAAGCGGACGTCCGGGTTGTCCGCGCCGTACCGGGCCATGGAATCCTCGTAGGTCAACCGGGGGAAGGGGGTCTCCAGCTCCGATGCCCAGCGTGTCCCGGAACACGGACCTTCATCATTCCTTCCATGATGGAATAGATATCCTCCCGGTCGATGAAGGACATCTCGATGTCGATCTGGGTAAACTCCGGCTGCCGGTCGGCCCGCAGGTCCTCGTCCCGGAAGCACTTCACGATCTGGAAGTAGCGGTCGAACCCGGAGATCATGAGGAGCTGCTTGAAGAGCTGGGGAGATTGGGGGAGGGCATAGAACTGCCCCGGGTTCACCCGGCTGGGAACCAGATAGTCCCGGGCCCCTTCGGGCGTGGACTTGGTCAGGAAGGGGGTCTCGATCTCCAGGAATCCCTGGCTCGTGCAGGTACTTTCGGACGATTGGGCCGCCCGGTCGCGGAGGATCAGGTTCCGCTGCATCTTCGGCCGGCGCAGGTCGAGATAGCGGTACTTGAGGCGGAGATTTTCCGCCACCTCGCCGTCTTCATCGATGGGAAAGGGGAGAGGGTTGGACTCGCTCAGAATCACGAGCTCCCCGGCCTGGACTTCCAGCTGGCCGGTCTTCAGGTCCGGATTTTCCGTTCCCTTGGGGCGCGCGGACTACCTTTCCCTTTACGGCGATCACGTATTCGTTCCGGAGGAGGGAGGCTTTCTCGTGGGCCTCTGGGCTGAATTCCGGGTTGAAGACGACCTGGACGATCCCCGCCCGGTCCCGAAGGTCGATAAAGACCAAGCCTCCCAGGTCTCTCCTCCGGTCCGACCCAGCCCATCAGGGTCACCTCCTGCCCGGCTCTCTCCGGTCCGACATCCCCGCAGTAACAGGTCCTTTTCAAATCCCCCAGTGCTTCGCCCAATTTTTATCTCCAATCATCCGCGTCATTCCGGCGGAAGCGTTCGATCCCGCCGTGAGCGGGACTCACGCCGAAGGCCGGAATCCGGTTTATTGAACCCCGCGCTGAGCGGGCTGGCCCGCGCCTTCCGGCGGTGACGAACAAGGAATTTTGTCACCATGGCCCCGCAGAGCTCGACGGTACGCGAAGAATTCAATCAGCCTTCGAGCAGCGGGTTGAGACCCTTCTTGCTTTTCACTCTTCCAACGATTTCTTCGATGGGAACTTCTTCCTGGTTCTTGGTGGCCATATCCCGCAGGACCACCCGGTTTTTCTTCAGCTCTTCCTCCCCGAGAATGATGACCAGGGGTGTTTTCAACCGGTCCGCTTTGCGCATCTGGCTCTTCAGGCTCTTCCCCTCGTAATCCAGCTCGACCCAGATCCCCGCCTCCCGCAGCTCCTGGGCCAGGGCAAGAACCCGCGCCGCTTGCGCCTCCTCTCCCAAAGCCGGCGAGGAAAACGTCGGGATTCCGGGAGTAATTTTTTTCCTCCGGGAGGAGCATGACCAGCCGTTCCACCCCGATGGCAAACCCGATCGCCGGGAACGGGAGGCCCGCCGATCTCCTGGGCCAGGCCGTCGTACCTGCCCCCGCCGCAAACCGCGTTCTGGGCGCCCAGCTCTCCGGCCACGACCTCAAAAGCCGTGCGGGTGTAGTAGTCCAGCCCCCGGACCATCCGGGGGTTGATGGAGTAAGGGAGGCGAAGTTCGTCCAGGAGGAGCTTCACCTCGCTCGAAATGACGGCGGCAATCGGCGCAGAGAAAATCCAGGACCACCGGCGCGTCGGTCAACTGGGCCTGGCATTCCTCGCTTCTTGCAGTCGAAGACCCGGAGCGGGTTGGTCTCCAGCCTCCTCTGGCAATCTTCGCAAAGCTTTTCCTTTTTGCTCCGGAGGAATTTCTGGATCTCCCCTTTGTAGGGAAGCCGGCAGGCCGGGTCTCCAAGGGAATTGATCTGGAGGCCGATATTCTTGAGCCCCAGGCCGGTCAGAAAACGCATCAGCATGACCAGGATTTCCGCGTCGGCCTGCGCCTCCTGAACCCCCAGGATCTCGGCGTCGATCTGATGGAACTGGCGGTAGCGGCCTTTCTGGGGGCGCTCGTACCGGAACATGGGGCCGATGAAATAATACTTTCCCACCGGCTCTTTCACGTTGAGGCCGTGCTCGAGGTAGGCCCGCATGATGGAGGTGGTGGCCTCCGGCCGCAGAGTCAGCGAATCGCCGTCCCGGTCCGGAAACGTGTACATCTCTTTCCCCACGATGTCCGTGGTGTCGCCGATGGACCGGGCAAAGAGCTCGGTCCTCTCCAGGATGGGGATACGAATTTCCAAGAACCCGAAGAGGCCGAAGACCCGCCGGGCCTCCATGCTCCACGTACTGCCATTTTTCGACTTCCCCGGGGAGAATATCCTTGAACCCCCGGATTCCTTTCATGACCAATGGAAACTCCTCAATTTTTTAAGATGTTTTGACTATAACCAAGAAACCCGGCGGAGTCAAGCTTGCTTTCGAATGTGGTTTCGAGTGGAATTCGAGAGATATTCGGTTGCCTGGGTGCCATTCACTTAACGAATCCATTGAAGATTACCCAATTTCATCAGGCTAAATCGTGGATTAACTCAAAACTACCAGGCGGGATCCACTTCGCTCCCGGCCCACTGTCGTTGCCGATCTTGCGGGCGGCCACAGGGGGGCCGCCTCTACATTTTTTCTTAACAAAATATAGAATTTGGACGTTACCAGTTTAGACGGCCTGCGGATTGGAGGATGAGAAATTCGGCCACGAAAGGGAAGTCCTAGATCGTCTTTTCCCCGCTCCAGGAGAAGGGCGAGCTGAAAGGAAAGGACCATGGTAGTGAATCGCACGGCGGCCGCCCCAGGTCGGCGATGAACGTGTAAAAGATCACCGCGGGGACGGCCGCTAGAGCGGAGGTTTTGTTCACATTCAGCCGGAGCAGCAGGAAAGGAAAGAATTTGAGGATCAGCCGGGCGGCCCCGAAAAAGAAGCCGGCCCCAAGGCCATGTACAACCCGGAGATGGAAAGTAAGTGTTTCTAAAAAATGTCCGAAGATTGCCCTCTAAAAATGGGCAAAAATTGATTTCCGTCAGTTCATGCGTTCGGCTAAAGGGCCCTTCGAATTTCCACTTCCCTTGAACTCGATATAATGTCTGCCGTCCGATCGGATTTCGTCCTTCACAATAAGCACTTTCCCAATATTCGTTTCAAGCTGAGGCTGGTTCATAGGCCAATACTTGTCGGTTATGCCCGTACCATACCATTCGCTCGCTCCAACGGAACAGCGACTATACATTACGATAACCGGTATCTCCAAGAATCCAGCCTGCATGATCCCTTTCCATTTTTCCATGGTCCATTCTCCTCAAGTGTCTGTTTGGGTATTATAACCGATCCGTGGCAAACGCGAAACAACAATCCGGCATGAGGAAGGTTAATTCGGGGAAGGAAAGTGAGACCAGGAGATGGAAGATGCAACTGGAGAAAAAATCCGAACTTCCTGGCCTGACCCCTTTACCTGTTTCGAGGCGGATTGGTCAGGATTCATCACCCTGGCTTTTCAGGTTTGGATCGAGATAAGGGAAACAGGGCCTCAACCGGCGGGAGAGAAATCAAAATAAGATAATTCTTTTCAATTCTTTAGAACAAAATAAAGGTGGAATCTAGTTCTCTTTTATAACGCAAATCCAATCGGGATGATCATCCGCTTTGCCTTCATTGTTTTTCCAATGAAGCGGTTGAAGATTATTAAGATCATCTTTTCCTCCTTTGGAAACGGATAAAATATGATCAATTTCCCAACCGAATTGGCTATTTTTTCCAAAGGAAGATTTAACCATCCAGGCGCCGCAAGCATCTTTCCTGAATTTATCCGGATTAGATCCAGCCACGGCGTGAGCCTTTTCCCAAACGGCTTCGATAATTGAGGCTTTAAATTCTTGCCCAAATTTAGTAGTATTCCTTCCCCTTTCCATCGCACCTCCTCCTTTTTCATATACCACATTTTCCAAAACTAAAATACCCCCATTGGGGGGCTTACGACCAGGGCTGGGTAATCTCGGTCAGGAGGAAGGTCTTTATTGAGCTCCAGGCCAGGCGGGGCAAACAGGAAAGGATGGGGGAACCCACTTTCATGGGTAATCGCCGCAAGGTGTTTGTAGTGCGGAACCGTCCGGCCCGTTCCCGTGATCATGGCGATTCTGGATCTTTTGAACTATAGCGCTTCATCGATCATCTCCGGGTGGGCTTTGATCCATTCCTTCAGCGATTCCAATAGCGCTTCTATATCCCCCAGTTGAGATGTGCAGATTTCATACAATTCGCGGTCGGAAATCTCGTGGTAGAAATGGACCATGCGGTTTCGGTAACCGGCAAGGATTCCCAGGAGGTTTCCTTTATCTTCGTCGAGCACGTTGGCCTTTCGTAAAGCATGGGCGATTTCTTTGTATTCAACAACAGGCTGCCCAAATCCCTTAGCCATAATATGCCGGCCCAAATCCAATAGAGCTTCTAACCCGCGGCGCAGATAGGATTCCACGGCAGCGATATTCCGGCGGTCGGACACAAAAGAATCAAAAGAATCGAAAGGCAACGAGCGGATATTATCCATCATCCCCCTGATCCAGGCGATTCTTTCGGCAATGACTTTCGCTTGAAGCTTGGAGGGACTCACTTTTTGGCTCCCGAAATAAGATTAAAACAGCTGGATTTCAAACTTGATGGACTCGTAAAAAGTTTCTAGGATCGGCGCCCCGGCGAAAGGAGGGGTCCAGTTTAAGGGCTGGATCCCTCTTTTCACCGGGAACCCTGGATTCTGGCCTTCGGCGTGAGTCCCGCTCCGGGCGGGATCGAACGCTTTTGCCGGAATGACGGAAATTCCTACTTTTTGAGTGTTTGCGATTCATCAAACTTTGCCATTTAAGATTGCCTGCCATCTTTCCCGCGCGAAGGGCGCTAAGTCTCCGGCCCTCCGGAGGACAAAAAGTTCATACTCTGCCTGTTCACGGGCATCGGCGCAATAGATCAGCTCTCCCCGGATAATGTCCAAGGCCAGGAAGGGATCAGCCTCTGGAAGCACAACAAGATCTACACGGGCGGCGTTAAAAATATCTTCCAATTCGAGACAAATTTTCACCCGTTCTTGAGCGGAGAGATGACGACCTCGCTGGGGGTGTAACCCGACGTCAACGTCGGATTGAGGGAATTGGGGCGTGATCTCCTGATTCTTAACCAGCCCAGCGATTTCATCGGCCCGGCTCCCATAGACATAAAGCGAACCGATGCCATACCGCAGAGCCAGGGCCGTGATTTTTTCTTCCGGACTATTATTATTATTCGGATTCAAGCTCATCTAGTGGTGATATTAGCATTATTTTAGCCAAAGTACTTCCGAATTATCCCTGCGGGCGAGGAGGGGGTTTCCATCATTCGAGGTAGCTCCGCTTTCCGGAGCAGTTCGGGGGTGTCCCCCCCGGCAAAGGCCCGCGAGGCCGCGTTTGGCGGTGGGTCGTTGTGCTGAGCCATTCCCTTCCACGTTGAATGAGACTAAGGCAGACACTTTATCAAGCCTTGAAAAGAATACACCCGCTGTGATAACTTGACATCTACTGATGTTTCCCCGCAGGTAATTTACCAGGGGCAAAACCCTTCTTCATATAATTCAACGAGGTTAGATATGACCCACCGAGAGCGAATGCTTGCGGCGATCCGGGGGGAGATGCCCGACCGCATCCCTTTCGCCCCCCGCCTGGACCTCTGGTACTCGGCCAATCTTCAAGCCGGTACGCTGCCGGAGAAATACAAGACCAGCACCCCGGATGAAATCGCCCGCGGCCAGGGCTGGGCCCTTCACAAAATAAACCCGGAATACCAGAAAGCCAGGAAACCGGAGGATAACCGCCACTGGGCCCTCGGAATTTTGTCCTACAAGGAAGCGGTGTATGATTTCCGCTTTCCCCCGGACGTGGAGATTGACATCCAGGAGAGCTCGGGCCGCACCCGGATCACCTACCATACGCCCGTCGGATCGGTCAGCACCACGACCGTGTACACCGAGGAGATGAGAAAGGCGGGCGTATCCAACTTCTGGGTCGAGGAACATGTCCTGAAAGGGGCCAAGGATTACCGGCCGGTGGGGTATATTTTCGAGAACCTGAAACTCTTCCGAGAGGACCGGGATTTTCTCGAATGGAAGGCGGGCATCGGAGAGGACAGCGTCCCCTTCACTTTCGCCGGGCGCGCCGCTTCTCCCATGCATCACATTCAAAAGTACTTCGTCGATGCGACGGACTTCTACTACCACTACCACGATTATGCGCGGGAGATGCGCTCCCTCGCCGAGAGCGTGGGATTTTTTTTTGACGGGGTCATTCAGCAGGTCGCCGAATCTTCGGCCGAAGTCGTTTACTGGGGAGCCAACTTCGACGACATGATCACCTACCCGGCTTTCTTCGAAAAGGAGATCGTCCCCTGGATCCGGAAGGCCTCGGAGATCCTGAGTGCCCGCGGAAAATACGTCTCCTGCCATTGCGACGGGGAAAACTTGGGACTCCTGGACCTCATCCGCGACTCGGGGATGCATGTGGCCGAAGCGGTGACCCCCGCGCCCATGACCAAGGTGCCCATCGAGGAATATTACCGGCGCTGGAGCGATAAGCTGACCATCTTCGGCGGGATCCCGTCCACCCTTCTTCTCCGGGAGTCAGCCACCGATGAAGCCTTTGAAAATTATCTGAACCACCTCTTCCGGGCTGTGGCCCCGGGCAAACGCATGATCCTGGGGATCGCCGATTCCACCCCGCCGAAAGCGGTTTTTGAAAGGCTCGTGCGCATCGGGGAGAAAGTCGAGCGCGAGGGGCGCCTGCCCCTCGAAGCCGGCACCCTTCGCCCGCTCCCGCAGGCACGCCCGGCAGAGTCCCCCCGTCGGACAACTTCGGAAATGGTTTGGGATCGGGAGTTCCGCCAGATCCAGACGGATGTTCTGGAGGGGGATCAGGAGGCCATCGGACAGCACATCCGTGCCTTGCTGGACCGGGGCGCCGAGGCCGAACAGATCCTCCAGCGGGGCATGCTTTCCGCCATGGAGGTGATCAGCGAGAAGTTTAAGACCGGCGAGGTTTTTATCCCCGAGGTTTTGCTTTCCGCGCGGGCCATGAACGAGGCCGTTTCCATCCTCCAGCCTCACCTGCTCGAAAGCACAGATGGGCGCCAAAGGCAGGGTGCTGATCGGGACGGTGAAGGGCGACCTGCACGACATCGGGAAGAATCTGGTGGTGATCATGCTCCGGGGGGTGGGCTTTGAAGTCAAGGACCTGGGCATCGACGTGCCCGTTTCAGCCGTCCTGAAAGCGGTCGAGGAGTTCAAGCCCGACATCCTGGGCCTCTCCGCGCTTCTGACGACCACCATGCCCCAGATGAAGGAGGTCATCGAGGCGTTGAGACAAAAGGGGCTGCAGAGACACGGTGAAGGTCATGGTCGGCGGCGCCCCGGTGAACGAGAAATTCGCCCGGGACATCGGCGCCGACGGTTATGCCCCCGACGCGGGCGGAAGCGGTAACCCTGGCCAAGAAACTCATGGAAAAAAATGGATAGCGCCGGTCACAGCGATGGAATATGGGGAAAAAATCAGCCTCCCCAGTATTACCTTAGCAAGGAGGATTCCATGTCGGATGGATTGACCAGAAGAGAATTCGTGAAAGGAGCGATCGCTGGGAGCGGGGGCGCTCTCGTCCTCCGCGGGGAGCCGTTTCCTGATGTCCGCCTGCGCGGCGGAAACGGTGAAAGAGGGGCGGGGTCTGGCAGTACGCGCGGAATCGAACCACTCCCGGGATGGACGCGCACCGGTCGAGTGAGTTCTTCACCTGCATGAATGCCATGTACGACTGCCTGGTGGACGTGGCGATCGACCCCAAGACCTACGAACTGAAGCTGGTTCCCGGCCTGGCAACCGACTGGCAGGTGGACAAGACGAGCAAGCGCCTGATCGTTTAACCTGCGCAAAGGCGTCGTGTTCCACGACGGCAGCAAGTTCAACGCCGCCGCCGCCAAGTGGAACCTCGACCGGGTGCGCTCCCACCCCAAGTCCTACCTGGCTCCCGACCTGAAGGAGATCGACAGCGTCGAGGTTCTGAACGATTATTCCATCGCCGTCAATCTCAAGTACCCCTCCGCCGGCCTCATTTACGCCCTGTCCTCCGCCCGGGTATGGGCAGGGATGGTCTCCAAGACCTTCCAGGAAAAACACGGGGACGACGAGCTAAACCGCAAAGGCTGCGGCACCGGCCCGTTTCGGTACAAGAACTGGATCGTGGACGAGAAAGTCGTCCTGGAGCGGTTTCCCGACTACTGGAAGAAGGGGGCCGACGGCAAGGCCCTCCCTTACCTCGACGGTATGGAAGAACACTACCGGCCCAAGATCGACCAGGCGGTGCTCGACCTCCGCTCCGGCGGCCTGGATACGGTTCACTTCCCCCCGCCGCGCGACGTCTCCAAGATTAAAGAACACCCCGACCTCGCCTACGTGGAGCTGCCCCCTTTCGAATACCAGGACGTCTGCTGCGGGTTCAACACCCGCAAAGGGCCGTTCACCAGCCTCGAGCTGCGCCGGGCCTGCTGCTACGCCATCGACCGGGCCCGGTTTGTCAAGATCATCGGTTTCGGCGTTTCCCGGCCCCACCAGTATCCCTACATCCGGGAAGGTATGCCCGGCTGGTCGCCCGAGGACTGGCCGGACTACACCTACAACCCCCAGAAGGCCAAGGACCTTCTGAAAACCGCCTTTCCCCGGGGGTGACGGTCAACATGTCGGTCATTTCCCGGGAGCCGGACACCACCTACGGGGAGCTGCTCAAGGCCATGTGGGAGGCCGTCGGAATCAAGACCGAGCTGAAAGCGACCGAACGCCTGGAGTGGATCAACAACATGAAGAAGGACAATTTCGAAATCGGCTTCTGGCAGGGCTCGACCTTCCTCGGCGGCTTCGTCCGGGACCGGATCTACCACCAAATCCCCGGGCAACTGGTCCAACCTCTCCAACCCCGACGTCGACCGGCTGCTCGACGAGGATGCCAAAACGCTCGACCGAGGCCAAACGGCACGAGCTGATGAAGGAAGCTTTTAAGATCGTCTTCGATCAGGCCCTGCTCACCTCGGCTACCGCCCTGACCCAGGCCGTGGGGACTCACAAGAGGGTCAAAGGGCATCCGCACCTACTGGCGGACCCTTGAGCCGCCGAGGTCTGGATGGCCTGATCGCTGCGGGATCGGCCAAGGCTGAGTTCCGGACAGCATCGACGGGGTCGCTTCCGCAGCCGTTTTCGTCTGGTGAGCATGATGAATTTCACCCTGCGCCCGTCCCTCTGGCTGAGCATCCTGGCGCTGTTGGTCCTGACGGTCTTCGCCATTTTCGAAAACCTGATTTCGCCCTACGATCCCCTGGCGATCGAGTTCCTCCCCCTGGACCCGCCCGAGCCTGAAAAACCTCTTCGGGACCGACAACCTGGGGCGGGACGTATTCAGCCGGTTCGTGGCCGGGGCCCGGATTTCTTTCGTCGTGGGACTGACTTCCGTCTTCTTCGTCCTCGCTCCTGGGGATTCTGGCCGGGCTGGCGGCGGCCTATTTCAAAAGAGTCCAGGCCGTCCTCATGCGCGTCATGGACGCCATCTGGGCCTTCCCCATGCTTCTCCTCGCCATGGCCCTGGCGGTCAGCCTGCAGCCGGGCATGGTCACGGTCATCATCGCCATCGCCCTGGTCTACAGCCCGCTCTTTGCCCGGCTGGTGTATGCCCAGGCCCTTTCCATCCTGGAGCGGGAGTTCATCCTCGCCGCCCAGGCCTTCGGTTGCCAGCCGGGCCGGCTCCTGATCACCCATGTGCTCCCGAACCTGGCCGCCCCGGTGATCGTCCAGGCCACCCTTACGGTGGGCACCGCCATCGTCCTGGAAAGCAGCCTGAGCTTTCTGGGCGTGGGCATTCAGCCCCCCACCCCGAGCTGGGGGGTGATGATCCAGAGCGGCTATAAGTGGCTGGAGAGGCGCGCCCTGGATGTCGGTGCTCCCCGGCCTGGGAATCTACGTCACCGTGGTGTCCTTCAGCGTCCTGGGCGACTGGCTGAGGCTGATCCTCGACCCCAAGCAGCTAACCCGAAAGGTTTGATTTGAAAGCTTTCATCCTCCGCCGGCTTCTGCAGACCCTGATCACCTTGTTCGTCGTCACCCTGATCTCCTTCACCCTCTGCATGGTGCTCCCGGGCGATCCTTCCCTGGCTGTCGTCGGCCAGGAGGGGGCCAGCGAAGAGATGATCAAGGCGGTGCGCCACGAGCTCGGGCCTGGATCAGCCCATCGTGGTGCAGTACTTCAAGTGGGTATCGGCGCTGGTCAGCGGCGATTTCGGGATGTCCATCCGAACCCGGGTCCACGTCCTGACCCTTTTTGGCCAGCGGCTTCCCCTCACCCTCGAGCTCCTGGGCCTGGGCATCGTCTTTGCGCTCCTCATCGCGGTGCCCATGGGGATCTTCTCCGCCCTGCGCCCGAATACCTGGATCGACACCGCGGGAACGGTTCTGTCGGTGAGCGGCGTGGCCATGCCCCAGTTCTTTCTCGGCATGCTCCTCATCCTTCTCTTCTCCATCTGGCTCGGCTGGCTCCCCTCTTCGGGGTACGTCTCCCCTGCGGAAAGCCTCGCCGGAAACCTCAAGGCGATGATCCTCCCGGCCATATCCCTGGGGGCGGTCGTCGCCGCGGAGATCATGCGGCAGCTCCGGTCGTCCATGCTGGAGGTGCTGGACGAGGAGTTCGTGCAGACGGCAAGGGCCAAAGGAGTGGCCGAGTTCATGGTGATTGTCAAGCACGCCCTGCGGAACGCCCTGATCCCGGTGGTGACCCTCCTGGGGATGAGGATCGGCCGGCTCATCGGGGGCATCGTGATCATCGAGGTGGTCTTCTCGCTTCCCGGGATCGGCCGCCTGCTGATGAATGCCGTCCTGTTCAACGATTTTCCGGTGCTCCAGACCGGGGTGCTGCTGGTGGCCTTCGCCGTGACTTTCCTGAACCTGCTGGCCGACCTCAGCTACTCCTTCCTGGACCCGCGGATAAGGCACAATTAATGAAGATTGCGGATTGAAGAGGCACTTTGCGGATTGCCGATTACTGAGGCCGATCAAGAATGGCCGAGGAAATTTCAATCTTATCCTTTCAATCCGAAATCCGAAATCCGCAATCCGAAATTTAGGAGATAAGGTTGTCTTTCCATCCTGACCCCCTCGTCTTCCTCAAGCTGGAAGGCCTGAAGACCTACTTTGACACCGAGCAGGGCGTGATCAAGGCCGTGGACGGCGTGGATTTTGAAATCCTGGGGGGCGACACCCTGGGCGTGGTGGGCGAGTCGGGCTGCGGAAAGAGCGTGACGGCCCTTTCCATTATGCGGCTCTTCCCCAGCCCTCCCGGCCGGATCGCCGGGGGGAAAATCTGGTTTAAGGGACAGGAGCTCACCCGTCTCAGCAAGAAGGAGATGCGCTCCATCCGGGGCTGCCAGATCAGCATGATCTTCCAGGAACCCATGACCTCGCTCAACCCGGTTTATTCCGTGGGTAACCAGATCGTCGAGGCCATTCGCCTCCACCAGGACCTGTCCCGGAGCGGCGCAAGAGATCGGGCGGTGGCCATGCTGGGGGAAGTGGGAATCGCCTCCCCGGACCGGCGGTTTCACGAGTACCCGCACCAGATGAGCGGCGGCATGCGCCAGCGGGTCATGATCGCCATGGCCCTTTCCTGCAACCCGAGCCTGCTCATCGCCGACGAGCCCACCACCGCGCTGGACGTCACGATCCAGGCCCAGATCCTGGAACTGATGAACGAGCTGAAGCGGAAGTTCGGCACGGCGATCCTGTTCATCACCCACGACCTCGGCGTGATCGCGGAGACCGCCCGCCGGGTCGTGATCATGTATGCCGGAAAGAGTCGTGGAGGAAGGACCCGTGGGGGAGATTTTTGAAAACCCCTGCCATCCCTACACCCGGGGCCTGCTGGGGTCCATCCCTTCGGAGCGGGCCATCCGGGAAAAATCGAGATTGACGGAAATCCCGGGAATGGTGCCCAGCCTGCTGGACCTTCCCGCCGGGCTGCATTTTTCAGCCCGCGTTGCCCCAGGAAGATCGGCCCTTTGCGACGGAGATTACCCGCCGTTCTTCGAGCCGTCCGCCGGCCACCGGGTGGCCTGCTGGCTTTACCGATGAGGAATAGATGAGCGCCGCCGTTCCCGCACCGCTTCTCGAAGTGGAAAACCTGAAAAAATACTTTCCGCTCTCCGGGGGATTTTTTTCCGGGAGGAAAGGGGAAGTCCGGGCGGTGGACGGGATCCGCTTCACCATCGCGAGCGGCGAGGTCCTCGGGCTTGTCGGGGAGAGCGGGTGCGGCAAGACCACCGCGGGGCGCTTGATCCTGAGGCTCATGAAGCCAACGGCCGGCCGGGTCAGGTTCGAAGGGCGCGACATCTTTAAGCTGAATCCCAGGGAGATGCACCTGCTGCGCCGGAAGATGACGGTCATCTTCCAGGACCCGTACGCGGCCCTGGACACGCGCATGACCGTGGAGCGGATCGTGGCCGAGCCCCTTCGCATTCACAACCTTTGCCGCTCCCGGGGGGAAATCCGGGACCGGGTGGCTCGGGTGCTGGAGCGGGTGGGTCTCCGGGCCGAGCACATGAGCCGCTACCCCCACCAGTTCAGCGGGGGCCAGCGCCAGCGGATTGCAATCGCCCGAACGCTGGTGCTGAACCCGCGCCTGATCATCGCGGACGAGCCCGTATCGGCGCTGGACGTCTCCATCCAGGCCCAAGTCCTGAACCTCCTCCTGGAGCTTCGGAAGGAATTCGATCTCACCTATCTGTTCATCGCCCACGACCTGCGGGTCGTCGAGTACATGAGCGACCGGGTGGCGGTCATGTACCTGGGGCGGATCATGGAGATGGCTGCGGTTGACGAAATTTACCGACGCCCCCGCCATCCTTACACGGAGGCCTTGCTCTCCGCCGTACCCATGCCCGACCCCAAGGCGCGCAAAAAAAGGATCACCCTGACGGGAGACGTGCCGTCCCCCATCGATCCGCCGGCGGGATGCGTCTTTCACCCCCGGTGCCCGTACCGCCGCGCGCAATGCGAATCGGTCGCGCCGGAATTCAGAGAAGTCGAACCCTCCCATTTCCTCAGCTGCCACTTCCCAATCAATTCCGAACCGCCGTGAACGGGAGCCCGGCTCTTGCGCAGAAAGGATGGCCCTATCCCGGGGGTTCTCTTGTAGATGACTCTACGTTATGATAGGTGGAGGAGGTCGGATATGGCCCATGAAGCGTATGACGTCATCATCGCAGGCGGGGGCCCTGCCGGGAGTTCGGCGGCCATCTATTCGGCCAGGTTCGGATTGAAGACCCTCGTCATCGATAAAGGGCTGACCTCCGGGGCCCTCGGCGCGTCCCGCAAGATCCACAACTACCCCGGGATGCCGGGCCCCATCACCGGACCGGACATTCTGACGCGGATGCGAGCCCAGGCCGAGTCCTTCGGGGCCCGGTTCCTGACCGACAAGGTGATCGGAACAGATCTGAAAAAGACGCCCATGGAAGTGACCGGGAGTACCGGCGCGTTTTCCGCCCGGGCCTTGATCCTGGCCACCGGCTCCACGGGGCGGAGCCGAGGGATCCCCGGGGAGGCAGCCCTTCTCGGAAAGGGAGTGAGCTACTGCGCGGTGTGCGACGGGGCGTTTTTCCGCAACCAGGCCGTGGCGGTCCTGGGGGGCAATGACGAGGCCCTCGAAGAGGCGCTCCTGCTGGCCACCTTTGCGGACCGTGTTTACGTCCTTTCCCCGACCCCTGAACTAAGGGCGGCGCCCGATTTGGCCGGCCGGGTCTCCTCCCACGCGAAAATCGAAGTGCGCCTGGGAGCCCAGGCCCAGAAGATCGTGGGCGAGGGCGCGGTTAAGGAAGTAGCGGTCCGCCGCCGCGGCGGCGAGGAAGAAATCCTCCCGGTGCAGGGAGTCTTTATCTACCTGCAGGGAAACCAGCCGGAAACCGAATACCTCCTGGGGCAGGTAGAGATTCTGGAGAACGGGTGTATTAAAGTGGACGGGGAGATGCGGACGAACATTCCCGGCGTGTTCGCCGTGGGTGACATGCTCTGCCGCCATATCAAGCAGGCGGTCATCGCCGCCGCCGAAGGGGCGATCGCGGCCGTCGCCGCCGAAAAACACCTGCGGGGCCGGGCCAAGGCACGCCTGGACTGGCACTGAGAGGGTCCGCCATGTCGGCATTTTTTTGTCGAACCCGCGGAGGCGGTCGAGATCCAATGCCCGGCCGGCGGCGGAATTTTCGAATCCGGCCGGATTACTTGAAAGCATAATCCAGGGATAAACTATGCTCGCTTTTCAGAAACGCTTGCAGGCCCTCCATATAACCAGGCCAACCCTGCTTCTGGATAAAGGGCGCGCCGTGCAGAATATCCGGAAGATGAAGGAGAAAGCGGACCTCGCCGGGGTGCGCCTCCGGCCCCATTTCAAAACCCACCAGTCCGCGAAGGTCGGAACCTGGTTCCGGCGCGAGGGAATTGATTCGATCACCGTCTCCTCGCTGGATATGGCCCAATATTTTGCCGGCTGCGGCTGGGAAGATATTAATGTTGCTTTTACGGCCAACATATGGGAAGCGGCGGCCATCAATTCGCTCGCCCCAGAGGTCCGGCTGCACCTCCTGGTCGATTCCGTTGAGCTTGCCGTAGGGCTGGACGCCGTTATAAAGGAAAAAGTCAACGCGTGGATCGACGTTGACGTGGGGTATCACCGGACCGGCATCCCCTGGGACGATTTTGGCAGCATCCTCTCCACGGCCCGGGCCGTTCTGGATTCCCGGAAACTGGGCTTCTGCGGACTGCTCACCCACAGCGGAGACACCTACCATGCCACCTCGGTCGGGGAGATCGAGAAAATCCATACCGCCAGCCTGTCCCGGCTCGGGGCGCTCAAAGAGGGCCTTCGCCGGGAGGGGGTTCATCCCTGTGCGATCTCCATCGGCGACACACCCTCTTGCAGGATCGCCGGCTCGTTCGACGGCGCCGACGAAATCCGGCCCGGGAACTTTGTCTTTTACGACCTGACCATGAGCGGCCTGGGCGTCTGTCGGGATGAGGAGATCGCCGTTGCCGTGGCCTGCCCGGTGACCGCGAAGTACAAGTCTTTAAATCAGGTCGTGATCTACGGAGGGGCGGTCCATCTGTCGAAGGAATTCCTGGTGGACGAACGGGGGAGAGGGATCTACGGCTATCCCGCGACGCCGGCCGGTTCCTCGTGGGGACCGGCGGAGAGAAAAGCGCCCGTCGTATCCCTCTCCCAAGAACATGGGTTGATTCAAACCGACGATTCTCTGTTCGCCGAGATCAAGGTTGGCGACCTGCTGGTGATTCTGCCCGTCCATTCCTGCCTTACCGCCGATCTCTACCGGTCCTACCTCACTCTCGACGGGGAAAGGATCGAGCGAAGGCAGTCGAACGATCCGCCCTGACCCGAGTCACGAGGCCGCACAGGGCGAATGCCGAATCCTCCGCTTCCCGCCGTGCTTCTCCTGCCCCCGGTTCGCCTTCCATTCCCTTTCCTCCGCGCGCTACCGAACGGCAGGGCCGATTCCCACGAGTCCCGCTCCTTTTCCCTTGAATTTTTGCCGGGATAAAATTAGGATAATGCCGCACGATCCAAGCAGGAGTTGAGGTCCAAAGCCGGGCCGGAGAAAAGATGGAAACCTTTATCTGCGCCATGAAGTCCGAAGACTGGGAAGAGGTCCGGGCCATTTACCTGGAAGGAATTGCCACCGGGCATGCGACCTTCGAACCCGGGGCCCCGGATTGGGAAAAATGGGATTCCTCCCATGTGCCCGACCCTCGTCTCGTTCTCCGGGTTGACGGCCGGGTTGCCGCGTGGGCGGCGTTGAGCCGGGTTTCGGCCCGCCGGGTTTACGCGGGCGTTGCCGAGGTCAGCATCTACGTGGGAAAGAACCATCGCGGGAAAGGCCTGGGCGACGCTCTTTTGGGAGCTCTCGTATCCGCCTCGGAAAAAGAATGTTTCTGGACTCTTCAGGCGGGGATTTTCCCGGAAAACGTGGCCAGCATCGAGCTGCACAAGAAACACGGATTCCGGGTGCTCGGGATACGGGAGAGGGTGGGGAAGATGGCCTTCGGAGACCTTCAGGGGAAATGGCGGGATGTCGCCCTCATGGAGCGGCGGAGCAAAGTCGCGGGCACGGATTAATCGTTCCATTCCGGCGCGATGCCGGATTTCCCGGGGAATCGGGGTATTCCGGCCTGACCGATGGGCGCCCGCATTTTCAATTTTTCGGCTGGATGGTATGATCTTCCCATGCAAGGAGAAGACCTGAACAAACCCCCTCACGATTCGGCTGTAGGAAGGGGCCGCCGGCTGGAATATTTTACGATCGGCTGGAATCTGTGCGAGGCCGCCGTGGCCATCGGGGCGGGGCTTCTGGCCGGCAGCATCGCCCTCATCGGGTTCGGCATCGACTCCCTCATCGAGAGCTCTTCCGGGGCCGTTCTCCTGTGGCGGCTGCAGGAGGGCGAAAAAGGAGAGGAGCGGGAAAAGCTGGCCCTGAAGCTGGTGGGCATCAGCCTTCTGATCCTAGCCGTGTACGTGGCCGTAGAGGCGGCCCGAAGCCTCTTCCTGAGGGAGGCGCCGGAGAAAAGCCTCATCGGCATCCTCCTCGCGGCGGTTTCGCTCGTTGTCATGCCCCTGCTGGCCCGGGCCAAGCGCCGTGTAGCCTCGAAACTTGCAAGCCGGGCTTTGGTCGCCGACTCCCATCAGACCGATATCTGTGCTTACCTCTCGGTCATTCTTCTAGGCGGATTGGGATTCAACGCCCTTTTCGGATGGTGGTGGGCGGATCCCCTTGCTGCCCTGGGCATGGTCCCGATCATCACCCGAGAGGGGATCGAAGCCCTCCGGGGCGAAGCATGCGAAAATTGCCGGAAGTGACGCGGTTCTGTTCTCACGGGCAAAGCGGCAAAAAGAGTTCCGCTAGGGAGGTTTGGGTTCTTCGAAGAGAGAGTCCTTTCCCGCCCGTGATTCGGAGGAAAAGCTGTGACCCTACCCATCTACCAGGTGGATGCTTTCACCGACAAACCATTTTCCGGCAACCCCGCCGCGGTTTGTCTCCTCTCCGAATCCCGCGATTCCGCGTGGATGCAGAACGTCGCCCGGGAGATGAACCTCTCCGAGACCGCCTTCCTCGAAAAAAAGGCGGACGGGTACAACCTGCGCTGGTTCACACCCGCGGTCGAGGTGGACCTGTGCGGGCACGCCACTTTGGCCAGCGCCCACATCCTGTGGGAGACCGGCCTGTTATCACGTCAAGATCAGGCGAGGTTTCATACCCGGAGCGGCCTCCTTTCGGCGGATTTGCGGGAGGGAGAGATCGAGTTGAATTTTCCGGCCAAACCGGAAGAGCCGGCGGCACCCCCTTCGGATTTGGCCACGGCCCTGGGAGTAAAACCCCGGTACACGGGAAGGAGCAAGTTCGATTACCTGGTTGAGGTGGAATCGGAGGATACCGTGCGAGGATTGACCCCCGACTTCTCCCTCCTCAAATCGCTGGCGATCCGGGGAACGGTTGTGACCAGCCGGGCGTCCACGGCCGGCTTTGATTTCGTCTCCCGGTTCTTTGCCCCCGCGGTCGGGGTCAACGAAGATCCGGTCACCGGTTCGGCCCACTGCACCCTCGGACCCTTCTGGAGCAAGAGGCTCGGCAAGAATGATTTTTATGCCTACCAGGCGTCCCAACGGGGGGGGACTTTGCGGGTGAGAGTGGCCGGAGACAGGGTCTCCCTCGGAGGGAAGGCTGTCACCGTTCTGCGGGGCGAGTGGGTGGGTTAATCCGAGTCGATCTGCCCAGGCGATTTGTAGGGGCGGGGTCACCCCGCCCCTACTAAACACTGACACCGACACTAAACAATTCATTTTTATCTCATGGAGGAAAATCACCTGTGAAGAGGGCCCCGAAAACGACGAAGGCTGTCCCGCAACGGACGGCTCCGGCTTCACTGCGCCTCCTTGCGGGCCTGGCCGATGAGATCCGAATACCGCTCGCCAATATCCTGGCCATGACCCGTTCCCTTCTGGAAACGGACCTCAGCCCCGAGCAGCGGGAAAACGCGGACAAGGCAAGGGCCTCGGCGGACTCCCTCCTCGGTTTTTTCAATGACCTCGTCGATTATTCCAGGATGGAAGCCGGGAAGCTGTCGCTGGAAAGGATCGATTTCGACCTGAGGACCACCATCGAGCAGGCCGTGCATACGCTGGCCCCTCAGGCTCGGCAAAAAGGGTTGGAGCTGGCCGTCCGCATCCACCCTGATGTGCCGTCACTCCTCTCGGGCGACCCGGGCCGGTTGCGCAGGATCCTGCTGAATCTCACGCGGCAGGCCATTCAGTCGACGGATAAAGGGCAGGTCCTCATTCACGCGACTCCCGAGGCGGAAAGCCCCGCCCGGGCAACCGTTCACTTCGCGGTAATGGACACCGGCAGGGCCATTCCGAAGAGCCTCCGCCGGGTGGTTTCCCAATCTCCCCCCGGGGAAGAGGAAATCGCCCAGTGGGGAGCTTCGGAGATCGACCTGGCCATCTCCCGGAAGATTGTGGAGATGATGGGCGGCCGGATGGGATATGAGAGCCGGAGGGGAGAAGGGTCAACAGTATGGTTCACCGCCCCCCTCCGCAAACAGATTTCCGTAAAAAAAGTCCCGGGAATGGGCGCGGTGAAAATCGAAGGAAAGCCGATCCTCGTTGTCGAAGAGCATCCGGCCACCCGCCAGAATCTTCTGAAGCAACTGCGCGAGTGGGGTTGCCTGCCGGAGGAAGCGCCCGGCGGGAAGAAAGCGCTGGCCATGCTCCGGGACGCCGCGAAGGCCAAAACCGCCTACCCCCTCGTCATTCTGCGGAGGGAGATGAAGGAGATTGACGGTATTACTCTCGGGCGCGAGATCAAGAAAGACCCGCGCCTCTCCTCTGCTGTCCTGGTATTGCTGACTTCCCAGGGCAAACGGGGAGACGGGAAGGTCGCTCAGCAGATCGGTTTTACCGCCTACCTTACCCAGCCGGTCACGGGCGCTCAACTCCGCGATTGCCTGCGGTTGGCCATGGCCAGGAAAGCCTCCCGCTTACCGTTGGCCGGCCCTCCTCTCATCACCCGTTTCTCGCTGGAAGAGGACAAAAAGCGCCGGGTTCGGATTCTCCTCGCCGAGGATGACCCGGGAATCCAGAAGGTCGCCTTGCAGATTCTCCGGAACATCGGGTATGATGCCGATGTCGTCGCGGACGGGAAAGAAGTCCTTTCCGCCCTGGAAAAGACCCCCTACGATCTCATTTTGATGGACACGGAGATGCCCCGCATGGACGGCTTCAGCACGACGGGAGCGGTCCGCGGCAAGGAAAGGAATTCCGGGGGCCACATCCCCATTGTCGGGATGACCTCAGGGCCCAAAGACGGAGAACGGGACCGGTGCCTGGAGACTGGAATGGACGACTACATCCTCAAGCCGATTCAGGCCATCGACCTCGCGGACGTGCTCGACCGTTTTTTTTCCGAAGGAGAACCGGAACGCGCCTGACCTAAAGGAAACATGGCCCTGCACTCGGAACCAACCTGACGCTTCGATGCCGCCGGTGGACGGAAAGACCCAATCCGGGTAAAATGATAGGGAGAGGAATTGAACAAATGATCGCCTTTGACCTGATCTGTTCCCGCGGCCATAAATTCGAGTGCTGGTTCAAGAGCAACGTCTCTTTCGAAGAGCGGAGATTCGACGGCGACATTCACTGTCCGGTCTGCGACGACACTCAGGTGGAGAAAGCCATCTCCAGCTTCGCTATAAAAAAATACGGCAGCCGGAAGGAAGAAACCCAGAAAGAAGAGCCCCCAGCGGACGCTCAGCGGGCCCGGGAGGCCCTTCAGGTCCTCACCGAATACGTGAACAAGAATTTTGAGGATGTAGGTCTGGATTTCGCGAAAGAGGCGCTCAAAATCCATTTTGGGGACGCGCAAAAGAGAAATATCAAGGGGCAGGCCCTTCCGGACGAGGAGAAGATCCTGGAGGAGGAGGGGGTCCCCTTCGTGAAAATTCCGATGCTGAAGCGTCACGATAACTGAATGGCCGGAGGCATGAACTCGGATCGAGCCCCGTTTCTGACAAGAGATGGGGTTTTTTTTGATTTTCTGACGCCCGGAATTACAGGCGGCGCCAAAACCTAAGGACCGGGATAAATGAAAAGACGTTGTGAATGGAGCGGGTCTGACCCGCTCTACCTCGAATACCATGATCGCGAATGGGGGGTCCCGGTCCGGGACGACCGCCGGCTGTTCGAGATGCTGATCCTGGAAGGCGCCCAGGCCGGTTTGAGCTGGCTCACCGTCTTGCGAAAACGCGAGGCATACCGGCGCGCCTTCGACAACTTCGACGCGAAAAAGATTTCCAGGTACGATGCGGATCGCATTCGCCGGCTGCTCGAGGACTCGGGCATCATCCGTAACGGGTTGAAGATACGGGCCGCGGTTCAGAACGCGGGGGCTTTTTTGAAAGTGGTGGAGGATTACGGCTCGTTCCATGACTACCTCTGGGATTTCGTCGGAGGCCGGCCCATCCAGAATCGATGGTCCCGCCCGGAGGAGATCCCGCCGCGGACCCGGGAATCAGACACCCTGAGCAAGGACTTGAAGAAGAAGGGGTTTTCCTTCGCCGGCTCGACCATCTGCTACGCCTTCATGCAGGCGGTGGGGATGGTGAACGATCACCTGACGTACTGCTTTCGCTACCCGGAAATAAAAGCTCTCTCCTGAGCAGGGTTCACCCATTTCTTTTTTGAAGCTGTCCGGGAATCTTCCGACACATGCTTCCCTGGCGCTCTCACCGTTCGTGAAGAATAGAGTTGAAAGCGGAAGCTTTTGGAGTGCGGCAGCCATGCTGCCGCTTTTAGGCGCAAGCATGGCTTGCGCACTCCAAAGGCTTCGCATTTTTCGCGTTCGACTGGGTCCGCTGCATTCGGATAGAAATATCCTCCCGGTTGTGCCACCATTTAGGAAAGGGAAGGAATCGGAGGCGGCCTTTATGAAAACGATCATCGAGCCCTTCAAAATCAAAATGGTGGAACCGATCCGGATGACGACCCGGGAGGAACGGGAACGCATTCTGGCGCAGGCCGGGTATAATCTTTTCCGGGTCCATTCGGAGGACGTGCTCATCGACCTCCTCACGGACAGCGGAACGGCGGCGATGAGCGCGGAGCAGTGGGCCGGCGTCATGCGGGGAGATGAAGCCTACGCCTGCAGCCGGAGCTTTTACCGTTTCCGGGATTCCGTGCAGGACATCTTCGGCTTCAAGCACGTGATCCCCACGCATCAGGGGCGGGCAGCCGAACGGATTCTCTTCTCCATTCTGTGCAAGAAAGGCGACCTCGTCCCGAACAACACCCATTTTGACACCACGCGGGCCAATATCGAGTTTCATGGCGCGGAGGCCGTCGACCTGCCGGTGCCGGAGGCGCTCCAGCCGGCGCTGCACCATCCCTTCAAGGGAAACATGGATACCCAGGCCCTGAGGCGGCTGATCGACCGGGAGGGACCGAAGAGGATGCCCCTGGCCATGATTACGACGACCAACAACTCCGGAGGGGGCCAACCCGCGTCCATGGCCAACATCCGGGAGGTAAAAAAGGTTCTGGCGCCTTACGGCATCCCTCTCTACATCGACGCCTGCCGGTTCGCGGAAAACGCCTACTTCATCAAGCTGCGCGAAGAGGGCTTCGCGGCGAAATCGGTGAAAGAAATTGCCCGCGAGATGTTCTCCTACGCGGACGGCTGCACCATGTCGGCCAAAAAAGACGGCCTGGCCAACATCGGGGGGTTCCTCTGCACGAACGACGACAAGCTCGCCGCAGCAGGAGCGGGACCTCCTGATCCTGACCGAGGGTTTCCCGACCTACGGGGGCTTGGCCGGCCGGGACCTGGAGGCCATCGCCATCGGGCTGGAGGAAGTCCTCCAGGAAGATTACCTGCAGTACCGGATCGCCTCCGTGAAATACCTCGGACATCACATCGCCTCCCGGGGGGTGCCCATCGTTCAGCCGCCGGGCGGGCATGCGATCTACATCGACGCCAAGGCGATGCTTCCCCATATTCCTCCCTTGCAGTATCCCGGGCAGGCGCTGGTCGCCGAGCTGTACCTCGAGGGCGGCATTCGCAGCGTGGAAATCGGGTCGGTGATGTTCGCCCGCAAGGACCCCAAGACAGGACGGGAAGTTCCCGCGCCCATGGAGCTGGTGAGGCTGGCCATCCCCCGGCGAGTTTACACCCAGAGCCACATCGACTACGTCGTGGAGGTCATCCTGGAGATTCATGGCCGGAAAGAGGCCCTACGCGGCATGAAGATCGTGGAAGAGGCTCCCTTCCTCCGCCACTTTACCGCCGCGTTCGAGCCGATCGTCCGGTGAGGATCCGCTGCGGGATTGTTTTAGTACCATCCGGAATCATGGACCGCTTTGGTGATGGCGAAAACATTGGCCGGGGGCGCTGCTTTGGGCAGCTCGCAACCCGTAGAAAAAACGTACCCCCCCGGCGCCTTTTTCCCCTTTTCAATGATCTGCCTGGCCATTTCGTACACCCTTCCCGGAGACTCCGTCTGAACCTTCGCCGGTTCAATATTTCCGTAGATGATATCCTCCGGAAAAAGCTTCATGGCCGCGTCCAGGTCCACTTCGTGTCCAAAGCTGAGGATGCTGGGATGGACCCAGGGCGAGGCCTCCGCGAAAATGGGCAGATTCAGATTCTGTTCGCCGCAGATATGAAGCCCGATCCGTGTGACGCCAAGTCTCTTGATGATCTCATGGTATTTCAAGTGGTAAGGGAGAGCGAACGTTTCGAAATGTCTGGGCGAGATGACCTGGTTGGATTCGCTGGGAGAGCTCATGTAGATAAAGACGTTTTCCGCTTTGAAGGTATCGACCCAATACTGCAATACGTTCGAGATATGAACGAGGGTCATGTCCAGAAGCCTCCTGCAAAGCTCCGGGGCTTTTATGATCCAGCGGCAGAATTGCTCCAGCCCGCAGATATTCGCCGCCTCGGTCATGGGCGAGCGGGAGAAAAAAGTGGCGGGCAGGCCATGGGACCGCTGAAGCCTGGCAAATCGCATTCCCAGCTCGATGGCGCCCGCAGTTCGCGGGTCCGGGATTTTTAAATTCTGCACATCCCTCGCGTTTTTAACTGGAGGGGAAACAACGACCATGGCGCCCTCGTATTCCCCCTTGGGCAGACGAACCTCTCCTCCAAAATCATGAGCCCCGAGAATCGTGTGCCGCGAACGCAGCGCAATGGGATCCCACCCGTATTGCTCCACAGTCCACAACAGGGCCTCAAAAATCTTCTCCGGGTCGCCATAGGCTTCGGTGATGGAAAGCCCCGCGTTCCTGCTCGCGAAGGCAGTTGCCCCCATGCTGATGGAAACGCGGTCCGGTTTTCGGCGGTTGAAAAGGGCTTCAATCCTTTCCCGGCTGCTCATTTGATCTTGTTTCAGTCTCATCTTCTTCCGGCTCCTTTTGGTAAATCTGTTCCCTTTCCGAGGAGAGCAACGGCCTCCCGGACTGCGGAACTGGCGTCCGGAGAATATCCATCCGCCCCGAATTTCCGGGCTACATCCCGATTCAACGGCGCTCCTCCCACGAGTATTTTTGCCTTTCGATCCCGCGCTTTGAGAGCCTCAATCACTTTCGGAATGGCCAGCATGCTGGTGGTCATTAACGCCGAAATCCCCACGATGTCCGCCTCAATTTTTCGCTGCTCTTCCACGAACCTTTCCATCTCGACATCCTTGCCCAAATCGTGTACCTCCCATCCCGCCGCCTCGAACATGACCTTCACCAGGTTCTTCCCTATTTCGTGAATGTCGCCCTGGACCACCCCCAACAGGATCCTCCCGGCCTGCCCGGATTCTGTCCTTTTCACTCTCGGGCGCAAAATTTCCAGACCGGCGTGCAGGGTATCGGAGCACAATAACAGCTCCGGAACAAAATAATCTTTTCCCGCGTAGAGTTCCCCCACCCGCTCCATCCCCGCCGCCAAACCCTTGAGTATGGCCTCGCGCGCGTCGACGCCTTCTTCCAAAGCCCTCAGACAAAGCTCCCTGCATTTCTCCTCGTCATAAACGATCACCGCGCCGCGGATGGCTTTGAGCAGTTCTTCTTCCCTCTCTCTTGAACCCATTTTCCCACTCCTTTTTTTGCTTTTTCCTTCCGTTCTTATATCAGTTTCACTCCGAATTTCCCACAGCGTTTCCCGATCCCTCGGATTCCGCATTCGGCGGGTGCAAACGCCGCCCACCTTGTAACCTGCCGGGGCCTGATGTACTATTCACTCGAAGGATCAGGGGACCTTATTTTTTCCCTGAAAAGGCGGAAATTTTAGCGAGGCTTTCGATGCGCATCCTGCTCGCGGAGGATGAAAAGAAGGTGGCCCGGTTCATCCGTCAAGGCCTGGGAGAGGAAGGGTACGCGGTGGACGTGGCCTCGGATGGAGACGAGGCCCTGGGCATGGCCCTTGACGGGGTGCACGATCTGATCATCCTGGACATCGGACTCCCGCGGAAGGACGGGCTGCAAGTCCTCCGAGAGCTCCGCCAAAAAAGAATCAAGACACCGGTCTTGCTTCTCACGGTTCGGGCGACGATCGAGGATAAAGTCCTCGGGCTGGATTCCGGGGCCGATGATTACCTGGCCAAGCCTTTTGCTTTTCAGGAGCTTGTCGCCGCGCCTGCGCGCGCTGCTGCGCCGGCGCGGCGAGGAGGGCGGGCCGGTTCTTCAGGCTCGCCGACCTCACCCTTGACCCAGCTAGCCGCACGGTCTTCCGCGGCAGGCCGCAAGATCGAGCTCACCTCCAAAGAGTTCGCCCTTCTCGATTTCTTCCTGCGAAACCCCGGGCGGGTGCTTACCCGGACCACGATCATCGAACACGTCTGGGATTACGACTTCGACACGGGAACGAACCTCGTCGATGTTTACGTCAATTACCTCCGGAAGAAGATTGACTCCGAGCGGGACCCCAAGCTGATCCACACCGTCCGGGGAGTTGGCTACGTTCTGAAGGCTGAGTAATCCATGAAGACCCTGTCGATCCGGACGCGCCTCACCTTCTGGTACACGAGTCTTTTGGCGCTCACTTTGCTTCTGCTGGGGGGGGCGGCGTACGCGCTCCTCTCCTACAATCTTTCCCATGACGTAGACACCGCTCTTTCCGGGGTTGCCCGGGCACTGGCGGAGCAGACCCGAAGGAGCGGCCCGGGTTTGCCTCCCCCTGAAGTCGACGAAGCCTTCCGGCGATTCTTCGGTTTTTCGCCATGGGACCGCTATTTCGGAATGGTCGAGCCGCCTCCGTTTTCAGGGCCCCCCAAGGGCCGTCTGCCCGTCAACCCGAAAGCCCGGGAACGGGCCTTCAAGAGGGCTTTCCACATTTGAAACCCTGGAGGGCTTGTCTCCTTACCCGGTGCGGGTGTTAACTTTCCCGGTGGTGGAGGGGGGACAAGTCGTACGGATCATGCAGGTGGGGATGTCCCTCGAGGTCTCTTCCAACACCCGCCGTCGCTTTCTCCTCACCCTGGCGGCCGTCTTCCCCATCGGCCTTCTGCTGGCCGGAGCGGGAGGATGGCTGCTGGCGAGGCGCGCCCTCAGCCCGGTGGACCGGATGGCGGAAACGGCCAGGCGGATCAGCGCCGAGCATCTTGCCGCCCGCCTGGAGGACACGGGCGCCAGGGACGAGTTGAGCAGGCTGGCCCAAACCCTGAACGAGATGCTTGGAACGCCTGGACACCTCCTTCCGCCAGATTCGCCAGTTCAGCGCGGACGCTTCGCACGAACTGCAGACCCCCCTTACGATCCTGAAAGGGGAGATCGAAGTCGCCCTGCGACAGCCCCGGTCCCCGGAGGAGTACCAGGAGGTTTTAAGAAGCGCCCTGGAAGAGATCGACCGCGTGGCCCGCCTGGTGGAAAGTCTCCTGCTTCTCGCCCGGGCCGATGCCGGCGTGCTCCGGATGGACCTTCAACCGGTGGACCTGGCCCAGCTGGTCGAAGACGTTTATGCCCAGGCGAAGAGCCTGGCGGACCGCCGCGGGATCACCCTTCTCCTCGGGGCCGTGGAGCCCCTCTCCGTCCCGGGGGATCATGAGCGCCTCCGGCGGGTTCTGCTGAACCTGGTGGACAACGGGATCAAGTACACCCCCGCCGGCGGCCGGGTGACCGTTTCCCTCCAGCGCGAAGGGGATTGGGTTTCTCTCCGGGTAACGGATACCGGAATCGGGCTTTCCCCCGAGGACCGGGAGAAGATCTTCGAAAGATTTTACCGCTCCCCCACGGCCCGTTCGCTGGACGAGGGCGGCGCCGGGCTCGGCCTCTGCATCGCTCGTTCCATCGTTGAAGCCCATGGCGGCAAGATCCGGGTCGAAAGTTCTCCCGGGCAGCGGCAGCACCTTCACCGTCCTTCTTCCCCTTCAACCCTGAAAATGGGCCCCGCTGGTTTTAATCACTTTTTACAAGGTCATCAATTTTGATGGTCTCATAAGAAGTCCTTTATTCGTCACCCGGCGGAAGCGTTCGCCGCCCGACGGCTCCGCCGAAGGCCGGGGTCCAGTCCCGCTCCGAGCGGGATTGATTTGACTCGATTCCGGCTTTCGCCGGAATGACGGATTCTTAAAAATTTCGGATATTAGAAATTTTTAATCTTCCTTTAATCTCCCTCTAATATTCCATCCCTATAATTTCTCCAGGATGAGAGAAGCCCTCCGGCGGCGGCCGGATGCTCTCCATCCATTTTCAAACAAAAAGGAGGAACGAAAATGTCTGACCTGTTCAAACGTTTTCTGGTCCGCAAGAAAACCGGGGGGATGACCCTGGCGCGGTTGTGTCTGGCTTTGCCCTGGCCGGGTCTGGGGATGGCTTCGACTGCTCACCTGACCGGCCCACCCGGCGGCGAAAAGCGTCCGTCGGCCGAAACGCGCCCCTGCCGCGGCTCCTGGGGTCCCGGGTTCCTTTGCCGGCCTGGCGAAGAAGCTGAGCCCCACGGTCGTGAATGTGAAGATAACCAAGATTGAGAAGGCCGGTCCCTCCTTCCAAATCTCCGGAAGGACCCTTCGGGGATTTCTTCAAACAATTCCCCAATATGTCCCCCCAGGTTCCGGAGAATCGCCGGGTCCAGGGAACGGGTTCAGGGGTGATCATCAGCGCGGACGGGTACATCCTGACCAATAACCACGTGGTGGACGGTGCCAAAGAAGTGACGGTCACGGTGGGGGACAAGGAGGAGTACGAAGCCAAGGTCGTCGGGCGTGATCCGAAGACGGACCTGGCCATCCTGAAGATCAAGCCCAAGGAGAGCCTGCCGGCGGCGCAGCTGGGCGACTCCGACCAGATCCACGTGGGAGACTGGGTCCTGGCCATCGGCAATCCCTTCGGACTGAGCCACACCGTAACCTCGGGGATCGTCAGCGCGAAGGGCCGCGTCATCGGCGCGGGGCCCTATGACAACTTCATCCAGACCGACGCCTCCATCAATCCGGGCAACTCGGGCGGCCCGCTCTTCAACATGAAAGGAGAGGTGGTCGGGATCAACACCGCGATTCTCCCGTACGGGCAGGGGATCGGCTTTGCCATCCCGATCGATACGGCCAAGCCGCTGATCCCACAGCTGGTGGCCAAAGGGGAAGTGACCCGGGGCTACCTCGGCGTGAACATTCAGCGGATCACCCCCGAGCTGGCCAAAGCGATGAACCTTAAAGATACCAGCGGGGCCCTGGTGAGCGACGTGACGCCGGACAGCCCTGCCGCGAAGGCCGGGATCCAGCAGGGCGACGTGATCGTCTCCTTCGGCCAGAAACCGGTGGAAGATGCTCACGCCCTTCCGACCATGGTTGCCGATACTCCGGTCGGACAGGTGGTACCCCTCACCATCCTGCGGAACGGCGCGACGCAACAAATGTCCATCCAGGTCGGCAAGCTGCCTTCGGAAAAAGCCCGGGCGGAGGAGTCCGTTCAGCCGGCCCAGGGAAAATGGGGTCTGCGGCTCCAGGACCTGAGCCCTAAGATGGCCGAGCGGCTCGGGGTGAACCCCGGCGAAGGGGTTGTGGTCGGGGGAGTCCAGAGCGGCAGTCCCGCGGAGAGGGCCGGCGTTCACCGGGGGGATCTCCTTCTGCAAGTGAACCGTCAGCCGGTGCACTCAGTCTCGGAAGCCCGGGAATTGGTGAACAAGGCCGGCGAGAAAGAACCTCTCTTGCTCCTGGTGAAAAGGGACGGGGGGAGTTTTTACCTGACTCTGACAATGTAAGGGAGAGGAAATCGGCCGGACCGTAGGGGCGATTCATGAATCGCCCCTACATACATCACACGAAGCCTCAATCCGAGAAGTACGAGTCCTTCATTTCCACCGTGAGCCCGTCCGCGTCCATGAGGCGTTTCGCCAATCCTTCGATCTTGGGAAGCTCGTAGCGGAAAAAATATCGGAAGGTGTGGAACTTTCCCTCGTAGAAGTCCCGCTTCCACCCCGGAGGGTTTCAGGTTCAACGCCTTCCGGATGGCAAGGGCCTGGAGGAGCCACTGCCAGGCGACGCTGACGATCCCGAAAAATTCCAGGTAAAGGGTGGAGTCAGCCAGGAACACGTCCGGGCCTTTGCTCTGGGCGACCCCGACCAGGTGGAGGGTGACTTTGGTGAGCCTGTCGAGCGCCTCCTTCAACTCCTTGGCGTAGCTTTCCAGCTCCGGCACCTCATCGGCCTTCTGAATCGCGGTCTGGACTTCTGCCAGGAAAATCTTGAAGGCTCTCCCGTTTTTCATGGTGACGTTTCGGCCCAGCAGGGTGATTCCCTGGATCCCCGTGGTGCCCTCGTGGATGGGGTGGATCCGGGCATCCCGGTAAAACTGCTCCAGGGGAAACTCGTCGCAGTACCCGTACCCCCCCAGGATCTGCACTCCCGCGCTCACCGAGGGGATCCCCATCTCCGACGGGTAGCTCTTGGCCACCGGGGTGAGAAGGTCAAGCAGGAGCTCGTTATTCTCCTTTTCCTCTCCGGAGAGAACCCTCGCCCGATCGGCATACCAGGAGCACTGCAGAATAAGGGAGAGAGCCCCTTCCACCACCGCACGCTGGAATAGGAGCATGCGCCGGATGTCCGCGTGCTGGAGGATCGGGATCTGCGGTTGAGTGGGATCCTTGCTGGTGACCCGCCGTCCCTGCGGCCTTTCCTTCGCATACTCCAGCGAGGCGTAGTACGCGGCCGAAGCGATTGCGGCGGCTCCCAGCCCGACGTCGATCCGGGCCTCGTTCATCATCTGGAGCATGTAGAGGAGTCCCCTGTGGGGTTCCCCGACCAGATAGGCCCGGCAATCGTTGTTTTCCCCCATGCTGAGCTGGGTGATCGGCGCCCCGCGGTAGCCCAGCTTGTGGTAAATTCCCGCGGTGTTTACATCGTTCGAAACGAGCTGCCCGTTTTCGATCCTGTTTCTTGGGAACGATAAAAAGGGAAATCCCCTTCACCCCCGCGGGGGCTCCCTTAATTTTGGCCAGCATGAGATGGATGACGTTGTCCACCCCGTCATGGTCTCCGGCGGAGATGAAGATCTTCTGGCCGCGGAGCCGGTAATAGCCCTCGCGCTGCAGGCTCCGCGGTGGTGGTGATGTCGGCAAGAGAGCTTCCGGCCTGGGGTTCGGTCAGAGCCATGGTCCCCTGCCACTCGCCGGAAAACATCCTGGGGACGTAGGTTTCGATCATTTCCTTGGACCCGAAGGTCAGGATGAGGTGGGCCGCCCCGGTGGTGAGGAAGGGATACACGCTGGCCGAATAGTTGGCGGCGGAAATGATGAACCGGCAGGCCCCCGAGATCATGAGCGGGAGCTGCTGGCCGCCGAGGTCAAAGGCAAAGGGGGCGGCGATCCACCCGCCTTCCCCGCACTCCTTCATCACGCTTCGCACCAGGGGATGGACTTTCACTTTACCGTCGACGAATTCCGGCGGATTCTTGTCCATCTCGGAAAGCTTCGGCTTCATCAGGTTCCTGCCGATCTTCATGGCCGTTTCCAGGGCCATGTCGAAGCTCTCCCGGCTGTGATCGGCGAAATAGGGGTATTGGGTTAGAGAAGGCGTATCGAAAACTTCATAAAGCAAAAATTTCAAATTTCTCTCGCTGACAAACTTGTCGGCCATTTTCCGCTCCTATTTATTATGTTTTAACCACAGAGGGCACAGAGTTCACCGAGATAAAGAATCAGAATTCAAGAAGAAAACCGTTTAACGATAGGACAAGTTTATTAAAAAGGGGGCAGGAACGCCCAGAAATCCCCTTAATCCCCCTTTTTCAAAGGGGGAAATTATGCTCCTCCCTTTGGAAAAGGGAGGTTGGGAGGGATTTCTGAGAAATTCTTTCAAATTGATACCAACGATCAAATTTCATCTTGGGTTCTGGCCTGTCATTGGGTTTTTGGGATTTTTAAATTCCTGAAACTCTGTGTCCTCTGTAGTACTATTTTGCAAAGTCTTTAAATTTTGTTAAGCAGGTTCCTGAGCGTTTATCTGCGCTTATCTGCGTCATCTGCGTCCAATAAATTTTTGGTTGCGGCTAGGCCGCGCTGTGACCTCTGTGGCAAAAAGTATTATTTCGCCACCACGGTCTCCGGCAGCTTCCGGGTCAGGATATCCACCGCCTCTTCCACCATCTCTTCGAGGACCACGCGCGCCGGCTTGATCTCTTTGATCAGACCCGAGACCTGGCCGGCAAGCCCGCCCACGTAATCGTCCTTCTTCCCCTCGACGAAGCTGGCGAGGAGGGCCGAAGAGATCAGTACCTGGGTTGGAAACGGGAGAGGCTCCAGGCCGGAGGCGTCCCAGAGGTCGTGGAACTTGTTGTAGCTCGCCCGAAGAGTCTTCCCCGTGTAGGCCCGGCTCACCCGGGTGTCCTCATCCGTGGAATCCAGGATGTGCTTCTTGTTCACCGGGAGGGCGCCCCCTTCTTCCGTGGCCAGAAAGCGGGTCCCGACCCACACCCCCACGCACCCCATCGCCAAGGCCCCGGCCAATCCCCGGCCGTCGCCGATCCCTCCCGCGGCCAGGACCGGCACCGGGGCGGCGGCGTCGATGGCCTGGGGCAGGAGGGCCAGGGCCCCGATCCGGCCCGTGTGCCCTCCCCCCTCGTGTCCCTGGGCCACGAGGAGGTCGATTCCGGACTGGGCCATCCTCCGGGCGTTTTTGGTATTCCCGGTGATCCCCAGCACCTTCATGCCCACGGCATGGGCCTGCTCCACCATGAACCCCGGGTTCCCGAGCCCGGCGCAGAAGAGCGGCACCTTTTCTTCGACGCAGACCTGAATGGCCTCTTTCGGCCGCATGGTGGTGGTGTTCATCTTCACGATGATTTCCACATCGGGAAGCTGAAGCTCGTCTTTCACTTTCTTGACCCAGTCCTGATGGGGCTTGGGCAGGGTCTTCAGGATCAGGCTCAGGGGCAGCTCCTTGGGGCCTTTCTGGCCGAGCCCTCCGCCCACGTCGAGCTTCTGGGGCAGGAGAAGATCGACGCCGTAGGGCTTCTTCGTCCTGGCTTTGATCTCCCGGATCGCATCCCGAAGCCCGTCCACAGTGAACCCGCTTCCCCCCAGGACTCCCATCCCCCCCGCCTCCGAGACGGCGACGACCAGTTCCACGGGTGCCCCGGTGGTCTCCCCGATGAGCGTGGGGCCCATTCCAGCGGAGAGAATGGGATATTCAATCCCCAGCAGGTCGCAGAGTTTAGTTCGAAGAATTCTCCTGGCCATAAAACCCCCCTCGTTCTGAGTTTGCCCCGTAGGGGCGACCCGCCGGGTCGCCCCTACCAACGAACTGGGTAAGCGCACGCAGCAGCGTGCCCCTACCTTTTATTTCTTCTTCCCCTCTTCCTCCGCCCGGAGGACCTTGCGGAGCACTTTTCCGATGGCGGACTTGGGAAGGGCTTCCCGGAACTCCACCATTTTGGGCACCTTGTACGCGGCAAGCTTTTGCTTGCAGAAAGCGATGATCTCTTCTTCGGTCGCCTGAACTCCCGGCCTCAGCACGATAAAGGCCTTGACCGTCTCGCCCCGGTACGCGTCGGCGATGCCCACGGAGACCGCTTCCTGGACCTTGGGATGCTGGAAGAGGACCTCGTCGATCTCCCGCGGGTAGATGTTGAACCCCCCGGCGATGATCATGTCCTTCTTGCGGTCCACGATGAACAGGTACCCGTCCTCGTCCTCAACGGCGATATCCCCGGTGTAAAGCCATCCGTCCTTGAGCTGCCCGGCCGTCTCTTTGGGGTTGTTCCAGTACTCCTTCATGATCAGCGGGCTCTTGATGATGATCTCGCCCGGCTGGCCCTTCGCAACGTCCTCTTTCCCGTCCTGCACGTCGACCAGCCGTACGTCCGTGTCCGGGAAGGGGATCCCGATGCTCCCAACTTTCTTCAGCCCCAAAATGGGGTTGGAGATCGCCAGGGAAGTGGACTCGGAGAGGCCGTACCCTTCGCTGAAGAAGATCCCCATGTCCTTTACCTGCTCGATCATCTCCACCGGCATCGGCGCCGCCCCGGAGTTCAAGAGTTTCAGCTTTTTGGCCAGGTCCAGTTCCGCCGCCCTGGGGTGATTGATGACCGCGTTGATCATGGTCGGGACGGCGGGGAAGAAAGTGATCTCCTTGAAATTGGCGAGGATGTTCATCACCTCGTCGATGTTGAACCGCGGGATCTGGATCTGGGTGGCGCAGTTGAACATGCCCCAGTTCAGGACCACGATGTTCCCGTAAACATGAAAATAGGGAAGCACGGACACAACGTTTCGTCTCTCCGGGGGCGTGTGCTCGGTCGTCGCGCTCCCCCACAGGACGCACTGAAGCGTCGCCGCGATCACGTTCCCGTGGGTGAGGACCGCTCCCTTGGGGACCCCCGTGGTTCCCCCCGTGAACTGGATGAGCGCAGGGTCGTCGGGGTTGATCTGGACCTTGGGCATTTTCGTCGTATGGGTGCTATCGATCAGGGCGGAAAAATGGTGCCATCCCTTATCGAGTTCGAGGCTCGCGGCGGTGCTCACTCCCAGCCCCTTGATGTAGTCCGTGACCTTGGTCACGATCACCCGGGGGATGGAAACCGTCTTGCACAACGCGCGTATGTTGGGAAGAACCATGTCGAAGGTGATGAGCGTGGTGAGGCTCGTGGTCTCCACCATCATCTTCAGCTCGTCGGCGGTGTACATGGGGTTCAGGTTCACCACAATCGCCCCAAGGGAAAGCGCCGCGTAGTACGCGATCGGGTACTGGGGGCAGTTCGGCAGGTGGATTCCCACCCGGTCCCCCTTCTTAATCCCCAGGGCCCCCAGGGCATTTGCCATCCGGAGCATCTGCTGCCGAAGGTCCCAGAAGGTCACCTCGGTCCCGAAAAAGTTCAGGGCCGCCTTGTCCGGGAACGCGTTGGCCGGGATTCCCAGGAGTTCGTGGACGGGCAGACGGGGGTAGCGGATGGTGGTGGGCACGTTGTAGTCATAGTGACGGTGCCAGGCTCTTGTCTCCATTGGTTCACCTCCTGAAAATGGGCGGTCAGCCGGTCAGCCTTGAGCTGGTCGGAAGGGGAAAACACCGAGGGATTTGGTAATGAGTAATACTAAATGCTATGCACAAAAGTCAAGAAAATTCTTAGGCCTAGCAATTTTTTCTTGACATGTTCATCCCTTTTGAATATAAAAGCTCAGCATCTCCCGCCGGTCCAAAAATACCCGGAATGGCTGGTTCCATAAATCTGGTTCCAGGAGCCGCGACTGAAGCTGCCGGAAGTTGTATGCCGTCAGGGCAATCTAAATAAGGAGGGTGAACAGATGAAGGATGGGAAGGGATTTGTCGTTATGGTGTTGTTCCTGGCAGCGGCCTTGCTTGCTGCCTGGCCTGCTGCCGACGCGTCCGCGCAGGCAAAGGAAGTGGTGATCGGGTACACCGGGCCGATCAGCGGGATCGCCGCGGAATACGGCCAGGACTGTGCCGCCGGGATCGAAATGGCCATTCAGGATATAAACCAGGCGGGGGGGATTACCGTAAAGGGCCAGAAATACCAGTTCAAGCTGGTGAAACTCGATGAGGTACTGGACCCCACCGCCTCCATCAATAATTGCCGAAGGCTCCGGGACCAGTACAAGGCCCCGGCGATTTTCAACCCCCTGTTCAATTCCCTCGCGCCCATGTCCAAGATCAACCAGGAAAAAGGGAACGAGTTTCTCATTATGGCCTACACCAGCACCCCAAAGGTGATCGAGATCGGGAACAAGCTGCTGGTGGCCAGCCCGCCCCCTTTCACCGTTTACGTGAAGGGCTTCTCCGACATCGCCTGGGAGAAAGGATGGCGCAAGGCGGCCATGGTAGCGACCCTGGGAGCGTACGGGGACGAGTGGCGGCAAGCCTTCAAGGAATACTGGGTGAAAAAGGGCGGGGAGATCACGGCGGACAAGCCGGCCAACTATTACACTGAAACGGACTTTTCCGCCCCCTTGACCGCCGCCATGGCCACCAAGCCCGACGTCATGCTCATCGGCGGGCCTTCCGCCTCGACGGCCCTGGTGATCGAGCAAGCCCGGGGACTGGGCTACAAGGGAGGATTTATCCTCATCGACCAGGCCAAGATGGATTATATCGAGAACATTTTGAAGGGGACCAAGCTGATGTACAACACCATCGGAGTGGCGCCGGTGGAGCAGTCTCCGACGGAAGCGGCCCCCATTCTGGAAAAGAGATACCGCAGCCAGTACAAGCGCATGTCCACCTGGGAGGTTTGGCTGAACTACAATGCCATGCACGCTCTGTCGCGCGCTATGGCCGCAGCCCAAACCGTAGATGATGTTTACGCCATCCGGGCCGCCTTCCCCAAGGCCTTTCCCCTCCTGGGGAATAAGTTCCCGTCGGAGTTTTTGGGGATTACCCCCGCGGGCCGAATGTATTGCCTCGGATCGATTCAGGTCGTCGACCAGGCGGGCAAATACGGGCAAGTGCAGCTGGTTGCCTGGCAGTACAAAACTGAAGAGGAGTTCAAGAAGGGCATCTCGCAGTCTGTGGTCACCACTCCCGTGAAGTGGGTGTTTCACAAGTTTGAAAAGGAACATTAAAGCGTGCAGGGGCGATTCATGAATCGCCCCTACTCTCTCCTCTGGCATCCTCCTCACCTCCGCCCTCTCCCCCGTTCCGGGGGAGAGGGGAAGGGTGAGCGGGCGGACGGAATTATATGCAATTATTTTTGCAGCAGGTATTCAACGGGGTCATGCTGGGCAGCACCTATGCCATTGTGGCTTTGGGCCTCACCCTGGTCTTCGGCATTCTGCACATCCCTAATTTTGCCCATGGCCACCTGTACATGCTGGGCGCCTACGTCAGTTTTTTCCTGATGACCCTCTTCGGGTTCGGGTTCTGGACCGCCCTGGTGTGCTCGGTGGTCCTCCTGGGCCTTATCGGGATGTTCGTCGAGCGGGTCGTCTACCGGCCGCTTCGGGACAAGCCTCACATCAATTCCTTCATTTCGGCCGTGGGCGCTTTGATCATCCTGGAAACGAGCGTGATCGTCTTCTGGGGTCCCCAGGGCCGGCGGATTCCGAACCCCTACCCGGGGATCACGGAAGTGCTGGGGATCACGATGAGCTATCAGCGGCTGCTGGTGATTCTCGCGGCGATCGTTCTCATCGCGCTTCTTCAGCTTTTCATCAAGAAAACCACCCCCGGAATCACCATCGAAGCCGTGGCCCAGAACCGGGAAGGGGCCATGCTCGTCGGCGTCAACGTGAACTGGGTCTCCTCCCTCACCTTCGGCATTTCGACCGCCACCGCCGCGGCCGCGGCCTGCCTGGTGGCCCCCATTTTCATGATCTCCCCCACCATGGGCGCCCTCTTGGGCATGAAGGCGTTTGTCATCGTGATCCTGGGGGGGCTGGGGAGTATTCCCGGGGCGATCGTGGGAGGATACATCCTGGGCCTCCTTGAAGCTCTCGGGGGAGGATACCTTTCCGCGGCTTACAAGGATGTGTATGCCTTCGGCGCCCTGATTTTGATTCTCTCCATACGGCCAACGGGACTCTTCGGGAAGGAGCTGAGCTGATGAGCGGCGTCAAGTTCCTGCGGGAAAAATGGGGTTACATTCTCCTGCTCATCCTGGCCCTGCTCCTCCCGGCGCTGGTCACCAACCGCTACCATTTCCAGATCGTGATCATGGGCTGCCTTTTTTCGATCGCCACCCTCAGCATGAACTTGATCCTCGGGTACACCGGCCAGGCCTCCCTCGCCCACGCCGGCTTTTTCGGCCTCGGGGCGTATGGGGTGGCCCTCCTGACCCAAGCAGGGGTATCCTTCTGGCTGGCCCTCCCCCTCTCAGCCCTCTTCGCCGCATCGATCGGCTTCCTCATCGGCCTGCCCACCCTGCGCAGCCGGGGGTCCTATTTCGCCATCTCGACCATGTGCTTCGGCGTGATCATTTCCATCGTGGCCGGAAACTGGATCGAGGTGACCGGGGGTTACAACGGAATCGTCGGGATCCCCCTTCCTAGCCCGATCCCCTTCCCCTTTGTGGGGGAAATCACTTTCAAAAGCCTGACAGCCCAGTATTATCTGGTCCTCGCTTTTCTACTATTCACCCTGTGGGTCATGCACCGCCTGGTCCATTCCCTCCTGGGCTTAAGTTTCATGGCCATTCGGAACAACGAGGTCCTCGCTGAAGCCGTCGGCGTCGCCACTTTTTCGGGGAAGGTCCTTTCGTTTGTGGTGGCCAATTTTTTCGCCGGGCTCGCGGGCGGAATCTACGCCAGTCTGATGGGGAACATCAGTCCCGGCACGGCTTCCCTGGAGTTGACTTTCAACTGGCTGATCTTTCTCCTCCTGGGCGGAGTGGCCACGCTGGCGGGCCCCATCCTTGGCGCGTTTGCCATCCCGGTGCTGATGGAGTACCTGCAATTCCTGGCGGAATACCGCATGATCATCTTCGGGGTCCTGCTCATTTTGGTCATTATTTATTTTCCCCGCGGGCTGATGGGCGGCATCACCGCCTTGCGGGATCGGGCGCGAGCCTACGGGCAAAAGAAAGGGGAGGTCAAAGGGGAGGTCAAAAGTGTTGCTGGAAATTAAAAGCCTCTCCAAGCATTTTGCCGGGCTGGCGGCGTTAAACAACGTCTCCCTCGAAGTGAAGAAGGGAGAGATCCTGGCCATCGTCGGACCCAACGGAGCCGGCAAATCGGTCCTTTTCGGGTTGATCAGCGGCCTTCTTCGGCCGACGTTCGGGAACATCCGGATGGAAGGCAAGGAGATCGCCGGATGGAGGCCTCACCTCATCGCCCGGCAGGGCATCGCCCGGACGTTCCAGACCACCGCCCTCTTCGACCAGCTCCGGGTCGTCGACAATCTCGCGATCGGGCACCGCCTGCGCACCCGGGGAGGATTCTGGTCCACTCTCCTTCACACCCGCCGGTGGGAAGAAGATAAGGACCGGAGCACCGACAAAGTCATGGAGACGTTGAGCTTCATAGGGCTGGAGCAAAAGGCTTTCCACCTGGTGTCTACCCTTTCCCAGGCCGAGCAGAAACGCCTGTCCATCGGGGTGGCCCTGATTAGCAAGCCCAAGATCATCCTGCTCGACGAGCCCACCGGCGGTTTGATCCTGGAAGACACGGACCAGATCACCGGCCTCATCCGGAAGATCCATCAAGTGGCAGGGGTCACGGTCTGTCTCATCGAGCACAAGATGCGGATGGTGATGGACCTGGCCGACCGGATCGTCGTCCTCAACTTCGGCAGCGTCATCGCCGAGGGAACGCCCGCCGAGATCAGCCATAATCCCAAAGTCATAGAGGCATACCTGGGGGAGGAACACGTTGCTTAAACTCACCCACCTGTCGACGGTCATCGGCGGGTTCCAGGCGGTCCGGGAAATTTCCCTTCATATCCCCCCGGGGGATTTTGTCACCCTTCTGGGGAGCAACGGCGCGGGCAAAACCACCCTCTTCCGGACGGTTGCGGGCGTGCTCAAGCCTTTCCAGGGCAAAATCGACTTTAAGGGCCGGGCGATTCAGGGCATGCCCGCGAACAAGGTCGTGGGGCTGGGGCTTTCGCTCTGCCCGGAAGGCCGCCAGCTCTTTCCCCAGCTCTCGGTATACAAGAACCTGAGCCTGGGCGCCTACACCCGCCGCAAGGACCGAAAAAAAATCCAGCAATCGCTGGAACAGGTTTATACGCTCTTCCCCATTTTGAAGGACCGGCAGAAACAGCTCGCCGGAACGTTCAGCGGGGGGGAGCAGCAGATGCTGGCGATCGCCCGGGCGATGATGTCCCAGCCGGAGCTGCTGCTCCTGGACGAGCCCTCCATGGGCTTGGCTCCCCTGGTCGTGCGGAAGATCATTGGAGAGGTCATCAAGGCGATCCACGAGTCCGGGACCACGATCTTTTTATCGGAACAGAACGCCCGGATGGCCCTCATGATCAGCCGCCGGGGCTACGTCCTGGAAAACGGAAGAATCGTCCTGGAAGGCTCCAGCTCCGAGCTGATGAACAACGACAAAGTGAAGAAAGCCTACATCGGGGCCTGAGAACCCGTCCATTCCATCGCTCTAATATTCTGCATCGCGGGAGAAGACCCTTTGAAGATCCGAGAGCTGGTCCAGCGCACCGGGGTATCCAAGGAGACTGTTCATTACTATCTCCGGGAAGGCCTCCTCCCCAAGCCGCGGAAGCGCGGAAGGAATATCGCCGATTACAACGACACCCACGTGGAGCGAATCCGCCTCATCAAGGAGCTCCAGGACCGCTACTTTCTTCCCCTGGCGGTGATCAGGAACATCATCAAGAACCAGAAGAAATCCCCCGAGGGGAAATCCATCCTCAACCTCAAGACTGAATACTTCCGGCCGGTCGACCAGCTCCTCCCCACCGAGGTGGAGGGGGAAGAAGCTTTCCGGAACGCTACGGGTCTGGGATGGACCTGGCTTCCCAAAATGGAGGAGTGGGGAATCATCAACCCCGAGGTCCGGGGCGGCCGGAAAGTCTATTCCCAGGACGACATCACCCTGGGAAAGCTGATTGTGGAGATGGACCAAGTGGGGCTCGGAGTAAGCGATGGGTTTGACGCCGAAGCTCTCCGGTATTACCGGGATATGTTCCGGGAGATCGTGGTCATGTCCCACAAGTATTATTTCGAAGCCACCCTGGGGAAGCTTTCTCCGGCGGAGTTTTCCAAGAGAATCGTCCAGGGGAGGGAGATCATGAGCGCCTTCTTCTACCATCTTTACCGCAAGCTCTCCCGCGAGGAATACCGGCGCATCCTGAACCTCATGGAAGGGGCCAAAAAACCCGAGGCAAGGGAGCACTTGAACCTTCCCTGGCGCAGACCGCCCGAAGAGCCTTGAGCCGATGGAAAAACGATCTATGATTGAGATACCAGCAGGCTGCGGAAAAACTCAAAAATCCGTCACTCCAGCGAAAGCGGGGGTCCAGAATGCCTCTAATCCCGCCGGCGGCGGGACTGGATTCCAGCTTCCGCCGGAATGACATAATGGGCTTCAAGGTTACTTTCCCGCAAGCTTCTAGACTTCAGACAGCAGACTGAAAGGTGAAAAGGGCCTGAGGTTCCGGAAAAGGAATGTGATTCTGGGGTCTGGATTCCGGAAAACAGCATCTTGACAATTTTCCCGTTTCAAGGGCATGGTATAGGGGTAAAACCGGGAAAATGGTAATGTTGAAAGGATATGAGTGTTCTCATATCCGCCAAACCGCCCCCGGGCTAATATTGGAGAGGTTTCCGGGCTTCGCCATTCCGCTCGAACCAAGCGTAAAACATCAAAGGAGGAGGAACAGGAGATGAGAACCAAACAGCAGTACATCGAGGGGCTTCGCAAAATGCGGCGCAACATCTACGTGAACGGCGAAAAGATCGCCCGGGACGACGAGATGCAGATGCCCACCATCAACACCATCGGCCTTACGTATGATCTCGCTGCCAAGCCGGAGAACCAGGACCTGTGCACGGCCATATCTCACCTCACCGGGGAGAGGATCAACCGTTTCAATCACATCCATCAGAACAAGGAAGACCTGCACAGGAAACAGGATATGACCCGCATGGCTTGCCAGGCGGCGGGCGGCTGCATCCAGCGGTGCATGGGGATTGACGGCTCCAACGCCATCTACAACGTATCCTATGAAGCGGACAAATTGAACAACGGGGCCACGCAATACCACAACAATTTCAAAAAATGGCTGGAACGGTTCCAGAAAGAAGACCTCGTCGGGTGCTGCGCCCAGACGGACGTGAAAGGGGACCGCATGAAGCGCCCCAGCCAGCAGAAAGACCCCGATATGTATGTGCACGTCGTGGAGAAAAGGAGCGACGGCATCGTGGTCCGGGGGTCCAAGGTGCACAACTCCGAAGCCTCGGTCGCCGACGAGATCCTCGTCCTCCCCACCCGGGCCCTTCTGCCGGAGGAGAAGGAATGGGCGGTCGCTTTTGCCGTTCCGGGGGACTGGGAAGGGGTGAAGCAGGTCGTCTCCATTCATAACCTGCGCGACCGGCAGTACTTCAAGAGGGGTTTCGCCCCCGGGGCGACCGACTCCTACACCATCTTCGACAACTGCTTCATCCCCTGGGAGCGCGTCTTCCTCTGCGGCGAGACCACTCACGGCGGAGTGTGCGCCCTCCTCTTCGCCCTGTTCCACCGCCACAGCTACTCCGGGTGCAAACCGGCGCTGGGGGATCTGATGCTGGGCACGGTTGCTCTCGCGGCCGAGTACAACGGGATCGGCAAAGCCTCCCACGTGCGCGACAAGCTGGCGGAGATCATCCGGGTCTCCGAGCTGGGATACGCCGCCGGGTTCACGGCCTCGGAGCTGGGAAAACCCGAAGTGTACGTCCCCAACGTCGGGTTCCGCCCGTACGGTCCGGGGAGCTACATCCCCAACTCGATCTATTGCAACGTCGGCCGCTGCCTCAGCGGCGAGGCGGTTTACCGGGAAGCCGAGATTCTGTGCGACATCTCCGGCGGCATTCCGGCCACCTTCCCCTACGAAGGGGACTTCATGAACCCGGAGACCAAGGACCTCCTCAACAAGTACATCACCCGCAACCCGGACATCCATCCGGAAGACGCGGCCCAGCTGTGGAGGTACGTGGGAGACCAGATCTGCTCGGCTACCGGCGGGATCCACTTGATGGGGGCGTATCATGGCGGCGGCTCGCCCATCATGGAGTCTATCGCCATCACCACCCAGTATGACGTCGAGTCCCGCAAGAAGCTGGTGAAGGGAATCGCCGGGATCAAAGACCGCAAGGCGAACCCGGAAACAAAGAAATAGGGATTAACCGACGAGGACGCAGAGAACGCGGAGAAGACAAACTTCAAGTAAGATTTCCTCAGCCGTCACCCGGACGGGTTCCAAGAGTATTCGTTTTTTTTGGGGAATCATCGAGCTTGGAATTCCTTTCTTTCTCTGCGACCTCTGCGTCCTCTGCGGTGAAATTTCGGAAATCGAATAAGGAGGAAAAAATGAGAGAAGTCGTGATTGCCGGATATTTACGCACGGCCCAAACCCGCTCCAGGCCCAATGACCCCCCGCGGGACTGGTTTTTTAAGCTTCGATCGGATGACCTGCTTGCCCGCCTGCTTCCCGAGGTGATTAAACGGACGGGAATCAAGCCCGAGGAGGTCGAGGACTTCATCGTCGGCTCGGCCATCGGGGTGAGCGAACAGTGGAGCTACGGCGGCCGTTTCCCCATTTTCCTGGCCAACCTTCCGCAGACCATCGCGGCGAAATTCGTGGACCAGCAGTGCGGGTCCGCCATGGCCGGGATTCACATCGGGTTCATGGAAATCGCCATGGGCTTCGCCGACATCGTGATGGTGGGCGGAATGGAGCACATGACCCGGGTTCCCATCGGCTCCCTGGCCGGAGAGAAAGGCGCCATCTCCCCCAACCCGCGCCTGTTCACCGACCCCGCATATAAGAAATGGGACATGATGACCACCATGAACATGGGCCTGACCGCGGAGAAGCTCTACGGCATGAGCGGACTGAGCAAAGAGGACATGGACAAGTGGGGCGTCCGCTCGCACCAACTCGCCGCCAAGGCCCAGAAAGAAGGCTTCTTCAAAGAGGAAATCCTCCCCATCGAGGCGGAACAGGGGGACGGGAAGAAGATGATCGTGGAGCAGGACCAGGCCGTCCGGGGAAACACCACCCTGGAGCAGATGAAGGACCTGAAACCGGCGTACCGGCCCGACGGCAACATCACCGCCGGGAACTCTTCCCCCTTGAATGCCGCGGCCACCTCCATGATTCTCATGTCCAAGGAGACGGCGCAGAAGAAGGGGATCAAGCCGATGGCCACGATCCGATCGATCGGGTTTGCCGGCGTGGACCCCACCATCATGGGCGTCGGTCCGGTTCCCGCCAGCAAGAAAGCTTTGAAGGCGGCCGGATTGGAAGTGAAGGACATCGATTACTGGGAAATCAACGAGGCCTTTGCCATCGTTCCCCTGTACTGCATCAAGGAATTGGGGCTGAACCCCGACAGGGTCAATGTTATGGGCGGGGGGCTGGCCATCGGTCATCCGCTGGGAGCGACCGGGGTCCGGCTGGTGGGAACGCTCTCCCGAATCCTGAAAGCAAAGGGCGCCCGCTACGGCGTGGCCAACGCCTGCGTGGGCGGAGGACAGGGCGTGGCCACCATTATTGAAAGGCAATAAAGAAAGTGTCAATGTCAGTGTTTACCCATCAGGTGCAAAAAAACATCAGCAATCGTATTGCGGAGTCTTGTTTCTATTGGCCGGGAAGGGCATCCGCAGAATGTTGCTGGATCTCACCTTTGGTGGCCTTTGCCCCCTCACCCCAGCCCTCTCCCCCGCAACGGGGGAGAGGGGAGGGTGAGGGGGTTTGCCGGGAAGATTTATGCAATACTTAGGTTTAGTGTCAGTGGAAAATTAATTTTATCTACTGAACACTGACACTGACACTCATCACTACTCCAAGGAGGAATCTTATGACAGTTAACGAGATAAAAAACATCTGCGTTGTGGGCGCGGGGAACATGGGCCATCAGATTTCCCTTCTGTGCGCGATCCACGGGTACAAGACGACCTGCACGGACGTGGTTCCCGAGATTCTGAAGAAGGCGGAGAAGTTCGCGGACACCTACCTTCCCGGGCGGGTGGAGAAGGGGAAGATGACCAAAGAGGCCGCCGAGCAGGCCCGCAAGAACATCTCTTTCACCCCGGACTTGAAACAAGCCGCGCAGAACGCGGACTTCGCCATCGAGGCCGCAACCGAGGTCCTGGACATCAAAAGAAAGATCTTTGCCGACCTGGACCGGGTGGCCCCGGCTCACGCCATCCTCGCCACCAACAGCTCGTACCTGGTGAGCTCTCTCGTGGCCGACGCGACGAAACGGCCCTCCAAAGTTTTGAATATGCACTTTTTCAATCCGGCACTGGTCATGAAGCTCGTCGAAGTGGTCAAGGGCCCCCACGTCTCCGACGAGACGGCAAAGGTGACCATGGATCTCTCCGAGAAGCTGGAAAAAATGCCCGTCCTTCTCAAAAAAGAGGTGGAGGGGTTCCTCCTCAACCGGATTTTCAAGGTGATCGGCCGCGAGGCCCTCTGGATGCTGGAGATGGGGATCGCCAGCGCCGAGGACATCGACAAGGCCTGCGTTCACGGGGCCGGGCATCCCATGGGCCCGTTCCGGCTGATGGACCTGACCGGGATCGACCTCAATTACATCAGGTCGATGGAGCGGTTCAAGGAGTCGGGCGACCGGGCGGACCTGCCCTCCCCCAGCGTGGTTGAGAGATACATGAAGGGCAACTACGGTCAAAAGACCGGCAAGGGCTGGTACGACTACAGCAAGAAATAATTGTCTGACCCTAGGCGGCTTTAGCGAGGGGGAAAGGCACTGCAGCAGGTAATGTCGATATCCGTGTTCAGTAGGATTTTCCCTTGACACGAATCTAGCAATTGCGGACGACGTAAATTCGAACCGACAGGCCGTCATTCCGGCGGAAGCGTTCGACTGAGCTCACGCCGAAGGCCGGAATCCAGGATTAAAAACATTCTGGACTCCCGCTTTCGCTGGAGTGACGGCTTATTCAGTTTTCCGCAGATCGCTAGCGCCCCTGTTCTTCCCCCTCTATCGTAGTTGTTCATATCGATTCTTTTTCCCCTTTCGCCTTTTCCCCTTTTCGCCTTTTCACCTTTTTGGTTCCGGGAGTCATCATGCCCTTTGAAAAAGAGCTCGAGGAGCTGCAGCGCCGGAAGGAGAAGGTTCTCCGGATGGGGGGGCCCGAGAAAATTCAGCGGCAGCACGATCGAGGGAAGCTTACCGCCCGCGAGAGGATCTCGCGGCTGCTCGACCCCGACAGCTTTTTCGAAGTGGGCCGGTTCAACTGCTCCGACGTGCCCGGGATGGAGGACAAGACACCGGCGGACAGCAAGATCGGCGGCTTCGGCAGGATTGACGGCCGCACCGTGGCGATCGTGGCCAACGATTTCACCGTCCTCGCCGCAACTTCCAGCCGGGTCGCGGGAAAGAAGGAAGGAGACATCAAGCACCAGGCGGTCCGCCGGGGATTTCCAGTGATTTATCTGGGGGAAGCCGGCGGGGCTCGCATGCCGGATATCATGGGAGCGAAAGGGCTGGCCTCCATCGGAGGGGGCGGGTTCGACACCTTCCTTCACCTCATGAGCCGGGTGCGGAAAACCCCGATGGTTACCGCGGTCATGGGCGAGTGCTACGGGATGCCCACCTGGATGGCCTGTCTGTCCGACTTCGTGGTGCAGGTCAAAGGAAGCGCCATGGGCGTCTCCGGGCCCCGCGTCCTCGGCCTGGCGATCAGCGAGGTGATCACCGACGAAGAGCTGGGGGGCTGGAAAGTTCATGCGGAAATCACCGGGAACTCGGACCGGGTCGCGGAAAACGAGGAGGAGTGTTTCGCCCTGATCCGCGAGTTTCTCTCCTACATGCCCTCCCATTGCGACGAGCCGCCGCCCGCCAAACCCGTCCCCGAAGGCTCCGAAGACCGCATGGCCCGAATCCTGGATGTGCTCCCCGAGAAACGAAACCGCGTGTACGACATGAACAGGATTCTCCAGGCCGTTGCGGATGGAGGTGTTCTCTTTCCGGTGAAACCTTTCTTTGGCAAAAGCGTGATCACCTCCCTGGCTCGGGTGGGCGGCCAGGTCGTGGGCATCGTCGCGAGCCAGCCCTATTTTCAGGCCGGCGCGATGGACACGAACGGCATCGACAAGGTGATCAGTTTCCTCGTCCTCTGCGATTCTTTCAACATCCCCCTGCTGTTCTTCCATGACACGCCCGGTTTTCTGGTGGGCAAGGAAGCCGAGCGAAACCGGGTAGGCGCCCGGGTGATGAACTACATGAACGCACTGGGGCAGATCACCGTCCCGAAGATCTCGGTGATCGTGCGCAAGACGTACGGAATGGCCTTCTGGAACATGGCCGGCTCGGGCTGCGCCACGGACTTCCTCGTGGCCTGGCCCACGGCGGAGATGAGCTTTGTGGCCCCGGAGATCGCCGCCAACGTGGTCTTCGGCGGGAAACTCCAGGAGAGCCCGGAGCTGGCCGTTAAGAAGGATCAATTCATCCAGCAGATGATCAAGGACAGCGCGCCCTATCCCGCGGCGGGCATGCATTACCTCCACGACGTCATCGATCCCCGACAAACCCGGAACTACATCCTCAGGGCCCTGGAGATTTGCCGCGACCGGAGGACCCACGGTGTGGGCGAGCACCGGTTGGCCAACTGGCCCACAAAATTTTAGTTTTTTGAAAAGTCGATGGCCAAAAAGTCTTCGTCACCCCGGCGAAAGCCGGGGTCCAGGATTTGAAACAACTGGATTCCGGCTTTCGCCGGAATGACCAAAAATAGTCAGACTGGATTTTTCCGAATCCATCAAAAGTTCTTCTTTGCCGCTTTCGCTCGAATGCATCTTTTCAGTCGTTCACGCTTTGCGCCATGCTCTCTGCCATAAGAATTTAAATAAACCAGGAGGTAATCAGATGGATTTCTCGTTGAAAGGAAAGGTCGCCCTCATCACCGGCGCGAGCCGCGGAATCGGAGAAGCCGTTGCCATAGGGCTCGCGGACGCAGGAGCGGACGTCGCGATCGCCAGCCGCAAAGTACCCGACCTGGAGAAGGTCGCCGAACGGATCAGGAAAACCGGCAGGAAATGCCTGACGGTGGGCGCCCACGTGGCCCGGATGGAAGAGGTTCAAAACCTCGCCAAGAAAGTGAAGGAGGAGTTCGGGAAGATCGACATCCTGGTAAACAATGCGGCCACGAACCCGTCCATGTCATCGGCCCTGGAAGTGGACGAGCGGGCGTGGGACGCGATCATGAACCTTAACCTGAAGGGCCTCTTCTTCCTGAGCCAGGCCGTGGCGCGGCAGATGAAAGACGCGGGCGGAGGAAAAATCATCAACGTCTCCTCCATCGCCGGGATCAGGCCGGACCTTCTTCCGGTTTACTCCATCAGCAAGGCGGCGGTGATCATGGCCACCAAGGTCATGGCCCAGCAATGGGCCCAGTTCAACATCCGGGTCAACGCGATCGCCCCCGGCCTGACCAGGACCCGTTTCAGCGAGGCCCTCTGGAAAAACCCTGAGATTTTGAAATTGTCGATGGGCAAAACTCCCATGGCCCGTGTAGGCGAACCTGACGAGATGGTCGGCGCCATTCTTTACCTCGCCTCCGATGCTTCCAGCTACGTGACCGGCCAGGTGATTGCCATCGACGGCGGCAGCACGATATAGGGCGCGGACAGCTAGGCCTGGTGGGTGTAAATTGTAGGGGCAACCCCCTGTGGTTGCCCATCTTGCGGGCGGCCACAGAGGGCCGCCCCTACAAAAATCCTCAAAATCCTCTTTGGTTCCGGCTCATCCGGGTTAGGAGATGGACCATGTTCGATCTTTCAAAATTTTCGCTGAAAGGCAAGACAGCGGTTGTGACCGGCGGCAGCCGGGGGATCGGAAAGGCGGTGGCCCAGGGGTTTGCCAGGGCAGGGGCCCGGGTGGCGATCACCAGCCGCAAGATTGACGATTTGCGAAATGTGGCCGCGGAAGTGAAGGCCTTCGGCGGTGAGGCGTTCCCGGTGCAGGCACATCTGGCAAAGATGGAAGACATAAAGAAAATGGTATCCGCGGTGATGGAGAAGTTCGGCAGGATCGATGTCCTCTTCAATAACGCCGGGTCCAGTCCCGCCATGGGGTCTGTCCTGGATTCGGACGAGCGCCTCTGGGAGACGATCATCAACCTGAACCTGAAAGGCCTCTACTTTACCAGCCAGGCGGTCGCGCGGATCATGAAGGAACAGGGCGGCGGAAAGATCATCAATATCGCCTCGATCGACGGTTTCAGGCCGGAGCCCGGCGTAAGCGTGTACAGCATCTCCAAGGCCGGCGTCCGCATGATCACCCGGGCCTTCGCCGCCGAGCTTGCTCCCTACAACATTCAGGTCAACACCATCGCTCCGGGTCCCATCAGCACCAAGATGCTGGACTCCCATTGGTTCCATCTTCCCCCGGACCAGGCCAGAAAAGAGAAGGAGGCCATGGCCAAAGTCACGCCCATGGGGCGGATCGGCGAACCCGACGAGATCGCGGGCGCGGCGATTTACCTGGCTTCCGACGCGTCCAGCTACACCACCGGCACGGAGATTGTGATCGACGGCGGGATCCTACAGGCCTTCTCCGTTCCCGGAACTTAATACAAACGAAAATACATAAAGTGACATTATCCGCGCTGGGAGGGAATCAATCCCCCCCACCGGTCTCCCCCTTCGAGGGGGTGAAGCATGAAAAAATTAAACTATAGTCAAATAAAAACCAGTCTTGTTGTCCAGGGGACGGCAAAAATTTGCAGGCCAAAATCGGCGGGGATTTCTGATGTCCAATGGGTTCACCGGAGTTCCGCATAGGAACGCCGGCAAATCCGAGCTAAGCCCTGGTAAATATTAATAGGTTTCCGCTTTAGTGGCGCATAAATTCAGTACCCCGCGGGCTGAAAAGAAACGAGTGCCTCTTTTGGCCTGCAAATTTTTGCCGTCCCCTGGACATGGTAACGCTCTCCAATTTCCCGGCCGCTAATTTTCACAGCTTGAGGTGGGTGGGGTGAAATTGCCGGAACCCGCCCTGCCCATCTGCCACATTGATCGGCAGTTTATCATTGACAATCCTCTTTCCCGGGAATAATAATCCTATCGTCTCGCTCGTTGCCCAGCCAACCCCGCAAATGGAGTAAAATTTGGAGAGACCCCACGAAAAATGGGAGGGAGTTCCTTTCCGCTTGCCCGTGGAAGAGGAGCTGATCGACCGCGTCTCCTGGTTCATCCGGCTGCGGTGGTATGCCGCCCCGGGCGTGGTGTTCATTACCTGGGTGGTCGGCTCCCTTCTCGGACTGTCGATCCGCCAGGGGGAGCTCTTCCTGGTCGGTTCGGCGATCGCAGGCTACAATTCAATTCTTTACCTCCGCCTCAAGGCCCTTCGGAAAGACCCTTCCGCCGGAGTCCAGCAGTTCAGCCGTTTTGCCGGGGTTCAGTTCTTCCTCGATTGGGTCGCGCTGACTCTCCTCGTGCACTATTCGGGAGGAATCGAAAGCCCGGTCATTTTTTACTTCATTTTCCACGCCATCATTGCCAGCATTCTTCTTCCGCCCAGGACCTGCTATCTCAACGCCACCGTGGGAGTCCTCCTCTTGGGAACCATGGCCCTGCTGGAGTTTTACGGGGTGATTCCGCACGTGGCCATACCCGGATTCCTGGCTCCGCAGTACCATCAGCCCTTTTTCGTAGCCGGGACGCTCTTCTTCTTCGGCAGCGCCATCTACGTCTCCATTTACCTGGGGACTTCGATCACCCGGCAGCTTTGGGCCCGCACCCGCCAGCTCGCCCAGCTGAAACAGAGGCTGGAGAGCGCCTATAACAAAACGCAGTCTCTTTACGACACCGCCCGAGCGGTGACCTCGACCTTGAATTTCACTGAGGTGCTTAACACCATCGCCCGACAGGCCACCCAGTCCATGAAAGCCAAAGCCTGCTCCATCCGGCTGATTGATGAAGAAAAGCGCCAGCTCCGGGTGGGCGCCGCCTACGGGCTCAGCCAGGAGTACCTGGCCAAAGGGCCCGTGGATCTGGAAAAAAGCCTCGTGGACCGCGGGGCCCTCCGGGGAAAGGCGGTTTCCGTCCTGGATGTCGCCAAGGACCCTGGCTTCCAGTACCCCGAAGAAGCCGTGAAGGAAGGGATCCGTTCCGTGCTCTGCGTTCCCCTGAGCGTGCGGGAAAAACCGATCGGGGTCCTCCGGCTGTACACAGCGGACATTCATCGCTTCACCGACGAGGAGATCGAATTCCTAACCACCTTGGCCAGCCAGGCGGCCGTCGCCATCGAAAACGCCCGCACCTACCAGAGGCTGGAAGACCTGGAGCAGGCCAAATCGGATTTCGTCTTCACCGTCGCCCACGAGCTCAAGGCACCGGTGGCCGCCATCCAGTCCATCCTCCGCGTTCTCCTGGAAGGATATGCCGGGGAAGTCTTCCAGAAACAGAAGGACCTCATCGCCCGGGCGGAGCGGAGGCTGGTCGCCCTCCTAAGCCTGATCCGGGACCTCCTCGCGCTTGGGGCCCTCAAGGGCGAGCTTCCCGAAGCCAAGAAGACAGACGTGATCCTGAACGGGGTCGTCAACCGCCTCGTGGACGCGGTCCAGCCCGAGGTGGAGGAGAAAAGGATCCATCTCCGGGTAGAGGTCCCGGATTCCCTGCTGACCATTAAGGCCAATGAAGACGACATGGAGCGTCTCCTGGGTAACTTGCTGGAGAACGCGGTGAAATACACTCCTCGCGCAGGGAAGGGTGAGCCTCGTTCTCGCGCCCCATGACTCGGGGGTCCGCGTCGTAGTTTCAGACACCGGCATTGGAATCCCCCCCGATTCTCTGCCCCGGATCTTCGAGGAATTTTACCGGGCCAAGAACGCCAAAGAAATGGGCCAGGAGGGCACCGGGCTGGGCCTGTCCCTGGTCAAGCATATCGTGGACCGATACCGGGGAACGGTCAGCGTGGAAAGCAGGGTTCAGGAAGGGAGCACATTTACCGTGAACCTGCCGCGAGAATAGTCTCAACGGACGCGACATGTAAATCGCGTCCGCCGAATCCGAAAATCTAATTGGATCCTAACTGTACAAAGTAGTCTTATCACGTGAATAGTAACCGAAGCTTTATCTTATGAGTGAAATCATAAGGCGTTTTTTGTATTCCCGATAGAATAACTAGACAATCCCGCCTCTCCAGGGGAGTTCAAATGAAAATTACGATGGACGAGTCTTCCCGGTCTTTCGCTGCCCGGGTCAGCGGGATGATCGGGCAGAATATCGACGGGTGCTACCAGTGCGGCAAGTGCACCGCCGGGTGCCCGGTTGCCTACACGATGGACGTGCCTCCCCACGAAATCATCCGCATGGTTCAGCTCGGGCTGGAGGCGGAAGCGCTCGCCTCCCATACCATCTGGCTCTGCGCCTCCTGTGAAACCTGCACCTCCCGCTGTCCCAAAAACATCGATATCGCCGCCGCCATGGACGCGCTGCGGATCCTGGGCTACGGCGGGAACCAAGCCCCGGCGGAAAGAGAAATCTCCCTCTTCCACAAGCTTTTTCTGGAAGTGGTCGGCCGATTCGGCCGGGTGAATGACCTCCGCCTCATGGGGAAATACAACCTGCTGACCTGGAGCCCTCTCAAAGACTGGCGTCTCGGCCAAAAACTCTTTTCCAAAGGAAAACTCAAGTTGACCACTCCCCGGCTCAAAGACCCAAAGGGATTTCAGGAAATCCTCACCCGCACGCGGGCTCAGGAACGGGAGGAGGCATGAGATACGCCTACTACCCGGGCTGCTCTCTTCACTCGACGGCTTCCGACTACCAGCAGTCCATCGACTCGGTCTTTAAAAAATTGGCCATCGAGCTCACCCCGGTGGAAGACTGGACCTGCTGCGGGGCATCGGCCGCCCACTCCTCCGAACTTCTTCTCCCTGTAGTCTTGCCGGCCAAAGACCTGGTGAAGGTGGAAAAGATGGGCCTCGAGGTGGTGGTCCCCTGCGCCGCCTGCTACAACCGCCTCCGCACGGCGGTCCACAAAGTCCGGGAAAACCCCGAACTCAGGAAAAAGGTGAACCAGATCCTTCAGGCGGATTTTGCGGGGTCGGCCAAGGTGCGGCACATCTCCGACGCGGTGATCAACGAGTACGGCCTGGAAGCCATCGGAAAGCTCCTCTCGAAAAACCTGAAAGGGATGAAGGTGGTCTGCTATTACGGGTGCCTCTCCGCCAGGCCTCAGAAAATCGTGGCTTTTGACGACCCGGTCTATCCGTCCTACCTCGACCGCTTGATCCGCGCCCTGGGCGGAGAACCCATCGAGTGGCCTTTTAAGACCGAGTGCTGCGGAGGGTCTTTTTCCGTTTCCAAAAAAGAGATCGTGTTGAAGCTGACCGGGGACCTGCTGGAGGCGGCCAAAGACCTGGGCGCCGAAGCCGTCGTGGTGGACTGCCCGTTATGCCAATTCAACTTGGATTTCCGGCAGGAAGAGGTGGAGAAAAAAACCGGCGCGCATTTCGGCCTTCCCGTCTTCTACTTCACCCAGCTCCTGGGAATCTGCCTGGGCCTCCGGGAGGACGCCCTGGGCCTGAAAAAACTGAACGTGGACCCTTTTGCCTTGTTGGAAAGCAAGAATTTACGGCAATGATTTCACCGCGGAGAACGCAGAGGACGCAGAAGTGTAAAATCCCAAACTCCAATAGCCCAACAGGAACTGAAGTAATTGGAACGGGTGATCTTCATCGGGCTTCTTGAAATCCAGGAATTGAAAATTAGAATTTGGAGATCTTCTCTGCGATCTCTGCGGCCTCTGCGGTGAAACTTCTTTAAAAGGACAAATCTATGGCGCGAGTCGGAGTCTTTGTCTGCCACTGCGGGACGAATATCGCCAAAACCGTGGACGTGAAGTACGCGGCCGAAGAGCTGGCCGGCGAGAAGGGCGTAGCGATCGCCCGCGATTATAAGTACATGTGCTCCGATCCCGGGCAGAGGATCATAAAGGAATACATCCGCCTCTACAAGCTCGACCGCGTGGTGGTCGCCTCCTGTTCTCCCCTCCTCCATGAAAGAACGTTCCAGAATACCGTCAAAGAAGAAGGCCTGAACCCCTACCTGCTCGAAATCGCCAACATCCGGGAGCAGTGTTCCTGGGTCCATAAGGATCGTGCCGAAGCCACGGGCAAAGCCATTGAGCTGATCAAGATGGCCGTCGCCAGAGTCCGCTCGAATGAGCCCCTCTACCCCAAGCGCATTCCCATGGAGCGCAAGGCCCTGGTGATCGGCGGCGGGATCTCGGGAATGCAGGCCGCCCTGGACATCGCCCTCGTGGGGCACCCGGTGATCCTCGTTGAGCGGGGCCCTTCCATCGGCGGGCGGATGGCGCAGTTCGACAAGACCTTCCCCACCCTGGATTGCGCGGCGTGCATCCTCACCCCCAAGATGGTGGACGTCCGCAGCAACCCCAACATCCGTATCCTGACCCATTCGGAAGTGGAGAGCGTGGAAGGGTATGTGGGAAATTTCGAGGTGAAGATCCGCAAGCGGGCCCGCTCCGTGGACATGGCCAAGTGCACCGGCTGCGGGGAGTGCATGCAGAAATGCCCGGCGCGGGTGGACAGCGAGTTCGACCTGGGCCTCGCCAAGCGCAAGGCCATCTACATTCCTTTCCCCCAGGCGGTTCCCAACGTGCCGGTCATCGACCGGGAGCACTGCCGTTTCTTCACCCAGGGAAAATGCAAAGTGTGCCAGAAGGTGTGCCCGGCCGAGGCCATCGATTACGACCAGAAAGACGAGATCATCACGGAAAAGATCGGCGCCATCGTGGCGGCCACCGGTTTCGACCTCTCCGACCCCAACGACTACAGCGAATACGGCGGGGGACGGTACAAGGACGTGATCAACGGCCTGCAGTTCGAGCGGATGATCAACGCTTCGGGCCCGACGGAGGGCCATCTCAAGCGCCCTTCGGACGGCAAGGAGCCCAAGACCGTCGTCTTCGTCCAGTGTGTCGGCTCGCGGGATGAAAACCTGGGCCGGCCGTATTGTTCCAAGATGTGCTGCATGTACACGGCCAAACACGCCATTCTGACCAAGGAACACATCCCCGACGCCCGGGTGTACGTCTTTTACATCGACATCCGCGCCGCCGGTAAAAATTACGAGGAATTCGTCCGCCGGGCCATCGAGCAGTACGGGGCCATGTACCTCCGGGGCCGGGTTTCCAGGATCTTCGAAAAGAACGGGAAGCTCATCGTCCGGGGGGCCGACACGCTTTCCCACGCGCAGGTGGAGATCGAGGCCGACCTGGTGGTCCTCGCCACGGCCCTGGTGGCCCGCACGGATGCCACGAAGGTCGCCCAGATGCTGGGAATCCCCTACGATCAGAACCGGTTTTTCACCGAGATGCATCCCAAGCTGGCCCCGGTCGAGAACGTGACCTCGGGTATCTATTTGACCGGCGCGTGCCAGGCCCCCAAGGACATTCCCGATTCGGTCGCTTCCGCCAGCGGGGCTTCGGTGAAAGTGTGCGCTCTCTTTGCCAACGAGGAACTGATCGCCGATCCCATGACGGCGGAGATCAATACGAATCTCTGCTCGCTGTGCAACACCTGCCGGGAAATCTGCCCCTTCAGCGCGATCATCCAGGAGGAAGTGAAGGGGCGGGATGGAAAAACTAAAGAAACAGATGCGGGTCATCGACGGCGTGTGCCACGGGTGCGGAACGTGTGTCGCCTCCTGCCGGCCCGGGGCCATCACTTTGAAGGGCTGCACCGATCAGCAGGTTTATTCCGCCATCGAGAGGTTGGCCGCAAATCTGTAAAGGCGTGAGAGGTGAGGAGTGAGGGGTAGACAAGGGAGTCGTAACCCCTCACCCCTCACTCTTTGTTGAGGGACTTATGGAAACGACGATTGAGATGCAGAAGGAACCAAAGGTTTGGGAGCCGAAAATCCTCGCGATTCTTTGCCGCTGGTGCAGCTACGCGGGGGCGGATCTTACCGGTTCCTCCAGGATCAGCTACCCTCCCAATGTGCGCGTCCTGCGGGTCCCCTGCTCCGGCAGGGTCGATCCGCTGTTCATTCTGAAAGCCCTCCGAATGGGTTTGGACGGCGTCCTGGTTTCGGGGTGCCACCCGGGCGATTGCCACTACACGGCGGGCAATTACAACGCCAGGAGAAAATTTGCCCTCCTCTCCCGGTTGATTCAGTACGCGGGAATCGACCCCCGGCGCGTTCAGTTCTCCTGGGTTTCCGCGTCCGAGGGAGATAAATTCGCCAAGGTGGTCACGGGGGTGGTAGCGGACGTAAAAGCCCTCGGGCCCAACCGAATGTTCAGTGCCGAGTCTTGAGTAAGAATAAAGGCAGGGGCGGTCACGCGAGACGCGTGATGGCCGCCCGCAAAATGGGCAACCATCACGCCACCGGCGTGATTGCCCCTACAATTTAGGGATAATCCCGCACATTCTTTAGAAAGAAACCTATGCCGGAAAAGACCAGCAGGTCCATGAAAGAAGAACTCGCCGCCATCGCCTCTCGCCTCTTCGACGAAGGCAAGGTGGACTCTTTCCTTGCCTACGAAAGGGGGACGGTGCCCTTGAAAACGACCCCCCTGATCGTACGGAAGAAAGAAGATTTGGAGAGGATCTGGGTCGAGGACCATTTCGCCCCCAACCTGTGCGCCTACTTGAAAGAGGTCCGGGGGCGGGTCGGGATCCTGGTGAAAGGGTGCGACAGCCGCTCTCTTATTTCGCTCCTCAAAGAGGATCAGGTGAAGCGGGAGGATATTTACGTTGTCGGTATATCGTGCCCAGGCCAGCTTGACCTCAGGAAAGTAGCCGCCGGCATGGAATGTCAGCCGGAGCAATTGGAGGAGGTCCTGCGGAAAGGCCCCGAGGTCCTGGTTCGGGGAGGCGGCGGGGAAAAAACATTCCCCCTCCCGCAAGCGCTCCTGGACAAATGCCGGAAATGCCGGTTTCCCAAACCCCTGATTTACGATCACCTGCTTCCCGGCGAATACGCGGCCCCCTTGCCCCCCGACGCGGCGGATGTACCCGCCGTGGCGGACGAACTCCGGCAAAGGACCCCGGAGGAGAGGTGGGGCTTCTGGGCCGATCAGTTCCAGCGCTGCATCCGGTGTTATGCCTGCCGGAATGTCTGCCCCGCATGTTTCTGCCCCCGGTGCATCGTGGAAGAGAACCTTCCTTCGTGGGTCTCGCCGCTGCCGACCCGGGGAGACAATTTCGTTTTCCACCTGATGCGGCTGATGCATGTGGCCGGAAGCTGCACCTCCTGCGGGGAATGCGAAAGGGTGTGCCCCATGGGCATCCCTCTCATGAAGCTGAACCGGAAAATGGCCGAGGACCTGAAGGAGTTGTTCGATTTTGAGGCGGGCGTGGACCCGGACAAGCCTCTCCCGCTGCGGACCTACCGCCAGGAAGACCCCAACGACTTTATAAAGTAAAGTCGTTGGGCGCAAGGGTTACGCCTTGCGCTCTCACGCGCTCGCGATCTCGCGACCTAATCAGGAATTCAGCAGGGTTGAAAATGTACAAAAAGATAAGCAGAGAAAAAGCCGCCTCCTGGCTCACCCGGATGAAAGAAAGGGGCCAGGTGTTCGCCCCAGTCAAAGAGAACGGTCTCTGGGCTTACGGAGAGTGGAAAGGCAAGGACATTCCCGATACTTTTCTGAATTCCCGCCTCTCCCCCAAGGGTCTGTTCCTGGAACCGTTGAAACCCGTGTTTGCCTGGAATTCGCCGGGCGGTTCGCTGTCGATCGATCCCCTTCCTCCTTCGGGGAACCCCCGGATCGTTTACGGTATAAGGCCGTGCGACGCCCGGGCCGTCCGCATTTTAGAGCCGGTGTTCTCCGGAGATCAGCCGGACGGCTTTTACCTGGGGAATCTCGCCCGCACCCTCCTGGTCGGCCTGGCCTGCGACCGTAGGTGTCCCGGCTCTTTCTGCCGGGAGATGGGAATCGACCCCCAGGATTCAACCGATTGCGACATTTTTTTCCGCAAGACCTCCGGCGGGCACGTCGTAAGAACGGCCACCGAAAGGGGAAAGGGGCTGACGGAAGGAACGGAATTTTTCGAAGGAAGCTCTCCGGAAGAATGGCAGGCGGCGCGAAGGGAAGAGGAGGACGGGGAAAAACCTCTCTTCGACCTGGAGCAGGTCAAGAACCGCGTAGCCCATCGGTTTGACGAGGAAGACCTCTGGCAGCGGGCCTCCGCCAAATGCATCAACTGCGGGACGTGCACCTACCTGTGCCCGACCTGCCACTGCTTCGACATCTCCGACCTGCAGGTCCAGAACCGCGGGATCCGGTACCGCACGTGGGACAGCTGCGCGTTCCCGGGGTTCACCCAAATGCCCGTCCACAACCCAAGGGAGGAGAAGTGGCGCCGGTACCGCCAGCGGGTGGCCCACAAGTTTTATTTTTACCCCCGGAATTTTCAGCTTACGGCCTGCGTGGGCTGCGGGCGGTGCGTGAGCCACTGCCCGGTAAACCTGGACATCCGGCAAGTTCTACTGGAGGTCTCCCGATGAGTCACACCTGCCAATGCCCTCCCGCCGGCAACATCTACCAGCCGCATTTGATGGAGATCGTAAAAATCATCCCGGAGACCGAAGATACCAAGACCTTTCATCTTCGCTTTCAGGATCCCAAGGTCGAAGAAGGTTTCAGGTTTCTTTCGGGCCAATTCGCGGAATATTCCGTGTTGGGGGAAGGGGAGGCGACTTTTTGCATCTCCTCGAGCCCGACTCGGATGGATCACCTTGAGTTCAGCGTCAAGCGGGTGGGACGGGTGACCCAGGCCTTGCATCACCTTAACCAGGGCGACAGGGTCGGATTCCGCGGCCCCTACGGAAACTGTTTTCCCCTCGAGCGCCTTAAAGGAAAAAACCTGGTATTCATCGGCGGGGGCATCGGGCTGGCTCCGCTGCGGTCGCTCATTCAGAATGTCTTAGACAACCGGCTTGAATATGGAGAGGTCGCCATCCTTTACGGCGCCAGAACTCCTCAGGACCTCTGTTTCAAATACGACCTCGAGGCCTGGAACCAGAACCCCACCGTAAAGGTGATCACCACCGTCGATGCGGGGGATCAAACCTGGAAGGGAAAAGTGGGGCTGGTGCCCAACGTTCTCCAGGAGCTGGGGCCTTCCCCGTCGAATGCCGTGGCGGTGACCTGCGGCCCGCCCATCATGATCCGCTACGCGCTCTTGGCCCTGGAAAAACTCGGTTTCACCCCTCCCCAGATCTGGACCACCCTGGAGATGAAGATGAAGTGCGGGGTGGGAAAATGCGGCCGGTGCAACATCGGCCCGCTCTACGTCTGCAAAGACGGGCCGGTCTTCAGCATGGACGAGATCCGGAATTTCGTTTCCGATGAATTTTGAGGATAAACACTCAGCCTTCACCTACCAAAGACGGTCTCTAAGATTGTAGGGGCAGCCCCCCGTGGCTGCCCATCTTGCGGGCGGCCACATCGGGCCGCCCCTGCATTCACTCAAAAATAATTCCAGCGAATTTAAAGAGTCTCCACTTCCCGGCCGAAGCGGATGAAAATACGTAACGACGAATCCCCTTAAGGCCAATCTCATTCTGATATCTTCCCGCAGTAAACATATACCCCCCCAAGGATCGGGTCGGTACAGCTGTGATCGACGAGCAGCTGGAGAATCTTCTCTTCCAGCCGGAACCCCCGGGAAAGGAGCTTAAAGCCGCTGAGGGTGTACACGTCGTCGGCCACCACCATCCCGGGCTTCAGCTCTTCGAGGCGCAGCTTCTGCCGGTCTGACGAAAAGGAGTTATCCTTCTCTGCCAGGAACGCTTCGAGGTGCACCGCGACCTTGGGATCGAGGGTTCTGCTGATGGAAAGTTTGACCTGCCGCACGATCTCCCCGGCGGGAATACTGGTCTTGAGAAAATCCTCCAGGAAGACGATGGCCCGCAGGATCTTGGCTCCAAGGGGAATCTCGTCCCCTCTGAGCCTTTCCGGGGTTCCCGTGCCGTCGTAGTTTTCGAGCTGGTGCTGGATGTCATGCGCCGACGCTTTGAAGCCCGATATGGCCGAAACCAGCATGGCCCCGATTACCGGGTACTGATCGAATATTCTCCGATCTCCTGGCAGCAGGGAACGGGCATCTCTTTCAATGATGCCGTCGGGCAGGCCCACCTTCCCCACTTCGTGGAGAAGGGCCCCGAAGACGATATTTTTCTTTTCCTCCTCGTCCAGGCTCAAACGCTGGCCCATGTACTCCGCGATACCCCTGGCCATACGGGCCCGGTCGCCCGCCCCGGGGATACGGGCCTCCAGAATCCGAAGGAGAAGGGAAATGGATTCCTCCAGGTCCTTTTCCAGGCGTTCCTTAGCCCGGGAGAGTTCCTCCTTCTCCCCTCTCAATTCATCCTGAAGGCTCTTGATCCGGAGAAGCGCCTTCACCTTACTGACCAGGAGGTGGGCGGAGAACGGCTTCTCCATGTAATCGTCCGCCCCCTGGTCCAGGCCGGATACTTTCTTGGAGACCTCCGTCTCGCCGGTAAGGAGCATAAAGAGGATCGATTGCAGGGCAGGGTCTTCTTTCACCTGACGGCAGAATTCAAACCCGTCGATCTCGGGCATGTAATAATCGCTGATGATGAGATCGGGTTTGAATTCGCGGGCGAGCCGGAGCCCTTCCCGGGCATCCCCGGCGGCTTTCACGTCCCAGCCCTGCCCGCCTGCCAGCACCCTGGTGAGCAGCGTGAGCGAGGTGAGGTCGTCATCGACCGCCAGAATTCTCATAGGTTTCACTTCGGGTTTCACTTTGGTTTGAGCTCCTTCGCACCCATGGCCCCGGCGAGGTTGCCCGGCGCATTCCGACCCACCAGGATGCTCACCCGCCGGTTGGAATCGTCCAGGGGCTTGTCCGGACGCTTTAGCTTCCGGTCCGCAAACCCCCTGACCTGGTGGATCTGATTCTTACCCATGCCTTTTTCGGCCAGGACTTTCCTGGCCGAGTTGGCTCGGTCGACACTGAGCTCCCAGTTCGAATATCCCGGGGCAGCGTAGGGGCGGGAATCGGTGTACCCTTCCACCATCACCTGGTTCGGCAGCTTTCCGATTTCGGAAGCGATGATCCCCAGGAGTTCAACGGTTTCCGATTTGAGGTGGGCGCTTCCCACATTAAAAAACAGGCTCGAGGAGTTTTCCACCAGCTCGATCCGCAGCCCTTCCTCCGTCACCGTAATTTCCACCTGGCCTTTGAACTTTTCGAAGAGAGGGTTGGCGTTGACGAGTTCTCCCAGCTTTTTCGCCTCCTGCTCCAGCCTCTTCATCTCCTCCTGGTCGTCTTCTTTGGTCGTGGAAGGCGGAGCCGGCCCAACGGACCCCGCCGGGGGCGCGTCGGGAAGAATCCCCCCGGAGCGTACCTTCCGCTCGAACGCCGCCGGGTCCTTGAAATATTCCGATATCATCTGCTTGACCTGGTTGCTTTGCCCCACGATCCAGAGGACGATGAACAGGGCCATCATGGCGGTGACGAAATCGGCGTAGGCCACTTTCCAGGCCCCCCCGTGGGAGCCCCCGTGGCCTTTCGCCTTCTTCACCACCACTCTAACTGGAATCTTGTCCTTGTTGTCGATCATGATTTCTTGCCCTTCACGGCCTGCTCCATCTCCTGGAAAGTGGGGCGGTGATCCTCGAAGATCGACCTTCTGCCGAACTCCACGGCCACCATGGGATTGAACCCTTTCGCGAACGCGGTGAGTCCGGCCTTCATCACTTCCAGCATTCTCGCTTCCTCCTCATGGGCGAGATCGAGGTTCGTGGCCAGGGGTTGGACGAAACCATAGGATAGGAGGACCCCGAGGAAAGTCCCGACCAGGGCAGCCGCAACCTTGCGGCCTACTTCCTCGGCAGGCCCGCCGATCGCCTGCATGGTTATGACGATTCCCAGGACGGCAGCCACGATCCCCAAGCCGGGCAGGGAGTCTCCAATCTTCTGCAGAATCATCCCGGGCTTCGTGCCCTGCTGGTGGTTGGTCTCGATGTCCGTGTCCATAAGGGCCTCGATTTCATGGGGCGTAATTCCCCCGATGAGGACGAGCCGGACGGTGTCGGTCAGAAAGCAGAGGAGGTAAGTGTTTTTCAAAAAGACCGGGTACTTGGAGAAGATGGCGCTCTTCTCGGGGTGCTCGATGTGCGATTCCAGCGCCAGGACGCCTTCCTTCTGGCCAAGTTGGAACAGCTCGTACATCATCTTCAGCAGCTGGAGGTAGGTCTGCTTTCCCAGCTTGTTTCCCTTGAAAGAGGCGAGGACCCTGCTCACGATCTTCTTCAGGAGCTTTGGCGGCGAAGATATCAGAAGAGCCCCCGCCGCCGCGCCGCCGATGATGAGAAACTCGGCGATTTGCATGAGGACCAGGAAGGACCCCCCCTCGATGAGATAGCCCCCGAGCACCGCGACTATAACCACAGCCATACCCAGGATGGCTAACATAGTTTATCCCCTGAAATCCCCAGTCGTATTACTTTAGCGGTCTGAAAGCCCCTCCGGAACATCTCCGCCCCCCTTTCCCGAGAGAGGAAGGGCGCCGGCGAAGGCAAACCCTCAGGACCGGGTTTCCATCCGGAGATGGGCTTTAAGGCTTTCCACCCGGCTTTCGAGCGCCCGGGCCACAGCTCGGACTTTCTCCCAATCTCCCCCCCCCGCCGCCTGCTCCAGCTCCCACGCCGTTTCCCGCACCCGTTCCGCGCCGATATTCGCAGCCGCCCCTTTCAAGGTGTGCGCTTGACGCACGACGGCCGCTTTCTCCTCCTCGGCCAACCTTTTTTTCAGGTTCTCGATCTGGAGCGGAACGTCGTTCAGGAATACCTGGATCACCTCTTTGAGCAGCTCCTGGTTTCCCCCCAGACGGTCCAGCAGTTCCCCTCGGTTGAAAACCGGTTTCCCGCCGGATGAGGCGGAAAGCACCCCGCCCACTTTTTCCTCCCCGGCCCTCTTTTCCATTTGCCTTTGTATCGCCCCGCTGATGTCTTTGGGCTGGACTGGCTTCACCACGTAGTCATCCATGCCTGCATCGAGGCATCTCTCCCGGTCCTCTCTCCCGGCATTGCCCGTCAGGGCGATAATAGAGACGCTCCGGCCGCTCCCCTGCTGCCGGGCGCGGATCACGCGGGTTGCCTCCAGGCCGTTCATCCCCGGCATCTGCACATCCATGAAGATGAGCTCATGGGCCCCCTTCTCCCACGCGGCAACCGCCTCTTGCCCGTCGACCGCGGCGTCGGCCCGATAACCCATGCGCTCCAGGATTGCCAGCAGAACTGTCCGATTCGTCGGGTCGTCCTCCGCGACCAGGACACGCGCTTTCTGTTTCTCGATCTCCAGGACAGAATGCCGCGTCAGAATGGAACGGGTTTCAGGAGTTCCGGCCGACGATTTCCGCCCCAGGGCGAGCGCCAGGCAGGCATAGAGCTCTTCCGGCTTCGCCGGTTTGGTCAGGTAGGCGGAAAAGCCGGCCTTCTCCATTCTCCTGGCGTCCCCCCTCTGCCCGATGGAAGTCAGCATGACCAGCACCACTCCCCGAAGGACCGCGTCCTCCATGACTTTCCCCGCGAGGGCGATCCCATCCGGGTCCGGCGCGGCCACGTCCACGATTGCAAGCTGAAAAGGCGCGCCTTCCGCGAAAGCCGACTGTAACCTGGCCAAGGCTGCTTCCCCGCTCCGAGCCTCTTCACAAAAACACCCCCAGGCCCGCAGTTGTTCCCGAAAGAGGAACCGATTCGTGGCATGATCATCCACCACCAGAATCCGGTACCCCCGAAGGTCCTCGAAGATCTCGTTGGGATGTCCTTCCGGTTGTTTTTCGAAAGCCAGAGTGAACCAGAACGCGGACCCATTTCCCGGTTCACTTTGAACCCCGATCTGCCCACCCATCCTTTGGACGAGCTTTTTGGAAATTGCCAGGCCCAGCCCGGTCCCCCCATACCTTCGGTTTATTGAGCTGTCTGCCTGGGAGAAAGACGCGAAGAGGCGATGCATCCGATCCCGCGGTATGCCGATCCCGGTGTCCCGGACTTCAAAACGCAGCGTGGCGCGGGTGTCCGTCTCCTGTTCCAGGGTGACCCGGACGGCTACTTCCCCTTTTTCGGTGAATTTGATGCCGTTGCTCACAAGGTTGATCAGGACCTGACGGATCCTCCCGGGATCGCCTATCAGGAGCGAAGGAACCTCAGGCTCAATGAAACAGGCCAGCTTGAGGGCCTTCTCCCCGGCTTTGAAGGCCAGGAGATCCAGCATGCTTTGGAGGGTAATCCGAAGGTCAAAATGGAGGTTCTCAAACTCTATTTTTCCCGCCTCAATTTTTGAAAAATCAAGAACATCATTGACGATTTTCATAAGGGATTCCGCCGAGTCCTGCACCGTTTCGGCGCACCTCCTCTGCTCCGGCGTGAGTTCGGATTCACGGAGGAGGGCGACCATTCCCATGATCCCGTTCATGGGGGTGCGAATTTCATGACTCATCTCGGCAAGGAATTCGGATTTCTTCTGCGCGGCTCTCTCCGCGAGCATGGCGGCCTGTTTTGCCCCTTCGAGGGCTCCCTCCAGCCGGCGGTTCGCACTTTCCAGCTCGCGCCACGCCGCCTCGGCAGCCTCTTTGCCGCGTCGCAGCTGCACCTCGAGCGCCCGGTGTTCCTCAAGCTCCTGGCGAAGTTTTTCGCAGGCCCGGCCCAGTTCGGCGTTCCGCCGGGCCGCCTCTTCCAGCTTGCGGCGGTCCTCTTCCAGTATTTCAAGCAGGGCTGCCCCTCTAACCATGTTGGTCTGCGCTCCCCTGCTGAATGAACCTCTCCAGATCGCTTGCCCGGATTCGCCACATGTGGCGGATCTTGATCCCGGCGAGCTCCCCGCGCCTCAGCCATTCCTTGATCGTCCTGGGAGTTACAGCCACGATCTTCGCGGCCTCCCTTGGGGTCAAAAGGCGCTCCATCGTCTCCTCCACCTCGAAGGGTCGATTCCGTCCTTTTCCTTCTCCGCACGTCTTCCGCGGTGTGTTTCCGTCCTTATGTATCGGTGGAATTTCTTAATTCCTTGAAATTTCAAACATTTTGTAAGATACGAACGCCTGAATGGCCCGCAGAAAAGACGAGTTCTTTTCTCGCGATACGGGCTTGCCGGAGGTTAACCTGGTGGGAATTGCCCGCACGCCAAAGAGGGTCTCACCCTTTGCTTCATGGAAGGCAGGTCCCTGATATCGAGCCGTAACTGCCTGCGCGGCAGGGGGTGGTTTTCCAAATATTTATTGACCGGGGCTCCTTAAAGATGCTAAAATAATTAAGTAAGTCAGCAGTACGGAGGCGGGGAATGTTTAAGGTAGGCGATCGAGCGGTGTACCCTGCGCACGGTGTGGGGATTATTGAAGATATTCAATGCAAGGTCATGTCCGGCTGCAAGAGAATGTTTTACGTCCTTCGGATTATCGAAAAGGACATGACGATTATGATCCCGAAGGATAACGTTGACGCTGTTGGTTTGCGGGAGATTATCAGTAAGAAAGACGTGCCCAAGGTTCTCCGTATCCTGGCCGAAAAAAACGGAAAGATCGATTGTCAGACCTGGAATCGCCGTTACCGGGAATACATGGAAAAGATTAAATCCGGTTCGGTCTTCGAAGTAGCCGAGGTCCTGCGGGACCTCTTCCATTTAAAAACCGATAAAGATCTCTCTTTCGGGGAGAGGCAAATGCTCGACCTGGCCCAGAGCCTTCTGGTCCGGGAACTCGCCATCGCTAAAAACATATCCGAAGAAAAGATGCGCCTTCGCCTGCTGAGCATCTTCAATACCTGAAAGTTCGCTTCTTTTAAAAAATCCAGGCAGAAAGGAGGTGAAAAACGATGGGGTTGTTTATCCTCAGAATGGTATTATTGTTCGTTACAGGGATCAGCGGATATTTTCTCCTGCAACAGGTCGGCCCTTTTCCCGCGTCCGGGTCCTGGGGAATCGCGGTCGGCGTGATCATCGGGTTCCTGGTCATTATATTCGAGCGAAGCATCCGGCGGGTGCCGCTGAAAGAAGTCATCGGCGGGGCGCTGGGTTTGGCCTTGGGATTAATGCTTGCCAACCTGCTCATCAACTCCTTCTTCGCCGGCCTTTTCGAAGGTTCGGGAATCAGTTTTGCCCCGTATATTCTGATTAACAGCGCGGTCGGCTACCTGGGGCTTCTGCTGGGCCTGAAAAAAGGAAGGGAGTTTGACTCTTCCCGACTTCCCTGGTTCAGCAAGAAGACGAACCAGGCAGCGGACGGCCACAAAGTCCTCGACACCAGCGTGATCATCGACGGACGCATCGCGGATATCTGCGACACGGGATTCATGGAAGGGACCTTCATCATTCCCCAATTCATCCTTCAGGAACTGCAGCACATCGCGGACTCCTCCGATCCCCTGAAGCGCGGAAGAGGACGCCGGGGTCTCGATGTTCTCAATAGAATCCGGAAACAGGCGAATCTGGAGGTCAGGATCGTCGATCAGGATTATCCGAAAATCCAGGAAGTGGACGCCAAACTGATCGCGCTCGCCAAAGAGGTGAACGCCAAAATCGTCACCAATGATTTCAACCTGAACAAAGTTGCCGAGCTCCAGGGCATATCCGTCCTCAACATCAACCAGCTCTTTAACGCCCTGAAACCCGTCGTTCTCCCCGGTGAGGTCATGAGCGTCAAGATCCTGAAAGAGGGGAAAGAGCCGGGACAGGGAGTCGCTTACCTGGATGACGGCACCATGGTGGTGGTTGACAACGCCCGCCGGTACATGGGGAAGAACGTGGAAGTGACAGTGACCAGCGTCCTTCAGACAACGGCCGGGCGGATGATCTTCACCATTCTGAAAGAAGACGCTCCGGAAAATTTTTACCAAAACTTCAGCCACTGAAGCGAAATCGTCGGATGATTACAACGCCAGAACCCAGGATGGGAGCCCCGTCCTGGGTTCTCTTTATATGCGAAGACCCCGCTTTGGGTTGAGCGCGGCCCAGGGAGAAAAGGGGCGGAGGAGCCGGTCATGCCGGTGGTTGCCTTGATCCCCTCAGCCGGCCGGGGGAAGAGAATGGGGGCGGAAAAGCCGAAGGCGTTTCTCCGTCTGGGCTCTCTCCCGATCCTCGTCCGAACTCTCCGCATATTCGAAATCTGCCCGCTCGTGAGCGAAATCGTGCCCGTGGTCCCGCCGGGTGAAGGGGTGCAGGAGGCCGAGGAGATGATCCGCCGTTCCGGCCTGAAGAAGGTCCTTCAGGTATTGCCGGGCGGGGAAGAAAGGCAGGAGTCGGTTTGGCGGGGGTTAACGGCCATCCGCGGAAGGGCGGATTGGGTGATCATCCATGACGGTGCCCGGCCTTTTGTCTCTCCCGATTTGATAGAGCGGACGCTTTCCGAAGCCCGGCGATCGAATGCCGCCGTGGCTGCGCTCCCCGCCCATGAAACCCTCAAGGAGATCTCCCAGGGAAGAGAGGTCATGAGAACCCTGGACCGGCGCCAGGTCTGGATGATCCAAACACCTCAGGTCTTCGAGTTCCACCTGATCCTGAATGCCCACGAGCAGGCCCGGAAAGACGGCTTCCTGGGCACCGACGACGCATCGCTGGTGGAACGTCTCGGCATACCGGTCCGGGTTGTCGAGGGCTCCAGGTTTAACTTCAAAATAACCACTCCCGAAGATATAATTCTGGGGGAAGCACTTCTAAAGTGCAGTTCGGAGTTCGGAGATCGGAGTTCGGAGTAGGATTTTATCAATTTCGCCTACGCCCTTTTCATTCGTTTTGCCGAAAACAAGGGCATACAATTTATTTTAGGCACTTGGATATTTTATGCGTATCGGCTTCGGATACGACGTCCACCGGCTCGCGGCAGGGCGAAAATTGATTCTCGGGGGAGTCGAAATCCCGTTTGAAATGGGGCTGGCAGGGCATTCGGACGCCGATGTCCTTCTCCATGCGATCTGCGACGGGATCCTGGGGGCAATGGGGGAGAGGGACATCGGCCAGCACTTTCCTGACAACGATGCGCGTTTTAAGGACATCTCCAGCCTGAAGCTCCTCCAGGCCGTCGCCCTCAAAATGGGATCGCTTCAATTTGCCGTTGAAAACGTGGACAGCACCGTGGTCGCGGAAAGACCCCGCATCGGCGAATACATACCCAAAATGACAGAGAACATCGCGGAGGTCCTGAGCATCTCAGCACGCCGGGTGAACGTGAAAGCGACAACTTCCGAGGGCCTCGGCTTCGCAGGTGAAGGAAAGGGAATCGCAGCCTACGCCGTGGTGCTTCTAAGAGAAATGACCTGAATGACCCGCGTCCTTGGCGTCCTCTGCGGTAAAGAAATTTTTATGGAAACCCGAGTCCGTTTCGCCCCCAGCCCCACCGGGCCGCTCCACGTCGGGAATGCCCGGACGGCCCTCTTCAATTTTCTGTTCGCCCGGCAAAGTTCCGGGGTTTTTATTCTGCGTTTGGAGGACACCGACCGGGAACGGTCGCGGACGGAATTTGAAGAAGGCATCCTGGAGGATCTCCGCTGGCTGGGGCTGGAGTGGGACGAAGGACCGCAGCGCCCCGGAGATTTCGGTCCCTACCGGCAATCCGAGCGCCTGGATGTTTACCGCCGCTACGCAGCCGAGCTGGTTGAGAGAGGCAATGCCTACCGCTGCTACTGCACGGAAGAGGAATTGGAAGAGAAGAGGAAAGATCTCCTCTCCCGGGGTATTCCCCCCCGGTACGACGGCCGCTGCCGAAACTTGAAGCCTGAAGAGGAACATTCCCTGGCTCAATCGGGCCGTTTGCCATCGGTTCGTTTCCGGGTGGACGCCCGGAATGTGGAGTTCGAGGATTTGGTAAAGGGGCCAATGTCTTTCGACGCCCGCAAGATCGGAGATTTCGTAATTTTGCGTTCGGACGGTTCGGGGTCGTACAACTTTGCCGCCGTTGTTGACGATCACCTCATGAGAGTCAGCCATGTCATTCGCGGCGAAGACCACCTGGCCAACACTTCTCGGCAGCTTCTCCTCTACTCCGCGCTGAAATTCCCTCCGCCCCTGTTCGCGCACCTCTCGCTCATCGTGGGTCCTGATCGGACGCCCCTGAGCAAACGACACGGCGCGACAGCGGTTTCTTTTTTCCGCGAAGAAGGGTATTTGCCCGGCGCCCTGGCCAATTATCTGGCTCTCCTGGGCTGGTCGGCCGAAAATGGAAAAGAGATATTTTCCTTGGATGAGTTGATAGAAAGTTTTTCAATGGATCGGCTCTCCCGCAGCCCCGCCCTCTTCAGCCCGGAGAAGCTGAAATGGGTAAACCGGGCGCACCTTAAGGAATTCCGCGGGGAAAAGGCGCTGGAGCTGGCCAGGCCTTTCCTCCAGAGGGCGGGGATCGACCTCGAGAAGCCCAGCCGGTCCTGGTGGACAGCGGCCCTGGAAGCCGTCTGGGGCGAGGTTGACAATCTCTCCCAGCTGACGGACCGTTTGAAATTCCTGCTCGAGGAAAACCACGGCCTGGAGCCCGAGGCGGAGCGCCTTCTGGCCGGGGAGGCAACCCCGAAGCTCATCCAGGGGCTTAAGGAAGAACTTCAATCGGTCGAGGAGATCACCCCGGAAAACTACCGGCCCATTTTGTCGGGCGTTTCCAGAAGGGCCGGCGTGTCGGGACGGAATCTCTTCATGCCGCTTCGGGCGATTTTGACCGGCAAAACCCACGGGCCGGAGCTGGAAAGGATCTTTCTTCTTCTGGGGAAGGAAAAGATTCTGAAGCGGGCGGATTCGGTTCTGCGAAAAAATTGAAAGGAGATCGAGCCCCGTGACGAAGGAAAAATTGATTCCTTTCATCTCCAGGTTTAAAAACACCCGGATCATGGTGATCGGGGACCTGATGATCGACGAGTACATCTGGGGGAGCGTCTCCCGGATCTCCCCCGAGGCGCCGGTTCCGGTGGTGAGCGTTACCTCCGAAAGCCTGCGCCTGGGCGGCGCGGGCAACGTGATCAACAACATTCACGCGCTGGGAGGAAGGGTCCTGATCGGGGGGGTCGTGGGCGGCGACGAGATGGGGCGGAAGATCATCCAGGACCTGCACAAGATGGGACTCGACACCCGGGGGGTCATCCTCGAGCCGGACTGGATCACCACCGTAAAGACGCGGATCATCGCCCACCAGCAGCAGGTGGTCCGATACGACCGGGAAATCGTTCGCACGATCCGCAAGGAAGCCTTGAACAAAATTCTCATTCTCCTGGAAGACCGCATAGGCGAGCTCGACGCGGTGTTGATCTCGGACTACGGCAAGGGGGTGGTGTGTCCCGAACTGGTGGACCGGGTTCGGGCGCTCACCCTCGGTTCCGGGAAGATTCTGTCGGTGGACCCCAAGGTGAAAAACCTGCCCCTTTTCAGGAACGTGACCATCATCACCCCCAATCACCACGAGGCGGGACAGGCGGCGGGGCGATGGATTCAGAGCGAGGAGGACCTGCTGGAAGTCGGCCGCCAGCTGCTGCAGATGCTGAGGTCGAAATCGATCCTCATCACCCGCGGGGAAAAGGGAATGACCCTTTTTCAGGAGGGCGGAGAGGTCACCAACATCCCCACCATGGCTAAAGAGGTCTTTGACGTGACCGGCGCGGGGGACACGGTCATCTCCGTTCTCACCCTGGCGATGGCCGCGGGAGCCGACCCCAAACAGGCGGCCGTCCTCTCCAATTATGCCGCCGGGATCGTTGTCGCGGAAGTGGGGACGGCGACGCTCAAAGCTTCGGAGCTGGAGGACGCGGTGAAAAATGGGATTAAATCCCGGGGGAACATGGAGTCCTGACGACGAATACGCGATGAGCGTTCCCCGCCCGCCCCAGGCGGTCAAATTGGTGATGAGTTTCCTTTGCTCCCGGGAGAAGGAGTTTTCCTCCGCTCTTACGGCGGCCAATCGGCAATATGGTCCGGTAGATTTCTTGAGCGAGCCGCTCCCTTTTACCTTCACCCGCTATTACGAGCCGGAGATGGGTTCCGGGCTCTGGCGAAGGATGGCGGGCTTTGAGCCCCTGATCATGCCCGACCAGCTGGTTTCGGTCAAACTCTGGGCGAATCGGGAGGAGGTTCGGGCGTTGAACGAAAGAGGAGGGCGCGGGGTCAATATCGATCCAGGGATTCTGGGCCCTTCGAATTTCATTCTGGCAACCGGAAAGGATTACAGCCACCGGATTTACCTCGGCGAAGGAATTTACGGCGATCTCACCCTCATCTTTCAAAAAGGCGCGTTTTCTCCGCTTCCCTGGACCTATCCGGATTATGGCTCCCAGCCGCTGCTCGGCATACTTGAATTGCTGCGGAAACGTTACCTGAGGCAAATGAAAAAGAAAAACAATTTGGCAATTTAGCAGTTTGGCAATTTATAAGCAAAAAGCAATTTGCTAATTTACAAGCACCCTGAATTGTATTTTAAATTGCCATACTGCTAAGTTGCTATATTGCCATTTCGAGGAAATCTATGATTAAAAGCATGACCGGCTACGGCCGCGGAGAGTGGCAGGGGGACGGCAAAAAAGTCGAGGTTGAACTGAAATCCTTTAACCACCGGTATTGTGATGTTTCTTTGCGGCTTCCCCGGAGGCTGAACCCCCTGGAAAACCAGGCGCGAAATTTGATCCGGCAGCGGATCTCGCGGGGCCGAATAGAGGTTTCCGTGCAGATCGACGAATCCGCCAATCCCGAACAGAAGCTGGAGCTGGATTTGAACCTGGCCAAAGACTATTACCGGGCGCTGAAGTCCCTGCAGGAAAACTTGGGGATCCCCGGCGAGGTTCGCCTGGAGATGCTGTCTTCTTTCAGGGATATTTTCACCCGGAAGGAAGTCGAAACGGATCTGGAGAAGGAGTGGAAGAACCTGCAGGCCGCCCTCGAAGAGGCGCTGGGCGGGCTGGAGGCCATGCGGGCAGAGGAAGGGGAAAAGCTCCGCGAGGATTTCCTGGGACGCCTTGAGGCCGTTTCCGCGATGGTGCGGGAGATCGAAGAAAAAGCCCCCTTCTCGTTGAGGGCCTGCCGCGAACGGCTGAGCCAGCGCGTCCAGGAGTTGACCGAAGGCATGGGGGGGATCGACGAGAACCGCCTCGCCCAGGAGGTGGCCTTCCTCGCCGAGCGATGCGACATCACCGAGGAATTTGTCCGCATCCGCAGCCATTTGAACCAGTTCCAGGATATGCTGAACTCTTCCGAGCCGGTCGGCCGCAAGCTGGAGTTTCTGCTCCAGGAGATCGGCCGGGAGGCCAACACCATCGGTTCCAAATCCATTGACGCCGGGATTGCCCAACTTTCCGTGGGCATTAAGAGTGAATTGGAAAAGCTGCGCGAACAGGTCCAGAATGTGGAATAAAACCTTAACCGCGGAGAACGCAGAGTTCGCGGAAATATTTTATGAATTAAATGGGATGCAGCCTACCCTTAAGGGAAACGCCGACTGCAAATAGCTACAGCCGGCAGAAATTATCTTTTCCTATTTTGATTCTTCTGCGTCCTCTGCGCTCTCAGCGGTGAAACTGATAATGAAAAAAGAAGGCCTGCTGTTCGTCGTCTCCGGAGCTTCGGGGACCGGAAAGACCACCCTTTGCCGCTCGGTCCTCCAAAACAATCCCCATCTCCGTTTTTCCATATCCCACACCACCCGGCCGCAGCGCCCGGGGGATGTGGACGGCCGGGATTACTATTTCACTTCGCCCGAGGAGTTTCAGGCCATGATCGCCCGGGGCGAATTTGCCGAATGGGCCGAGATTTACGGCCACCGCTACGGGACCTCGAAAGGCATGCTCGAGAAGGCCCTGTCGAAAGGGCAGGACCTCATCCTCGATATCGATTCCCAGGGGGCCCGCCAGCTGCGGGAAAAGAATATGAAAGCGGTTTTCATTTTTCTCCTCCCCCCGTGCGTGGACGATCTGAAGACGCGCCTCACCCATCGCAACACGGAAAAAGAAGAAGCCCTGGAGCAGCGGCTGAGAAAAGCCCGCGATGAAATCGCTGAAGCGTGGCGGTATGATTACTGGATCATCAATGATGACCTGAACGCGGCGCGGGAAAAGCTCCGGGCCATCATCCTGGCCGAGCACTGCCGGCCGGAGAGGATGTCCGGGGTCCTTGAAAAATGCATGCTGGAAACAAATGAGCAAAGTTCCTGAAAATCTGCTAAACTGGGTTTCATCCGCAAACCCCCTCTCCGCGCGAGAGAAGCCAGGGTTTCCGGATGGAAACAGAATCCCAAAATAGTCAGCAATTCACGTTTATCAAAGGTTGGGCAATGATTGCGGCCTCGCCGCGTTAGGAGGAATGTTCAATGGCTCGAATTTCGGTGGAAGATTGTTTACAGCAGGTGTCCAACCGTTTTGCCCTGGTGCTCCTCGCTTCGGCGCGAACCAAGCAGCTGTACAAGGGCGCCAAGCCCCTGGTGCAGGCCGACAACAAAGAGATCGTTTTAGCCTTGCGGGAAATTGCCGCCGGAAAAGTGAAACCGGCGCACCGTCTGGAAGAGGTCCTTGGGGCGGGGGCCCCTCCGATACAGATCGAGGAAAGCAAGGAGGCGGGAGAGACCGCTTGAACATTGGTTCGGATGGAGCCCGGAAGGTCATATTCGCCCTGGACGTCCCCACCGTGGACGAGGCCCGGAAGTTCGTGACCCTTCTGAAAGGGAAGGTCGGCTTCTTCAAGATAGGGCTGGAGCTTTTCACGGCCAACGGGAAAGCCGCAGTAGCCGCCGTTCAGGAGGAAGGGGGCCGGGTTTTCCTGGACCTGAAATTCCATGACATCCCCAACACCGCCTCCCGCGCCGCGGAAGAAGCGGTGAAAATGGGAGTGGACATGTTTAACCTCCATGCCACGGGCGGGATGGAAATGATGCGCGAGACCGTGGAGCGGTGCCGGAAAGCCGCGGGAAAGCTGAACCGACCCAATCCGATCATCCTGGCGGTGACCGTTCTCACCAGCTTGGATGAGGGCAACCTGGCGGAAGTCGGGCTGCTCGGGCCCGTTGCCGAAAGGGTTGCAAGCCTTGCCGAGTTGTCCCAAAAAGCCGGCCTCGACGGGGTCGTCGCTTCCCCCCGGGAGATCGCCTCCATCCGTAAACGTTGCGGGGAACGTTTTCTCATCGTCACTCCCGGGATCCGTCCGGCCTTTGAGCAGACCCGTGACGATCAGAAGAGGGTCATGACCGCCCGCGAAGCTATTTCGGCCGGGGCCAGTTACATAGTCGTGGGACGTCCGGTTCGGCTGGCCCCGGATCCCGCAGCCGCAATGGACCAATTTCTGCAGGAGATCCGTTAGTCTTCCCCATTCGACATGATCCGATCATTCTGCAATTCTCGCCTTTCCTTTCACCTCCGCTGTAGAATTTTCGCCGGGAAACTACGCACCCCTGCAGCCCTTTGTGCCAGGATCGTTTCCGCCCTCCTCTTTCTTCTTGTCATCGGTAGCTGCGCCTCGCAGCCGGTGAGGACCGGTCCCGCTGAAAAATCCGAGTATTCGCCCACCAAAGTCTTTGCCCTGGATTTTTCTTCCGCCTGGCAAGCCACTTTGCTTGGGCTGCGGGAGAAAGGCATTCCCGTCGGAATGCAAGACCGGGAGAAGGGGATCATCCGGACTGATTTCCAAGACGGGCAAGAATTAAAGCACCTGGGGAAGATCTACTCCTCCCGCTACAAGTACAACATTTTCCTTTTCCGCGAAGGAGGGAATAAGAGCATCCTCAACCTCCGTTGCTACTTTGAGGGAAAAGAAAAAGGCGGAAAGGTGTTTTTCGACGGGAGTTACCTTTTCCCCGACGAAGTGGTCACCTTAGAAAACAAGATGTACCAGGCGATTGAATCCTACCTTCTTCCCCTTCAAGCCAACCGGGCGACGGAGCCCCCCTCCGGCGAACGGCCGCAGGAAGCGAAACGGAGTTCCGCGGCCCTCGCCCCGGCGAGGCAGGTTCCCCCGCCGGAGTCCGTCGTAGTGCAGGGGGTTCCGCCTGCGCCGCCCCCCGCCGGGCGCGAAGCCCCGAGCGGCTACTCCGAGGCGGCACCCGAGAAAGATCCTCGCCCACCATCCAGTCGAACTGCCGGAAGTCGGTCAGCTGCCAATTCCCCCTCCGGCAAGGCCGCCCCCGGCGTTCCGATCAAGACCGCAACTTCCGGGAGTTTGATGACCAAAAGGGAGGCGAACCTTCGCGAAGGCCCCTCTTTGAAATCCAAAATTATTCTCACCCTGAAAAAGGGGACAAAACTGGAAAAACTTGGGCAGTCCAGCACCTGGATCAACGTGAAAGTCTGGGGAAAAACAATCGGATGGGTTTCCAAAGAACTTCTCCAAGAGGTCCCCTGAAGATTAAATTTTTCCAACCTTAGACTTTTTCGTATTGCCTGGAGGATGGAAGGAAGAATGGTTCACAAACCGGATAAAGTGATTTACTCCATGATCGGAGTCGGCAAATTTTACGACAAGAAGCCCGTCCTGCAGGATATTTCCCTCTCGTACTTCTACGGCGCCAAGATCGGCGTGATCGGACTCAACGGCTCCGGGAAGAGCTCTCTTCTCAGGATCCTCGCCGGGTCCGACAAAGAGTTCGTTGGGCAGACGATTCTTTCCCCCGGGCACACCGTCGGCCTCCTTGAACAGGAGCCCAGGCTGGATGATTCGAAGACGATCAGGGAAATCGTGGAGGAAGGGGTCCAGGGCACGGTCAGCCTCCTCAAGGAATATGAGCGGATCAACGAGAAATTCGCGGAGCCCATGCCGGATGAGGAGATGAATTCCCTCCTTGAAAAGCAGGGAAAAGTCCAGGAGCAGCTGGAGGCTTTGGGCGCCTGGGACCTGGACAGCCGGCTGGATATGGCCATGGACGCTCTCCGCTGCCCGCCCGGCGACACTCCGGCCCGGGTGCTCTCCGGGGGGGAACGCCGCCGGGTCGCCCTCTGCCGCCTCCTCCTGCAAAAGCCGGACATCCTCCTCCTCGACGAGCCAACCAACCACCTCGACGCCGGCTCCGTCGCCTGGCTCGAGCAGCACCTGAAACAGTACGCCGGAACGGTGATCGCGGTAACTCATGACCGCTATTTTCTGGACAACGTCGCCGGCTGGATCCTGGAACTGGACCGGGGCCGGGGAATCCCCTGGAAGGGAAATTACTCCTCCTGGCTGGAGCAGAAGCGTGTTCGGCTCCAGTCAGGAAGAAAAAGCCGAAACCGCCCGGCAGAAGACCCTCCAGCGCGAGCTCGAATGGATCCGCATGGCTCCCAAGGCCAGGCAGGCGAAGGGGAAAGCGCGCCTGAACGCCTACGAGGCCCTGCTCAGCCAGGAAAACGAAAGGCGCCAGGAGGAGCTGGAGATTTATATCCCTCCCGGACCGCGGCTGGGCAGCCTCGTGATCGAGGCGCGGGATGTCAGCAAGTCGTACGGCGATCGGGTTTTGTTTGAGGGGCTGTCGTTCTCTCTTCCCCCCGGCGGGATCGTCGGAGTCATCGGCCCCAACGGGGCCGGGAAAACGACCCTCTTGCGGCTTCTGACCGGCCAGGAAAAAGCCGACGGGGGGGCCGTCCGGATCGGCGAAACGGTGAAGATGGCCTACGTGGACCAGAGCCGCGACCGGCTCGACCCCCAGAAGACGATCTGGCAGGAGATCTCGGACGGACTCGATGTGATCCCTCTCGGGTCTCGGCAGGTCAGCTCGCGGGCGTACGTAGCCCGGTATAACTTCACCGGAACGGACCAGCAGAAAAAAGTCGGCCTGCTCTCCGGCGGCGAACGCAACAGGGTGCATCTGGCCAAGATGTTAAAGGAGGGAGCGAACGTCCTTCTCCTCGACGAGCCGACCAACGACCTGGACGTAAACACCCTGCGGGCCCTGGAGGAGGGGCTGGAAAACTTTGCCGGCTGCGCCGTGGTGATCAGCCATGACCGCTGGTTCCTCGACCGGATCGCCACTCACATCCTGGCTTTCGAGGGGGACAGCAAAGTCGTCTGGTTCGCGGGGAATTATTCCGACTACGAGGCCGACCTGAAGAGGAGGTTGGGCGCCGCAGCCGATCAACCCCACCGGATCAAGTACCGCCAGCTAACGCGGGGTTAGAAACTATCGCCGCGGAGAGCGCAGAGGACGCGGAGATCGCGCCGTCCAAATACCAGGAAAGCCCGCCCGTCCGGCACCGGAAGGAATCCAGCATGCGTGCAAGGGCAACACGCGCGTGACCTCGTGTCCCCTCCAATTGAAGGAAAAATTCTTGTCCGGAACTTTCAAACGGTTATTCAGGCCTATTTTCTTTTGCATTTTGGGCCTGGCAGGCGGGCTGGCTCTGGTCTGGCTCCTCGCACACCTTTTCACCGCCGATTCCCAGTGGGCCCGGTCGGTCGCCTGGATGGATTCGGACGTCGGCGATGTTAAGCGTTTTCCTTTTCGGGTTCTCGCCAATGCTCCCCCGTCCTTTGATTTTCAAAACCCTCCGCCGTCTATTCAAAAGCGATACGCCCCGGCTTTTGCCCCCGTTCCCTATCCTCCCGGCAGCCGGACCCCTGTGGAAATTTCCAAATTCCTGAAAGAAACGGATACCGCCGCCTTCCTGGTTATCAAGGATGACCTGTTGCTGCGGGAAGAGTACTTCAACGGGTACGATCACTCCGCGATCGTAACCTCCTTCTCCGTCGCTAAATCGTTCGTGTCGGCGCTGGTGGGAATCGCCATCCACGAGGGGTACATCGCCGGGGTGGAAGATCCGATCACCAAGTACGTGCCGGAACTATTACAGAAAGATCCGCGCTATAAAAAGATCAACCTGCGGCATTTGCTGAGCATGTCGTCGGGTATTCGGTACCAGGAACGAAGCCTGCCCTGGAGCGACGACTCGGCAGTTTACTATTCGCCTGATTTGCGTGCCACCGCGGTCTCCAGCCCCATAGCCGGAGAGCCCGGCAAGGCCTTTCTCTACAACAATTTTCATCCTTTGCTTCTGGGGCTCGTGCTGGAGCGGAGCACGAAGAGGTCTGTCTCTCAATATCTGGAAGAGAAAATCTGGAAGCCGCTCGGGATGGAGGGGCCGGGTTCATGGAGCCTCGACAGCGAGCGGAGCGGGTTCGAGAAGCTGGAGAGCGGGATAAACGGCCGGGCGGTCGACTTCGCCAAGTTCGGCCGGCTCTTCCTGAACGGGGGTAACTGGAACGGGAAACAAATCATCCCCCCGGCGTGGGTCGATGAATCCACCCGTCTGGACACGACCACGGACCCGGCCCCGCAGTATCAGTACATGTGGTGGGTGAACGCCAGGCTCGCAGGCAAACATCATTTTTTTGCAGCAGGGAAACATGGCCAATATATTTACCTCGTACCCGAGCAAAACCTCATGTTCGTCCGTTTCGGCAAGACAGACCCCTTCCGCCACTGGGTGGATTTTTTCGAAATCCTTGCTGATCGTATGGCTGGTCTATGAGATGAGGAACGGGCAGGAGGCGTCCATTCGGTAATGTAGTGTTTCAGCGAAAGGTTACCCTATCGTCATTCCGGGCTTGACCCGGAATCCAGAAATGCCTTTAATCCCGCCTATGGCGGGACTGGATTCCTACCTTCGCAGGAATGACAGCTTTCGGATCATTGTAAAGGTATCTCAGAAACACCTCACTAGATGGACAGGTATCCCTCGGGAGCCAAACTCGTGGCCAACATCACCAGATTGATATCACGGTGCTCCTTCCAGCTTTCGGTTTCCCGGCTTTTTGTATCAAGCCAAAAATCCTCGATGATTCGGCTGAACCCCGCAAACCGCATCAGGGTTTCCAGCGACCGTTGTGATGCAAATTCCTTCTGGAAAGCTTCTGGCTTCTCCTTTACGAGGGTTTGCAGCTTTTCAAGGGCCCGCAGTCCGATGGACAACCCCAGTTCCCGAAAGGCTAAACGGTAATCCGCGGGAAGCCTCCAGGACCCATTTGCCGCGTAGGATTCCAGCCCCGGCGCGGAAGATTCCAGCAAATGTTCGAGCAAATCGGTTTCTTTGAGGTGCCCGTGAACGATCAATTGGGCTAATCGGTAGGCTTCGGAAAGAACGCCCCCAAGCCCCAGGGGGTCATCCGTTTCCCAGTTCTTTCCTTCACAGATCGCGGCCAATTCGGAGATCTCCCGGTGAAGGTCCGGCCCTGCCGGTCTTCCGGTAATTTTCGGCCCGGCCTGGAGTTCGTTGTAGGTGATGAACCCGTCGAGAGGGTCGTGCTGGCCCATCGAGGGAACGAGAGGGTAGGAGAGGTCTATGCTCATCTTCCAGTACATCCGTTTGGGCCCTCCCGGCGAGGCGGGATAAGTAAATTTCGCGTGGGCCGTCCTGGCAAGCTCCCTCGCCCAGGTGAGATAGATCGAATCCCCCGTGGCCCGGCTTACCCGGCTTAAAGAGTGCATCCATTTGGTCAGGTAATGATAGTACTGACCGTCCCGGTCCCACTCCAGGCGTTCGTTAAAGGGGGCCCCCGGCCTCCGCTCGATCATTTTTTTCCCGATCCTCAAGCCCCCCACGGCAGGGTGTTTTTGCCCCTCTTCCTCGCCGAGTCCGCTGATCCAGCCGGTTCTCGGATCGTCCTCACGATGACGCCCGAGCAGGTTATGGACCTGCCGCACGAGTCCCAAGGCAAGGTCCTTGTATTTTTCGTCACTCGTCCGGCGATAAAGCTCAAGGAAATTGCAGACGGCAAAAGCGTCGGTCCATAAATAACGGCAGGGAAATTCAGCCGCGGGCGAGAGTCCGGTCAGGCGGGCGAATTCGACCATGATCTCCGCGGCCTTTGCAGAGGCATCCGGTTTCATTTTTCCGGCAGGGTTTCCGGGGCGCTCCCGGCGGACTGGGGATGATCGGTTACGGAGATGTCGTAATGCCGCACCCGCCCGTCGAAGCGGGTCAGCAAGGGAACGGCTTCATCTTCCACCACGGCTCTCTCCAGGTCCTCCCCGGCAAAGGCTTTGACGCACTCGGCCGATTGCCAGAAGGTGATGACGATGATCTCGACCCCCCCGGCGTCCGGACGCTCCAGGAGCATGGCCCCCGAATATCCGTCCATCTTCTTCAGCTCCGGCAAGACCCGGCTCCTCAGGTGATCGGCGTAGGCGGGGGCCTGGGCGGGCGTGCTCTGTGCCGACCAGATGCGGGCGATCAATTTGCCCCTCCTCGCCCGCTGCTGGATGGTTCGTTCCCGATAACCACGTTCCAGGACCGGACCTCCCATCGTGTTACCAGGCCGTTGGTCACATAAGGGTCTTTTCGGATGAAGTCTTCCACCACGGCTCGATCCGGCACCCGGAATACGAGGAGAGCCTTGTCCACCGGGTCAGAGAAGGCCCCGCCTAGGAGGAGCTCGCCCCGGCGGTGCGCCTCCCGGACAAGCCGGAAATGCTCTTCCCGGAACTCGGCCCTGCGGGCCACGTAGTCATCGACCACATAGTAAAAAAGCGCGTAATAACCCATGTCATCCCCTCTCGAGCATTGTTTGTACCGGCTGCATGCATGCCATAAAATAAAGGTTTCCCGGCAGATGATTTTTCTCACATAAACTTACCATTACCGTAAAGGCGGCTCAAGACCATTATGGGCAGATTAGGGTTGACTTTTTATTCGCAATGAGGTAAGAGTAATACCAGTAATACTAAGAAGGAGGTTCCTATGAGGATCACATCCAAGGGGCAGGTCACGATCCCATTGGAAATCAGAGAAAAAATGGGCCTGCTACCCGATACTGAAGTTGAGTTTGAGATTGAGGAGAATACCGTTTGCCTGCGAAAAGCGAAGGCGGCCCCATCCAGGAGAAGCCGAAAATTAATCCACCGTTTGCGGGGCAAGGGGACGGTGAAGATGACCACCGATGAAATTATGGCCCTGACTCGGGGTTAGATCATGGATATTCTGGTAGATAGTAACGTGATCCTTGACATTCTTACCGAGGACACGAAATGGTTTTCCCGGTCTGCAAAAACACTTTCCGCCTGTGCCGAAAATAATATTTTGGTGATCAATCCGATTATTTATGCCGAGGTCTCTATCCGTTTTGAAAAAGTCGAGGATCTGGAAGAGGTCTTATCCCCGGATTATTTCAGGCGGGACCCGCTGCCCTGGGAAGCCGCTTTTCTTGCGGGAAAGTGCTTTTTGTCATATCGGAAAAAAGGAGGGCGGAAACGTTCCCCTCTCCCGGATTTTTTCATCGGCGCCCACGCCTCCGTAGCCGGAATTCGCCTGTTGACTCGAGATGTCTCCCGTTACCGAACCTATTTTCCCGGCTTGGAACTAATCATTCCTCCCTAACCGCCGGCTAAAGCGCGATGACCCCGCGGATTTTCTTTGCTTCCCGGTAATAGGAAATCACCTCTTCGCTCGAGGTTACCTCCCATTCGGCGGTGATGCTCACGTACTTTCCGGTCCTGGAAAACCGCGTGGTGAACGTCCTTCCTTTGAATAATCCTTCAAGCTCGTCCACCCGCGCGGTCGGCGCGATGAACTTGAACATGTACCGGGAAGGCCAGGCGTAGAACTCATCCAGTTTAGCCCGCAAACTTTCCAGGGAACGGTCTTCCAATTTTCTTCCTTTCAGGTTTTGGTCTAATATAAAACATGCTACCATGACTTGAAATGGAAGCTGAAGAAAAACCCATTTCCCAGGGCATGTTCGACAGAGGCTGGCTGCTCGCCAAAATTTTACCCAGGAGGCGAACATGGATTTGACGGACAAGGTCGCCATTGTAACCGGGGCGGGCGGAGGGATCGGCAGGGCGATTGCGCTGAAATTCGGGTCCGTCGGCGCTCGCGTGACCGTCGCGGATATCAAGCTCCCGGGCGGAAGGGAAACCGTTTCCATGCTGGAGGAACTGGGAACGAAAGGCCTTCCCCTCCCGACCGACATCACCCGGCCGGATCAGGTCCAGGAGATGGTCCAGACCACGCTATCCCGCTTTGGCAAGATCGATATCCTGGTCAATAATGCCGGTTGGGACAAGGTCGAGCCCTTTTTAAAAAACACTTCTGATTTATGGGATAAAGTGATCGCGATCAACCTCAAAGGGCCGATCTCCTGTGCCCGGGCCGTGCTGGACCCCATGATCGAACGAAAGTACGGAAAAATTATCTCCATCAGTTCGGATGCCGGAAGAGTGGGAAGCACGGGGGAGGCGGTCTATTCCGCCTGCAAAGGAGGGATCATCGCCTTCACCAAGACCCTCGCCCGGGAGATGGCCAGGTATCAGATCAACGTCAACTGCGTTTGCCCCGGGGCTACGGACACCCCTCTTTTGGCGGAAATCACCGCCGGGGAGGCCGGAGCCAAGATCATCGACGCGATAGTGAAAGCGGTCCCGTTCCGCACGCTGGGGAAACCCGAAGACATCGCCGGCGCCGTGGCTTTCCTGGCCTCGGACGAGGCCTCCTTCATCACCGGCCAGACCCTGAGCGTTTCCGGCGGGCTGACGATGTGTTAGCACGTAAGTCGCAAGAGCCCGAGAGGGAAAGGGATAAACCCGTCCTAACCTCGCGACTTACGCGTTGCGACTCGCTGCCTTTAAAACAGAGGCGGCGTGAACACATCGTAGTTCAGGATCTCTTCGGTCACATCGTAAATCCGGTGCCGGGTGTTTTTCGGGACCCGGATGAAAGTTCCTTTCTCGATGTTGAAATCCCCTTCCCCCTCGATCCACATCCTGGCTTTGCCGGCAAGAATAAAAATAATATCTTCCTGCGTTTCATGGACATGAACGGGAATGTCTTTCCCCGGGGGCAGTTTCACCAAAAAGATTGTGATATCCCCCTGGTCGTCCTTCTTGCTCAAAAAACTTTTGATCTGGATGGGCAGGAAGGGGTGAGGAGCCCAATCCATCTCTTTCTCTCTTTTTACGCTCTTCATAAAGCCCCCTTTAAGGTATCTTTGATTTCGGCAAAGGTCTAAACGGACCTAAAAATAGCCTTTTTGTCATTTCCCCGCAAGCGGAATCGCCTCTCGGCGAAAGAGATTTCGCGAGCCGGAACCCGGTGGGCAACCCGTATAGCCCACATTATTGACACGAAAAGTTCTTTATACTATTATGAAAACTCTTCGAAATTTATATTTCTGGGAGGCAAGGCGAATGGAGAAGAGCGATCTGGAATTGATCCAGAAGTATGTCTCCACTGACCCGGAGTTGAAACGTTACTGGGACGAGCACGGGGATTACGAACGCAAGCTGGAGAAATTCAATCTCCGGTTGTACCTCACCCCGGAAGAAGAAGTGGAAAAGAAAAGACTCCAAAAGTTGAAACTCGCCGGCCGCGATCGGATCGAGATGATCCTATCTAAATACCGGCCCCGAAGCATGGAGGGGAAAGCTTGAAGAAAACAGGGGCCGAGATTGTATTCGAATCCCTGAAACAGGAGGGCGTGGATGTGGTCTTTGGGCTGCCCGGGGGGGCAGTCCTGACTCTGTACGATACGCTGCCCAAATACGCCGAGGAGATCCGCCACTTCCTCGCCCGCCATGAGCAGGGTGCGGTGCACGCGGCCGACGGCTACGCCCGTTCTTCGGGCAAGGTCGGCGTCTGCATCGTGACTTCGGGCCCCGGGGCCACCAACGCGGTGACCGGCCTCGCCACGGCTTACATGGACTCCATCCCCCTGGTGGTCTTCACCGGACAGGTTCCCACGATGCTCATCGGGAATGACGCCTTCCAGGAAGCCGATATCACCGGCATCACCCGGCCCTGCACGAAACATAACTACCTCGTCAAGGATGTCAAAGACCTGGCGACGACGATCAAGCAGGCTTTCCACCTCGCGAGGACGGGGAGGCCCGGCCCGGTTCTCGTGGACCTTCCCAAAGATGTGATGGCTGACAGCACCGAATTTGTCTACCCGTCAAAATTCAAGATGCGGAGCTACAACCCCACGTACCAGGGGCATCCAGGCCAGATCAAGAGGGCGGCCAAGCTCATTGCCTCAGCCCGAAAGCCGGTGATCTACTGCGGGGGCGGGGTGATCAGCTCCAACGCCTCCAGGGAACTCACCCTTTTGGCCCAGAAGCTCTCCATCCCCGTGACCACCACCCTCATGGGCCTGGGGGCTTTCCCGGGGAGCAATCCCCTTTTTCTCGGAATGCTGGGCATGCACGGAACGTTTCAGGCCAACATGGCCGTGACCCATTGCGATGTTCTCATCGGCGTGGGAGCCCGGTTTGACGACCGGGTCACTGGCAAAATCGAATCCTTCTCCCCCTACTCCAAGAAGATTCACATCGACATCGACCCGACGTCCATCTCCAAGAACGTCCAGGTCGATATTCCCATCGTGGGAGATGCGAAGAACGTCCTCAAGCCCCTCCTGAAATCGCTCGAAGAAGGACCCGCCCAGGATTGGGAGAAGGCGCACGGCGACTGGATGTCCCAGATCGCCGAATGGAAGAACAACTCCTCTCCGGAACCCAAGCCGGGTTCTTGCCTGAAGCCCCAGTTCGTAATCCAGAAGATCAACGAAATCACGGGCAGCGAGGCGATCATCACCACCGAGGTGGGCCAAAACCAGATGTGGACGGCCCAATTTTTCAAGTTCGACAAGCCGCGGACGCTGATCACTTCGGGCGGCCTGGGGACGATGGGATTCGGGTTTCCCGCGGCCATCGGGGCCCAGGTGGCCTTTCCGGAAAAAACGGTGATCGACATCGCCGGGGACGGCAGCTTCCAGATGAACGTCCAGGAGCTGGCCACCGCCGTGCAGTACGACTTGCCGGTGAAAATCGCCATTTTGAACAACCACTGCCTGGGGATGGTCCGCCAGTGGCAGCAGCTCTTCTGCAGCCAGCGCTACTCGCAGACCCTCTTCGAAGTGGCGCCGGATTTCGTCAAGCTTGCCGAGGCGTACGGGGCCGTCGGGCTGCGGGCCACCCGGTCCGAGGAAGTCGAAGCCGTCATCCGGGAAGCGCTTTCCGTCCACCGGCCGGTGGTGATGGACTTCGTCATCGACCGGAACGAGTGCGTTTACCCCATGGTCCCGGCGGGCGCAGCCCTCACGGAAATGCTGCTGGTGTAGAGAAAGACATGCGACACGTCATTTCGGTCCTGGTCGATAATGAACCCGGCGTCCTGTCCCGGATCTCCGGTCTCTTCAGCGGAAGGGGGTTCAACATTGAGAGTCTCAACGTCGCCGAGACGACGGACCCCTCGATTTCCCGAATGACCCTGGTCACCGGCGGGAACGAGCAGATCGTCGAACAGATCATCAAGCAGCTGAACAAGCTCGTCAACGTGATCAAGGTGTACGACCTGACCGGGTCCGACTTCGTGGAACGGGAGATGATCTTGATCCGGGTCAACGCCGAAACCTCTTCCCGGGCGGAAGTTCTCCGGATTTTGGAAATCTTTCGCGGCCGGGTGGTGGACGTCGCCCCCAAGTCTTACACCCTGGAGATCACCGGGGATGAGAAGAAAATCCAGGCGGTGATCGAACTCCTCGCCCCTTTCGGCATTATCGAGATCGTCCGCACCGGAAAAGTAGCCATACCCCGGGGCAGAAAAGACGGCTCTTCTCCCCCGAAACCCCGGGAGCAGAAATCAGAAATTTGACCTTGTCGTCGCATTTTTGGGAACCAGCTTTCCGGCCGGAGAAAGCCTTATTCGCAAAGAGGCGGGGAGCGCGGGATTCCTGCAGGGGATTCGTCCCCGGCATATAAGGAGGAAGGAATGGCAAAGATCAATTTTGGCGGCGTTGTCGAAGATGTGGTGACCCGGGAGGAGTTCCCCCTCTCCAGGGCCCAGCAGGTCCTCAAGAACGAGGTGGTCGCGGTCCTTGGGTACGGGGTCCAGGGCCCCGGGCAGAGCCTGAACATGCGGGATAACGGGATCCGGGTCATCGTCGGCCAGCGGGGAAAGACCGCCTCCTGGGAAAAGGCGGTGAAAGACGGCTGGGTGCCGGGCGAAACGTTGTTCCCCCTGGAAGAGGCTTCGGCCCGCGGGACGGTCATCGAATACCTGCTCTCCGACGCGGGGCAGAAAGAATTTTGGCCCAAGCTGAAGCCGCACCTCACTCAGGGGAAGACCCTGTTCTTCTCCCACGGGTTCTCCATCACCTACCGGGAGCTGACCGAGGTCATCCCTCCCAAGAACGTGGACGTGGTGCTGGTGGCCCCCAAGGGTTCCGGACTCTCCGTGCGGAGAAACTTCCTGGAGGGGAGCGGGATCAACAGCAGCTTTGCCGTTCACCAGGATTACACCGGAAAGGCGCGGGAAAAAACCCTGGCCCTGGGAATCGCCATGGGGTCCGGTTACCTCTTCCCGACCACCTTCGAGAATGAAGTCTTCAGCGACCTCACCGGGGAACGAGGGGTCCTCATGGGCGCCATCGCCGGAATCATGGAAGCGCAGTACAACGAGCTTCGCAAGCACGGGCACAGCCCCAGTGAGGCTTTCAACGAGACCGTGGAGGAGTTCACCCAGAGCCTGATCAAGCTCGCCGCCGAAAAGGGCATGGACTGGCTGTACGCGAACTGCAGCACGACCGCCCAGCGGGGAGCCCTCGACTGGAAAGGCAGATTCCGCGACGCCGTCGCCCCGCTCTTCTCGGAATTGTACCAGCGGGTGGCCGACGGCACGGAGGCGAAAATCGTCCTGGATAAGAACAGCCGGCCCGACTACCGGGAGAAGCTCGACGCGGAGCTGGCCGAGATGAGAAACTCCGAGATGTGGCAGGCCGGGGAAAAAGTCCGGGAGCTGCGCCCGGAGAACTGGAAGAAGGAAGCTTAGATTTTGCTCGTTTCCCTTTCAGCCAGGCATTCCGTCATTCCGGCGAAAGCCGGAATCCAGTTAAAATAAAAGCATTCTGGACCCCGGCTTTCGCCGGGGGGACGACCTTCTTAAACACAGCCCATTGTCGCAATGAGCGGCACCGGCAACGAGCAACCAGCAACGTTTTTATGTCATCCAACCACCCTTTCATCACCCTAGACCGCATCACGGTCCGTCTGCCCAACCGGCTCATCCTGGAAGACACCTCCTGGGAAATCCATGCCGACGAGCACTGGGCCGTCCTGGGGCCGAACGGATCGGGGAAGACCACCCTGGTCCGCGCGCTCTGGGGAGGGGTCCCGCTCCGGACCGGCTCCATCCGTTTCGCTTTCCCGGGGGCTCCTTCGGTAAATTCCGGCGTGCTGCCGCGGGAAGCGATCGGCAATGTGTCCCTGGAGATGCACCAGAAGCTTCTCGAGCAGGAGGAAGCGAAAGAGGAGTTTTCTTCCTTTGCCTGCCAGAGCGGAGAAGGAACGACTGCCCGAGAGGTGATCTTTTCGGGAATTTTAAACGATCGTTCGGTACTCCCCTCCGACAAGACGAAGCTGGCGGATATCGCCGGGCGGCTGGAGATAGGAAACCTGCTTTCCCGGTCGGTTCGCTCTTTATCGACCGGCGAGCTGCGGAAGGTGCTCATCGCCCGTGCCTTGATGAAATCGCCCCGGCTGCTCATCCTCGACGAGCCATTTGAGGGATTAGATGAGAAGGGCCGGGAGCTCCTGGCCCGCTCTATCGAACAGCTCATGGCCGGCCCTCTGCGGGTGATCCTCGTGGCCCACCAGCTCGAGGAAATCGTTTCCCCCGTCACCCATGTTCTTCTGGTGAAAGACGGACAGGTCTTCCGCCAGGGGCCCAAAGAGGAGGTCCTGACCTCCCAAAATCTGACTCGGCTTTACGGGTGCGAACTGCTCCTGGGGAAGAACAACGGGACATATTCCGTGTCGTATGCCCCGGAGCTGGACCGGGAGATCGAGCTCCCCCGCGAGTGCCAGGAGGTCCTCCCGGAGTCGGAAGAAGGCCTGGTCGAAATGGAAGACACTACCGTGAAATACGGGGAGGTTGTCGTCCTCGACCGGCTGAACTGGTCCATGAAGCGGGGGGAGAACTGGGCCGTCCTGGGCCCGAACGGCGCCGGCAAGTCCACGATCGTCAAGCTGATCCTGGGGGAGAATCTCCAGGCCTATGCCAACCGGATTTTTCTTTTCGGCAAGAGAAAAGGCTCGGGGGAAACCATCTGGGAGATCAAGAAACGGATCGGGTTTGTTTCCGCCGAGCTGCAGGCCCAGTACCGGAAGAAAATGGATTCTTATGAGGTGATCGCCTCCGGATTCCAGGATTCCATCGGCCTCTACCGCGCCCCTTCCCGGGAGGAGAGGGAAGCCGTGGACCGGTGGGTGGATCTCCTCGAAGTAAAGGACCTTGCGAAGCAGCCTTTTCATCAGTTATCCTTCGGTCAAAGGAGGATGGTCCTCCTGGCCAGGGCCATGGTCAAAAGCCCCCTTTTGCTCATCGCCGACGAACCTTGCCATGGTTTGGACGTGGCCAATCGGAGAAGGATCTTGAAAATCCTGGAGAGGATCGGGCGGACGAAGACCAGCCTTCTTTACATCACCGACCGCCGGGAAGAGATCCTGGACTGCATCACCCACCTCCTGCGCCTTGACGGGGGAAAGCGGATATTCGCCGGAGCGAAAGACGAAGGACTCCGAAAGCAAGGGGTTTAAGATTGAGCCGGCCAAACACCCATAGATTCCCCGTCGCCCGGGAAGGGTTCAGGTACATCCTCCCCCTTGCGGTTGTTTCCCTGGTCTTCTGGATCACGGGGTTTGCGGTTGCGGCGGGTCTTTTTACTCTTCTCACCCTCTTCGTCCTGTTGTTCTTCCGGGACCCGGAGCGGGTTTCCCCTCTCGGGGACAAGTCCGTTCTCTCGGCCGCGGATGGAAAGGTCGTACAAATCGCCTCCTGTGTCGAACCCAATTTTCTAAAAGGGCCGGCAATAAAGGTCAGCGTCTTCATGTCTCTCTTCGACGCCCACATAAACCGGATCCCCATGACCGGCCGGATTGTTGAAGCCGCCCATACCGATGGAAAGTTCATCCGCGCCGACCGGGAGCAGGCCTCGTTTTCCAACGAGCAGAACGCGCTCCTCATCGAGAACCCCGAGGGCGTTCGGCTGCTTGTGGTGCAGGTCGCCGGGGTGCTCGCCCGCCGGATCGTCTGCCGGGTAAGAAAGGGAGACCTGGTGCAGAGAGGCGAGAGGTTCGGCCTCATCCAATTCGGGTCGCGGCTGGACATGTATCTCCCGGCGAACGCGGCGGTGCAGGTTCGCCTTCGCCAGAAGACCGCGGCCGGGAAAACGATCATCGGAGTCCTCCCATGAGACGGGAAAAGAAAGAGCGCCGGAAGAAGATCGACAGCATGCGGAAGGGGATCTACATCCTTCCCAACCTGTTTACCTCGGCGAGCCTTTTTTGCGGCTTCTTCGCCATCCTGCGCACCCTCCAGGAGGATTTCTACGCCGCCGGCGTGCTCATCCTGGCCTCAGGCCTCCTTGACGGGATGGACGGGAAAATCGCCCGGTTCACCAACACGGTCAGCCGCTTCGGCGTGGAGTACGATTCGCTGGCCGATGTGATCTCGTTTTCCCTGGCTCCCGGAATTCTCGTTTACTCCTGGGCCCTGGAGCCCTTTGGCCGGCTCGGCTGGCTGGCCGCTTTTCTCTTTGTGGTCTGCGGGGCCCTCCGTCTGGCCCGCTTCAACATCCAGGTGAACACGGTGGAGAGCCGGTATTTCAGCGGGCTTCCCACCCCGGCGGCGGCGGGTCTGATCGCCACCGGCATCGTCGTTTTCTACGAAATGGGCGACACCGGGGTGAGCAAACATATCACCGTCCTGATCACCACGTATTTCCTGGCGTTCCTCATGGTCAGCACGGTGAAATACTACGGGTTCAAGGATATCGAGCTCTTCCGCCGCAAGCCTTTCCGGTGGCTGGTGATCGCCATCCTGCTGATGATCGTGATCGCCTACGAACCCGAGTACACGCTCTTCGGCCTTTTCTTTGCGTACGTGATCTCCGGCCCCATCCTCACTCTGGCAATCCGTCGCCGGCGTGCGCCAAAGCCGGCCCTGCCGGAAAAGGCGGTCTGAGGAAGCGGGAATGGCGAGACTGTCGAAAATTTTCCACCCCGTCATTCCGGGCTTGACCCGGAATCCGGGATTTCTTTTTGGATTCCCGCTTTCCTCGGGAATCAAGAATGTGATCCGTGTGAGTATTATTCAAGGGTAACTTTTCAAGAAAGGGTTTTGCAAAATGGAAAAGATCCTCATTTTTGACACCACCCTGCGAGACGGCGAGCAATCCCCGGGAGCCAGCATGAATATGGGGGAGAAGCTGGCCTTTGCCCGCCAGCTCGAGCGCCTGAACGTGGACGTGATCGAAGCCGGTTTCCCCAGCAGTTCCCCGGGCGATTTCGAATCGGTAAAGAAGATCGCCCAGGAGATCCGGGGGCCCCAGATCGCCGGCCTCGCCCGGACGACTCCCTCTGACATCGATACCGCCTGGGAGGCCCTGAAGAACGCCCGGGCGCCGCGGATCCACGTCTTTATCGCCACCTCTGACATTCATCTTAAGTACAAGCTCCGCAAGAGCCGGGAAGAGGTCCTGGAGGAAGCCGGCCGCGCCGTGGCCCACGCCAAACGCTACACCCCGGACGTAGAGTTCTCCGCCGAGGACGCCACCCGCTCCGACTGGGAGTACCTGGCCCGGGTGATCGGGGGCGCGATCGAAGCCGGGGCCACGACGGTCAACATCCCCGATACGGTGGGGTACACGACTCCCAGCGAGTTTGGGAAATTGATCACCTACCTCCGGGAAAAGGTGAGAAATATCCAGAAGGCCGTCATCTCGGTACACTGCCACAATGACCTGGGAATGGCGGTGGCCAACAGCCTGACCGCGGTGGAAAAGGGCGCCCGCCAGGTGGAGTGCACGGTAAACGGGATCGGCGAGCGGGCGGGCAACGCCGCCATGGAAGAGGTGGTCATGGCTTTGAAGACCCGGCGCGACTTCTTCTCCCTGGACGTGGGAATTCACACCGAGCAGATCTACCCGTCGAGCCGGCTCCTCACGAACATCATCGGCCTGCAGGTCCCGCCGAACAAGGCCATCGTCGGCGCCAACGCCTTCGCCCACGAGGCCGGCATCCACCAGGACGGGGTCCTGAAGGAGAAGACGACCTACGAAATCATGCGTCCGGAGACCGTGGGCATTACCCAGTCCACCCTGGTCCTTGGAAAGCACTCCGGCCGCCACGCCTTTCGCGACCGGATCCGCACCTTGGGGTACGAGCTCAGCGAGGTCCACCTGAACCAGGCCTTTCAGAGGTTTAAGGAAGTTGCCGACAAGAAAAAGCAGGTCTTCGACGAAGACATCGAGGCCATCATCGCCGACGAGATCCTGCGGATCCCCGATTTCTTCAAACTCATCAACCTGAATGTCGTAAGCGGCTCCGTCACCGTGCCCACGGCCACCGTTCAAATCGAGGTGGAAGGAAAGCTCCTGCAGGAGGCCGGTTTCGGCGACGGCCCCGTGGACGCCGCCTACAAGACCATCGCCAAGATCACCAAGACCAACAGCCACCTGGTGAAGTTCTCGGTGAACGCCATCACCGGGGGGACGGACGCCCAGGGCGAGGTGATGGTCATCCTGGAAGAAGGAGGCATCCGCGCCACCGGCCAGGGAGCCCACACCGACATTATCATCTCGGCGGCCAAAGCCTACCTCAACGCACTCAACAAACTGGAATACCAGAAGCGATTAAAGGAGCCCCACGATGATTCGACCCATGACCATCAGTGAAAAAATCCTGGCCGAGCACGCCGGCCTGCGGGAGGTGGAACCCGGCCAGTTGATCAACGCCCGGGTGGACCTCGTGCTCAGCAACGACATCACCGCCCCCATTGCCATCGAGGAGATGCGCCGCGTGGGGGCGACCAAGCTCTTCGACCCGGCGAAAATCGTCATGATCCCGGACCATTTTGCCCCCAACAAGGACATCAAGTCCGCCCAGCAGTGCCAGGTCGTGCGGGAGTTTGCCAAAGAATACAACCTGCCCAATTACTTCGAAGTGGGAGAAATGGGGATCGAGCACGCCTTTCTCCCGGAGCAGGGGCTGGTTCTGCCGGGCGACCTGGCGATCGGGGCCGACAGCCACACCACGACTTACGGGGCCCTCGGGGCCTTTGCCACGGGCGTGGGCTCAACGGATGTCGCCGCGGCCATGATCACGGGCGAGGCCTGGTTCCGCGTCCCCGAAACCCTCAAGATCACCTATCACGGCAAGCGCCGCCCCTGGGTGGAAGGCAAAGACCTGATCCTCTACACCATCGGCCAGATCGGCGTGGACGGAGCCCGGTACAAAGCCATGGAGTTTGCCGGGGAGGCCATTTCCAATCTTTCCATGGACAGCCGGCTGACCATGTCCAACATGGCCATCGAGGCCGGGGGGAAGAACGGCATCATCGCCCCCGACAAGGTGACCAAGGATTACGTGCAGAGCCGGGCCAAGCGCCCCTACAAATTCTTCCACAGCGACGGCGACGCCAGGTACAGCCAGGCCCTGGACATCGACGTGACCCGGATCGAACCCCAGGTGGCTTTCCCCCACCTGCCGTCAAACGTGAAGCCGATCAGCGCCGCGGGGAATGTCCCCATCGACCAGGCAGTCATCGGGTCGTGCACCAACGGCCGTTTGGAAGACCTGCGCACCGCCGCCCGGGTCTTGAAAGGAAAAAAACGGGCGCCCTTCGTCCGCTTGATCATCATCCCGGCCACCCAGGAAATCTACCGGCAGGCCATGAAAGAGGGGCTCTTCGAAATTTTCCTCGACGCCAACGCGGTGATCAGCACGCCCACGTGCGGCCCCTGCCTGGGCGGATACATGGGCATCCTGGCCAAAGGGGAGCGGGCGGTGACCACCACGAACCGGAACTTCGTGGGCAGGATGGGCCACCCGGAAAGTGAAGTTTACCTGGCAGGCCCGGCGGTCGCCGCCGCCTCGGCGGTTCTGGGCAGGATCGGGAGCCCGGAAGAGCTGGGAGTGGCCTGAGAAGGAGTCCGGAGTGGTGTAGTTCGGAGTTCGAAGCAAGACCGGAATTGCGGATTTAAATCATCACTGAAACTCAATAGCTTTTATGTTGGAGGAAATATGATCTATAAAGGCAAGGCCTGGAAATTCGGGGCCAACTTCGACACGGACGGCGTCATTCCCGCCCGTTACCTTTTTACCAGCGATCCCAAGGAGCTGGCTTCCCATCTCCTGGAAGACATCGACCCCAAGTTCTTGGAAAAGATCCAGCCGGGGGATATGATCGTTGCAGATGAAAACTTTGGCTGCGGGTCCTCGAGGGAGCACGCTCCCATCGCCATCAAGTACGCCGGCCTGTCTTGCGTGATCGCCAAGAGCTTCGCGCGGATTTTTTACCGCAATTCTTTCAACATCGGACTGCCCATTCTGGAGAGCGCCGAAGCCGTGGACGGGATTCATCAGGGCGATGAACTGGCGGTGGACACCGAAAAGGGAAGCATCCAGAATCTGACCACCGGCCAAACATTTCAGGCGCAGCCCATCCCGCCTTTCATGCAGCAGCTGATCGAGGCGGGGGGTCTGATGAACTACGTCAAGCAGTACAAGATGAAGAACGAATAAGGAATGGGTGCTGGGTTTTGGGTGTTGGGGATTGGGTGAGTCAAGCACCCATCTCCAATCCCTACCACCCAACACCGAACACCCAATACCCAATCTTTAGAGGAGTTTCCCATGGCATACCCCATCGCTGTCATCCCCGGAGACGGAACGGGCCCCGAGGTCGTGAATGAAGGGTTGAAAGTCCTGCGGGCCGTTGCGGAGAAAGAAAACTTAAAACTGGAATTCACCTTCTATGATGTGGGGGGCGAGCGTTACCTCAAGACCGGCGAGATCCTGCCGGATTCCGTGCTGGAGGAACTCAGAAAAGTGCGGGCCATCTTCCTGGGAGCAATCGGCCACCCCGGGGTGAAACCTGGAATCCTGGAAGGCGGGATCATCCTCAGGTTGCGTTTTGCCCTCGACCAGTACATCAACCTCCGGCCGGTGAAGCTCTACCCGGGTGTGGATACCCCCCTGAAGGACAAAGGGCCGGAGCATATCGACCTGGTCATCATCCGGGAGAACACGGAAGGCCTTTACACGGGGGCGGGGGGCTTCCTGAAAAAGGGAACGCCCGACGAAGTGGCCATCCAGGAATCCATCAACACCCGGAAAGGCGTGGAGCGCTGCCTCCGCTACGCTTTTGAGTTCTGCCTGAAGCGGAACAAGAACCGCAAGCTGACCCTGGCCGGAAAGACCAACGTTCTTATTTACGCTTCCGATCTTTGGGCGAGAACTTTCCAGGAACTGGCCAAGCATTACCCGGAGGTAAAGACCGATTACACCCACGTGGACGCCCTCTGCATGTGGCTGGTGAAGAACCCCGAGTGGTTCGATGTGGTGGTGACCGATAATCTCTTCGGAGACATCGTCACCGACCTGGGGGCGATGATCCAGGGGGGCCTGGGGATCGCGGCTGGGGGAAACATCAACCCCGACCCGGGCGGCGTCTCCATGTTTGAACCCATGGGCGGCTCGGCCCCCAAGTACACGGGGAAAAATATGATCAATCCCCTCGCGGCCATCGCCTCCTGCCAGATGATGCTGGACCACCTGGGGGAGAAGAAAGCCGCGGCCCGGGTGGAAAAGGCGATCATGGAGGTGCTGGCCAAAGATGTGAAAAGCCTGGCCGCTGGAGAGATGGGCCACACCACCCAGGAAGTCGGCGACCTGGTCGTGAAGTATCTCTGAACCCAGCGAGTTGAGAGGGTGAGGGCCTTGGAGGTCGGGCGCACCCTGACGAATACCTGCCGTTCATTCACCCTCCTCGACGAATTGAGCCCATTCCTGTCGGATCAGCGAGGGAATCATTCTCCCGCGGCTTCGCCTCTCCGCCCAGGCGATAATGGCTGAATCCTTGGCCGGCTCTGTGCAGAGGTACCGGATGTCGGGGGCGATCCCCACGCGGCCCAAGTCCAGACGATCCGCATCCCAGCAGGTCTGAACAGTGATATCCCCCACAATGAATCCGCTCGTGTGTTCGCGGCAAGCCTGCTGAAGAAGGTCGAAGTCCCGATCCTCGAGGTGAAACCCGGCTCCCCGGAGCCGGGCGGCCAATTCCGCCCCCCGGTCCCCATGGGCTTCGTCGGACCCCTCGTTGACTCTCCTGGAATCGTGAAAGATGGCGAAAAGCTCCACGACGTGGATCTTAGCCCCCGTTCGCGGGGCGAGCACTCTGCCGTTCTCGAGCACCCTCGCCCAATGAGACAACCCATGGGTCCCATTCGGAGAAAGCCCATACTGCTGCAGGACGTTTTGAATCAGGTGGGAAGATACCATCTCCGTGAATCGCTCCGGGTCCGCCGTCCGGGACTGGCCCGGGTTAGGGGGAGTACGCTTCAGCCGGGACCACCTCCAGACGAACTTCCTCGGTCCCGCGAAGAAGGGTGACGGTCACCGGACGGCCGATGGGCCAATCGGAAAGAAAATGATGGAGGTCGTCAACGCTGCCGATGCCATGCCCATTCATCGCCAGGATAAAATCCCCCTCTCTCATCCCCGCCTTACCGGCGGCCCCGCGCGGGTCCACCGAGATCACTTCCACCGCCTGATCCGCGGCCAGCTTAAAGTACCTGACCAGCCGGCGATTCAACTGCCGCTGCCTGCCGGCGATTCCCAGGAAGGACCTGCGGACCCGGCCGTGGGTAAGGATCTGGGAGACGACCCATTTCGCAGTGTTCGAAGGGATGGAAAATCCGATCCCCTGGGCCATGGCGATGATCGCCGTATTGATCCCGACGACTCGCCCCCGGGAATCGACGAGAGGCCCGCCCGAATTTCCCGGGTTGAGAGGAGCGGTATGCTGAACGATATTCTCGATGAGCCTGCCCTCCCGGCTTCTCAGGGCTCGTCCCAGGGCGCTCACCACGCCTGTCGACACGGTGGACTGAAACCCGAATGGGTTCCCGATGGCGATCACCAGTTGACCGACCCGCAGCAGGGAGGAATCCCCCAAAGTGGCGTAGGGAAGGCTGGACCCCTCGGCCCGGATCAATGCGAGGTCGGTCCCCGGGTCGGTTCCCACGAGAGCGGCGGAAAGGCGCCCACCATCGGGGAGCGTGGCGGTCAACTTCTCCGCCTGGTGGACCACGTGGTCATTGGTGAGAAGGTAGCCGTCCGGGGTGATGAGGATACCCGATCCCGCCGCGGTTTTCAGGTACGCGTCTTCGGCCGGTTCGCGGCCAACCAAAATCCCGACGACCGCTGGCCCGACCGCCTCCACCACGGTGATCACCGCCCGGGAATAGGCGTCGAGGAGCTCCACTTCGGTGCTGTCCGTCTCCCGCATCTCGCGGGGCCCTGGAGCGGTCCTTTCCGCCTCCGGGTTATTGATGAATTTAAGGGTTTCGCGCACGTCGTTTTTCATTCTTCTTAAATTCCCTCTCCCACTTTGAGAGACTGTGTCGCATTAAAAAAGCAGTCATTCCCGCGAAGGCGGGAACCCAGGAAGAAATCCCATAACGAATCATTCAGCCCGAAGGCCCGGAGCAAAAGCGAATGCGCCGCAAGGAGATGATCCTTATTTTAACACGGCCTTAAGAAAGGGAAGCGGGGGAAACGGCGATATTTGACGGAGGCAGGCCTGAGGGTTGGACTGTAGCAAAGGAAGGACCGAGAGGGATGCCCAAAAAAAAGCGGGACAGGAAATTTCGAAGCGATCGCCTGTCCCGCCGAACTTTGATTACTTCACGGCATCCTTCAGGGCTTTACCGGGTGAAAATTTGGGGACCTTCCTCGCCGGGATCTTGATCTCTTTGCCGGTCTGGGGATTCCGGCCCACGCGGGCTTTCCGTTTGCTCACGCTGAACGTTCCAAAGCCCACCAGGGTGAGAGATTGCCCTTTCTTCATCGCCTTCTTCGTCGTCTCCAAAATGCAACTAACCGCCCTCTCCGCACAGCTCTTGCTGCCCACCACTTTGGCGACCTCCGCAACCAGATCCGCTTTGTTCACCTCTCCTCCCCCCCTTCTTTTTTGAAGTAAGCAAAATTTCCCTTATTCTAGTGAAAATAAATAAGTTGTCAAACGTTTTATTAAGAATTTCAGGATCATCTCCAATTTACGGGATCGAATATTTGCTTAAAGCATCACAAGGGTCCGGAAGGAAAGGCAGATACCGCCGCAAGCATTGGCGGGGATAAAGCTTCAGTCAAAGGGCTAGCGAACTTTCCGAAAGGCGCTGCGGGGACAGGAAAGGTATGATTCGGAGGATACAAGAACATCCCCGCCAGAACCAAGAAGGAATACGTGCCTCTTGGTTGTGGCGGAATCTGCCTTTCCTTCCGGACCCCTGGAAGCAGCACAAGTTACCTTTGCCACCTTATTTTCTTTCACGTAAATGGGGGATGATCCGAATTTCAAAACATCCGGAAATTGAATTTTCTTGATTCCCGGGTATGGCTGTGATAATTCTGAAACGCCTGCAATTCACCCTTCTTTTCAGGAGGTAAATATGACCGGCGACTTCCATCCGTCCGCCCGTATTCTCATGGGCCCGGGGCCAAGCAACGTGGACCCTCGCGTTCTTCTGGCCATGGCCAAGCCTCTCGTGGGCCATCTTGACCCGGAGTTCATCCAGATCATGAACCGGGTTCAGGAGCTGCTGCGGGCGGTTTTCGGGACCCGCAACCCGCAGACCATCCCCATCTCCGGAACCGGGAGCGCCGGGATGGAGGCGGCCTTTGTGAACGTGGTTGAACCCGGAGACCGGGTCCTGGTTTGCGTCAACGGCGTTTTTGGGGAGCGAATGACCGACGTGGCCGGGCGCTGCGGCGCTGAAGTGAAGACTCTTTCCGCCCAGTGGGGACAGACGTTCGACCTGGCGGCCGTGGAGAATGAGCTTCGTTCTTTTAAGCCCAAGGTCCTGGCCATCGTTCACGCGGAGACCTCCACCGGGGTCCTTCAGCCCATTGAGGAATATACCCGCATTCTGAAAAACTATCCTGAGACGCTGTTTCTGGTCGACACGGTGACGTCTCTCGGAGGGCATCCGGTCAAGGTAGATGAATGGGGCATCGATGTTTGTTACAGCGGCACTCAGAAATGCCTCAGCTGCCCTCCTGGCCTCGCCCCCATCACTTTCTCTTCCAGGGCCATGAAGAAAATCCAGGGGCGGACGGGGAAAGTTCAGAGCTGGTATCTGGATATGAACCTGGTTGGCAAATACTGGGGCAGTGAACGCACCTATCATCACACCGCCCCGGTGAGCATGAATTACGCCCTGCTCGAATCCCTGCGCATTATCGATGAGGAGGGCCTGGAAAAAAGGTACGAGCGGCACCGGCGGAACCATCTCGCCCTCGTTCGGGGCATCGAAGCTATGGGCCTCAAGATGCTGGTGGACGAGCCCCATCGCCTCTGGTCCCTGAACACGGTGAGAATTCCCGACGGAATCGACGACCCGAAAGTCCGCAAGGCTCTCCTGGAAGAATACAACCTCGAGATCGGCGGCGGCCTGGGAGTATTGAAGGGCAAGATCTGGCGGGTCGGCCTGATGGGATATTCTTCGAGCGAGGCAAACGTGCTCTATTTTCTGACCGCCCTGGAGCAGACCCTTCGCGAACAAGGGTTCGAGGTTCCGCAGGGGAGGGGCCCCACCGCCGCGAGGGAGGTTTACAAGAAGAAGTGACGTGTGAGCGCTGAGGACTGAGTGCCGCTTTTCTTAGTCCTCATTCCTCATCACTCAATTTTATGCTTGGCCCCTGGACCTTCCTGAATTCTAAAATCCTCTACGCCTGCCGGGTCTTCACCCTGAAGAAAGAGGCCTACCGCTCGCCCCGAACGGGCAAGGAACACGATTTTTTTTTACTCGACTCCTCTGACTGGGTGAACATAATTCCCCTCACCACCGACGGGAAGATCGTCCTGGTGAAGCAATACCGCATGGGTACGAAAGACTTTTCTCTGGAGATCCCCGGAGGGATGCTCGAGGAGGGGGATGAACCGGCGGGCGCCGCGGCCCGGGAACTCCTGGAGGAGACCGGTTTCGCAGGAGATGATCCGGTCCTCCTGGGAGTCGTGGACCCCAATCCGGCCATACAGACCAACCGCTGCTACACTTATCAGATTAATAACGTCATATCCCAGGCCCCGCCCCGGCAGGACTCAACAGAAGATATCGAGGTCCAGCTCTTGCCGGTGGCGGAGATCCCCCGCCTGATCTCCGAAAAAAAAATCACTCATGCCCTGGTCATCGCCGCTTTTTACTGGTATTACCTGGGGAAGAAGTAGCGTCATCGCCCCTTCGGTTTGGTACCCTATTCAGTACCTGGATTCTCGCTCCAGCCGGGGGGTTTAAGAAATTCCATTTTCTCCCCCACCCTCGCCCTTCCCCGTCGGAGACTGTGTCGTAATTCGCAGGTTGCCCTTCGACAGGCTCAGGGCGAACGGCTAACTGATTGATTTTGATGTGCGTTGTTCCGTTCGTGGTGAGCCTGTCGAACCATGAACGGAATTACGACACAGTCTCTCGAGGTGGAGGGAACCTTTTTTGTTTTTCCCTTATTATGTCTTTTCCCCCGCCTGTGTTGTTGTCCGGGGGGCGGTAAAAATTTGCCGGCCAAAAATCGGCGGGCGTTTCTTATGTCCGATGGTTCGCCTGGCTTCCGTGAAGGAACGCCGGCAAATCCGGGCTAACCCTGGTAAGTGGAATATGATTTCCATTTGATGTTTCAAAAGTTCAGTACACCGCGGGCAAAAAAGGAATCAGTGCCTCTTTTGGCCGGCAAATTTTTGCCGTCCTCTGGACATGGTAACGGGCTCCAATTCCCCCCTTCCTGAATTCTTTTACCGCTTCGGAGGCCGAGGGGGCAGTTGCGCTAAAAAGTAGACGCGATCACCACCCGCTGGATCTCGTTCGTCCCCTCGTATATCTGGGTGATCTTGGCGTCGCGCATGTAACGTTCCACGGGGTATTCCTTCACATACCCGTACCCGCCCAGGACCTGTACCGCTTCGACGGTAACCCGCATGGCCACATCCGAGCAGAAGCATTTGGACATGGAGGATAGTCGGATCGTTTCGGGCGAGATCCGGGACATATCCTTCGGCAGCTCCTGGAGCACCGCCGCCGTCTTGTAAAGGAGCTGGCGGGCCGCCTCCACGTTCATGGCCATGTCCGCCAGTTTGAAGGAGACCCCCTGGTGGGCGACGATGGGGCGCCCGAACGCCACCCGCTCCCGGGCATAGCCCAGGGCGTACTCAAAAGCCCCTGCGGCAATGCCCAGGGCCTGAGCCCCCACCGCCGGGCGGCTGAAATCCAGCGTCTTCATCATGATGGCAAACCCGAGACCTTCTCCTCCCAGGAGGTTTTCCGCCGGAACCGGGCAATCCTCGAAAATGAGTTCGACGGTATCCGAAGAGCGGATGCCCATCTTGTCCTCATGTTTTCCCACGGAGAAGCCCTTCGTCCCCTTCTCGACCACGAACACACTGGAGCCTTTGTGGCCCCCTTTGGCCGGGTCGGTCAGCGTATAAACGGTGACCGTGTCGGCGACGCCGCCGTTGGTGATGAAGGTCTTGGTACCGTTCAGGACGTAATCATCCCCCTTCCGCGTCGCCCGGCAGCGAAAGGCCGCCACGTCTGAACCCCCGCTGGCCTCGGTCAGGGCAAAAGCGGACAGCTTTTCGCCGGCGGAGAGCGGGGGCAGGAATTTCTTTTTCTGCTCGGGACTGGCGGCCAGCAGTATGGGCAGGGTGCCCAGCTCTTGAGCTACCGGAAGCATTCCCGTGGATGCTTCGATCTTGGAAAGCTCTTCGCAAACGATAACGAGCGAGAGGAGGCCCGCACCGCTTCCTCCATACTCTTCGGGGAAATCCACCCCGAGGAGGCCATTCTCGCGGAGCAGGTTCACCATGTCCCAGCTGAATTCGCCTTTTTGATCCCGGGCCGCGGCCCCCGGCTCGACCTTCTCTTTCGCGAGTTTCCTCGCCATGTCGCGCAACAAGACCTGTTCTTCCGCAAGTTCATATTGCATGCCTCCTCCTTTCGTGAATGGGAGTCCCTTCGCCCGTGCTCGGGGGCGTCCCGGAACCGGAAAAGCGAAGACGGCTCATAAGCCTGGATGTGCCTTAGCGCCGGGACTCCACTGGATAATGGAATCCGTTTATGAAGGCCGGGGTAATCTCCGGCTGGAATTGTAGAAAAACGTCGCCGGAAATGTCTATAAAAAAATGGCGGGGCTAGAGTCCGAGATGTTGTAGTAGGGCACTGAGAGGCAAGGTCACAATCCTTCCCCCTTCAATTGCTCCAAAAGCTTCTTCTGCCGCTCGTTCAAATTCTTGGGATACCGGATCAAGACGCGGACATACTCATCCCCCTTGCCGCCCCCCTGGAGGCGGGGCAAGCCGTACCCCTTCATCCGGATCCGGCTGTTGCTCTGGGTCCCCGGAGGAATTTTAATGCGCTTGGGGCCTTCCAGGGTAGGCACTTCAATGGTGCCGCCCAGAGCGGCATCCGAGATCTTGATCTCCTTTTCAACGATGATGTCGTTGCCCTCCCTCTTGAAATACGGGTGCTCGGCGACGTTCACTTTCAGGTACAGGTCCCCCGCGGGCATCCCACCCGGGCCGGGAGCCCCCTTTCCCGCCAGCCGCAATTTCTTTCCGCTGGCGATTCCTGGGGGAACCTTCACGGTCACGTCTTCACGCTTTCCGTTTTTCGAGAGGGTTATCTTCCTCTCCGTCCCGGTCGCCGCCTCTTCAAAAGAAAGGTTCAGCTCGGATTCCAGGTCCTGCCCTTTCTGGGGGAAGGGTCCTTCGGCCGGGTAACCCTGGCCGGAAAAAATGTCGCCGTAACCCCCGTAATCCTGTCCGGGCGCTCTTCTCGCGCCGAAAAGATCCTCAAAACCTCCCCCGAAGCGCACCCTGCCCCCCCGTGCGCCCCGCCCAAAGATGCTCCCCAGAACGTCGTTGATGTCAAAGCCCCGGAATATATCCTCCTGGGAGTACCGCTGGCTGAAGCCGGATGGGCCGAACTGGTCGTACTGCTGGCGTTTTTCTTTGTCGCTCAGCACGGCGTACGCCTCGTTGATCTCCTTGAAGCGCTCTTCCGCTTCCAGCTTGTTCGTGGGGTTCCGATCGGGATGGTGTTTCATGGCCAGCTTGCGGTAGGCTTTTTTGATCTCATCTTCCGTGGCCGTTTTTTTGACGCCCAGAACTTCGTAGTAGTCTTTTTTTGCCATAATCCTCTCGTGGAACGCTGACGCGTTACTTTTGGCTTTTAGCGGTTGGCTGATCGCTTAACATAGACGATTTAGAAGTTTTTTGCCAGTTCCTCGCTGGTAGTAAACAAAGCATCTATCCCTCACAACTCATGGGCTGCTTTGGCTAACAGCTACCGGCTAAAAGCGAATGGTAAGCGATTTATCGCTTCACCGGTAACACTCCTGAATCCACTGGTTCAAACATTGATCCGGCTTCTCCATCGCCTCGGCCGAGATGGGGAACTTTTTTCTGCCGGTCTTCTCCTTGATGAGCTTCAGGCCGTGTTCGTAATTCTGGAAAGCCTGATTGAGGTATTCGGAAGCGTCCTGACCCGTTGCCCAGGTCCTCTCGACCAGGCGGTCGATGGCTCCTTCGGAGAACGAGATTTCCGCATCGTTCCGGTTCGAAAATTTCCGGGCAAAATCCGACGCCGCCCGGTAGATCGCCTTGATTTCCTCCACCGACACGTCGATGTCGCTCTTCCTCTCGGCGCTCCGCCGGGTGAGGAGCCTGATCCGTTCGGCGGAAAAGCGGATGCCGTACTCGGCCTGCAGTTCCGCCGACTTCTGGCGCAGGACGGCTTCCATCTGCTCTTCTTCCTCCGCCAGCAGGCGTTGAAAAGCCTTTTCCCGTTCGGGATCGCCGGGTTTTTCCAAAATCCTTTTCAGCTCCCGCGCGGGGTCCTCGGTCATGGCGGGAGTTACCACAAGATGGCGAAGATGATCGACCGAAGGAAGGGTGTGTTCGAACTTCAGCAGGACCCGCTCCACGGCGCTCACCAGGCCCCTGGCCCCCGTTCTCTCCTCCCAGGCGTTTGCGGCGATGCGCCTCAGCGCTTCATCCTCGAATTGCAGGTCGATTCCGTAGGCTTTGAAGTCGCGCTTCTTTCCGATGACGATCGGGCCCTTGGGATTGCGGAGAATCTTGTAGAGGTCCTCCACCTCGAGGTGTTCGAAGACGGTCACCACGGGGAGCCTCCCGATGAACTCCGACTCGAACCCGTACTGGATCAAATCCTCCGATTTCACCTGCTTGAGGTACTCGGTCTTTTCATCTTTGGATTTAATCTCCGCCCCGAATCCCATGCCCTGGCGGTTGATTCTCTTCTTTACGATCTCTTCCAGGCCGTTGAACGCCCCGCTCATGATGAAGAGGATGTGCTTGGTGCTGATCTTCTTCTTTTCCCGCTTCCCCGTTTTCTGGAATTCCATGATCGCTTCCATCTGAGCTACCGGGTCGTGGGGCACTTTCAATTCCACCTCGGTCTCTTCCATGGGCTTGAGAAGGGCCCGCTGGACGCCCGAGCGGGAGACATCCGGGCCGATCAGGTTGGGCGCGGAGGCGATCTTATCCACCTCGTCCAGGTAAATGATCCCGTACTGGGCAAGCTCGATGTTCCCCTTGGCCTCGTAAACCAGGTCTCGAACCAGGTCCTCCACGTCCCCGCCCACGTACCCGGTCTCGCTGAACTTCGTGGCGTCGCCCTTGACGAAAGGCACCCCGATCTTCCGGGCAATCAGCTTCACCAGGAAGGTTTTCCCCACCCCGGTCGGGCCGATCATGATGATGTTGTTCTTGATCTCGCCCACGCTCTCCATCCGCTTGTGCTTGCGGCTGAGCTCGAACATTTTGATCCGGTTAAAATGGGTGCAGATCTTGGTGGCGAGGACTTCCTTGGCCTCATCCTGTTTTACCATGTACTCGTCCAGGTAAGCCTTGAGTTCCTCGGGCTTCATGTCAAAATGAATGGCCGAAAGGTCGGAGGGTTTCTCTTTCTCGGTCTCGTCCGTCTTTTCTCCCGAGGGCTCAGGGACCGGGGTGAGGCCGGCAAACTGGACTTTCCGCCCGTATTTTTTCATCAAATATTCGCTGAGATCCTGCTGGATCTCTTTGATGTCGATATCTTTTCCCATTGTTGTGGCAAAGCCTCCGTTCTCCTAGACTGCCAAATTATTATAATACCTTTTCGGCATGGATGCCACTTCCTGAACCGGCTTGCCTGCCGTCCTTCTAAATCTTTTTCTTCCTTGATAATGAATGGCTTTCTTGTTTTAATGATCACGCATCCCAAGCGTGAGGGCCGCCGGGAAACCACCGGAGAGGGGGCCTGCGGAAGAATAGGAACTGGAATTTATGCACGAGCTTTCCGTAACGCAAAACATCCTCGAGATCGCCCTTGACTACGCTCGCCGAAATCAGGCCAATCAGATTCTCGAGATCCATCTGCAGATCGGGGAGATCACCGATTTTGACGATGAATGGCTCCAGCGGTACTTTGATTTCGTAAGTAAGGGGACCCTGGCAGAGGGAGCGAGGCTCCACATAACCCGGACCCCCGCACAGCTCCAGTGCCGCTCCTGCTCCTTCAAGTTCCCCCTGGACAGGAAAACCTGGAGCAGCCAGTGCCCTTCCTGCGGAAGCAAGGACACGGAGCTGATCTCCGGCCGGGAATTCCGGGTTGAGGCGCTGGAAGTCAACTGACTATGCGCAGAGTCCCCAGCTTTGGATGAGATCCATGTTTCTTCCCTCTTCCCCTATCCGGAAGAAGACCTGTACCCCGGATGAAGAATCGCTAAATTTTCCGGAAACTGAGAAAGGATGAGGACGTTGGAACTGCGTTCTGAACGCGGAAGTTGTGCCGTGAAGGATTCGGCGGCTTACCCGAGGCTTATCCCCTGAGTCTATCTGCCCGCGCGTCCCCTTCCCCTACACTACTCTGGGAAAACCCGGAGAACTTTGCCTGTCTGGGCATGCGGGCTAGGCAGGCGTCTGGTCCGGCGCCAGGATTCTTCCGGGGGTGTGCATCGGGGGGGCTAAAGGATCGGGCTTGCAAGGGCCAAGAAGGGCTCTCAGCTCTTCCCCCTGGACGACTTCTTTTTCCAGAAGGAGCTTGGCGATCGTGGTCAGGACTTCGCGCCTGCCCGTCAGGATGTTTCGCACCCGCTGGTGGGTTGCATCGATGCTCTTGGACACCTCTTCATCGATCTCCGCCGCTTTCTCTTCGCTGTAAGCCTTGCTCCCGGGGAGGTTCTCCGGCAGGTAAAGGGGGCGGCGTTCTTTTTCGTAGGTCACCAGGCCCATTCGTTCGTTCATGCCGTATTCCGTTACCATGGCCCGGGCGATTTCGGTGGCCCGCTGCAAGTCGTTTTGCGCCCCGGTCGAAATCTCTCCGAAGACCAGTTCCTCGGCCACTCGTCCTCCCAGGAGGACAGCCATTCGATCCAGCAACTCCGACCGGGTCATCAGGTAGCGGTCCTCGGTAGGCTGCTGCTGGGTGTAGCCGAGCGCCGCGATCCCCCGGGGGATGATGGTGATCTTGTGCACCGGGTCGGTATTTTGGACGCATTCCGCCACGATCGCATGCCCGGATTCGTGGTAGGCGACGATCTCTCTTTCCTTCGGGTTCATCACCCGCTTTTTCTTCTCCAGGCCCGCGGTCACCCGGTCGATGGCCTCGTCGAATTCTTCCAATCCGACCGCCTCCTTATCCTTCCGGGCCGCGAGAAGCGCCGCTTCATTCACCAGGTTGGCCAGGTCCGCCCCCACGAACCCGGGGGTCCGGGCGGCGATCTTGTGGAGGTCCACCTCCGGGCCGAGGGTCACGTGCTTGGAATGAATCTTCAGGATCGCCTCCCGCCCGTTGATGTCCGGGCGGTCGATCAGGACCTGCCGGTCGAAACGCCCGGGGCGCAGCAGGGCCGCGTCGAGGATCTCCGGGCGGTTCGTTGCGGCCATGATGATGACTCCCTTGTTGGATTCGAACCCGTCCATCTCGACGAGGAGCTGGTTCAAGGTCTGCTCCCGCTCGTCGTGGCCGCCCATGACGTTGATCCCCCGGGCCTTGCCCAGGGCGTCCAGCTCATCGATGAAGATGATGCAGGGGGCGCTGCTGGTGGCCTGGGAGAAGAGGTCCCTCACCCGGGCCGCGCCGACCCCGACAAACATCTCCACAAATTCGGAGCCGCTGATGCTGAAGAAAGGCACGCCGGCCTCCCCGGCGACGGCCCTGGCCAGCAGGGTCTTCCCGGTGCCTGGCGGTCCCACCAGGAGAACTCCCTTGGGGATTCTGCCCCCGAGTTTCTGAAACTTGCCCGGGTTCTTCAGGAACTCCACCACCTCCTCGAGCTCCTCCTTGGCCTCGTCGATCCCGGCTACGTCGGCAAAAGTCACCTTGGCCCCGTCCTGGGCAAAAAGCTTGGCCTTGCTCTTGCTGAAAGACATCACTCCATAGCCCGGCCCCATCCTCCTCATGGCGAACCGCCAGATGAGGAAAAAGATGCCGATGGGGATCACCCAGGCGAGGATGCCACTCAGGAATTTGCTTTCATAGTATCCGCGGTAGCTGATGTTCTTTTCATCCAGCTCCTTGATCAGCCCCGGGTCTTCCACCCGAATCGTCACGAATTCCTGTCCCGCGCCGCCTTCCCCTTTCTTATCCCCCTTCTGCTCCGCTTTCTGCTCCGGTTTCCCGTCTCCCTTTTCCTTGATCGTGCCGGTAATCTTCTCCGCGCCGATCACCAGGTTCTTGACCTCCCCTTCGCTTAGAAGCTTTTTGAACTGGCTGTAGGGTATGGTCTCCAGTTTCGGGGCCATAAAATAGGTCTGAATCAGCGAGAAGATAAGGAAAACGATGAGAAAATACCAGATGCTGAAGTTCGTCTTCGGGGGCAAAGAAGAATCCTTCTTCTTCTGGGGGTCCACGGGCCTAAGCCAATCCTTGATTCTATTTTTCAGATCGTCCGGGTTTTTTTGTTCGTCCGAGGGCATTCCGGCCTCCTTGCTTGGCGATTGGCTCTTGGAGGATACTTCTATTTTACTCTCAAAAGCGAAAACATACAAATTTCGGCCTGGATCGCGCAAAACAAGGGCTTTCGGGAGGGGAGACAGACCTCTCCCGGGAGGCGTATATCCTGCGGGAGACGGGTGGGCGGAACGGACCCCGGGAAGGTTTTACTGCAGGGTTTTCCGAACTTCTCCGGCGATGAATAGATCGGCCGGGCTCCCCTTCTCGGTTAGCCTGGAGATGATCTTCTGCCGGTCTTCTTTGGATTTATTCTGGGCGAATTTGAATTTCCCCGAAACTTGGTCCACGGTCAAAGCGTAAACGCCGGTCGCGCGGAGGACTTTCGCGTACATGGCATCCCCCGGGGATACTTTCTTGAACCTGCCCTCGGGCTGGTACTTCTCCATGAGCCGGTTTATAGCCAGGCACTTCTCTTCCAGATCCTCGATGAACTTGCACCGGCCCCGGACCTGGACGGATTTGAAGGCCGCCGTGGCCGAGGTGGCATTCTCTTCCGAAAGGAAATGAGAGGGGAGATAAAGCTGCGCGGAGACGGCGACAAAGGTGGCCCGGGGGTCGTGCTTCAAACATTCGAAGCGCTCTCCGGCGACCGCCCCATGCCAGAAGATCCTTCCGTCATAGAAAAAATTCACCGGCGTGATCCTTGGCCAGCCGTCGGGTCCGTTGAAGGAAAGGTATCCGATCTCGGCCGCTCTTCAGGACCTCGTCGATCTTTTCCCGGTCTCTTACTTCAAACTCTTTTCTTCTCATCGAGCCCCCAATTGGAATTCAGGAGAGGGAATTCAGACGCCGGAACCCGGCCGAGTGAAGCTCTTCGGAACAAAACTGCGTTATAATAGCACACATGGACGGGACAGAGAAAAGAGAATTGCTGGAAATCATTCGGGCCCGCTTGGGATCGCGAGGAATGATCCCTTTCTCGGAGTTCATGGACCTCTCCCTCTATCATCCCCGTCACGGGTATTACTCCTCTTCCGCCGAGAGGATCGGACCCGAAGGCGATTACTACACCAGTCCCCATGTTCACCCCATATTCGGCAAACTGATCTCTCGCCAGCTTCGGCAGATGTGGGAGATCCTCGGATCTCCTTCCCCTTTCACCATCGTCGAGATGGGAGCCGGCAAAGGCCTGCTTTGCGCCGACATTCTGCGCGCCTCCCGCGATACCTGGCCGGAGTTTTACCGGCCGCTCGTGTACCTGCTGGCTGAGATCAGCCCGGCGCTCACGGAGAAACAGAGGTCCCTCCTTTCTTCCTTTGAGGCCGAAGGGAAAATCGAATGGGTCCGCCCCGACACCCTCTTGAAAGAAAAACGGCCGTTCTCCGGGTGTCTCCTCAGCAACGAGCTGATCGACGCCTTTCCCGTGCATCTGGTCCGGCAGGAGGATGGGTCGCTGACGGAAATCTATGTGGCCTACCAGGACGGCCGGTTCCAGGAGGTCCCCGGCCCCCCTTCCAGCCCGCTCATCGAGGAATATTTCAGCCTATACGGAACTCCCCTGGAAGCGGGACAGCGCGCCGAAGTGAACCTGAACGCCCTGAAATGGCTGGAGGGGGTGAGCCGGACTCTGCAGCGGGGGTTCGTCCTGACCATCGATTACGGGTACGAAGCGGCCGAAATCTACCACCCCGAGCGCCGCGAGGGGACCCTTCTCTGCTATTTCCGGCACACCACTTCTCCCGATCCCTACCAGCGGATCGGCCTGCAGGACATCACCGCCCACGTGAACTTCACCGCGCTCATGAAAAAGGGGGAATCCCTGGGCTTGCGAAAGGCAGGCTACACCGAACAGTACAAGTTTCTCGCCGCCCTGGGACTGCTTCAAGAGCTGGAAGACCTCGAAAAAAAGTCGCGCCCCTCAGACCCGGTATTTCTGAAAAACAAGCTGGCCATGAGAAATTTACTCATCCCGAAAGGGATGGGGACCCTCTTCAAGGTACTGGCTCAGTACAAAGGGATCGAGCTTCAATCGGAGCTCCTGGGGTTTCGGGATCCCTTTCGCCCGCTCGATGATCCTGAAAAGAGGTTCTCTCCGGACCGACACCCATAAGACCCCGGATGCCTGCATTTTCAGCCGCGACAACGTAGGGGCGGGGTCACCCCGCCCCTACAACCCTTGCGGCAATCCCTTACGCCATCGGTTTCAAAGTTTCTGCTTGAATTGGAAAAGTGAAAAAAGTTAAATTAGCACTGCAGGGGGAATGGAGCTGGCCGATGGCGAAGCAGCCGAGAGAAAAGGATGAGCCCTTTACCCGCGCCCTCAAAGAACTCTCCGCGAAGGGCATACCTTACCGGGTGATGACTTTTGAGGCAAGGGAGAAGTCCGCCGAGGAGGTCGCGCGGGAGACCGGATTTCCCCTGGCCCGGGTCGTCAAGACCCTCCTGGTGCAGGGGGCCTCCAAAAAATACTACCTGGCTCTCTGCCCGGGGGATCGACAGGTCAGCCTGAAGCTCCTGGCAAAGGCTGTTGGCGAAAAATTCGTGGAAATGGCCAAACGGGAGGATGTTCCGAAAATCACCGGCTACTTCATCGGAGGGGTCAGCCCCGTGGGCACGCACCGCCCTTTACCGGTGGCCATGGAAGAAACCATTCAGGGAATGCCCGAGATCGCCATCAGCGCCGGGCAGTGGGGATGTCAGGCCGTTATCCGCCCCGAGGATTTGAGAGATCATCTTGGCGGGAGAGTGACCTTGGCGGCTTTTGCGGAACCCGGTACTGCGGAGTGAAATGGGCCTGTTTGGCCCCGTTAAGAGCGGCTAGTGTCCTGAGTTGTTAATTCGGTTTCAATAGATCGGTTATCATCTAAGCCCAATGGGATTGGGTTTTTGGCGACAAACTGAACGAAATTCCCCCCCTCACCCTGTCCCTCTCCCCCGTTTCGGGGAAGAGGGACAGGGTGAGGGGGCTAAACGTTCGGGGCGAAAATTTGAACGAACTTGCGACTCAGGACATTCGGAAGGAGCTTTTCATGTCGAAAGAACGACTCATCGTCATCGGCGGCAACGCGGCAGGAATGAGCGCCGCCTCGCAGGCCCGCCGTCAAAGACTCGACCTCGAAGTGCTGGCGTTCGAGGAGGGACCTCACACTTCGTACTCGGCCTGAGGGGTTCCCTATTACATCGGCAAGGTTGTCGATGATGCCAGAGTCCTCATGGTCCGGACCCCGGAGGCCTTCAAGGAAAAACAAGGGATCGACGCCAAGGTTCTCCACCGGGTCTTCGAAATCGATCTTGCCAGCCGCCAGGTCCAGGTTGAGGATTTACGGAATGGAAAGAGGTGGAAGGAGCCTTTTGACCGCCTTCTGATCGCCACAGGCGCGGTGCCGATTCGGCCCGAACTTCCCGGCATCGATTCCCGCGGGATTTACGAGCTGAACACTCTTCAAAGCGGGATCGAAGTGCGCCGGGCTGTCGATGAGAAGAAGCCCGCCCGGATCGTAATCGTGGGGGCGGGCTATATCGGCCTGGAAATGGCGGAGAATTTCCTCCTCCGGGGAATTGATGTGGCTTTGGTGGAAAAAGCCCCCCAGGTAATGAATACGCTCGACCCCGACATGGCCGCCCTGATCCCGCCCACCCTGTTGAAGAGCGGGGTCCGGCTTCACCTGGGCGAGTCTCTCCAGGGTTTCGAGGCGAACGGGGGAAACGTTCGTGCCGTAGTGACGGAGCAGCGGACACTCCCCGCCGACCTGGTCCTCCTCGGCCTCGGGGTGCGCCCGAACACCGCCGTTGCCCGGGAAGCCGGGATCCACGTGGGAAAAACAGGAGGCATCAAGGTCAACGAGAGGATGGAGAGCGAATCCCCCGGCATCTGGGCGGCGGGGAACTGCGCCGAGACATTTCATCTGGTAAGCCGCCGACCTTTCTTCATCGCCCTGGGAACGGTCGCCAACAAACAGGGCCGGGTGGCCGGGATCAACATCGCCGGGGGGAAGTCCGTTTTCCCGGGAGTCGTAGGTACGGCCATGGTCAAGGTGTGCGACCTGGAGGTTGCCCGGACGGGCCTGCAGGAAAGAGAAGCCCGGGATGCGGGCCTGACCTACATAACCGCGAAGATCGACGCTCCCACCCGGTCCCGCTATTTTCCGGGTTCCGGCGGCATGACGGTCAAAATCCTGGCCGAAAAAGGGAGCGGACGCCTCCTGGGCGGGCAGATCGTGGGAAAGCAAGGGGCAGGAAAACGGATCGACATCCTGGCGACGGCCCTTCACGCCGGCTTCACCGTGGAACAACTCATTGACCTGGACCTGGGTTATTCCCCGCCCTTCTCAACCGCCTGGGACCCCGTCCACATCGCGGCGCGACAGGCGGCGAACCTGGTTTGATCCTGCTTGTCATCGTTCTCCTCACCATCCCCCGCAGGGTGGATAGCTCAATGACTTGGCGGTGGTTGGTCACCCCGACACCCGGCCTAACGTCCTTGCTCTGCTCTTAGGGCCCCCCCTTTGTTAGCCAGCCGCTTTGAATCCTTCGTGGAACTCAACGATTCCCTGGGGTATGTGTCCATCGAATGACATGGCAAAGAAAACGTCTTCCGGAACTCCCGCGTGGACAAGTCCCCGAGTGTTCTGGAACCCGAAACGCTTGTAGTACTCCGGATGCCCCACAAGGCAGCATCCCCGGGCACCAAGCCCTTTCAGCCGTGACAGTCCCTCTTGTATCAACGCCCCGCCAATCCCCTGCCGCTGGTATTCGGGCAGAACCGATACAGGCCCCAGTCCGTACCAACCCGGAGAGCCATCGGACATCTCCACTGGAGAAAATGCGATATGTCCAACTACGCGCCCATCCATCTCAGCCACGAGCGAAACAGTTAGGGCGTTGGAGGCGCGGAGCGCGGCAATGATGAACTGCTCCGTGTGATTACTGATCGGCAGAGTACTGAATGCAGCGATTGTGACGTCAGCAATGGTACCAACATCGGCATCGATCTCACTCCTGATCACTATCCCGGTCCTCATGCGATTCCTCTCTTTATTGGCTAAGGGGGCCACGGCTGAGCCGTGGCCCGAAGGGCCATCGGTTCTAGTCGCGGCCCCGTTCGTCAGCGTCGGGCGTAGCCCGTCCGCTGCACGCCCTGGTTAAGCGCATTACTGCCATTGAAATATGGCCTCCCGTGCAACACAGTAGCCAAATGAATTAGTGTCGCTGAAGAACATGCACCAAGCATAGAGATCCGAGTCAAGAACGGCCGAAAGCTCTTTACCCTTGGCCGTCGATGCTTCTTCCATCAAACAATCATGGGTTAACCACAGAGGACCCCACATGCTTACATTATTGTTTCCAGGAGCCTCGACCGCCCATAGGACAAGTCCAGTCAGTCTAAGGATGCCTCGGCGATTTCGCTCACGTGCTTCATTAGTTTCTGCACCCGGATTTCCAACGCACATTTCAAATTCGGCCGAGAGCATCTTTTGATCGCAGTCGATTGTAATTTGTTGCAATGTTGCATCATGAAAGGTAGCGAACGGTTCGGACTTCCGATCTATTAAGTCATCCATTCTAATCTTTCGTTTCATCGCCTTGCCCGTTTCAGCGCTTAACGCTCAGCGTGAGCGGCGCGGTTCTCTGCGTCCGCCTCCACGCTGTTGTTGGGCTTTGAGCTTTTCCCAGAACTGCCTGGGAGAGAGAACCTCCAGTCGTTGCTTCGCCTTCGTCGGACGCCCACAGTTGGGTAGAGAGAGAGATGCTCACAGTCAGAGCGATAAGTAGAATGCGCCAATAAGCCATGGTCTGCACGCTACCACGAGGGGATCGAAAGGCAAGCCCGCAGCTATGCACTTAGGTATCGATTCTCTAGCCAGAAAAATTGATATGCACCTCTACGCCGATAGAAGCTTGAGGCAGGGCAAGAAAATGGGTAGGGTAGGAGGCATGGATACTATACCGTTCAAATCGCTTTTCACCGTAGCTGTGATGATTTGGTGGGTAGGGAGTAGTGGATGCAGCAGTATACAGGCAACGCCGACGTCCTCACTGCCTGCTCAAAGCGCTGCTCTCTCTGAGGGGCAACCTCAGCCGTCGTCTCTTGAGGCACCGATCAGTGTAGAAATGTTTACGGCGTTTTGTGACCGTGCATAGAAAAATGAGGTGGAAAGCGAAATAAGAATCTGCCGGTCGGAGAGCCAACCGGCAGATGAACAGAGAGTAGGAGCGAGTCTATCCGATCTCTTCTTACTTTCCACCGAGGGCACTGCGTAACGCTTGCACCGCCTTGGCGGCATTTGCAGCAGAGCCCGCACGATCCAATTGCGCCAGCGCCATGCGTTCGGCATTGCTAATGCCAGCTTGTTTTTGTGCAGCAGCGTCTTTCAGTAACTGTTGCAGCCCAGAGGTGCCTCCGCCTTTGTCGAACCTAACAAGTTGCGCACTTTAGGATTCGCGAGCAGGTAGAGGTCTTGGGGATCGAGCTTTAGAGCGGTCGAGAGTTTCTCGACGACCTTCTGGCTGGGATGTCGCATGCCGCGTTCGAGATAGCCGATATAGTTGGCTTTGACATTGACCTTCTTTGCCACCATTTCTTGCGTGAGACCCAACTCATGACGCCGCTCTTCGACGATTCGACCAAAGCTTTTATCTGCCATGATGAATTCCTCCTTACTCTCTTTTTTACGATTGAAGTGTTATCACTACTAGCATACTTTTTCTCTAGTGCAAACTATATTTTGAGCAGCGGCTGTGTGATGAAGTAGCCGAACTGTGAGAGCGATTGAAGAATGCCTGTCAGTGACATAACCAGAAGTTTTCCCGGGTATGAAAAGCAAAAAGCCCACATTTTTGTGGGCTTTTGAAGAGAA